>JAQBOZ010000036.1 GCA_028287785.1 Chlorobiota bacterium
CCCCGACCGCCCCGACTATCGATCAGATACGCGAAATAACTGAAAGCGAGACAACCATATCATGGCTAAATACGTTCTTGAGTTCGAACGTCCGATACTTGAACTGGAGGAGAAGATCGCCGAGATGCGGGCGATGTCCGAGCAGCTCGATATCGGCGAGGAGATAGAGGTTCTGGAACAGAAAGTCGAACGATTACGCATCAGCATTTATGAACAATTGACACGCTGGCAGCGAGTACAGCTCGCGAGACACCCGGACCGTCCCTTCACGCTGGACTACGTCGCGATGATCTGCGATGATTTCATCGAGCTTCATGGCGACAGGGCCTTTGGCGATGATAAGGCAATCGTCGCCGGGCTTACCCGTATCGACGGAAGGGAGCTTGTGCTGATCGGTCATCAGAAGGGGCATGATACCAAGGAGAACGTCAGCCGGAATTTCGGCATGCCGAACCCCGAGGGATATCGCAAGGCGCTCCGCCTGATGAAGCTGGCGGAGAAGTTCGGCCTCCCCATCGTCACCTTTATCGATACGCCGGGCGCCTATCCCGGCATCGAGGCGGAGGAGCGGGGGCAGGCGGAGGCGATCGCCAGAAATCTTCTGGAGATGGCGCGCCTCAGGACGCCGATCGTCAACGTGGTGATCGGCGAGGGGGCAAGCGGCGGGGCGCTCGGCATCGGCATGGGGGACCGGCTCCTGATGATGGAGAATACCTGGTTCTCGGTGATCGCCCCGGAATCGTGCTCGAGCATCCTCTGGAAGAGCTGGGATTACAAGGAGCAGGCGGCCGAGGCACTGCGCCTGACCGCGCGCGATCTTGTGGAGATGGGAATTGCCGACAGCATCATCCCGGAGCCCGTTGGCGGGGCGCACCGCACGCCGGCCGTGGCCGCGGAGCTGCTGAAATCGGCGCTTGTCGAGACATTGAATGAACTATCCGCATACCCGATCGACCAGCTTCTGGAGCGCCGCCATCAGCGCTACATGGGGATGGGCGTCTGGGAGAGCGAGGGAATCAAGGCCTGAGGTGTGAATCCGCATCGTCCCGACTCACGCGTGAACGACACGCCAGGGGGAACTGAGTCGACAATGACGGTGCCGGAACGCCCGCGGCACGCAACGTCCGGCGAATGATCAATTCTCGCCAGGACCATTGGGGACAACAAGGTACAAACTGGGGACAGAGACTATGGCAGATACGGAAGATCAGGGCGGAGGCCAGGAAAAACCCCGGAAGGTTTGGGGAATCCGGGAGCGCAACCGCGACAGGGTGACCGGTGATAAACCGGCCGGCGAGACGAAGAAGCCGGATGCCGGCGCCGGAGAATCAGGGGGAAATGAGTTCCGTCGGCGTGAATTTCCCGAGCGTGGGATGGAAAAGCGCCCGCCATTCGATGCCGGTCAAAGCCAGGGGGAGGCCCCACGGCGTGACTTCGTCAGGACGGAGCGTCCGGCGGGTGATCGTGAGCGGACGGGCTTTGGCGGCGGATTTCGTCCCGATCGTGAGCGGACGGGCTTTGGCGGCGGTGGTGACCGGGGTGGATTCGGCGGCGGTGGGTTTGGCGGCGGTGGTGATCGGGGTGGATTCGGAGGAAGGGATCGTGATTCCTCACGCGAGGCTCCACGGCGGGATTTCGTACGGCGCGATGATCGCCCCGACACGGGTGAGCGACGTGATTTCGTCCGCCGCGATGAAGGGCGTTCCGACATGGGACGCGGCGGCGATCGTCGTGACGCGCGCCCCTACAGGGGAAGCAGCAGCTACGGCCCATCGTCCAGATTCGGCGGCCCGCGCGGTCGTGGCGGCCCCCGTCCGCCGTTCAAGAAAAAGAAAAAGGCGAGGGTCTATTTCCATCAGGCGCTTACGCGGATCCTTCTGCCGAAGCTTCTGACCAAGGCGAAATATCTCTCGCCGGCGCTTGCCCGGCAGTTTATCGAGGCCGGGCGCATCAGGGTGAACGCCAGGGTGATGTCATCGCGATTCTACGAGGTGAACCTCAGGAAGGAGCGCGTGACGATCGACGAGGCGCCAACGGAGTATCCGCGCCGGCTCTCGTACATGGTCTACAACAAGCCGGTCGGTGTCCTCTGCGAGAAGGGGAACGCGGCGTTCGAGGAGGTCTTCGAGACCACCGCTCCGTGGAGCTATCCGTTCGGCAGGCTCACCAGGTCGGTTTCCGGCGTGGTTGTCCTCTCGAACGATCCACGCATGGTATCGACGCAGCATATGACCGATATCGAGCTGCAGAAGGAATATCGGATCAAGCTGAACCGCCATCTTACCGATGATGAGGTGGAGCAGCTTCAGGGGGGCGTGCTGGTGGGGGAGGATTACTTCGTCCCGCTCCGCGTCACGGTCGGCAATAAGAATGCCCATTCGATGTGGATCGATATGACGCTGCTGGATGATTCGTATCACGGCATCTACGGCGCGCTGAAGGCGCTCAACTGCGAGGTGATACGGATGCGACGGACGCGCATCGGTCTGCTGAACGAGCAGATGGTCCCGAACGGCGAGTGGCGCGAGCTGAGCGGGTTCGAGATCAGCGCGCTGGGACTTTCCCGGTTCATGCCGGGCGAGCTTCCACCGGAGCCGCTGCCACCCCCCAGGCCACGTCCCGAGAAGGCACGCCCCGGAGGCCGGTTCTCCCGCGATGGCAAGGGAGGCGATTTCCGTGGCGGTGATTCACGCGGCGGTGATTCGCGTGGCGGTGATTCACGCGGCGGTGATTCACGCGGCGGTGATTCACGCGGCGGCGATTTCCGCGGAGGGGATTCACGCGGCGGACCCGGCAAGCCGTGGGAGCGCAGAGGCGGCGGGAAGTTCGGTGGCCGTCGTGCGGAGGACGAGCAGGATGAGCGGGAGGAGCGTCTCCGTCGCGAGGCGGCGGCTGACGCCATCGGCAACAAGTAGCGGAGCCGACCGATGCCCGGAATCGTTTCGAACCTCGTGCAGGTTCATCCGTTTCGCGTGCGCGGGGGGGAGATCGAGCATCTCCTCCTCAAACGCGCTTCGGACGAGCCCATCTGTCCCGATATCTGGCAGGTGGTGACCGGCGGCATCGAAACGGGGGAACGCTCGATCGACGCGGCGCGGCGGGAATTGCTGGAGGAAACCGGCATCGTCGCCGAGTCGTGGATCGCGCTTCCGGTTGTCGCCAGCTTCTACTTCGAGCCGACCGATGAGATCATGATGTCGCCGATCTTCGCCTGCCGGCTGCCGGATGCGATGGAGCCGCGTCTGTCGGAGGAGCATGGTGAGTATCGGTGGCTGCCGTTGCGGGATGCGTGCGCCCTGCTGCCGTATCCATCGCATCGCGAGGGAGCCAGGGCGGTGGAGGAGCATCTGAGCGGGCTGCTCCCTCATCGTTGATGAGGGGTGTAATATGATGGGCCGTTGGCCCGTTGGCGGAGGGCTTCTTCCAGGGCATGGTATCAGTTCTTCAGCGGAGGGTTTGCAGGGCTTGGTATCAGTTCTTCAGCGGAGGGCTTGCAGGGCATGGTATCAGTTCTTCAGCGGGCCGGTTTCACGACCGGCTCGTTGTCGTTTATTCCCCATTCCATGATATCGTTATCTCATGACTGCACCGGGCGACAGGCAATCCGTGGCACGCCGTATCGCCATGCGCGTTCAGTATGACGGCACCGGCTTCCTTGGATGGCAGCGACAGTCGCGGGGGAGGACCGTGCAGGAGGAGCTAGAGCTGATGCTTTCGCGGCTGGCGGGCGATGTTCCCGTGACCGTGGTGGGGGCCGGCCGGACTGATTCCGGCGTTCACGCTCACGGTCAGGTTGCCCATGCCGATATCATCACCCGATATTCCGCCGGCGAACTGCATCACGCCATCGGCCGGATGTCGCCGGATGATATGGCGATCACCGATCTGGCCGATGCCCCGCCGGGCTTTCATGCCCGCTACGCCGCCCATGCCCGGAGCTATCGCTACAGCATCATCCATCATCGCGATCCCTTCCTGGCCCGCTACGCATGGCGTCTGGACCGGCGGCTCGACTTCAGCCTGCTGAATGCCGCCGCCGCGCGGCTTCACGGCGCTCACGATTTCACCTCCCTTTCCAAGCACAACCCCGACACCGAGAAGATGATCTGCGATATCTCGCGCGCCGAATGGCGTCGGCGGGAGGATGGGGTCGAGTTTCACGTCACGGCCGACAGGTTCCTCTATGGAATGGTCAGGCTTCTCGTGGGGGTGCAGGTCGATGTCGCGCTCGGCAGGATGCCGGAGGAGCGGATCGGGGAGATCATCGCGCGGCGGGACCGATCGCTTCAGAGCACGGCGGCCCCGGCGCACGGGCTCTCCCTTGTGGAAGTTTCCTATCCGTATCCTATCTTCCGGCAATCGGGCACGGATGTCGTGTAGGTTGAATATCCAATCTCTCTATCGGACCTCATTATGGGCTTTCTACAATCGATCACCGGATGGGCACGCCACGGGCGCTGGCATCTGTACGGCCTGTTCGCCAGTTGCGCCTGCGTGCTGGCCGCCTGCGGGCTGAACCTCTTCTCCATCGATGACGATTCCCGCTTCGGAGCGCAGATGGATAACGAGATCAGGACCACCCCGTCGCAGTATCCGATCCTCAACAACGAGGGGGTTCGTGGGTATGTGCAGCGCGTGGTGGACCGGATCAAGATGTCGCCGAAGATCAAGTATCGCGACAAGTTTCCGTACAAGGTGACGGTGATCAACGACGATCGGACGATCAACGCGTTCGCCACGCCGGGCGGTTATGTCTACGTCTACACCGGCCTGCTGAAGTTCATCGATAACGAGTCTACGCTGGCCGGCGTGCTGGCGCACGAGATCGGCCACGCCGAGGAGCGGCATGGCACCAAGCATATGACCACGGCGCTCGGGGCCGATATCGCCATGCAGGTCGCGCTGGGGAACAACCCATCGCAGCTTGCGCAGATCGCCGGCAATGCCGCCGTGCTGCTTGGAACGCTCAAGAACAGCCGCGACGATGAACTCGAGGCCGACACCGACTCCTTTCTCTATCTTCAGTCGACGCCGTACTGGCCCGGATCGATCAAGTATTTCTTCGAGAAGATGCTGCAACAGCAGGGGCGGAGTTCCAGCAGCCCGCTTGCGGAGTGGACATCGACCCATCCGACCGATCAGAAGCGGACCGACAATGTAAACAAGCTGCTGAAGGACTATCAGACCCCGGCCCCCACGGCCCCGATGCTGATGGCCGACAACTACCGGAGCATGCTTCGCCAGCTCCGCTGATCCTTTCTCCAGCCCCGGCGTCCGGATGGGCGCCCGGTGGCATTTGAACGAACAACATCTATGAGCGATACGATATTCAACCAGCGCTACTCCGACATCCTGGAGCGCAACGGTTCGCGGCTCTGCGTGGGCCTCGATACCGATATCTCCACGCTCCCCGCCGCGGTGCGGAATCATCTCAACCCGATCTTCGAGTTCAACCGGAGGATCATCGAGGCGACGGGGGATATCTGCTGTTCCTACAAGATGAACCTGGCGTTCTACGAGAGCGCCGGCGAGGCGGGCATGGAGGCGCTGGCCCGGACGCTTGAGATCATTCCCGATGGGGTGATCACCATCGGCGACGCCAAGCGCGGGGATATCGGCAACACCGCGGAACGCTACGCAAGCTCCCTGTTCGAGCATTTCGGATTCGACGCGGTGACGGTCAACCCATACATGGGAATGGATTCGCTCCGCCCGTTCTTCGCGTACGAGGGGAAATGCGTTATCGTGCTGGCGCTGACATCCAACCCCGGCTCCAACGACTTCCAGCGTCTTGTTGTGGACGGGAAGCCGCTCTACAGGCGGGTTGTGGACCGGTGCATGGAGGAGTATGGCGCGGACAAGGGGATCGGTTTCGTGGTTGGGGCAACCCATCCGGGGGAGCTGGCCGAGCTTCGGACCGCCGTCGGCAACAATGTCCCGCTCCTGATTCCCGGCCTTGGCACGCAGGGAGGAGATGCCGCGGCAACCACAAAGGCGAACAACGGGGGCATTGCCTTCTTCAACGTTTCGCGCGGGATCAGCGGGGCGGGGAAGGGGGATGATTTCGCGGAGCAGGCGCGGGCCGCCGCCATGCGATTCGCGGAGGAACTGCTGGAGCCGGGAAACGGCCAGCCCGCCGAGGCATAGCAGACTGTCCAACAACGCCATCTGCAACGCTGGCGAAACAATTTCCTCAAGCCCCGGAGGGGCGCAATAACCGGTGCACGGGGCATCGCCCTGTGCACACAGGGGTTGAACAACGCCATCTGCAACGCTGGCGAAACAATCTCCTCAAGCCCCGGAGGGGCGCAATAACCGGTGCACGGGGCATTGCCCTGTGCACACAGAGGATCGGTCATGGAGCGGGAATCTGATCTCTACAGCCTCTGGGTCCGCGCCGCGCGGACAGGAGCCGCATTCCGCTGCCGGGATGGCCGGAACGTGGTGGTGATCGCCCGCGGGGTTCGTAACGATGGCGCCGGGCCGGACTTCAACGGGGCGGTGCTTCTGATCGACGGGCGGATGCACGTTGGCGATGTCGAGATGCACCTGCGGGAGTCCGACTGGTTCGCCCACCGGCATCAGCTCGACGACGCATACAACTCCGTGATCCTCCATGTGATCGCCGCGGAGAGTGGCGTGTCGCTCGACCTGCCAACGGTGCTGGCCTCCGAACTGCCTGGACAGGCGGGAGCGCCGGATTCCCCGGAATCGGTCCCGGCGGGCCTCCCGGCGGAGTTGCTGGCGGAGCTTTCATGGTCGCGCCTGCTCAGGCGTGCCACGGAGATCATTCGCGCCGATCCGGCCCTCCCCGATCCCATCAGGATACGCCGGGCGTTTATCCTCCGAGCCTTCGATTGTCTGGGCTATGCCGGCAATCGCGAGCCGATGGGGCAGGTCGCCCGCTGGATTCTGGAGCGGGAAGATGACCTTGCCGGGGCGTCGCTGGAGAGGTTCACGGTTCAGATCTTCCGGGCCTCCGGGTTGCAATGCGAGCGGATGCTGTCGATGGGGGAGAAGGTGATCGATCCCTCACTACTGGCGCTCATTCCGGATGCCGGTGGCGTCTGCTCACCGGTCTGGCGCTATGATGTCAGGCGCGAGAACGCGCCGGAGCGGCGTCTCTGGGGAGGAGCCATCCTGTTGCACCGGCTGTATGGCGATGGCCTGCTCGATATCGTAGTCAGTGAAATTCGATCGGGAAGTTTTCGCAACATCGAGCGGCATTTGACGATACGGAGCGGACGCGAGACGCTGATTGGCGCGGGGCGGGGGCGGGAGATCATCATCAACGCGCTGCTTCCCGTGGCGGTCGCGGCCGGGCTGCTGGCGCGGGATCGGGAATTGGTGGAAGGGGGATGCCGGTTGTATCGGGAATTCCCATCGCTTGCCTCCAACCGGATCGTGCGGAACGTGGAATCGCGCTATCTGAACGGCGCGGAGCTTTCCGGGGGATTCTGGCAGCAGGGGGCGATCGAGTTCCATCAGCGCTATCTGAACGCCGATCGGAGCCGTTTATCGTTTATAGCCGAGGGGCGGAATGCTCAGGTCCAGGGACTTACGCCGGCCATCGCGGCCCATCGGCGGGTGGCATAAGGTTCCGGCGACGATGCCGGGATGTCGCCTTCTTCCGCTGGTCGGTTGACAGAGGCCCTTCCGGGACATATTGTTCAATACAAACGACATCAACATTCAACATCCTCAACACAGATCGACAATGCCTTCAAATTCATTCGATCGATATCTCGAAAAGACCAGAACCCTGGCCGACATCAACGCCGCGATTGCCGTGCTGAGCTGGGATCAGGAAACCTACATGCCGCATGGGGCGGCCGTTGCGCGCGCCGAGCAGATCGCCACGCTCAGCACCCTCTCCCACCAGATGACGGTGGCCGATGAGTACCGCGCCATCCTGGATGAGGTCAAGGTGGATGCCGCGAATGGTCTGCTGGAGGAGTGGGAGAAGGCGGCGGTGCGGGAATCGGTGCGGGAGTTCGAGCAGGCATCCAAACTGCCGGAGGATCACGTCCGCGATTTTGCCCGCGCGCAGTCGCTTGCACAGCATGCCTGGAAGGAAGCGCGCGACCGGAGCGATTTCTCCATCTTCGCCGACTCGCTGGCCCATCTCGTGCAGCTCAAGCGACGGGAGGCTGAGCTTTTCGGCTACGATGAGAATATCTACGACGCGCTGATCGATCTCTACGAGCCGGGGATGACCGTGGCGCAGCTTCGGCCGGTGTTCCAGCGGCTGATGGAGGGGACGCGCGTGATTCTGGCGCGGATTCGGGAGTCGGGCGCGGAAGTATCGAACGATCTGCTCACCAGGAAGTTCGATCCCGAGAAGCAGATATCGTTTGCGAAGGAGACAGTGGCGAAGCTCGGCTTCGATTTCCGGACCGGACGGGTGGACCTTTCGGCGCATCCGTTCTGCACGTCGTTCGCGCCCAGCGATGTCCGGCTGACGACGCGGGTCTTCAGCAATGATCTCCGGAGCTGCCTCTTCGGGCTGATCCACGAGGCGGGGCATGGGATGTACGAGCAGGGGATCGACGCGCGTTTCGTCAGGACGCCGCTTGCCAGCGGGACCTCGATGGGAATCCACGAATCGCAGTCGCTCTTCTGGGAAAACATGATCGGCAGGAGCGAGCGGTTCTGGCAGTGGGCGTTTCCGAAGCTTCAGAACCAGTTCCCGGAGAGCCTGGCGGGGGCCACGCCGTCCGATTTCTTCCGCGCCATCAACGTCGTGCAGCCCAGCTTTATCAGGATCGAGGCCGATGAGATGACCTATAATCTCCATATCATCATCAGATTCGAGATCGAGAACGCGCTGATCAACGGCGAGATCGAGGTGGCCGATATCCCCGCGCTCTGGAATCGGAAAATGGAGGAGTATCTGGGAATCGTGCCGAAAAACGACGCCGAGGGATGCCTTCAGGATATTCACTGGTCGTTCGGCGGGTTCGGATATTTCCCGAGCTATACACTCGGCAAGCTTTATGCTGCGATGTTCTACGACCAGGCGAAGAAGGATCTCCCCGGCCTGGAGGATGAGATCGCGAGTGGTGAGTTCGGTCGGCTTCTGGGCTGGCTCCGGGCCAACATCCATCAGCATGGCAAGGCTAAACGATCGGCGGAGCTTGCGACGGCGATCTGCGGCAAGCTGCTGACCGAGGAGCCGTTCCTTGCCTATATGACCGCGAAAGTCGAGAAGGTCTACGGTCTTGGCGAGCTGGCCGGAAACGATGTGGCGGCGGAATCGGCCCCCGCCGGCGCGTAAGTATCGCGACGATACGCCGCAATCGGTGGCGCGCCACGGCTCGTTACATAATGGATGGACCGTCCGGGCGTCATTTGAAAAGGAACGATAACGTCACGAAGTAGTGAAGAGGCAACGTCCGTGAAGAAACCTGCGAAAGAAAACGAGCCCGGAGCGGTAACCACCGGCCGGAAGGTCGGGAGGGCCGGCATGCATCCGGTTTCCGCGCCATCCGTCCCATCGCAACCCGTCGGCGGTTCGATGGGAGTTCCGCCCGCCGCGCCGCCGTCCGCGGGGAACGAGCCGCCGGTGATCACAAAGCCGGCAATCGCCAGGCCTGTCAGGAAGGCCGCCTCGGAGCTGAAGAGCGGCGAGGTGGCCGATCCGCTTGTGCTCCAGCCGCTGGAGCTTGAGGAGCAGTTGACGGCGCTTACCGATGTCTGCCGACGAAACCTGCGGAACTGCGATATCGAGCTGATCCGCAAGGCGTTCTATTTCTGCATCGACGCGCATATCCGGAACATCCGTGCTTCCGGGGAGCCGTATTACACCCACCCGTTCGAGGTGGCGATGATCGTGGCGCGGGAGATCCCGCTGGATGATGTGTCGGTGGCCGCCGCGCTGCTTCATGATGTGGTGGAGGATACCGAGTACACGATCGAGGATATCCGTGCGGAGTTCGGCCCGACGGTGGCGGAGATCGTCGATGGCGCCACGAAGATCACCGATGTCTTCAACAGCCACGAGGTGACGCAGGCCGCCAGCTACCGAAAGCTCCTCCTCTCGATGGTCAACGATGTCCGCGTCATCCTGATCAAGTTCGCCGACAGGCTCCACAACATGCGGACGCTGGAGTTTCTCTCGCCGCAGAAGCAGCAGCGGATGGCGAAGGAGACGCTGGAGATCTACGCGCCGTTCGCGCATCGCTTCGGCCTCGGCAATCTGAAGTGGGAGCTGGAGGATCTTGCCTTCAAGTATCTCAACCCGGATATCTACGCCCAGTTGAAGCGCGAGGTGAAGTCCAAGCGGAAGGCGCGGGAGGAATATATCGAGGGGTGTATCTCGCCGATCCGGGAGCAGTTGACGAAGGAGGGCTTCAAGTTCGAGATCAACGGGCGGGCGAAGCATCTTTATTCGATCTACAACAAGATGCGGATTCAGAGCAAGACGGTGGATGAGATCCACGATCTTGTCGCCATCCGCATCATCCTGGATACCGACCATCCGAACGACTGCTTTACGGTCTACGGCGTGGTTTCGGAGATCTACACGCCGGTCCCGGAGCGCTTCAAGAACTACATCTCGGTGCCGAAGAAGAACGGCTATCAGTCCATCCATACCACGCTGATCGGCCCGGAGGGGAAGCAGGTGGAGGTGCAGATCAGGACGCGGAAGATGCACGAGGTGGCGGAGAAGGGCGTTGCCGCGCACTTCATCTACAAGGAGTCATCGGTCAACCCGCTGATCACCGAGGACCGTCAGCTCGAGGAGTGGGCCAACTGGATCCGCGATGTCTTCGAGCGCGCCGGCGACGAAGAGGCGCAGCAGGAGGTGATGGAGAGCTTCCGGCTGAATCTCTTTCAGGATGAGATCTACGTCTTCACCCCCAAGGGGGATCTGAAGATCCTTCCGAAAGGGGCCACACCGATCGACTTCGCTTTCGAGATCCATTCGAAGGTCGGCTATCACTGCATCGGCGCGAAGGTCAACGGCAAGATCGTTCCGCTCGATGCCGAGCTGAAGTCGGGGGATCAGGTGGTGATCCTGACATCGAAGAACCAGACGCCGAGCGTGGACTGGGAGAAGTCCGCGGTGACGCACAAGGCGCGGAGCGGCGTGCGCCGGTGGCTGAAGGAGGAGCGGAGAAAGCAGATCCAGCTTGGGCGCGAGGCGTGGGACAAGCGTGCGAAGCGGGAGAAGCTCCATATCAACGATGACGATCTGGACAAGGTGGTTCACGGCATGCGGTTCGAACACCGCGGCGAGCTGTTCCTGGAGATCGGCTCCGGCAAGCTCTCGGCGGATGAGGCGGTGGATCTTGTGCGCGAGCGGCTGAAGTCGCCGTTGCAGAAGGAGGAGATGCCGACGATGGACGGCCAGGCCCTCTACGACAAATATCTCTCGGAGGCCCGGACCAGCTCCAACGGCGTGATCGTTGATGGAACGCTGAAGGGGTTGAAATACACCTACGCCAAATGTTGCAGCCCGATACCGGGCGATCAGGTGATCGGCATCGTCTCCACCGGCAAGGGGGTGATGATCCATCGCGTCACCTGCAAGAATGTCCTGAACATCATGAGCCAGCCCCGCACCCGCAACCGGGCGCTGGATGTCAACTGGGATGGCTCCGACGGGTTCGAGTTCATGGCGGGGATCAAGGTGACGGGGGAGGACAGGCCGGGCATTCTGAACGATATCACGCATGCCATTCTGACCTATCAGAACACGAATATCAGGAGCGTGAATATCGCATCGCAGGACTCGCTGTTCGAGGGGACGTTCATGGTGATGGTGAAGCATATCGAACATCTGAACAGGGTGCTGGAGCGCCTTCGGAAAATCAGAAACGTGAAGCACGTGGAGCGCTTCGAACAGGCAAGCATCGAATGAGTCGCACAGGAAAAAACAGGTCCTTCGACGGGACGAACGAGGTTCCGGTCACGGATCTCGAGATCAACCCCGAGTACAACTGCACCGAGCGCCGGCTGGCGAGGCTCCGATCGACGATCGAGCGGCGCCAGCCGGATCTTCATCTGGTGCTGGAAAACGTCCACGATCCACACAACGTCTCAGCCGTTCTCCGCACCTGCGATGCCGTCGGCGTCGGCACGGTGCATCTGGTCTATACGTACGAGAAGTTTCCGAAGATCGGAAAGACCAGCTCCGCCAGCGCCTGGAAATGGGCGGAGATGGTCCCGCACGAATCGATCGAGGCGTGCTACGCGCATCTTCGCGCCCGGGGCGTCGGCATCTATGCCACCGATCTCAGCTCGCGCGCCGAGAGCCTCTACGCGCTCGATATGACGGGGCCGGTCGCGCTGGTGTTCGGCAATGAGAAGCGTGGGGTTTCCGAGGAGGCATCGAAGCTGGCGGACGGCAATCTGCTGATCCCGATGGTCGGCCTGATTCAGAGCCTGAACATCTCCGTCGCCTGCGCCGTGACGCTCTACGAGGCGATGCGCCAGCGGACGGTGGCGGGGAAGTATGATGTCTCCGCGCTCTCGGAGGCGGAGGTTGCCGTGAAGATCAGAGAGTGGCTGGATAAGTAATCCGTCGGGGTCGGGGAAGGTTTTAAACCTGCCCCGACCGTCCTTCAACCGAAATCAGTTTTGTGCAGAGGCGGATATCCTCCTCCTCGTTCGTTGCGATCAGCGTGGTGCGCGATACGGCATCGGCGGCCAGCAGCTCCTTCACCGCCGCGATTCCCTGCGTATCCAGGTTGCTCATAGGCTCGTCCAGCAGAAGGATGGATGGGTGATGGATGATGGCGCAGATGAACTTCGCCCGCTGCGCCATTCCTGAACTGTAGGCGCCGATTCTATCATGCCGCCGGTGGGCCAGCCCGAACCGCTCGAACAGATCGAGGGCATATCCCTCGTCGAGCTCCATCCCGCGCATCTCCTGCATCAGCCGCACATGTTCCCAGCCGCTGAACTCCGTATAGAGCTGGAGATAGGGGGCCACGAACCCGATATGGCGATGCAGATCATCCCCGTCGATCACCCCGCCATCGCCACCGAGCCATTCCACCGTTCCCGATGTTTTCTCGGCGACGTTTGCCAGGATCTTCATCAGCGTCGATTTGCCCGAGCCGTTCCGCCCCGTCACCGCAAGCGTATCACCCAGTTCCAGCTCGAACGATATCCCGTTGAAGATCGTTCGGAGCCCGAAGCGTTTCGTCAGGGCATCGACGCGGAGGGAGGGAACGGAGGCGACCTGATTGCTCACTTCCGCACCACCGCGAACTTCCCGAGCGTCGGGGAGGCGCCGTTGATGGAGAGTTCGTAGAAATAGATTCCGCTCGGCGCCAGCCGGTTGCCGAGATCCTTTCCATTCCAGACCACGCCGAGATGGTTGTTGACTTCCGACAGCGAGGTGCCCTTGATATCGGCAACGGGGGTGAGGCTGCTGGAGTAGATCATCAGCCGCACGGAGCGGATCTGATCCAGCGCCATGTTCACGCCAACCACAAGCTGGTCGGCCCCGTCGTTGATGAACGGCTGCGGGAAGATGCTGGTTGCCAGCGATGCAATGCTCTGCCCGGCGATGATCCGCTCGATGCAGAAGTGTGTTGTCGATGCCGCGTCCAGCCGGTAATAGATCTGCGTGCCATCGTACGGGAGGGAGAGATAGCCGGATTTTTCGGTGCGGCTCACCGTCAGCGAGAAATCCTCCTTCCTGATCCCCACGCCGCCGTGGCCGTAATCGGTGCGACCGTTGGTGATCACGAAATCGATGGTGTCGCGGATCGTCGAGCCGGTTTTATGCGTGGTGACTTCATACAGCCCGAACGAAAGGGGATAGAGGCTCCCCTGGATCACGATATCATCATCGAGCTCGCGCGGCGGGATGGTCACGGCCCGCATCGTGGGATAGACCTGCGCTTCCGGGAAATACTTTTCATCCTGCGCCCTGGCGCCGGTGTAGTAGCACCACGTGGCGAACTCGCAATAGCTGTTCTCGAAGTTCAGCGAATTGGGCTGCAACGCTGCATCGACCGACTCGGTGACGAAATCGTGTTTCTTGAACTCCTCCCAGATCCGCCGCGTGATATCGCGGTCGATCCGTTTGGCGAGATAATCCAGGTAGAGCACATGCGCGTAGCCGGTGATGGCATCCTGTACATGATTGGTCGAGAACGCGAATGAATCGGGATGCGCCAGGAACCCGCGAACGTACTGCCGGTAATCCGGGATGGAGGGATGTACCTGGCGTTCAAACCAGACGGCGGTTGCCTCGTAGAGCGTCGCCTCCGCGGAGTACTCGTATTTGTAGCGACTGAACTGGATGATGTGATTGAACTCGTGCGCCGATGTCACCCGTATCCCATCGATCCCCTTGGTGGTGTAGAGCCGTTCGGAATAATCGTTGTCCAGCACCAGAAGGCCGTTGACGGTGTTGGGACGATCGGTCGGATTATCCTCTTCGGGATACGCGAAGCCATACACATCCTCGGGGAGATCGCAGATATACACGTCGATCTCCGGCCCATCGCCACGATGATCATCCGGCGGCGCGTCGAACTTGTATTCACCGATCTCCACATCCCAGGCGTATTCCAGATAGAAATCCGTCGAGTCGATATAATCCGGCGTTCCATTGCCGTCCAGATCGACCGATGGGACCGCGTCCGGCCCGGTCCTGTCGTAATGGATGCGGAAGTGGCCGTGGCTGGTGACCTGATTGAACTGCTTCGGCGTGCGGTCGCTGCAGACCGTCCCCGCAAGCAGCTCCCGTTCAAATTTGTTCCGCGGGCCTCCCTGCGCCCTGATGTTCATAAGCATCTCGGTGCCGCATCGGGCGTGGCTCGGGCCGGCGTACGCGTCATCATCATGAACCTGCGCGACGGCCGCGGCGGTGGTCAGGAGAAGCAGGGGAAGCAGCAGATATCGCATGAGCATGACCGTCTGGCAAAGTTGAGGGATTACGCGCGTTCGATAGACCATCTTTCAGCGTGAGCGCTCCAGTTCCTCGATCCGTTTGCGGCTTTCCAGTCGCGCCGCGCGGCGCAGTTCAGCGGCGGCGAAGCGTCTGATTTCATCGTTCGATTCCGGAATCACCTGCGGCGCCGGAACCGGAGTTCCTTCATCGCTCAACCCCACAAATGTCAGGTAGGCGGTGTTGGCGTGGACGCGGGTGCCGGTGCGCGGGTTCTCCATCTCCACATGAACGCCCACCTCCATCGATGTCCGGAACACCCGGTTGACCGATGCCTTGAGCGTTACCACCTGTCCCAGCTTGACGGCGGAGAGGAAGCTCATGCCATCGACCGACGCGGTGACGCAGACACGGCCGGAATGGCGCATGGCCGCGAGCGCGGCGGCGATATCGATCCAGTGCATCAGCCTTCCTCCCAGGAGATTGCCGAGCTGGTTGGTGTCGTTCGGGAGAACAAGCTCGGTCATTTCGACCTGCGAGGCTCGGACGGGACGGGGTTCGGATTGCATGAATCGGGTTTGGGGTTAATCTGAAAGATCGCGGCCTCCGGCTGCCTGAAACCGTTCCCCGATAGTTCGCCGGAACGGTTCGACGAGCCTCCCGGATGGGAGCGGGGAGGCTATTTGCTGGCGTTCATCGCATCGGTCTGCCCCATCTCCCGTTGCGCGCGGGCCTTCCCATCGGTAGCGGGCTGAAGATATTCCGTATCGGGATAAAGTTCAATGACACGATCGAAGTATATCACGGCCGCCTTGTAATCCTCCATCTTCATATAAAGATCGGCGGTCATGAAGTCCCGCTTCGCCAGCTTGCCGCGAAGTTCCTTGACGCGACCCTTTGCCAGCTCGGTGAGGGAATCGGAGGGATAGATCTGCGCGAAGCCGTTGTAGACATCGATGGCGTACTTGCTCTCGCGCTGGTCGCGGTCATACGAAAGGGAGGACTGATAATACGCCTCGCCGGAGCGATAGAGCGCCATCTTCGTAAATGGGCTGTTCGGGAATGAGGTGCGGAGGCGATTGTAGTTGAACGCGGCCAGCTTGTAGTTCTCATCGCCGAAATAGCTCTCGGCAAGATAGAACTGCGCGTCATCGGCGTAATCGCTTGCCGGGTCCTGAAGGACGATCGTGTTGAACTCGGTCTCGGCTTTTTCGTAGTCCTTGTCGGCCAGCGCCGTCATTCCACGCTTGAACCGATCCTCCGATGTAATTGTGTTGGATACGGATGAACCGGACCCTCCGCAGGCCGCGATAAACGGAAGGGAAGCCCCCAGAAAGAGAAGCAGAAGATGGCGGGCCGGGACGGATGTGAGCATATGAGAATTTCCGGATGTCAGCGCAAAAAGTGAGAGACGAAGAGAACCCTACTGGCTTCGAACTGTAAAGAGCAGGACGACGATCACCGCCGAAGCCGCCAGCACCACGGCCGGCTCCACAATTTTTTTCCAGAATCCGCCGCCGGCTCTGGCCGGCCCGATTCCCTTGGTGAAGGAGTAGCCCGATGCCTCCAGCAGCGATGTCCGGTCGGAGTTCACGGTGTCGATCGCATGGAGGGCGTAGGCGCGGACCGATCGCGCGCCGGCGGATGTGCCGGGGAGAGTCGCGGTGATCTCCATGGAAACATCGCGCTCCAGCAGATCCTGATCGTCCACCTCCCGGTATTCCACGCCAAGCCCCGTAATCGCAACGATGGTGCTCCCGTTGCCGATCCCATCGCACCGGCGGGATGCCAGCTTCCGCAGCTCCGCGGCCGAGACGATTGCCTGATCCATGATCCACGCCCCGTCATGACTGACGACAAACGCGCAGATCGTATCATTCGGGGCGTAGCCGGCGAGGAGGGAATCGGAGAGAATGGAGGCCACGCCGCGCAGCCGGTCCAGATTATCCTGCTGCGCCGCAAGGCCGGCCGGGACTGCGATCCAGAGGAGGGGGAGCAGAACCATCAGGACGAAATCGCGGAGCGGGCGGACTTCACTTTTCCTCACATCCGGGGAGCATAAGAGCCGAGAACGGGAAGCCGGGAGGATTGCTCCTTCCGAAGAACTTCGGCCGGCGGCCGATTCCGTTACCGGCATACGTGAACCATTCCGCGAGCCCGTGGCATGGGGCGGCGGCGTTTACTGCCAAGCTGGTAAAATAGGAGATCCTGCCCTGCAAAACTACAACGCTTCCCCTATTCACGAGCCCGATGTTTGCTACAAAGGGCAACGATGAAAAAAACGTTTGACAATCCCGGTTTTAAGAGCTTATCTTTGCAAGCTCTTAACAAACGCACGTTATATATACGCTATGCCGCAGCATAAATCAGCAGAGAAGAGAGTTCGTCAAAGCGCCAAGCGCCGTCTTCACAATCGTTACTTCAAAGTGATGATGCGTAACGCGCTCAAGGCAGTCAAGGGCGCCGACTCCAAGGAAGCCCTCGTCGAGGAGAGCCGCAAGGCCACGAAGATCCTCGATCGTCTCGCGACGAAGGGATTGATCCACAAGAATTTCGCCGCGCATCGCAAATCGCAGATGGCGCGTCTGATCGCCGAATTCGATCAGAAGTAATCTCCTCCTGCCGCGCAGGCGGCACTGAAGATTTCTGCACCCGTAGCTCAATTGGATAGAGCATCTGACTACGGATCAGAAGGTTTGGGGTTCGAATCCCTACGGGTGCACTCTACGAACAAAAGCCTCACATTACTGTGAGGCTTTTTTCGTTTCAGAAACGATCCTGGCCGACGTGACACACCGCGCCCCCCGGAATCCCAGGCGGGAGATTTCCCGCGCTATGATTATCATTGCCGTGAGCCGGGCGGGATGAATCACCGCGCGCAACGGAGAAATCCATTCCGCCGATGCATCGCCGCCCCCGCGATCAAGCACACCGCACACCATGACAGGAGGGAAACTCGATGTCCTCAGCAATGGAATCTCCTGAAGCCACAGCAACGCCCGATGCCGGTACGGAACGGGATAGAGAGCTTCGTCGGTTTTTCGAAGTTATCCGTAATCACAGGGAATCGGGCAATGGCGCGGTCATCTTCAACAGAAAGGCGGGAAGCTTTGCCAAGCTTCAGCATGAGTGTGCTTTATCGCCCCCGATGGAACATCTCCGATTGATGACTGCTCGTTATCGCTTCAATTCCGGCCATGTGTTCGGGACATTATTCGCGGCGCTGATATTCGATATCCTCCATATTCTTACCGAAGATGAAATATCGGAAAGGATCGGATCTTTTGATCCAGGTTTCAAAGATTCGCTATGGATCGAAAAATTCAAGGGCTTCGGTAGTTTCTTTCGTGAGTGGCCGCTTGATGAGGAAGGGATACTGGACATACAGACGTTCAATCTTCTCTATACATATTTTGGTGATGATTCAGGGCCTGCACAGAACACCCGTCTCATCATCTTCGCTGAAGTCTACGGAAGCGATGGCGATGAACACGCCGTGGAGGAATGGCGCAAAGCTCAGGAACTTCTCTTCAACCGTCTTCCCGGACGCCTGACACTCGTCCTCTCCGGCGTACCGGAGGGATTCAATATCCCCACCGGCCCGGATTTTCTGGAGATCTCCCTCGCCGATGATGAGGAGAGAGTCACCACCAAGGCATCCCGCTTTATCGCCGCGCCGATTCTCACCGACCGCCCCACCACCGATGATACGCTCGGCATTCAGGAGTATGCCCGCGCGCTGGCGCGATTTATTCTTCACAGCGAAACCCGTCCGCCGTTGACGATCGGCATTCATGGCCCGTGGGGAAAAGGAAAATCGTCGTTCATGGAGATGATCGATCTCTCGTTGATCGCGATCACTCCGGCCAGCCGCGGCACATTCCGCGAGTACGCGGTGCTCGCGGAAACGCTGCGAACCGAGGAAACAAAATCCTCCATCACGCCTGAGGAATTGCGCGCGCAGTCGGCGAAAAGAGAGCAGCTCGACGATCTCTGGAAGCGCGCCAGGTCGCTGGCGAAAAAGGATATCATCACCATCAGGTTCAATGCGTGGCAGTTTCAGGACGCCACGCAGACGTGGGCGGGGCTGGCGCACCTGATCAGCGAAACGCTGGAGCACGAGCTTCCGTGGTGGCGCCGCGCCGTCATGAGAATCACGTACGCGTGGAAACGCCAGCCGTCCGAGATCGTCCTCAATCTGCTGCCGCTTGTCGTCATTCTCCTTGTCGCGGTTGTTCTGTTTCTCATACCCGAGGCGCGGAATCAACTGCAGGCGGTGTTTGCGCCGGATGTCAAGGGAGTGCTGAAATTTATCTTCCCGGCCAGCTCCTTTCTGGTCGTCACATGGCTGCTTGCGTGGCGCGTGAACAAGGTTGTGCAGCCGGTGAGCGAGCGGGTGGCGGGATATCTGAAACGTCCCGATTACAAAATCCAGATGGGATATCAGCATCGCGTGATGGAGGATCTTCAGTTTGTGCATCGCCATCTGAAGAAATTCCGCAAATGGTGCAGGGTGGTGGTGTACGTGGACGATCTGGATCGCTGTTCCGACGAAAAAATCATGGAGATCCTTCAGGCCACCAATCTGATCCTTGCCAACTGCGATTTCTTCGTCTTCCTCGGCATGGATACGGGAATGATTTATCGCGCCATCCGGACGCATTACGACAAGGATAGCAATCTGCCGGAATATTTTGCCGAGCAGTATCTCCGAAAAATCCTTCAACTCTCGTTTCATCTTCCCCAGACCCCGCCCGATAAATTGTTCGAGCTTGCCAGCGGGCTTTTCAGCCGGAGCAGCAGGGATATTCTGAAGCAGCGGGCGAGCCGGAAGGATAATACCGGAAATGATGCGCCGCCGACGGTCCCGGTGCTGAACGACGGATTATTTCACTATGATATGAAGAGCGTTCATCGTCCGGTGACGATAGAGGATGTGGAGGATGTTCAGGATACGCCGGATGAGCTTGAGGTATTCCGCGATTATCAGAAATTTCTGAGCGATAATCCCCGCGAAATAAAACGCCTTGTCAATGTTCACCGGCTGGTGAAAATTCTGTTGCAGCGCACGGACGCCTCATCGTCGGTGCGGCGGCAGCGACTGCTGACCAAATGGTTGATATTCTGCTCGCGCTGGCCCGATCTGGTGGACGATATTCTCCAGCACGCCGGGAGAAATTCCAAGGCCGAGGATTCTCTCTCGATGATGATCGATGAACTGGAGATCGATCCGGCGGAGAAGGAGCTGCTGAAAACGTTCGCCGCGCCCGATCCTCCGTTCAACAACCACGACGATCGCTTCGATGCCGCTACCTGCAACGATTTCGCGCTCGCCGCGCAGATCTCGCAGATGCTCACGATCTCGCCCGCCCCGCGAAGAACGGAGGCGGCCTGACATTCATCCCTTATTATATACAGCGGCAAAACGGGGGAGTGGTGTAACCTTCCCGGCCCGTCGCGCATCGTTGACCGAAACGCCAGCCTTTCCCTTCGCCGAGCCGTTCACGGGAGGGCTTATCAGTACCATGCTCAATCAGGACCGCAATGCGAATTCTTACAGTGATGTTCCTGTTCCTCTCCGCCACGCTGCTTCGCGCGCAGGAGCCCGGCCCGGAGGTCACGTCGTGGATTCAGAATGCCACCGGCGCCACCGGCTATCACGGGCTGCTCACCAACGTGCAGAAAGTTCAATACTCCACGGGATTTGTCTACGTGAGCTGCACCTGCATTCCCGGCTATGATATCGGGCCGTGGGCGGGAAACCCGAACCAGCCGGCGAATCAGAATTTCGTCTTCAAGCTGACGCGGACTCCGGCGCCGAACTCCGGAACACCCGTTGGAACTCCGCTCGGGCATATCGGGATCTGGAGAAACGGCGTGAGCATGTTCAACGCAAAGGACGCGCGCTCCTACAACAACGGCGGTTCATGGAATCAGAACGCGATTGTCGTCGAGGGGAGCAGCTTCGATTCCTGTCTGGGGCATCCGGCGCCGAACGGCGAATATCACCATCATCTCAACCCCCGCTGCCTGTACGATGACCACGACAGCCTCCATCACTCGCCGATTATCGGCTATGCGTTCGATGGCTATCCGATGTACGGCGCGTACGGTTTTTCCTCGCCCACCGGGACCGGCCCGATCGCGCGGATACGAAGCAGCTACCGTCTCCGTGATATCACGAAGCGGACAACGGGGCCGGGAGGCGCGCCGCTCGACGCCGCGAAATACGGCCCTGACGTCTCAACGCAATATCCGCTCGGCTATTATGTGGAGGATTTCGAATTCGTCAGCGGGTCGGGCGATCTCGATGAACACAACGGTCGCTTATGCGTTACGCCGGAATATCCCGGCGGAACCTACGCGTACTTCGTGACACTGGACGCAAATGGAATCGCCGCATATCCGTACACCGTCGGCCCGGCGTATTACGGCGCGGTGCCCGGCGGAAATACCGGGCCGCAGTCGGGACACAACACCCCCGGCGAGCCGGTGACGACCTACTCCAGCGGCAGCGCGGGGACCGATGAACAAGCGAACAGCGACTGGAATATTTTTCCAAATCCCGCGACCGTTGAAATCACCGTTCAGGCGCCGGAACATGGCGTCCGCTGGCGCGCGTCGCTGAACGATCTTCTCGGCCATGAAGTTCGCGCGCTGGGGAATATTTCCAGCGGCGAGCGGCTGACCGTTTCGGTGGATGGAATGCCGTCGGGAAATTATTTCGTCCGGCTGGAATCCGGCCGTGAGAGCAGAACAACCGGCGTGACGATCACCGGAAAATAATTTCACGCTCTGGATCTGCTTCTTGAACGCGGGATCGCCGGGATATGGCGATCCCGCGCCGTATACGGGATGATGAATCATTATCGCGGTGCCGGCCGCGACGTTTGACTTCGAGTTGCGATTTTCGTTATTTGGCCGCCATTATCATTGTCGCGACATGAAGTCGCGAAACGAATTCCGCGACAGTCGTACTCCTTCAACGAATATGCTCATGGACGAACCAGTGATTATCGAGCGCGAGGAATCGCGCGTGGTGGGGATCGGCGGAAATTTCATCTCCGTGCTCTCACCGGATCATACGAACATGCCGACGATTCCGGAATTGTGGGATCGATACCAACAGCGTTCCGGGGAGATCGCCGGCCGTATATCGAACGCAAGTCTCGGCGTGGTGAGCGGTGTTCCGGCCGAGCAGCGAACCCACGACAGCGAACTCCATTATCTGGCGGGCGCCGAGGTGAAATCATCGGAGGAAATCCCGGAGGGGATGAAGGCTGGCCTGCTTCCGGCGGGATCGTATGCGAAGTTCACCTACCGCGGTCATATCACCAGAATCGGCTCCGCATACGGATTTATCTACGGCGACTGGTTTCCGCGTTCGGGATATGGGCGCACAAGTGGCCCTGAATTCGAACTCTACGACGAACGTTTTCGCCACGATTCCGACACATCGGAGCTGGACATCTACATTCCAGTGGTTCCGGCATGATACACGATATTCCGTCGACGCGGCGTTCGCGATATTTCCGGCGATCCGGTTCGATGGTCCCGTTGCTGGCGCTCTGCTGCTGCATCGCATCGTGCGCGCCATCGCTCCGTTGGTTTGCCGGCGCGCAATCGGAGGCGGATGACAGGCTTTATTTCGGACGTGAGATACCGGGACGGGGGGCGCTGACGGAGGATGAGTGGCGGGGATTTCTCCGTGATGCTGTCACGCCGAAGTTTCCCGACGGGCTTACGCACTGGAACGCGGAGGGACAGTGGCGGAATTCATCCGGTGCGATTGTCCGCGAGGAGACATTTGTGCTTGAGCTGATCCATCCCGATTCCGAGCGGGATGACGCGGCAATCGCCGGGATTATCGAGCGATATAAATCTCTTTTTCATCAGGAATCGGTGTTGCGCGTGAAGAGCCTGGCTGTTGTGGGATTTTGAATCGCCCTGCCCGATCGTTTCATCGAAGCATTCTGTTACCCTTCTCCGCCCCGATTTCGTTGTGCAGTGTGTAACATCGGCTGTGTTGAATCGTGATTGAAACAACCAATCGATTCAATGGATGATGGAGGGATGAAATGTTCTCCGAGGGAAATCTCGACAGGATTATCAGGGATGCGATAGCAAAAGGGGAGTTCGATAATCTTCCCGGAAAGGGAAAACCGCAACCGATCGATGACAACTCATCGATCCCCGAGGATCTGCGCGCCGCGTACAAGATCCTCAGCAACAGCGGCTTTGTCCCGGAGGAAGTGCATCTGATGAAGGAAGTGGAGAAACTGCGCGACGAGCTTGCCGGCTGCACCGATGAAAAGCGACGCGCGGAGCTGGTCAGGATTATTCGCGAGAAACAGGTTCATGTGAATATGATGCTGGAGCGGCGGAGATTATAATGGTGGTGCCGGAGAATTTCGCGATCGCCATCGCGAATTGGTGATGGCGATCGGTAATCCGCGTGCCGGATCTTAAAACTCTCCATTCAATTCAGATAAAACGTTATGCCGATTCCCGATGTGGCAGGATTTATCGAGGAATCCGTGTACGAATTATTCGCATTGCTGCGGTGTTGCTGCTGGCCCTGTGAGAATAGTCGACCGAAATTTCACTGAAGACGATCACCCCGCGTCCCGACATGTACTCAACGCCGAAACCCGCCGCCCCGCATATTCTTTTACATCATTTGATATCGCGGTTGTGGAAAGAATGATGCGGAAGAGCATTGCCGCCAGAAATCTTCTCATGGTCGTGCTTCGATTGATGATGTGAAACGCCCGGCATATGATCGCTTGTTCAAGGAGGCGATCGGGAGATAAGTATATCTCCCGATGCCATGGAATGCAATGTGGATTTCCGATGGCGCGCTGGGTTATGGCGCTTTCCTTCAGCATGATGGAAAAATGGCGTCGTGGGGGAGCATAAGCCAATCCGAATCGTGCAGTTGATACCCGGCAAGCGGTTATCTTTGCCGGATGCCACGTGAATCGACGGATGTTCCATCCAGAAGAAGGTGCTTTATGAAAATGGTGATAACAATCGCGCTTGCGCTGTTCATTGCAGGTTGCTCGACGATCGGCCGCGCGATCTCCAACGCGCACAAGGAGTCCAACGAGGAGGCGCGCGCGCATTCGGTGCGGGATTCCACGCTCGTGTTCGGCACCGATACCGTCTTCTACGCGGGGCGCCCGCTCTACCTGGCCTCCGATCCGGTGCTCACCGACAGAACGTTTATCACAACCCTCGCCGGCGAAAAGCTTATCAACATCCGCCAGTATCGCGACTATGGATTGACGGCGGCAAGGCCCGACACGCTGGAATATCTGGTGGAGGTTCCCGATCTCTACTACAACATGGTGGTCAAGGGGACTGACATTCCATCGGTCGTGAAAATCCTGTACGATAACAAGGTGCTGGTGCCGGACGGGATCAGCAGATCCGGGATCACGCGGGCGTTGAATGCGGGGATTATCAAGGGATTGCCGCTTCCCACCGCATCGTCGGGAAGCTCCGGTTCCGCCGGATCGGGATCATCGAGCTACAGCACATCGTCGGGCTCCGCCGGCTCCACGCCGCGACGGGAGGTGGAGCCGCAGCCGAAGAGCATGAAATACGCCGTCAACCTCACGCTCCGGAATTCCTGCCACAACACCGTTCCGATTTTCTGGGGGGAGAGCCCCGGATACAGCAGCGGGACATTTTCCTCGGCAAGCGGCAACGCGATCTCCAGCGAGACCGGGCATTCGCCGGGGGACCTTCTCTGGATCGTCGATGCGAATCGCAATCCGGTGACGAAGATCGCAATCGAGGCTGATACGAAGGAGATCGAGATTACATCGGATGGCAAGAGCTTCCGCCGTGTCCGCTAGCAGACCGTTGAACAACGTCATCTGCGGCGTTGGCCTTCACCATTCGCTCATTGAGGCGTCCGGGAGGACGCCTCATTCGTTCAGGCTCGGCCGCCGTGCATCTGATCGTTGTTGAACGGTCTGCGTCTCCGAAATACGCTGAACAACGCCATTCCCGGCGTCGTCGGAAGCATCTTCCCAAGCCCCGGAGGGGCGCAATTCCTGGTGCTCGGGGCATGGCCCCGAGCACGGTGTCGCCATTCTCCTACGAAGTTTCACGCTTCATTCGCCGCAATCTCCCTATACTTGTGGTTAATCCTTTTATCGCGGCGCATACTTCAGTGCGCGTGCCGGCAAAAGGCGAAGGATCGAGCCAAATGATGAACAATATCGTCGCAATCGTCGGACGCCCGAATGTGGGGAAGTCCACGCTCTTCAACAGAATTCTCGGCCGCCGCGACGCAATCGTCGAATCGGTGGCCGGCGTCACGCGGGACCGGCATTACGGCGAGGCGGAATGGGCGGGACGGGATTTCTCGGTGGTGGACACGGGGGGATTCGTGCCGGACAGCTCCGATATCTTCGAGCTGGCGATCCGCGAGCAGGCGACCATCGCCATCGATGAAGCCGATGTGATCGTCTTCGTCGTGGATTCGCGCGATGGGATTCTGCCGGTCGATCGCGAGATCGCCGACATGCTCCGCCGCTCGCAGAAGCGCGTGCTGCTGCTGGTGAACAAATGCGATAACGACAAGGCGGACCAGGAAGCCGCCAGCTTCTGGGAGCTTGGCCTCGATGAGCCGCATCCGATCTCCGCGATGAACGGCCGTCGCATCGGCGACGCGCTGGATGCCATCACCGAAACATTTCCTCCCGCTCCGAGCGAGGAGGAGGAAGGTGGGCCGCTGAAGATCGCGCTGATCGGCCGCCCGAACGTCGGCAAAAGCTCGATCACCAATGCGCTGCTGGGGCAGGACCGCGCAATCGTGACGCCGGTTGCCGGCACCACGCGCGATTCGATCGACAGCACGCTGAAATATTACGGCGAGGAGATCACGCTGATCGATACGGCCGGGCTCCGCAAGCGGAAGCAGGTTCATGAATCGATCGAACTGTATTCGATTCTCCGCACCGTCCGCGCAATCGAGCGTTGCGATGTCGCGGTGGTCGTGATCGACGCCACGGTCGGCCTGGAGCGGCAGGACGCGCGGATCATCGACGAGGCGGGGGAGAAGAACAAGGGGATGATCATCTGCGTGAACAAGTGGGATCTGGTGGAGAAGGATACCATGACCTCGAAGAAGTTCGAGGATTCGATCCGCGCCTCCATTCCCACGTTCGATTATATTCCCATCATCTTCATCTCCGCCGTCACCAAGCAGCGCGTCACCAAGCTGGTGGAGCTTGCGAAGCAGGTGAACGATGAGCGGCACAAGAGAATCTCCACAAGCAAATTGAACGATGTGATTCTCGAAGCCATCAAGCGGCAGCCGCCGCCATCGGTGGGGGGCCACGATCTCCGCATCAACTTCATGCAGCAGCCGCAGGCGGCGCCCCCGGTGTTTCTGGCCTACACCAACTGGCCCGATCTTATGCCGGAGAACTACACGCGATATCTCGAACGCGTCATCCGTCGCGAATTCGGGTTCATGGGCGCGCCGATCCTCATCGTCTACAAGCAGAAGGATAAACGGAAATTGCTGGATCAGTAGTAGTGGCGCCTGGGAGCGTGGGGCGGTTCATGAACCGGCCCCACGCGATCATCAACTTTATCGCAACCTCTCAACCATTACCGAAATCATGAACGAAACTCTTTCCTACATCGACAGCAACGGCGAGCGCTTCGTGGAGGAGCTGAAGGATTTCCTCCGCATCCCGTCGATCTCCGCCAACTCCACGTACGATCCCGAAACCCGCCGCGCCGCGGAATTCGTTGCCGCCGAAGCGGTGCGTATCGGGCTGGAGAATGTCAGAATCCTTGAAACCGCCGGCCATCCGGTGGTCTATGCCGACTGGCTTCATGCCGATGGAAAGCCGACCGTCCTGATTTACGGCCATTACGATGTGCAGCCGCCGGAGCCGCTGGAGCTCTGGACAAATCCCCCGTTCGAGCCGACCGTCGAGGGGGATTCGATCTACGCGCGCGGCTCGATCGATGACAAGGGACAGGTCTTCATGCACCTGAAAAGCCTGGAGTCGCTGCTGGCGACAACCGGCGGGCTTCCGGCGAACGTGAAGATCATCATCGAGGGGGAGGAAGAGGTGGGGTCGCCGAATCTTCCGCCGTTTCTCGCCGCGCACAAGGAACTGCTGGCGTGCGATACCGTGATGATCTCCGACACCACGATGTACGATTACGAGATGCCCGGCATCACCTACGGCCTGCGCGGCCTGGCCTATTTCGAGCTTCACGTTGTCGGGCCGGATCGCGATCTGCACAGCGGGATGTTCGGCGGCGCGGTCGCCAACCCGATCAACGCGCTCTGCGAGCTGATCGCGAAGATGAAGGATTCCGCCGGAAGAGTTCAGCTTCCCGGATTCTACGACAATGTGGTGGATGTAAGCCCGAAGGAGCGCGCCGAGCTTGAACGTCTGCCCTACAGCGCCACGGATTTCTGCTCGATGATCAATATCCCCATCACCGTCGGCGAGGCCGGTTACAGCGATCTTGAGCGGCTCTGGGCGCGCCCGACGCTCGACGTCTGCGGAATCTGGGGGGGATATCAGGGGGAGGGAGCCAAGACCGTGCTTCCATCGAAGGCGGCGGCGAAGATCTCCATGCGCCTGGTGGCAAATCAGGATTACCGGAAGGTTGCCGATCAGCTTCGCGCGTTCATTCAGGAGCACAAGCCATCCGGCGTGAGCATCGAGGTGATCGAGCTGCACGGCGGGCCGCCCGCGCTGACGCCGACCGATTCGGTTCCGGTCCGCGCGGCGCTCAGGGCGCTGGAAACCGCGTTCGGCACCAAGCCGTTTCTGATCCGCAGCGGCGGCTCCATTCCGATCGTCGCCGATTTCGAGGAGCAGCTTGGCGCTCCGGTGGTGTTGATGGGCTTCGGGCTGCCGGATCAGAACGCCCATTCGCCGAACGAAAAGATGAACCTCAGCAACTATCACCGCGGAATCAAGAGCTCGGCGTTATTCCTGCAGGAATACTCCCGGATGTACGCGGCGGAATAAAATGTGGAATCGAACCGTGGCGCCGGCCGATTGCCGGAGCCACGCGACAAGCCGAGAGGTGCCAGTGAGGCGGTTTACCGGGAGAATGCCCTGAGTAAACCGCCTTTTTTGTTTTAGATTCCTCAGCTCCATGATTTCCATCGACGACCGCGTCGTTTCCGGTGATGATGGGGGGGGGAGGCACGTCATACTTCTATGCAGACCCTTGAATAACGTCATCCGTGGCGTTGGCGGAAAAACCTTCTCAAGCCCCATCAGGGCGCAATCTCTGGTGCGTGAAGCATCGACCCGCGTGGTTGATGCATCGGATCAAATTCCCCTCCATTATGCAGAGTCGTTACGGAGTTCCCGTCTCCCGTTTCGTCCGCTTCGGCGCCGGATTGCTTCTTCTTCTGCTTTTTGCGGTAGGGGAGGCACGCGCGCAGAGATTTGCCACCATTTCGAATACCTGGGTTACAGCCAGCGTATGCAAGGACCGGCCGGCTGGAGGGCTCGGCGGGGGAAGATTCTTCATCTCTGCCGGAAATACCTACGGCAACAAGGCATTTCTCTACGCCACGACATCGAACGTCGTCTTCAGAATCGTCGTGGACGGGACGGAATATCTCTTCACCAACAGCGGAACATCGGGATTCGGCGGCCAGCCGCTGGTTGGCGGGCCGGGCGGGACCGACGCGGTTCAGTATGCCCCGTACGATAATTTCTATGTGAGCCCCGGCCAGGATTCCGTGGTGGTGACGTGGAAGAACCTGATGGGCTACGCCGTCAAGGAACGCCTCTACGTGGAGCCGCAGAAATCGGTCTACTCCACCGGCTCCGATGTCATCATCGAGTTCGAGTGGAATGTGCAGCCGTACAGCCCGCCATCCGATTTCGGCATCTTCCTGATGCTGGACACCTACAACGGCCAGGCGAGCGGCACGGGCGGCTCCGCCGATTTCACATCGATTCTCACCAGCGAGGGATATTTCCCCGATCGCGGCAATGGAAAGCTTTTTATCGCCGGCAGGGATTCGATACCGGAATTCTATCATGTCGGCAATTTCCTTCTGCAGTACCCGCTCAATACGCTCCTTCCGGTCCATCGGCTGAAGGGGCTTACCCACAACGGCGATACGCTCACCCCGCCCGACCAGTTCGCCATCGGTGACTGGGCCAACACGCTCCGGTTCTACTCGTGGGATATGAGCGGCGGCGAGGTCGGGCGCCCGTTCGGCGATTGCGCCACGGCGATGCGCTGGGAACATCTGCGCGGCAGCGGGAAAATCCGCACGGCCTACGGCATGGACGATCGCGACGGAAACAATCTCTTCCACTGTCGCGATTCCGCCATCTTCATGGATGTGAAGACCGAGCGGCTTATCGAGCAGAAGGAGAAGAATGGGAAATTCACGCCGGATAAGTTCAACGTCGATGTCTGGGTCACCAACACCAATGCCGACGGCCTGACCGATCTGGTCCTCACGCTGGCGCAGCCGATTGGCGGGGCGGCCGGGAAAAACCGCCTGACGATCGATCCCTCCACGCCAGGGAACGTCAGATATCTTTCGCTTCCCAGAGGGGGGACGAAAAAAATCACATGGGTGCTGGATGTGGCCCCCGGCACCAACGATTCGCTTCTCGATATCCCGCTCGATTTTCTCTGCCAGTATCTTCGCGATACCGTGCCGCGCAGCTTCCGCATGCCCTGCTCGCCCATCATCAGCATCCGCGGTTTCCAGGAGCCGAAGCCGCCTCAGGATACCGTGGCGCCATTGATCCTCCATTCCCCGCCGGGCAAGACGACGTGGCCGATTTTCGTTCGCGATCGCCATCCCGGCTATAAGTATGATACCGGGCTGGATAAGATCCTGATCACGGCGAACGACAACAACAATTTCCTCGTCACGCAGGCCCCCGCGCAGTTCACGCGATGCGATACGAACGTGAACGTGAATTTCCTCTTCACCGTGGTGGATACCACGAAGCCGGCCCGCGTGGTTTTCTGCGCGTATGATTGCAGGGGAAATGTTTCGTGCGATTCGGTCTTCTACAGGCCGCGACCCGATCTTTTCGCGCCGGAAATCCTCTCGATGGTCTCCCTCGGGTCATTCGGCCCGCCGTGCAACGCGCGGGTTTACGAGGTCCGGCTGATCGACAGCACGCATCAGATGCCGGGCGCGGGTGATAATGGTTTCGGGATCATCGAGACGATCGGCACGCCGGTGAACTTCGATCCGCTGGAGATCAATTTCGACAGGGGGGATGCGCCGATCGGGGTTTTCGATTTCCACGCCGGCTTCCGCGCGCAGGTGAAGGATTCCATGATGAGTGGATCGATTGCCGTGCGCGTTGCCGATTACGCCGGCAATGCCGATACGATCACCTTCGATTACTGTACGCTTCCCGATATCCTGCCGCCGGTATCGCAGATAACGCCGGTTGCCAACCCCAACGTAACGCAGCCGGTGATCCGATGGGACGTTCACACCGGCGATATCCGCGCATGGGATCGTGGGCTTCAGAGCGTGGTGGCGCTCTCGCTGAACAATATGATCTTCAAGGCTCCGCCGCTCAGTGGTGGGGAGAGCGACGCGAATTTCTCCGTGACGGTGCAGGATACCAGCGTCTCCGCGCGGCTGACGGTGGAGGTGCGCGATACGTACTACAATGCGATTCCCGCCGGCCATGCCGATACGCTGACGTTCGTGTATGAGCCGATTCCCGACACGATGGCGCCCCTCATCGCATTCCTCCCGGATGCCGCCACCAACGGCGCCAGCGCGCTGGTGCGCGTCGACGATATCCACGCATTCCCCTCGGGCGCGATCTATGCCTACGATCTCGGGTTGAAGAGCATCACTGTCGTTTCACGATCGCAGAATATCGAGATCGATCCGGCGCTGCCGATCAATTTCAAGCCGGCGGACGCCAGCACGACCTTCGGCATCCGGATCATCGACACGCTTGCGATGGACCCGCTGGACAGCATCTGCATCGAGGCCGTGGATCTTTACGGTAACAGGAGCATGAGCTGCTATCATTATCCGATCCAGCCGGATACCAACAGCCCGCTCCTGACCGGCGCGCTCGATCCCACGCATACAACGCTGAGCGCCACGATCACCGATGCCCGTTCATACGATCGCGGGCTTGGCTCGATCGTCCTGGAGAACCCGGTGAACATCGCCGGGCCGATCTCGCTGCCGGCGCTTGGCGGCGCGCATTCGAGGACGCTCGATTACACGATTCCCGATCCGACGAAAGCCATCTCCGGCACATTCACGGTGGTGGATCTGGTCGGGGAAATCGACAACTCGCTCCTCGGCGAAATGATTCACGTCCTGCGGATTCCGTTCGAGATTCCGGCGGTCGATCTCCGGCTGACGCTTCCGGATCAGATAGAGCAGGGGGGAGATATCCGCGCCGCGCTGATTGCGATGGGAGATTTCGATCAGTCGCTTGTCAGGGATATCGCGTTCGATATGAGTTATAGCGGAAACGTGGTGTATGCGGGGACGGCGAACCGGATTGCCACGCTTGTCGCCACGCCGGCGGGAAATGGAACGCTCAGGATGCTCTGCACGCCGGCCTACGCCACGGGGCGCATACAGGCCGGTGATACGCTCGGCATCATCACGTTTACGCCGATGCGCTCCACCCAGGTGGAATCGCTTCTGCTGACGATCCTTCGTCCGAGCATGGCGGTCAATGGAAATGTCGGGAACGTCATCACCGTGCAGAAGCCGAATGATGCCGCAAGTTCCAGGCTGATGCTGCCGCCGCCATTTTTCCGGCTTGCCGCGGATTCCGTCACCTACATCAATGGCATCTGCGACAGGATACTGACATCGCTGAGGGATGGACGCGCGAAGTTGAACGGCCTGGCGATTCTGGCGCTCAGCCCGCAGCCCGCCGCGCCCACCGGCGGAACTCTCTACGCCGACGTTCGCGATATCCCGGCCGAGGGAGCCATCGCCGAGCTGATCTCCGCCGATGGCTTGGTTGTCGCAACGATGCAGGTAAAGGGGGGCGCGGCGCGTGTCTCCCACGTTGCGATCAATCTTCCATCCAATATTTCTTCCGGCGCGTATCTTCTCCGCATGACATCCGCGGCGGATCATGCGTGGGCGAAAGTGTTGATAGCGCGGTGATGATCTCCCCGTTTCCATGATTCTCCGAGCATCGCGATTGATCATCTCAAAAAACATCGCGCTTCACAGCGGATTGCCCTGCGCCACGACCCCGAATGTTCCTGAAAGGATGTCCCTTCATCATCGCGACACATTCCGTAAAAATCCCTCGCGCAAATAACCCGTCCGTCGAAATTCAATTCCCCAGGCAATCACGAATGTGAATTGTTCGGGAAGTAGTAGATTCGCAACGGCCCTCGACGACATTACCGACTGAATTTTCGCGATGGGCTCCGCGATTTCGATATTCTGAAACGCCTTCACTCCCCCCGCCACGGAGAAACAATCTCCGGAACGCACACCTATCAAACAGGAGAGAGAAGCGCATGAATCGTACCACACGCAGGTTCGGGTGGATTCCGGATCTTCCCGATCGTCGCGATCATCTTTTTTCCGCGCCCGCGCCGATACTGCAAAAGCTGCCGCGAAAGGTAAATCTCACAAAGCTCTGCCCGCCGATCTACGATCAGGGAATGCTTGGAAGCTGCACGGGAAACGCCATCGCCGGCGCCGTTCAGTTCAACCGGAAGAAGAACAAACAGGAGCCCGATTTCATCCCGTCGCGGTTGTTCATCTACTATAACGAACGGGCGATGGAGGGGACCGTCAACGCCGATCCGGGGGCGATGATCCGCGACGGCATCAAGAGCGTCAGCAAGCTCGGCGTCTGCCCCGAGGCGATGTGGCCGTACGACGGCAATCCGTTTCCCGACGATCCCGGCGATCAGTATCCGGCCAACTCGCAGCTCACCCGCAAGCCCGGCAGGGATTGCTATGCCGAGGCCGCCAGGCATCAGGTGATAAGCTATCAGCGCCTTGTGCAGAATATCAGCCAGTTGCGCGGCTGCCTTGCCGCGGGATATCCGTTTGTGTTCGGCGTCACGGTGTATGAGAGCATTTATGACGACGCGGTTTCGCAGACGGGCGATATCTCCATGCCGGGGGATGGCGAGAGCATCGTGGGGGGGCACGCGATGCTGGCTGTCGGGTACGACGATGCCACGCGCGTGTTCATCGTCAGAAATTCCTGGGGGAAGGCGTGGGGAAAAAAGGGATATGGAACGATTCCCTACTCGTACCTGAACGATTCAACGCTGGCAAGCGATGTATGGACGCTGAGAACGATCGAGGGATAGGCACCGGGCCATCTCCCGGCATTTCCGATACAATGGCCCGGTGATATCCTGACCGGAGCCATTGAGCATACGCGGCACGAAAAGCGATCGGAGGGGGAAATCCTCCGATCGCTTATTCCACCACGCTCACCGATATTTTGAATTCTCTCTCCATTCCATCGCCGCTCGATTCCCAGCTTCGATGGTAGCGGAGCGCTATCGTCTCATCGCCGGTTTTCTCCGCCTTGAATTTCCAGCTTCGCACGGCTTCGCTGCCGGGCTTCGGTTCGCTGTCGTCATGGGTATCGTCCATCAGCGCGCAGACCGGATGGATTATCGGCTCCAGCGTCCATCGATATCCCGCCGCGCCCCGCTCGTGCAGATCGATGCGGAGAATATCATCCCGCTTCAATGTGATCTGCTCGCCATTCGATTGTTCATCCACCGTTGTCATGATATTCCGGTCGTATTATTTGAAGAGATTTTCGGCATCAATGCTAATGGCGGCAAATCATACGCCATATGCGGTTGCGGCGGCGGATATCGGCCGGGAGCGACGCGAAATGTATCACTGCGACAGCGCGGCATCGCCGTTTTTTTTATCGGGGGTTGATTCCCGGCTGCCCCGGGCGATTGTGCCATAGTGCGCGCCGATCCAATTCAACCTCGCCGGTTCCGCCACGGGATGCCCTTCGATGGGATCTTTCACCGCTTGACACCCGTCGGCTCACCGTATATTGAGCGATTGGCGGCGCGCATGATGCCGCGATAGCGAATATTTTCCTTGAGCGATGAAATTAACGGAGCGTACGATTCTTCTCGGCGTCAGCATGGTGCTGATCGTGCTGATTATCAATGCCGTGCTCTCCTATCGGGATCTTACAACGCTGATCCAGAGCAACGCGTGGGTTTCGCATACCCATCAGGTTCTGAGCGAGCTGGAGTCGATGCTGTCGCTGATGAAGGACGCGGAAACGGGATACCGCGGCTTTATCATCTCGGGGAAGGAGAATTACCTGGAGCCGTACAACAGCGCGAGCGGCGGCATCGACGGTCATCTCAAGGCGGCCGACAGCCTGCTGGCCGACAATCCCGCGCAGTTGCGGCACCTTGCCGATGCGCGCGCGTTGATCGGCGGGCAGTTCGAGCTCTACAACGGCAATATCGCCAGAAGGAAGAATGATGGGTTCGAGGCCGCGCGCGCCGTGGTGCTGACCGGACGGGGAAAGCAGCTTATGGATTCGCTGCGCGGCGTCGTGGCGTCGATGAACGTCATTGAGAACGGATTTCTGCGCCAGCGTATTTCGGATGCCGAGGCCAGCAGTCGCCGCGCCATCGCCACATTCATTATTGCAAGCGTATTGGGCATCGTGCTGGTGCTGGCGGTCTATTTTCTGCTGATGCGGGATATCCGCCGGCGCGAGCGGAACGAGCATGAGCTGAAGGCGGCGTATGATACGCTGGAGCTGCGGGTGCTGGAGCGGACATCGGAGCTGGCGGCGGCCAACCAGGATCTGAGCAGGGAGGTGGCCGAGCGGATCAGGACCGAGCATCGGTTGAATCTCTTCACGAAGGAGCTTGAGCGGAGCAATCGCGAGCTTCAGGATTTCGCGTTTGTCGCGTCGCACGATCTCCAGGAGCCGCTCAGAAAAATCCAGGCGTTCAGCGATCGCCTGATGACGAAATACGGCGTCGAGCTGGGGGATACCGGAAAGGATTATCTGAGCAGAGTGCAGGCGGCGGCGGCGCGGATGCACGTGCTTATCAACGATCTCCTCTCGTACTCCCGCGTCACATCGCAGGCGCAGCCGTTCGTTCAGGTGGATCTTGAGGGGATCATCGGCGATGTCCTCTCCGATCTCGAAGTCCGTATTCAGCAGACCGGCGGGAGGGTGGATGTTGGCACATTGCCGCGCATCGAGGCGGATGCGCTCCAGATGCGGCAGTTGTTTCAGAACCTGATCGGCAACGGGCTGAAGTTCCATCGTCCCGATGTCCCTCCGGTTGTCACCATCCGTGCCGCTCAGGATGCCGATCGCGTGGCGATCACCGTGGAGGATAACGGCATCGGTTTCGATGAAAAGTATCTTGATCGTATCTTCACTCCATTCCAACGCCTTCACTCGCGAGAACGCTACGAGGGGACCGGAATGGGCCTGGCCGTAAGCCGTAAGATCGTTGAGCGGCACGGCGGTTCCATCGATGCCGAAAGCATCCCCGGCTCCGGTGCTACCTTCCATGTCAACATCCCGATTCAGCAACCGAAACAACAATAGACGCATGCCAACGACACACGCGATTACCATCCTGATGGCCGATGACGACGCCGATGACAGGATGCTTGCCAAGGACGCGCTTGAGGAGAGCCGCGTCGCCAACAACCTCCTGTTCGTGGAGGATGGTGAGGAGTTGATCGATTATCTTCTGCGCCGTGGGAGATTCACCGATCCGGCCACGTCGCCGCGGCCGGGGCTGATTCTGCTGGATCTGAACATGCCGCGCAAGGATGGCCGCGAGGCATTGCAGGAGATCAAATCGTACCCTGAACTCCGGCGCATCCCGATCATCATCATGACCACGTCCAAGGCGGAGGAGGATATCTTTCGCTCCTATGATCTCGGCGCCAGCTCGTTCATCACCAAGCCCGTCACGTTCGATAGGCTCGTGGAGCTGATGAAGGTGCTTGGAACATACTGGATAGAGTTCGTGGAGCTGCCACGTAATGGCCCGGCCCAGGCAACTTGACATGGATACCATCAGAATTCTTCTGATCGATGATGACGAGGATGATTATCTCATCACGCGTGATCTTCTCGAGGAGATAGAGGGGCAGGCGTTCGATCTGAAGTGGGTTGACAGCGGCGAAGAGGGGCTGGCGATGCTGACGGATGATGATTACGATGTCTGTCTGCTCGATTATCGGCTCGGCCCCGGCACCGGCCTTGAGCTGATGCGCGAGGCGCACGGGATGGGCGTTCACGTTCCGTTCATTCTGATGACCGGCATGAGCGATCGCGAGATCGATCTTCAGGCCATGTCCGCCGGCGCCGCCGATTATCTGATCAAGGGGCAGCTCAACGCCGCGCTGCTGGAACGTTCCATCCGCTACTCTATTCAGCAGCATCGGATGATCGAGGCGCTCCGGCTCAGCGAGGAACGTCTTGGCGAGGCGCTCCGCATGAGCGAATCGCGTTTCCGCCGCCTCTCCGATTCCAATATGATCGGCATCATCGTCGGCTCGCTGAGCGGCCCCATTTCCGAGGCGAACGATGCGTTCCTTTCGATGGCCGGCTACTCCTGCGATGATCTTGAGGCCGGCGCCCTCCAGTGGACCGCCATGACCCCCGATGAATATCAGGCTGTCGATGCCGAGGCGTTGCGGGCGATCGCATCCCACGGCGCCAGCCGGCCCTATGAAAAGGAATATCTCCGCAAGGATGGAACGCGCGTGCCGGTCCTGATGGGCCTTGCGCTGCTGGAGGGGTCCAGCGATACCTTTATCGCCTTCGTGCTCGATCTGGTGGAGCAGAAGCGGATCGAGCGGGAGCTTCACGCGGCAGGCAGGGCGAAGGACCATTTCCTTGCGGTGCTCAGCCACGAATTACGCACGCCGCTGACGCCGGTCCTCTCGCTGGTACAGGTGCTGGAGGAGGATGAATCGCTGGCCGATGATACGCGGGAGTTCGTCGATATCATCAGGCGCAACGTGGAGCTGGAGGCGAGGCTTATCGATGATCTGCTCGATCTGACCCGCGTGATTCAGGGGAAGCTGATGCTTCAACTGGCCGGGATCGATGTGGAGCATGTCATCCGCCAGGTTCTCGACATCTGCCGCGCCGATCTCGACGCCAAGAGCCTGGATCTTACGGTGGAATGGAGCGCCGCGCCATCGCATGTGCATGGCGATTCCGCCCGCCTGCATCAGGTGTTCTGGAACCTTCTGAAGAATGCCGCCAAATTCACCCCCGCCGGCGGAGCCATTTCCATCAAATCATATAACCGCCACGATCGTATCGTCGTGGTGGTAAGCGACAGCGGCACCGGCATCGAGCCGGATATTCTGCCGAGCATCTTCAACCCGTTCGAGCAGGGAACGGTGCAGGTGACGCGGCGGTTCGGCGGGCTGGGGCTGGGGCTGACAATCAGCCGGTCGCTGATCGAGCTGCACGGCGGAACCATTACCGCGGCAAGCGCCGGGAAGGATCTCGGCGCCACGTTTACGGTGGAGCTGCCGCTGACGGTCGATGACAGGCATGCCGATGATACAGCCGTGGAGAAAACCGCGGAACCCGACCTTGGGAGGGGCCCGGCGATTCACCGGATTCTCCTTGTCGAGGATCACGCCGATACGCGCAGAACCATCAAGAAGCTGCTGGAGAGTCGCGGGTACGATGTAAAGGATGTCGGCGCGGTGGCCGATGCGCTCGATGCGGCCGCGTCGGTGAAGTTCGATCTGCTGATCAGCGATATCGGCCTTCCCGACGGAACCGGCAGCGAGCTTATACGAAAGTTGCGGGAGCGTGAGCCGATTCGCGGCATCGCGATGAGCGGATATGGAATGGAGCACGATATCCAGCAGAGCCTGGAAGCGGGTTTTTCAAGCCATATCGTCAAGCCGGTTGTGTTTCAACATCTGATCGATGAGATTCTCCGCCTTCAGCCGGTCCGGGAGTAACCGCCGGCCCTTGAACACCGGCATTCGCGGCGTTGGCGGAAGCACATTCTCAAGCCCCGGAGAAGCGCAATCTCTGGCGCGCGGGGCATTGCCCCGTGCACATCATATATTCAACGGGATTTCGATGAGCGATGGTCTGTTCGATGCATGGCGGAATCTGGAGGAGCGCGCGCGGGAGATTATCCGGAGCGACAGGAGATACGCGGAAACCGATTTCCTCATTCAACTGCTGGCGTTTCCATCGTTCGAGCCGTTCGTGAGCTGGGAGATCTCCCGGAGAAGCGCCGACTCCAGCCGGCAGGGATATTTCGCGCTTCGCACCGAATGGAACCGCCCGTTCGATGAGGAGCGTCTCCGCACGCCGCTCACGCAGATCCGCAACGGCCAGCATCCCGTCCCGACGATCGAGATGGAGGAGTTCGACCTCACCGATGAATATGTGGCGACGTTGATCGGGAGTATTCGCGATGTTTCCATCCCGCCATTTCCGGAACCGGGCCCGTTCGGCATCGACGGCACGAGCTACGAGTTTTATTTCCATGAGTCGTTTGCCTCGGCGCGATATGCGTGGTGGGTGGAGCCGCCGGCATCATGGAAGCCTCTTGGCGATATCTTTCGCGAGACGCTCGGTTATCTGAATGGGATTCGTCGTGAGATGGGGTGATGGGCCGGTGAATCTGAGTATGCGCCGGGGATATTCCGCGCGACGATGAACATTGCCGGTTCGCGCCGGCGCGGAGGAATGGCCTGAATGCCGTGATGCCATGCTCATATAAGGGAGATGAGCATGGCATCACGGTTTTCGTCATCAACTGCAATGAGCGTCGCTGGACACTTCGATCACTGCCACCGGAACGATAAAGGCTGGACACCTTCATCAACCTGACGAGCCACGAATTGAATGGGAGTTGCCCCACCCGGAGGGGTTTCTGTCTCTGCGCGTTCATAACTCAGAGACAACGATACAAAGGTACGGTTCGAAGATGAGGCTGGAATGAGATGCGATCCCATCGCCGGTTTTTTCATGATTTTTTTTGTATTCTTTGAAATCGTGCCCGGGGCACAGCCCCGAGCACCAGGGATTGCGCCCCTCCGGGGCTTGAGAAGGGGCTTTCGCCAGGGCGGCAATAAGGCCGGAAGTATTTCCGTCAACGAAGAAGTGTGATGAGGATGCCGGATACGATCTTCGAATATTGACATGTTGATCCTCATCACTGGTGGTTCAGGATTTGTGGGCTGGAACGCGGTGCGCTATTTCGTCGGGCGCGGTCAAGACGTCGTCGCAACGTTCCATACGTTTCCTCACTACTTGCACAAAGTCGCCGGCTGTCGGCCCATTCCGCTGGATTTTGCGGAGCGGGACGCAATCGACCAGGTAGTGGCACGGTTCCAGCCCGATATTATCATTCATACCGCCGCGCTTGCGCGCCCGCAGGAAATCTCCTCTGCCGATCTTCTCACCCTGGTCAACGTGGATGCCACCGGGCATTTGGCGCGCGCCGCCGCCGAACGCGATATCCCGTTTCTCTTTCTCTCCACCGACCTCGTCTTTCCATCCAATGCCGGGCTCTGCACCGAATCATCTCCAACGGCTCCCTCCGGCGCCGGAGGCTATGCCGATTCCAAGCTGGCGGCCGAGGATGCCGTGCGCGCCGCCGGTGGTCGCTGGATCATCATTCGTCCAACGTTGATGTTCGGCAACGGCACGCCGCGATCGAACAGCTTTTCCCAGTTTCTCGACCGGAAGTGGCACAGCGGCCAGCGCGCTCCGCTCTTCACCGATCAGTTCAGATCATTCCTCTACGTCGGGGATCTTATCACCGCGATCGAGCGTGTGGCGATTGAACAGCCGGTCGCCAACGAAATTTTTCTCTGCGGAGGCGATGAACGGCTCAGCCGCGCCGAGTTTGGTCTACGATATGCGGATGCCTGTGGGGTCGATCGCGCGATGTGCAACCCGATGCGCGCCGATGAACTCCCCGGCTATGCCGGCGGGGGGAGCGATATCACGCTCGATTGTTCGAAACTCCGCGCAACCGGATGGCGGCCTCGCGGCATCGCCGAGGCATTCGACGTGATGTTGCGGGAGCGTGATGATAATTGGGTCGTGGGATAGCGGTATCATTGCGACAAACCGATCAATCCATCTACCTGGAGCCATGATGGCCGAGAATATGCTGACGAAAGGGGAACTCAGAAAGGAGGCACTTCGGCGCCGGAACAGCCTGTCGGCCGAACAGCGTGCCAGGGCGAGCCTCACGATCTGCGGATCGATCATGGAGGACGATCAGTTTCTCGACGCCCGCGGGGTTCACGTCTATATTCCGTTCGGGACCGAAGTGGATATCAACCCGATTATCCAGCTCTCCTGGGAGATGGGGAAAGAGGTCGGCCTGATGCGCGTGCGCGAGGATGGGGGGAGCGCTCAGTTGCTTATCACCCCGGCGACGGAATACGTCAGAGGCCGGTTCGGGATTCTGGAGCCGGTGGAGGAGGAGCCGTTCGATATGGACATCTGCGATCTGGTCATCGTCCCGCTGCTCGCCGCCGATGAGGAGTGCAACCGCATCGGCTACGGAAAGGGGCATTACGATCAGTTCCTTTCGTTCAATCCCCGGCCGGCGATCGGCGTTGCGTTCGAGGAGCAGATCTTTCCCGAGCTTCCGGTGGATGAGCTGGATGTCCGGCTGGACACGATCTACACGCAGGATCGCGTCATCACCGGGCCGTGATCGCGCGGGATAATAACGCATGGCGGAAATCATCGGCGATTCCGTTGCAACTTCACGCGGAAATCCGCCGTAGCTCTCGCCATTCTCGAACCTGTCGCACGGAGTCTACTATGGCAACCTATACAAAACTTTTTCGCTCCCGATCCTCCCGCGTGTTCGGTGGCGTCGCCGGTGGTCTTGCTGAATATCTCGGCATCAGCCCGGTGTTTACCCGCATCGGTTTTGTCGTGCTGGCGCTGTCCGGCGGCTTCGGCTTCCTGGCATATTTCCTCATCATGTTCATTACGCCGAAGCAGCCGGAGATCACGATCTCGTTGGACGACCGGGAATATATCGATGATGATGATCGCGTTCCGTCGTTCCTGCGCGCGCTCTTCATCGCGTTGCCGATTGCCGGCATCTCGTCGCTCTTCTCGCATCACTGGGTTGTCTTTCCGTTTGTGTTCGGTCTGGTGATCGGGCTCTATTATTTCTGGAAAAGCTCGGGATATCGCGAGAAGCTCTTCGTCGAGGATCTGGGGATCTATCGCTCACGATCGAACAAGAAAATCTTCGGCGTGTTCGGCGGGCTTGCCGAGAAACTGAATATCGACCCGACGCTGCTTCGGATCGTCGCCGTGGTGCTCCTCTTCGTGACCGGCGGCGCGCCGATTCCGATCTATCTCCTCTACTCGATCTTCATCCCGGCGGTGGGGGAGAGGGCGTCCTCGCAGGATCGCGTGATCGTGATTCAGTAGGCGCTGGCTGGTGGCCTGTTTCAACTTCCGAAGCCCCCTGCGGATAACTGCCGGGGGCTTTTCATTGCGTGGATATCGCCATGATGCTGCTTCGCCGTTTTCTTCCCCCCGTTGCGGTGCTGCTCCTCGGGATCGGCCTGCTGGCAGTGCTGGCGCCGGAAACCCGCGCGCTGCCGCGCTATATCGCTCTTCTCTGCCGTCGCGCCCCTGATGCGCTTCCGGTGCCGGTGCGCGGCGTCCGCCCATCGCAGCTCGCCGATACGTGGGGCGCTCCCCGATCGGGAGGGAGGAGGCACGAGGGGATCGATATCTTCGCGCGGAGGAACACGCCGGTGCTCTCGGCGACCGATGGGGTGATCTCCGAACGCGGGATCGACGGCCTTGGCGGACGCTACGTGATGGTGATCGGGTCGGGAGGATATCGCCACTACTACGCGCATCTGGAACGCTGGGGAGCGCCGGGGATCGGCGACTGGGTGCGGGCCGGCGATCTGATCGGCTATGTCGGCGATTCGGGAAACGCGAAGGGGACGCCGACGCATCTCCATTACGGCATCTATACGTTTATCGGCGGCGCCATCGATCCCTTTCCATTCCTTGCCTCAGGCCGCGGTCTTCACCAATAGCATCTGTTTTGCCGGGCTCTACTTCTCCCGGAAACTCGCATCTTTGGGGATGAATCCTCTTCCCGATCGCGCCGGCTTCCTCGCCGTCGCCACTCCCGGCCTTCGCGTCCCCGTCGTCATGGATCTCCCGCTCGGCGAGCAGACGCCGGCCGGCATTCTTGCCCGGATCGGCGGGGAAACCGGCTTTCTGCTGGAGAGTGGAAAGGGGGGGCGATATTCCTACATCGGCGGCGCCGCCGGGCGGATATGGCGGAGCGCCGGAACCCACTGCGCGATTTCCGGGGATGATCCGATGACGGCGACCGGCGATCCCTTCGAATTTCTCCGCGATGCGATGCGGCGCGAGAACGCCGTCGCCAACCCGCTTCTCCGCAATTTCAGCGGCGGGCTTGTCGGCTATCTGGCGTACGATATGGCCCGCCACATCGAGCGGCTTCCCGAGCTGGCAATCGATGACCTCCATCTTCCCGAAAGCTGCTTTCTCTTCATCGATCGGTTCTACGAGATCGATCATCTCGAAGGGCGCCTCCGCGTGGCGTATGTGCCGTCGGTGAACGACGCTCCGCCGGACGCGCAGTACGATGGCGCCGTGGAAATCCTCCGCGCGATGGTCGCCGTGCTTGAGCGACCGGCTCCGGCTCCGCCGTCTCATCATCAACCCGCCGGCCCCGTCGAATCGAACATGACGCCGGAGGAGTTCGCCGCCATCGTGGGTCGCGCGCAGGAGTATATCCGGGCCGGCGATATCTTTCAGGCCAATCTCTCCGTCCGTTTCTCCCAGCGTGTGGGGGCTGATCCGCTTACGCTCTATCGCGCGCTGCGGGAGGTGAACCCGTCCCCCTACATGAGTTGCTTTCTTCTGCCGGAGATGGCGATCGTCAGCGCATCGCCGGAACTGCTGGTGAAGGTTCGCGGGGGGATGCTGGAGACGCGGCCGATTGCCGGGACGCGGCCCCGCGGCGGGAACCGAGAGGAGGATCTGGCGAACGCGCGCGAGCTGATTGAAAACGAAAAGGAGCGGGCGGAGCATCTGATGCTGGTGGACCTGGAGCGGAACGATATCGGTCGCGTGGCCCGTTACGGGTCGGTGGAGGTGAACGAGTTCATGGGGATCGAGGAATACTCCCACGTGATCCATATCGTGTCGAACGTCCGTGGCGAGCTGGCGGAGGGGCGCGATACATTCGACGCGATCCGCGCATGTTTTCCCGGCGGCACCATCACCGGAGCGCCGAAGGTCCGTTCGATGGAGATCATCGAGGAGCTGGAGCCGTGCCGGCGCGGGCTCTACACCGGCGCGATCGGCTGGATAGGCTTCAACGGCGATGCCGAGCTGGACATCGCCATCAGGACGATCGTGATCAAGGATGATATCGCCTACATTCAGGCCGGCGCCGGCATCGTCGCCGATTCGGTGCCGGAGCGGGAGTACGCCGAATCCGTCAGAAAGGCGGAGGCCGCCCTGGAGGCCGTGCGGCGCGCGCATTCCGAGCAGGCCGTTATTGCAAACGGATGATTGATCCAGTCGATCATGTCAACGACGCGGTCGGGAGTATATCCGGGCCGGCATATCAACAACAGGGGAGGGTCGATCCGCGTGGTGCTGATCATCGACAACTACGATTCCTTTACCTACAACCTTGTCCAGTATCTGGGGGAGCTTGGCGCGGAGCCGCGCGTTATCCGCAACGACGCGCTGACGGTTGATGAGGTCATCGCGCTGGCGCCGGAGAGCATTGTGATATCCCCCGGCCCATGCACGCCGAACGAGGCGGGGATTTCGCTGGAGTTGATCCGGCGGCTGGCCGGAACGGTTCCCATGCTCGGGGTCTGCCTGGGGCATCAGGCAATCGGGCAGGTGTTCGGCGCGCGCGTGGTGCTGGCGCCGGTGCTGATGCACGGCAAGACATCGCCGGTGTATCACGCGGGGGAGGGAATCCATGCGGGGTTGCCGAACCCTTTTACCGCCACGCGATATCATTCCCTCACGCTCGCCACCGATTCGATTCCCGATGTGCTCAAGGTGACGGCGTGGACCGAGTCCGGCGATGTGATGGCCGTGGAGCACCGCGATCTGCCGGTCTACGGCGTGCAGTATCACCCCGAATCGATCATGACGGAGGGAGGGAAGGATCTGCTCCGGAATTTTCTTCGAATATCTCACCGGGTTGCGACGCCGCATGGATGATTTCATCTATCTCAACGGCGAGATCATCCGCGCCGATCTGGCGACGATCTCGCCGTTCGATCGCGGGTTTCTCTATGGCGACGGGTTGTTCGAGACGATGCGGTCATACGACGGACGGGTTCATCTTCTCCGCAGGCATCTGGAGCGGCTTCACGAATCGGCGGCGTTTCTGGGAATCCCGCTTCCATCGGCCGGAGAGCTGACCAGCGCCATCGAACAGACCATGCTTGCAAACGGCGCTCGTGACTCCGCGCTCCGCCTTACGGTGACGCGCGGCGTTGGCGGGAGCGCATTCGATACAGATATAGAGCGGCGGCCGACGGTGATGATTACCACGCGGGCGTTGCCGGGGCGGAGCGTGACGGCAGGAGAGAATATCATCATGCTGAGCGCGGTTCATCGCCCGCCGCCGCTCGGGAAACGGGTGAAGTCGCTCGATTACACCATCGCCGCCAACTGCGCCGCTGCAATGAGAGCCGCTGGCGCGCGCGAGGGAATTCTGCTGACCGATGACCGCATGGTGGCCTCTGGGAGCGTGAGCAATATCTTCATCATCAGCGACGGCATCATCATCACGCCTCCTCTCTCCCTCGGGATACTTCCGGGGATCACCAGGGGTCGCGTGCTGGAGCTGGCCGCCGGATGTTCGCTGGAGGTGCGGGAGGAATTGTTCGATCGTGACGCGCTGCTCGATGCCGATGAATGTTTCTATGCCAACTCGCTCAGGGAGATTGTGCCGGTCGCGTCGATCGATGGTTGTGCGATTCGTGGTGCGGGAGCCGGATACGCGGAAATGTTGATGGAGCGCTATCGCGCCGAAACCCCGGACGAACTGCTCTGATGCGTCATGGGGCTGTACCCCATGCGGGAGATATGGCGCGTCCCGCTGGGGCCAGGAGATGGGGAGAAATCTTGCCTTATCTTCCTCAAGCCCCGGAGGGGCGCAATCCCTGGTGCGTGGGGCATCACCCCATGCAGATCCAATGTCCGATACCATGAAGCGTATGCGCCCCATTCTACCGCTCGCCGCGATCCTCATCATCCTCACATCGACCTGTTCGATCGCGCAGACAGTTCCGAACATCAGGGTCAGCTCGCCGTGGGAGAGCCCGGAGGAGGTGACGATAGCGCTGAACCCGTTGAACCCGCGCAACCTGCTCGCCGCCGCGAACCTCAGCTTCTACGCCTATTCCAACGACGGCGGTTATACCTGGACCGAGAAGCATCTCACATCGCAGTACGGCGTCTGGGGCGATCCATCGGTTATTTTCGATCCGGCCGGCAATGCCTATATCGGTCATCTCTCCAATCCCTCCAGCGGCTACTGGCTGGATCGTCTGGTAGTTCATAAATCGAGCGATGGCGGGGTGAACTGGAACGATGGCGCGTCGATCGGCGCGGTTCCGCCGACGCAGCAGGACAAGGAATGGCTGATCGCCGACGCATCGCGCACGCCGTCGCGGAACAACCTCTACATGTGCTGGACGCAGTTCGACAAGTACGCCAGCAAACTGCCGAAGGACAGCTCCCGCATTCTCTTCTGCCGCTCCACGGATTTCGGCGCCACATGGTCGGCGGCGGTCCGCGTGAGCGATCGCGCGGGGGACTGCCTCGATCTGGACAGCACGGTGCAGGGGGCCGTGCCGGCGGTTGGCCCCGAGGGGGAGATCTACACGAGCTGGTCCGGCGCGGACGGCATCCTGTTCGATAAATCCACCGACGGCGGGCTGACGTTCGGGGCCGATCGCTTCGTGACCGATCAGCCGGGAGGATGGGATATCGCGATTCCGGGGCTCCAGCGCTGCAATGGCTTTCCGGTCACATTATGCGATCTGAGCGATTCATCTCGTCGCGGCTCGATCTACATCATCTGGGCGGACCAGCGGAACGGCGCCGACAACACCGATATCTTCCTTGCGCGCTCCACCGATCGCGGCAGCACCTGGAGCGCCCGCCGTCGCGTAAATCAGGATATAGGCGTCGCGCAGCAGTTCTTCCACTGGGCAACGATCGATCAGTCCAACGGCGATCTTTACGTGGTCTACTACGACCGCCGCGCCGCGAAGGGGCTGGAGACCGAGGTCTACGTGGCGAAGTCGGCCGACGGTGGCGAGACATTCACCGACATGAAGGTGAGCCGCGCGCCGTTCACGCCTGACGTTTCGGTATTCCTTGGCGATTATATCGGCATTGCCGCGTTGAACGGGGTGGCGCATCCCATCTGGAGCCGGCTGGACAGCGGTCGCGTTTCGGTCTGGACCGCGATTATCGGGGATTCCGCGCGCGCCGGCATCGTCCGCGATGATGCGGGGCGGGAGGGGGCGATGGGGATTCTGGACGCGAGCTTCGAGCCGTTCAGCTCCTTCGCGAAAATCTATCTGACGCTGCCGTCGGATCTTCATATCACCGTCGCGATTCACAACTCGCTCGGCCAGCCGGTTGCCACGCTCGCCGATGGCGATTATCCATCGGGGCTCACCACGCTCTGGTGGAACGGCATGGACAGCGCCGGCCGTCCCGCCCCGAACGGAATGTACTTCGTGGTGATGACATCGGGGGAGAGGCAGTTTACGCGGAAGGTGATGGTGGTGCGGTAGTCATTCCGGGTTGCGGCAAGCCGGAACGATTACCCCCCGGCCCGCCGCTGCAACACCTCCCGGATCGCATCGTGCAGCGCGCCGTTGCTCGCCAGCATCCGGTCGATCACCATCGGGCCGTCTTCCTTGCCGACCGCGTACGTTCCCATTCGCCCGCCGGCTTCCAGCACCATCAGCGCTCCGGCGGCAACATCCCACTCGTGGAGAGCAACTTCCCAGAACCCGTCGAATCGTCCGGCGGCAACGTAGGCCAGGTCGAGCGCGGCGGAGCCGAGGCGACGAACCGGGATGCCCATGCGGAGAAAATCGGCAAAGGAGTCGATGCAGCCGAAGGGGTTTTCCTCGACGTTGTAGGGGAAGCCTGTGACGAGGATCGCCTTTTCGAGATCGGCGTTTGTGCTGGCCTTGAGCGGGACGCCGTTCAGAAACGCGCCGCCTCCCTTGGTCGCCGTGAACAGCTCGTTCGTCTCCGGCCCGTAGACCACGCCGGCCACCGGCTCATTGTTCCGCACCGCCGCGATTGACACGCAGTAGAGCGGAATGCCGTGCGCGTAGTTCACCGTCCCGTCGATCGGGTCGATCACCCACGTCAGAGGCTCCAGATCGTGGTTGCCGCCCCCTTCCTCGGCCAGAAACCGGGCCCCCTCCAGACGCTCGCCGATCATCTTCTTGATCAGCGCCTCGGATGCCAGATCCATCACCGTCACCAGATTGTGCTTTCCCTCTTCCTTGAACGTGATGCCGAGATCCTCGGTCTTCCGCTCGCGGATCAGCGCGCCGGCCGCCAGCGCCGCCTCCACGGCGATATCGAGAAGAGCCTGAAGATGCTCCCGCGTCCCGTTCTGTTCCGATGCCATCATAATGTCGGTGAGTTTGCCGGTTGAAATTACTGCTGGCCGTTGAGGACGCGCTCGTAGTACTGCTCGTAGAGCGGGACGATATCGCGCGATGAAAAGGAGTTCTCCGCCCGTTCGCGCGCCGCGCGGCTGAAACGATCGTACTTCTTCCGGTCGCTCAGCAGGTCGATAGCGTAACGCGCCATCCGGTCGATATCGCCGATCTCGCTGATGTAGCCGGTGGTGCCGTGAACGTTCAACTCCGGCAGCCCGCCGACGGAGCTGGAGAGGACGGGAACGCCGCAGCTCATCGCCTCCAGCGCGGAGAGGCCGAAGCTCTCCGACTGGCTCGGCATCAGGAAGATGTCGCAGGCGGAAAGGATCTCCACCAGCGCGCTCTGCTTGCCGAGAAATCGAACATCCGCGCAGATGTCGAGCTCGCGGCAGAGCCGTTCGGCCTCGGCACGATCCGGCCCATCGCCCACCATCACCAGTTTTGACGGGACTTTCTCGTGAACCTGCGCGAAGACGCGGATCACATCGGTCACCCGTTTCACCGGGCGGAAGTTGCTGGCATGGACCATCACCCCCTCGCCGTTCGGCGCGAACTGCGCGCGGAGCTTGGTGCTGTCCAGCCGCTTCCACTCGTCGGTGTTGACGAAGTTCGGGATCACCTCCACCTGCCGGTCCAGATTGAAGTTGGTCAGCGTTTTCTCCCTGAGGAAGCGGCTTACCGCCGTCACGCCGTCGGACTTGTCGATCGAGAAGCGGACCAGCGGCAGGAGCGTCGGGTCCAGGCCGATCAGCGTGATATCGGTGCCGTGCAGCGTCGTGATGATCTTGATATCGCGCCCCTGCTCGTTGAGAATCAGCTTGGCGTTGTAGGCGCTGGTGGCGTGCGGGATGGCGTAGTGAACGTGAAGGATGTCGAGATCGTCGTAGAGAACCACATCGACCATCTTGCTGGTGAGCGAGAGGGAGTAGAGGCTGTCCTCGAAGAGCGGGTAGTCCGGCAGTTCGACCTCGTGGAAGAAGATGTTTTCCCGGTAGCCGTCGAGCCGGAATGGTAATGCGTATGAGATGAAGTGGACCTTGTGACCGCGGGCGGCGAGCTCCTTGCCAAGCTCCGTTGCAACGACGCCGCTACCGCCGTACGTCGGGTAGCACGTGATTCCTATGTTCATGGGACGCGAAAAAACAATGTCCGATCGGCGTTTTTCGCGCGATCGTATCGAGCCTGACCGCTCCGCCGGTTTCCGCGCGTCTCGGTTGACTGCATGGATATACGGGCCGCCCGGATCGTTCTGGTCTGCGGGAGAGTGCGGCAAGATAGGTGAATTCCGGGTACGCGGAGATGCGGCGCGACGCTGTTTTTGTATCATTTGACACTTCGTCGCGGATGCACCAGTTCCCTGGAATTCACCGGCCCGATTGTGAGATGATGTAGATGCTTTCGCGGCCATGGTCGCGGACCTATGTTCGTAGCCGGAAAAGTACGAGATTGGAGGGAAGGAACGTCCTTTTCGACATGTCAACGAATCAATCATTCACGACATTATCCGCGAAAGTCCGCGCCGAGCTGAAGGTGCGGGGATCGCGATTTATCGGCACTGCCATCCCGGTTCAGACCAGGGAGGAGGTAGCGGCGGAGCTAGCCGCGCTCCGGAAGGAATTCTGGGATGCCTCGCATAACTGCTACGCCTATCGCATGGCGCCGGACGGGCTCAGCTACCGCTTCTCCGATGACGGCGAGCCATCCGGCTCCGCCGGGAAGCCGATCCTGTTCGTGATGCAGCAGAAGGAGCTGGTGAACGCGCTGGTGGTCGTTACCCGCTATTTCGGGGGAACGAAGCTGGGGGTCGGCGGGCTGGTGCGCGCCTATACCGAGGCGGCGCAGGCGGCGCTGGCACTTGGCGAGCTGCATGTGGTGCACCAGACCGATACGGTGAGAATCTTTACGCCGTACGAGGATATGAGCGTCGTCCGCGCGCTGGTGGAACGCTACGCCGTCCGCTTCGAGGAGGAGTTCCGCGATGTCGTCAACTATGTGATGACGCTCCGTTCCGATCAGTTCGAGGAGTTCTCCGCCGTGCTGACTGATATTTCGCAGGGAAGGGCCGGCCTGATTCGGGTCGATCCGATCGAGATCCCCTGATCCTCCCACAGCGGGCCACGTTCATGATCGAGCCTCGACCCAGCCATCGGCACCATCCTTTCCCGGCAGACGGCCGGAGTTGGGTGCTCGCCGTTCGTCTGACGGTCCTTCTGGTTATCGCCATCGCCGGTTCATCCCTTCATGCCCAGACGCAGCTTCCGATCACCGGGGCCGTTCATTTCAGCGAATCCGATATTCGCGATATGATCAACGGGCGCTCCGCGGATTCCGCGCGACTGCTGGTGCAGACCGCCTATGCCTCCGACGGCTATCTTGATGCGTCGGTAACGATCGACTCGCTGCGGGGCGTGGTGATCGGCGAGGGGAGCAGATATGCGTTCGATCAGGTGAAGATCGCCCCCGATTCCATCGCCGCGACCCTGGCGCGCGGGCGATTTGCCGCCGGTGAGCTTACGGGGGAATATTTCTCGCCGGCGCTGCTGGCTGATTACACGCTCCGCATCGTCAGGCTGCTGAACGATCTCGGCTACCCGCTGGCAAGCGCGCGGGTGACGCGGCTCGATATCGATTCGGCGCGGCGCGTGGTCGGCGTGGCGCTGGCGGTCTCCGACGGCGGTCGCGTGGTGATCACCGGCATCGACGTGCAGGGGAACACGCAGACGCACGAGAGCCTGATCCGCACGGCGGCGGCCATCCCGCCGAACTCCATCTTCACCGATGATCTGGCGCGCGGCGTCCATTCGCGTTTGCAACGGTTGAATCTTTTTAGCGAAGTTGGAGAACCGCAGCTTTACCGCATCGATTCGGTTCGCTACGGCCTGCTGCTGACGGTGAAGGAGGGGAACACGAACAATTTTGACGGGATCATCGGCTATCAGCCGGCCGACGATTCCTCGGGCGCCGGTAATTTCACCGGCCTTGTGAATGTGGAGTTCAGAAATCTTTTCGGGACCGGGCGTCGCGTCGCGCTGCGCTGGCAGCGGCGGACTGCCAGCGCGTCGCAGCTCGAGCTGCGCTATCGCGAGCCGTTCATCCTCGGCATCCCGCTGGACCTGGAGGTTTCCTACAACCAGGATCAGCAGGAGACCACGCCGGTGCTGGTGAGCTACGTGGAGCGCGCCGCCCGCGCCGATTTCTACTACGGCCTGACCGATGCCTTCTCGATCCGTCTCGGCGGCGCGCTGGAGGCGACCATTCCGCAGAACGATTCAACCGCGGACTGCTCGCGGAAGCTGCTGAACAGCAGCACGCTGGAATCGACATTCGGCATTGTCTACGATACGCGCTCCAGCACCGTCAACCCGGTGTCCGGCGTCCGTTACTCGACAACGGTTTCGATCGGCGCCAAGCGGATCAGCGGCCCCGCCCCATGCGACAGCGGCGTCCCGGCAAGCGACACGCGCCGGCGCTACGAGGTGGACATCGACAATTATATTCCGATCGCCCGCTCCTTTGTGCTGCTGACCGGCGTTCATGGCGGCGAGCTTCAGGGAAATATTCTGGAGGAGAGCGATCTGTTCCGGTTCGGTGGTCAGGGGAATGTTCGGGGCTATCGCGAGGATCTGATCCATGCGTCGCGGCGGGCGTGGGGGACGCTGGAGACGCGGCTGCTGCTGTCGAGCACATCGTACGCGGCGCTCTTCATCGACGGTGGGTATTACCGGCGGATGGAGGATGCGTTGCGCGGGATTCCGGCGGCGGCGGCATGGCTTCTCGGCTATGGCGCCGGCATCCAGATCGAGACGCCGCTCGGCCTTGTCAGGATCTCCTACGCGCTCAGCCGGGATGATACGTTCGGCACGGGGAAGGTCTTCGTGGGGCTGGTCAATCAGTTCTAGTTCATCTCTTCCCACATGTTCAGCTCATGGTTCACATGAGGCGGCGGGGAGATCATGTTTTCATCAACAGCATCGGCAACAACGGCATCATGCGCTTTTCATCGATAGTTCTTTCATCGCTTCTCGCCACCCTCATCGTCGTCGGCTGCAAAAAGCCCGAGCCGCCGAAAGACGGTCCCGATACCACCTCATCCACTCCAGTCCCGCCGCCGGCTCCGGTCGATACCACGCCGGTCTACACCGTCGAGGTGGTAAAGGAATACCTGCACGATACCGCCGCCTTTACCGAGGGGCTGGTGTACGATGATGGGTATATGCTGGAGAGCACGGGGATGCCGGGCACATCCAGCCTGCGGGAGACCGAGCTTGCCACCGGCCGGATCGTCAGGAAGTTCGATATGCCGAAGGAGTATTTCGGCGAGGGGCTGGCGTACTTCGGCGACAAGCTCTATCAGCTCACCTGGCAGAACACGATCGGCTTCGTCTACGACCGGAAATCGTTCAAGCAGCTCGATACCTTCAGCTTCTACGGCGAGGGATGGGGGCTGACGCACGATGAGAACAACCTGATCATGAGCGACGGCACCAGCACGCTCCGGGTTCTGGAGCCGGGGACGCTCAAGGTGAAGGGGACGCTCGTGGTCTTCAACGGCAATCAGCAGGTCGGCAAGCTGAATGAGCTTGAGTATATCGATGGGGAGATCTACGCGAATATCTGGCAGACCAACCAGATCGCGCGGATCGATCCGGTCTCCGGCAATGTGAAGGGATGGATCGATCTGACGGGGCTGCTGAAGCAGGCGGAGCGGACCGGGCACGAGGATGTGCTGAACGGCATCGCCTACGATCCGAAGGGAAAGCGGCTCTTCGTGACCGGCAAGTACTGGGCGAAGATCTACGAGATCCGTCTGAAGCCCCGCGCGCCGATCGCCGCCACGACAGGAGGAGCGGCCGGCAGCGGGAAATCGTGAGGATTCTCTGCTCGCCCTATACGTTCAAGGGGACGCTCTCAGCGTCTGAAGCAGCGCGCGCGATCGGCGCCGGCATCGAACGCCGGCGCGCGGACGCGACGATCGGGCTTCTCCCGCTCGCCGATGGCGGAACCGGAACGCTTGACGCGCTGATCGCGGCGAACGGCGGCGAAATCCTTTCGATGATGGCCGATGATCCTCTCGGCGTCGCGCGGCCGGTTCGCTGGGGAATCTCGGAACGGCGCGCGATCCTGGAGGCGGCGGAGTGCATCCCGCTGGCCGGCGTGCCGCGTCATCTGCGCGATCCCTCGCGTCTCGGCACCGCCGGGCTTGGCGCGGTAATCCTCGCGGCGCTGGCTCACCGGCCGGAGTCACTGGCGATCGGCCTTGGCGATACCGCGACACACGATTGCGGCCTCGGCATCGGAAGCGCGCTCGGCTATCGTTTTCTCGATGGCACCGGTGGCGCGCTTGCGCCCGTCGGAACATCGCTGGCTCGCCTCGCATCCATCATCCCTCCCGATGTATCTCCCAACCCCCACGCCGTTCCCGTTCACGTGCTCTGCGATGTCCTCAACCCGCTCCTCGGCCCCGACGGTGCTGCGCGCTGCTTTGCGTCGCAGAAGGGGGCGGACGCTGCGACGGTCGATCTTCTGGAGGAGGGGAGCGCCCGATTCGCTGAGGTTGCGGCGCGCGATCTGGGGCGAAGCGTCGCGGATATTCCCGGCGCCGGCGCGGCCGGTGGTCTCGGGGCGGGGCTTGCGGCATTTCTCGGGGCGGAGCTGCGTGGCGGCGGCGCGGCGGTGCTCGACGCCCTCCGGTTCAACGAACGGCTTGCGGGGATCGATCTGGTGATCACCGGCGAGGGGCGCGTGGACAGGAAGACGCTGCTGGGAAAGGGGGTCGGTCTGGTGATCGAGCGGTCGCGCGCGGCCGGGGTTCCGGTGCTGGTGATCGCCGGGAGAATCGATGGCGATTCCGCGCTGCGATCGATGTCGGGAGTGAGGCTGCTGGAGCTTGGGGGTGATGGGGAGATTCGTCCCTTCGACACGCTTGCCGGCGTGGTGGCGAAGGGACTTGACGGCGCACTGCGGGAATTTCGCTGATGATCGTTCGCGCCTTCTCCGCTCAGACTTCCTCGTCGTTCTGGAGATCGGCCAGCGCTTCCTCGCGCGTTTCGTAGATATAGAGAACGCGGTCGAGCTGGGAGATCTTGATAAAGGAGACGAGCTTTTCCGACATTCCGATGAAGATCGCCGCGCCGCCGGCCGCCTTCATCTCGCGATGCGCCAGCAGCATTGCGCTGAGGCCCGCGCTGTCGCAGAAGATGACCTCCGACAGATCGATGAAGAGCACCTCGATGCCGGAGCATGTATGGATCAACAGCTCCGCCTTGAACTCGGAGCTTGTCGAGGCATCCAGACGGTCTTCATGGAGGCGGAACGTTGCGTTGTTATCGTCGTGATCGAGCGTATAGCGCATGGTACGAAGGTAGAAATAGGCTGAAGGTTTCGTAGGGAATCGCTCCCCGGAGCCGGGTGCGGCAATAGTGGAATTCCCAATCCACTGGCATGCCAACTCAAACTAGCATATCGATCTGAATTGCGAAATGGTCACGCGCCGGGATGGCTCACAACATTTCGTAATGGCAGCCCCTTGAACCGCGTCAGCTACGGCGCCCCGCTGGGGCTGAGTAGGACGGGAAGATCTTCTTCAAGCCCCGGAGGGGCGCAATTCCTGGTGCGCGGGGCAGCGCCCCGCGCACATCAATCACTCCCACCGCACCGCGTCCGCCGGCAGCACCCGCGCTGCACGGATGGCAGGATAGAGCGCCGCGCCAAGCGCGAGCAGGAGGGCGGTGGAGCTGATGACCACGATATCGGCCATCCGAAGCTCCACGGGAATCGCCGGGATCATGTAGACTTCGTTGTTGAGCTTGAAGATGCCGAAGTTCATCTGCGCCAGCGTCGCGCCGATGCCGATCACCATCCCCGCCAGCGTCCCCACCACGCCGATCATCCCGCCTTCCAGCAGGTATGTTCTGAGAATCGTCCTGTCGCTTGCCCCCATCGTCTTCAGAATGCCGATATCGCGCCGCTTCTCCAGCACCGTCATCGTCAGCGAGCCGAGGACGTTGAAGACGGCCACGATGATGATCAGCGAGAGGATGATAAAGGCGGCCCACCGTTCAAGCTCCATCACCGCGAAGAGATCGCGATGCAGATCCTGCCACGATTCCGCGCGATAGCCAGCCCCGAGCGTCGCGCGGATGCGATCGCGCACCTGATCGGCCTGCTGGAAATCCTTCAGCCTGATCTCGATCCCCATCGCCCCATCCGCCACGCCGAAAATCCCCCGCGCCGTCTCCATGTCGGTGTAGGCGTAGTAGGCGTCGTACTCCTTGTTGTTCGATGAAAATGTGCCGGTCACGATGCACTGGATGGTGGTGGGCTGCGCCATCTGCGTCAGCGATTCCTCCAGACCGACCTGGCTGAGAATGGAGATCGTGTCGCCGATCGCCACGCGGAGCTTGCTCGCCAGCCCGGCACCCAGCACCATCGGATGCGGGATGCGCGGCGTGGCGTCGGTAAAGCGACCGGCCAGCATCTTATCGCCAAGGCCGATCGCGGTGTTGACATCGGCCTGTTTCATTCCCCGGATCAGAATCGCCTTCACCCCCTCCTGATGCAGAATCACCGAGCGACCCGATACATACGGCGCCGCCGCCGTCACCTCCGGCATCCTTCGAATTACCGGAAGCACGGAGTCCGGGGAGAGGGTGGTGCTGACGACCGGGGTGACGCGGACATGGGGATCGAACCCGACCAGCAGCCCCTTGACGATGCCGTTGAACCCGTTGAAGACCGAGAGGACGCAGATCAGCGCCCCGACGCCGACCTTGATGCCGAGCATGGAGATCATCGAGATGATCGTGATTAGGCTGATGCGCCGTCCGGTGGACATCAGCACGATGATCACGATCAGGCCGATAAGCAGATCCACCGGCGTGGGGGCCAGCACCAGGCCAACAGCCGCGACCAGACCCCACGTGCCAAGCCCGAGGAAGTATCGTCGCGCGATAAACGATTCAATTGCCATGCGGCAAAGGTATAAGGAAATGCCGTATTCGGAATTGAATAACCTTCCGAAGTTGTTCAAAAATCAACAACGACCCCGGCGCGCCCGATCGATCGATGCCGGCCCGTGGTCGATTCTCTGTGAGAATCTGCGATAGGTGGTTTCGGAACCGGCGGTGAAGCGTACTTTTGCGGCCTCAATATGCTCGAAGCCTTTCTCATTCTCTCCTGTTTGATCTACGCGCTGGAATACTCCGCGCTCTACGTTGGCCTTCGCAGGTCCCATCGGATACCCCGTCGCGCCCCGGATGTTCCGCCGCGGATCACCATCATGGTGGCGGCGCGGAACGAGGAGCGGAATATCGAGCGGTGCGTGAAGATGCTTCTGGAGCAGCAGTATCCGCCGGAGCTGACGGAGATCATCATCGTGGATGATGAGTCGGAGGACGCCACGGCGCGGCATCTGGCGCGGCTGGCGGCCGCGCATCCCGGACGGCTCACGGTTCTCCGCACGCACACCGAGGAGAGCCAGGCGCGGGGAAAGGCGCGGGCGATAGCGCAGGGGATGGACCGGGCCAGCGGCGAGATCATCCTGCTTACCGATGCCGATTGCGCTCCGCCGGTCACGTGGGCGCGCGGCGTGGTGGAGCATTTCCTGCCGGGCGTCGATGTGGTCGGCGGGTTTACGGTGATCGAGGGGCACGATCTGTTCAGCGTGACGCAGCAGCTCGACTGGATTCATCTTCAGACGCTCGGCTCGTCGGCGCTGGCGCTCGGGTTTCCGGTCGGCGTCATCGGCAACAACCTGGCGTTCCGTCGCGCGGCGTACGAGGCTGTGGGGGGCTACCGGAGCGTTGCGTTCAGTGTGACTGAGGATTTCGCGCTCTTCCGGGCGATGACCGGCAACGGCCACGGCGCGATCTTCCCATGCAGCCGCGATACCAGAATGTTCAGCCTCCCGTGCGAATCGCTGACGCAGGTGCTCCGGCAGAAACAGCGCTGGTCGCGCGGCGGGATGGAGAACACCGTTCCCGGCTACACCATCTTCATCGTGGCGTTTCTCGGGCTGATGGCCTTTACCCTTGCCCCGTTCGTTTCCACCACGGCGTGGATCATCGTCTGGGCCATCAAGTTCGGGTTCGATCTGATGATGATGTTTCCGAACATGCGGCGGCTTGGGCTGGGTCGCCAGCTCAGATATTTTCTCCTGTTCGAGTTCTACTTCGTGGCGCAGGCGCTTGTCACGCCGATCTTTCTCATGAATAAAACCGTCGTCTGGAAAGGGAGGGCATATCGCTCATGAAGATTTCTCCGAGCCCGTTTCTCCGCTCCGCGCTGGCGCTTCTTCTGGTTTCGATAGCGTCCCGCCATGCCGCCGCTCAGACGGAACTCTCGGCCGGGTTTCCTCCGGGATCGAAGCTCTACATCCAGCCCCCCTACGCCGGCAAGGACGAGGCCCGCATCGGCGGCTCGCGCGAGTCGGCCGATGACAAGCTGCGGCTCGATATCGGCGCATCGGCCGATCTTCTCAATCTCTCGTGGGGCCGGGTGGATGGAGGGGGCATCGCGCCGGAACTGCCGCGAAGGACCTCGGCCGTCGCGCTCGGCGCCGATTTCTTTACGTGGACGCGACTTCGCTCCGTGGGGGGATTCAAGTTCCCGGTGGAGGCGGTGGATTATTATTTCGGGCTGCATGCCGAAGCGACGTTCGACCGCGCGCCTGTTCCCGATCTCCGCCTCCGCGTCGCCCATATCTCCGCGCATCTCGTCGATGGCGATCCGAGTTTTTCCACCGCGCAGGCCAGCTATCAGACCTACAGCCGCGAGTTTATCGATCTGATGGCCGCCGCCGATGGCACGCGGCTGGCTCGCGGGCTGTTCGACGCATCCCGCGCGACGTTGCGCCCGTACGCCGGGCTTCTCTGGCTCACGCACACGATCCCCGACACGCTGGGCCGGCTGAACCCGTACGTCGGCTTCGATGCCGCGTGGCAGCCGTGGGAATCTCCGCTCACGCTCAGGCTCGGCTACGAGTTCCGGCTGAACACGGAGCTGGAGACGATCGGCGAGCATGAGGCGCGGCTCGGCGTGAAGCTGGGCCGGTACAACTCGAAGGGAATTACGATCGAGGGGAGCTATTATGCGGGGCGCTCGCACTACGGACAGCATTTCGGCCGTCGCGAACGATATGTCGCGCTTGGCTTTGCAATAGATTATTGATGATGCACGATGCAGGATAGAGATTTCGACCGGACCATCAGCCACACCGGCGGCGTGGAGTATCCGACGATGGTCGCCCCCCCGCCGAGACGGAAGGATCGCTACTGGCTTCATATTCTCCTCTTCATCCTGACGTGCATCTCCACCATGTACGCCGGGATGCTCTTCTCCACGGCGACCGATGCGTCCATCACATCGCTTGGCGACATTCTCGCCAACCTGTATCGCGGCCTGCCGTTCAGCGCGTTGCTGATGCTCTTCATCAGCGCGCACGAGTTCGGGCACTACTTCGCCGCCCGCGCCCACAACGTGGACGCCACGCTCCCGTTCTACATCCCGATGCCGATTTCTCTCTTCGGCACGATGGGGGCTGTCATCCGCACCCGCACCGTTGTGCCAAGCCGCCGCGCGATGTTCGATATCGGCGTTGCCGGCCCGATCGCCGGCTTTGTGGTGGCGCTTGCGTATCTGATCATCGGCATGCTGACAATGCCGGGGATAGAATCGCTCTACGCGATCCACCCGGAGTATCGCGCGCTTGCGACGCTGCCGGCCGAGGGGACGCGATTCGGCGGGTTTCTTCTCTTCGGGATTCTCAAAAAACTGCTGATAGCGCCGGGGCGATTTTTTCCCGGCATGAACGAGATCTATCACTACCCGCTGCTGTCGGTCGGCTGGTTCGGGATGTTCGTGACGGCGCTCAACATGATCCCGGTGGGGCAGCTCGACGGCGGCCATGTGATTTACGGGATGTTCGGCCGGGCGCAGCGGAAGATCTCCCGCTGGTTCGTCGGCTTCCTGGTCTTTTCAGGGTTCGGCACGCTCTGCACGCTGTTGCGCGATCTGATTCGCGAGCATCATCAGGGGAGGTTTTTCGATCTGCTCGGCGTCCTGCTTGGCCCTCCGCTGGAATGGCTTACGCGGCATGCCGGCTGGTGGATGCGGGGCTGGCTCGGGTGGCTTCTCTGGGTGGTGATCATTCTGGTCGTCATAAAGATCCCTCATCCTCCGGTGCCTGATGAAACGCCGCTCGATAGAAAGCGGATCATCATCGGCTGGTGCGCGCTCGGCATTCTGGTGCTGACGTTTACGTTTACCGGGGTGTTTGAGCTGGTGCGGTGATGCGGCTCTCAGAAAAAAATCTGGTGGTCGGTAACAATTGCGGGGGATGGGGACACCTACTGTTTGCTCGGGGCATCGCCCCGGGCAGCAGGGATTACGCCCCTCCGGGGCTTGAGCACGCGGCGGATGGCAACAGTCCCTGCATCTCCTTCCAATCTGACCGATCATCGCACCATGAATCTTCTCCCACTCATCGCGCCGGCGATGTTGCTTGCAACGCTTTCGGCCGGGGCGCAGACCAGCACTACATCGATACGGAAGGTTGCCGACGGCCTCTATCTGATGTACTACGATATCACCAGCGAAAAGCCGATCGTCACCAAGAGCACCATTGTGGAGTTCAACGATCATATCGCGTTGCTGGAAATGCCCATCTCCAACGATGGCGCCGGATCGGTGAATCTGAAGGATCATTCCGAGGGAGGGGAGAAGGTGCTCCGCGCGCTTCACGATTATTTCCCCGGCAAGCCGTTGAAGTATGTCCTGAGCAGCCACTGGCATCCGCACAGCATTTCATCGATCCTTCCGTTTATTTCCCGTGGAATCACCGTCATCACCACCAGAAATAATTTCAAGCGATTGAGCGAATTTGTCGATGCGTCGGCGGTTGAAAAATATGGGAGATATCTTCAATTCGTCGATGGCGACAGCCTTGTGCTTGGGGATGCGATGAATTCCATCATTGCCTACAGGTTCACAAAAGAGGAATATCACCACGTTCCCACCGAGGATTTTCTCTATTTCTATCTCCCGAAATATAATTACATGCACAGCTCCTGCATGTTTCAGCGGCTGGAGGGAACGAATGTGGGGGGAAAGGAGATGATCAGCTCGCGCGTGGAGGATCTGAACAGGTTCATGCTCTCGAAAAACATCGCCCCGCGTTATGTGATCACCACCGATACCTACTGGGATGACGGGAACGGCATGGCTTCGGGGGACACGCTCCGCGCCATGTTCAGGGACGGAGTGACGATGAGCGCGCTGGAGAACGAGGTGATGAATATGGACGAATCGGCGCTTGTGGTGAAGAGCGACAGCATTATAAAATATCTCGCGGAAAATCATGTTCCGTACAGCATCCTCAATAATGCGGTCTATTCCGCGTTGTCGAAACATGATCTGAAAAAGGCGCTGGCGCTGGCAAGGCTCCAGGCCCTGGTCAACCCATCCGATCCAAATGTCTGGGATACCTTTGGCGAGGTATATTATTTTCTCGGGGAGATAAAGCTGGCAAGGAAATACGAAACCCAGAGCACCAGAATCGACAGGAATTTCAAGGCCGGCGAGCAAGTCTGGAAAAAGGAGCTTGAGGATTTTCGGAAGAAATGGGGTAGCCCTCACTAGTTTTCCCTGAACTGCACATCATACAGGCGCCGGTAGAGATTTCCCGCTGCCAGCAGCTCATCGTGCCGTCCGTATTCCACGATCGCTCCGTTTTCCACCACGGCGATCATGTGGGCGTGCTTGATCGTCGAGAGACGATGCGCGATCACCACGGCGGTACGGTCGATCAGCAGGTTGTTGATCGCCTCCTGTACGAACATCTCGGATTCGGTGTCGAGCGCGGAGGTGGCCTCATCGAAGAGAAGAATCTGCGGATCGCGCGCCAGCGCGCGGGCAATCGCCAGGCGCTGCCGCTGGCCGCCGGAGAGGAGCACGCCGCGATCGCCGATCGGCGTGTCGTAGCCCTGCGGCAGCCGCTGGATGAACTCGTGCGCGTTTGCCATCCGCGCCGCGTCCTCCACACGCTGGCGCGTGGCGTCGATGACGCCGTAGGCGATGTTGTTGAACACCGAATCGTTGAAGAGGATCGACTCCTGCGTCACCACGCCGAAGAGCGAGCGATAGCTCTCAAGATCGAACTCCCTGATATCGATTCCATCAAGTGAAATCCCGCCGGAGCCGGCATCGTAGAGCCGGAGCATCAGATCCATCAGCGTCGATTTTCCTCCACCCGACGGGCCGACCAGCGCGAGCGTCTGCCCGCGCTTGATCGTGAGCGTTACATCGCGCACCACCGGATGGCCCGGCCTGTAGCTGAACCCGACGTTGAGGAGCTGCAGCTCGTTCCGCAGCGGCGCCGCCTTCCGTGGCCCGCTCTTCACCGTCGGCTCCGCATCCATCACCGCCAGCACCCGCTCGGCCGCCACCAGGCCACGCTGAATGCTTGTGGGGATCTGCACCACCGCGTTGATCGGCGCCATGATGGCGAAGAGAATCAGGAGAAAGGAGATCAGCTCCTCGGCCCGCATTGTCCCCTGAAGCACCTGCGAGCCGCCGTAATAGAGGACCACCGCCAGCGCGATGATCGCCAGAATTTCCCCGGTCGGCCCGTTCACATTCACCGTCGCCGAATGTTTTTCCGCGGCGCGGACATATCGCTTCGTCTCCCCCTTGAATCTATCCAGCTCGTACCGCTCGGCGGAATATCCCTTGATGATCCTGATGTTCAGAAACGTTTCCTGCAACCGGCTGGTGATATCGCTCAGCGCCGTCTGCATCCGCTGCGAGTAGCGCTTGACGTGCTTGGTGAGCACGCGGATCAGCACGAGCGAAAGGATGCTGGTGGAAAACGCGATCAGCGTCAGCGTCGGGGAAAACGTGAGCAGGAGGAAGAGCATCTGCAACGCCTGCATCGGCTCGCGGATGATGGTGCCGAGCGTCGGGGTGAGCGCGGAGCTCATCATGTTCACGTCGTTGGTCAGCACGGAGATCAGCTCGCCGGTGCGTTTCGCGTTGAAGAACTCCAGCGACTGGCCGATGGTCCTGCTGAAGACCGTGTCGCGGATATCCTTGATCATCCGCTCCTCGACCACCGTGTTGAGAACGAACGTGAAGTATTTGATGATATCCTTCACGATGAATATTCCCACCACCAGCAGGCAGACATTTCTCAGTGAGCCGAGCTTGTCGTTCGGGACGATGATGAACGACTGAATAAGGCCGAGCATCCACGCCTTTGCCTGGCCGAACAACGGGACCGCCGCCGCTCCGGGAATGCCGGCCGGTTCGGTCGCCTTTCCGCCGGGGGGGATGATCACCATCATGATCGGCCAGATGATCGCGATGGTCGCCGTGCTGAGGAGCGAGAGGATCAGGCTGAGAAACGTGATCACCGACAGCCCCAGCGTGTACGGCTTGAGAAAGGGGAGGAGTCTGCGGAGTATCTTCATGAGGCGCTAGACGGCGAGATTGAAAGGAGGGTTTCAGAGGCGAGGGATTCGATCGCCGAATGTACGTTTTCGATTGCGATCGCGGCGAGCGATCCATCCCCATGAACCACGCGGTTTGCGACGTGCCACGGCCCCCAGATGTTCCCGGTTTCCGCCGCGCCGGCCAGCATCACGGTGGGTCGGCCGAGCGCCGCCGCGATATGAACGATCGACGTGTCCGGTGTGACGATCATGTCCGCGTGCGCCAGCATCGCGGCGAACGTCGCAAGATCCGCCACCGGCGGGAGGAACCGCGCGCCGCCCGCCACCGCGATTCGCCGGAGCCGCTCGCCGTCGGCCGGGGAGGCGGCAAGGATCGGCGCAAGCCCGCGTCCGCGCAGGAGGGTGAGGAGCCCGGCGTACCGTTCCTCTCCCCAGAATTTTTCAGGCCCGGAGCCGGAGATGTTGATGATCACGTTCGCCCCGCGATCATCGCCGGTGATGCGCGCCATCGCGAGCTTCGCGCTCGCCCGCGCTTCCGGCGGAATCCTCACCGACAGCGCCGGGATCGATTCCCGTCGCGTATCGATGCCGAACGGTTGCAGAAGCCGCGCGGTCTGTTCGACAATATGAAGCGCCGTGGCCGGTTTCTCAACCGGGAAATCATATGCCGATGATGCCGCGCCGGCGAAGCCGATTCTGTAGCGGGCGGCAACCAGCCCGGTCAGGAGCGCGCCGCTTGCGGAATCCTTCGCCAGCAGGTTGATCGCCACATCGTACTTCCGTTTTCTGACCGCGCCGATCGTCGCCATTGTCCCGGACGCGGCGGCGGGGAGAATGAAATGATCGTCGATGAACGGGAGGATGCCGGCGGCGGCGGCGTTGCGGCGTCCGAGAAGAATATCGATGCGCGCATCGGGAAATCGATGGCGGAGCAGCTCGATGGCCGGCGTGGAGATGATCGCGTCGCCGATACGGTCGTGACGGATCAGGAGAATCGCGGGCGCGCGGAGATCGGCGAGCCCCGCGGGATCGCCGGCGCGTGAGCGCATCAGCCTGAGCGACCCGAGAAAGAGCCGGCGGAAGCGTCGTTCGATATGTTTGCCGATGTGATCCACTGAGCGATGTTCACGAGCTGAATACAAATCTAACCGTCCGGCGGGCATCTGACTCGTGTCAAGATATATATATGCGGGGCGGGAAGCGGAGGTGGATTCTGCCGACGGTGCCGGTCGCAAGATCGGCGCCAAGGATGAAAAGTCGCCGAATCCTCATGGATCTTCTCCAGAATTGTGAATGGGCCGGCACATTGCCCCGCGCTGACACGTGGGGTAATGCGCCGATCCGACAAAAACAATGAAAGTGTTCCGAGGCGGGTACAGACGGGCAGGGAACCGTGGATATGCTGGAAGGAAGATAAGAACGCCGGAGCGCCGGACATAGTAGTGGAGCTGGGGGGTAGTGACTCAGTTTGAATCCACTCTTCCGTCTGCTGAACAATCATCGATCGGCGATCCCTCCTTCTCTCTTCAAGCTTCGTCAGGAGCGCGCCGGTTGTAGCAACAATGCTCCCATCTCCCGCTCAAGCTCCATCGGAGCGTACCATCCCCGCATCCGTGCCGAATGGTACGCTCCGATGGAGCTTGGAATCATGGGGGCATGGCGAT
>JAQBOZ010000003.1 GCA_028287785.1 Chlorobiota bacterium
TCTGCTGAACAATCATCGAGCGACGATCCATGCTTCACTCTTCAAGCTCCGTGGGAGCGCACCGGTTGTAGCAACAATGCTCCCATCTCCCGCTCAAGCTCCATCGGAGCGTACCATCCCCGCATCCATGCCAAATGGTACGCTCCGATGGAGCTTCAGATCATCGAAGACGTGGCATCGCTACAACCGGTACGCCCCGATGGGGCTGGAAGGAGAGATGTCGAATTCCCTCGATGAGTCCAAACAGCATGAACCGTATCTCAAACTGAGTCACTACCGACGATAGCGATAGCCCAGCGTTGCGGTTCCCTTCAGCAGCGAGCATCTGAGATTATTGCCGAACGGCAATTCCGTGCAATCCGGAGGGGAGAAATGAAGGAGGATTCCGGCGCCGATCTCGACGTTGTAATTCCCGAACCTGATGAGATAATTCCCCATGACCGGAATCATCAGGATGAGAAAGAATCTGTCGCTGTTGATAACCATTGGATCGCCCCCCGTGGTTGAAGGGGGTTCCGTGGTTCGACATTTGCCCAGTCAATCCAGCTCAGAACGGAATCGGAGGAATTGCAATTGCAGCTCATAATGAGAGAATAAAAAGTGAGAAAAAAAATGATATGGTGCTCGATGGCGAAATCAACCATACATAATAAACATCTCGATGCAAGGATATTTTACTCTCCCTTGATACTTCCTTTCGGAGATCACTGAACTCCTCATACCCCACCATTCCCCTTTCCCATCCGCGCCGGACACTCTACTATTGCGGTTCCTCCCGCCGTAACATCCCGGCCGGGGGTGCGTGGAAGCTGGGACATCAGAGAGAAGAACGGGTTACGATCACATCTTCAGGCGGAGCCGATCATGTCGCAGGATCATCAGCAGGAGATTCTTCAGAAGTATCTGGGACGGGTTGTGGCGCTGCAGAACGAGCGACGGCAATCGCTGGAGCTGGAGGATCTGCGGAATATCGCGCGGGAGCTTGGGATGAGTGAGGAGGATGTGGTGGCCGCCGATGCCGCCGCGCGCGCCCATCTGGAGCGCGGCATGCGCCACCTCCAGTACAAACGGTGGGATGACGCGGTGAACGAGCTGAACGATGCCGTCGCCCTCAACCCCCTCGGCGTGGAGGGGCTGCATGGGCTGGCAACCGCCTACAAGGAGCGATGGGTTGCCACGCGGAGGGAGGAGGACAGCATGCAGGCCGCTGCGATCGCCAAGCGGACCCTGGCGATCGATCCGGGGCACGATCCATCCTATGCCCTGCTGAACGAGCTTGACCGGAAGGGGGCCATTCCCCGCCCCGCCGCGGCCGCGAAGAAGAAGACCGCAACCGGCTGGCTGGCCGCCGCCCCAATTCTGGTGGTGGCGCTGGTCCTGTTCGGGATGGGGTTCATCTGGTTCAACAGAAGCGACCGAAACCATCGGCCTCCTGAATATCCATCGCCGGAAGTGGCCCCACCGCCCGCGCAGACCATGCCCGCGGAATCAACCATCCCCATTACCTGGGAGGCTCCGAAGGAGATCGATATGAACGTCGATCTGGCGCAGATCAACACCATCGTCAACACGCATCGGACGTTGCATCTCAGGATGTACAACAACGGGAAGCACCCGTTCCACGAGCTTCAGGTCCGGATCGATGATTTCAACGCAGGCGGGACGCGCGTGGCCGATCACACCTACTTCCTGATCTCCGGCGATGATCCCCCCCTCAACGTCAACGATAGCAGAAACAAGTTCCTCGAATACCCGATTCCGGCCGGCGTCACCCGGTATGCAATCACCGTCGTCAGGGTGAAGTAGAGATAAAGAACGGGCTCCGTGAACGATCTCACGGAGCCCGGCATCACATTGCAGTTATCGGTGCGGCAGCTTTCTGCTCTCCTTCCCGATCTTCTTCCACCGCTCCTTCTCCGCCAGCGCCGCGGCCTTGTCATCCTTCCGTACCAGATAAGCCAGCTCACGCTCCATCTTCGTGTAGTTCCGGTAGCGGGCCGCGTCCAGCGTTCCATCATCCAGCGCCCGCCGGATCGCGCAGCCCGGCTCGTTCCCATGCCCGCAGTCGCGGAACCTGCACCGTTCGGCGAGCGACGCGATATCCTCGAACGTCTCCTGCAACCCTTCGTCCGCCTCCCAGAGCTGCAACTCCCGCATCCCCGGCGTATCGATGATCAACCCGCCACCCGGCAGCAGGATCATCTCCCGGTGCGTGGTGGTGTGCTTTCCCTTTCCCACGCTCCCGCTCACCTCACCGACCTTCAACAGCTCGGCCCCGGCCAGCCGGTTTGTCAACGTCGATTTTCCAACGCCGGAAGAGCCGAGCAGCACCGCCGTCCGCCCGGCCCCCAGATACGGGGCAAGGCGATCCAGACCGCCGCCATCCGGCGAGCTTACGGGGATCACCGGCACGCCGAGCGCGACGGCCCTGGCATCGTCCAGGTATCGTTCCAGATCGTCGCAGAGATCGGCCTTGGTGAGGACGATCACCGGATCGGCGCCGCTCTCCCAGGCAAGGATCAGATAACGTTCGATCCTTCTCGGATTGAAATTATCGTCGAGGCCCGTCACCAGAAAGGCCGTGTCGATATTGGCCGCGACGATCTGCTCCTCGGTTGTGCCGCCGGCGGCATTGCGGGAGAATTTGCTTTTGCGTGGAAGAAGAGCGTGGATTGTGTGGCGTTCGGCTCCATCGGCGCGGCCGATCACGACCCAGTCGCCAACGGCGGGAAAATCGCCGCGGTCGACCGTCTGATGCCGCATCCGTCCCGAGACCTCCCCCTGGAGTTCCCCCTCCTCGGCGAAGATCTCGTACATGTTCCTGTGCTCGCGCGCAACCCGCCCGGCACGATAGCCCTGCTCAGCATAGGGCGCGAAGCTTTTCGAAAAAAATGGGGACCACCCCAGCATTTCCAGATTCATTGTCGCGATTCCTCGTTGTGAACGTTGATTGATATCGACGCTTCACAGAGAAATCCCATCCATCATTCACGCCTGGTGAATAGCCGAAGGAGAACATCTCTGCACATCGCGGGAAGATTCCCGCGGCTCGGGGTTGATGATATTCCTGCCATAATGGAGTTCTCCTTCTCTGCATGTGTTGAAGATGATCGGCCGGGCCGATGGCGTTTCCGCCGGTACTTGAGCGATGAACTTATTATTTCATCTTCAGGCGCGCAAGGGCTTCGGGGGCAGCGTAGTGACTCAGTTTGAGATGGTGTGGATGATGCCCGGAGTCATATGCGGCATCCGTCTTCCCAGCCCCATCGGGGCGTACCGGTTGCAGCAGCACCACGCCTCCCATGATTCCACGCTCCAGAGGAGCGGACCATTCTGCCGGCATGCGACGATGGTACGCTCCTCTGGAGCTTGCGTGGGCAACGGAGGTATCGATGCTACAACCGGCGCGCTCCTGACGGAGCTTGGAGAGAGGATCGTCGATGGATCATGGGTGTCAGCCGGAGGGCTGGATTCAAATTGAGTCACTACCGGGAGCTGGGCGCGGACCACTCTGGCGCGGGATATGAGGCGAATTTCGAAACGATGGACATGTCGGATCAACAATTGAACTCTTTCCCGCGATGGCTAACGAAACGAACGATCGGAACATTCAGAACTATATCGAGCGGATCACGGCGCTCCAGAACGAACGGAACAGCGCCCTCTCGATGAGCGATCTCCAGTCGGTGGCACGGGAGCTGGGGATGAGCGATGATGATCTGGCCGCGGCCGAACGGGAGGCGGTAAACCATCGGACGCGGGGGATGGGGCTTATGCGGCAGGGGTTGTGGGATAACGCCGTATCGGAACTCTCCGCCTCGGTGGGGCTGCATCCGTCCGATGTGGAATCGCTCCACGGGCTGGCGGCAGCGTATGCGGGGCGATACAGGGAGAAGGCCGATGAGGGCGATCGTGCCCAGGCGGAGAGCTACGCGCAGCAGGCGCTGGCGATCGATCCAAACCACGCGGCCACGTTCTCGCTGCTCGGCGATCTGAAAAAATCATCCCAGGGGGAGCCGACGCGGATATCCCCCGTGGCCCGGAAACGGTTGACGATAGTGGCTGTCGCGGTGATCGTGGTGGCGCTTGTCCTGATTTTCCTTCTGGTGCTGGGGGCCAACTCCAACACAACTCCGGCCCCGATGCCGTAGATTCGCGCCATGAAAACCTATCGTGAAGAACTCTCGATCAGGACGAACAGGACCATCGAGTTCGTCCGCATCACCGATCGCGTCCGGGAGGCCGTGCGCGCATCGGGAATCATGGAAGGGCTCTGCCTGGTCAACCCGATGCACATCACCGCCAGCGTCTTCGTGAACGATAATGAGCGCGGGCTCTGGCATGACTTCGAGGTCTGGACCGAGAAGCTGGCGCCGCACGAGCCGATTTCCCAGTACCGGCACAACCTGACCGGCGAGGACAACGCGGACGCGCACCTGAAGCGGACGCTGATGGGTCGCGAGACCACGCTCGCCATCACCAATGGCGATCTGGATCTGGGGACGTGGGAGGAGGTTTTCTACGGTGAGTTCGACGGCCGCCGCGACAAGCGGATTCTGGTGAAGATCATCGGGGAATAGATCCGGCGATCTCCGGGAGGGGAGCAATCGGACGATGATTTCATAACAGGCTGTTGAAATACTTCTGCCGCTCAGGTCCTTCAAGGACGATCAGATGCAAGGCGGCCGAACCTGAGCAAGTGAGGCGTCCTCACGGACGCCGCAATGAGCGAACGGTGAAGGCCAACGCCGCGGATGACGTCCTTCAACAGTCTGTTGAGTTCCGCCGCATCTCCTCTCGGGCCATATCGCCTGGGATTGTTATCGCACACGAAATCATTCAAACCCTTTTATGGCAGCAACTCCATCAACCATGCTCCAGCTCGGGACGGTGGCCCCGGCATTTACACTCCCGGATACGGTTTCCGGGACCACGGTGACGCTCGAAGACCTGAAATCCGATATCGCGACCGTTGTGATGTTCATCTGCAACCACTGCCCGTTCGTGATTCACGTGCGGGAGGAGCTGGCGCGGCTGGCGGCGGACTATCGGGCGCGCGGCATCGCGTTTATCGCCATCAACGCGAATGACGCCGGGAAGTATCCGCAGGATTCCCCGGAACGGATGAAGGAGGAGGCGGAGCGCAACGGCTACACGTTCCCCTACCTCTACGATGAATCGCAGGATGTGGCCCGCGCATATCAGGCCGCCTGCACCCCCGATTTCTACATCTTCGATCGCGATCTGCGCCTTGCGTATCGCGGCCAGCTCGATGACTCCCGCCCCTCCAACGGCGTCCCCGTCACCGGCTGCGATATCCGTACCGCGCTCGACGCGATCCTGGCAGGTGGCGATGTCAGCGCCGATCAGAAGCCGAGCATCGGCTGCAACATCAAGTGGAAGGCGTAATAGAGCAAGTGGAAGGCGTAATAGAGATAGATGAGATCTGGCGATTTCGGCCATCACGCGGCCACCCTCCTCCGGCAGGCGCCGACCGGCTCCCCAGGTCAATCGAAGATGTTGATGTTGTTCACGACGGGAATGGGCCATTTCCCCCACAGCCCCAGCTCGTGAATATCATCGCCGTGGAACATCAGCGTGGTGCTGTAATAGGGATAGAGCACCAGACCGATAAATGGGGAGATCGTGATCCCCATGTCGCTCTTCCCAACCTGGCTCACCCAGCTCGGGCCCACATCCACGCCGACGCCGAGCGCCCCGGCCTCCAGCCCCAGATGCGCCTTTGTCCGGTGCGCGCCGAAACAGTAGTCGAGCCCCACCAGACCTCCCAGGAAATAGGAGGCATTCACCGGAAGCGTGGTCACGCTGATCTCACCGCCGACGGTAAATCCGCCCTTGTCACCGAACGTGTAGCCCAGCTTCACGCCGGGATTGACGAAGATCGCCTGCGCGCTCACTACCGCGCCGTGAAACGCCAGCGCAACCAGGAGAACGCCGGCAAGTGTTATCGTACGCATGCGTGATTCCAACGTGGAAGAGGCAAGGTGTTCATCAACGGTTCCGGCGGTATATTCCGGCCCCGGCCCCCAATATCGATAGTTTTCCCGTTTCGCTGAAACGACGTTCAGCCCCTGAACCGATATCGCACACGATTCCCGGCCATCGATTCCCATGCCGATTCAACTTCAGCCCCGCGCGCTCTATGCCTCGTTCGATCGATTTCCATCGGCGAAAGGGGCGGCCACGCATATCGCCCGGATGGCGGAAACCCTCTTCCGGACGATGGATGGCGGGCTTCTCTATACGCTTGGGGGAGATGATCTTCCGATCTATCAGCGCGAGGGAAACGTGGAGATCCTTCGCTACGCGCGACAGGCTCCGAACTTTCTGGAGCGCACCATCGGCTTTGCCGACCGGCTCCGGCTGCTGCTTGAGGAGCATGGAGATGATCTGGCGATCTGCCACGTGCGCGATCCCTGGAGCGGCGTTCCGGTGCTGGAACGGCCGGACCGCCGTTATCGGACGGTCTACGAGGTCAACGGTCTTCCGTCGATCGAGCTTCCCTACACATACCCCGGCCTCTCCGCGCGAACGCTCGCCAAGATCCGCGCGGCCGAGGAGTTCTGCTGGTCCCGCGCCGACGCCATCATCACCCCATCCGCCACGATCGCCGAAAACCTCCTCCGCCTGGGCGCACCGGCCGATGCGATCACCGTGATCCCCAACGGCGCCGACCTGGTCCCCGCCGCTACGCGCCCGGACGATGCCCCGCCACGGTATATCATCTATTTCGGCGCTCTCCAGCGGTGGCAGGGGGCCGATGTGATGCTCCGCGCGTTCGCGCGCCTGGCCGACATGGAGGATGTCCAGCTTGTGATCTGCTCCTCCACGCACCACAGAAACGTGAAGATCTACCGGAAGCTCGCCGAGCGGCTCGGCATCGACGGGAGGATTATCTGGCGGTTCGCGCTTGGCAGGGAGGAGTTGCGCGGCTGGGTGGCGGGGGCGGAGCTGTCGCTGGCGCCGCTGGTGGAATGCTCGCGGAATCTCGATCAGGGATGCGCGCCGCTGAAGATCCTGGAATCGATGGCGTGCGGCGTTCCGGTGGTCGCCTCCGATCTGCCGGCCACGCGCGAGCTGATTGCCGACGGCGTTCATGGACGGCTTGTCCGGGCGGATCGTCCGGCCGATCTGGCGCGCGCCATCAGAGTGCTGCTGGAGTATCCCGAGCGACGGCGGGAGATGGGGAAGGCCGGGAGGGGGAGGGTTGCCGATGAGTTCACATGGGAACGATCGACCGCGAAGCTGGCCCGGCTGTATCGGTCGGTTATCACGGAAAATGGTGATAGATTTCCCCCCGCCCCCCAAGGATCGAGGATCAATCAAGGGAGATTCACCGATGAGCATGATGCTCTACTTCTCGTTGAACAGCGAGCAGCGATCGCTCCTGCAGACGAAGCGAATCGATGCGACCCATACGCCGGATGAGTGGATCGCGATGCTGGACACGGTAGCAAACCTGGACCGCTCCGGCGACCAGTTGCGGAAGATGGCCGGATGGAGCGTCTTTCTCTCGGTCGTCATCGGCTTTATCGCCGGCGTTACATCGCACTCGTTCCCGGTGTTCCTCCTCTTCGTGGCCCTGGCCGCCGTCGCGCTGGCGATCTACTTCTTCGCCCGTCATAACGATCTCTCCAACAATCTCCGGAAGTTCATTCTTCCGATGATCACCCTCATGCGTGAGGATATCGACCGCGGCGGGACGCTGACGCTCCGGCTGAACCTGAGCGATCCGATGGCGAAGGAATACCAGACCGGCAGCGAAACGCTCAGGAAGCGGATGAACACCGAACAGACCACCTATCAGCTCACCTGGATGGAGGCAAGGACGGTGCTGGCCGATGACTCCACGCTGGAGCTGACGATCACCGATCAGATCAGGCAGAGGAAGACGACCAGACGGAACGCGCGCGGCAAGGTCAAGGTGAAGCTCAAGTATCGCGTCAGGCATCTGATCGATGTCCGAATCGGCTTCCGGCGCGACAGCTACGCGCTTGCCCATCAGGAGTCGGGGCCATATGCCAGCGATATGTCGGTGAAGGAAGGTGAGAAGCGGAACATGCTTCGGATACGGCGCGTGGCGCAATCGTCGTCGATCACCGACACGCTTCCACTCAACGCGGTCATGGAGACCCTCTCATCGGCCTACGGACGGGTGAATCTGGTCAAGCAGGAGGGAAACTGAGATGAGCAAATGCGCCGTGAAACGGGGGATTCTGACGCTACGCGATTGCGGTGAGGAGGGGATCAACACATGCAGCATCTGCGCCCGGCCGGTCTGCGCCGAGCACACCAGGATACGAAGCAGCGATACGATCTGCGTGGAGTGCTTCGCGAAGGGAGAGGAGGAGGCGAAGTCCGCAAAAGGGCCGAAGGCCCCGAACGCACACCCCCCCGTGGCGAGAAACGAGGAGGAGTGGAACGATCCCGACTGGGCGTATTCGTACCGGCATTACTACTACATGAACTCATCGTACAACCCGTTCTATCCCGGACATTACTACAGCGACTACTACGATGACTACGATGTCCGCTCCTTCACCCAGGGGGAGGATGCCCAGCTCGATGACGAGTCCGCCGTGGCCGGCGGCTTCCACGACAGTTAGCAGGCTGCCGGGCAACGCCATCCGCGACGCTAATCCCCCCAAGCCCCGGAGGGGCGCAATTCCTACCGCGCGGGGCATCGCCCCGCGCGCCCATCATTCAGGGCTCGCCGGCCCATTTTGTTACGGCTGGTTGGGATCGATCGTGGCCTAATTATTTATATTGAGAGTCCGCATGCCTTTCATATCGGCCATCCGCTATGATGCGCCGGTATCAGACGCGCTATTGCCCATAGAGGGCTGGTCAGCGATTTCATATGGGGATAACTGCCGGACGGGAGCTTTCAATCCTCGATCATTCATTTCAGAAAGAATCCGAAGATCGTTTGCACGAAAAGCCCGACTCAGTATTTTAGACCCTCATATCCTTTCATAGAAGTATCAATGAGCAGTATCTCCATTTCCGAGACCGATGTATCTGCCGAGCGTGCCGAGCAACAATTACTCTCCATCGAGCTGCCTCTGGGATACCTCTTCGTACGAAGAATGATCGAGCTGGTAGTAGTGATCGCGACGCTTCCCGTGACGGCTCCCCTCTGCCTGCTTATTGCCCTTATCGTCCGTATCGACTCGCCGGGCCCCGTCCTGTTCTGGCAGCAACGGCCGGGGAGAAACGGCGAGCTGTTCTGGATGGTGAAGTTCAGGAGCATGAAGGTCTCCCCCTACGAAATCCGCCAGTTGACCGCCGAGCGGGACCACCGGGTAACGCGCTTCGGAAAGTTTATCCGCCTCTCCCATCTCGATGAGCTTCCCCAGCTCTGGAACGTGATGCGTGGCGAAATGAGCCTTATCGGCCCCCGGCCGGAGCCGGCGATCTTCTCCGAGGTGTTCGAGGAAAACATCCCTCTGTATCAGTATCGCCGGGTGATCGCGCCGGGCATCACCGGCTGGTCGCAGGTGAATCAGGGCTATACCGCTGACATTGAGAGCACCAGGCTGAAGCTGGAGTACGATCTCTACTACATCCTCAATCTCTCCCCCTGGCTCGATCTCCAGATCTTCTTCAAGACCATCTATTCCATGGTCACCGGGCAGAACGCCCGCTGATACGGGAGGATCGCGCAATCGAGTTGTATCAGCATGCCGGGGCAACCTCATCGGAGTGACGCTACCGGCATTGCTGTATCCGGTGGGACGCTTCTGGACAGTCGTGCCAGGTGCTGAAAAAATCGGGTTTGGTTTATCAAGCCTCGTCGTATCTTAGTCACCCCTTCCCCTGTTACCATAATTTACCGGGCTATCCACTCCGCTGAACTGTATGAGATCCACTGACTATGTGGTGAATCTGGCGATGAGCATCTTTATCATCGTCGGCGTTTACCAGTTCTATTTCTGGTGCCAGCGCAATCCCGTCACCGAGCCGCGGGGGCTGAAGCTCAGCATTGACGACCGCATTCCCTACTGGCCCAGCTGGACCTGGATTTACAGCTTTCTGTATTACCCGGTGATCCTCTACATCAATCTCATCGTCGATTCACCCCGCCACTTCAATTACATCGTCCTCAGCTACATCGTCCTTCTGCTGGCGCAGATGCTCTTCTTCGTTCTCTTCCCGGTGGTCACGCCGGATGAGTGGCGGTCCCGCAACAAGAAGAGCTGTCACTCAGAGCGGTTTCTGGCATTCGTCCAGAAGTTCGATGCGCCATCCAACAGCTTCCCCAGCATGCATACCTCGGTGGCGATGCTCACGGCGATGCACCTGTATCACAGCCTTGGCCCCTGGGCGTTCGCCTTCCCGGCGCTGATCGCGCTGAGCTGCCTCTTCACCAAGCAGCACTTCATCGCCGATCTACCGGCCGGCGCCGTCCTCGGATGGCTGACATTTCTCCTCTTCAGGCTGGTGTACTGATCCCGCCCGGCACCTCCGGGTGTTACCTGCGCGGTCGTTACGCCGCATCGGCTCCGAGAGCGCTCGCACTATCGTTCAACAGCACGGCTTCGCGCATGATTCGCTTTCGGATACCGCCGCTGATCCCGCTGATGATGTTCCTGACCGGTTGCAGCACCATGCACCACTTCGTCCCGCCGGTTCCCCCCGAGCCGGGGCATGGCATGGTGGCGATCGGCCTTACATGGGCGCCGCACTATATCTATCCGATCACCGTTCAGGCCGATGCCTATGTTGCCCTGGGAAGGAACGATATCATCGGAGCGGGCTTCTGCAATTTCTTCTTCCCCAACAACATCTCGTACGTTCATTACCAGCGCATCGACGATGCAAACCGGGTCACATACCAGCTCCACGTCAATCACATCTTCTTCGATTCGTTCGATCCCGCGTATGAAGCAAGCGTGGGTCTGGGGTTCGATCACGGCTCCTTTCAGGGAACGGGAAAGCTCGGCGTTGCCTGGTTCGGACATGGGATCTTTCCGTTAAACGGATGGAATTTCGGCAGCCATTCGAGCTTCACGCCGGTGGCGGGGTGCGATCTCTGGTATGGGCATCCAGGGCTTTCCGCAGAGGTCTATCCGGGGATGACATCCCATTTCGTTGACTCGTGGCGGAACGTGGCCGAGCCTCCGGTCCCCGGCGTCATCGATTCGCTGAAGGTCATCGAGGGCATCGTCTCCGACAGGGAGATCGACGCCGGATGGAAGTTCACCCTGGCCGACGGGACCATGTATGAGCTGGTCGTCGCGCGCGCGCGCATGTGGATCGAGGGAATCCAGTTTACGGGGATCACCACCGGGAATCTCCAGCAGTTCGCCTCCCGCCACGCGCTTCCCCTCTGGTCGCTCAGGCGACTCGATACCGTGGAAAGGAGAGAACAGCCCAGGCTCTTCCATATCGATTACAGGGAAGTGATGAAGGAATATCGCTCCACCGGGCGCCTTGTCCTTCGCGATACGCCGACCACGATCGATCCCATCCGCTGGGGATTGGATGATCTCACGTTCGGCCTTGGATTCCATCCCATTCTCCAGGAGCCGTGAGGGCGGAGAAAAAAATTCACTGCCGCGCGGCGCGCCATCTCCCATTTCCCGCCGGCTGATTCGTCATCACAACACTCGGGTTCGTATGTTGCCCGCATAACAGTTCCCGGTCTCCAACAATCGGGGCTCCCGTTCAACTCAATCACGATCAGCTCCCGGATCAGCCCATTGATGCCGTCCACTCTATTCGACAAGCTCGCGGTTCTGACCCGCTATTTCGGCTACGGCTCGTTCCGGCCCATGCAGGAGGAGATCATCGATCATATCCTCGCCGGCCAGGATACGTTTGTGATCATGCCGACCGGCGGTGGAAAATCGCTCTGCTACCAGCTTCCGGCGCTCCTGCTGGAGGGGATCACCATCGTGGTTTCCCCGTTGATCGCGCTGATGAAGGATCAGGTCGATTCCCTTGGCGCGAGCGGCGTGGCGGCCACATTCCTCAACAGCTCGCTCCCGGCCGGTGAATCATCCAAACGGCTCGGCGATATCTTCCGTGGCAAGTACAAGCTCCTTTATCTGGCGCCGGAACGGCTGCTGATGGAGGGATTTCTGGAGATCGTTCAGAAGCTCCCGATTGCCCTGATCGCCATCGATGAGGCGCACTGCATCTCGGAGTGGGGGCACGATTTCCGGCCGGAGTACAGGAAGCTGCGGGAGGTGCGCGCGCTCTTCCCGCAGATCCCCGTGGTGGCGCTCACCGCCACCGCCACCGAACAGGTGCAGGAGGATATCGTAAGGCAGTTGAACCTCCAGCAAGGGAGGGTCTTCAAGGCGAGCTTCGACAGGGAGAACCTCTACTACGAGGTCCGCGCCAAACAGGACACCTACGAGCAGATCAGAAAATATCTCAAGACGCGCAAGGGGGAGTCGGGAATCATCTACTGCGGAAGCCGCAAGGGGGTGGAGAGCCTGACCGAAAAGCTCCAGCGGGATGGCTTCGGCGCGGTGGCCTATCATGCCGGGCTGCCGGCGAAGGACCGGACCACGCGGCAGGATGAATTCATCCGCGACAACGCGCAGATCATCGTGGCGACGATCGCCTTCGGCATGGGGATCGACAAGCCCAACGTCCGCTTCGTCCTCCACTACGATCTCCCGAAAAACCTTGAGGGATATTATCAGGAAACCGGCCGCGCCGGTCGCGACGGGCTCACGAGCGAGTGCATCCTCTTCTACAGTTACGGCGACAAGATGAAGATCGATTACTTCATCGACGACAAGACGCCGCAGAACCAGATGCTGGCCCGGAAACAGCTTGCCCAGGTGATCGGCTACGCGGAATCGACACTCTGCCGCCACCGGCTGCTGGCGGAATATTTCGGCGAGACCTACCACGGAACCAACTGCGGGCGCTGCGACAACTGCGTGAAGCCGGTGGAGCATGTGGACGCCACGGTGCTGGCGCAGAAATTTCTCTCATGCGTCCGCCGCACCGGCGAGCGGTTCGGCGCCGGCTATGTGATCGATGTGCTGGCCGGCTCGGAGAACGCCAAGATTCTCTCCAACCGCCACTCCAACCTCCCGGTCTACGGCATCGGCCGCGACCATTCGAAGAAGGAATGGCTCCAGCTTTCGCGGCAGCTTCTCTCGATGGGATATGTGATCCAGGGGGATTACAACGTGCTGAAGCTGACGCAGAAGAGCCTCGGGGTGCTGCTGGGGGAGGAGAAGGTGTTCGTCAAACCGCTGCGGGAGGAGAAGACGAAGTTCGTCGCCACGGCGGCCGGGCCGGTGGATGAGGATATCTTCACGCGACTGCGCCGGCTCAGGAAAAAACTGGCCGATGAGCAGGATCTCCCGCCGTATATCATCTTCTCCGACGCATCGCTCCGGGATATGGCAAGCCGCAGGCCCGCCACGCTGGAGGAGTTCGCGGCGATCAGCGGCGTCGGCGAGCGGAAGCTGGCGATGTACGGCAGCGTGTTCCTGGAGGAGATCAACAGCGGAAGGTAGCGCGAGTAAGGCCCGACATTTGCTGAAGTCCATTCCCGAGTTCTTTTTCGAATTATCGAATGGTGATCCCGTGAATGGTCGAATGTATGGCATGATGCGCCTGATGCCGGCGCTTGTTCTGGCTGGTATTCTGATCGCCGGGTGCGGATCGGTGACGCCCCGCGCCGTCCAATCGAATGAGCGATGGGACCACGGCCGGGAGTTCGATCATCTGCTGATCATCGTGCTGGAAAACCAGAACTATGACAAGGTGATCGCATCCCCCTATATGAAGGCACTCGCCGGGCGGGGAACGCTCTTTTCAAACTTCAATGGGCTGTTTCATCCATCGTACTCAAATTATCTGGCGATGATCGCCGGCGATGGGTTCGATACGCATCTCGATATCCAGAAGGATCTGGACGCGCGGACCATCGCCGACCTCCTCGAACCGAAGGGGCTTACCTGGAAGCAGTATGCCGAGGGATATCCCGGCAACTGTTTTACCGGAACCAGCGCGGGCCGCTACAGGCGAAAGCATGTCCCCTTCCTCTCGTTTACCAATATCCAGCACGATCCCGCCCGCTGCGCCAATGTCATGAGCGCCGAAAAATTCGACACGCACAACCTGCCGAGCTATGCGTTCTACTCCCCCGATATGGATGACGACGGCCACGATACCGGCCTGGATAGCGCCGTGACATGGCTTCAGAAATTCCTCGACCCGATCCTCGCCGATCCGGTCGCGATGAAAAATACGTTGATCGAGATCACCTTCGATGAATCGGAGACCTACAGCCATAATCATATCTACACCGTGTTCCTGGGCGATATGGTGAAGAAGGGCTACGTGGAGAGCGCACCCTACGATCACTATAATGTGCTCAGAACGGTCGAGGATAATTTCGGCATCGGAACGCTCGGGAAGGCGGATTCCACATCGTCGCCAATTACCGGCATCTGGGCGCGGTGATCGCGGGTTCCTGTAATCCCTTCTGCGCGGGGCGATGCCCCGCGCAGAAGGGATTGCGCCCCTCCGGGGCTTGAGATGATTTTCCGCCAACGGGGCGGATGGCGTTATTCAACAGACTCACATTTCACCAATCGCGGAGGCCATCATGATCGATTATTCAATTCACGGTTATCATCAGGGTGATCATAACCGGCGGGATTCGATGGCGATACAACACCGTGCGTCATCGGGCCCGCATTATGTTCTTTGCGCGGGATGACGGAGAATATTCGCGAAATATTCAACATCTGATTCCCGCGACATTTTTCAATCAGGCAGATTCAGATGAACAAACGACAAATCGGGACCACTGCATTATTTGTCAATGAAATCGGTTACGGGTCGATGAACCTCTCGATCGATCGAAAACAACGTCCGTCACAGAGCGATGCGATTGCGCTGCTTCAGCGCGCGGTGGATGAATACGGCGTGGAATTTATCGACACCGCCGATGCCTACGCGCTGGGGGAGGATGACATGGGATACTGCGAGCGCCTGATTGCCGGCGCGCTTCAGGGAGAGCGGCGGGAGCGGGTAGTGGTGGCAACCAAGGGAGGCTTCACCCGCCCCGGCGGAGCCTGGAAGCCGGATGGGCGACCGGAATATCTGCGCCGGGCGTGCGAGAAAAGCCTTGCGGCGCTCGGCACCGACCGGATCGATCTCTACCAGCTCCACCGTCCCGATCCGGCCGTGCCGATCGAGGAGAGCATCGGGGCGCTGGTCGATCTGCAACGCGAGGGGAAAATCCGCCATATCGGCGTTTCGAACGTTTCGCTGGAACAGCTCAAAACGGCGATGGGGGTGACGGAGATATCATCGATCCAGAACCCGCTCTCCTTCCCCTTCTACGATGAAAGCCGGGGGACGCTGCTTACGTTCTGCGAGGAACATGGCATCACCTATATCGCCTATGCCCCGGTCGGCGGGCACAGGAACGCGAGCATGCTGGCGGAGTTCGATGAGTGGATCGCGGAGAATATCGACGCGGCGGGGATTCCGGTTCATCAGCTTGCGCTGGCATGGCTGCTGAGGCTTTCGCCGGCCACGCTCCCGATTCCCGCAACGACCAACCCCGGGCATCTCGCCCGGAACATGCGCGCCGGCGATATCCCGCTCGCCTCGGATGACGTGGAAAAGCTGAAGCACGCCCGAAGCTGGCGGAACGACGTGGAGGAAGCCCTGGCCGCCGGGGATCTGGAGAAGGAAATCGCCGCGATGCGGAAGGGTTTGAGCTTTGCCCCCGAGTCGGGCGTTATCTGGTACGATCTCTCCTGCGCGCTGATAAAGGCGGGGAGACTGACCGAGGGATTTGATGCGCTGGAGAGCGCGATCGGCAATGGATTCAACCACCTGGAACATGTGCGGAGCGATGAAGATTTCGCCGCGGTCCGGGATGAACCCAGATTCCAGGCGGCGCTGGACCGCATGGCCGCGATAAGCTGACCGCGATTGATGTCGATGCGCGAAGTTCCCTCCCACGGGGCTTCGCGCATCACAGTGTCCCGCCGGTTGCGTATCTCCATGGCATGGCCGTAGTTTCCCCCACAGAACCTGCATCAACCCGATACCGTCCCTGTTATGTACCCGCACTTCATGCATGAACCAAGCTCCCCGATACGCGCGCTCTGGCTCACGGAAAATTATCACCCGAGTCGCGGAGGGATGGCGCAATCGTGCGATAGAATCGTGCACGGGCTGCGTGCTGCCGGCGTGAATATCGATCTGGTTCATTTCACCAGGCACCTTGCCGCGCCCAGGATCGAGGCGAAACGAGGCGGGCGCTATATCGGCTTTCCAATCGATGACGATCCGGCGCACGGGCTCAACCTTCTCTGGAATCTTCTGGCGGTGGACCGCTTCCGAAACGAGTTCACACATGTGGTCGCGTTCGGGGGGATTCTGCCGTTGCAGGCCGGCCCCATCTACGCCGCGTGGCTCGGGGTTCCGCTTGTCACGCTCTTCCGCGGCAACGATTTCGACGCGGCGATCTTCACCCCGAAACGCTCCGACCTCGTCCTCACCGCCATCGCCCGCTCGGCCGCCGTCGCCGCGGTAAGTCGCGACAAGGAGATGAAGATCCGGGCGCTCCATCCGGCCACGCGCACGGTCTGGATTCCCAACGGAATCGATCTGACCAACTGGGAGCCGCTGCCGTCGGATAACGCGCGCGCGCTGGCGTGGCGACGGGAAGCAGTGCGGCCGGGGCGGAGAGTGCTTGGGATGATCGGGCAGATCAAACGGAAGAAAGGGGGGCTCTTCTTCCTGGACGCGCTGCTCGGGTCGGGGCTGGCCGAACGATTTCATCTCCTCTTCGTCGGCGATCTGGATGACGAGGTCCTTGCCTGGCTGGAGGCGCACCCCGACGCTATCGACTACAGCGCGTTCCCGTTCGCCGATCGCTACGAGCTGCTGGCGCACTATCCCGCCTGCGATTTCGCCGTCATCGGCTCCTTCTACGACGGGCTTCCGAATGTGCTGCTGGAGGCCGCCGCGCTCGGCATCCCCTTTATCGCCTCCACCGCCGGCGGCATGGCCGATCTTCTGATCGATGGCGAGCATGGATTTCTCTTCCATCCCGGCGATGAGCCGGAATGCCGGAGGGCTATCGCGCGCGCCGCCGATGCCGACGCAACCGAGCTTGCGCGCATCGGTGAACGCTGCCGCGGGCTTGTCCGCGGACGATTCGATCACATCACGGAGGCCGCCGCCTATCGCGCGCTGCTGACCGAAACCACCCATACACAACGCGCCGATCCCCCCGCCGGCCAACTATCGCGCGCGGAGGCAATCCTTCCACGCGAACTCTCCACTTCCTTTCCGGAACAATCATGAGCGGAATGCTACGCCGCCTCGCCATCCCCCTCGTCGCCCTTTCAATGCTTGCCGTTGCCTGCGGCCACAGGGAAAAGAAGCCCGCCGAGGCGGATCGCCGACCGCAGCCGGAGCAGCCCGCCGTTGCGGCAAAGGCCATTCCCGATACCGGCGTGGCGGATAAGATCGTGATCAAGACGCCGGAGGGGACGCGGCCGGTGGAGTTCCATATCGGGAAGAACGAGACGAAGATCGAGTCGGCATCGGCCGGGTTGCTGCTGCGCGGGGTGCTGCGCGATGACGGCAAGCGCAAATACGAGAGGGAGGGGGGGAATGCGATCGCCGAGGTGAAAAGCGAGGGCTCCCATTTCAAGCTCCGAACCACCGATGGAAAACTTCTCTGGAAAATCAAGGACGATGGCGCCAAGATCAAGATCAGCAACAACGAGGAGAACGCGGACCCGTACGAGCTGAAACGTGGCGATGCCGAGATCAGCGTGCGGGACAAGGGGGTCGAGATCGGCAAGGTGAAGTTCTACGCGGATCGCGGGAAGGTCAAAGTGAAGGATGCCGCCGACAAGGAGCTCTACGAGAGCAACAGCGAACGCCAGAGCGCGATGTTCGGGGTGATGCTGATGACGCGCATCCCGGAAACCGAACGGTATATCATCATGGCGGAGCTGGCGTCGCGGGGATTATGATTCTGTATTACGCACTCGGCGGCGGCCTTGGGCATCTGACGCGCGCGCGTGCCCTGCTCCATACGCTCAGGAACGGCCGGCGGGCAGCGATCGTGACGGCATCCCGATTCGCGGAGATCCCGGCCGTGACGGGGAACGCGGAGATTATCAGGGTCCCGGCGGAGCTTGGAGAGGATCGGGAGGGAGCCAGGGGGTGGGTCAGTGATCTTATCGCCGCGACCGGGCCGGAGGAGATCATTATCGACACATTTCCCGCCGGGATTCTGGGGGAGCTGTGCGGCGTGCGATTTCCCGCCACCACGCCACTGCATCATGTGGCCCGGCTTCTCCGCTGGGATCGATATCGCCCCATGCTCTCCGGCGATGCCCCCCATTACTCCACCACATTCCGCGTGGAGCCGCTGACCGAAGCGCACGAAGCATGGATTGCCGGCCGCTCCGGGGAGATGATCGATCTGCGGTTGAGCGATCCCCCCGCACCGCACGATCCCGGAGAGATTCTCGACGCGGCCCTTCCGGGATGGAACGGGAAACGTCCGCTCTGGCTTGTGATCCATTCCGAGCCGGCCGCCGAGCTGCTGGAGTTGATCGAGTACGCCCGTGAACTCTCCGCGATGGAGGATATCGACCCGCTGCTCGCCGTGGTCACGCCGGTGCCGGTGGAGGGGCTGCCGCCGGAGATCCCGCAGATCCATGCGTTTCCCTCCTCCGCGCTCCTCCCGATGGCCGCCAGGATCATCACCGGCTGCGGCTTCAACGCGATGCGGCAGGCAGAACCGCATCGCGAGCGCCATCATTTCATCCCCTTTCCACGCCGTTACGATGACCAGTTCCTCCGCGGAGCGCGGCGGCGCGCAACTTCCCGCACATCTCCGCCGTAGCCGATCCCACATTTCTCAGGAGGAATTATGCGTATCACTCTTTTCGCGTTGACGATGCTTGCGGGATCGATTGCCATTGGAGGCGTCCTCGCGGCCGGACGGAGCGAGCAGCGTGAGAACTTCACGCTGAAGAAGGATGTGGCCGGCCGCAACTGGCTGGCGCTGCGGAATATCAACGGCGAGGTGAAGGTCAGGGGCGTTGATGGATTGAAGGAGGTGAAGATCACCGGCGTCAAGATCGTCGTTGATGGCTCGGCCGCCGATGCGACAAAGCATCTTGCCGATATCTCCGTGGATGTGGCCGAAAGCGCGGACGGCCTTACGGTCACCACGGTCCAGCCCGACGGCCAGGATTCCCGCGATTACATGGTGAACTACACGATCGAGGTCCCGCGTGACTGGAAAGTGACGGTGGACAACACCAACGGCGATGTCGCGCTGGCGCATATCGGAAACGAGGTGACGGTGAACGTCACCAACGGCTCGGTGGAGACGAAGGATATCGCCGGCAACCTGCGCGGCGAGATCACGAACGGCGATGTCAGGACCGATGCCACGCTGCCGGAACATGGCACATGCTCGATTGTGACCACCAACGGCCGGATCGTTGCCCGGCTGGTGGTTCCGCCAACGGCAACCTGCCAGCTTGAGACCACCAACGGCGATGTAAGCCTGGAGATCCCGAAAAACAGCTCGGCCGGCGTCAGCGCCGAATCCGTCGCGGGGGATGTCAATGTCCATAACCTCCCGTTCGTAACGAAGAAATCGAGCGTCAAGGAGAAAGAGAATAAGGATGTGGACGAAGATGATGATGAGAGCGACGACGAGAGCGATGATGACGGCCCCGGAACCGCATTTTCCGGCACGCTGGGAAGTGGAAAGGGGAAGATCGAGGTGAGTGTGACGAATGGCGATATCGGGCTGAAAGGCTTCTGATATCGCGACAGGATTGTGGTGAATATGATGGCGGCGGAAGTGAACCTTCCGCCGCCTTTTTTTGCATGGCGTTGTACCCCATGCCCTGTGGGAATCCCACCTTCTTTTTTTCTTCTTGTCCCGCTGCGCGGGGCGATGCCCCGCGCAGAAGCGATGGCGCCCCGTTGGGGCTTATGATCGATCGTTGTCTTCCTTCTTCAAGCCCCGGGGGGGCGTAATCCCTGGTGCGCGGGGCAGCGCCCCGCGCACACTGCCATTCTACAATGCCCGCGGCTCCGGGTTCCCCCGCTTTCCGCCGAAGATCCGTTTCAACCAGTTGAACTCGAAATTGAAGGTGACGGTTTCCCGCGAGACAAGGACCGTCAGGTAGGCCCCGAGCGCGCCGATCACCACATCCGCCATCCACATGGCAACCGATGGCGGAAGCACCGCGCGGTCGGCGAGCTTTTCGCCGGAGACCAGGCAGGACCAGTAGACGACGAAGAAGCCGAGCGCGATGGCGGCCGATACGCCGAAGTTGCCACGACGAACGAGAATCCCCAGCGGCGCGCCGACAAAGACGAAGACGAGGCAGGCGGCGGGAATCGAATATTTCTTGTAGATCTCCACCAGATACTGATCGGCGATCTTCCCCTGCTCCACCTTTGTGACGCTCTCCGATTCCACCTGCGAGCGGAACGTCGAGAGATCGCTCAACGCCAGGCCGGCGGCATCCCGCCCGCTGACCGGCGGCCGTCCCGTATCCGAAAACGTCTGCCGGGCACGGGCCGTATGCTTGATGAACATCGTATCGATATTCAGATCAGCCCGATGGCTTATCGCCAGCGCGGTATCGGCAATCGCGCGCATCGCCTTGATATCCATCGTCCGGTCGGTCCTTCCCAGCCGCGTGGGATCGGAGCGATTGAACGCAAACCCCTCGGTGTTGATCGAAACCTGATGCTCGTCGAACGCCAGCTTTCTGAACTCCCCCTGATTTCTCCTGTTCACCTGATGGATTTCCCCCTGATAGAAGGTCATCACCAGCTTGCTGAAATCGCCGTTGAACCGGAGCCGCGCACGCTTCGCGTTGATGACATTGAGGATATCGCCGTCCTGCCCGTAGATCGTGACGTTGTAGAGATCATTGTTGACCCTGTCCACCTGCCGCGCCAGAATGCTGTAGCCCTGAAGCGTGCTGAACCGACCCGGATCGATGGCGAAAGTGGGCTTCAACTGCTTGATGTCGTTCTGAAGAACGTAGGCGCGCTGGTTGGTTTCCGGGAGGATCTTATCGTTGAAATAGAAGAGCGCGCCGAAGAGCGCAAGCCCGCCGATGATCGATGGAAGCATGGCGCGAAACGCGCTGCCGCCGGAGCTTTTGATGATGGTCAGCTCGTTGTTGCCGCTCAGTTTTCCATACGCCATCAGCGTGGCAACAAGCACCCCCATCGGCACGGCAAGCACCAGCATCCACGCCATGTTGTAGGCGATGAACTGAAGGATGATCCAGTAGCTGAGCCCCTTGCCGACCAGATCGTTCAGCGACTTGAAGACGAACTGGAGGAGAAAAATAAAGACGACCGCGCTCGTGCCGAAAATGAACGGCCCGATGTGAAGTCGAATGATATACCACGTCAGGCGTATCACGCGGAAATGTCCTTAATGGATGGAACGGAATGCCCCGGAAGCTCCCGGACGGCGGACTGGCTACCTGGCCCGGCCACAGGCCGCTGGAGATAATGGCAACACGCCAAGGTACGAAATTCCATTTGAGGCGATCGATCGATGCTTCCGGTAACCGATGGCCGGGATAATCGTGGAAGCGATGCGAACGGGCGGGAAGATGCTCGATCGCATCGCATAACGCATCCTCCCGCACGGATGTTCCAGGCCCGCGCCGAATTCAATATCGAACTATGAAGACGATTCTCTCGCTCGCAATCCTGTGTGCCGCATCCCTTGCCGCCCATGCCCGGAAGGATGGAGCGATCATCATAACCCGGCTGACCGGGAATTTCTATATCTACACCACCTACAGGGATCTCGGCGGGCATCCATTCCCCTCCAACAGCATGTACGTGGTAACCGATAGCGGCGTGGTGATGATCGATACGCCGTGGAACGCGGAGCAGACCGGCCCGCTCCTCGACTCGATCCGGCAACGACATCACATGAACGTGGTGATCTGCCTGAGCACGCACTATCATGAGGACCGGACGGCGGGGCTCGATGTGCTGAGGGAGCGGGGAATACCGACCTACTCCACGGAACAGACGCTGGAACTCTGTCGCAAAAAATCGGAAAAGCAGGCGACGCACGCATTTACGCGCGACACCACATTTTCCGTGGGCGGCCTGCAGTTCCAGACATTCTATCCGGGCGCGGGACACAGCAGTGATAATATCGTGGTCTGGTTTCCGAAGGAGAAAATTCTTTATGGCGGCTGCTTCGTGAAAAGCGTTGAAGCAAATGATCTGGGAAACATGGCCGACGCGGATATCCACGCGTGGCCGACCTCGATGAAAAAAGTGATCAGGAAATTTCGGAATCCGGCGTTTGTCATTCCCGGCCATCAGAGCTGGAAGAGCGTCAAATCACCGCGGCATACGCTGGATCTGCTGCGGAAGGCTGGGAGTGGAAAAGGATGATAACCCCATCAGGCAGCGCGGGCGGAGATTCCGATTATTCCGTTTCGTTTATCGGGGTGGCCCTGAATAATGGTATAAGCGCGGCCACCGTCATCAGCGCAAGAAAAGCCGGCCCGAACGTTTTAATCGGCTCATGGTCGATGCCACCGATAATAGCGTCCCCGCTCTGCACAAGGATCATGATAAATGCCACCGCCAGAAGCCCGGCACGCGAACGAAGAACCACCACCAGAATAGAGACAAGCGCCAGCGAAATACTGCGACTGGTCGGGGCGCTGGCAGGAGTAACCACCGCGCAAATCCAGAACTGACGCCATTTACCATGACCGACCGGTTGTGAGAGCATATGTTTACTACCGGATATTATCGCCACATCACTGCTCATCCTCCATCGGCGGCCAGGGCATTCCCGGATTCTGTATCCGATATTTCATCTCCCAGATTTTCCGCTGATAATGTTCAAAGCGCTCCGGCTTCACCCTGGCAAGCGTCTGAAACGCCTGCATCGCCTCGGCATACGCGCCCTGAGCCACAAGAATATTTGCCAGTGTATCGCTGACGATCGACGGCTCGAAGACCGGACGCTGTTCGTAATCCTCCACCACGGGAATGCGCGCGTTTTCCAGACGGCGCGCAAGCTCCTCCAGCGGCGTCAGCTTCGGCGGTTCGGGCTCGGGATCAGGATCGGGCTGAATGATCTGTTCGGGCAATTCCAATTCCTGCGTGATCCGGGCAACGGGTTCCGGCAATTCCGGCTCCTGCTCGATCGGCGGAGCCGGTTCAGGATCGGGCACTGCCTCCGGCTCCGGTATGGAAGGCTCCTCTGTTTCGACGTGGACCACATCCAACTCTTCCGGCATTATCTCCGGCTTGTCGGGACGGGCGGACTCCGGCTGGCGCTCGGCGCGCACGGGCGGGATATCCTCGCCCGCGACCGCGCCGATGGCGTCGAGCGTGGGAAGGGGAAGGAAGACGGGGGGATCGGAGATACGGCGCTGGCGGACGGGTAGCTCCGGCTGCGGCATCGGCTCACTGATCAGCGGAGCGATGGACTGGCCGCGGAACTGATCCTCGTGCCGGAGCGGCGCGAACTCCAGGCCGGGAATCAACCGGAGATTCGAACTGCGGAGACGGGAGATGCTCTTCCCCATGTGAAGCGCCAGCGAGAGGGGACGGGGACGTTCAGGCACCGGGACATCGCGCCCCACCGATTCACCCCCCTCGGGCTCCCCCCGCTCGACCGTTGCAGGCCCAAGCCCAAGCTCCTGAAGAATCGTCGTGATCTCCAGCGCCTCCTCGGGAGGAAGCGGAATCGGGGCGGTTTCCATGTCCAGCGCAGAAATCTCCGGCAGCGCGATCGAATCATCGTCCTCGCCATACGTCACCAGCTCGCCGCCGGCTTCGGAGAACGAAGATGCCGGAGGATGCTCGCGATCCAGCCGGGCGGCCAGACGGTCGAGCGCGTCGATATCGGAGAGATCGGCATCGCGCGCGTTCTCCAGCGCCGGAAGCGGCTCGGAGGCTTCGAGCGGCTCAATTGATTCGATCGATTCAGATGCTTCGAGCGGCTCGGAGGCTTCGACTGCTTCAAACGCTTCCATCGACTCCGCGTCCCCAGGCTCGACAATCCCCGGTTCGACGATCTCGGGCTCCGCGATCTCCGGCTCCAGAATCTCCGGCTCCGCAATCTCAGGTTCCAGAATTTCCGGTTCCGAGATCTCCGGTTCCAGAATCTCAGGCTCAGCGATCTCCGGTTCCAGAATTTCCGGTTCCGAGATTTCCGGCTCCAGAATCTCAGGCTCCGCGATCTTCGGTTCCAGAATCCCGGGCTCCAGAATCTCCGGTTCCATGATCTCGGGCTCGGCAGTCACGGGCGTCTCAACCGCGGGCGTTTCATTCACGGCCTGGGGCGGCTCGGTTTCGGGGAACTGTTCCACACCGGCATTCACCTCGGGAACATCAGCCTGATCGGTCGCGGCGATTTCCGGGATCGTCTCGAACGCATCGGCGGCGGCATCGCGCGCGGAAACCGCATCCCCTCCGGCGAGCTTCTGATAGAGCACGGTCAGGCGCTGCGAACCGGTCCGGCGATATCCATCGCGAAGGACATTGAGCGCGCGATCCGCCTCCCCCAGCTTGAAATAGGCTCGCGCCAGGGTGACATACCCGGCGGGATGTTTGGGAAAACTGCCAAGACCCCGCTTGCATATCTCCACGGCGCGCGCGACCTCACCGGAGGCAAGCGACCGCTCCGCTTCGAGCGCGAAGGAGGCGTTGGAACGGGAGGCGCGACTGGATTGTACTCGTCGAATAACCGGCATGAGGAGAAGTTACAGAAGCGTGAATGGGTACACAACGTTCCGATCGTGGCAAACGGTTGCCGCCGCGCGGCCTATCCCCAGAGTGGATCGCGTTCACCCGCGATCTCCTCCTGCTGGTTTCGCAGATCGCGAATCTCCCCCTTCCAGAACGATTCGGTCCCCCATCCGGGAGAGAGCCGCGCAAAACCGCCATCGGCGACCTGGGCGGCGCACCATGCGGTGAAGTGGATATAGCGCATGGCGCGGAGCGGCTCGATCAGCCGCAGCGTCCGGCGGTCGAAACTCCTGAAGGTCTCATATCCCTCCATGAAGAAATCGATCTCCACCAGCGATTCGCTCTTGTGCCCCGGCAGGAGCATCCAGAGATCCTGGATGGGAGGGCCGACGGCCATGTCATCGAAATCGATCAGGTAGAATGACTCATCGGGACGATAGACGATGTTGGCGCGGTGGCAATCGCCATGAATCCGTATCAGCTCGCACTCCTCGAACATCGGCTCGATCTGCTGGATGGTATCGTGGACGACACGCTCGTACTGGCCGCGCAGGTCGCGAGGAAGCACGCCTGAACGGAGGATGAAGTCCAGGTTGGCGCGGGTCGATCCCCGCGGCGTCATGGTGATCCGGTTGCGCGGCGGATGGACGGCGCCGACGGCGTGGACGCGCGCCAGCAGACGCCCCAGCTCCTCCCACTGATCATCGGTCGGCTCGTCGCAGGAACGGCCGAGCTTTTTCTGAAAAGCGGTGAAGTACATCCCATCCTGCTCGTGGAGCGTGGCCCCGTCGGCAAACGGAAGCGGGGGGATCACCGGTATCTCCAGCTCGGCCAGCTCGGTGAGAAACTCGTGCTCGTCCAGAAGCGCCGTCCGGTTCCATCGTCCCGGACGGTAGAATTTGGCGATGATGCCATCGCCGTTTTCCAGCTTCAGCTCGAAGACGCGGTTGATATAGCTGTTGAGCGGGCGGCAGAGATTCGTGCATCGCTGGCCGAGCGATTTCTCGATCAGGTCGATGACGACATCCGGGGTGAGCGCGGAAAACCCGGTCAGGCGTGCGGTCTGTTCCATTGCCATGCGTGATCGAAATTGCCTCGTGCATCGGAATCCCCGCGTCTCCGGCAAACTGATGGTTGGCCGGAGACGCGGAGAGTTTCCGGAGAAGATGACGAAGTCCCGGGCATTCTCAAAGTTTCCGGCGAACCGCGACGCCATCAACCCGCCCGATCGGGATCGCTTCGCGATCGCTTTCTACAGCCTTCTCGCCACGATCACCGTTGCCTGAGCCGCGAACAGCCCGGCCCCGCCATCATCATACGCCTCGATCCTGACGATGTAAATCCCAGGGTCGAGCGGCCGGCCGATATCATCACGGCCATCCCAGATCAACTCGCCGGAAACCGCCGCCAGCTCGTTGTTGGCGATCCGCCGAACCGGGCGACCGTAGCGGTCATACGCGGTGGCGACGATGCGCGCGTCGGAGGATGGGAGGCTGTAGCTGATCCTGGTGAAATCCTGGAAGCCGTCGCCATCAGGGGAGACCGTCGGCGGCTCGGCCGTGAGCGTTGCGTCCGTCACGACGGGGGCGATTTCCAGGGCGTTGCGGGCGCCGGGCGTTCCTCCAAGCGGCGCGGGGGAGCTGGACCAGTTGCGGGAATCGTTGGAAGGCCCGGCCATTGAAATCCGTTCCAGCGCGATCCCCTTTGTATCGCCGATCTCCCGCCGGTGCCAGCCTGCCTCATAATGGACGCTGTCCACCGTGATCCCGGCGGCATTGCGGAGCACCAGATCATCGCCATCGGAGTTGAGGGAGAAGCCTGATACGCCCACGATAACCACGTTGGCGGAATCGCGGAGGAAGGGGAAACGTGCGTAGATGCCGCTGTCGCTGGCGAACAGGGCGCAGGCACCGGCAACGATCGGCGGGGCGGTGATGGCGATGGTCCCCTTTGTCCCGCTGCTCCCGTCGTGGATGGTCCATCCGGCAATCGAGAGCGGCCCGGCGTTCAGGTTCCGCACCTCGATATACTCCGCGCCGGACGCTCCGCCGACCGGCAGCGGATCGAACATGATCTCGCTGATAGCGCCGCCGACTCCATCTGACGCGGCGGGACGGATAAGGACAAGGGCGGTATCGTTATACGGACGCTCATCTCCCGGCATCGCGAGCATCAGCAGCCCGCGCTCCCCGGCAACCGTCAGGGGTCGGGGCCAGGAGATGGCGATATCGACGCTGCCGCCGGGCTGAAGTACCCCGATGGCCCTCCTTTGGATTTCCTCCCGCGCGCCGCCGGCTCCATCGCCGCCCGCGTCGTTGAAGAGGATCGCTTCCGCGGCGACCGATGGCATGGTGCCAGTATTCCGCACGACGGCGGTGACGGTGGAACCATCGGGGATGAAGCGGAGGGAATCGATGGAGATGTCGAGGCCGGGAGGGGCCAGGGAATTGCGCTCGCCGGGGGTTGCGCCGGCCGGGGCAACGGAGCTTCCCCATGATGCCGCCATACCCGCGGGATCGCTTTCGCGTCGCCGCTCCAGCGACCGGCCGCGGGCTCCTCCCCACGATGAATCGAAGAGGACGGAATCGATGGCGACGCCCGCGCCATCGCGAAGCGCAACCAGATCGCCGGAGTTGTTGAGGCTGGGAATCGAAGCCTGAAGAAGCGGTGATGATATCGAGCGGACGGACCGGAGCTTTGCGCTATCCCTTGCGATGACGACGTAGCCGTACGCCTGAATCGAGCCGGCGGCGATCTGCCCCTTTGCCCCCGACGCGTCGATAATGCTCCAGCCGCTCAGGTCGACGGCGACCGGCTCGGGGTTGTAGAGCTCCACCCATTCCGGCTCCGGCGAGGCCGGCGTATACATGATTTCATTGATGATCGGCGCCGCGATAAGAACCTGGCCGCTCATGAGGATCATGGTGAGAATAAAGAGGGAAGTAATCAATCGGTTCATCATAACTTTCCGATGTGGTGAAATGGAAACAGTGAATTATGCGAGGCATGGCATTCCTGGTGCGGTAGTGAATGTGATAGTGAAAACGTCTCTCCGGGAGGCGGGCAACATACAGATCTCAATGACTAATCATAGGGCATTATGAGTCTCCGTGGAACAGTGGCTCTTGTGACGGGGGCAAGCTCCGGGATTGGTGCGGCGGTGGCGCGCACGCTGGCGGCGGAGGGGGCAACGGTCGCGCTGGCATCGCGCAACGAGGCGAAGCTGCGGCAGGTGGCGGAGACGCTGCCGGACCGTTCCAGAACGTTGATCATCCCGACCGATGTGGGGGATGAAGAGGAGGTGCGGGGGATGGTGGAGCGGACGATAAAGGGATTCGGGAAGATCGACGTGCTTGTCAACAACGCCGGCTTCGGCGTCTTCGGGTCGATCGTCGATCTTACGTCGGAGGAGTTCGACCGCGTGTTGAGGGTGAACCTCCGCGGCACATTTCTCTGCATGAAGTACGCGCTTCCCGGCATGTACGAGCGGAACCGGGGGACGGTGATCAATATCAGCTCGCTTGCGGGGAAGCATGGGTTTGCCGGAGGGGCCGCCTATTGTTCCAGCAAGTTCGGGGTGATGGGCCTTGCCGAGTGCGCGTTCAACGAGGCGCGGTCGCACAACGTCAGGATGGTCACAATCTGCCCGGGCTCCGTTGATACGATGTTCTTCGACGAGGCGAACACGACATCGCCGAATCGCGACAAGATCCTGCAACCGGAGGATGTCGCCGCCACGGTCCTGCTGGCGCTGACGCTCCCGGAGCGGGCGCTGGTGCGGGAGCTGGATATCCGCCCCACCAACCCGCGATAGCGGTCCGCCCCGCGAACGCACAAACTCCCCGAACGCAATGATGATTCCGCTGCTGATCTTCCTTCTGAGCCTGGGCCGTTTCGCCGGCGCCTCCGATATCGACTATGATATCCAGGGAAACCTCTACGTGGCCGACCGGCTTGGAAACGCCATCGTGAAATATTCTCCGGCCGGGGATTCCATCCGGGCGGTGAGCGGCTTCGGCTCCGGCAATGAGCAGTTCGACACGCCGGTGGCGCTCTGCGCGCGGCGGGGGAACGATATCTACGTGGCCGATTACAACAACCATCGCATCCAGCGCTTCAACAGGACGCTCGATTATATCACCACGATCTACACGCGTGATAATCAGGACGAGCGGAAGCGATTCGGCTACCCGCGCGATATCGCGATATCGCGGCAGGGGGATCTGCTGGTGGTGGATGGGGAGAACCGGAGGATCGTCAGGATCAACGCCTCGGGGCAGGGGGTGGGGGCATTCGGGGATATCAACGCCGGCGCCGGAAGGCTGCTGGATCCGTCGAGCATCGAGGTGGATGACGAGGATAATATCTATGTGCTGGATCGTGGGCGGATCGTGGAGTTCGATCCGTTCGGGAGCTTTATGCGGGAGATACCGCACCGCCCCGCCAGCAGGGATATCGCCATCTCGATCGACCGCGACACGCTGACGGTCATCGATTCGGTGGAGGCCGATCTGTACGATCTGAAGACGCTCAGCTTCGCGGGGATCTACAGGCTGGCCGCCCCCGCCGCCGTGCTCCGCCTGACCGGCGGGAGGATGGTGGCGGTGGAGGGGAGAAGGGTTGCGATCTACGCGAAGGGGGATGGACGGTAGAGGTGCGCGGGGCGATGCCCCGCGCACCAGGGATTGCGCCCTCCGGGGCTTGGGGGTCCGCAACACTCGCAGATGATGGACTTCAACAGTCTGTCTCAAGCGATCCAGAATCCGACAGGCGTTCTAGTTCTTTATCTCTCCGGTGATCATATCCATGACGTAGGAGCTGGTCCCGTACTTGATAAGCGCGGTGTTGTCCGCCCTGAAAAAGATCTCCCCGTGGTAGGCGGAACCATCCGCCTTCTCGATGACGAACCCATCGGGCGCTTTTACACTGTACAGATCGAAGACGGAGACATTGGTTCGATCGCTGTTCGGCTCCGGGCTGACAAGCACGCCGGTCGCCGAATCTATCTGGACAAAGCGAAACTGAATGTGCAATGTCCGCTGATATGTTTTCCCGGATGCCTTCAGCGTCTCGGAACCGCTTCGCGAGAAATTGCACACGCCCGTCAGGTATCGCCCCGTTCCCGAAAGATGAATATCCCACGGCCCGTAATCGCCGGAGGAGCTCTGCGTATAGCCGCTGTCCTCGACGTGCGATGTGGGGTTATCGCGCGTCCCCCGCATCCTGAACCCGTAAAGGATACAGTCGGTCTTGGGGTTCCAGGTCTCGGTGCTACTGAAACAGCCGTAGAGATAATCGTAATCGAAGGAATAGCTGTAGGTGTAGGTTCCGCCGTTGATCGTCTGCGACGCGGCATGAACAACCGGCTGGATATGCCCGTCCGCCTTCCGCTCCTTCGTAAGCTCCTCCCCTCTGGCGATCCTGACAAGGTCGAGAAACTGATTGCGAAGCCCCCCCTGCGCGCCGCCGAGAGCGTTGGCGGCCATCGCTGCGAGATCGCCATCAGAGATCGTATGCGGATCGGGGGCTACGGGATCATGCTTGCACGCGGAGAATATGATCGTCAGGCCGGCGACCATCGCGACCGCTGTCATTCCGAATAGTCCGGATCGCCTATGGATGCTGCGGCTGGATCTGTTCTTCATCGGGGACTCCGTGGAAATGAAATGAGAGGTTCCGTTCAGATGATCTCATGGAGCACTCCACGATCGATGCCGGCGGTCAGGGAGGTGCGATACGCTGGGAAGATAAGCCGCGATTCGATGGGGGCCGAGGCAAAACCGACCCATATGACAAGGGCCCGATCGATATTCGCGATACGGGCCCTGCCGGTGCTGCCGCGCCACACGTCTACTTCTTCAGCTCACCTTTCTTCATATCGATCAGATAGGCTTTCACCCCCATCTTGATGGTGGCCGTATTGTCGCTGTTGAAGAAGATCGTTCCCGTGTAGGTCTTCGGGTCCTTGTTGGCGTCGAGGATTTCCACGCCGGCGGAATCCCGCAGGCCGGTCAGATCGAACGACGAGATCTGCGTAAGATCGGTGGTGACCCGGCTGGTGAGGACCGCGGTCTTTGGGTTCATCTCCATAAAGCGAAGGGTAAGGAGGAGCGACCGTTTGAACGTTTTCCCGGAGCCCTTCAACGTTTCGGTGCCGGTGCGGGAGAACTTGGCGACATGGAGGGAATAGCTGCCGACGCTGTCGACGACATCCCTCAGACCAACGTCCCACTGGCCGTAACCGCCGGCCGGGGAAACCGTGAAGCCGCTGTCGTTGCAGGAGGATGTCGGCGTGGTATGCGTCCCCCTGGTCTTGAACCCGTACAGGACGCAATCGATGGTGCTGTCGAGCACATCGGTCCGGTTGAAGCAGGCGTTTTTGGCGTAGAGGTAATCGTAATCGATTCCGTAGCTGTAGGCATACTGGCCGCCATCGAGAGTCTGGGAGCCGGAACGGGTAACGGGCTTCAGACGGAGAATCTGGTTGCCGTCATCTCCCTTCCTGGCACGGCTGAGCGTATCCCCCTTGGCAACCTTCACGAAATCGAGCACTTGCGTGCGGATGCCGCCGCTTGCCTCACCGAGCGCATTCGCCACCATCAGGATCACATCATCATCCGACGGGTAGTTGGAGCCAACCGTCGATTGCGGATTGCTCCCCGAATCCCCACAGCTCGATACGAACACCGCAGTGCTCAGGACAATGGCCGCAAGCACTGTTCCGAATTTTCCGTACCTGTCGTTCATTGCGAACCCCATGGGAAAGAGTTAAGAGAAGATATTCTGTGAGAATAGAGGAAGTATACTACTCTTGATGCAGATAGACAATTCAACCGGGCCAACGTAACCGGACGCCCATCGCAATGGGGAGCGGCGTTCCCGTACAAGGAAAAGGGGAGCCCGTCCCCGAGCCCCCCCTTTCCCTTATGTGCTGATGTGCCGCCGCGCTGTCAGCCCTACGCTCCGGGGCTCTTGACCGGATGCTTCCGCTCCTGCGGGTCATGCTTCTGGTGATGGATTGCCTTGCTCTCCTTGTTCAGATCCTTCTGCAGATCCACCCGCTCCTTCGGCGTCACCTTCCCGTCCGCTCTGTCCTTGATCTCCTCGGCCCTGATCTTCCCCTCTCCCTTCTCAAGCTGCGTTGCCTCCTTGTTGGTCAGCTCGCCGCTCTGCACCCCCTCCTTGATCCGCTTCTGCTGGTTCCGCTGCCGGCCGTTGATCGTCCGTGCCTTCTTCGCCGTCGAGTCCTGCGCGGACATGATGACCGTTCCGCTCGATGGGACTTCGGCGCTGAGGTTTGAATGGGAGATGGCGAGGATGGATGCTCCCAGGATAATTGCCGCGCACAATGATGTTTTCATGATATCACCCTTAATTGATTTATTATCGTTTGAGTTTCCGTGTTCAACGCTGGCGCCTGTTGTTGCCTGAATTAGAGCACAACGAATATTGATGGTTCCCGGAATTATTGCCGTCACGAATATTTTTTTCAGGATTTTACCGACATGATATAATGATGATATTTATGAGCGCCCATCGCTGGAATTCAAGAAAAATCGAGTCTTCGCGACGGAAAAATCTCAACAAATCCAATTCATCCAATGATTTCACGATAAGTATTTTCACGGGCTCGACAAGGACCGCATATCAAAGCGACGACGGATATTTATGGCGATATGAAAAACCAGCACCGCCTTATCGATAAGGATTTATCCGCGATGGTTCCGCATAAAAAAAGCTCGATGGAATAATTCCCATCGAGCCTGAAGCGTACAACCGAAACGGATCGCGGCTACCGCGCCACGACCATCGTCTTTGCGCGCCGCGCGCCGGCGGCCGAGAGTTCATAGACATACGTCCCCGTTGGAAGCGCGCGGGTATCCAGATCGATCGCGGTTTCTCCGGCGGCCACATCCCTGGAGAGCACGGCACGTCCGTCGATATCGTAAAGCGTCAGGCGTGCGTTCATGCCGGAGATCATCCCCTGAATGGGGATGCGCGTTCCGCTGGCCGCCGGGTTCGGGAAGTTCTGCCCGAGTTGAACGCCCGCGATGGCTGTCGCGGAATCGACGCCACCAATCGACGCCGTCTTGAAGATCGGGATCTGATTGAAGTGATGGGGGAGCGCCCTGGGCTGTATCAGCGACTCATCCGCGTTGAACCACTGCCCCAGCACCGAGGCATAGACCTGGCGGAAATCGTACTGCATCTTCAGATTTCCCGGCCCTTCCAGATCGGTCAGGTTGGGATCGGGACCGAACACCCCGCCGTTGACGCCGTTTCCGATAACGAAGAGCGGTGCCGCCGATCCGTGATCGGTGCCGCCACCGTTCGAGACAACCCTGCGACCGAACTCGCTGATCGTCATCGTGCTGACGCGATCGCCCAGGCCGAACGCCTCAAGATCGCGCTGGAAGGCGAGGACCGCGTCGGCAAGATCCTTGTGAAGCTGCTTCTGCCGGTTCACCTGGTCGGAGTGCGTGTCGTAGCCGCCCACGTTCACGATATACATCTGGGTCGCCAGCCCTCCGGCAATCAGCTTCGGAATGGCGCTGAGAACGGTCCCCAGGGCGTTTCCGGTCGGGTAGGTCACCTTGTTCAACGGCTGCTTCACAAGCGCGTTCACAATCGATGTGGTGAAGACATTCGCCTGCTTCGCGATGGAGCGGACGTATGCCTCCTCGTCGCCCTCATGATTGGCCGGAAGCGGGTCCTTTTCCGAATCGTTCGGAAGGAAGCCGCTTGTCCCCACGGCGATCCCCATGTTGTTCTTCTCGCCGACGAGCGTTGTGCTCAGAAACGTTCCAAACTCGATGGCGAACGGATCGGCGGGAAGGACGGTCGGATAATCGGGATACTTCTCCTCCAGATACTTGGCGTACCAGCCGGCGTTGTCATACACGGTGGCATCGGAGCCGGAGAGCCAGATATCGGTGGAGCGGAAGTGGGAGAGGTTCTGATTCGGGTATCCCACATTCTGCACGATCGCCATCTTCTTCTCCTTGTAGAGATCGAGAAGGGGGGCGAGCGAGGGATGAAGCCCCATCGACGAGGAGTCCGGGAGCTTCAGCACGTCGGCCTCGGGGATGGCGATATTATCCGCCGTCGACGTGCCGCGAAGGGTGTAGTAATCCGAGTGACCGTACGGCACCACGGTGTTCAATCCATCGTTGCCGCCGGCCAGCCTGATGATCACGAAGATGTGATCGTTGGTGGCCGAGGCAAGGCGCATGAACGGGGAGCCGGACGGGGACTTGGCAAATGCTCTGAGGCGCGGATAGCCCAGCGCGAACGGCAGGACAATCCCCGTGCTCGCGAGCCGCTGTAGGAACGTTCTACGTTTCATAGTTCTATTCTCGTTGGCTTGTTTGCGTTTTAGATAACGGGGAGTGTCAATACAACTGATATTTCGCAAGCTGGAACGCGGCGTTCAGGAATTTCCTGATCCGCTCGGCCGGCTTCTGCTGCGGGTCATCGATCTTCCACTCGTAATCGACACCGCTGTCGAGCAGCGCGGCGAACAGCATCGCGGACTCGCTGGCGGATGGCGGCACATTCAGAAGGAAGCGGGCCATGTCGTCGCTGAGCTGATGAATATCATTGGGGTCGGGAAAATTCTTGGCGAACGCGATCGGATCGAGCAGATAGATCCCCGTCCCCGCCTGCTTCAGGCTGCCGGCGGCAACATCGATCGAGAACTTCTGCCGCACCGGAAGCGTGGAGGTGCTCACCCAGGTTCTCCCCCCCGGCCAGCCCTTCACATTGGGCGGATCGAAGAGGGTCATGCCGAGCGAGTCCATCCGGTTCCTGGCATCGTTTCCGTTGCGTGTTGTCCCCGTCTGCAGATCCGGAACGCTTGTAACCCCCAGCCCCCTCACCATCCCGATGATGTAATCGAGCGGGTTCCTGTCGAGCGCGCCGATATTGGTGGGATCGTAGAAATGCCGGCTCCGGAGAAGCTGGTCCATCACCGGCTTCAGCTCCCAGTTGCCGTTCTTGAAGGTCTCCGCCATCGCCGCCACCACTGTGCGGTCCGGGATATCGTAGACGAAGGCGCGATAGAGCTTTTCGCAGATGAACTTCGCCACCTGATCGCCCCGCTCGCTGAAGATGATATCGACCACGTCATCGGCCTTCCATGCGCCGGTCTTGCCAAGGAATGTCTTGCTGCCGGCATCCCATCGCGCCTGGATAAACTGGCTCTGGAGCCCCGCGTAGAGCGTCCCCTTGCTGCTGGTGGTGCCGGAGTAGCCACTGAGCGCGCGCGCCGCCTCGGAGACATCGTTCTGCGTGTAGTTCGGGTTGCCGTTCCAGTCCACCACGCCCATCGTGAACAGCTCCTGAAGCTCGCGACCGTAATTCTCGTTGATGCTGCTCTTGTTTCCCTGCTTGAAGTTCTTGATGCCGTCCAGATAGACAAGCATCGCCATATCCTTGGTCACATCCTTCACGAACTGCTTGAAATTGCCGAGCGCGTTCTTCCGCAGAAGCTGGTTCTGGCCGTACATCCATTCCGGGAAGTTGACGGTGTTAAGCTCGCTGACGAAGTGGTTGTGCCAGAAAAGCGTCATCCGCTCCTGGATGGATACGGGGGAGTTGGCGAACGTGTAGAGCCACCATTTATGGAGCTGCGCGCGCTGCTGCTGGTTCGCATTCGAAAAGTCCTGGATGACCGTGGGATCGGCCGAGCCCGGCCTGATCTGGGGGTCCTGTCCGGCGAAGCTCTCGATCAGCGTGGGAGGCGGGGTAAACGTGGTGAAGACGTTCTTCACCGTGGTGTCGAAGCCGTCGGCCACCGCCTTGCGGATCTCCTTGTCGGTCGGGCCGACCATGATGCGACGCAGGAGATGGGCGGCCTTGGCGTAATCCCAGGGATCGGAACTGCCCGGCACATACGGCTCCAGCCCGGTCGACGACACCCTGAGGAACGGAGGCGTATTCTGCGTGCCCCCATCGCCCATGAGCCTGGGTGCTGAATCGCCGCCAACCCGGGGAGCGCCGAGTGTAAAGAAGTTTCTACGGTTCATAATGCTGTCTCCGGATGCATGAACTGAATTTCGGGGCGTTGAATTGGACCGGCGCGATATCCATCGGCGGAGGCACGGCCTCCGGCGCCGCGGGCCGGTTCGGATACTGGACGGAAACGAGAGGTACGGGGATATAGAGACAGAAGCGCGCGCGCGGTTCCCGGATGTAAAGGATTATTTCATCGGGCCGGACGCCGGGCCTGTGACGGACGGACCACCGCCAGGTTTATCCCCGGCAGGCTGTTGAATCTGCGTTCCAAGCCCCGGAGGAGCACAACATCTGGGGCACAGGGCGATGCCCTGTACACACTTATTATCGGACGATCATCATCGGCCTGTTCAGCGTCACCCCTCCGGCATTGAGCCGGCAGATATAGCGGCCGGCCGGGAATCCATCGGCGTTCCAGGCGACGGCGTGCGTTCCCGCTTCAAGCTCCCCATCGAACAGATCGGCCACGCGCGCGCCGGCCAGATCGAATATCGCCAGCATGGCGTGCCCCGCCGATGGAAGCGCGAAACTGATCGATGTGCTGGACGCAAAGGGATTCGGCGCGTTGGGTTCAAGCCGGTAGCCGGCCGCGGATGCCGGGTTTATCGCCACGCCGGCCGGCCGGAGCGTCGGCAGAATCAGGCGCGAGAGCGTTGTGCCGCCGTCGTGATGAACGTAGTTGACGGCGACGAGCGTATCGCCCGGCGTGTAGAGCGGCCCGCCGTTGTCGGGGTTGGCGGCATACTGAGGAAAGTTGGATGAGGTGATATCGATCCTGATCCTGTGCCCCTTCACAAACGTCATCGCCATGTTCTGAAGCCGCACCATTACCGGATAGACCTGCCCCACGCCGATGCGCGATGTATCGGCCGGCCGGAAACCGTTGCGAAATCGCATCCGGGTGATCCCCTGCGTCAGCAGGATCGAGCGACCGTCGGGATAGACATCGCAGAACCGGACGCCGATATCGGTATCCTCGCGATCGGACGAGAGGTAGAGCTCGACGGCAATGCCGCCATCGACCTCCAGATCCTGCTCAAGCGGCGACGTGGAATAGATCAGCACATCGCCACGGCTTTCCACCGCGTCGCGCAGATCCTGCGGCCCCTCCAGCACCTTGGTGCCCAGCGGAACCAGTCGCGCGCCGCCGATCGTGGGGGAGGGATCGCGGGGGTTGTACGTGATATTATCAGCAAGCGGCGCCTTGCTCTGAATCGTCGCCGAAAGGAGGCCACCCGGGGAGAGATAGAGCGATGTGGTATCGGTGGCGGCGGTCAGGCGGTACCAGTCATCGGTGGCGCGCCATGTGTCGTTCCCCATCTGAAAGTAGCGCACCACCGGCTCATCGGGATATCCGTTCGGGATTCCCCGCAGGTAGTAATCGAAGAATCGAAGCGCGGCGCTGTCGGAAACGCCGGCCGCATTGGGATAGCTCAGAACCCCCTGCTGCGCCTTGCCGACCGAGCCGTGGAGCCACGGCCCCATGATCAGCCTGTGCGCGTTCCGCACGGAGGCCGGCCCCCGCGTCCTGAGGTCGTTGAAGGCGCGGATCACATCATCGGGGAAGTGGTCGTACCAGCCGCTGATCATCAGGCAGGGGACGGCGATGGAGTCGGGATAATCGGTGGCCCGCTCCGTGGCGGTCCAGACGATATCGTTGGTGGGATGCGCCAGCACAAGGCTCGTGGGGGTGAAGCCGAGCGCCTCCAGCGTCTCCACATGCTCCTTCCGATACTCGCCGCCGTAATAGAAATCGGTGTACTTGGTCTTGAAATCCTTCACCAGCGGCACCGAGCAGACAAGATGGGGGGGATGATGTTTCGCGGTCATAAACTGGATCTGCCCAAGCGCCGATGCCCCCCAGGTCCCCACCTTCCCGTTGTTCCAGATCTGCGTGGCGATCCACTCGACGGCATCGTAGCCATCCAGCCCGCGATCGTAGTTGGCGACATCGGCGGCTTTCGAGCCGTAGAAGCCGCGCCAGTCCAGCACCACGTAGTTGTAGTGGATGCTGTCGTACGGAAATGGCGAGCCCCCGGCCTCCGACGGAATCGCGCCGGCCAGCCGGTAGAGCGCCTTGTTGTACGGGGTCTGCACCAGAATCGTCGGCCGCGGGGTAGTGCTGTCGATGGCATAGAGATCGGCGGCGAGGGTCTTGCCGTCGCGCGTGGGAATCCGGATGGCGGTGTACCGACTGGAGGGAAACGCCGCGGCGGAGACGGAGGCGCAGAGGAGGATGGCAAGGATGAATGCGTGGGCTCGGCTCATCGGAAAAGTCCTTGATAGTCGTGGTCCGCTCCCCGGCACAACCGATCCGGGGAACGATGACATCACGCGCGAAGATGGCTTGTCAGTGACGGGCGCGCCGAAACGGTTCCTCAGACCACTGAAAATTCCGCCTCGATGCGGGATATCGCCTGAAGCGGGCCGATCACGATCAGCGTCTCGCCGGGAACAATCACGCGCTGCGCCTCCGGGCTGATGATGAATTCCTCCCCCGCCGTCTGGATGGCGAGGATGGTCACGTTCCATCGGTCCTTGAAGTTCGTCCCGGCCACGGTGATCCCGGCAAGCCGCGACCGTTCATCGATCATAATCTCACCGATATCGACATCCAGCTCCTCGATGTTGAAGATCTTTCCAAGGAAGTCATGCACCTTCGGCTGGAGAAGCGCCAGCGCCAGGCGGTGGCCGCCGATGGCATCAGGGCTTACGACGCGATCCGCGCCGGCGCGCCGGAGTTTTGCCTCCGTGTTCTCGTTGGTGGCGCGCGCCACAATCAGAAGATCGGCACGCAGCTCGCGGGCCGAGAGGACCGTCAGCACGTTGGCCGCGTCGGTATCGAGCGCCGCCACAAGCCCGCGCGCGCGCTCGATGCCGGCGCGGAGAAGCACGTTGTTATCCTCCGCGTCGCCGATGACGTGAGGATATCCCTTCTCCAGCAGGCGCTCCTCCATCTGGCCGGAAAGCTCGATGACGACGAAATCCTGGCCGCGATTCTTCAGATCGTTCACGATCTGACGCCCCATCCGGCCGTAGCCGCAGACGATGTAATGATTGCTCAGGCTCATGGTATCCTTCATCAGTCTCCGACGTTGTACCGACTGCCATAGATTCTCCCCCAGCACCACCTCGATGCCGGTTCCCAACGCCCACGCCGCCGTTCCCACCCCCATCATGATCAGGCACATCGTAAAGATCCGCCCCACCTGCGACAGCGGATGCACCTCGCCGAACCCCACCGTGGTGATGGTGATCAGCGTCATGTAGAGGGAATCGACAAACCCCATCCCCTCGATCGCCCGGAAGCCGGTGGTGCCGGTTACCACAAGCAGCAGCAACAGCATCAGCGCAACCTGAAATCTGCGGAGCGGCTCCGACAAATGCCGGCCAACGAAGCGGCCGATGGTTGGAAACGCTCTGATCATGGCATGCGCCGGTTTCGGTTCATCCGATGAAGTTACTGTTATTACGGTTAGATAGTCAGTTGTCTATCTGTCTGTCTGTCGGGGCGGGTTTTAAACCCGCCCCGACGCCAACGCACACGCAACGCGCTCCGACAACGCAACGCACGCGCTCATGATATTCTATAACTCCCGCCGCCGGCGTCGAACGTGATTCTGATCAATCGTTTTTTCCCCTCGCGAACGCATTCCACTATCAGCGTCCTGCCGATCTTCTCCCAGCGGACATCCTGAATCTGAAATCCCTCCAGTTGTTTCTCCCCGATGCCGCTCTCGTGGGAACATGGATGCTCGTATATGCCGATCACCTCGCTGGAAGTGTCGGCAGTCAACCGGATGACCTGCATCTCCAGCTCGACAACGCCGCCGCATTGTCCCGGCTGATATCCGCCGGCCACCACCACGGTGATAAGCCCGGCGGTTCCGTTCGCGAACGTGAATTCCGTTTGAAGATTATCGAACTTCCATCCGCTGGAATTAAAGCGCCGGTACGATCGATAGGGAATATCCCGATGGATATAAGCCGTCGCCTCGCCGCCATCGATAATGCCATCGCGGTGATATTTATCGGTAAAACGGTATTTATCCAGATGCAGCGCCCCTACCGTCACGGTCGAACGGGAGAACGGGGCGCCGAGATAGAAATAGGCGGAAAAATCGTACGCGCACCCGTCATCCGACTCCGGCTCGGGGATGATATCGGCGTATTTATAGTCATACGCGGCCGGGAAAACATACCGCCACCCTGATGACGCATAATAGGCGATCGGCGTGAAGCCCATCGCGCCAAGCGATCGGCCGGGCGCACCGGTGGGATTGGTGACAAGCGGCTGATAGAGGGTGATCATGTTGAACGTGCCGCGGTTCCCCCATTGGCGCAGAGGGGAGGATGAGAGGAGGGGTCCTGCGGCGCTGTCGCTTACCACATCGACCATCAGGCCGATGGTGGACATCTCCGGCATCCTGACAAACCGAAGACCCTCCGGCGTCACCGTCGCGGTGATCAGATATCCGCGCGGCGTCCGTTCCGACCTGTATTCAATCCCCGATGGGGTCCGGGAAAGCTGCTCGCTGACCGATGACTCGAACCAGTGGTAGTGCTCGGCATCGTACATCCCCACCGGGCGATTGTCCGGGAAAAGGCCGTAGCGGATTGTCCCGAAAAAATCGGTCGCCGGCTCCGACATGCTCCGGTAGATGCTGTCATCGCGCTGGTTGCAGTAGTCACGCAGCCGGGCGGAGGCCGAATCGTTCATAAACTGGATCCGGGGAACCTCGAACCCATCCGCCGATTTCCGCGATGGATGGAACAGGCGGAAGCGGGGAGCCGAGAGCCGGTAGATGCGCTGATAGGAGGCATCGTGCTCCTCGAACTGCGGCTCCTCCCCCGGCGTATCGGGAAGGCCGAACCAGATCTCCACGTGATTGGAATGCACCGGGCTGTTGCCGGCGCCGGACGGGTCGTCGATCACCTCAACCTCCACTGTGAGCTTCGCCCCGTCGCCATGAACGCGCATGCTGGCGGTGATATTCCCCTTCCCCGCAGAAGGCGCCACAAGCGGCAGCCACGTATTTTCCTGAATACGGAGGGAATCCAGATGTGCCTGAACAAGCGCGGCAGCCCGCATGTACGATGAATCATCACGCTTCCCGGCCAAGTCCCGGCTACCGGAATCGGAAACCTGCTGTGCGATGGCGATGATCGTCCCCCCCGCGAACAGAAGGGCCGGAACCATCGTGAGGGAAAATATCCGGAGGCACAGATTCATAGTGTTCGCTGGAAAGGATCGAATAGAGCAGAGAGAGATGACCGGAAGCAGGCGGCGCGCTCCAACGGCGTGGTATCGGCCCCCGAAATTAGCGCGGCGGCGGCGCGCATTCAAACGTAATCAACGCATCCCGCCTGATACGCTGGTCCGTTACTTGCTGATAAAGGCGTTTTGCCTGAAACGTTAACCGTCAACCGGAAACCATGATCGATCAGTGCCTGTATCTGGGCCAGCCGAACTGCCGACGGATCTTCAACGGAACCGCGGAGGTGATCATCACCACCGATATCGGCCCGCGGATCATACGCTACGCCCTCGATGGGGGAGAGAACATCCTGGCCGAGCTTCCCGACGTGACGGTCCCGACGCCGATCGGCAACTGGAAGCCGTGGGGAGGGCACCGTCTCTGGGCCGCGCCCGAGGCGATGCCCCGCAGCTATGCTCCCGACAACGATCCCGTGGAGTTCAGCCTGATCGACGAGCATTCCATGCGGCTGACGGCCCCCACCGAACCGGCGACCGGCATCGGCAAGGAGATGACGGTAACGCTCGATCGGGAGGGTTCCGGGGTGATGGTCCGGCACAGGATCACCAATCACGGCATCTGGGGAATCGATCTGGCGCCGTGGGGGCTTACCATCATGAACGGCGGCGGCGTCACCATCATCCCGCAGGAGCCGTTCCGCCCGCATGGCGAGGAGCTGCTGCCGGCGCGGGCGATGATCCTCTGGCACTATACCGACCTCACCGATCCGCGCTGGACGTTCGGCAGAAACTACATCCTGCTCCGCACCGATGAAGGGCTTCATCACCCGCAGAAGATCGGCGTGGCGAACCGTCAGGGATGGGCGGCCTATCACCGGAACGGCGCGCTCTTCATCAAGCGTTTCGAGTATCGTCAGGGGGCCCGGTATCCCGATTTCGGGAGCAACAACGAGACCTACACGGCGGGAACCTTCATGGAGCTGGAATCGCTGGCGCCGATGGCCCATCTGGAGCCGGGGGAATCGGCGGAACACACGGAGCGGTGGGAACTGCACGACAATGTCGATATCGGGGGGACGGAGGAATCGCTCGGCCTGGCGCTGGCGCCATTTGTCGGCACGGGCGGAGCGTAGAATCCTCCGACGGAATCTCCCGTGCGGAGACTCTCCCGGAGAGATGTGGGCCGTATATTGCGGCGCTGCAAGTCTTCCTCCGTCCCGTCGGGGACGCCGGGGAGCCTGGATCTAATTATCACAAGGAGAATGAGACGTGGCCAATCGCACTGCGGTTATCGAGACGAATAAAGGGACCATCCGCTTCGAGCTTCTGGAGCAGGACGCCCCGAAGACCACTGAAAATTTCATCACGCTGGCTGAACGCGGATACTATGACGGCATCATCTTTCATCGCGTGATCAAGGGGTTTATGATTCAGGGGGGCGATCCCACGGGCACGGGCCGGGGCGGGGAGAGCGCCTGGGGCGGACGATTTGCCGATGAGACAAATCCATCCTCCGAGGTCTATCGTCGCGGGTACAAGGCGGGCACCGTTGCCATGGCGAACGCCGGGCCCAACACGAACGGCTCGCAGTTCTTCATCATGCACGCCGATTATCCACTGCCGCCGAACTACACGATCTTCGGACGCGTGACCGAGGGACAGGATATCGTCGATGCCATCGCCAACTCCGCAACCGATCACAACGACAGGCCGAACTCCAAGGTCACGATGGAGAAGGTGACGATCGATGGCGGCAAGGAAGTCGGCAACGGATAGATATAGATGCAGTCGGGGCGGGTTTGAAACCCGCCCCGACCATTCCTTCCAACTTTTTATGCTCGCAGCAGGTTCGCATTGCGTCAGATCCTCCCCTTATCGTTGATCTCACCGGCGTCGCAGAGATTTCTCCGAACGGCCCTGATAGCGTTTGCCCTTTCGATTCCGCGGGCCGCGATGGCGCAGGAGACCGGCACACTGACCGGGACGGTTCTCGACGCGTCCGGCGGGCCGCTGACCGGCGCGACCATCAAAATCGGCGCCGGGGGTAGCTCCCAGGAGGCCAGAGTAACGCGGTCGGACGGGCGATTTGTGGTCACCGATATTTTCGCCGGGGACTACAGCGTGGAGTTCAGCGCGACGGGATTTACGCCGGCCAGAAAAACAACCCGCATCACCGCCGGCCAGACGAGCATTCTGAACATCAGGCTGATCGCGGTCAAGAAAGGGAAGGCACAGCCGAAGCCGGAAACCGATGATGAGGAAGAGGATCAGAGCTGGGTGGTTCCGCTCGACACCCCAGGAGGATTCGCCACATCCCCACCGATCGTCGACACAACGCAGCCGCCGATAGCCTCCCTTGTCGATGACCGACCCTCCCCTGTCCCTCCCGATGCCGGGATACACCGGCCCGCGGTCAGGGATGCGGCAGCAGGTGGGATGGCCGCGCCGGCAAACGATTCAACCGCGTCGCGCACCACCGGCGAAGTGGCCGGGCTGGTGATCGATGACAGCGGCAAACCCATCAGCGGGGTCCGTATCACGCTGAACGATTCAAAGCGGAAGATCAGCGCCAGGGAAGGGATCTTTTCGCTGGAGGATCTCCCTCCGGGGGAGTACGAGCTGACGCTTGCCGCCAAAGGATATCGTCCCGAGACGCGCCGCATCACCATCAAGGCCCGATGGGTTGTTTCGCTGATCGTCAGGATGTCCCTGGGGGGATCATAGCGGGACGCCTTCCATATCGTGCCCCCACGCATCAAAGTTGAATGCCATTGCGCCACCGATTGTTGAAAATTGGACTATTGCACCGACTGGAGACGTATTTCACTCTTCCGGGCCATTCAGGTATGGTAGTTGAGTCATCTTCCATCAGAATCAGTCGCGCGAGGGTGCTGATGATTGTAGAACAACCCCCGCGCAGAAAACTATGAATTTGATGATGGAGGATGTCATGAACAGGAAACCGGAATATGGAATGGGCGAGCGCTCCAATGGAATCGAGGAACGCCTGGGTACGAGAGCCGATGAACACGGATTTACGGGAAAACACGGTGAAATACCGGGTGGCGGCCAGGGACATTTCGGACAGAGCGCCCGCATCAGCGATCAGGGATCGCATGGCAGAAAGCAACGGGGCGAGACGAAGCAGGAGCTTGGATCGCACGGCGGAGCCCGACGCTCCCATGAAAACCCTGGAAAGAGCCACGATAGCGGAACGAAGGGTTCGAGCGGCCGCATAGAGTAACGCGAAGCTCACGCTGACCGAATAATCATAATTCAGTCACATGGTATATGTGAAAGCTCCGGCGGGCCTGGTATCAACCAGACGCACCGGAGCTTTTTTCATTCATATCATAATGCGGCATGTTACACGCTCGTGATTTCCGCTGAATATATCCGCTGTAATCCACAATTATATTCGACGATTATTTTTTATCATGATATGTTCATTAATCAAATCTCCCCGACCTCGATAGGAAGCCGGGGAGATCCATATATGTACAGCGGAATTTCACCGCGCCTGTAGTTGTTTGCAATCGACTCTTGTTCCGACCATCGTCGTATCGCGCTCAATCGTTCTTGACACCGCTCGATGTCGCCGCCGGGTCGGTCGCGTTCCCGGATTCGTTCCGGGTTGCCACCGGGGCGACTTTTGATGTTGTTCCCACCTTGACCCCTGCTCCGACTGCCCCGGCATCGCGCCGAACCGCCGACGTGCCCGCGGCCGGCGCTTCCTTCTTCTGCTCCGTTCCCGCCTTTTCCGATTGTACCGGCGTCTCGTTCTTTATCGGGGCCGTGATCTGGCTGCTGACGGAGGAATTATGCCCCTCCGATGCTTTGACAACCGGCGCCGTGGTGGTGGGAGATGCCTTCCGGCGCGCATCCGATTCCACCGCCGAGCCTTGTGACGCCTGCTTCTTCTCGTCAGTTGCACGGCGTATCACACTATCGCGATGCGCTTCCGATTCCACGCCCGCCGGCTTCGAGCTTTCCGCCAGCGAGCCCGACAGATCGTGATGCTGCGCGCTGGCCGTCGGGGTTGACGCGCCGGTGCTGGCGGGCTGCTCGCGCCGGGGATCGGATGCGCCCGTGGTCTGTTTCGTGTCGGGACGGCCGTGGAGAATATCGCTCCGCCCGTCACCTGTCCGTTCCACCGGCGTATCCCGGCGCGGCGGCGAATCATCCCTGCCGCTCACGACCGGATTCCGATCGGCAACCGGACTATCTCCCTTTGGCTTTTCCCCGGTTTTATGACTGAATGGCTCCTCGCTTCCAACCGAAGCGGGACGATCGCGATGGACATCGGCGCGGAACGGATCGGCGGAATCGATGGGATGTGAAGCCGAGGGATTGCGGCGCACCGTTGACTCGCGACTATTGGCCGGCGCCGTTCCGCCATTATCGGTTAATCCGCCATTATTCTGTGGCGGGCGCTGGCTCTGCTGGCCGGGATAGTAGTAGTAATTATCGCCGGGATAATACCACGAATAATTCGGGGAATATGGCGGGTAGTAATAATGATTGGAATACGCCGGATCATAATACGGAGGCGCGTACTGCGGATATCCCGGATATGCCGCGGCGCTGTTGCCGCCGGAAGTCTGGGGGTTTGCACCCGCGGCCACCTGCCCTCCGGGATAAATATTCGTAATGGTGACACATCCGCCCAGCGTGCATGATGCACAGAAGGCTATTGCAAGGGCACTACGTAACGTCAGGGATTCCATAATAACGGCTCCGGAAAGGGATTTCGGGAGATGGGGATCAGCGCGGGAGCATCATCATGCGCCCTGCATCACCATCAGTAATTATTGCTTCCCGGATGACAGGCTCATGTGAACGAAGGTTGAACGGCAAAGAATGAATTTTTCGTAATGGAAGGCTCCGGCTACAATACCGAAAAACAGGATTTCAGTGGGAAGTAACAACATCGGTGGCCCGGTGTATGTTGTTCACGGCCTGGAATATCATCGAGAGCTTCTCATGAAACCAGATTTCCTCCAACGACCGCAGCCGGAAAGAGAACGACATGCACAAACGCCTGCTCGCATTGATCGGAGTGCTCATCCTTCCGGCTGCCCTCCATGCACAATCGCCCGGAACGTGTCTCAGGGGAAAGATCACTGACGCCAATGGCGTACCGCTGCCGGGAGCGATCATTGAAATCGTCGGGACCGGTCTGTGGGGGATTTCCGATGATGATGGAGAGTATTTCATCGAGAAGGTTCCCGACAGGGAATATTCGGTAACCATCACCGCGCGTGGCTACGACAGCATCATGAACAGCCCGATTATCCGCATCCGTAGCTGCTGGCCCATACAGTACCATTTCGAGATGAGCCTCAGCCCGGAGCATCAAGTACCCCCCGTATCGGGTGAGGAGATCATCAACAGCGGGGAGGAGAAACCAGCAGTGCTGAAGTAGCCGGTGAGGAAAAAAAGAGAAGGTGATACGTTGGATTCGATCATGAAACAACGATTTCTTTTTCCCCCTCCGGTTCGGCAGGACCGGAGGGGATTGAAGCCGGCGCCAGGCGTTTCCGCGACTCATGCACTCCATTACGGGCCCGGAAGTTGCGCACGATTATGGGATGAACGACCCGATTTTCCACTGGATAACAGTGTTGGGATTGTGGATGTTCCTCTCGTAACGAACTTCTTTCCAACGTACGCAGCCAGGAGAAAACGACATGAAGAAGAGCATGTTCGCATTCATCGCATTGCTGATCGCCCCCGTTGTTCTACATGCACAGGCACCCCGAGAGCGCCTTGTGGGAAGGATCGTGGATGGTAACGGCGCATCGCTGCCGGGAGCTGTCGTTGCAATTGCCGGAACCGCTCTGCGAGGAATTTCCGGCGCTGACGGCTCATATTCCATCGAGGGAGTTCCCCCCGGAGATTATGAGGTGACTGTCGCGGCACACGGCTACTACATTATCACGAACGAGACGCCCACGCACGTCGGCAGCGGGTGGATGGTGCACCGGAATTTCGAGTTGATGACGATACCGGATCATCAGTCCACCCCCATATCGTTCGAGGAAACCATCCGGCCGGCAGAGTCGGTTACTCCGGCTGTCGGGCAGACCGGAGATGAGATCATCAACAGCACGGAGCAGGAGAAGCCGCTGCTGAATTAGAGAAAAACCGATGTACCGGAATCAATCATGACCTTGTGGTTCCCCCTGCTTCTGTTGTTGACCGTCGGCACGATGCGGGCCCAGACGACCGGATCGCTGGCGGGAAGGGTGCTCGATTCAAATCGAAAGAGAATTGCGGGCGCCACGGTGGTCGTTCTGGGAACATCTCCGTTACGGGGAGCGATCACCAGGGTGGATGGCTCCTATCGCATTGCCGGAATCCGTGCGGGAACATACGCGATAAAGGTTTCGGCCGTTGGATTCGAACAACGGCAGAGGGATACGGTGAAGATCTCCATCAACCACGAGAGCAGGCTGGAGGTCAGGCTCCGGAAGGCCGGGTCGGCAGCGCCGCCTGGCAATATCGTTCGGATCGGGGTCGTTCGGAGCAGTTCGCTCGATTCTTCATCACGCATATCATTGCAGAATGCGGTGATGCGGGCAATGCAGGCACATCCCAGGCTCAGGGGCGACAGAGTGGCGAATGGCGCACCAGAGCGACGGAGACATCGATCAGAGTGGATGGCATCCCGCCCGCGGATTCCACGAAACCGGCCGGAATGAGCGGCCCTCCATGAGGAGCAGCAAGGAGACCCGTATGAGGAAGATGATCGCGGCTGGAGCCGGCTGCTTCAGTCGCGATCGAACCACACGATCATCGAATAATCACAGCTAGCCGGATCAATCATGAAGCCTCTCTTCCCCCTCCTTTCCGGTCTCTTCCTCCTGACCGGCATACTCCACGCGCAGACGACCGGCACGCTGTCCGGCAGAGTGCTGGACCAACGGAAGCATCCGATACTGGGCGCCACCGTCAGGCTTCTGGGGACTTCCCGCGGCGCCATCGTCAGGAGCGATGGTTCATTTATCATCAGCCGGGTTCCGGCGGGAACGTGCGACATCAAAGTGGCTGCCGTGGGATATGGTGTCAGGCTGCAATCGGTTCAGATCGACGCTGATCACGAGACGCGTTGGGATTTCATGCTCGCGCCGGCAGTACCGGACACCACCAGAATAAAAATTCCCGAAGAGGGGATGAAATCACCGAAGAGAGATTGGAATACCACAAGGCCACGCTCCTCCGCGACGGAACTGCATGCGCCCCAGTCGCTGCTGGCGCCGAACGCCGATGAGACGCGGAGCAAAGCCGGGCCGGCCGTTACCGGCAGGCAGAAGCCAACGCCTGGCGAGAGTACCTTCACGAATCTTCAGAAGGCGGTGGCGCGCGCGGGCGGCGTCAGCACGCCACAGCCGACCTCCCACGACCATGTCACTGCCAGTCCGCACGTCAGAGGAATCGTCGGCGAAATACGTATCGACAACATCAAACTGAAGCGTCCCCGCATTCCGAAGGTTTCCTACGCGCGATATGTGGAGGATGGCGAGCCGGCGGCATCGCAGGGCTTTACAATCAGAGGGAGCCGGGGAGAGATCAACCTTTTCGTTGGCATAGAGGTTGGCGATCCCTTTGTGGGAGGGTTCGGATCACCCACTGATTGCTGTTACAGTGTCATTCCGATATCGGAGGAAATCGAGAGCATCGGCGGGTTCGAGCCGGAGTTTGGCGATGTGGTCAATCTCCGGCCGGAGGAGATCGGCACCGACGTGATTACGCCAGTAGAATATTGCCGCGTGACCGGCAGCGACCCGTACAGGATCACGGACTCCCGGTTCACGTCGTTCGTGCAGTCGCTCAGCGATCCGTTCTCGGCCGATGGGCGGTTGCACCGCAGGGGGAGCTTTCCACGGAGAAGATCATCGATCATCCACTATTATTCCCAGCCGGCTGTGCTCCGGAGCGCCTTCTAGCACGGCATCCAGATTTCAACTCCCGGAGCAATTATGACCATCTCTCTGGCTCTCTCCCTGTTCCTTCTCGCCGGAGTGCCGAACGCGCAGACGTATGGAACATTGACCGGCTCCGTGCGCGATTCGGCAGGGAAGCCGCTCAGGGGCGGGAGCACAAGCGATTACCTGAGATAATAGCTGGCATGTGCCATGCTTCCGGCACAGAGACTTGTTGACATCATTATTCCTCCAGACCTACAGCCAACCACACATAAGACCTTCCGATCAAAAAAATCTCCAAAAAACTTGCGTAGTCAAATAGCTACGCATATATTTGCAGTCAAATGACTACGCAATGAATTTAAGACGAGACGTATTTCAAGCCATAGCAGACCCGACAAGAAGAGCCATACTTCTATTGGTGGCCTCACAAGCCATGACTGCCGGAGCCATAGCTTCAAACTTTGACACGGCAAGGCCGACCGTTTCAAAACACCTGCAAATACTCACCGAGTGCGAATTGCTCGAACAAGAGCAAAACGGCAGGGAGATTTACTATCATATCAACGCAAAAAAAATGAAAGAGGTGGCCGATTTCATCGAACCATTCCGCAAGATGTGGGAAGACAGATTCAACAAACTGGAAACCATAATGAAAAAACATAAAAGCAGATAAGATGGAACAAAAAACAAGGATCAGGGCCGAAGACGGCAGACAGGAACTAGTGATAACAAGGGAATTCGATTTGCCATTGGAATTGCTTTTTAAAGCGTATGTGGAGCCCGGCATAGTCGAGCAATGGATGGGAACGAAAGTGCTGAAGCTTGAAAATAAAAAGCACGGCAGTTGGCAATTTGAAACAACCGATGCTCAAGGAAACAGATACAGGTGGAATGGGGTGATCCATGAGTTTGCTCCGAACCGGAAAATCACACGAACCTTCGAATTTGAGGATATGCCTTTTGGCGTTCAACTCGAGTTCCTGGAATTCGAGCAACTTACCGACGGCACCAGCAGACTCAGCATGCACATAGTATATGAATCCGTCACGCACAGAGACCAGATGCTGCGAATAGGGATGGCTCAAGGGATGAATATGGCGCATAACCGTTTACAGGACATCGCAAGCAAATCAGAATAGCACATCATGACAAAGAGAAATAAAATCATCTATTGGATTTCCACTGTCTGGCTTGCATTGGGAATGCTGGCAAGTGGCTTGCAGCAGATATTTCACATGAAAGGGTTTGTTGATATAATTACTCATTTAGGGTATCCATTATATTTCTCGTACATCCTCGGTGTCTGGAAAATACTTGGAGTAGCAGCTATTGTAATTCCAAAGTTCAGCCTGTTGAAGGAATGGGCGTATGCGGGCTTTTTCTTTGCCATGTCGGGAGCGGCATTTTCGCATATCGCATCGGGTGATTCCATAAGTGAAACAGCTCCCTCGCTGGTGCTTCTGACCCTGACTGTTGTATCGTGGTATTTCAGACCTGCCGACAGGAACATCACTTCAACCAATCGATAAATAGAATGAATCCCAAGGTCGACAGATATCTGAGCAAAGCCAAAAAATGGCAGAAGGAATTGGAGAAATTGAGGATGACCATTCTCGACTGTCACCTGACCGAAGAATTGAAATGGGGCGTTCCCTGTTACACGTTTCAGGAAAGCAACGTAGTTTTAATACATGCGTTTAAAGAATACTGTGCGATTCTGTTTGTCAAAGGTGCATTGTTGAATGATGCCAATGGCATTCTAATCCAGCAAACGAAGAACACGCAGGCGGCCCGCCAGATCCGGTTCACCGATGTTCGAGAAATAGTTGAGATGGAAGATGTCCTGAAAGCCTGCATTTATGAAGCCATTGAAGTGGAAAAAGCCGGCCTGAAAGTGGAGTTCAAGAAGGACACGGAATTCATAATCCCTGAAGAATTTCAAAATACATTAGATGAAATCCCCGCCTTGAAAACCGCTTTCGACGCGTTGACGCCGGGACGGCAAAGAGGATACATCCTTTATTTTTCCGCGCCCAAACAATCCAGAACCCGGGAGTCGAGGGTTGAAAAATGCATGCAGCAGATTCTCAATGGAAAGGGACTGAATGATCAGTAATTCGATGAACAAATAAATCGGTCGGAACCAGACCCCATCCAACGGCAAACGGCCCGCCCACGCATCTGCGCGGGGCGGGCCGTTGGTTTATCGGCCGGAATGGTTTCGGGAGGCTCAGTAGCCGAAGATATCGGTCAGGCTCAGATCCACCACCTTCCCATACTTCCTCAGCACATCCATGTTGACCTTGGACTTGGAGCCGAGCACGCAATAGGCGTAGGCGCGGTCCTTGTAGCGGGCGTCGTGGAACTGCTGGAGATCGTCCATGTTCAGCTTGTCCAGGCTGGCGTAGATATCACGACGCATGTCATGATCCATGCCCCGCTTCTGCGCGCTGAGATAATCGAACAGGATGTTCGCCTTCGTCACCCGCTCCGTCTCGATCTTGTTCCTCAGCCCATCCTTCGCCAGCGCAAAGGAGCCGTCGCGGCGGGGCATGTCGGAGAGAAGCCCGTTCATCGCGGGAATCGCCTCGCTCAGCTTGTCCGCCTGCGTACCGACATAGCTCATCACGTAGAACGGATCGCTGTTTTTTGCCGGGATGATATACGATGCGAATGTCGAGTAGGCGAGCGCCTTGGACTCGCGGATATTCTGGAAGACCACCGAGCCCATGCCGCCGCCGTAATACTCGTTGAAGAGCGATGCAACCGGCACACTGGTCGGGTCGAACATGCTCGACTTGTTCAGCCAGATCACCTCCGCCTGCACCATGTCGTAATCGGTGAAGTAGACGACGTTATCCTTCATGTCGTTCCGCACGTACTGCGTTGCGGGAGGATACGCCTTCAGGATTTCGGGCATCCGGTGATAGGTGTTGAGCTCCGACACAAGCTGATCCGCGGGCGTCGGGCCGTAGTAGAGCACCTTGTGCTGATAGCTCGTCAGGTTCTTGATGTAGTTCACCAGATCATCTCCCTTCAGCGATTTCAACTCGCTCTCCGAAAGCCTGTCGGTGAAGGGGTTGTTCTTTCCGTAGATCGCGTAGTTCCAGAGGCCCTTCCAGAGAATCGTCTCCTTGTCCAGCTTCGCGTCGGCACGATCCTTCAGCTCGCTGGCGACCATTGCATCCAGCGCCTGCTGGTCCGGTTTTACCGTGGCGAGCATCTCCTCGAAGAGCTTGAACGCCGGCTCGAAGCTCTCCTTCAGGCCGGTGAGGGAGACATAGACTTGGTCATCGCTGGCGGAGACGCCGAACTCGCAGCCGAGCTTGAAGAACTCCTTGGAAAGCTGCTCGGCGCTGTACTTGCTGGTGCCCAGATACTGGAGGTATTTGATCGCGTACGGGAGCTTCTGGTCGTTCCGCTTTCCCATGTCGAACACGTAGTACATCGAGAAGAGATCGTTCTCCTGGTTCGGGAGATAGTAGACCTGCGCGCCGTTCTTCAGCGTGAGCGGGACGATATCCTTCTTGTAATCGATGAACGTCGGCGCGATCGGCGGGGCCGGCTTTTCGATGATCGATTTGACGAACGGGGAGCGATCGTCGCTGTTGAGCGCGATCGGGGTGATCGGCGGCTTCTCCACCTTTACAATCGACTTGTCCTCGCCGGTCCGCTTGTAGACGATCACATAATCGTTGCCGTAGTTCTTCTTCACGAAGTCCACGATATCCTTCTTCGTGAAGGTGGTGAACTGATCGATCTTGTGCGTGAAGTTCGGCCATCTGTCGCCGCTGGTATAGGCGTCCATCATGGCGTAGGCGCGCCCGTCGTTCCCCTCGTACTGCTTGATCTGATCGACCCGGAGATTACGCATCACCGCCTTCAACTGCGCCTCGTCGAACTCGCCCCGCTTCAGGCGATCGATCTGCGCCAGAAGAAGATCGCGCACCTGCTCCAGGGTCTGCCCATCCTTCGGAACGCCGGTCAGCCAATGCACGGAGTAATCGGTCATGATCTGCGGCGAGCTCGATGCGTCCTGCACAAGCTGCTTCTTCTTCAGGTTCAGATCGATCAGGCCGGCGGTCTTGTACGCCAGCAGCAGATCGGTCACCTCCAGCAGCCGCGCCTCGCGGGTTCCCGCGCCGGGAAGACGGAAGCCGATGCGGAGATTCGCGGCATCCGGCCCGTTCACCGTCACCACCTGCGGCTTCGATTTAGGCTCCTCGGGCTTGAAGACAAACGCCGGCAGCGCCTTCGGGTCCATCCTGCCGAAATACTTGTCGATCATCTCCACCGTTTTGTCGGGATCGAGATCGCCGGCAAGGATGATCCCCATGTTGTTCGGGACATAGTAGGTGTTGTAATAGTTGCGGATGGCCCTGAGCGATGGACGCTTCAGATGCTCCACCGTGCCGATCGTGGTCTGCGTGCCGTACGGATGCTTCTGAAAGAGTGCCGCCAGCCCCGACTCGAACACCTTCCGGTCGTCGTTGTCAAGCCCGATGTTCTTCTCCTCGTACACCGCCTCCAGCTCCGTGTGGAAGATGCGGAAGACCGGCGCGCGGAACCGCTCCGACTCCACCATCAGCCATTTCTCGAGCTGATTCTCCGGGATGTCGTTCTCGTACACCGTCTGCTCGACCGATGTGAACGCGTTGGTCCCCTTGGCGCCGATCGATCCCACCATCTTGTCGTACTCGTTGGCGATCGCGTATTTCGCGGCCTCGCCGGAGACCGAGTCGATGATATGATAGATCGCCTTGCGTCGCGTGGCGTCGGTCTCCCTGCCGTAATCCTCGTACAACTGCTCGATCCTGTCCAGCAGCGGCTTCTCCTTCGCCCAGTCCTTCGTGCCGAACTTGTCGGTCCCCTTGAACAGCATGTGCTCCAGATAGTGGGCCAGCCCGGTGTGATCGGCCGGATCGTTCTTGCTTCCCGCCCGCGTGGCAATCAGCGTCTGAATCCGCGGCGTGGTCTTGTTGACCGAAAGCATGACCGTAAGGCCGTTGTTCAGGATGTACGTCCTGACGCCGATCGGGTCGCCTTCCACTACCGTGTATGTGTACTTGCCGTCGGGCGATTTCCTTGTCTCCGTCTTGAACGCCGTCCCCTGGGCATGCAGCGCGCCGCAGGCGATGAGGAACATGACGAGGAGATACGAGAGGTTTCGTTTCATAACCTGTACGAACTCTATGAATGAATTGAAAAGAATGATCGCGAGAAGTGACCGCGCGGAGAATTCCGCCGATGGACTACGATTCGAGGAAACCGCCTTTGCGCTCCCGCCGATGCCCGAAACTCACGGGAAGGCCCCGGCAGGACTCTGTGAGAGATGATCCGACGTGAAGAAGTACCCGATTTCGCTGATTCAGAGCCCGTACGGAGGGAATCACATAAAGATGCGGTCCGGCAAGATAGATCTGCCATCCGGGAGAACAAGCGAACAATGCCGCGCGAACGGTCTGTGAGACATCAAAAGGAGGGTTCGGTTCAAGCTGACTGATAGCCTTCCGCCGCGCTCAGATAAACGGGCCGACGTGAGCCAGGAGGATTTCCCCCGCCGCGTCCGGATCGCGGCCATAGGCGATAAGCCCGTCGCGGTGCCCCGCCATCGCGACAATGCCGCCGGATCGATGTTCCTCCGCCCGGACAAGCCGGCCGATCTCCCGCGCCATCTCCGGCGTTCCGTATGCCGCCGCCACGTCCGTCGTCGGGATCTTCCCCAGCAGGGCATTCCACGCTGCCGGATGGTGGACATGGATTACGGCACCGGCATCGGGAGCCGAGCCGTACACCGCCATATGGCTCATCGTCTCCGACGATGCCCGTACCGGCCCAACGCAGACCACCCGATTCCCGACGATATCGGCCGATATCACGCGCGTGTAGCCGCGCTCATCCAGCTTCGCGAGCAACCCGGTCCCGCTCCCGCTGATCACGCACCCGCGCCCGCCATCCCGCACACTGATATTCCCGTAGCCGATCCCGTCCCGGTAGACGCCGATCAGCCCCAGCCCATACAGACGATCGCGCCACGCCATCAGCGTGGAGAGCAACGGATGGGACGGCGGGGCCGATTCGGTCCAGTCGCACTGAAACTTGATATAGCCCTCGTCGGTCATCGGCGGGCGATCTCCGGAAAGAGCCTTCGGATATCGGCCTCATCGGCGCGACAGAGGCCGCGGTCGGTGATCAGCCCCGTCACCAGCCGTGCCGGCGTCACATCGAAGCCGTAGTTCGCCACCGGGGTTCCCTCCGGCACAACCATGACGGCCTCCCCCGAGGCCCCCTCCATGAACCGCACTTCATCCCCGCCACGCTCCTCGATCTCTATCTCCGCCACCCCATCCCGGATGCTCCAGTCGAACGTGGAGGCGGGGAGGGCAACGTGGAAGGGGATGTTGTTGTCGCGGGCGGCAAGCGCCTTCAGGTAGGTGCCGATCTTGTTGCAGATATCGCCGGTCGCGGTTGCGCGGTCGCACCCCACAATCACCATATCGACCAGGCCGTGCTGCATCAGATGGCCGCCGGTGTTATCGGGGATCACGGTATGCGGAACCCCGCGCCGCGCCAGTTCCCACGCGGTAAGCCGGGCTCCCTGATTGCGCGGCCGGGTTTCGTCCACCCAGACATGAAGATCGATTCCGCGATCGAACGCCGCGTAGATGGGGGCCGTGGCGGTGCCGTGCTCCACGCAGGCCAGCCATCCGGCGTTGCAGTGGGTGAGGAGATTGACCCGCGCACCCTCCTTCCGCCGCGCTATCTCCTCGATCAGCGGCAGCCCGTATTCGCCGATCCTCCGGCATCCCTCCACATCCTCCCGTTCCATCCGCCCGGCCATCGCCAGCGCCGCCGCGATCTTCTCCCCGGCCGAGCCGCACGGCGCCATCGCGGCCAGCATCCGGTCGATGCTCCAGGCAAGGTTGACGGCCGTCGGGCGGGCGCGCTTCAGCCGGAGAGCGGCATCGGCGATGTGATGATCGAAACGTTCGTCGCGCGGGGCATCGAGCGTCGCCAGATAGAGGCCGTACCCGGCGGTTATGCCGATAAGAGGAGCGCCGCGCACGGTCATATCACGAATCGCATCGATCGCGTCATCGCCGGTGCGAAGCTCCCGCACGGAAAGCTCGAACGGCAGGCGCCGCTGATCGATCACCATCACGCAGCGCGGATCATCCTCCGCTATCCATATCGCGCGAACAATGTTTTCCTGAGTCACCAGATCACCACCCTCACTATGATTGAACCGGCAAGCTACGAAAGTGCCCCCTACCCCCGGAACGCACGGCGCCGCCGCATCCCTGACGGGACACGGCGGCGCGTGGTATCATTTATCGACCGGCGATATTATTCGAGGCCCATTCCGCCCCGATCGCCGTTGGGAGCCATCTGCTGCATCTGGTCGATGATATCGGTGCCGTCCCACAGCATGAAGCGGGCCGCCATTTTACCACCCATCTCCCCGTGGCCGCCGTGGCCCATGCCACCCATCATGCCGAATGCCTCGCGACCGCCCATGTGGCCGGCGCAACCCGCGTGATCGCCGAGCAGACCCTTGTTCTTTTCAGCCCATTTCTGGGTGATATCCTTTGCCTCCTGCTTCCAGGTCTCCATCGCCGGCTTGGCCTCCTGGCCGATCGACTCCAGCGTCGACTGGTACTTCACGGCAAGCGGCTTCAGTTCCTCGAAGATCGCCTTCTGCTGATCGCCGAAGCTCTTCATGGCGTCGTGGTTGCTCTCCATCGTGGACTTATCCTGGTTCTGACGCGCCTCCTGCATCGCGGCGGCCTTTGCCATGAAATCCTTCCGGAGCGCGGCGGCCTTGGCGCGAAGCCCGTTCAGCGTTGCCAGATCCTGAGCCGACATCGCCCCATCCAGCTTCGACTTCCATGCGCGGACCTTCGGCAGAATGTTTGCCTGGCCCCACGAGCCAAGCTCGGCGCGCAATTCCTTCCGGGCCTCCTGCATCTTCGGGTCATCCTTATGATCCTTCTTCCCACCATGCTGAGCCGCTATCGCGGTTCCCAGAACAAGCGCTCCCAATGCCACCACAGCCGCTGCCTTGCCAATCTTATTCATCGGTTGTCTCCTCGTTACGAGATGTTTAGTGCTTCCGTTCATATCATGTTATCGCCGGAGGGTATATCCTGCCAGCCAACTGTACTTAGAGTCATGAGGTGGGGAATGGTTCCCGGGCGATTTCGATTGACGCAGAGATTGGACGGACAAACCACCGCCCGAAGTGCCGTCCCCCGAAACAAGCCCCGATAAACAGAAAAGGGAGACCGCCTCTGCCAGACAGTCTCCCCTTGAGTATCCTCTCCCATAGATGAGAGGATCCGGAAAATTTACGGGTTCAGATCGCCGCTGGAAAGAATCCCGGTGAACACCTTCCCACCGATGTTGATCGTGGAATTCCCACCGCCGAGCGTGATGGTGAAATCCCGGTTGATCGTCTTGTCGCTGTAGAGCGAACCGCGAGAGAAGGTTGCCACCGCGCTGTAGGTTCCGGTAATCGTACCTCCCGTCCTGGCAGCCATGTTGCCGCGGCTGGAGCGCGGGCCGGTCACATTCGTCAGCGCAAGATTGATGGTATGATCCAGCGTCCGCACCGCGTTGCGCGTGGTTATCGTGTCCACCGCCGAACGGCTGTAGGTGCCGTTGATCGTGATCGTATCGGTGTTGGTGCCGGTCACCACCCAGCTCCCGTGAACGCTGTTGAGCTTCTGAGAGAACCCGACGGCGTGATGCTCGCCGGTCCCGCCGGTGATATCGAACCTGATGCTGCGCGCCGTATCGATCCCGTTCGTCCCGATCACTCTCCAGTACTTCTGCGGCTGGCCGCCGGCGTTCAGGAACTGGAAGACGTAGGTACGTGTAATGGCCGCGTAGAACGTTCCGCCCACCGTGCCGCGAGTGCGGGCAAGGCTGAGCGTCCACTTCCCGGTGGATGGATCGTACGTGGTATCGATCGTTGTTGCCAGCGCCAGCTTGCCGTACTTGTCAACCAGCAGATCGGCTCCGCCGGACAGCCCCTGCGCCCCCGCCAGATCCGCCACGTCGCTGGCCTGATCCAGCGCTCCACCGTTGTCCTGCCCCACCGTTCCGGCCACCGATCTGGCCGCATCCTCGGTGGCGATGCTCGACGTGTCGGTGTCGACGGGATTATCCTTCTGACATCCGGTCATCATCATGACCGACGCGGTGATAATCGTGAATATTCCGAATGTGATTTTATTCATGGCCCTGTTTCCCTGCTGATTATCGATCGTTGTTTTTTCGATTCGCCGCTCTCCATTCCGCGGAGACAGGAGAAGCAGCGTACAGGCGGGTTAGAGCCGATGCCGATCATCAGGTTCCCAAAACCATGCAAATAAATTCCATCGGCATTCAGCCTGATGATTTATCGGATTTATTCATCATTGAAATATCGGTGCGATTTATCATCATCGATTATTTTTCCTCGTCGATCGGCGTCCGCATCTCGACCGTGACGGTGCGGCAGTAGTAGCGTCCCTCGGGGACCGAGTTATCATACAGCAGCCGCGACGGCCCGACCCCCTCCACGCTCGTGATCTTCGCGGAAGTGCGCTCGGCAAGCATCAGATCGCGCACGGCAATCGCCCTGTCGGTGGAGAGCTCCTTGTTGTGCTCCAGCTCCCCCAGCCTGTCGGTCGATCCCACGATGGTCGATGTTGACGATGGCTGCATCGACTGCGCGACGAAGGAGGAGATCATCCTCCGGTTCTGCGTGTTGATCGTGGCCTTGTCGAAATCGAACACGATCAGGCTCAGGCGGCTTACCTCGAAGGGGCTCAGCGATTTCCGCGCCGGCTGCGCGTACTCCGCTATCCCGTTCTGCCCGTTGTTGTCGGTCACCGTCAACTGGCACTTCAGCAACTGCTCGCCGGTCAGCTCCGTTGCCATCCGCGCGGCGGTTTCAAGATCCAGCTCCCACGGGATCATCGTCGGCGGCGCCCCTTTTCCCTCGGCATGCCAGACGCTCTTCGCTCCGGCGAAGACATCCAGCCCCCAGCCCGCGATGCCGGCGGGGCTGGCGCCGCTCATCGAAAAGGCGATCTGCCTCGGCGTGATCGAATGCTCGTTGAAACGCTCGAAGATGATCGGATGAAGCACCTTGTCGCTGACGGACTGTATCTCCACGCGACGATTTTCCTCGGCCCCCTCGGCAACCTGAAGGCTGGAGGGATTGCTCGGCAGGGGGCTGGTGGTCACGATCATCCGCGACGGGTTGATCCCCCAGACATTCATCAGATAATCCTTCACCCCCTGCGCCCTGGCGCGGGCCAGGTTGTTGCCGCCGCCGGCCGTGGAGCCCTCGCTCCCGTCGGTGGAGCCGTTCAGCGTGATCTTTGCCGACGGATCGCGCGCCAGGCGGCTGCCGATCACATTGAGCATGTGATAATACGCGCCAAGCGAACGGTGGGGGAGCATCTGCTCGGTGAAGCCGGAGGTATCGGTCAGCCTGCTGTATCGGGCCGGAAGCTCCGCGCTTGCGCTGTCGAAGAAGATGTACGGAAGGATCGGGAAGGTCTCCGTCACCACCGTCTCCAGAATCTCCACCTTCTGCGCCGAAACCGCCGCGATCACCGCGGTAGGCTGCGGCGGCGTTTCGGCGATGGCGGGCGGCTGTTCCTTCGGCGGCGGCGGCGGCGGTATCACCGGCTCATCCTGCGTCTTGCCGAACGCGAAGCGAAGCGCGATCCCCCCCTGCGCCGAGGCGATCCGCCAGCGGTAGTTCGGCGTCACATCGTTCAGCGGAAAATAATAGCTCACCTCGGGCGACGCCGTGAGGCGGGAGCTGAGAGGGAAGGGATAGCCGACCGCGCCGGCCAGATGAATCAACGATCCCACATCCTGAATCGGCCCGGCGGAGACATCGCGGATGGTCGTGTTGGTCTCGGGATAGAGCACGCCGGAAGGGGAGAGGATCTCCTCGGTCTGATGATGCGATGCCTGGGAGCTGGGGATGCCGAGCGAACCAGAGAGGCGGAGGTAGATCGGAAACGCCGCGATCGGGGTCATGCGGACGCCAAGCTCGGCAAGCACGTAGGGAAGATCGGCCGTATAGCGATGGACCCGTTCCAGCGTGACATACGTGCCGCTGTTGGGGTCGAGAATCGGCAGCCCGCCGGTCTGCACTTCGCCGAATGTCCCGCCGCGCTGCGCGTAGGTGGCGCCGGCAACCAGATCGAGCCAGGTTCCCGAGACGGGGATCTCCAGGAACATCCCCGCCACCAGCCCACGCCCGTTGCCGTTGCTGAACGCCCCGCACTCACCGCCGCCGGTGAACACCGTCGCCTTCGTGTCGTGCATATTCACACCGTAGCCGCCGTACATCCCCACTCTGAACCATGTGCTGATCAGCTCACCGGGGAGCGGCTCCGCCACGGCCGGCTCCGCGACGGGGATATCCGCGCGGGGAGTGTCGGGCAGCGATGTGGTATCCTGCGCCGGAAGGGGAAGGCGCGCCAGCAGCAGCAGGAGCGCCGTAAAGATGAACGTACGGGACATTGCGTGTCGATTGTTGATCGCGGCGGAGGCAATCCGCCGTGGCCGTCGTCTGAAAGAGGGATCGTCATGCGGAAGAGGCGTCCCGTGAACGGAGACGCCCCTGCGCGCGCGCATCAGCGAACAATCCGGAGCTGCTCGGTGGCCCGGAACCGGCCGGCTTCGAGCATGTAGAAATACTCGCCGCTCGGAAGCGAACGGGTATCGAATTCAAATTTGTACCTCCCGCCGGTCAGGATCTGGCTTCCATCCAGCAGCGTCTCCACCTCGGCCCCCGCGCTGTTGAAGATCCGCAGCCGGGCGTGAGCATCCTCGAAAAACTCGGCCTCGATCGCCACCCTGCCACCGGCCGGGTTCGGCGTGGGAGGGGAGAGCTTGTTGGCCCCCCCCCGGAAATTGAGCCGGGAGATGTTGCACTTCGGATCGACCCGCATCGTGGCGGAATCCCCCTGGGCAAGCGGGGGATCGAGTTTGATGAAGAAGGTGGTATCGCTCGCGAACTTCAGCGGGACGATAAACAGATCGGAGTTCACCGAATCGGGAACGGCCACCACGAACCGAAGGTTCGCTATCACCCCCTTGTGCAGCGTATCGCTGTGCGGAATGGTGATGTGCAGGCCGTACGTGGTCCCGGTCGCCACGGTCCTGGCGCTGTATGGCGACTTGATATCGAGGAACTGAAGCGCCCGCCGGTTGTAATGGAACGCCATCATCACGTCGAGCGGCGTCTGCGGGATATCCCGATCGAGCAGGATCGGAATGGTGATCGTGTCGGCGATCGTCCCGTTGAAGATCGGCACGACTCCGGGATTCGGATCGAAGAGGAATCGCGTTGGATAGGGAGGAGCGTAGCCGAAGCTGTGGATCATCCCGGTGTCGGCAATCGGGCATGGGACCGTCGAGATGGAGAGGAGGCTGGAATCGTACGTCATCTCCTTGAACGGGCAGAAGCGGACGGTCAGGAGAACGGAATCCCCCGGAGCCAGCGTGGTCGGCAGCGGCACGCTCGACGCGGCGACGGTATGCCCGGGCGGCAGCCCGCGCAACGAGTCGAAGCTGACCGGGATCGCGCCGGGATTGCGGACCACCACCTGCCGGTCCGCGCAGTCGCGGATGTTCACCGTATCGAACGTGGTAAGCCCGGAGATCGATATCATCGGCTCATCCACGATCACCCATCCCTTGTCGATGCCGGCGATGATCTTGAAGAAGACCAGCGAGTCGCTGTCGAACTCGATCTCATCCAGCTTGATCGGGAAGGAGGTTGCCCCCCCCTTCACAGTGAACCGGACAACCGCTATCTCCCCGGCCTGCGCGTCGCGCGCATCCTTCAGGTAGGCCCGCGCGCCATCGCCGGTATCGGAAACCGTGCTGTTCGTGGTATAGGGGGATTTCACATCCAGAAGCTGAAGCGTCAGCGAATCGTAGCCGATCCTGAAGGCGATATCGATAATGCTCTGCGGGATGGCGCGGTTGATCATGATCGGCAGCACGAGCGTATCGCATGTGTTCAGGTGGAACGTGTCAAGCCCCACCGCGGCGGTATCGAACGCCATCTGCAGGCCGAACGCCGGCGCGAAGCCGCTCCCCTTCACCAGCACCGTCGTATCGACGCCATCGCACGGGAAGCTGGTGCGGATGTTCAGCCGCGCCACGTAATCCTTGGGAGCGCGCGGGACGAAGGCCACGTTGAAGGTGAACTTCTCGCCACGCCTGATCACCCACGGCGGCGGCGCCCCGTTCTTCGCGGTGATCGAGAAGACCCGCTGATCCGGCACGAATGTGATGCCGGTGATCACCACGCTGTCGCCGCTCGGGTTCTGGAACTCGTCGGGGACGGTGATATCCACCGAAATCGGCGTGGCGGATGTATCGACGCGGGTGGCCGGGAAGGAGACCAGCACGCGGTTGGGCTGGAAGTTCAGCTCGCGACGACCGCTCAGCGTGGTCTTGAACTCCTGGTTCCACCCCGGCGTATGCGCCTTGATATGGAGCATGCCGTTGGTCAGCAGGTTCTGCTGGATTGCCGGGATGTTCGGGCAGAAGGAGACCAGGAGCGTATCGATGTTCTGCGGCGCTATCACATACGGCAGCGTCGAGCCGCCGGTCTGGCGCGATTTCCAGACGAAGACGGAGGGGAGCGCGTTCGGCACCCCCGCGCCATCAACCCAGACCGAATCGACGGTGATGGGGATATAGTTGCTGTGGTTCGGCAGCGGGATCTCCCGGACGGCACAGTCGCACGGCTTGATCAGGCCGTAGTTGATCAGCGATACCGGCACATCCAGCTTCACCACCGTCCCCTTGCCGGTAAGCTGGCCGCTCCAGCTCAGCGTGCAGGGGTTATCGGAGCCGAGCGTAAGCGGCCCGTTGTAATCGATCTCCGCGGTCGGCGCAAGCTCCACCGTCACCCAGAGCGAATCGCGCGGGTTCAGCGTCACCGGCAGCGGCGGGTTGGTGCCGATCACCGTGTAGCCCGGCGGGACGCTGGCGCTGATCACCTTGATCGGCACGGCGCTCTGGTTCTCCACCAGGATGCTGTCCCGCTTCTTCCATCCCGATTCCACCGTGCCGAATGTGCTCAGCGGCGTCACGTAGAGCTTCGGCGCCACGCTGTTGGCGCGGAGAAGCACCTGATAGATCTGCCCGTCGGAGAGCTTGACATCGATATAGGCCTGGTCGGTGCGATCATCCGCCACGTCATCCGGGCAGTACTGCACCGAGAACTCGGTCTGCTGGCCGGGGGCGAGCGTGGTGGCCGGCACCGGCTGCATCACCGTGAACTTGCCGGTGCCATCGTTCTTGGTCCATGAGAACGACAGCGGCGCCGATGTGTTGTTCTTCACCTTGATGGTGCCGGTGCGGCACTGGCAGCCGATCACGTTATCCATCCTCAGGTAGGCCGGATCGAACGAGAGGGCATCGAACACGCCGGTGCCGCTGATCGGGATGCAGATCGTCTGGAAGCACTGGTTGTCGAACACGCAGAGCGTGTCGTAGTAGGTGATCGGCTCGCGCGGGCGGAACTGGAGGAGGATGCCCGATGATTTCCCCGGATCGACCGTGAAGCCGCCCCCGGCAACGATCGTGAAGACATCGCCCACCTTCAGATAGGCCGACATCGTCCGCCGGTCGGTGCCGTGGTTGGTCACCGTCACCGTCTGCTGCGCCGTCTTGCCGACTGTCACATTGCCGAAGCCGAAGACCGGCACATCGAACGAGACATCGACCGATATTCCCCGGCCGGTGAGATAGATGGTCTTGACGATCGTGCAGCCGCGGAAGCTGGTGTGGAACTGCATCGTGCCGGTGAACGGGCCGGGACGGTCAGGACGGAAACGGACGAAGGTCGGGAGATATGCCGTCTTCGGCGCCAGGATGATCGGATAGGAATTCCGTCGCCCGAAGAAGCCGGGGGAGACGGTGATCGTATCGATCGGCAGCGGCTCCAGCACAAGGCTCCGGTATTGATAGAGCTGCACATTGCTGATCTGGCCGGGGCAGACATCCTCGAACTTCATCGAATCCACCCGCGTCTCGCCATCGGGCGCCAGGATCACCAGCACCTCCTGCCAGTTTCCGACGATCGGGATGATGCCGCTTCCGGGGCATCGATCATCGCTGTAGACCTTGAGCGTATCGCGCAGCGTCTTCGTGGTATCCCCAACGTTCAGGCGGACGATGACGGGCCAGCACGCGCCGTTCGGGATGACGTAGGGAAGAGGCTGTCCGGGGTTCCCCGGCCGCCACTTGAAGGCGGTATCCCCCAGCCGCACGGAATCGATCTTCATCGGCCGGCCGGTGTTGTTGCAGATGCTGACCGTGTCCTCGCTCCAGGTCCGCTCCTGACAGCCGACGTAGAGGGTATCGAGCTTCATCCTCCCCTTGGAATAATCGAGCTCCGTCCGTCGCGTATACTTCAGCGGCACCACCACCTGCGCGCCGCAGCGGTTGGCGTTGTTCACCCCGATGCCGGCGTTGATGGCGCCGATCACCGTTGCGCGGAGCCGTACCGTAAAGGTCTGCGGCACGTTCTGCACAAGGTTGAACGATGTCTTCGAAAGGGTGAAGAGCCCGCCATCGGCGCCACCCGTGAAGAGGTTTACGCTGCTGCCGCAGAAGGATGTATCGACGATCGAAAATGTGAGCGTGGTATCGGCGGTGCAGTACAACCCGGCATCCACCGATGCGGGGGTGACGATATAGGTGGGGAGGATCACGCGGTCGCTCTTCTCGCAGCGGGCGCCGCTCCGCATCCGGCCGAACTGGCTGTTGCCGGTGGCATCGCAGAGGGTCTGCGTGGAGTTCGGCTCGTTGCAGCGGAAGTAGAGGATAAGCCCCGGCTCGTTGCCGTTCAGCGAAAGGAGCCGCTGGCAGCGGATCTCCTGCGCGGTAAGCGCGCGGTTCCAGATGCGAACCTCGTCGATCTGCCCTTTCAGCGTCCGGTTGCGCGTGGTGTCATCGTACAGCCCATTGCAGCTCGCGATCTGCACCGGCAGCTTTTTACTTTCGATCGGCTTCAGGTGGCTCAGCGGATACTGCGCGCTGGACGCCCGCGCCATCTCGAACCCATCCACGAAGATGCGGGCCTGCGTGGAGGCGCCATCCCAGACGGCGGCGATATGAACCCATCCGCGCCCGTACAGCCCGGCGATGGTGGCCGATACGACGGTGTTGTCCAGATCACCCTTGAAGGAGTTATCGGGGCTGAGGGCAAAGGTGAGCTTCTCATCCTCCAGATAGACCACCCACTGGTCGTTGTTGTCCTTGTTCGGCCCCCAGAGCCCCGCGATAAAGACCTTCCGTCCCGGCTGCTGCGTCGGCTTGATCCATGCCTCGAAGGTGATGGCCGCGTCCAGCGAGCGCATCACGGCCGATGTGTCCACATCGACATACTGCGCGGCCTTCCCGCTGGTGGCATCGATGGTCAGCGCGTTGCCAACGCACGACTTGTCGCCATCGCAGCCGGCGGGAAACTGCGCGCGCGCGTGCCGCGTGCAGAGGAAGAGCGCAAGGAAGAGGAGCAGGAACGTAGACTGTCGCATAGGCATGCCGAGGGAAAGGAGCACTCTCCGGCCCCAGGAGATCAGAATGGGGAGCACCGAATATCGAGCGTGGGTGCTGACCGGCCGCGCGTGCGGCGGGTGGAACGAATCGCCGGCGGAAAACCGGCCGGCGATGAAACTGCTTCCGTGGATGGAGCCGGCCGGCCCTGCTCCCGGAATATCGGATATGCCATGCGCTGAACCTGACGACGCGTTGCCGTCACCGGACGCACTGCATGATATGCGTGGCGCTCCGTCCCCCCGTCCGCATGGTGCAGATATAGGTGCCGGTCGGGAGATCGGCGTTGATGGGGATGCGATGGACGCCGGCATCCAGCCGCCTGTCCAGCACCCGCATCATCCTCCGGCCGCTCACCGAGGTGATCTCCACAACCACGTCCGATGTCCTGTCGAGGCTCAGCTCCAGCGTTGTCGCCGTCGTGAAGGGGTTGGGATAGTTCCCGGTGATGGCAAACCCGCCCCGCGCCGTGGCCCCGGAATCGGCCCCGCTCACCTGCGATTTCAGCACGTTGAGAGGGTCCAGATCATCCTTCTGCAACACCTCCCGCGTCTCCTGCTGGGTCAGCCCGAACCAGTCGGTCAGGATCTCCGCGTAGACGGTGCGATAATCGATCTGATAGAAAAGATCGCCGTTCGAGTTGAGGTTCTTCAGGTCGTATGCGTTGCCGAAGACGCCGCTGTTGACCTGCGTTCCAAAGACGAACTGCACGGAGGCGGCGCCGTGATCGGTGCCGAAGCTCCCGTTCTCATGCGGCCTCCGCCCGAACTCCGATACGGTGATACCCACCACGCGATCGGCAAGGCCCAGGCGGGTCATATCGTACATGAACTGCGAGACGCCATCGCCCAGCGCGGTCAGCAGCGACGGGTGCGATCCGGTGTTGTCGTCGAACTGCTGCGTGACGTGGGTATCGAAGCCGCCCATCGAGAGGACATAGACCTTGGTCTTCAGCCCTCCGGCGATCAGCGCGCCGACCGAGGCCATCTGCCCGGCAAACCCGCTCTGCTTGTAATCCCCCTTCAGCTTCGGAAGGCCGGCGGCGTAGGCATCCTTCACCGCCTGCGCGTATTTGTTGGAACGGCTGGCGATATCGGCGATAAACGCGTACTCGGTCGCATAGGCCGTGTTCGGGCTGTCGGGATCGAGCGCATCCACCTCGGAGCCGACCCCTTTCTGCCCGCTCGGATCGGTCACCTCGATTCCCATCCTCCCCTTGGAGCTTAAGAGCGCCAGGGAGAACCCGCCGAACTGAATGGCGAGCGGATGATCCGGCAGCGACGCGGGGAAATCGGGATAGCGTTTTTCCAGATAGCGCCCCACCCAGCCGGTTTCCAGCCGCACGTTCGGATCGGAGGAGTTGATGCCGCTCAGCCAGATATCGGTGGAGCGGAAGTGGGAGAGGTTGGGGTTGTCGTAGCCGACCCCCTGGACGATGGAGAGCGTTCCCAGCTCCAGCATCTGCGCCATTCCCCCGCGCGATCCCTTGCCGAGCGCGGGATGGAGATAGGTATTCCCCAGCTTGTTGAGCGCATCCTTCTTCTGAACCGCGATCCTCGGGCGGAGCTTGTAATACGCATCGTCCTCCGCCGGGATCACGGTGTTCAGGCCGTCATTGCCGCCGAAAAGCTGGATGATCAGGAGGATCTTGTCGTTATCCTGCGGCAACTGTGCCAGCACCGGAAGCGGGGTTCCCGCCTGCAACGGAATCCCCTTCAGCATGAGCGGGGAGGCGGCGGCGGCCACGGCGGCGGACTTTATGAATGTGCGTCGTTTCATGATATTCTGGCTCCACGCGGGGCAGGGGAGGAAAGATTTTTCCGGGCTGCCACGCCGGGAATGGAAAGTGTATGAACGGATATCGGAACGCCTGACGGCCCCCACCGGGGCGGCTGTCAGCACGGCTCAGCACAACTGGAAGTCCGGAAGCTGGACGATCGTCGTGAGCACATCCCGCAGGTTGCGGACGGCGGTGGAAGGGCTTCCATCCACGATCTGCCCCCACTCGTAATCGGGAGCCCCCGCCAGGAGCTTCGTCATCAGCGATGCCTTCCGGCCGGCCGAAAGGGGACGGGGGAGCAGAATCGCGCAGAGGTTGTCGATCAGCGAGCCGGCGGTCTGGTAATCGGGGAAGCTCTTGATAAGCGCAAGCATCTCATCCTGCGACACGGCGGTAAGGCCGTTGAGCGCAACATCGGAACGAACCGGATAGGTCGTGGTCGTGATCCAGTCGCGATAGCCCGGCCACCCGCTCACATTGGGGGGATCGAAGAGGGTCTGTCCCATCCTGCTCATGTCGGAGGATGTATCGGAACTCAACCCGATCTGCCTGGCAAACCCTATCTCGAACTCCGCCGGCGTCTTGATCTGCGCGCCGAGGTTGGTGTTGTCGTAGAAGTGAGCGCTCTTCAGCAGCGCGGCCATCAGCGGCCTGATTTCGAAATTGTTCCCCATGAAGACATCGGCCATCGATGAGATCATGGCGGCATCGGAGATGGCGGGGTTGCTGTAGACGAAGAACCGGTAGATCTTCCGGCTGATGAACTCGGCAACCGCGCGACCGCGCTTCTCGAAGATCGTATCGACCAGCTTCCTCACCTCATCGCGCTGCACCAGGAATTCCGTGTTGGTGGAGACATCGCGGGCCGGAAAGGCGACCCCGAGAAACTCCTTGCCGTTGATGTCGTGCTCGGCCGGTGTGAAATAGGTGTTGAAGATGCCGTTCGGGGTGGGCATGTCGCTGAACCGGGCGGAGTGCCATCCTGTGAGGATGCGCGCGGCGTTCTGCACGTCCCCCTCGGTATACTGCCCGAGGCCGCAGGTGAAGAGTTCCATCAGCTCGCGACCGTAGTTCTCATTCGGCGCGCCCGCGTTGTTCAGATCGCCCCCCAGATAGACGAGCATCGCGCCATCCAGGGTGACGCTCATCACCAGATCCTTGAAGTTCCCCAGCCCGTGCTCGCGGAACAGCTTGTTCTGACGATAGAGAAGAGGGCCCTGCACATAGTCATCGCTTCCGGCCACGAACTCCGTGGCGAAGTGTCCGCTCCAGAACGCGGTCATCTTCTCGGCAATGGTCAGGCCGGCATCGCGCATCACCCCCGCCTGCCAGCCGCGGAGCTGTCCCGCGTCCCCCTCCCACTGCCCCTTGATCATGGCGCGATAGGTCACGTCGAGCCCCTCCAGGCTTTCGGTGGCGTCATTTGCCATGCCGGGCACCGCCGGCTTGTTGGGGGTATCGAGAAGGAGATCGACCGCGGCCGACGGGGTCATGGCAAGGAGCGCGGAGATATCGGCCCAGCGGGGAAGGAAGGTGGTTCGCCGGAGCAGGTGCCCGACGCGCAGCGCGTTCCAGGGCTGCGTGGGGCCGGGGACGTATGGCTCGATTCCGGAACTGGGACGGACAAGCGATTCCGGCGAGCCGGGATCGGAGAACATCGGCCGGGTGAGCCAGTCGGTAAAAAAGGATCGACGATTCATGGAAGTTCCCTCTGAAGGATCGTATGGCGCCATCCGGACAGCGATGGAAAAAGCCGGGGCGCACGGCATGAAGTCAGCGACAGGTTATAACGACATGTTCCGGAAGTGCCTTGAGCGAAGGGCCGGTGGCCCACTCGGTGATATGCTCTGAAGGGTATTGAAGAACTGTACGTTATAACGCTGGACACGATAAACGACGCAACAGGCGCGGTGCCGGACGGGAGCGATCGAGAACAACGGAATCCGGGGGATGACGCCTCTGAACGGGAAGGAAGCCCAGGCTGCCGGATATGTTAAGGATACCGGGAAGGATTGGACCGTATTCGGCCTGGATTACGCTTATACTAGCCATAATTCCAATCCCCCGCAATAGGTTACGGATGGAACACATCGATTCCCGAACAGTTACACCGTGGAGATGATTCCGGCGGAAACGGCCGGGCAGATCGCAATGACAAAACGCTCCTCACAGCCGGCTTGTTAGCAACCGCGAGGAGCGCCGGGAATTCCACGAAGGGGATGCCGTGCCGGGTCCGGAAGCTCTGCCGGCGGGATAATGCCCCACGTGCCGCATGATTCATGGATCATTCGAAGGCCCGGCCGGTTATCCGGCGATCGCCTGATCCACGGCCCGCTTCAATGTCCCGTAGGGAAGGGCGCCGCTCTCCCGCATCACCGGCTTTCCACGATGAAAGATCATGATGGTGGGAATGCTCCGGATCTCATACTTCCCGGCCACCGCCTGCTTCTCATCCACATTGATCTTCACCACCAGCAGCTTTCCGCGATACTCCCTGGCAAGCTGTTCGATCGTCGGCGCAAGCGCCTGACATGGGCCACACCACGCCGCCCAGAAATCGACAAGCACCGGAAGCTCCGACGAGTTGATCAGCTCGTCGAACGATTTCGGAAGCGTCTTCGCGTTCGTAGTCATGATCATCCTCCCCTGTTCAATGATTTCTCAGTTCACCGCGCCGCCACATCGTCCACATATCAATGCTTCAGGCCGAGCAGCTCCGCCATCTTCTCCACGGCCTCCCGCTGTTCGTCGGTCAGATTTTTCGGGATGGCTATATGCACGCGGATATAGAGATCGCCAATTCCCTCGGCCGACTGATAGCCCATCTGCGGCACGCGGAGCATCTTTTCGGGATCGGTGCCGGGGATCAGCCTGACCGTCACCTTTTTCCCGGAGGGCGTCCTGACCCGGACGCGGCTCCCGAGGATCGCCTGCACAACGTTGACGGTCAGGTCCACATATGCGTGATTTCCCTTGCGCTTGAAAAAGGGATCATCCGTCGGCTGCGGCTGCGCGTTGTCAGGCTCGGCCGCGCGCGGCTGCCGTCGCGACCGATTGCCGCCGAAGAGGTTGCCGAACATATCGCCGATGGAGAAGTCATCGTTGCTGTCCGGCGCCCCGCCATACCGTTCCCGCTGCGACGCGGTCCCGTACTGCCGCATGAACTCCTCATAGCTCATGCCACCGCCACCACCGCCGCCGCCGAATCCGGTTCCACCACCTCCGCCGCCACCGCCGAAGGGCATCCGCCCACCATACTTCCGGAGTTGATCGTATTTCGCCCGCTTTTCCGGATCGCTCAACGTGTCATAGGCCTCGCTCGCCTCCTTGAACTTCTCCTCGGCAGCCTTGTTGCCGGGGTTCTTGTCGGGATGATATTTCTTGGCCACCTCGCGGTAGATCTTCTTGATCTCATCCTGCGAGGCCGTTTCGCTGACACCGAGCACCTGATAGAAATCTTTCTGCTGCATGATCAATCCGTTACGTTAACAACGCAATGTGACGAAGTCGCGCGGCCTCCAATTGCCGCCACCGGCCTTCGTATCCCCCGAATATGCACCCCGTCCATTGAACCGCAAAAAGCAGGTCCGCTTTCGGCAACCATGATGATTCCAGGGGACGTGGTGGAAGGCGCATACGGGGCACGATCGTTGCGGATTCATTTTTTCGCCGAATCATGGAAAGCTGTACGTTCGGCGCGCGGGCCTCTCCCCCGACCAGAACATTCCGGAGCAAGCGCATGGGCAGGCTGAGCATCGTGATACCGACCCTGAACGAGGAGCAGCACATAGGCGCATGCCTGGAATCCGTGCATACGCTGGATGCCGAGGTGATCGTGGCCGACGGCGGTTCGAGCGATGCGACCGGAACGATTGCGCGGCGCCATGGAGCCCGGCTGATCCATGTCCCAAGAGGACGGGGAAGCCAGCTTCGCGCCGGGGCAGCCGCCGCCGGAGGGGATGCGATCCTCTTCATCCACGCCGATTGCGTCCTGGCCGAAAGCGGCGCCCGCGCCGTGATGAGCGCAATTGCCGATCCCTCGTTCACGATCGGCACCCTCCGTCTGCGCCTGGCCGGCCGCCATCCTCTCTATAATCTCTATTCCTGGTTTACCCGCTTCGATTCGATATGGACATCGTTCGGCGATCAGGGGATCGTGATACGGAGGGGGCTCTACGATCGGCTGGGAGGCTTCCCCGACTGGCCGTTGCTGGAGGATGTGAAATTGCTCCGCGAGGCCAGGCGGACGGCGAAGATCCATTCGCTCCCCGGCGAGATGATCACCTCCGCGCGACGATTCGAACGGGTCGGGATAGCGCGGCAGCAGTTTCGAAACGGCGGCATCCTCATCCGGTATCTTCTTGGCACATCGCCGGAATCGCTCGCCCGCGGCTATGCGGACGAGCCCGCATTGGAGACGGCCATATCCCCCGGACCGGCCCCGGCCGCACATAATTCCCTCGTTGGGTCACCCCGCTGGCACGAGGCTTGATCCGGGTGTCACTTCGGATCAATTCATTCAGATAATCGGGACAAAGAACAATGAAGATTACGCACATGCTCACGATCGCGCTTTGCGCGCTTGGACTCCTGACCACGCAGGCCTGCAAGAAGGATGTCGAGATCAAGACATCCACGGCCGACAGCAGCACCGTTTCCGGCAGCCGGATGGATACGGCCGGTCAGAACAATACGGTCGGGCAGGAACTGACCGCCGAGGCGATCGAGAAGAAGGTGGAGGCGAAGTTGATCGCGAAGCCGGGATTCGGCGGCATAACCGTGTCATCCGGAGCGCCGGGGGCGATCATCCTGACCGGCACTGTCGCATCGGAGAATGAGCTGGGAACGGCGAAAGTGCTGGCGGAGGGGACGGAAGGCGTAAAGAGCGTCGATCTCAAGGGCGTGAAGATCGTCAAGAAATAACGCATCATCGGCCCACGCCGCGATTGTATGCAAACAACCCCACGGTCGTCCGGCGACGGTGGGGTTGTTCGTTTTCAGACGGAGGCGGCGGCGCGACCGGAAATCGGCGGGTGCTCATTATTCATCCTCCTGGGCCGCCTCCACCGCGCGGAGAATATTCTCGGAATCGTCGGCCAGGAAGGTGTAGGAGCGGACGAACTGGGCGAAGGCGGGGAGGGATCGGTCGAGCGCCTCGGCGTTGCGGCATGAGAGGATCATCAGCACGATCACCGTCCGTTCCTCGATGTACGCGGTCTGTTCGATCGCCCCGGAGGGGCCACCGGAGAAGCGTCGCACGGTGGCCTGCCTGCCGGAAGGGAAGGAGACCGCGGGAAGATCGGCAACGACGGCGTTCGGCGATGTGTTCCGATAGCGGTTGCGATCGTACTCGAGCATCGCCGCCAGATCCTTGATCTGCTGATCGCGCGGGATCACCTGGCAGTACATCACCGCCGGGCTCGCGGCCCATCGCTCCCCCTTTGGATAGAACACCGCCTGCAATCCCTGCCGCCGGCCGCTGCTGTTGTCCAGCGTCCATTTGTCCGGCGCGCGGACGGTGAAGGCATGGCGCGGTCCGTAGATCAGCGCCGCCGGGTTGGCGCGCGCGGTATCGGGTTTCGCGGCGGTGTTGGCGGGGGGGGTGCTCACCGGCCCCTGCGCGGCAAGGGTTCCGGCAGCGAGAAATGCGGAAAGAATCGGGAGATGTAATCGGTATCGGGATATCATCGGCATCACCATCGGGTTCATCGAATCATGCGCGGGAGGGTCGCGATCGCACGCCGGGTTTCATCGCGGTGACGGGGAGGCGGCATGCCCGGCACCGGCGCGACATCATCAGGCACGTTCCTTCTCCAGAGCCGCCCGTTTCCGTCGCCGCGCCTTGATCAGCTCCAGGGCAACGGGGATCAGGGAAACGAGGATCACCACGAAGATGACATAGTGAAGATACTGGTCGATATTCTTGATCGAGCTGCCGAGGACGTATCCGACGATGGTGGTGGCGCCGATCCAGAGGACGCCGCCGGCGATGTTGAAGACCGCGAACTCCCGGTACGGCATGCGCGCCAGCCCTGCCACCACAGGGGCAAAGGTCCTGATCACCGGGATAAACCGCGCCAGCACGATCGTCTTGCCGCCATGCTTCGCGTAAAACGCCCTGGTCTCATCGATATGCCGTTTCTTGAAGAACCGGGAATCGGGACGGTTGAGCAGACGGCTGCCGCCACGGAGGCCGATCGTATAGCCGACCGCGTCGCCGATGATGGCGGCCGGGATCAGCAGGAGATTCAGCCAGAGGATATCCAGGTTGAACTTCCCGGCGGCGGCCAGCACCCCCGCCGTTACCAGCAGGGAATCGCCCGGAAGGAAGAACCCGACCAGCAGCCCCGTCTCTGAAAAAATGATGATAAAGAGGATCACATAGCCCCCCCACGCTATCAACTGCTCGAAGCCGCCGGGGGAGGTGATCATATGGAAGAATTCGGAAATGGAACCCATAGTGCTTTTAACGAAATGCCAGCAACATGCCAGGGCGTGCGCGGGGCTATGCCCCGCGCACCAGGAATTGCGCCCCTCCGGGGCTTGAAGAACAACAGGATCTGCCCCAAGCCCCATGCGGGAGCTATGGCGCGGCGGGAGCAAGCGACGATAATACGAAGCGTCCGGCCCCGCCACAAGACTGCGCCGGGGCGGAGGAAGCGGGCTTATCGCGTAAGCGCTATTCTGTCGGGGTTGTCGATGATGAACTGCTTCCAGCTCCCGGACTTCGACTGCGGTCGGCTTATCCGGTTGGCGTGGCAGATGGCGACGCCCAGGGCATCGCTGGCGTCCATGAACGCATGGCGCTCGGCGATGCTCAGCAGTTGCATCACCATATACTCCACCCGTTCCTTCGACGCGGCCCCGCTGCCGGTCACGGCCAGCTTCACCTCTCGGGGGGCATATTCGGAGGTCGGGATCTCCCTGAGAACGGCGGCAAGGATGGAGACGCCGCGCGCATGCCCCAGCTTCAGCGTGGACTGCACATTCTTCGAATAGAAGGCCGATTCGATGGCGAACTCGTCGGGGGCGGTCCGCTCGATCACGCTCAGCAGGTTTATGTAGATCTCCCTGAGACGAAGCGGCATCGACCATGCCGCCTTCATTCTGATCACGCCATACTCCACAAGGCTCATCTTCCCCGCCTCGCAGTCGATAACTCCGAAGCCGGTGATCAACGTCCCCGGATCCACTCCAATGATTCGCATAGTGTCGCCAGCTCCACGACCAGTTTCCACAATGAATCGATAATTTCGACGCGTCATTGTAGGTTTATCGCCGGATAAAGTACGGCGGAGTGCAGGTGAATACCAATGAAAGCCGAAATCGAAGTAGATTGACCGACCGTCAGGCGAGCCTGAAAGCCGCGCCGGAGGCGGCTCGCGGGGATTCACCGGCATGTGCGCCCGCCGATTCCGGCGACGTTCCCGCCCCGACAGTTTCCGGCGCATTACGAACCAACTCCCTCTGACCCGCATCTATGAGTCGCGAACAAGCAACCTCGCCGGCGGAGCGCACCGATCCCGCCGTCCGCACGATTCAACCCCATCTCCTTCGCTGGACCGCCGTGGCGGTCGCGGCCGTCGCGTTCATCATCTACCTTATCACGATGAACCGGACATTCGGCTTCATCGACAAGGGGGAGCTGGTGGCCGTGGCAAGCACGCTGGGCGTGGCGCATCCCACCGGCTACCCGACGATCATGCTCCTGGGCTATCTCTTCACCAAGCTCCTTCCGATGCGCCCGGTGCTGACGCTCAACGCGATGGCCGCGCTCTTCACGGCCATCGGCGCCGGGGTGCTCACCATCCTGTTGGACGATCTTCTGGCGCGCGCGCTCCGCTCGCGGGCTCTCAAACCGGGACCGAAAAAGGGGACGAAGGGAAAGAACGGGGAGGCAACGATATCGACGACGCCGGAGGAGATGACGCCGGCCACGCGCGCCATCTGCGCCGGGTTCTCAGCGCTCTTCGTGGCGTTCACCGCCACATGGTGGGATCAGGGAAACGGGTTCGAGGTCTACTCGCTCCACGCGGTGATGATGCCGCTGGTGACCATCCTCTTTCTACGATTCATGGATGAGGAGGCGACGCTCGACCGCGTCAATCCCGCCGCCCGGATGACCAGGCGCGGCTTCTGGTTCGCGCTGATGCTGGGGCTTTCCTTCACCAACCATATGAGCACGATCCTCCTGGCCCCCGCATTCCTGCTCTACTATGCCTGGACGGCGATAACGCTTCGGAACGATCCCGCGACCCCCGGTGCCCGCCATTATCTCGCCCCCCGGCTCCGGCGGCTCCTCTTTCTGGGGGGTCCCTTTCTGCTGGGGCTTCTTCCCTATGTCCTGCTTCCCATCATCTCCAGCATGGGGCCGCGGTTCAACTGGGGGAACACCCATACGGCAAAGGGCTTCTGGGACCATATCACCGGGAAGATCTACCAGGTCTACATGTTCGACAACCTCACCACGTTCCAGCAGCAGAGCCGGTATTTCTTCAGCCGTCTCCCCGCGGAGATGGCCTATGCCGGGCTGGTGGTCGTGCTGGCCGGCATTGTCATTCTGGCGATACGGAATGTGAAGCTCTCGGTCCTTGTGCTCCTCCTTTTTCTGGCCTGCATCTTCTATTCCGGCTGGTACGACATCATGGAGATCGGGCCGTACTACATGACCGCGATCTTCGCCCTCGGCATCTGGTTCGCAATCGGCCTCGGCGCCATCCACAGGCTGGCCGGAGCGCCCATCACCATCGGTCTGGCCGCGCTGCTGGCAATGGGAAACTGCGCCATCAACTATGCCGACGGGGATGAAAGCCGGAATACGCTGGTGGAGGATATGACGGTGAATGTCCTTCAGACCCTTCCGCAAAACGCCATCATCTTCTCCTCGCAGTGGGATTTCTGGGTTTCCGGGAGCTTCTACATGCAGGTGGTGGAGGGGCTGCGCCCTGATGTGATGGTGATCGATCCCGAGCTGCTCCGCCGTTCATGGTACCTGGACGATATGACACGCGCCTACCCGGAGTTCATGCGCGGAGTAAAGCCGGCGGTGGACAGATTCCGCGAGGAGGTCTACAAGTTCGACAACGATCTTCCGTATCAGGCCGATATCATCCAGTCCACCTATATCGGGATGATGAACGCGATGATCGACAGCAACATCAGCCGCCGTCCGGTCTGCGTGGCCGGCGAGGTCGATCCCGCCGTCGGCGCGCGATGGGTCCGCACACCCTACTATCTCTCGTTGCGGCTGATGCCGGATACCACGTATCTCCCGCAGGAGTTTCCACACTACCGGTTCGCCTTCTGGCCCGGACATGTGGATGGATACGTCAGCAAGATCTACGAACTCTATGCCCGCAGCGCCGTGGCGCGGCTTCTCTACGAGGCACAGCATAACCGGAACGATCTCGCCCAGCGCTACTATGACCTGGCGATGAGCTTCGATCCCGGCTTCGCGGTCAGGGATATCCCCGGCCTCCCGCTCAACAGCACCGATCAGGTCACCGGGATGATCGGCTTCTTCGATCAGATCCGCGCGATGAGACCGCAAGTGCCGGGACGGTAACGGAAGGGGAAATCACGGAGGAGCCCTCAGCTCCGAAGGATCGATTCGCGAAGATCGCGGAGGCTTTTCGATGGCTCGGTATCGTATTCCCGTTTCAGAAGCATCGCGAAATGATCGTAGGCGCGCAATGCGCGAAGCCGGTCCCCCTCGGCGCTCATGATGGCGAGCTTGATTCTCATCGCCTCCTCATCGGTCGGATCGATTTCCAGAAGGCTCTGCACGGATGCACGGGCCGCATCGAGCTCACCGCGACCGAGAGCGATCCCGGCGAGCCGGAGATGCGCGGCGCGACCTCTGGAGCGGAGGATATCGCGGGGAAGATCGCTCCACTCATCGTAAAGCCCCTCCAGGAATTCGCCGGCATGGAGCGCGCAGGCGGCGACGAGAAGATCGTAGGCGCGGAAGGTCTTTCCCTGCCGGTCCGCCTCGGTCGCGTCGGCGATCTTCTGGAGGAACTCCAGCGCGTCCACAGCCACCAGATCGGCGTTCAGAGCGTAGGTGGAGCCATCGAAATCGATGCCGTCGCCGATCACCTGACGGAGGCCGGAGAGGGTGACGTGAAAATTATTGGACGCGCCTTCACCGGAGGCGGCCTCTCCCCAGACCATGTCGATAAGCCGTTCGCGCGGAAGCCGCCGCCCCTGCACCGCCGCCGCCGTCAGGGCCGCGAGGATTTTCCGTGGCTTCGAATCGCTCTTCTGCGTTCCGAAATGACGGCCGCCCAGCTCCGCCCCCTGATGATCCAGCACGCGCAGCCGGCCGAACGCCACAACACGGGGACGGACTGACGATGTCGTGGAGCCGGCGCGCCGCTCCGTTTCGACAAACGGCGCCAGATCGGCGGCGGAGAAGAGCGTCCCGGCGTGTTGCCGCAGCAGCGGCAGCGCCCACTCGATCCGGACCGGCGCTCCGAAACGCTTCCACTCGGCCAGCACATCCAGAGCCCGCGCGACCACCTCGGCGAAGAACGGAGGAACGGCTCTGCGGCGGGCGCCGGCCGACGCGACCCTGCCGGCGATAAGCGCGGCGTTGATGAAGAGCGCAAGGCCGTGCGGATCGTCAGGCCCGGCCGCGATCACCCGCCGGAAGAAATCCTCAGCCTCGGCAACCGTGGGAGCGGGCATCGCGAGAAGGATATCGGCCTCCAGTTCCAGTATATCGGTCTCGGCCCCCGAATGGTTCTCCTCCCTGCCGATCTCCAGCAGCTCCGCCAGTCGCCGGCGCTGCGCCTTCCAGTCGCCCATGCGGGCGGCAACCATGGAGCGGCAGAGTTCCACGAGGAAATGGCGGTAGGTGCGGCCGTTCGTCCGCGCGTCCTCCTCAAGCGCGTCGAGCAGGGCAAGGGAGTCCCCGTGTCGCTCCAGCTTCACAAGGAAAAGGGCCTTCATGATCATGGCGATCTGCCACATCGCTATCGACTTCACGCGCCACCGTATCTCGATGCTCCGGTCGATCAGCCGGACGGCCCCGGCAAAATCGCCACGCACGCCGCTGATGATCGCAAGCTGATACCACGCCGTGGATTCCGCGCGCGGAAGCACGAAGCGCTGAAGTTCCCGGATCATCGAGCGGATCATCGGCTCGGCCCGGGCGTAATCGCTGGCATCGAGGAACTCATCGCTCAACAGGCTCCGAAGCTGAACCGCGCCCCTGGCCCTGCCGGTTCGCTCGCAGAGAGCAAGCATCGGCTCGAAATACTGGCGCAGCGGAATCCCCGGCCGGAACTCCGGCGAGATGCGGGAGATGGAGATGATGGCGTCGTAGGTGGCGGGGGAGAAGATGGTGAAATCGGCCTCCTCCAGAAGCTCGCGAAAGATGTTGACCGCCTCCGTGAAGTCCCCCACAACCAGCAGCGCGCTGCCGCGATGATGGAAGATATACCGTCGCAGCTCCCTTGCCGTATCCCGATCGATCGTATCGAGAAGGCTCTCCGCCCGCGCAAGCAGGGCAAGCGATTCATCCACCTGCTTCTCGCGATAGTAGCACTCCGCATAGCTGCAAAGCGCCTGAACCATATGAGGAAACAGCTCGGGGAGTGGGCCGGATTGCTCGTAATCGTCAAGAATCTGCCTGAGCACCCTCCGCTGTTCAACGGCATCGCCCGCCCGATAGAGCCCCACCGTATAGGATTGCAGCCAGGCGGCGGTATCGGCCGGGGACTGGCCGGCGCGGATATCGGCGATCTCCCGGAAGCACTCTCTGTAATACGCCACGGCCTCGCGGATCTCTCCCCGCGCATCGAAATCGGCGGCCGCCGAGAGAAGCGCATTCAGGATGACCAACCGTTCCTCCCGCGATGCCCCTTCCAGCAGCAGCCGGATCGTGCCGACCGGCACCTGAAGATCGGCCCCGGCGTGGGAGATGACCTCGGAGAAACCGGCCCGTATCCGCTCGACCAGATTGCCGGCATGCCCCTCGGCCAGCGCAACCTGAAAGAGAAGCTCGTGAGGGAACTCGACGAATCGGGGGCCGACCGAGAGAAGATCGCGAGACTGGAGGAGAAGGTGCCAATCACCCTGCAACCCGAGCAGGGCAAGGGAGGAGAGGGGAACCCGGCGGCCGAGGAGGGCGACCATCGCAAGGGTTTCGCGGTCGGCGGCGGGGAGATCGCCAAGCTGGGCGCCGAGCGTGGGAAGCGCATCGAGCGCTGAAAAGGAGCAGAGGGAGAAGGGATGGATAACGCGCCAGCCGCCATCGCGCATGGCAATGCACCCGGCGCGGAGAAGCGCGTGCAGGGCGCCGCGGAAGAGCGCCGGAAGCCCGCGCGTGGCCTCGTAGAGCCAGGCCACATCCTCATCCCCAAGATCGATGCCGAGCAACTCCGCCATCTGCGCCGCCAGCATGCCGGGACGCAGCGGGCCGATGATGATGGAGAGGAGCTCCGCGTCGCAGGAACGGGCAAGATCATCCAGATCGGAGAGGAAGGCGGACGATGCGGCGGCAACCAGCATGAACGGCCCCTCGACAAGCGTAAGAAGGGAGGCCAGCTCGCGCGTGAACTCGGCCCCGGCGCCATCGATATCGTCGATCGCCAGCACCAGCGGCACGCGGCGCGCAAGCGTATCCAGGACGCGACCGAGCACCCCCGGCAGCTCGTTCGGCGAGGTGGATTCGGTCAGCATCGATTCGATCTGGCGACGGAGCGCGGGACGGGATTCGAGCGATTCGATCAACGCGCGACGGAGAAGGGAGAGCCCCCCCGCGTTGTCATCGCGATACATCCGGAGGCGGATCAGGAGCACCCTGTCCAGCTCCCGGCGACCACAGAACTCATCGAGAAGCCGGGATGTGCCGCACCCCATCTCACCGGTCAGGGCGGCGATGATACGCGCACCGTTGTATGCGTCGGCCTGGGCCTCAAGGAGCCGTTGCAGCTCCACATCGCGCCCGATCAGCGGAAGCGGTCCGATACCCAGCCTGTTCTTGAAGATATCCGGCATATCTGCCGAGCTGCGTTGTTCGTGAATGTAGTTGCCGTGGGCGCCGCCCGCGAACGGGAACACGTCCGCATCGGAAGGGTCCGTCCCCGCTGGGAGGCGGACCCGGTGACGCATTACTTTGTGGTGTTTGTCCTGGATACTCTGCTGATGATGCCGTTGAGCGAATCGACAGTGATACTGTATTTGGCCGCCAGAGCCGCGCGCGCAATCGAATCGTGGTTGTGCATGTACGCGTTCATCGCCGCCTCCGCCCTGCCGGGGTCGCCTGTGGACTTGATCACCCCCTTGATGATGCTGTCGACAACATGTCTGGGGACGTTGGTGCCCGCGTGAGCGTATTCCATATACACCACATGCTCGAAGCTCTCCCTGTTGGCGGGATTATATCCCGTATCGCGAACGACCGGAATTTCGTGCGGCATTTCCCGGGCACGGGCAGCGGAATCACCCGCCGAAGGCTTGTCGGGAAATCGGCGTTCACCGCAGGCGGCCACGCCAAGCAGGAGAAGAAGAGAGAGGAGCGATAGACGACGCATAAATATCCGATATGAGTATGATGTTTTACAATCGGCAGCCCGAATATATGCCACGGATTCCGATCACCATCACCCACCTCACCCGCCGGAATGGATGGGGAGCGGCAATAAAGATAGGGCGCGATGCCCCATGTTGCACGCCTATTTGCGGGCAGATAAAGTATAATGAACCATCATCATTGAGATCGCGCGAGGAAAAGAATATCGATGCGGATGTTCAGGGCAGCCTGTTTCACCGGGCTCATCAGCGATAATGGCACATCGTCATGGCATGCGCGGAACGTTGGCAGGCATGATGAAAACGGATCAACTGCGACAGTCGGAATATTCCGATGCCATGGTGGAGGGCGCGGAGGAAAAAAGATCGATATCGCCGGGGGCGTTCAGCGGGGAAGAAGGAGAAGTGTAATCCGGGTGGATGGCGGTAACGCGACCAGCCCTGATTTCACAGGGTCGGTCGTGGCAGATTCGGTTTCGCGGGACATGATACATTCCTCACTGATGATGGCTCATACGGAGGCATCAATAATCCATTTCCGGTAGTGACTCAGTTTGAGATACGGTTCATGCTGTTTGGACTCATGGAGGGCATTCGACATCTGTCCTTCCAGCCCCATCGGGGCGTACCGGTTGTAGCATCGCCATGCCGCCATGATTCCAGGCTCCATCGGAGCGTACCATTCGGCACGGATGCGGGGATGGTACGCTCCGATGGAGCTTGAGCGGGAGATGGGAGCATTGTTGCTACAACCGGCGCGCTCCTCTGGAGCTTGAAGAGTGAAGAAGGG
>JAQBOZ010000017.1 GCA_028287785.1 Chlorobiota bacterium
CGCTCTGACGGAGAGCCACGCCACCGGCGACCACTTCGCCGCTCACGCCGCTGACCGCGTTGAGGTCCACATTTCCGCCGATCGTCACATCCTCATGACCCCCCCTGGTCCCCTGCGTCGGGTTGTCGCCACCGAATCGTGCACTTGTTCCCGTTCCGCTCAGCGCCACCACCTTCAGGCCTGATGTAGCATCGCTCCCAATCGTCAACGTCGAGGTTGCGGTACCGGCAACGATGGGACTATAGGTCACTTCGAGATATTCCGTCTGTCCGGCATTCAACACCAGACGAGGCAGAGTTCCCAGCGTGAAGTCGCTCGCGGTGGCACCGCTGATGATCGGCTTGGTCAACGTCACCGGAAGCGTCCCGATGTTCGTGATCGTCACCGTCTGACGGTTGAACTTTCCTGCTTTCGTGTCGAAGTTCAACGTCGTCGTGCTCACCGCGAGATCGCGCGTTCCGCTGACGCCGGTCACGATCGCGTCCACCGTGTCACCACTCGACAGCACAAGACGAACCTTCACCGTCCGTGGGCCAGGCGTTCCGCTTCCCGGAGCAAAGACGATTCCGAGATCCAGCCGCTCGCCGGGGAAGAGATCCTTCGGCAGCGTCGGCCATGCGTTCAATCCATCCATCTTGAAGTCCGCCGTGTCAGCCCCGTCGATCAACACCTGCGTGATCCTGATCGGGTTGCTGGCAGTGTTCTCCAGATAAACCACGCCACGCTTCTGGTCAGCGGTTCCGCCACCAATCAGCGCCGAGCCGAGATCCAGGTTGCTGGCGGTAAGGCTCATCGGGCTGGTGCCGAAGAGATCCAGATAGTAGACGCCACGCAGCGTATGACCCGGCAGAATCACCGTCGAGTCGTTGGTACGCAGCACCAGTGCCGCGCGACGAGCGCCGCCTGTCAGCGGAGCAAAGCTGATCTCGATGGAGTTGTTGGACCCGCCGGCGGGGATGATCAGGTCATTGGTGACCGGATCGATACCGGCGGTCGGCATCTTCGAGATGATGAATTCCTTCGCATCGCCGGAGATGACCTGGAGCGAGGAGAGCGAGATCCGCAGATCGCACTGACCAGGATTCGTAATCGTCACGGCCTTCTTGCTGACCTCGCCAACCTTCGTCGATGGGAAGGTGATGGTATTCGGCAGCCCGCCCTTCGCGTTGTCGGAAAGCTGTGCGCCCTGACCACGTGCGTAGACAGCGAAGTTGATAATCCCCTCGGTCATCACACCATTCGTGTCACGACCCAGGAAGTTCTGGCCGTTCGTCCGGATGTACAACTGCGCGAATCGCTTCGACGGCTGCTGGCCGATGAAGTTCAGATAGATCGTCCGCGTCTGTCCCTGACCAACCACGATCGGGTAGACCGGCACTGTCCCCGATTGCTGATCCGAGATGAAGTAATCAGCAATCGGAACAAGGCGACCCTGAGCATCGCGACGATTCAGATACTTCGGCGTTCCCTGACCGTACGTCGTGTCGGTTGCGTATGCCTCGACTCCCGTGATCGTGAACGGACCGTAGCCCACGTTCGTGAACGTCACCGGATACGATGTCGGGGTCCCGCCGACGCAACTGTACTGATTGTTGAACAGAATCGTGTTCGAGTCCAGCAAAACGCTGTTGATCATCAGCGTACCGCCCGGAGCGGCCGAAATGCCGTTGAGCGGGAACGTCCGCGTCTGACCGGCCGCCGTCACCTGCAACGTTGCCGGAACGCGACCGAATGTCACCGGCGAAAACCGGATCGTCGGCGTCGTGCTGGCGCCCACGGCCAGACTGCTGGCCGGGAGGATTGGGAAGGTGTACTGCGCCGCGCCGGGGCCGGTGATACTGTAGCTGATCGCGGCCACGCCGCTGCTCACATTCGTCAGCGTGAACGGCTGGAAGTCCTGGAACGTAAAGCGATTGACGGCGGTCTGGTTGAAGAGCGTATCGCCGCTGTTCATCGCCACCGACTGCGCGCCCTGGGCGATGTTGCCCGTGTAGTTGACAAACGGCGCCTGCGCGTTCAGCGTCACCGTCCGGCTGAAGCCGGCCGCATCGCTGATCAGCAGCGTCGCCGTCCGCACGCCCGTTCCCGTTGGACGGAACGTGATCGTGGGATTATCGACCTGCCCGTTGGAAAGCGAGCCGTTGATGACCTGCGTTCCGGGGGTGTTGTTGAAATAGTATTCGCTGGCTGCCGGGCCGCTGATCGACAGCGTGTAATTCCGGATGCACGATGGGTCGGTCATCTTGATCGACAGTGGCGAGTAGATCGTCTGATTTCCGACCTGGGTGGAGAAGTTCGTGAAGAACAGATCGCCGTTGTTGACCTGGGTGGCCGGTGCGCCGTTGCCCGCGCCGGTACGACCGGTAAGCTGCAGCGAGCAGGGGGTGAACGTGTAGAGATCGCCACTGTTGATACGAGTGGCAAGGATATTCACGTTGTTATCGACCGAGACGGTGCTGGCAACCGGGGAACCGCTGGCGAGCGAGACGCTCACGAAGCGGGAGGGGGAGGCCGCGAGGCCGATCGTTGCCGACATGTTGCCGACACCGCGACCAAGATTGCAGTCGGAAGTGGTCCGCATCTCCGAGTAGAAATACTCGATCCTGTTCGATGTTTCGTAGAGGCGGGTCTGGAACGTGCTGTAGTTGCCCGAACGCGAATACAGCTCAAACTTGGTCCACGTAACCGAAAGCACTCTGTTCGGCGCGGTCCCTGTAAGGTTATAGGAGAGGTACGGCCGTGAAGTACAGTTGCGGCTCTGCGCGCCGCCGGTGATGTAGAGATCGTCCCAATAACATGCGAGCAGCGGGTAGTAAAGCGACGAATAGTAATTCGCCAGCTGATTATATCCCGTGCTCAGCGGGTAGTTTGTTCCCAGCCCCATAAGCCCGCTGGTGTTGGCCCAGCAGGTGGTGTAGGTAACGCCATCGAACACAAATGGGAACCCGATGCCGAAGCTGAAGACATTCTGATATCCGCGGATGCCCGCGTATGAAGAAATCAGCCGTATCTCACCAGCATTGGATGCAATCGATCCCGATCCAACCGTAAACGCATACTGGAGCGCCTGACCGTACGAACACTGCACGGATACCGCAAGCAGCAGAAAGGTTGAGAGTAGGAGGAGTGATAATCGCCTCATAAGTCGACTCCTGGTTAATCTTGGAGATGTGTAAAGAAAACTTGGAAGGAAGGCTTATTTGAGGTTGGTAGTTGTTAGCTGCCAACGCGGCCAGGGGAATAGCGATAAATGTAAGGAATTATTGATTTTCTTAATACAAATTTATCACGCAATCGACTAATTTCACCGGCATGGGGAGGGTATCCCCCACATGCCGGTAGACAGCTTCAACAGCGGACAATCGCCATTCATTCATGCTGCCTGCGCGATTACCTGACGACGATGACCGGCCTGTCCAGCACCATTCCGCCGGATTGGAGGCGGCACTGGTAGACTCCGGCGGGGAATCGGCTCAGATCGAACCGTACCCGCCACGTGCCCGCCTCCCGCGTTCCCGTTTCCAGAAGCCGGACCATTTCGCCGCGCGCATCGAACAACGCCACCCACACCTCGGAACGCCTGGCAAGCCGATAGATGAATTCCGCCACCCCGCGCGCCGGATTCGGCGTGATATCCCCCAGAACAACATCAATAGACCGATCTTCCGTTCTGTCATCACCCGCCTCGGCCGCCGTGCCGTTCAGCGATACCAGCACCGGAGAGTTTGTTCCATCGCTCTGAATGATCAACGTGCCGCTGGTGGTTCCGACAAATGTGGGGGCATATCGAACCTCGAGAGCAACCGAATCCTGCGGATCGAGAATCTGTTTCGCCAGAGAGCCCATCGTGAATTTTCCGTCGCGTGACGAAATGATCGGCGTTCCAAGCGTCAACGGCATCGTGCCGGTGTTCCTGATCATCACGCTCTGCGGCGGGGAAATGCTCCCCGGCGCGGCCACGAACTGAAGCGATGCCGGGCTTACCGCGATATGGCGAACCCCCGCAATGCCGTCGAGAGCGGAGGTGATGGTATCGCCGGTCGAGAGCCCCAGCGTCAGAAATGCATGACGGGGACCGGCGGACCGGCCGCCGAGCGGCGCGAATATCACCTTCAGATCGATCGGTGTTCCGCTCCCCACCACCACCGGCAGGGTGGGCCACGGGACCGCCGGATCAGAAAGGAAATCGGCGGCATCGGCCCCGCTGATCGTCGCCGATGTGATCGTCGCCGATCCCCCGGAGACTGTCTCGACATGCACGGTTCCATGCCCGTATCCGGCCGGATCGACATCGATCGGGATGGTCTTCAGATCAAGATCGTTCACGATCAACGCCGATGGGCTTGAACCGCTCAGATCCAGAATGAATGTCCCCTTTGGCGTGCCCTGAAGCGATGAATCGTTGGTGTGCAGCGTAATCGTCCCACGCCTGGCCCCCATCTTCCTCGGGAGAAACCGGACGATGATGGAGGAATCGACAGTGCCGGGAGGAATCAACAGGCTGTTCGTCGCGGAATCGATCCTTGTCCTGGGGGGCAATCCCACGATACGCCACTCCAGCGGATCATCGGAGAGGGTGGCGAGACCTGTCAGCGAAACCCGCAGCGTGCAGAGGCTGGGATTCGAGAGGTAGATCGGAAAACGGAGGGAGTCACCGATCGCGGTCGATGGAAACACAACGGTTTTCGGAAGTCCGCTCAGCGATTTGTCGGAGAGCTTTGCGCCGGCGCCATGCCCCAGCACGGCAAACCCGAGAAGCCCCTCCACCGCGATCCCGTTGGTATCGGCCGTGCTGAAGTTCGCGGCGGTGGTGCGGAGGAACGCGGCCCCGTAGCGCTTCTCGGAACGCCGGCCGATAAAGGTGAGATAGAGCGTCTTCGATTCCCCCTGCGCGATCGTCAGAGGATATTTCGGAAGCTGGATTCCCCCGGCCGCCGGCGCATCGGTAAGGATATAGTCTGCAAGCGGAACAGCCTTCCCCTGTGCATCCCTTCGGAGCGGATAGCGCGTGCTTCCCCCCGGCAGCACGCTGTCGGTGGCGTACACCTCGAACCCGTTGATGGTGAACGACCCGGTGCCGATGTTCGAGATCGTCAGCGGGAGGGATGGGAGCGCCTCGCCCAGGCATCCCTCCTGATCCCTGAACAGCGCCGTCGTGGAATCGATGGTCGTATTGCCGGATTTGAACATCCCGGCTTTGGCATTGGAGCCGGCATACAGCAGGAACGTTCTGGACTCCCCGTTTCCCGCGTCCACCACCAGCGTCGCCGGCTGCACGCCGATCCCGGTCGGGATAAACGTAATCGTCGGGGTTGCGGACTGGTTGTTCGCCAGCGTCGTTCCGGCCTCGATGGAATATTGCCCATTGCCGCCGGTGATGGTATAGGTTATCGGCAGGTTGCCGCCGCTGGCGTTTGTCAATGTGAATGGCGTGAAGCTCCCCGTTGCGTGAAGCGCGATGTTCATCGCGCCAAGGAGCGTATCCCCGGAGGCCATCAGCAGCGTCCCCCCTTTCGCGGGATTGCCCGTATAGCTTAGCCGCCCTCCCTGCGCCACAAGATTGTAGCTGGCGATGGGGCCATCCTGATCCGAGAGCGCCAGCACCGCGCGGCGTGGTCCGGCGGCGGCTGGATGAAACGTGATCGCGATCGTGTCGATCCGCCCGGCCGTCGGCGAAGCGCTCAGCGATGCTGTTCCAGGGCTCCCGAAGTAATACTCGGAGGCGTTCGCGCCGGTGATCTGAAGAGTGTAGGCGCGCCCGCAGGCCGGATCGCTGGTTCGTAGGTCAAACGGCCTGTAGGTCACCGTCGAGCCGACCGGCGTCGCGAACCCGTAGAGGAGAAGATCGCCATCGGCCATCGCATCGGTCCCGCCGTTCCCCGCCCCGGTACGCCCGGTTGGAACAAGCATGCAGGGGGAGAAGGTGTAGAGCGTTCCGGTCGGGATGGCAACGGAGTTGAGGTTGAACCCGTTGTTGGCGGCGGATGTGCTCATGGTGGCGCTTCCGGCGGCGCCCGGCGTCACGCTCATGAAATCGCCACTGTTCCTGGCAATGCCGATCGATGCCGATGTATTGAAGCAGCCGGTGCCGCTTCCACAGACATCGCATGCGCTCATGCGGCCGTAATAGAGTTCGATCTTCCCCGATCCCTCGTACAGCCGCGCCTGAAACGCCCCATAGGAATTCGGCTTGCTGCTGCTGTTCCAGTAGACATCGACATCCTTCCATTCCACGGTCAGCAGCCGGTTTGGAGCCGTCCCGGAGAGGAGATAGCTGATTTTGGGATGAGCACACGCGCCGTTCTGCCCCGCCCCCATGCCGAGATCGTCCCAGAAGGGGGCAATGACCGGATACGTCGGCGACCCGCCGAGAAGATTATCGGAGGAAGAGGTGACGGGAGTGGCGCCAAGGGAGAGAAGGCCGTTGCTGCTGATGGTGAACTGCGTGTAGCCGGCTCCGCCAAATCTGAACGTGAACCCGATATTCAGCAGACTGCTTGCCCGATCCTTATTGGTGTTGCGGCTCCCCTGCGTTCCCGTCAGAAATGTGGTCGCACTGGTCATATCCGTCGCAACGCCGGTCCCGACCGAGAAGTTGTAGCTGGCAAGCTGCGCCATGGCCGACGGAGCGGCAGCGATGACGATGAAAAGGAGGAGGCTGACAAAGCGTTGCATTGGCATGGAAACGTTATGATCGATGATATGATGGCGCACGAGGACAGGATTGTCCATCTGGGATGCGACCATCGGGGGGATTGCTGCGACACCGTACAGGATTTGAATGTACAGAATAATTTCAACCTCCATGATCCCCTCCTGATCCCCTTACGGCAAAAAAAGAAGGGGCCGCCGCTCCATGCGATCAGCCCCTTCCCGATACTCTGCAAACCTCTGTTTCCCGACTATCTGACCACGCTCAGCGAACGGTTCAGCACTCTCCCGCCGGCGGTCAGGCGGCAGTGATAGACGCCGCTTGAAAGCATCCCCAGATCAACCATCACGCGATGCTCCCCGGCATCGCGCAGGCCGGCGTCCAGCACCCGCACCAGCCGCCCGTCGCCGTCGTATAATTCCAGCGCGACCGAACGTCGATCCGCCAGCCTGTAGGCAATCGCCACACGATCCCGCGCCGGGTTCGGCGTGCTCTGTTCCAGTGCAACGCCGGCGGCATCCGGGGTTTCAGCATCAGCGGACTCCGACAGATCCTGCGCCCTGATATCTCCAGCCCCTCCTCGGGTCGCCGACACCGGCTCATCATCCCGATGTGTATTCGCCGCCGCCGTGCCATCCAGCAGCACGATTCCGGGGCCGGATGTGGCATCGCTGCCGATTGTTATCGTGGCCGAGCCTGTCCCGACGGCAACCGGATGGTATGTCACCTCCAGAAATTCCGTCTGTCCCGGCTGAAGAACCATGCGCGGCAACGAGCCGAACGAGAAATCCGCCGCGCCCGCACCGCCGCTGATCACCGGATACACGAGCGTCAGGGGCATCGTCCCCACGTTCGTAATCGGCAGGGTCTGCCTGCTCCGTCCGCTTCCGCCGAGACGGGCATCGAACTTCAGCGATGTGGCGCCCACCGTGATATCGCGCGTGCCGGCCATGCCGGTCAGCCATGCGGTGATGGTATCGCCGCTCACCAGCACCACCTTCACCATCGCGGAGCGGGGGCCGGGAGTTCCCCCGGCGATCGGGGCGAAGACGATCCCCAGATCGAGATCCTCCCCAGGCGTCAGCAGCCGTGGAAGCGCCGTCCAGCGACGGGCGGCATCCTCGTGGAATTCGCTGGTGTCGGCGCCGACGATGGAGATGGAGATGATCGACGTGGCCGCCGGCGAGCTGTTGGTGACGTGGAGGAGATCATGACGCTGATCGCCGCCGATCAGCGCGATCCCGAAATCGATGTTCGTCAGCGAAAGCGTGCTCCTGCCGGTGCCGAAGAGATCCAGATAGTGGATGCCCCGCCCCGCATATCCGTTGGATGGCAGGGTGGAGTCGTTGCTCCGAAGCGCGATGGTTGCGCGGTGCGAGCCCGGCTGGCGCGGCATGAAACGGACAAGAAGGGAGTCGCGCCCCCCCGGCGGGATCACCCACTCGTTCGCCGCCATGTCCACGCGGGCGCCGGTTGGGAGGCTCACGATCCGGAACTGGTCGATATCACCCGAGAAGATCCTGAGGTCTGCCATGGCGATACGAAGCTCGCATATGGCCGGATTTGCTATCGAGAGAACCGCGTCGGTCGAATCACCGACGGTTGCCTCGCGAAAGACGATCGGCAGCGGAAGCCGACCGCTTGCATCACCGGCGAGGCGGCTTCCCGTTCCGCGCGCGAAAAGATCGAACACCAGCAGGCCGTACGTCGGCGCCACCGCGCCCGTGTCGAGATCCGAAAAGTTCTGGGCATTGGTCCTGAGATAGGCGCGGGCAAAGCGCTTGGTGGGACGGGTCGCCGTGAATGTCGCGTAGATGGTCGTTGTGGCTCCGGGAGCGACGATCACCGGGTTGGTCGGGGAGATGGGGAGGCCGCCCACCTGGGTCGACAGCGAGTAATCTCCCATCGGAATCAGCTTCCCGGCATTGTCCCGGCGCAGCGCATAGCGGGGCGCGCCCTGGGCGTAGACGGAATCGGTCTCGTAAAAATCCGCCCCCGTAATCGCCAGATCGCGCGTGGAGGGATTGCCTGCCGTGATCGGCGTGGCCGGCATGCCGCCACCGACGCAACTGGACTGATTGGCGAAGAACACGGTTCCGCTGTTGATGATCTCATCGCCCCGCTTGAGTGTCCCCTGTGCGCCAAGCTGGTAATCGAGCGGCGCGGAGAGGTGATAGATGACGATGTCCGATGGAATGCCGGTATAGGCCAGCTTGCCATCGGCGTTCGGCGAGATGATGCCGAAATCGTTGTCGTTGGCGATCGCAATGGTGGTCGGGTTGAGAATCGTCATCCCCTCCGCTTTCTCCAGGCTTACCGGATAGGGGATGTTGCCGGGGCCGGGGTTGGTCAGATCGATCACCAGCGTCTTGCCGACCGGCGTAAGACCGGCCACCGTGGTGATCTCCGAACGGCTCAGCTCCTCCAATGCCTTGAACGTCTTTGCCCCCGTCTGAAACACCTCAGTGGTGATGGGCGTCGCGCCCACAAGGGTCACCTTGTAGATCTTCTTGGCGTTCTGCGTTCCGCGGATGCCATGCTCGATAACAAGCAGCTCGTTGTTGTTCAGCGCCACCATGTCGCCGACCTTGATATTCCTCCGGCGGAGATCGTTGCCGCCGACGGGATAGCCCGCGTCGATCATGTAGGCGAACATCCGGCTGATCCCGGTCCCTGGATCATATTCCAGCAGGCGGATCATCTCGGTCTGGTTGGAGGCATCGCCGTTGGCCTTCGTGGTATTGGCGAAGGAGTTGGCCATCCCGATCTCCAGCGCGGCGTAGATCTTCCCGTTCGGCGTCATCGCAATCGATTCAAACCCCTTGTTGACCACACGCTTCCTGAGGATGTCGGGAATGCCGCCGCTTGGCTGCGGACGGAAACGGGCGATCACCTGGCCGGTGGCTGATACGTGGGAGATGCTCGGGCCGTACTCGTCGGAAACCCAGAATGTGCCGTCGGGAGCGCGGAGCAGCCCCTCGCTGTCGTATCCCCAGTCGTCGTTGGGAAGGACGTTGAGATTGATATCGAGAGCCACCTCGCCGGTGTTGTAGGGCGGGAGATTGGGGAGGCCGGTTGTCGGCGTGCCATCGGGACGGCGGAGCCTGATCGAGTCGATGATGGCGAGCGTTCCGTTCGCGTTCAGACGGACCTTCAGGATCGTCGGCGAGAAATCCGGCACGGGAAACACCAGCGCGCTGCCGGAATCGATATTGCCTCCGCGATCCGTGATCGCCCAGAACTCATTGCCACCCGCGTAGAAAAGGCCCGAGAGCCCGCCGAGCTTGATGGTGGAAGATCCCTTGAGGTAGGGGGTCGATGCGTCCGGTAGCGTATAGATGCCGGGGGCGGGAGCCGGGGCCGCGTACTGCGCGCGGGCCGCCGCCGGGATCATCAGAAGAAGGCCGGCCAGGATGGCGGCATGGAGTAATCGGAGGGTCATGGGTATGAGCGTAAGATATTGAGTGCTGTTCATTTCCCCGTGTGGGGAACACGCAAACCTAGCCCATGAACCTTGGCTGAATTTTACCGCAACGTTATGATTCGATAACCTGGTCGGAATCTGCGCGGGGCATCGCCCCGCGCAGCAGGGATTACACCCCTCCGGGCTTGGGAAGATGGTAGATGGGGTTGGTCAACAGCCTACGTCTGCGCCGCTATCATCTGTGCCTGCGCCGACCCCTTGGCCGCATGATGCGGGTTCTGTTCCAGATCGGCCCGGAGCTTCTCCTCCTCGATCTTCACCCGCCGCTCATTGCGCCAGCGCGTGGCAAATCGGATGAGAAGCGATGTGACGGGGATCGCCACCAGCATCCCCGGTATCCCCATGAAATAGCCGAAGATCAGGAGCGAGACGATGACCAGGATCGGATGAAGATCGGTATGCCGTCCCATCACCTGCGGCCCGATCACGGTCGACTCGATAATCGCCTGAACGATAAACAGCCCGAGAACCCACAGAATCGTGATGCCGGGCTCGGGGGTGCCAAGCGCCGCGATCCCCGCCAGCGCGAAGGCGATATATCCCCCCACGAACGGGATCAGCGTGAGAAAGCTGGTAAGCACGCCAAGCAGCAGCGATCCCGGAACGCCGATGAAAAAGAGCCCCACGCCGACGAAAACCCCCTGGAAAAGGCTGGTGATCAGATCCCCCCTGAGAAATCCCCCCACCACATCATCCATATCCCTCAGGAAACGCTGCGAACGTCGCTGATATTCCTGCGGCATGAACGAATAGAGCGCGCCACGGACCGTCCAGTAATCCTTCACGAAGTAGAACATCACAAACGGAACGGTCATAAAGTGAAGAACGCCGTTGAAGATATCCGGAGCGGATTTCCCGACAGTCCCCGCCATCTGCGCCATCGAGCCATCCATCGCCGCCAGTTTGGGCATCACGTGCAGTTTGATCATCGTATCGATCTTCTCCTGCGGTATCCCGGTAAGCTCCCTCAAGCCTCCATTGTGCGCCCACTGCAGCGCCGAAGCGGTCACTTTGTCGATCGATGATAGTGCCGTTCCGATCTGCTCGACCAGCACCGGAGTAACCAGAACAATCCCCAGCACCACAATCATCACAAGCGTCATCGTCAGCACAAGCGCGGAAATCCACCGTCGGACAAACCATCGCTTCGCCACGTAGGAAACCAGCGGCTCCACGATGTACGCAATCATAAAGGCGATGATAAAGGGAAGGATGGTCCCGATCGCCGCGCCGATCAGCCAGCAGAAGAAGATGATGGCGGTCACCAGAAGAAGCGGCCGGATCTTCGGCTCCTTCCTGAACGGATAGAAAATGACCGCGATTGCCGTCGCCAGCAGGAAGGGGGAGAGGATATCCCGCACCTGAAATATCAGCAGCCCGATCAGCGATGTACCGAAAAGGATCGTCAGGATGCCATAGAGTGTCGTCGGCACCGGAAAGAGATGAGGGAAGAACCGGAGAGGCTTTGGAAGATGCTTCCGCGATCGGCTTCCGCTCCTGTTCTCCGTCTGCTCGTCGATCTCCTCCGGCGTCTGGTCGGGCGAGGCAATAGTGGCGGAATTCCCTTGATTTAGAGGAATCTGAGGATTTCCGTTTGTGCGGACAACTCTATGATATCTGCTCATGATCCCCTGTTGGCTTAATCGGATTGGAATGCAGATGATAGTATAGCAGAGATTATGCCGAAGAGCGGACAGAACCATCATCCGCCCGATTCGCTCCGCGCGATGCTCGCGGCCGGTCGCGGGCCAATAAACTTTCCTCTTTCGAGTCTCAGGTTTTGTCGGTAAGATTCCCGACCCCGTAACGGCGTGCCGATATCCTATTTCGCTGGAACTCCTTGACGATGATCCGATTCAGACTGATACTGCCGCTGATGGTGGCGATGACGATTGCCGCGCACGCCCAGGAACCGGCCCCGGCTTCCTCTCCTACGGGAAACCAGGGGGGGGCGTTCGTGATAGCGCGGTTGAAATATTCCGGCGGCGGCGACTGGTACAACGACCAGTCATCCGAGGTGAACATGCTGGAGTATCTCCGCAAAACCACCGGCATGGATGTTCGCCCGTCGTTCGAGTATGTCGACCTCGCCACCGATAACATCTTCAGCTATCCGCTCCTCTTCCTGACCGGCCACGGCACCATCGCCATGTCCGATGCCGAGGTGAAACGACTTCGCGCCTACCTGGACAAGGGGGGATTCCTCTATATCGATGATGATTACGGCCTCGATTCATCCATCCGCAGGGAGATGCGGCGTGTCTTCCCGGAACAGGAGTTCCAGGAACTTCCGTTCACTCATCCCATCTATCACAGCTTCTACGATTTTCCCAACGGCCTCCCGAAGATCCACGAGCATGACGGCAAACCCGCGCAGGGCTTCGGCCTCTTCGCCGACAAGAAACGTCTCTGCGTCTTCTACACCTACGAGACCAACCCCAGCGATGGCTGGGCCGATGCCAGCGTCCACGACGACCCGCCCGAGAAGCGGGAGGCGGCCTTCAAGATCGGAACGAACATCATTGTCTACGCACTGACCAACTAAATTGGGGAAAGGAGGTCACGCACGTTTCACGTGGAACACGACATTATCCAAAGTTTTACTTTAACTATATTGCGAGGATCGGCTTCGGCGGCATGATGGGAATTTCCATACGGCCGTAATGTGCGCTCCTTATATCCAGGCATGTGAACGACAAAAAGCTCAGGCCCGAGATGATCCGGCCGGAGCTCTGTATTGCTGATTGCGGCTTACCCCGCTCCGGTTATTCCACCGTCACGGACTTCGCCAGATTCCTCGGCTGATCCACATTGCAGCCACGCTCCACCGCGATGTAATACGCCAGAAGCTGGAGCGGAAGGACATTGAGGATCGGTGAAAGGAAGGGGAGCGCCCGCGGGACATAAATCACATGCTCGGCAAGCGATTCCATCTGCGTGTCCCCCTCGGTGGCGATCGCTATCACCCTGCCGCTTCTGGCCCGGACCTCCTGAATGTTGGAAATCACCTTCTCGTAGATATCCCCCTCGGGAGCTATAAAGAGCACAGGCATGTTCCGGTCGATCAGGGCGATTGGCCCATGCTTCATCTCGGCCGCCGGATATCCCTCGGCGTGGATATAGCTGATCTCCTTCAGCTTCAACGCCCCCTCCAGCGCCACCGGGAAGTTGTAGCCGCGCCCCAGATAGAGAAAATTCCGCGCCTCGGCGAACTCGTGAGCGATCTTCTTCACCTGCTCCGCGCTCGCGAGCGTGGCGGCGACTTTTTCGGGCAGGTCTATCAGCGCATTGATCACCTGCGCCCCCTCGGCCGCCCCCATTCTCCGCATCCGGGCCAGCTTCACGGTCATCAGCGCCAGCACGGTGAGCTGCGATGTAAACGCCTTCGTCGATGCCACGCCGATCTCCGGCCCCGCGTGGGCGTAGACGCCGGCATCGGTCTCCCGCGCGATGGTCGATCCCACAACGTTGACGATGCCGATCGTGGTGGCGCCGCGACGTTTCGCCTCCCGGAGCGCCGCCAGCGTATCGGCGGTTTCCCCGGACTGCGAGATGGCGATCACCACATCATCCTTGAAGATGATCGGGTCACGGTAGCGGAACTCGCTGGCGTATTCCACCTCCGTCGGGATATTGGCGAGCTGCTCGAACATGTATTCCCCGACCAGCGCGGAATGCCACGATGTGCCGCACGCAACGATGATGATCCGTCGCGCATCGCGTAGCTGATCCGCCACGCTGCTCAGGCCACCAAGACGGACAGTGCTCTCATCGAGCTGGAGCCGGCCCCGCATGGCATTCCGTATGGTATCCGGCTGCTCGAAGATCTCCTTGATCATGAAGTGCTCGTAGCCGCCCTTCTCCAGCTCCTCGGTATCGAAGGAGATCTCCTCAACCTGCCCGTTCACCACGACATTGTCGATCGTCTTGGTGGTGTACTTGTCCCGCTCCAGCACCGCCATCATGCCGTCGGTCAGATAGACGACCTGACGCGTGTACTGGACGATCGCCGACGCGTCGGAGGCGACGATAAACTCGCCATCGCCGATGCCGAGCGCCAGCGGTGAGCCATTCCGCGCCACGAAGATGCGACCGGGATCGAGCGTGCTGATCATCGCCACGCCATACGTCCCGACCACCTGTTTGAGGGCCAGCCGGAATGCGTCCTCCAGATCCCCGAGCTTGTCGTAGAGCGCGCGGATCAACTGCACCAGCACCTCCGTGTCGGTCTCGGTCCTGAACGTATAGCCCTCGCTCTCCAGCGTTTTCTTGATGGTGGCGTAGTTCTCGATGATGCCGTTATGAATCAGGGCGATCTCCCCCTTCTCATCGGTATGAGGATGGGCGTTCACATCGTTCGGCGCGCCGTGGGTGGCCCACCGCGTATGCCCGATGCCGATATTCCCGATGGGGGTCGCCGACTGGATTTTCAGCTCCAGATCGACCACCTTCCCCGCTTTTTTCTCAACCTTGAGCGCGCCGTCGATCACCGCCACGCCCGCCGAATCGTATCCGCGATATTCCAGACGTTTGAGCCCGTTCAGAAGGATCGGGTATGCCTGCTGCGGACCTATATAGCCGATGATTCCACACATAGAAATTGCTGTACTGATTTGGGAGAAGAGAAGTCAACATGACAGAAGTAGTCGCCGGCGCTTCGCGGTGCCGGCCGCATCATGCGTCCATCAGCAGGCCGTCCCGCATATGAAGCACGCGGTCCGCCCGGCCGGCCAGATCGGCGTTGTGGGTGACGATCACGAATGTCCGTCCCTCGCTGCGGCTTATCTCCCAGAGAAGCGTATGAAGCCGCTCGCCGTTTTCGGAATCGAGGTTGCCGGAGGGCTCATCGGCCAGCACAAGCTGCGGCTCCGGTATAAGCGCGCGCGCAACCGCCACGCGCTGCTGTTCGCCGCCGGAAAGCTCGGATGGCTTATGGGAGGAGCGATCGGCCAGGCCGACCAGTTCCAGATAGTTCTTCGACCGCGTCAGCGCCTCCCGCATGGAAACGCCGCGGATCAGCAGCGGCATCGCCACGTTTTCGGCGGCGGTGAACTCCGGAAGAAGATGATGGAACTGAAAAATGAAGCCGATGTTGCGGTTGCGAAAATCGGCGAGCTGCGACGGGCTCATCCGCCCAAGCTCCTTCCCCGCAACCTGCACATCCCCGCCGGTAGCCTTGTCAAGCGCGCCGACGATATGGAGGAGTGTGCTCTTTCCCGCCCCCGAGCTTCCGATAATCGCGACAATCTGCCCGGAATCGACATCGAGCGATATACCACGAAGCACCGGAAGGGATTTCCGTTCGACCTGATAGGCCTTTGTCACGTTTCGAAGCCGGACGAGCGGGGCGGAGGATCGGTCAGGAGCACTCATAGAACGTCTAATCTATGCCGGGAATCGTCGCCGATCAACTCCTCTCGCGATATACAGAACATCCCGTAACAGTGGTGACATTGAGCGACCCCGGCCGGAGCGATGACTTTTCAATTGCATGGCCCGCCTCACCTCTTTATTTTTGTCCCTCCAAGATTATCCCGCGATCCCTCTTCCGTGAGATCACGGGAACGCAGAAGTTTCCGGTCGGCCGGCGCCTCTGCCAGTAGGGTATGGGGCGCAATCCCTGTATATTCCTTCCTCAGTACCGGGCCACGCTCGGGAATTCATGCTTGTGGAGCGGCTGGAATGCGTCCGCGCATCCCCGGACATGGTCCTCTCTCTCGCAGAGGAGCAGCCCAAGAATCCGCCGGCACCGCCGGTTGGTGTGGTAATGTTTACAGTGGGCTTGGCGGAAACGCGTGCCCACTTTTTTTTGAATGCAGAGCGTATGGAGATTCTCCATGGCGCTGGCGGGCCCCAACGGTCATCGCCCCCCCCTGCCGGGCGCCTTTCCGCACAGATACAATGAGATTTCTTCCGGAGCATATCGAGGAGCGCCTGCGCGCTGAAGTAGCCGGGCGCGGCCTGGTTCTACTCGAAGTGAAACGCCGCGGCGAACAGGGCACGACGGTGGTCGAGGTGATCGTCGATTCCGAACAGGCGATCGGGCTGGATGAGCTTACATCGCTTGCACGCTGGACGGGCGAGCTGTTCGATGAAGCGGCGGAGGCAATCCCCGGACACTATAAACTGGAGATCTCCTCCGGCGGGCTGGACCGGCCGCTGGAACATCTCTGGCAGTATCGAAAGAATGTGGGAAGGCTTATCAAGCTGACCTATGACGATGGCGAGACAAGAAAAACCGAGCTGTTCCAGCTTGTCGGCGTTGATGACGCCGGGCTCTCGGTGGCTCTGAAGAACAATCGATCCAAGGCTCCGGTCGAGCCGGTCGCGATTCCGTTCGATCGCGTGGTGCGGGCGGTGATCGAGCCGCAGTTTTAAAGCATCGCGGGCAATGTCCCGGACGGAGACCGACAGTCTCTCGACCCATCGTCTCCCGGAGATCGCAGAACTTTTTGACAGCTCCTCATCCGTGCGGAGCCCCCGAGGGTGGATATGACGGAAACCGCCGTCGGCCTTCAACGTTCCCATTTTCCCTTTAGTTATGGCGAAGCGCAAATCCGTAAAATCGAGCGCCAACAAGCAGATGATCATCGATGCATTTGCAGAGATGGCGCGCCAGAAAAATATCGATCGTGACCTGCTCCAGGGAATCATCGAGGACACCTTCTCGCAGATGGTGCGGAAGAAGTACGGCCTGGAGGCCAACTTCGACATCATCGTGAACATGGAGAAGGGGGATATCGAAATCTACCTCCTCCGTCAGGTGGTGGAGGTGGTGGAAGACCCGAACACCCAGGTTTCGATCGAGGAAGCGAACGAACGAGGCGAGGAATACGAGCTGGGAGATGAGGCGCTCACCGAGCTGAATCTGGAGAATCTCTCCGAGAACTTCGGTCGCCGGATGGTCTCGATGGCCGCGCAGACGCTCAGCCAGCGGGTCCGCGAGGTGGAGAAGGACAACATCATCGCCGAGTATTCGCAGAAGGTCGGCGAGATCATCGTCGGCGAGGTCTATCAGGTCCGCCGGAACGATGTCTACGTGATGCACAACAAGGTGGAGCTCCGGATGCCCCGGAACGAGCAGATCTGGCGGGAGCGCTATAAGAAGGGGGAGACGATGAAGGCCCTGCTGAAGGAGGTTCGCCCCGAGGAGGGAACCGCATCGCAGCCGGAGCTTATCATCTCCCGGAGCGATCCCCAGTTTCTTCAGCGGCTGTTCGAAATCGAAATCCCGGAGATCTACGACGGCATCATCGAGATCAAGGGGATTGCGCGGGAGCCGGGAGAGCGCGCCAAGGTCTCCGTCTGGTCGCACGATGAACGTGTCGATCCGGCCGGCGCCTGCATCGGCATGAAGGGCGTCCGCGTCCACTCGATCGTCCGTGAGCTTTCGAACGAGCATATCGACGTTGTCTATTACTCGGCCGATTCCAAGAAGTACGTCGCCAGCGCCCTGTCGCCGGCGAAGGTGCGGGAGATCATGATCGACGAGGAGACCAGGACCGCCACGGTGCTCGTGGGGGACGATCAGGTTTCGCTCGCCATCGGCAAGAGCGGACAGAACGTCCGCCTGGCGATGAAGCTCACCGGCTATACGATCGATCTGGTGAAGGAAGGGGGGGAGGATATCGAGCTGAGCGAGTTCAAGGACGAGATCGGCGACGAGCTGTTCGAGCGGATCGCGGCGCTTGGCATCGGCACGGCAAAGGAGTTCCTGACGGCGGACGAGGCGAAGCTCCTCGAAGTCGAGGAGATGACCAGCGAAAAGCTGGAAGAGCTGCGCGCGGTGATCACCTCGGAGTTCGATGAGGAAGAGCTTAAGAACATGTATCAGGATGCCCGTGGTGGCGCGCGCGGAGTTCGTCCGGTTGTTGCCGGCGGTGCTGCCGGCGCACCGGCAACCGACACCCCGGTGGCCGCCAATGGCACGGCTGCCAGTGCTCCCGCGGCACAGGAAGGACAGCCCTGATCTCGACGACTGGCAGCCCGAAAGGGCCGCCCCCGGAAGGGCCTCGCGGGCGCAACGGGATGCCATGTGCATCCGCCGAACGCTTCGGGGCTCTGTTTCGCATGATTATTTCAAAGAGATGGAGTTGACCATGAACTAATCGACAAAAGACCCCTGAGTCCACGGGATGGAGGAGATTATCGAAAAGAGCGCTCGCCGGCGTTGCCGGAGTGTCGGTTCTCCACGATTGTTCCCCTTCCATCGTCGTATGGATACTTTGGGTCTTTCATACAACCCATCTGCCCCCTCGGGCAGTTTATACCTTAGGTACTGCTACCCGCTACTCCGTGTTGATGGAACAGTAGTGATTGCTGTGAGAGGGAATAGACCAGAGTACTTATTTACTGGAGTTTGAATGGCCGCGACAACAACCGCGAAAGGATCGACCTACAGACTATTCAAGGTCGCTGCCGAGCTTAATATTGGCAAGGAGACTATCGTAGAGTTTCTCCATGGCAAGGGATTCGAAATCGCTGATAAGCCTACCAGTACGCTTACTCAGGAGATGTACGATGTTGTCATGGGCAAATTCGAGAAGGAGCATCGCCAGATTGAGAAGCAGCGGATGAAGGTTGATGCCTATCATGAGAAGCGAGTACGTACCAAGGAAGAGGCCTCACAGCAGGCCGAAGAGAAAAAAACAAAGAAGCCATCCCGACCGGATGAAGGCGATCAGCCCGCGGTAGAGACCACCGCCGATACCGAGGCGGAAACCACCGTCGTCGCGGCCCACCAGCCGGAGCCGGAGGTTGCCGAGCCGGTTGCCTCCCATGAGCCTGTCACTGCGGGACACGTCGAGCCGGCCCCCACGCCCGCCCAGCCGGAGCCGGTTGCCGAGCAGCGTCCGGTGATCGCCGAGGAGCCGAGGCCGGTCGTCGAGCAGCCCGTGGCCGTGCAGGCGCCGCCGGTGCAGCAGCCCGTCATCATCCAGCCCCCGCCGGTTCAGGAGCCTGTCATTACGCCGCAGGAGCGCGCCGAGCAGCTCGAAGCCGCCCGCCTTGCCCGTCGCGAACAGCTTCGCGCCATCGCGCAGCAGGGACGCGAGCATCTGGCCCCGACGATTCATCAGCCGGAACCGGTTCGCGAACCGGAGCCCGCGCCGGTCGTGGCAACCCCGGTTGCCGGCGAAACGCCCGCCGTGGATGCGGATGATCAGAGCAGAAAATATGTGACCACGCCGCCAAAGCTCCAGGGGCTGACGGTGCTCGGCAAAATCAACGTCGAGAAGAAGCCGGTCGATAAGTCCAAGGACAAGAAGGAGCGCGGGAAGAGGAAGAGGATTCAGGGAGGCGTGAAGTCGGTGGATATCACCGCCGAATCGCGCAATCGCCCGACGACCACGACATCGTCCACGACGACCGGGCAGACCCCGCGTCCGGCGACCTCGACGACCGGTGCAAGGCCGGCCGGAACCACGGGCGCCGGCGTCGATCCCAAGAAGAAGCTTCGGAGCCGCGGCGCCAAGCTGAACGTGAATCAGGCCGATGTCTCCAAGGCTATCCGCCAGACCCTCTCCAAGATGGACGATACCAGCAGCTCGTCCCGCCAGAAGAGGAGCCGTCTCAAACGCGATGTCCGCGACGAGCGGGAGCAGCGGAGACGTGAGGAGCAGGACGCCCAGGCGATGGTGCTGACCGTCACGGAGTTCCTGACGGTGGCGGAACTCGCCAACATGATGAACGTGGATGTCAGCCAGGTGATCGGCAAGTGTATCGGCCTTGGCCTGATGGTTTCCATCAACCAGCGGCTCGACAAGGATACGATTCAGCTTGTGGCCGATGAGTTCGGCTACAGCGTGGACTTCCAGCAGGAGTATGAGGAAGATATCCTTATCGATATCGAGGACCTGCCGGAGACCATGCTGCCGCGCGCGCCGATCGTCACGATCATGGGTCACGTCGATCACGGCAAAACATCGCTCCTCGATTATGTCCGGAGCGCCAATGTGGTGGCCGGCGAGGCTGGCGGCATCACGCAGCATATCGGCGCGTACGCCGTGCAGCTCCCCGACGGAAAGAAGATCACCTTCCTCGATACTCCGGGTCACGAGGCGTTTACCGCCATGCGTGCCCGCGGCGCCCAGGTCACCGATATCGTGGTCCTGATCGTTGCCGCCGATGACGCGGTAATGCCTCAGACGCTTGAAGCAATCTCCCACGCCCAGGCCGCCAACGTGCCGATGGTGATCGCCATCAACAAGGTGGACAAGCCCGATGCAAACCCGGAGCGGATCAAGCAGCAGCTTGCCGATCGCGGAGTGCTGGTGGAGGAGTGGGGCGGAAAGTATCAGGCGGTGGAGATCTCGGCGAAGAAGGGAACCGGTGTGGACAAGCTCCTTGAAACGATCCTCCTGGAAGCGGAGATCCTGGACCTCAGAGCCAACTCCGAGCGCCATGCGCGCGGAACGGTTATCGAGGCGGAGATCGATCGCGGCAAGGGTATCGTGGCAACGGTGCTGGTTCAGAAGGGAACGCTGCGCGTTGGCGACAACTTTGTGGCCGGGCAGTTCGCAGGCCGTGTCCGCGCGCTGTTCGACGAGCGGGGCAATCGCCTGGCAAAGGTCGGCCCGTCGGAGCCGGCGCAGGTGCTTGGATTCAACGGCACGCCGACCGCCGGCGATGTGATGGTGGTGCTGGACACGGAGCGGGATGTCCGCGATATCGCGGTTCGTCGCCAGCAGCTCCGTCGCGAGCAGGACTTCAAGCAGGTGCGGCATATCACGCTCGACGAGATCTCCGAGCAGATCGCACGCGGCGGCATCCAGCATCTCCCGATGATCATCAAGGGCGATGTGGACGGCTCGGTGGAGGCCCTGGCGGATTCGCTGCTGCGCCTCTCCACGCCGGAAGTGCAGGTTTCCGTGATCCTCAAATCGGTCGGCGAAATCTCCGAGTCCGATGTGCTCCTGGCAACCGCCTCGAACGCCATCATCATCGGCTTCCATGTCCGCCCGAACCTGAAGGCGAGGAAGCTCGCCGAGCGGGAGGGAGTCGATATCCGCACCTACCAGATCATCTACGATGCGGTCAACGAGATCCGTCTGGCACTGGAGGGAATGCTGAAGCCGGAGCAGAAGGAAGTGATCACAGGCACCGTGGAGGTTCGCGAAATCTTCAAGGTTTCGAAGATCGGCATTATCGCCGGATGTTATGTGCAGGATGGGAAGATCACCCGAAACGACAAGATCCGCCTGCTGCGCGATGGTCTGGAGATCTTTACGGGATCGATCGGATCGCTGCGCCGCATCAAGGAGGATGTCCGCGAGGTGGAGCAGGGCTTCGAGTGCGGCATCACGCTGGACAACATGAACGATGTCAGGCAGGGTGATGTGATCGAGGCCTACAAGATGGTGGAAGTGAAGCGGCGGCTGGAGCCCGCCGGCGCGGGTCACTAGGAATATCGTGGAGGCGGACGCTCCGTCTCTATCGCGCAGACCAGATCCCGCTGAAATGGGATCTGGTCTGTTCATTTCCCGGATGTCCGAACTGTTCGTCTACTTTTAATTTTTACGATACCGTGTCCGTACGTACCGAACGAGTGGGGGCGATGCTGCGCGAGGCGCTGAGCCATCAGTTCCAGCGGAGCCTGCCGGAATATCTTGACGGCATGATCACCGTGGTCTCGGTGAAGATGTCCCCTGATATCCGCATCGCGAAGATCTATATCAGCATCTATCGCAGCACGACCGATCCCGATATCCTGATCAAGCGACTCAACACCCACGCCCCGGAAATCCGCAAGGAGCTGGCCGGACATGTGAGCATGAAGTTCATGCCGGAGCTTCGCTTCTATCGCGATGATACGCTCGATGCCGCGGAGCGGATCGAGAAACTCCTCCAGGCGGTTCGTCGCGAGGATGAGGCGCGCGGCCTGCATCACGATTCATCCGATGGCGACGCCGAGGCGTCCGGAAGAGGAGATGAGGATGGATCTCCGGACTGAGCCAGTGGTTATTTCCAGAAAAAATCTCGGGGAGTCCCCCGTCGATGATGTCCCCGAGCAGGGGGCGATTCTCCTGATCGACAAGCCGAAGGGATGGACATCGTTCGATGTGGTGGCGAAGACGCGGGGAATCATGCGGATCAGGAAAGTCGGCCATACCGGCACGCTCGATCCGATGGCAACCGGGCTGCTGATCCTCTGCCTGGGAAAGGCCACGAAGCTGGTGGAGGAGATCCAGGCCGGCATCAAGGAATACACCGGAACGATTCATTTCGGAGCCACCACCCCGACCGATGACGCCGAAAGCGAGGAACAGGCGCACTTCCCCACCGATCACCTGACGGAGGAGAATATCCGCGCCGCCGCCGCCACGTTCGTGGGCGAATCGATGCAGGTGGCGCCGATGTTCTCGGCGCGGAAAGTGGATGGGCAGCGGCTCTACAAGCTGGCGCGCCGAGGGGAAACTGTGGATATTCCCGCGAAGCCGGTCACGATTCATCAGTTCGAAATCACCTCGATCACGCTTCCCGATCTCCGCTTTCGCGTCGTCTGCTCCAAGGGAACATATATCCGTTCGCTGGCGCGCGATCTTGCGGTGATGCTTGGGACGGGAGGATATCTCACCGAGCTTCGCAGGACCAGCAGCGGGACGTTCCATGTGGATGACGCGCTGACGATCCAGGAGCTTCAGGAGGCGCGGCGACCTCGGGAGGCGGCTCGATGAAGATCTACCAATCGCTTCGGGATGTGCCGCGCCGGGAGAGAACTGTTGCCACCATCGGCACGTTCGACGGGATTCATCGCGGCCACCATCTGATTATCGACGCGCTTACAGCGCAGGCCGGGAAAACGGACGGTCGCGCCCTGGTGATTACCTTTCATCCGCATCCGCAGGAAGTGCTCCGCCGCACCGGCGATTCCGTCCCGATCCTCACGACGATCGAGGAGCGGATCGCGGAGCTGGAGAAGCTGGACGTCGATGCGCTGGCAATCGTCAGGTTTACGCCGGAATTCGCCGCCATTCCGTGGCGAGATTTCTGCGATATGCTGATCCGGGAGATCGGCGTTGGGCATATCGTGATGGGGCACGATCACGCGTTTGGAAAGAACCGTGAGGGAAATGCCGCATCGCTCAGAAAGTACGGGGAGGATGGGGAGATGGAGATCACCGAGATCGGCCCGCTGATCGTTCGCGACGAGGCCGTCAGCTCCACCAAGATCCGGCGCGCGCTGCTTGGCGGCGATATCGTCAGGGCAACCGAATTTCTGGGAAGAAACTACGCGTTCACCGGCACGGTGATCCGCGGAGATGGCCGCGGCAGATCGCTCGGCATCCCGACCGCGAACATCCGGCCGTTGGATGAAACCAAGCTGATTCCAGCCAACGGAGTCTACTGCGTCCGGCTTATCATCGGCGACCGACGTTGTTCCGGGATGGCGAATATCGGCGTCAGGCCGACCTTTACCGATGGAACCGAGCGGACAATCGAGGTCAATATCTTCGATTTCGACCAGGATATTTATGACGCAACGGTGACGGTCGAATTCCTTAAGTTTGTACGTTCCGAACGAAAGTTCGGCTCGGGCGCGGAGTTCATGCAGCAGCTTGAGCTGGATCACGCGACATGCAGGGAATAATGATTGCGTGGGGCGATGCCTCGCACAGTAGAAATTACGCCCCGTTGGGGCTTGAGAAAATGTTTTCCGCTTATTCAGACGAGCGGGAAAGGGGCAGGGAGAGGGAGTATCCTTTCTTCCGTCCTTCGGCCGCGGAGGTATCGGCCATTGCCGCAGCTCGTGACCTGTGGCGGATAATCAGGCGTCACGAATTCACATTCAAACATGGAGCAACCATGGCATTGAGCAAAGAGCGCAAGGCTGAACTTGTGCAGAAGTATGGTGATCACGCAAATGATACCGGCAAGCCGGAAGTTCAGATTGCGATTCTCACCGAGCATATCACGACGCTCACCCCGCATCTCGAAGTCAACAAGAAGGACAAGCACTCCCTTCGCGGTCTTCTGCAGATGGTCGGTAAGAGGCGGTCGTTGCTTGACTACCTGATGAAAAAGGATATCAGCCGTTACCGCGCCGTCATAGCGCAGCTCGGTATCCGCAGGTAAATTCGATGAAGCGCCGTGATTGCTTCCAGTGATCACGGCGCTTTCGCTTTGTAGCCCGCCGGGAACCATTGTCCCGGATGCACGGGAAGTGCGGCCAGCGAGTCCGCACCGATAACAATAGTTCCGCTCCGGGGAGTTGGCCCCGCGAGCCCGTAATGAAAAGGAAAAATGAAAACAGTTCAGATGGAATTTGGCGGCAGAACGATCTCGCTCGAGACCGGTCGCCTCGCCAAACTAGCGAATGGATCAGTGATGGTCCGTTACGGCGATACCATGGTGCTTGCAGTTGCAGTGGCGTCCACCGCCCCGCGTGAAGGGATCGATTTTCTCCCTCTGCAGGTTGAGTATCGCGAGAAATATGCCGCTGTCGGAAAAGTCCCCGGTGGCTTTTTCAAGCGCGAAGCCCGGCCGTCGGAGAAGGAAATCCTCTCGGCGCGTCTGATCGATCGACCGATCCGCCCGATGTTCACGAAAGGATGGACCTACGAAACGCAGCTTATCTGCACCACCTACTCCTTCGATCAGGCAAACGATCCCGATGTGCTGGCGGCCGTCGGCGCTTCCTGCGCCCTCCTCCTCTCCGGCATGCCCTTCGCCGGGCCGATCTCCAATGTTCGCGTCGGCTATGTCGATAATGAGTTCATTATCAACCCGACGCTCGAGCAGTTGAAGGATTCCGCGCTGGAAATCATTGTTTCCGGCACCGATTCCTCGATCGTGATGGTCGAGGGTGAGTCCAAGGAGATCAGCGAGGATCTCTTCGTGCAGGCTCTGGAGTTTGGTCATAAGCACGTCAAGATGCTGAACGACCTTCAGCGTCAGCTTATCGCCCAGTGCCAGGTGACCGAGATGGCGATGCCCGAGAAGAAGCAGTTCACCGATGTGAACGATTTCATCAGGGAGCATTCGTCGGAGCGCCTTGCCACGCACGCCCGCGAGGCCACCTCGAAAGAGGGACGGAAAGAGCGGTACAAGATCCTTCGCGATGAGATCGCGGGTCTGGTTGCCGAGAAATTCCCGGCCGGCGAGCATCCGACGCTCGAAATCGACAAGATCGTCGGCTCGGTGCTCCACGATCTGGAATCCGACGCGATGCGCGAGATGGTGCTGAGCGAGGGAAAGCGTCTCGACGGACGCTCCACCACGGAAATCCGCCCGATCACCTGCGAGATCGGCGTTCTCCCGCGGCCGCACGGCTCGGCCCTCTTCACCCGTGGCGAAACTCAGTCGCTTACGTCGGTGACGCTCGGCACGAAGCTCGACCGTCAGCTTATCGACAGCCTGCTGCCGAAGTACGAAAAGCGTTTTATGCTCCACTACAACTTCCCGAGCTTCTCCACCGGTGAAACCGGCCGTTTCGGTGCGACCTCGCGTCGCGAGATCGGCCACGGCAACCTGGCGGAGCGCGGCCTGAAGGAAGTGCTGCCGAACGAAGCCGAGTTCCCGTATACGGTGCGCGTTGTCTCCGATATCCTCGAATCCAACGGCTCCTCCTCGATGGCTACCGTCTGCGCCGGCACGCTGGCGATGATGCAGGCCGGCATCCCGATCCGCAAGCCGGTCGCCGGCATCGCGATGGGATTGATCAAGGGTGATGATGATCGCGTCGCGGTCCTCTCCGATATCCTTGGCGATGAGGATCATCTCGGCGATATGGACTTCAAGGTGGTCGGCACGCGCGACGGCATCACCGCCTGCCAGATGGACATCAAGATCCAGGGGATCTCGATGGAGATCATGAGCAAGGCGCTGAACCAGGCACGCGACGGACGCCTCCATATCCTTGATATCATGGAGCAGACGATCTCCACGCCGGCCGGCGATCTTTCGCCGTACGCGCCGCGCCTCACCACGATTCAGATCCCCGTCGAGATGATCGGCGCGGTGATCGGAAGCGGTGGCGAGACGATCCGGAGCATTGTCGCGGAGTCGGGAGCCGAGATCAACATCGAGGAGGATGGTACGATTATCATCGCCGCGGTATCGGGCGAGTCCGCACAGAAGGCGGTGGCGCTGATCGGCCGGATCACCGAGCAGCCGGAGGTGGGGAAGACCTACTCCGGTCGCGTGGTGCAGATCCGCGAGGGACTTGGCGCCATCGTCGAGTTCCTTCCGAAGAAGAGCGGGCTTCTCCATATCTCGCAGCTCGAGCATCACCGCGTGGAAAACGTGGATGATGTCCTCTCGGTTGGCGAGCGCGTTGAAGTAAAGCTCCTGGAAGTGCAGGACGACGGCAAGTTCCGTCTGAGCCGCAAGGCGCTCCTGCCGCTTCCCGAGGGAATGGTGGCAAGCGATGACAGCGCTCCGCGTCGCAGCAGCGGCGGTGGCGGTCGTGGTTACGGCGACCGTGGCGGTGATCGCGGTGGCGATCGTGGACGCGGCGGCTACGGCGACCGTGGCGGTGATCGTGGACGCGGCGGAAATCGCTGATCGTGATTCGCGGAAGCGATTCAAAACAGAGCCCGACGGTTCTCACAAACCGCCGGGCTTTTTTTATGGCACCGATACTTGATGAAATGTGGTATGTGCCAAGATTGCGTCAGAGGTGTAATCCGCCATTTCTCCGCCATGTGACGTCGTAGAGTACAACCCTGCGACAAACAGTACTATTTCGGTACAACTCCAGTTCTTATAGCTGATAACAGAAGGGGCCTTTGAACGGAAGCCTATAAAGGGCTTTTTGATAGGCTCATTTAGTATAAACGGCTGAACACTTATTACCCTGTTTGACACAGCCCCCCCTGACTATAGGTTAGTGATACCCCCGTTTTAAGACAGGTTCCGGTTACCACAGTGCCCTCTGCCATACTTAAACGTATTTTATACTTGCATTGGCAGGAATAGCGACAACAGTCTTCCCCTCGCCGAACATCAGGTGTTTTAAAAACACAATCACCATTTGGACATCCGCAAGCATTTGGTCCGGTCTCAGAAGTTTCTCCACTACCGCCACTGTAGCCCGATTCCCCCCCCCAGTATAGCTCCCACCTCCGAGACCTCCATGCCCACCAAAAAAACCTGCAAAGTCTGATCCCCACATTCCATCGCCAAAACCAAAAATTGGGCCGTCGGCTGTCCAGTCCCCTATGTTCCCACCAACAAAAGGGGGTGGAGGTGGCACCTCATTACGCGCTAACATTAATCGAGGGGTGGCTAGCAAGAGAAAAATAGCAGCCGAAATTATTACAGTCAGATATTTCATTATTGTTCTCTACTTGTTAATAATGATTTTTTTTACCCCGACAATACGATTTCCACTGAGGAGAGCCACGAAATACATTCCGTTGCCCGGAAATGTGTACTGTGCCTCCCCTATCCCCTGAGGGCTGGGGCTAACGTATGGCTCAAAAATGAGCGCGCCAGACGCATCATATATGGCAACCGCGACAGGTGCGTCACCCGCTGGAGAGAAATTTATGATGACCGTTCGTTGAGATTGATCAAGGAATTTCACCGACAGAGCTCCGGTCATCGTTTCATGATTGCGGTCAGTAAGGTCTTGAACTGCCACCTTTGGGTATCCACCAGAGAACAGTTCCTTCCACGGATAGAAGAGGCTGTCACTATCCTCAACCCGGTGGGACAGACCAATCGTAACCTCATCCTTCCGAACGAACCAATACCCGCCACTGCCATTAGAGTATAACAAGCTTCTCATATATACTTGAACCCCATTCAGCGAAGAGGGAACGATATACTTCACGATTGCCATCAGCGGCCGATCTCCATAGAGAACCGGAACGCCCGGCGTTGTTCGCGGTAACGCACCGAGGCTATCAAGGCGTGCCGCGCGCTGATGATTGGATGTGCGAACGAGTTCCACCGTATAGTTCAATGTGTCCAGAGCGCGGTAGTTGTTTGTGTCCCGTCCACCACCCGTCGTGGGATCAAGCCAGCCTAATTCCCGGTAAAATCGGACTGTGTCACCTGTATGAACAGTGAACGTATCCGTTGCGCTCTGGAATGAAAGAACGGCATTGTGCGCATTTACAGCGCGTCCATCTTCCCAAGTTTTCAGTCTGAGTTTCGTGCTATTTTTGCGGCATTCTGTAATTGTGTAATCGATGCGGGCGGTAGAATCATACATCATAGTATATGTATATGCCTGAGAAATTTCCATTGGATCGGTGGTGTCACCTGAAGCCTCAATGCGATATACCGCTGTACTATCATCCAGTAGTACCCATAAATCAGGATGACTCTAATACGACCAGATGGAATCCTGTGCAACCGCCTGCAAAGCAACAATACACAACAGAATACCCGCCATTCCAATACATGTCGATATCCTGATAATCTTCGATCGTTCCATCACAACCTCCGGATACAAGGTTTAATTATATGTGCATACTCCCACTGAATAGTATATGATTGCCGGTGCTGATGTTATACTACAGGCAGTCAGCAACTCCCATAACTGAACTGCAGCCTCGCCAGAGATGCCTCACCGAGAATAAAGTAATGACCGAATGGCATGGTGCGGTACCCGTATAGCTACTAAGAATCCCGATGCAACCCGGACATTTAGCAAACACAACAGACCGATGAACAGCAGTAGGGCTCTCGAGCGAGAGCATCACAGGAGTGATATCGATAGGTGTCCTGTGACGGGCATGAACATAAATAACAGAACAATTTGAAACAAGGGCGCTCCCGTTGCATCCATTGGATCATTGTCAGCTCCTGATCAGAATAGAGTTGCGCGCTAACGTGCCCCTTCGATCAACCTGCACGTAACCGGACGGATGCCACCGGTAGTCCCCGAGCTTATAAACACACTGATCTCCTTTCCACCGGCCTTCAAACTCTGGTTCGGCACCATTGGCTTGCGTTGTTCCCCGGACAGAAATGTTCCATGTGAACGTGATTGCCGAGCCTCGGGTTGAAGGCTCGCTCCGGGCGTCTCCTCCACAGAAATCCATCAAAAACAAAAAAAAGGAATAAATCCCAGGAAATTCCAAATTAATTCCCCGAAAAATCAAGAGAAAATTATTTCCCACCCATGTCTACATATGGACCTGCCCTCCAGAAAGCGATGGAGGGCCCTTTACGGAGGAAATTTTTTGAGGCCTCAAGAACCCTTGAAACTGAGCAAATTTCAAGGGTTCTGTTTTACCGAAAACTCTGTTTGGCAATTGGCTGCGTCGATCGGGGAGAGATGGGCTGAAATGCCGGGCGATCAGGGGGACCGCGGGCGTCGGGTATTCATCCGATGCACCTTCCGGCTGGTGCAGGTGGTTTCACTGCTTCAACAGACGAGACGTGGTGAATAACGGCCCGCCGCATCGAAGATGCTCGGCACCTATGCACCGCACGGTACACCGCCGCAGCTCCGGTAGTGACCCAGGTTGAGATGTTGTAGAGGATTCCCCGAGTCATATCCGGCATCAGTCTTCCCAGCCCCATGGGGGCGTACCGGTTGCAGCAGCATCACACCTTCCGTAATTCCAAGCTCCAGAGGAGCGTACAATCCTCGCATGCCGATAGGATCGTACGTTCCTCTGGAGCTTGAGTGGGAAAGGAGATATCGATCCTACAACCGGCACGCTCCCGACGGAGCTTGAAGAATGAAGAGAGGATCATCGATGGATCATTGCGCTGTCAACCGGAGAGCTGGATTCAACGTGAGTCACTACCGTCGGCGCGGTAGTGACTCACGTTGGGAAGAAGTTCATGATGGCTGGAATTCCGGTCAGCATCCGGCATCCGTCTTGACAGCCCCATCGGGGCGAATCGGTTGCAGCAATGCCACGGCTTCGATGATCCAGCGAACCATTCCCATATTCATGAAGAACGGTAAGGTTCAGATGGAGCTGGCGCGGGACATGGGAGGATTGTTTCTACAACCGGCGCGCTCCCATGGAGCTTGAAGAGTGAAGAACAAATCGATCATCGTCCAGCAGAGCGGGGGATGGACTCAGCATGAGTCACCACGGCGCCGACGTTTAGGTTCTTCGGCAATCGCACGATTCCTTATCTTTGCCGTTTCCATTCATTGTAACCTCCGCCGGTATGCTCCGTAGCTGCCGGCTTAACTCCAGTAGATCTACCCATGACTCATTCGGAGCGTATTCTTATTCTCGATTTCGGCGCGCAATACACCCAGCTCATTGCGCGCAGAGTACGGGAGGGGGGTGTCTATGCCGAGATCCATCCCTTCAACTTCCCGATCGAATCGATCCGCGAGCTCAACCCGATCGGCATCATTCTCTCCGGCGGCCCATCGTCGGTGTATGCCGATGGAGCCCCCCACTCCGATCCGGCGATTTTCGATCTGGGGGTGCCGGTTCTCGGAATCTGCTACGGTCTTCAGTTGCTGGCCTATCAGCTCGGCGGCTCGGTGAACAGCTCGGCAAAGAAGGAATTCGGCCCGGCGCAATTGATCATCGACTCCAACAGCGATGGAATTTTCCGCGGAATCCCCGAGGAATCGCGCGTCTGGATGAGCCACGGCGATTCGCTGACGCGGCCACCGGAGGGCTTCGAGGTGATCGCCCACACGACCAACGCGCCGATCTGCGCCGTCGCGGATCTGAAACGGAATATCTACGGCGTGCAGTTCCACCCCGAAGTCCATCACACGACACACGGTGGTGAGATTCTGAAGAACTTCGTCTTCAACATCTGTCACGCGCATGGTGGCTGGAACGCGCAGGCGTTTATCGAGTCGGCAAAGAAGGATATCCGCGAAAAAGTCGGCGACGGGAAAGTGATCTGCGGGCTTTCCGGCGGCGTTGATTCAAGCGTGCTGGCGGTGCTGCTTCATGAGGCAATCGGCGATCAGGCGCTCTGCATTCATATCGATAACGGTCTGATGCGGAAGGATGAGTCCAGCCAGGTGGTGAAGATGTTCCGGGATACCTACAAGATCCCGCTGGATTTCGTGGACGCCAGCCCGATGTTCCTGTCGCGGCTTGCCGGCGTGACCGATCCGGAGAAGAAGCGGAAGATCATCGGAACCACATTCATTGAGGTGTTCGAGCCGGAGGCAAAGCGCTTTTCCGATGCGAAATGGCTGGCGCAGGGAACGCTCTACCCGGATGTCATCGAATCCGTTTCCTTCAAGGGCCCGTCGGTGACGATCAAATCGCATCATAACGTTGGCGGGCTTCCGGAGCGGATGAACATGAAACTGATCGAGCCGTTCCGCGAGCTGTTCAAGGACGAGGTTCGCGCGGTGGGACGTGAGCTGGGGCTTCCGAAGGAATTTATCGACCGTCATCCGTTCCCCGGACCCGGACTTGCCGTCCGCGTGCTGGGGGAAGTGACCGAAGAGCGCTGCAATATTCTCCGCGAGGCCGATGAGATCTTCATCGAGGAACTGCACAACGCCGCGCAGTACGATCAGATCTGGCAGGCCTTCACGGTCCTTCTTCCAATCTCCTCGGTCGGGGTGATGGGGGATGAGCGCACATATGAGAATGTCTGCGCCGTTCGCGCGGTCACCAGCACCGACGGGATGACGGCGGACTGGTCGCGGGTTCCGTACGAAGTGCTTGCAAAGGTTTCCAACCGGATCATCAACGAAGTTCGCGGCATCAACCGGGTGGTCTACGACATCAGCTCCAAGCCGCCGGCGACAATCGAGTGGGAATAACAGCGAACCGGATCGTGCTTCCGATCGTGGCGTATTTCGAATTACATCAATAAAGGACGTTTATGAAGTTATCAGTGCAGCGCTTCAAGCCGGAAGGATATTCGGCTGATGCGACGGTAGTGTTCATCTCGCAGGAGGATATCCGCGGAAAGGCGGAAAACGTACGCGCCCACTGGCCCGCCGCGAGCGGGATTCTGGACAGCAACGATTTCACCGGCGCGAAGGATTCCGTCACCGTTGTCTATACCGGCGCAAAAAAATCCTCCCGACTGATTCTGGTTGGCCTTGGCGAAACCGCTTCGATCACGCTGGAGCGGGTTCGCCGCGCCGGCGCCACGGCGGCGCAGAAGGCAACCGCGCTGCAATGCGAAAGCATCGCCATCCTTCTTCCATCCCTTGCTCTCGACGCGGCCGAAGTCGCGCAGACGCTGGTGGAGGGGGGAATCCTTGGCGTGTACTCGTTCGATAAATACTTCACCGAGAAGAAAGAGAAGAAGAAACTGGCCCGGATCACCTTTCTTGTGGATGAGCAGGGGGATCTGAACGCGGCGAAGAAGGGAATGGCGATGGGGGAGGGGATTGCCAACGGCGTTACGCTGGCGCGCGATCTTATGAACGCCCCATCGAACGAGCTGACCCCCGAGGCGCTCGCAAATCAGGCGAAGGGTCTCGACGCTGTCGGCGTAAAGGTGACGGTGCTGAACAAGCCCCAGATCGAGAAATTGAAGATGGGCGGGCTTCTGGCGGTGAACCAGGGAAGCGTCCGTCCTCCGTTTTTTATCGTGATGGAGTGGAAGGGCGGAAAAGCCGGCGAGGCACCGATCGTGCTGGTTGGAAAGGGAATCACCTTCGATTCGGGGGGGATTTCGATCAAGCCGGCCGGAGGAATGGGGGAGATGAAGATGGATATGGGGGGCGCGGCCGCGGTGGTTGGCGCACTTCGCTCGATTGCCGAGCTGAAGATCGCCCGCAACGTAATCGGTCTGATTCCCACCACTGAGAACATGCCATCGGGAAGCGCCTACAAGCCGGGCGATGTGGTCACGTTTATGAACGGAAAGACCGCGGAGATCGACAACACTGACGCCGAGGGTCGTCTGGTTCTGGCCGACGCGCTCACCTATGCCGATCGCTATAAGCCGCAGGCCGTGATCGACCTGGCGACGCTGACCGGCGCCTGCGTGGTTGCGCTCGGCAATGTGGCAACCGGCCTTATGGGGAACAACCCCGCGCTCAACGGACGTATCAGGGAAGCGGGGGAGAGGACCTACGATCGCGTTGTGGAGCTTCCGCTCTGGGAAGAGTACGAGGAGTTGATCAAGAGCGATATCGCCGACGTGAAGAACTCCGGTGGCCGCGGCGCCGGGACGATTACAGCCGGTCTGTTCCTGCAACACTTCATCGGCAGCTATCCGTGGGCGCATCTCGACATCGCCGGCACCGCGATGCTTCCGAAGGGATCGGGATATCTCAACAAGGGAGGAACAGGGGCCGGCGTGCGGCTTCTGGTGGATCTTGTGCGTACATGGGGCGGCCCGGTGGCATAAATATCCCGGATTTCCGGCTGATTCAGCGTTATTCGACGGCAGTGATGGTTGTATCCATCGCTGCCGTCGTCATATACAGGAGATTTCAACAGCGGTTATCCACTTTTCCCCAACGCGGTTGAACAGTGACCAGGCAAAATCGCGTTCCACGGCAGTGGTAAATTCAGGTGACCTGAGAGGGCGTAAAACATGAAAATTTCGGGGGTAGTTTCCCACACTGTTTCCCACATATCCATATTTCCACGGTGAATAGCCGTGGAGGAGATGTGTGTATGTGACCGCCATCCGAGCCGCCCCGAAAGCTATCCCCACCCATGTGGGTAACCCCGATGTTATCCACACTTTATCAACAGCCAGTCTCGCCATAAAACCCGTTTCCCGTGCGGATAAATCGGCATTTTTGGCCCTGTTCCACCGTGTTGTCCACTTTTCCCCTCCTTCATACCCATCAATAAACTTTATATAATATTATTGAGAGAGAATAGAGAAGGGAATGAAAGGAGCAAGGATGGTCCGTGAAACGTCGCCGTTCAGATCTTCCATCCTGTCATAATCAACTGACGGTGCGAGCCATTCCTCCCGCGCCATCCTGACACTCTGTCATAACGAATTTCAGGCCAATATCGACATGCCTCGATTTTCATCGGAAATCCGCGATCTTTTCCTATGGCATATTCATTGAGCCGGGAGACTGGTTAACAAGGAGTATTCATTATGAGCAATTCTGATTTTGACTGGATGCGGGAGATTCAAGGATTCTCCAATCGTTTACGGGAGTACTTTGAAGATCTTGAAGATCCAAAGCCTGCGCCGAAGACTTCAAGTTCTTCCTCACCCTGCGCTCCATCGGCCGGATATCCTTCAACCGATGTTTATATGGATGGAGAGAACCTGATCATCGAGATGGAGCTTCCGGGACGTGTCAGGAGCGATATTGCAATTTCCCTGGTGGGGGACGCCATAGAGGTTTCGGGGAATGGGAAACCGTACAAGGATGGCGCTGAGATCAAGGTATTGGTGAAGGAGCGGACGAACAGATCGTTCAAGCGCCAGATTCAGATCCCGCACGGAATCGATTTTGACGGCGGCCGTGTAGCCGCCACGCTTCAGGAGGGCATTCTGCGAATCATACTTCCCGCGCGTTCCGCTGCCGACGATCACATCTCGATTACGATCGAGTAATCGTCCACACATCTTCGAGCATATCTGAATAACGTATACACTATCTAATTTCAAGGAGTACTGCATTATGGGCAAGATCATCGGTATTGATCTTGGAACTACCAACTCGGTTGTGGCGGTGATGGAAGGTGCCACGCCAACCGTTATTCCGAACAGCGAAGGCATGCGTACCACACCGTCGGTGGTTGCGTTTACCAAATCGGGAGATCGTCTGGTGGGTCAGGCCGCAAAACGTCAGGCCGTGACCAACCCGACCAACACGATCTTCTCGATCAAGCGCTTCATGGGACGTTCCGAGAGCGAGGTGAAGGAAGAGGAGAAGATGGTTCCGTATACGGTGGTCGCTGGTGAGGGAAACTCCGTTCGTGTCAAGATTGATGATCGTCTCTATTCGCCGCCTGAGATTTCGGCGATGATTCTTCAGAAGATGCGTCAGACGGCCGAGGATTATCTTGGGCAGAAGGTGACGGAGGCTGTGATCACGGTTCCCGCATACTTCAATGATTCCCAGCGCCAGGCCACCAAGGATGCCGGCGAAATCGCGGGGCTTACGGTGAAGCGTATCATCAACGAGCCTACCGCCGCGGCGCTTGCCTATGGTCTGGACAAGAAGGGGAAGAACGAGAAGATCGCGGTGTACGATCTTGGTGGCGGCACATTCGATATCTCCGTGCTGGAGCTTGGCGACGGCGTCTTCGAGGTGAAGTCCACCAATGGTGATACGCACCTCGGTGGTGATAACTTCGATCAGCGTCTTGTCGATTTCCTTGCCGATGAATTCAAGCGTGCCGAGGGAATCGATCTGCGGAACGATGCTATGGCTCTCCAGCGCCTCAAGGAGGCCTCTGAGAAGGCCAAGATGGAGCTTTCGCAGATGATGCAGACCGATATCAACCTTCCGTTCATCACGGCGACTCAGGACGGTCCCAAGCACCTTACGCTGACGGTCACGCGGGCGAAGTTCGAGCAGCTCTGCGAGGATCTCTTCAAACGGACGCTGGAGCCGCTCCATTCGGCCCTGAAGGATGCAGGATTGAGCCCGAACCAGATCGATGAGGTTATCCTTGTCGGCGGATCGACCCGCATCCCGAAGATTCAGCAGATCGTTCGTGATTTCTTCGGCAAGGAGCCGAACAAGGGAGTCAACCCTGATGAGGTTGTGGCGATCGGCGCCGCGATCCAGGGGGCGGTGCTGATGGGCGATGTCCAGGATGTCCTCCTGCTCGACGTTACGCCGCTGACGCTCGGCATCGAGACGCTGGGAGGCGTGATGACGCCGATGATCCCGTCGAACACCACGATCCCGACGAAGAAGACGGAGATCTTCTCGACGGCGGCCGACAGCCAGCCCTCGGTTGAAATCCATATCCTTCAGGGCGAGCGTCCGATGGCGAACGACAACAAGTCGCTCGGCAAGTTCCATCTCGGCGATATCCCGCCGGCGCCGCGCGGCGTTCCACAGATCGAAGTGACCTTCGATATCGACGCCAATGGTATCCTCAACGTCTCGGCCAAGGATAAGGCGAGCGGCAAGGAACAGTCGATTCAGATCACATCGTCCGGCGGGCTCTCGCAGACCGAGATCGATCGGATGAAACGTGAGGCGCAGGATAATTCCGCGACCGATCGGAAGCGGAAGGAAGAAGTGGAGCTGCGGAACCAGGCCGACCAGACTGTCTTCTCGACAAAGAAGCAGTTGACCGATCTTGGCGATAAGATTCCGGCTGAAGGAAAGGCAAAGATCGAGGCGGCTGTTGAGAAGCTGGAGCAGAGCCTTCGCAATGGCACGATCGACGAGATCAGGACCGCGAAGGATGAGATGGATCGCGTCTGGAGCGAGGTATCGCAGCAGATGTATTCCAATGCGTCGGCTTCTGAGGGCGCCGCCCCAGGTTCCACGTCCGGTGGTTCGGCTGAAGATGCGGACTACACGATCGTGGAAGACGAGAAGTGATCGTGTTCATCTGAACACTTGTTGGAGCTCTTCAAGGGCTGTTTTCTTAAAAAAATGGGTGAACCGATATACCGGTTCACCCATTTCTGTTTGCGCGTTGGGCTCTCTGCCGACGTGAAGCCTACTTCTTATCAACTGGTGGCCAGGTCATCTTCCCATTCTGGAATGATTCCAGTCGCCGTTGCGTGCTATCGAACAGCTGGCGCATCTTGTCGGGATCATCGCCAACGGACTTTATCTTATCGGTCATCTCCTGGACGCTGGCAAAGTCATACCGTTTCAGCACGCTATCGATAGTTCTGGCTGTTGCGATGGAATCCCCCGGCGTGAGGCGTTTCGCGATGAGAAAATCCGCGTATGCCGCCGACAGTTTTTTGAGGTTTGCGTCGCTTGGCGTAGAGTGGCATCCGCCGAGCCCCACCGCTGTCAATGCAAGCAGGGCCAGGTAATAGCGGTTACGAGCCCGCGATTGTCTGCTGGAGGTGAGCGGCGAAATTATCGATCTGCTCTCTGGTTCCCTTCCCAAAAGTCGAGTGCTGTATGATGCCATCCTTGTTCACGATGATGAGATTTGGATAACCCGCCGTTGTATTCAGCGCCTTGAAGAGCGTTCCTTCCCAATCGAGCAGGACGGAGTACTTGAACGTATCCTGAAACTTGCCGCGAATCAGCCCCTTCAGAAACCCCGGCACCGATTGAACATCCGCGACCGGCACAAACCGAACCGGGGATTGTTTGAATTGTGGGACCAGAACATCGGTCCATGCGTTGCTGTATTCGTATCCATCGCGATCGCTCAGGACAAATACCGTTATCCTTCCACCAAAGTCCCTGGTGCTCCAGGTGCGCTCGAATTGATCCTCGATCGCGAACTCCGGCAGTTTTCCGCCGATAATTGATGGTGTTGCCAGCGCATATGTTGTCGTGATCAGCAGCAGAAGCGGGAGGATTCGTTTCATATCACTCTGACTTTTTCTCGGTCGGGGAGCGTTTGCGGATAAATAGACGCAGCGGCTCTTTCCTGTTCTGGTTGGTATAGACATCCACAATGATCGGTTGCAGCGTATCGATGCGCGCGGTTGTGATCGCCACATAGATATCGCCATCATGTCCCCTGGTTACTGTCCCTCGCTGTAGTGTTGTAAGGATGCAGCCGCAGCTTGGCTGTACCGATTCAATAACCGCGAGACTATCCCCGTCGTTGATCACTTTCAGATGAAAGCTTTCGTATTTCGCTGTATCTCCAACGAAGTACTCGGTTATATTGAGCCTGAGCGGTGGCAGCCTGGTTTGAATTGCCTGGGGCAAAAGCGAATTCAACGCCAGGAGGAGTATGGGGAGTATCATGATCTGCATGGTATCGTGGGCCTGTTGTTATCGTCTACGTCGGATCACTCTTGACGATGATTTCCCTGCGGGGATTAAGTACTCTCGATGTTTCATTCAATGAATTTCCTGCAAGATACGATTGTTGCACGTGCCACGCCTCCGGGGAATGGAGGGGTCGGGATTGTGCGATTGAGCGGATCGAACGCGGTCGATCTTGTGGAACGCTTTTTTCGCCCTGCTTCCGGCGGGTCATTGTCGAATCTGCCACCCCGTTACCTGACTTATGGAATCATAACCGTCAGTGGCGATACTCTGGATCGTTGCATGGCCGTTCGGTTCGAATGTCCCGCCTCGTTTACCGGCGAGGATGTGGTGGAGCTGCATCTTCATGGAAACCAATTGATCATCGATCAGGTACTCCGGCTCTCCGTTGCATGTGGGGCTCGCCTTGCCACAGCTGGTGAGTTCAGCCGACGTGCCTTTATGAATGGGAAGCTGGATCTTGTGCAGGTGGAGGCGCTCGGCGATCTTATAGCCGCCGAATCGGAGCAGGCGTTGTATATCTCTCAACGTCAGTTTCACGGCGAATTTCGTCGAAAGCTCAATGCTTTTCGGGGAAACCTCGTGAGCCTTCTTGCCGCTCTCGAGCTTGAACTGGATTTCGTTGAGGATGGCTATCACTTCGCGTCTGATAATGAACTTCAATCGCTGCTGCGGGATCTTGGGGACTTCTGCGATGGGCTGCTCACATCGTATCATCTGGGGAACCGTCTGCGGAAGGGACCGCGGGTGCTGCTCCTGGGAAGGCCGAACGCGGGGAAATCAAGCCTGTTCAATGCGTTACTCGGCTATTCACGTTCGCTTGTAAGTGCTCAGGCCGGGACTACCAGGGATTATATCGAGGAATTGATTCATTATCGGGGGATTGCGTTTCACCTTATCGACACTGCTGGTCTGCGTGAAACCCTTGATGCGATCGAGGCCGAGGGAGTGGGGTATGCAAAGGATCTTATTGCCTTGTCCGATCATGTTCTCTATCTGATCGATTCCTCCGATGCTTTATCGATTGAAAGGGAGCTGATTGCTGTTGATGCCTTGCGTCGTGCCCATCCCCAATCACAGATTGTTCCGATCTTGACGAAAGCCGATGTTGTCGATGGAGTTTCGGATTATCTGAACTGTTCCATTCTGCGCCCCGATTCCGTGACCCCGATACTCGACCTTCTTGCGGATTCGTATACGTCCGCCTTGTCCGATGCCACGGTTCTCCTGAATGAACGTCAATTCTTCCTTCTTGCGGATATTCAACGACAACTGGCGGCCATTCGTGCTGATGCGATTGTTGGAACCGAGTTTCTTTCGGCCGATCTTCGAGGACTGCTGGAGCCTCTCTCCCTGTTATCGGGCGCCGTCACCAACGATGATATTCTTACGACCCTGTTTTCATCCTTCTGTATTGGGAAATAGTTCATGTTCCACGTGAAACAATGGATCGAGTAGAGAACGCAGCCATCATTGTGATCGGCGGCGGGCATGCCGGCATCGAGGCCGCGTCCGCCTCCGCGCGTATGGGCATGCAAACTATCCTGATCACTGCCGACCGTCGGGCGATTGGCCGCTTGTCCTGCAATCCAGCGATTGGAGGCATGGCGAAGGGCCAGCTTGTGTGCGAAATCGACGCTCTTGGCGGAGAGATGGCCCGTATTGCCGATCGATCCGGTATCCAGTTCAAGATGCTTGGCCGATCGAAGGGCCCCGCCATGTGGTCGCCACGCTCGCAGAACGATAAGGATCTCTATCCTCAGATAGCACAGGAACGGCTGGCGGAGATAGAGAATCTGATTATCGTCGAGGGGCTTGTCGATGATGTTCTCCTTGAGGATGGTGCCGTTGCCGGGGTACTGCTCGCGGACGGATCGACCATTCGGTGCCATTCCGTTATTCTCTGTTCAGGCACATTCCTTTCAGGACGAATGTTCCGCGGCGAAGAGACAACCGTGGGTGGCAGGGTGGGTGAAGAGTCGGTGGAACATCTGAGCGGGTCGCTTCGGCGCACGGGATTGCAGACTGGACGCCTGAAAACCGGCACGCCGCCCCGAATCCATTGTCGTTCCATTGATCTATCTGTCTGTCATGCCGATGGTGGAGATGCAGAGCCGGTGCCGTTTTCGAAGCGTACGTCGTCAGTGCATAACCAGGTTGACTGTTATATAACGCAGACGACATCCGCCACGCATGATATTCTCCGTTCGGGTCTCGACCGTTCGCCGATGTTCACGGGGAGGATCACGGGTCGCGGCCCACGCTATTGCCCATCGGTGGAGGACAAGATCTTCCGATTTGCCGATAAGGAAAGCCATCAGGTGTTTCTTGAGCCGGAGGGGCTTGCAACCGACTCCGTCTATGTCAATGGCTTTTCGACTTCGCTTCCTGAGGAGATACAACTGGCGGCGTTACGAACGATTCCGGGGCTGGAGGGGTGTGAAATTCTTCGGTATGGTTATGCGGTGGAGTATGATTATTTCCCATCGCATCAGCTTCATCGCTCGCTGGAGAGTAAATTTGTCCGGCGTCTTTTCTTTGCGGGGCAGGTCAATGGGACTTCGGGGTATGAAGAGGCTGCGGCTCAAGGGCTGATCGCCGGGATCAATGCCGTGCTTGGCCTTCGTGGTGAGGAACCTCTTGTGCTTGATCGCTCGCAGGGGTATATCGGAGTTCTGATCGATGATCTTGTCAACCTCACGATTGATGAGCCCTACAGGATGTTTACTTCGCGCGCGGAGTATCGGCTGTTGCTCAGGCGGGATAATGCTGATCTTCGTCTTACCCCAATCGGACATCGGCTTGGCCTTGTGGAACCGGCCGAGTATGAAAGGGTGATGGCGAAGCAGCAGGGATTTACCAGGGTCGTGGAATTGCTCCAGCGGGAATCGGTGAAGTCGCTTACGGGTGGCGGTTCGGTCAGGGCGTGGCAGTACTTGAAGCGTCCCGAAGTTTCCATCGACCAGGTGCGGGAGCAGATTGTGGATCAGGAGTTGGTGTCCCTGCTCGCACATGCCGAGGTCGCGGAGCAGGCTGATATCATGGCAACATACGAGGGATATATTACGCGCCAGCTGGAGGATATCGAGCGGTTCAGACGGGGAGAGGAGATGATCATTCCCGTGGCACTTGATTACTCCTCGATACGATCGCTCTCATCCGAGGGGCGGGAAAAACTTTCCATGATACGCCCCGCGTCGTTAGGACAGGCGGCGAGAATTGCGGGTGTGAGTCGCTCGGATATCGCGGTGCTTGGCCTCTATCTACGATAATGCAGTGTTCCACGTGGAACAATCCTCTCTCATGATCAGGGCCTGGAACGGAGAGCTGTATGCCTGGAAGAAGTTGGACAGGCGAGCTGGTAGCCTATTCTGTCAAGAGTTTTAAGAGTGTAAGGAATATCAGATGCGGGTGGCAATTGTTGGAGCACAGGGAGCGTTAGGACGCAAGACCACGGAACTGATCTCGAAGGAGACGGGGTGGGAACTTGTGCAGTTAACCCGCACGACGCTCGACATCGATGGACACCAGTCGGGGTTTGACAGTAAACATCCCACATCCTGGAAAGCGCTTTTCGAAAGCGAGAGCCTCAAGCCTGATGTGGTCATCAACACTGCCGCGTTTACCAATGTTGATCGTTGTGAGCGGGAGCGTCACGAAGCCTGGGAAAGCAATGCGCGTCTGGTGGAGATGATAGCCAAACAGTGTAAACGTCACGACCGTCATCTGGTTCAGATATCAACCGATTATATCTTCGACGGGAAGAACGGGCCATATCTTGAAGGGGCACCTCCGTGCCCGATCAATTACTATGGGAAGACGAAACTGGCCGCGGAAAATATCTGTACCGGAAGCGGGGTCCACCATACGATCATCCGCACGATGTGGCTCTATGGCGATGACGGGGGAACGAAGCCATCATTCGTTTCATGGGTGAATGGGGCGCTGTCACGCGGCGAAACGATACGGGTGGTTAACGATGAGTATGGCAATCCAACGCTCCTTGAAGACCTGGCATATGGGATTATCAAGGCCGTGGAACGGGAATATCTCGGCATTGTCAATATCGCCGGGCCGGAATTGATGTCGCGGTATGAATGGGCCTGCCATGTGGCACGTGTCAACGACCTTGATGCAGCGGCAATTGAGATGATTACTGATGAAGAACTTCATCGTCCAGCTCGACGACCTCTTCGATCCGGATTGGTCTCTCTGAAGGCACAGGCAGTAATGGGGCTCCGGCTTACGCCGTTGAATGAGGGATTACAGCGCATACGGATACGAGAAGCCAGAACCGCGGCGGAATCGCATTGAAAGCCCCGGAAGCATGAGGTAACAGCGGGCAATGGATGAGGATCGTCGGACCATCACATTCTCCGATGTTGGTCGGACCAGAGGATAGCCGGAAGAGAAGGCACCGGGTGACAGCGACTCCCCGGATACCAGAGCAGGGTCAGAGAACAGCGCAAGGAACATGGCGTTTATGAAGGTAACGTTTCTTGGCAGTGGCACATCGACCGGCGTTCCCACAGTGGGATGCACCTGTGCCATCTGCCGATCATCCGATCCCAGGGACAAGCGGCTCCGCCCATCCGTGTGGGTAGAGTTTCACGACACGAGCATCATCCTCGATACCGCAACGGATTTTCGCCAGCAATGTCTCAGAGCCGGTATTGATAAACTTAATGCCGTAATCTATACCCATCATCATTTCGATCACATTGGTGGATTTGATGACCTTCGGGCGTTCAATTTCAAAATGGGGCGTCCCATTCCCATCTACGGCATGCCGGAAACACTTGACTGCCTCCGGCAGATGTTTGCCTACGCCTTCACCGATTCCGCAAACCAGGAGAGCAGCAGACCCCATATCATTGCGCACACAATCCTCGATGATCCTTTTGATGTGGATGGTCATATGATCACTCCATTACGGCTCTCTCATGGGCGTATGCGGGTCAACGGGTATCGCATTGGCAACTTCGCGTACTGTACCGACTGCAACGCGATCAGCGAGGAGGCGGCCGAACAATTGCAGGGGATCGATACGCTTGTGCTTGATGCCCTTCGATTCACTCAGCATCCCACGCACTTCACACTGCAGCAGGCAATTGATATGGCGGAACGGCTTGGACCACGTCGGACCTACTTCACGCATATCGCTCATGAGATAGGACACGCAGAGGTCGATAGCACCCTTCCAGCGTCGATGTCCCTGGCATATGATGGGCTGATCCTGGATATTGACGAGGGGTGAGTTCGGGAAGGGGTTGCAATCAGAAGCAAAGATTGCTACATTGCTCATCGATCTCTTGTGATGGTATGATCAATTGTGAGCAGTAATGAAAATCGTCAGGTATTCACTTGCTATCGTCGTCCTGCTGTGCATAGCCTTTCCGGCGACGGGAACACAGAGCATTTTCAGTTACGTCAAGGCATCGCCATACGGTGATGAGGTGCTTCTGCAGTGGGAAACGATGGAAGAGACGGGGATCAGAAGTTTTGAAATTGAACGGAAAAGCGACGAAACCATCGATTATCGAATGATTGCGCGGATCGATCCCAAAGGCCGGCACTCCGCGTATAACTATATCGACAACGGGGCATTTTACAAGACCGAGAGCGGCAAGCATTTTACCTATCGGCTGAAGGCGGTTGGCGCAAGCACCGATCAGTTCTCACCCGCCATCACCATTACTCATGAGGTTTCCGGGGTACGGAAATCGTGGGGGATGATCAAGGAATTGTTCCGCTGACAGATTATCGAACATTAAAATGACACATTGAGTATCAATGTGCTTTTTTTTACCCCGCCGTTAAAGTAAATTGTGAGCTAAGAGTTGATAGAGTGCTCATCTTGAAGATCTAAACCTTAATGGCCTGCCAATCTACAGTAATCAAACCATGAGATGGAGCGTGGATGCCCGGAAATCGTGGCATCAGGGGCTATTTCTAACTCTGCTGGTTGTGCTGACGTGGATGGCGGGAAGTAAAAGTGGGTGGGGACAACCAACAACAGCCCCGCTCGAAGATCTGACGCTGAAGCCGGATATCATGAAGTATCATCTCACGGGCGAGGAGATACCGGGGGAGTTCGGGGGATTCGATGCCTCATGGCGCGCTGTGCTGGACAAGGCGTATCTGAGCCGATACCTCCTCGACGGTCGGTATGAGATGGCGAATGAAGAGGCGCGCCGGCAGATTGAATCCAATCCCAGTTTCCCATTTCTGGCGAAGACCTGGCTGCAGAAAGGGCGCGCCAACCTCGTGCTCGGCAGATATGAAGAGGCGAGAAGGGATTTCAATCAGGCATATCTGAAGGCCAGTGATGAAGAGACGGAGGAGGATCAGCTCACGGCAGGGTCCGCGCTCTTCTATCTGGGATTGATAGAAGTCGTTGACAGGGAACAGCCGATTGACAAAGCGTTGAACCTGGTGGAGGAGTTCGCAACCAGGTATCCCGATCATCCGATGCAGGGACGTGCATTGGCGCTGATGGGAATGATAGCGGAGTCCAATGGACGTTGTGACAAGGCTATCGATTACTACGAACAGGCGGCCAGCCGCGCAGAGGGCAAAGACCTTCCGCCCTTGCGTAATGCTATCGCCAGATGTCTCCTCGGTCAGGGGCGATACGCGAACGCCGCCTCGATCGTGGAGGAACAGCTTCGGATGCTGCGGGCTCCCGAACCGTCGGACGCGGAACGGGAAAGCGGCGATAATGATTGGGCGGAATCCGCTCTGATCGCCGGGGCAATCGACATGGAAACCGGGAAATATCCGGAGGCGGAGTCGGCGTTTATCAACGTCGCGGATAATATGCAGGGGGCGTACAGGCGACGGGGGCTGCTGGGGCTGGCCGATACGTACAAACAGGCGCATCGCACGGATTCGGCAATTACGCTCTACAAACGGCTGATCGCGGCCGATAGCAACGATCTTCCCGGCCAGACCGCGGAGTATCAGATGGCGCTTACCTACTGGGAGAGTGGAGCAACGGAACAGGCCATCGCGATGCTGGGGGAGATCGCGGCCGATGAGCGGCATCGGTATAACGATTACGCGATGCTGCTGCAGGGGGAGATACGATATAAGAATCAGGAGTATGCCGAGGCGCTCCGGCTGGTTGAACAGGCCCGGAAAACGGCGCGGAGCCGGCCGCTGCAGCGTACGGCGGCAACGCTCTCGGGAGCATCTCTTATCGCTCTCAACCGCGCGGCGGAGGCGGAACAGGTGCTGAGCGAGGCTGAAGCCGCCACCGGGGATCAGGCGGTCGGTGGAAACCTGGAATCGGCAAGGATCAAGCTGCTTCGGGGAATCGCGCTTGTAAAGATCGGAGAGCAGCCCGCGGCGATCACACGGCTCAACGCATGCCTTGAAGAGACGAACGATGACAGCACCGCGGCGCAGGCGATGTACTGGCTGGGCGAGGCATACTTCCAGTCGCGACTCTACAAGGCGGCGATTCATGCGCTGGATCAGCTTGTGGAACATTATCCCGGCTCAAGCCAGGTTCCCGGCGCCCTCTACACGATCGGCTGGTCGAATTTCAAGGATGGAAATTTCAACGCGGCTGAACGGGCGTTTTCCAGCCTGATCAAAGCGTATCCGATGACCGAATATGCCGCTGAATCGGAATTGCGGCGTGGTGACGCGCTGATGATGAGCGGGCATTACCCGGAAGCAATCACGGCGTATCAGCAGGCAAGGGAGAAAGGGGCTACGCCCGAAGAGGTGATCCATGCCGATTATCAGAGGGCATTGGCCTATTTCCGCCAGGGAGATATGAGCTCCGCCGATAAAACGCTGAAGCAGTTCTTCCTCTGTCATCCCGATAATGATCTCTATGCCGACGCGCTCTATCTGCGGGCCTTTATGGCAGACAGAGAGGGGAAATCGGAGAGGGAAATCGATCGGCTGAATATCCTCCTGAAAACGCCGGTCTCCGATCAGCTCGGGGCGCAGGCCTACAACCTCATGGCAACGGCCTATTCACGGCTCGGCGATCGAGCCGGTGCGGCGGCGGCAAGCTCGATCCTTCTCGAAAAATATCCAAAAAGTTCCTACGCAATCGATGCGCGCACGCTGCTGGAGGAAGTACGGAAGGAAGGGGTTCGGGGCGAAGGGGCTGAAACGGGAGCATGCGGCCTGCGAGGGGATGACAGCCTCCAGGTGCGACGGGGTGAGATCTACATGGCGACGGGAAATGGCGAGGATGCGGCAAGGGAATTTCGCGATCTGATGGGGAAGCGAGGAACCGATACCTGCTCGCTCGACCTCTGGATAAACCTGGCAAAAAGCCTCCTCATTGCCGGAGAGAAAAAGAGAGCGGTCGATACGCTGACATTGATAACCGAAGGGTTCCCGCAAAGCGGTCCGGCGATGAAGGCCGCCTCGATGCTGGCGCGGATCGCGCTGGAGAACAATGATGTGGAATCGGCTCTGAAAAATCTTCGGATAATCGCCGGGAGTGAAAAATCCTCGGCCGCCGAGGGAAATCGAATTCTGGCGGAAATTTATCTGCGGCAGGGAAATATCGATTCCGCGAAACAGGCGCTCTACCGGAATACGAAATTGTCCGGCGCACATGGGGAATCGGATCGGGCGTGGATCATGCTGGCGACGATTGAAAAGGATACAGCGCTTACGCGGCTTATCGACACAAATCTTCGCGCGGCCGAAAAGCGAAATGATTCTCTGGGAATTCGAGCAGGCCTGGCGCTCGCCGCGATGCGCTACGCCTCGGGCGACACGGCAGAGGCCTCACGACTGATCGAGCGGACGCTGACAAGGCTGGAGAGCGACGAGGAATATTCGGATGGCGACAGGCTGCAGATCGCCAGGCTCTATGAATCTCTGGGCGCGCCGGCTACCGCAAAAGACATTTATCGCCGGATAATCGGCGAAAGCTGCGATGGGGAACTACGCTCCGAGGCGGATCGACGATTAAAGGGATTGAACTGATCATGGAGTGGGCCAGATCCATATCGAACCGATACGGTACTATCTCCGCGCTCGCGACGATGGGAATTATTCTGCTTGCATGTTCCGGTGAATCGGTAATTGCCCAGCAGGAAAAAAAGAATAATGAACGCGATACGGCGGTCGGCGTTGCCCAGAAAAGAAAACCCAATGACCGCGGCGGTCGCGATAAACCCAGACGCGGAGAAAACCCTCCATCGCCCGCCAGGGCCGCGGAGCCCGATGATTCCCCGGTCGATCTGGCGCGAAAGACATATCAGGACAACGGAGGAACCGTCAAGCGCCAGCCGCGCATAATGGCTCCGGTGAACGTGGAACCGGTTCAGCTCAACAGTTCCGGCGAGAACGATCGCGAAAAGATCCAGGTGGGAAAATATGCCGGATTCGAGTCCGCGATGCTTGCCCGGCAGCCGTTCTACGCGGAGGGGACGTTTGGAATATTCACGACAGCGGGGCTCCGGCTGAATTATATCGGCACATCATGGCCGTATGATTATTCCGCGCAGATAAAATTCGCATCGACAAATGGTTTCGTCACAAACGCCCGACGAACCAGCGTGGAGGCGGGAGCGAACGGCGGATATGTGATCGGCGATAATTACGGGATATTCAGTGGCGGGCATATGGGAGGAGAGATCTCGTATGGCAATGATCGCTACACGCTCTATACCCTCAACCCGGCGCCGGAACGGCGCAACGAGCGCTGGAAAATCGGTGCATCGGGGCGCAACAGCTACAAGGGGACAACGTTCGATCTGAAGGGGAATTATCGCTCGCTTGCGATGACGGGAGATTCCGCGGCCGCCGAGCGGACGCTGGGGGGCGAGGCGAGCGTAAGCACCGGCTGGCTCGGATTGACTGTTGGAGGCGGTGCCAATCTCCAATTGACGACGCTGAAAGGGACGGCGATCAATTATGGCAGAGTGAATCTGTTCGCGGCATATACAAGCGCGTATTTCAAAATACAGGCGGGAGCGAACGGTGATTTCGCCGGCAACAGCGATGGAACATCGAGCGATAAAATTCTCCCGTCGGCGGAATTGCAGCTTTATCCGCTCCGCGGCATCACACTATCGGCGGGGATCAGCGGCGGAATAAATCCTCTCTCTCTCCAGCGCCTTCTCGATAACAATCCCTACGTCTCCTCGAATCCGCTGGTGCGGCATGAGGTGGAGGGGCTTGGATACAGGGCTGCCGTGCGTATCGAGCCGTGGGAATCCTTTGGTTTGCGACTGCTTGGATCGCGACGGAACTACGATAATTATTCCTATTTCAGCGCGCGGACATCGGGGACGTTCAATCCACAATACGATGTGGCGACGGTGACATCGGGGACGGGCGATCTGTATTGGCAGATCGATGGCGATGATCTTCTCGCGCTGATCGCAACCTATAACGACGGAAAACTCGGGGCCTCGGGGACACGCATTCCCTATCTGCCGGCAATCGATGCCGAGGCGATGTACGGCAGGCGTCTCTCGAATATCCCGCTCTCGATTACCGCGACGCTCCATTATATCGGCGAGCGGACCGGCGCGACCGATACCCTGTCGAAACCGGTGGCGCTGATAAATCTCAAGGGACGATATACGATCAGCGGGCATTTCGATGCGATGATCGAGCTGGATAATATAATCGATCAGCAATACGAATTATGGAGCGGATATGGTGAGCGGGGGATATTCGGATCGATAGGAATTGCGGTCAGATATTGAAAATATATACAGATGCGATGTTCCAGAGCATACGGATCGGCTGAGGGCGCGATCCGCCGGGAACAATGAATATTCAGGGGGTCCAGACTGTTACGGTCTCCAGCCTGGGAGCGCCGTACCCTCCGGAAGCGCCGGGATGCGAGCAGGATATGTTTCTTGCTCGCATCCAACGGCCGGCAGATACGCATTCCGATAACAAATGATTATCGGAAAATATCAGCGAGGAGATTGCGATGGATAATAATTACGATGAACATTCTTCCGACAGTGACAATCGCGGTCCCGAGGAACATGAAGGATCTGAAAGCACAATGAGCCAGACCACGGAACGAGGCGATCAGCAACGGTTTCGCATGGAGAGGCTGGCGACCGGGGGCACATCCTCGGCGATGACCCGCGATGCCGCGCGGCTTCGTTCGGTGATGGGGCAGGCCGCCGAGCGCCCGAACGATGAACGCTCGATCCAGGCAGTTGCCGGGGATGCGACCGGCGGTATGATCCCCGAGACATCGCGGAACGCTGTCATGCCACCGCTGCCGGATCTGGATACAACCGCCGGCGCCGCAATGGCGACATCCGCGGTGGAGTCGGTGACGCAGCACGATGAGCCGGTCCCCACGAAATCCGCAACCCCGACGGGGTTGCGACCGATCGCGTCCGCCGCCGCCAAACCGCAGGCCGCCGAGAGGGCATCGGATGGCGCAACCAGACTCCGTTCGGTTGCCGTCCCTGGCGCTGCCGCTCCCGCTCCCAAAGAGGAGAAGAAAGCAACGGAACGCCCGCGAACCGCCTCCCGGTTGATGCTTGAGCCTTCTCCCGCCGGGAATATCTCCCGAAATAATTTCCGTCCGGCGGAATCGCGCGTGGCCGAGCCTCGCCCGGTGGAATCGCGTCCAGCGGAGCCTCGCGCCACTGAATCCCGGCCCGCCGAGCCCGCGCCACAGCGCGAACCGGCGGCCAGCTATGGCGAATACCGCGATGCGCCGACGGTGGCATTCGAGCCGAATTCGTATCCCTCATATTCCTCCGCGTCCGCTGTTTCGGCTAGGCCACGTGGAAGGATGTGGGCCATCGCGCTTACGGTGGTGCTGGGGACGGGGCTCGGAGTTGGGCTGTATGCGGGGGGAGGCGATCTTATTTCGAGCATCTTCGCGAACAGGAACGAGGGCGTGGTAACCGATAATCCATCGGCCGTGACGGAGCGTCCGCAGGCAGCGCAGCCCGCGCCACAACCGGCGCCGGCGGCATCTGAGGCCACGGGGCAGGCGGTTGAGGGAACGGCGCAGAATGCCGGGGTTGTTCAGGGGACTACCGCTCATCCGGCGAACACGGAGGCCGCGCCGCAGCCGGTCGCCGGCGGCGTAACGGCGGCTGATCATAACGAGATCACCACCGGATCGCGGCCGGCGGCGGAGAATCATGATGTGGCGGCGGCAAATGATATCAGGCCGGGAAATGATCCGAAACCGATAAAGAACCAGGAAGAGAACAAGGAGAAGAAAAAGAAGCCGGCCGAAGCCGATGCGGCCAGGGAAAAAGGCTCCGACAAGGACCCCGCCAAACCATCTCCCTCGAAGTTCATGGTGCAGGTGCGCGCCACCCCCGATGAGGCCGAGGCAAATCTCCTCGCCAGGAAGCTCCGCAGCAAAGGGATGGGGAGCATCTCGGTCGTGAAATCGGAGAAGGATGGAGCGAAGGTATACCGAGTTCGATTCGGTTCGTTTGCATCGCAGAGCGAAGCGCAGTCAGCCGCGACACGCGCCGGTTATGCGAGCGTATGGGTGATCAAACAGAAGTAAAGAGTATTTGCGACCCCTCTTGCTTAGGTATCACACGTGACGAGCCAGAAGTTCGGGCCGGATCATTATCGATCCGGCCCGAACCCTTTTCAGGGCCTCGGGATATCACCACGGCGTTCTCAATCGGTAATAAGTGGTCCGCCGGCGGGGTCGATCGATTGCTCGCGCAATGCTCTATCCCTATTTTATCCGTCTACCGGGGGCGCCAGCTAATTTCGATCACTTCATGCGAATACTTCATACTGCGGACTGGCATCTGGGACGGAAACTGGAAGGTCGCAATCGTCATGACGAGCAGGAGCGCGTCATGGACGAGATCTGCCGTATCGCGGATGAGGAAGCGGTGGATGCCATCATCATCGCCGGCGATGTGTTCGATGCGTACAACCCGCCGGCGGAATCGGAATCGCTCTTCTATCGGACGATGACCCGGCTTGCCGATGGCGGACGCCGTGGCATCGTCGTCATCGCCGGCAATCACGACAGCCCGGATCGTCTTATCGCCTCCGACCCCTACGCGCGCGCGCTCGGGATAACCACGCTTGGCTATCCGAAGGACATCCCGGCCCTGTACGACGCCGGAAAAGCCCGCACGGCGTGCGTTGAATCGGCGCAATCGTTTATCCGTCTCCGCCTTCCCCGCGCCGAACGCATCCTCAATCTCCTGGCGCTCCCCTATCCCTCCGAATCCCGTCTGAAGGAACTCCTTACCGATGATGTCGCCAACGAGGAACAGGCGTCCGTGGATTACAACCGTCGCGTGCGCGAATTCATGGCACAGGGGGCCGCTCGCTTTCGCGATGGCGAGGCGAATATCGTCGCCAGCCATCTCTTCGTATCGGGAGGTCAGGAGAGCGATTCGGAGCGGCAGATCCAGGTCGGGGGCGTCTACACGGTGGAGCCGCTCAGCTTTCCGGCTTCGTCGTACGTGGCGCTTGGGCATCTGCACCGCGAGCAGGAGATGCGCGGGGTGAACGATACATGCATCCGCTACGCCGGCTCGGTGCTGCAATACAGTTTCAGCGAGGCGGGACAGAAGAAATCGGTGACGATCGTCGAGCTTCGCGATGGGAAGATCTCCCATTATCCCATTCCCCTCTCCGGTGGCCGCATGCTCCGCCGGTGGCAGATCGGCAACGGCATCGAGGAGCTGGAGCGGAGGCTGGCGGAGGTCGATGCCGCCGACTGGCTATCGGTCGCGCTTGTGCTGGATGAGCCGCTGGAGCCGGACTATCTCAACAATCTGCGACGAGCGCATCCCGGGCTGATCAACTGCACGTGCGCCTATCGGTGGGAGTCGGGGGATCCGAACGGGGCCGCTCCCGATGCCGTTCCCGTCACGATCGAAGAGCAGTTCCGCCGGTTTGTTCGCGCCCGCTACGAGGAGCCGTGCAACGATGAAGTGCTGCGGCTTTTTCTGGAGCTGGCGGGCACCGGAGACGAGGAAACCCAGACGTCATAACGCTATCCCACGCTCATTCGAATGAAGCCACTTCGCCTTCAACTTGCAGGACTGAACAGCTTTCGCGAGAAGACCTCGATCGATTTCGAGACGCTTATGAACGGAGGGCTCTTCGGCATATTCGGCCCGACCGGCAGCGGCAAATCGACGATTCTGGACGCCATGACGCTTGCGCTCTACGGCAAGGTGCGGCGCGCGCCGGGGGGGACGCAGGGGATCATCAATATGGCGGAAAGCCGCTGCTCCGTGGCGTTCACGTTCGAGATCGGCGGCAATGGAACGCGGCAGACCTACACGATCGAGCGCCTGCTGGCCCGTACCAAGGCGGGAGGGATCGAGACCAGGCGGATGCGCCTGATGGAGCATCGCGACGGCGAACTGGTGCCGGTCAGCGAGAAGAAGAGCGAGCTGAAGGAGATCATTCAGGAGATCATCGGCATCAACGCCGAGGATTTTCTCCGGGCTGTGGTGCTTCCGCAGGGAGCGTTCGCGGAGTTCCTTTCGCTGGAATCGCGCGAGCGGAGCGCGGTGCTGCAACGGCTGTTCAATCTCCATCACTTCGGCGATCGCCTGAGCATACAGTTGAAACAGCGCCAGACGGAGATGCAGAAGGGACGCGCGGAGGTGGAGGGGAGAATGCACGAGCTCAGGGCGTACGATGATGACGCGGTGACGGCTCACGAACAGGCGGAGCAGCATGCCGCCGATCATCTTGCCACGATCCGGCGCGAGGTGATCGAACGGGAGAAGCTCCATGCCGATCTCCTGGCGCTCCACGGTCTGCTGATCGAACAGCGCGATCTGCTGGCGACGGAAGCGGCATGGAGCCTGCGCGAGCACGAGCTTCACGAGCTGCGATCGCGCATGGAACGGGCCGATCGCGGTCGGCTTGTGGAGCCGGCCATCAACGTGCTGGACCTTGCCGCGCGGCGTTGCGCCGAGTCGAACGCGCGGCATCGGGAGGCCGTCAGCCAGAACGATTTCATCATCAATCAGCTCGCCGCCGCCCGGCTTCTGTTCGACAGGGCCACGCTCGACTACCCGGAAGTGTTCAACGTGCTCTGCCAGGAGATCGCGGAGCTTGACGCGATCCGGCGGGAGGAATCGCGGCTGTTCGAGAACCGCGAACGACTGCAATTGATGCATGCCGAGCTGCCGGAGCTCCTCCGGCACCACGAGGCGATGGAGGCGGAGCACCGGACGGTCGCGGCGGATGTCGAGGAGATGGAGCGGCTGATGCGGGAGTGGGAGCGGGAGGCGGAGGAGCATATGATCGCTCCCGATGAGCGCGCGCTGCTCGCTGGGATGAGCCGTCTGCTTCAGAGCATTGCCGGCATCGGTGAGCAGATCGCGCGGAAGGAGGAGGAGATCGCGCGGCTCGAACTGACGATATCCTCGGGGCGCGGCACGTCGAGCGCCGCCGACCGGGAGGAAGCCGCGGCCCTGGCGGAAGTGGAGCGTATCGGCGGGGAGAGGGAGCGCGCGAAGGCCGGGCAGGAACGTGCCAGAGCCGAACAGGAACATCTCCGGAACAGGTATGTGACGCTGAACAGAGCCTTGAGCGATATCAACGCGCAGGAGCATCTGGCCGGTATCCACGACGCGGATCTGAAGAGTCAGACGGAGCGCCTGACGGCATTCCAGCAGGCACTGGAGCAGGAGATGCTCCATTTGAAGGAGGCCCGATCGCACGAATCGAACAACCTCATGGAGCTTGAGAACATCAGGACTCTGAGAGATGAGGCGCGCAGGAAATCATCGCTCGCATCGCTTGCCCTGCATCTTCATACTGGATCTCCCTGCCTCCTCTGCGGCTCCCTGGATCATCCCACGCCCCATGTGCCCGAGGAGCGCCTGTCGACGGAGATCGAATCGCTCGATGCCGAGCTTGCGCGGCTGGAGGGGAAGGTGAGGGAATGCGAGATAACGTGCAGGCATATCGAACGCTCGGTCGCGGCCGCCGAGAATGCCTCGGAAACGGCCACGGCAACGTTGGAGAGCCTGACGGCAAAGCGGGATGCCGTGCGCGCCCGCATCGAGGAGCTGCTTGGCTCGGTCGTCGCCGAACCGCTGATTGCCACAAGCGACGCGTTGAGAGCGCTGATCGATGAGGTGGTTGTTGAGGGAACGATAAAGACCGAGGCGGTGGACTCTCTGAGCGCGCGACTTCATGAGCTGGAGGATATCTCCCTGCAAGCCGAGCGGGAGCGGAGCCGTATCGCGGAGCAGCGGGCCGGTCGCGACGCGGAGTTTGCGCGGGACCGCGACCGGCTGGAGCGGGAGATTGCGGCGCTGCGCCAACTGCGCGATCAACGCCAGTCGATATCGCACGACATCGCCTCGCTCTCCGGCGGCCGTACCGCCGCCGATATCGAAGAACGTTTTGTGGAGGTCGAGCGGCACGATCACGCGCTGGCCGAAACGCGCGCCCGCATCGCGTCGAAGCGCGAGGAACAGGGTCGGGCGAGGCTGAACCTGGCCCGTATCGAAGCGATGCGGGAGGAGGGACGGCGGAACGCGATGGACGCCGAGAGCGAGGCGCGCGCGCTGGAGGGGGAGATCCTCAGACAGACCACGGAGGTTGCCTCCCGCATCGCGGCGCTTGTTCCGGAAATCGAACGGCGGGAACGTGTGGCGGTGCTGATCTCCGGTCGGGAGCTGCGCCGGAACAGGATCAAGGAGGAGTTCGATCGGGCGAAGCTCCGCTATGATGCCGCGCATACCGAGGCGCAGGTGAAACAGGGGGCGGTGGATGAGGCCTGGAAGGAGTTCTGCCGGGAGGATGCCGCATGGAAGGAGGCCGATCGCGTATGCCGCGAGCGGTTGATCGAGCATGGGTTTGCCGGCACGGAGGAGGTGCGGGAAAGCATCCTTCCCGATGAGGAATTGCGCGGGCTTCGGAGTCGCGCGGAGCAGATCGCCATGGAACATGAGCGGCGCCTTCGCCGGATGGAGGAGCTTTCACTGTCGATCGCCGACCGGACGCTGGCCGACGAAGAACTCCGCGAGCGCGAACAGGAGTTGACCGACGCCCAGGGGAGGGAGGAATCGGCAACGCTTGCGCTTGGCGGCGCCCGCGAAAAACTGAGGGAATGTCGCGAGAAGAACCAGGAGTGGCGGAAGGTGAGCCTGGATGATCGTGAGAACGCCGGGAAGCTGGCGACCATGGATCAACTGGGTCGCTATATCCGCGCGAACGCGTTCGTCGATTATCTCGCCAACGAGCGGCTTGTGGAGATCTGCCGTCGCGCGTCGGTGCAGCTTGCCACCCTCACCGGCGGGCGCCTGGCGATTGGAGCGCGTCCGAAGGATGGGTTCCACATTCGGGACAACGGCAACGGCGGCGGCGAACGCGCCCCCAGCACGCTTTCCGGCGGCGAGACCTTTCTCGTCTCGCTTTCCCTTGCTCTCGCGCTCTCCGATACCATTCAGATGGGGCGCGCCCCGCTGGAATTCTTCTTCCTTGATGAGGGTTTCGGCACGCTCGACAACGATCTGCTGGATACCGTCATGAACTCGCTCGACCGGCTCCGCTCGGAGAACCGGGCAATCGGCGTTATCTCGCATGTGGCGCAGCTTCGCGAGCGGATACCGCGTCGGTTGATCGTAACCCCCGCCGATGAGCGGCGCGGCTCGACCGTGCGCTACGAAATGGTCTGACGATGTGCGGCATAGCTTGCATTTTTCAATCACATTCATCCTAGTTCGGAATCCATGATAACTGTGGTAACGATAGACTTCTGGAACACCCTCTTCGATCACACGGGAGGCGTGCCGCGCAATCTTGCGCGCAAGGCGGCTCTTGCCGGCGCGGTTGCCTCATCCGGGAATCTCTGCGAGCCGGCAACGCTGGAGAGGGCCTATGAGGGGGTCTGGGAGTACTTTGACGATCACTGGCTGAACCGCCAGCGCACGCCGACCTCGGAGGAAATGGTCAGGGAGATGTGCCGCCAGGCGAATATCACTCTTCCCGAGTCGGTGGTGATGGAAGTGGCCGAGAGCTTTTCGCGCGGCATCCTGGATCATCCTCCGTCACTGCTCCCCGGCGTGGATGCGGCTCTGGAGTTCCTGGCCTCCCGTGCAAAACTGGCGGTGATTTCCGATACGGCGTTCTCCGGCGGCGCGGTACTCCGCGAGGTGATGGAGGGCGCGGGGATCGCGAAATACTTCAGCGCATATGTGTTCAGCGACGAAACCGGGGTTGCCAAGCCGCACCCGGAGGCATTCCAGGCCGCGTTGGGCGCTCTGAACGCCCAGCCCCGGGAGGCGATGCATATCGGCGATATCGAGCGCACGGATATCCGGGGCGCCAAGAATGCCGGCATGAAGGCGATACTCTACCGCGGAGGGAACGAGCCCTCCAAATACGCCGAAGAGTCGACGATGGCGGATCTGGTGATGGATCATTGGGATGAAATGGGCGCGGATGCGCTGGCATGATCTGCAAAGGGGAAGGGGGCGGCACGATAAGTGTAACGGAGTCAGGTATAGAGGCGGTGATGTCGATCAGCTCTGAACGATTTCGCGTGACAGCGAGGTGATCATTACGAGCGAGGTGCTACATTTGCCCGTCGTTGTGGATTCACGTCGCCCGCGTGGTTTCCATGGTAGCGATTCCCTACATCGCTATCCGGTTCAGGATGATGAATAAGCCAATGGAATAACGCGGGCTCGATGTAAGCCGACGCTGATCGGGCCGGTTGTACCTGTGGCAACGAGGTTAATGAAGTGACGCGAAGAAACCTCAATAATATCAGCGAAGACGAGTTGATCTCGCTGCTCAGGCAACGGGAACAGTCGGTTGTCGGGGTGCTGTATGATCGATATTCCGGCGCTCTGTATCGAATGATTTATCGGGTCGTGCATTCGGATGAGATAGCGGAGGATGTTCTTCAGGAGACGTTCACGAAGATATGGACCGAGTTCGCGTCATATGATACATCGAAGGGCAAACTCTTTACATGGATGGCCCGCATAGGGCGGAATCTGGCGCTTGACAAGATCAAGTCAAGGGATCACAGGAACGCTCTGAAAAACCAGGAGATTGATAGCGTCGTACCTCTTATAGACAGTGAATTGAACAGCGTCTATAATGCCGACCGGATCGGGCTTGCCGAGATCGTCCGCTCGTTGAGGCCGGAGCAGGAGGAACTTGTTGAACTGATCTACTTTCAGGGCTATACACAGGCCGAGGCATCCGATCAACTGGGGATTCCACTGGGCACGGTTAAGACCAGACTACGTGCCGCGATAAACATTATCAGAAAAATCTTCGAATAGGTGGACATCAACGAGTACATATCGTCGGGTATTCTCGAACTGTACGTGGCCGGAGCGCTCGCGCCTGATGAAATGCTCGACGTTGAGCGGATGGCCGAACAGCACCCCCAGGTCCGGGAGGAGATTGCCGCGATTGAAAAGGTTGTCCAGGCGTTGGTAAGCTCCCAGGCGAGAAATCCGCGGCCGGAGCTTCGCGCCCGAATACTCGACAAGATCGGCGATGGCGATGAGAGCGCCTCCATTCATCAGCTCGATACACGTCCGGAACCCGCGCCCCGGCCGGCAGGAACCAGCATGCGATATCTTCTTGCCGCCTCTCTGGTGTTTACCCTGCTCAGCGCATCGGCCGCCGGATATTTCGGGTATCGATGGAATCAGACCAGCAATCAGCTGGCGGCGGTTATCAATGAGAAGGATCAGATCGCGGGCGATCGCCAGTTGCTTAAAACACGGCTCGATCGATCAAGCAGCGATCTGGCCCTGCTGCGCGATACCGAGAGCCGCGTCGTTGATCTGAAGGGGCTGCCGATCGCGGCCGATGCCCACGCCAGGGTCTACTGGAACCCACGTACATCGCGGGTGATGCTCGACAAGGGAAGCCTTCCCGAACCGCCGGCCGGACATCAGTACCAGCTCTGGGCGATTGCCAAAAGCGGGCCGGTGGACGATGGCGTGATCGTAAAGGCAGCCGATGCCACGGGATTCCAGCAGATGAAGGATGTGGCCGCCGCCGATGCCTTTGCCATTACGCTCGAACCGGAGGGGGGAAGCCCGACTCCCACGCTTGACAGGATGTATGTGATGGGAAAACTCTAGAACAATTCGAGCCACGGGCGATCCGCTCGTGGCTGCCAGGGGCTTTAAGAATACACGGACTGTTGAACAATGCCACCGATGACGTTGTTCAATAGTCTGTCAGACGAAAAAGGCGGGATGGACCAGTTCCACCCCGCCTTTTTATAATTCCGGCCGCACGATTATTTCGTGAGGGACATCGTTTTCGTTTCGGAGTAGCCGCCGGAAACAAGCCGGTAGAGATAGTTGCCGCTCGGCAGATCGGAACCGTCGAACGTCACGGAGTACGATCCGGCCGGCAGGTTTTCATCCTTCAGCACCTTGACCTCTCCTCCCTCGGCGTTGAACACCGTCAGCCTGGTCTGGCCGGCCTTCGGAAGGGTGAATGAAATAACCGTCTGGGTCGAGAACGGGTTCGGCCGGTTGGCTTCGAGCTGATAGCCGAGCGACTCGGACGCCGCCGGATGTTCGCTCGACTGCCTTGTGTCGAGCGTCGGACCCTCCAGCGTATCGCTCCCCGACGGGGTCTGCTGCTTGGTTGTGGTAACGATCGTCACTCTGGAACGGGTGCCGTTGGTCGCGGTATCGCGGCCGATCCGCACCAGCGTCCGGCTGTTGCCCCCTTCAATCACTCTGACGCTGTCGTTCCCCATCACCATTACTCTCTCCCTGGCGATCATCGGTTTTGTTCCATCGGCGTTGAGCGGCATCCCCAGCGAATCGGAGGTGATGACCTCCACCCTGACATCGCCATTCTCCCCCGGATCATTCAGCATGACATGGTCCTGCGTGGAATCGATGGTGGTGCGAACGATCACCGTGCTGGTGCACTTGAACTTGCCGAGCTTCGCGAGCGCCCCGTGACAGACGCTGGAATCGTTCATGACGATCACCGTGCGTACTGTTCCATTCCCCATTCCCGAGTCGGGGATAAGGGACATCGAAATCTCTCCCACTCCCGGCAGCGTCATATGCCGGATGTTGGAATCGACCTGGAGGAGATTGCCGTTGGCATCCTCGATGGATTTCCGCACATGTTCCATCTCCGCCTTCATCTCCGCCGCAAGCCCCGCGGTATCGCCATTGATAATGATCTGCCGCTGAATCCCGCGCATCTGCTTCTGAACGTCCTTGTTGATCCGCCGCAGCTCGATCTTCAACTGCCTGGCCTCCCTGTTCTGCATCCGCAGTTCGGTTCGCAATGAATCGATATCGGGGAGATCATCCGCATTCATCTGTTCGATGATCAGCATCGAATCGTTCGATAGTATCTGCGGGGCGTTGCCGTTCCGGATGATAATGGTCCGTTCCTCGCGGCGCACCGGCGCCTTGCTGCTCTGCGCCAGCACCGGCATGGTTGCGGCCAGGGCGAGGGCGGCCATTACTGCTGTAGTCGATTTCATTGATAAGCCTCCCATTGGTTGACTGTGGAAATTCAGGTATTGTGCATTTCGAGCGTTGGGACGGCGCCGTGATAACTCTGTTCCGTTGAAGTTCGGGATGGAACATCTTGGCGGGACCCCCGTCTCAAGCCACAATTACAGTTGATGAGAGTTGCGTAGTTCATGGATTTTGTCACCGGTAGCACGGCTATAGTGGAATATAGAGAGGGGCCTCAGCCCGAGCCACGTCAGGCAGCCACGCCGTACAGTTCCGGTGAGCGGCGGCGCATGTGCGCGCTTTGCGATCAGGAGTTGGTAAGCGGTTCGGTCGCGGGAAACTCGATGGCGTTCGATGAGCTGGTGGTGCGATACAGGTCGAAAGTGCTTCGCCTTATCGCCTCCACGCTTGGCCCCGATGCCGAGGCGGAGGATATCGCGCAGGATATCTTTGTGAAGATGTACCTGTCGCTTGCACGGTTTCGTGGAGATGCCTCCTTCTCCACGTACCTTTATACCGTGACCGTCAACCGCTGCCGGGACGAGCTGCGGAAAGGAAAGCTGCGGAAGTTCTTTTCGTTCGATGAATGGTTCTCGCGCAATGAGGTATCCCACCCCACGCAGGACAACGCCCAGGATATCGATTCCGATGAACGCCGGCGCGCCGTGCGGCGCGCGATGAAATCCCTGCCGACCCAGTCGCAGATGCTTCTGCATCTCCGCGAGATCGAGGAGTTGAGCTATAAGGATCTGGCCGATATTTTTGACGTGGAGATCGGCACCATCAAATCGCGCCTTGCCCGCGCAAGAGAACGATTGCGATGCCAGCTCCAGCCGTATCTGACCGAGGGAACATTCCCCGGCGCCGGCGACCCGGAATAGGCATCGCGATGATGAACAATGGATATCGTGAATTCTCTTTGAAAAAATCCTATAACGCCTGTCCGTGTATCGCGGACGTTCTCCGTTCATGCGAAGATGATTCATAAACTTTCAGAGATCGATCGAACACTCCTCTCCGCCTATCTCGATAACGAGGTGTCGGCCGTGGAACGGCTCAGGGCCGAGCAACTGCTCGCGTCCTCCGGGCACGCACGCGCCTATCTGGGGGAGCTTCGGGCCGTCGGCCAGCTCTCGGAGGCCGGGGTGATCGTGCCGGCGGTGATGACATCGCTTCCGGGGGCCACCAGACTGACCGGAAGCGCCATCGAGACGATTGCCAGGCGGGCGGCCATAAAGAAGGCGATGGCGTTCACGGCATTGAAGATCGCCGGCGTGGCAACCACCGCCGCCGCCGTGGTAACAGGCGTGGTGCTGATTACAAGGCATCCGGTCGTAAAGGAAAAGCCCCCGACGGCTCATGCCAGAGTGGCGCCCAGAGAGACGGTGTCGCCAGTCGCGGCGCAGCCGGTCGCCAATCTCGACACCAACGTTTTTCTTGTGCCGCCGATGACCGCGGCTGATCTCTACGCCTTTGCCGTGCACGGGACGCTGCCGATGGATTCCAAGCGGGAACGCTTTATCACCGTCGCCCCGAAGGGAAAGGATTCGCTCGAGGTGCATGTTCATGCCGATTCCCCGGTTGACCTGCGCGAGGAGTTCAAGGAGTTCGACGAGGCCGATCTTCACATTCTGGATTCGATTCAGCGGGTAATCCGTACATCGCTCATTCAGTATTCCAACGGCAACATCGCCCTGCGCGCCGATATCCCCTCGATACGCCTCGGCGCCATCCGCACGCTGGAGCGTGCCAAGGCGCAGCTCCCGGCTCAACTGCGGGAACAGCTCAACCGCACGCGCGCCGAACTCGATCGTCTCCGCCCGGAACTCGCCGCCGAGAACGCGCTGCGCGACATGCCCCCGCCCCGGTTTTCGTACCAGGGAAATGTCCCGAAGAAAAATGTCGTCGTCCCCTACATGGTGCTGAGCTTGAAGGGCGGTTTTGGAGAGGCGCGCGAGAACCACTCGAACAGGGAGGGGCAGTTCCTCATCGGCGTCGACAACAGGCATACCTTCTCGATCGATCAGAACCAGCTTGGGTCGTTCGAGTCGAGGATGTCCAATGTTCCGCCGCCGCCATTTCCATTGGAGACGGTGGAGGATGATGAGCAGCAGAAGTTCAACGTCGTCAACGCCGGCGTCCGGCCGGTGGTGCGTCCACGGAAGCCGCGGCACGCCGAAGAGCAGCAGCAGGAAGAGCAGGAGAATGATAACCTTCCGGTGGAGATGCGGACGGATGCGGCCCAGCAGCGGAAGGCCTATCAGTACATGATCTCCGTGGATGATACGCTTCTCTTCCGCGCCGATTCATCGCTGCGGTCGGCCCGCCGGTCGATCATCCGTATCGACACGATGCTCAATCGCATTCAGATCAGAACCCAGAGCCGTGGCGGGAAGAAGAGCATCATCATCATGCAGCCGGATGGGAGCATGAACGGCGGGATGATATTGCAGGGGAGTGATGACCCCGACGGGCCGGAGTCGCACGAAGAGGAGTAAGAGGGGCGCACGCCATGACAAACGAACAAGGGCTCGGTCCGCTGGAGATTCGGATCGGGCCCTTCCTCGTTGCGGAGGGACATTCTGCCGATGTCCCTCCGCGGTGCCAGTCGTATCAGGCTGTTGAACCGTTGAACCATTCCACCCGCACGTGTTCAAGCCCCGGAGGGGCGCAACACCTGGTGCGCGGGGCATCGCCCCGCGCACGCCCTTAGGCCCTTACCTACCGTACCACCACCAGCTTTCGCGACAGCACATCACCGTTCGAACGCACGATGACCATATACGTATCGGACGGAACGGGCGCGCCATGTTCGTCGGCGGTGTTCCATTCGGTATGGTGGGAGCCGGCCTGAAGATTCTCGTTCAGGAGACGGCGGACACGCTGGCCGATCGAGTTGAAAATCTCCACCGTCGCCATCCCGCCACTACTGGTCGTGAAGTCGACCGCTGCCGTGGCACCGGAGCGGACCGGGTTCGGCGCTACGATATCGCCATCGGTGCCGTGCGTTCCCTGCGTGGGATTGTCGATGCCGAGGCTGCCGCTGAAGATGTTGACGCCCAGGAAATCCTCCATGATCGGCGCGATGTCCGTGTTGTCCATCAACCCGTGGCCGGTGATGCGCGAGGCGAAGGTGCCGTTCACGTTGTCATCGGCATAGGTGAGGATGTCCTGCGGTGTGTGATTGCCCGGCGTTCCGCCAAGGGCGTCGCCGTTGCCGTTGGTGACCGGGTTGGAGCCGTAGGAGACGACGATCCGGCGACCGCTCGGGCCCACTTTCGGCCACATGTATCCCTGGAAATCGACCAGGGTGTAGTCGGGAAACCAGCCGTTGGTGGCCCGGTCGCCGCGCGTGACGTTCACCGGCGTCGGCGTGAAGACCGGCTTCTTCGGGGTGTTGGCGTAGGTGCGGATCTTGGTGCCGTTCTTCTGAAGGTCGCCTTCATCGTGAAGCCCGACCACCGCGAATCCGCCGCACTCGTGATCGCTCGTTGCCAGTATCAGCGTCTGCGCGGAATTGTCGTTCAGCAGCGCGCGCCCCGTGCCGACGGCGTAATCGTAGGCGAGGACTTCCTTGATCATGTAGTCGGAGCCGTAGATTCCCGGCACGATGGCCGTGGTATCGCCGTTGTAATCCTTATCCTCCGCGATGGCCGGCTTGTCCGATGTCACCACATACCGGCGATGCGTGCTGTCCACGGCCGCGAAGCCGATGCCGCCGCAGTTGGCATGCTCCAGATGATCGATACGCCCGCCTTCCACCATCAGAAAGAATCCCTTGTCGCTCTTCCGCTTCAGCACCTCGAGAAGGGGGGATCTGATCGTGGCCGGAAGCAATGGATTGTGGCGGATCGATCGGGATGCGGTTCGGGAGATGACCGGCGGCGGGCGGGCATCCCGCTGAAGGCTGATGTGCACAGGGCGATGCCCTGTGCACCAGTTATTGCGCCCCTCCGGGGCTTGAAAGGAAATATCGCGGATGAGGTTGCCGAACAGTCTAAGGAAATGTCGCGGGTGAGATTGCTGAACAGTCTAAGGAAATATCGCGGATGAGATTGCTGAACAGTCTGCGGATCTGGGAACCAACACCATCTGCGGAGCCGGCGGAACAATCGCCAAAGCCCCGGAGGGGCGCAATTCCTGGTGCGCGGGGCAACGCCCCGCGCACATTGTTCAGCGCGCCGATGCCCTGAGCGGCTGATCGCGCTCGACGCTGGCCGGGATCGACTTCTCCACCTTGATCACCACCAGCGTGATGTCATCGTTCTGCACGGCGCCGCCGCGGAACTTCTCTACGTTCTCCAGCAGCCGGTCGCGAAGCGCTTCCGCGCCGGGATCGGATGTCTGGGCGATGATATCGTGCAGGCGTCCGTCGCCGAACTCCTCGCGCACCTCGTTCACCGCCTCGGAAACCCCATCGCTGTAGAGAATGAACGTCTCTCCCGGCTCGTACTCCACCGTGTATTCCTGAAGCAGCTCGGCGAAGAGATCGCGCGAACAGAGCCCCAGCGCGACGCCGGCGGGGATAAGCGTATCGACCTGGGAGCTGTTCCTGCGGATGATGGGCGTATGCCCGGCGCGCGCGAAGCTCACGATCTTCCGCGCCGTATCGAACAGGAGCATGCTGGCGGTGATAAACGATCCCCGCTTGATGATCTCGAAGAGGTGTTCGTTCAGGAGGGTCAGAATCTCACCGGGGGATTTCTGCATTGCGGAGGCCACGTGCACCATCCCGTGAAACTCCGCCATGTAGAGCGAGGCGGGAAGTCCCTTGCCGGAAACATCGGCCACGATCACCAGGAACCGGTCATCATCCAGACGGATCACATCGTAATAATCCCCGCCGACAGCCTCGGCGGGACGGGAGATGGCGCTGATGGAGATGCCCGGAAACTGCGGCATCGTGGTGGGGAGCAGGCTCTCCTGAATGCGCCGCGCCGTGGCAAGCTCCTCCTGATAGCGCTGCCGCGCCAGCTCTCCCTCGTACAACCGCGCAACTTCCAGCGCCGCGGCTCCCTGCGCCGCCACACCGGCGATAAAGGGGCTCTGGCTGCCGCTGAGCGCATCATCGTCGTGCGGACGGCTCATCAGAATGGCGCCGATCACTCTTCCCTGCGCGTAGAGGCCCACGGCATAGGAGAAGCGTTCCTGCAATCGCGCAAGCGCCGGATCGGTGATCAGCTCCAGCGTGATAAGGCTGTGCGATTCCCGGAGAAGCCTGCGGAGCTTGTCGATGGCCGCGTCATCGACCGGGATCGGGGCGAAATCGCTTTCACGGGCGATGGCGTCCATATCCCCGGCCGGGTTCTCCACCACCACGCAGACCGAGAAAAGATTGAGCGCATTCCTGAGCGTCCGCGCGGTCAACTGCGCCACGGCGGTGGTGCCGGTGGTCTCGGCGATCTCCGCCGCATACGCCGCCATGTGCGCCGAATAGTTGCGGCGTTGCGGGAAGAACCTGTTCTCGATGCCGGTCTGAATCTGCCGCTTCACCGGCTCGAAGAGAAGGAGGAAGAGAACGAAGCTGATCACCTCCACGGTCCCCTTGAAAAACTCGCCGGTCAGCGCGCCGAGCGCCTGCCCGATTGCATAGCCCAGCGCCAGATAGAGCCCGGCGATCAGCGCCATCGTTGCCATGTAGACCAGCGTGGTCTTCACCACGCGCCGGAAATCCATCACCTGATATTTGAAGATGGCGTAGCCGAACGATATCGGAAGCGCCAGCAGCAGCAGGACCGGCAGGAGATACTGCGGATAGAAGATCACCAGCCCCGGCGTCTGCGTGTTGAAGATCACCGTGAGATAGAGGAGCGCGAGCGATGCCAGGATCGTCCCCGCCAGAATCACCACCACCGGCCGCCGTCCCGCGCTTGCCGGCATCCGCCGATATCCCCTGAACAGCACCCATACTCCCATCACGAAGTAGCCGACCCCCGCGGCCTGCCCGATCTTTCCGAGAGTATCGAACATCGTCTGGCTCATCTTCAGATGGAGGAGGCCGACCGCAAGCCCCAGTATCGTCGGCGCGAGGATAAGGCCCAGCGGGGCCAGCAGCATGATGCGCCGGAGCGTCCGGGCGAAGAGCCGCTGGTTGACCGGGAAGGTGGAGCAGAAGAGAATCCAGAACGGATAGAAGAGCGTCCCCACCATCACCCAGAGCGTGGCGGCGACCATATCCTTCGGCGTGGTGAAAAGATGCGTGGGATAGCTGAACGTGAATGTCACCGTGGCGGCGGTCAGGAAGAATCTGCGCTGCACAAGGCCGCGCGGTCGCGAGAGGACGACGACAACGCCGATCAGAAGCCAGAGGAACGCGAAGAGGGGAACCACGAACTGAAAGAAAATCGGCTGTTTGGTCAGGATGATCGTCAGTTGCAGAACCCGTCCCTGCCGCTCCACCACGTAGGGGACCTGTTTGTCGGATGGGGCCCTGTTCAGGATATCCTGCGCCGCCTGCATCACCTCGGGGTCCTTGCTCGGAAGCGGCTCGCCGTTGATCGCCAGCACGCGGTCGCCGCTGTGGATGCCGGCGATATCGGCATTCCGGCCGGGAATTACCTCCCTGACGAAGACCCCGTACTCATCGCCGTTGCGTCCGGTCTGCCAGCCGCAGTCATCGCTGTTTCTGACGCCGTACCGCATGACATCGGCCGTCGTGAGCACGATCCCGGCAAGCGAGATGATGGCCACGACAAGGAAGAGTATCCGTAACTGGGACTCGGGAAGGCGGCGCAATCGCGCGATCGAAAGTGGTATCAGACGCTGCATGATGCTGATCGACGATGATCGTGACAGGGAACGGAATGAAACCCTCTGTTCGTTTAACGAACAGACGAATCCGGGGGGGGATTGTTCCTTCCATTAACAAACATATCGGAAAGAACCGGACGGCGAACCTGAAAACTCCGTTGCGTGTCGGACCGATGAAGTATGTTGGCCGGTGGGCCGTTGCCGATTCCGGCGTAACAGTCGAGGCCCGCGACCGGACCATGGGGCGCCCCGGAGGAACGCGAATGGATATCGATCTGCGCGAAGAGCCGCTGCACAACCTGGAGGAATACGCATCAATTCCAATTGCGTTCACTGTCGGCACGGTCCTCGACGTGACGGTTGAAGACGATGGTGCCCCCCGGTTCGTGCTGTCGGAACGGAGAATCAGCCAACCGTATCTGAAGGATTACGATGCGATCGGCGGAGAACATCCCGGAACATGGGAGGAGCGATTCGATCTATCGAGCTGGGGGATGATCGCGGCGTATCGCGCGGGGATGCGCGTGGGGGGAGCGGTGATCGCCTTCAACACCGCGGGGGTCGATATGCTGGAGGGGCGGGATGATCTGGCCGTGCTGTGGGATATCAGGGTTGCCCCGGATGCGCGCGGAACGGGCGTTGGCTCGGCGCTGTTCCGGGCCGTCGAACAATGGGCGGTGGCGCGATCGTGCGGGGAGATCAAGGTGGAAACCCAGAACATCAACGTGCCGGCCTGTAGATTCTACGCCCGGCAGGGTTGCGTGCTGAGGAAGATCGACCGCGAGGCGTATGCCGGGCTGCCGGACGAGGTTCAGCTTCTCTGGTACAAGGATCTGCTCCCCGGCTCCCGCTGACGCCGCGATCCTCCCCGGAAGAGGAGGGGTGATCCTCTCCCAGGGCTGCTCGCATATCCTCAGGCGGTAGTGCCGCCGCAGGAACTTCCAGCCCCGGCCGTGCAGCCGAAGCAATGATCGGCGAAGACGATCCGCCGGTGCAGAATCGCGTCGAAATCCCAGTCGAAGATCGAACGGGGAACAGCCTTGTCCAGCGGGATATCGAGCATCTGGTTGAAATCGCAGTCGCTCAGCCGGCCATCATAATCCACGCTGATCAGCGAACGGCACATCACCCCTCCGGCCGCATCGGGATTGAATGCGTTGACGAGCTTCGTCATATACTCCTCGTAGCCGCCATGCCTGAGCAGATCCTCCCGGAAACGGTGAATCGGCATGTTCGTGATCGTGTAGAGGCTGTTGAAGAGGAGGCCGGAACGGTTCCGGAGTTCCCGCTTGAAATCGGCTTCGAGCGATTCCTGCGATGCCGGAAGAAACGCGCCGGCCGGGTTGTAGACCAGGTTGAGAAGGAGTCCGGAGTCCGGTTTCCCGTAGCCGACATCGTTCAAGCGCCTGATCCCCTCGATCGATTTATCGAACACCCCCTTTCCCCGCTGCCTGTCGGTGAAATACTGGGAATAGAAGGGGAGCGATGAGATCACCTCGCACCGGTGTTCGGCGAAGAACTCCGGCAGATGCTCCTTGCTCTCGCCGGTCCGGGGGTTGCCGTCGAACTGCACCGTCAGGTTGTGCCGCACCATCACATGCTTCCCCAGCTTCCGGGCCTCCGTCACCATCCAGTCGAAGTTCGTGTTCAGCTCGGGGGCCCCTCCGGTGATATCGAGCTTCGTTATCCCGGGATGCCCGGCCAGCACCTCGATGCACCGCTCGGCGGTTCTCCGGTCCATCGCCTCCGTTCTGATCGGCGACGCATCGACGTGGCAATGATGGCACGCCTGGTTGCAGAGTTTGCCGACGTTCACCTGAAGCGTATCGATCGACGTGGGGCTCAGGTCCAGCCCGTGCCGCGCGAGCGATTCAGGGAAGTCGAATCGGGATGCCGGCATGGTCTCCGGCTCTACGATGGGGATTATCATGGGAATGATACGGTTGTTGAATTCCATCACGACGTTCTACACGCCGACCTTCTCGAGCGCGTTCAGCATCTGAACGCCATGCACCAGCGACGCTCCGCCACGGACGGCGGCGGCCACATGGATCGACTCGGTCATCTGCGCCGGATCGGCGCCGGACTCCAGGCATCCGGTGGAGTAGGCATCGATGCAGTAGGGGCACTGGATGGTGTGAGCCACGGCAAGGCCGATCAACTGCTTCTCCCGCTTCGTAAGGGCGCCGTCGGTCCCCGTTGCCATGGTGTAATACTCGAAGAACTTGTCGATCAGCGCCTTGTTGTGCGTGCCTACATCGGCGAAACGGGCCAGATCGGATGATTCGTAATAGTTGGACATGAGATCGGTTCGATATTGGTTGATTGGGTCGCGGCGAACGATGTCGCCGCGGGGATCGTGCGATCGTGAATAATCCTCTCTCCCACGCATGCGCGGGATGCCGTGCGCCACCGCATGGCGCGCGCATACGTAGAACCGGGCCCTGGCCCGATGATGCCTGCGGGAGATTCAGTACGAGGGTGGAGCGGGGAGATGAATACGGGCCAGCGCCTTCAGGCGCGCGGATGCGATTGCGGGAGCCGGATGGAGCCTGACAGCCGGCAGTGAGCGATGGTGAGCGAAGAGCCTGCCGAGCGCGCACATCGCCCTGCGGCCGGCCCAGTCGTCGAAATCATCACGGATGGTCGCAAGGGAGGCGCTCCCAGGAAGCAGGCCAATCGCCTCGAAGAGCTTTCCGGTCTGCCACGGGAGCCAGAGAAATGCTTCGGGATCGAACGTGCCGGACCGTGCGGCCAGCAGGTAGGCGCCGCCGTCGCGGGCCGGGGCGGCAACGAGCGTGGCGCCGTCGCCGAGGCGCTGAAACGCATCGGTGATATCGGATGGCGCAAGCTCCGGGCAATCGTTGCCGATGACGACGACCTGCTCGTATCCAATCGCGAACGCATCGGATATCGCGTTGGTGATCCGCTCGCCGAACGACGCGCCCCGTTGCGCGAACGCGTGGGCATACCCCTCCGCCGCATTTCCCTCGCCCGCGACAATCAGATCGATGCCGGAGGCGGCAAGGAGGGCGGTGCGTGAGAGAATGCGGTTGTTCAACGAGCGATATCCGGCGCGACGGTACAGTCCCGGAAGCGGCTTGGCGGCCGCCTCCAGGCGCTCATCGCGCACAAACAGCATGATCGCTCGGTTGGAACTCATCGATAAAAAGATAATGCTCCGCGGGGAATCTTATTTCTCACGGATATCAACCCGGCATCGTGAGGGAAAGTTTCCGTGCGCGGCGATCACTGTCATCCGCCGTGCCGCGGTTCGGTGGCGCTCGCATTGCCCACGCGGACGTTTTCAAACCGGATCTCCGTGCCATCCGCCACCGAAATCCGTCGCAATGGAAGAGTGATCGCGCCGATGCTGGTGTAGTCGGTCCAGATATATTCCCCCGCGTTTCCTCCCTGCAACAGGAATTTCCAGCGAACCACGCGCTTCGTCTCCGGGTCGATGTAGAGCCAGTAATGGTCCCCCGGCGTAAGCCCCACATTGCCGAAATCGAGCGCGAGGACATTGCGCGTGGCGCCCTCGATCACCGTATCGGCCAGCCGCCGCTGGTGCACGCCGGAATCGAGCAGCTTGAAGGGCATCAGCAGCCAGTAGCTGTCGTTGATAAAACGGCCGTAGGCCATGTCCAGCATCTTCCGCTGCGTCGAGTCGGGGGCCGGAGCGCCATCGATCGTGGCGGAGCCGGTTTTCGCGGTGAAGCTGTTCAGTGTCACCCGCCACGCCTTTCCGTCGCGCGTTTTGCCGGTCAGCAGGTAGGCGTCGGTCGCGCGGTTCCAGAGATGGGAATAGCGGGTCAGCTCCTTGCCATCCTTCACCACCACGAAATCGAACGCAAGGCTCCAGCTCCTGTCGTTCCATCGCTCCAGCCCTCCCACGCTCCCCACCACCTGCCGGGCAAGCGCGCGACCGTCAAGATCCCGCTGCGATGGAGGGCCACCAACGCCGGGCTGTGCCAGGAGCGGCAGGGAGGAGAAAAGAAGGGCCGATAGAATGAAGCGGATCATAACGGGATGAAAAATGTGCTTCGGGAGACGGTTTGGAAACGATTGCGATTGATGGACCACCGCGAAGCTGCTCCTCTGTTCGCCATCGAGCGCGCGACAGGGAAGATGACTCCTCAGCCCGGCGCCGATTGTCGCGATGACCTCCCCGGAGAACAGGTCACCGCCTCGCGGGCGATCGCCGGAATTATCCTCCGGGTTGCGATCATTGGCGGCGACGATCGCCATCGTTCCGCCGGCCCTGTGCATGATGATCGATGCCGGTCGTGTTCCGGTCGGATCAGGCAAACCCGAGGCTAGGTTTCCCGGCGCTTTCGGCCTCCGCCTTCGCCTCGATGATGATCTCCGCCAGCTCCCGGAACGCTCCCTGACCGCCACCGCGGGCGCAGACATAATGGGCCACCTTCCGAACCTGTGGCTGTCCATCGGAGGGGGAGGCGGTAAGGCCGACCTTCTCCATGATGGTCAGATCGTTCACATCATCGCCGATATAGGCTATCTCGTCGGCGGCGTAGGCATGGGCATCCATGATCTCCTTCAGCGCCGCCGGTTTGTCGGTGCAGAGGAGGTGGACCATTTCGATGTTGAGTTTTTCGGCGCGCCGGACCACCGACTCCGATTTCTCGCCGGTGATGATCCCGACATCCACGCCGATCTCCCGGAGCCGTTCCACCCCCATGCCGTCGCGGATGTTGAACCGTTTCATCACCTCGCCATCCTTGCCGTAGAAGACTCCGCCGTCGGTAAGGACGCCATCCACATCGGTAAGGACCAGGCGGATCTTCGCCGCCCGTCTATTGATCTCTCCGTTCATTTTTTCTGTTCCATGATTTGGGCCCTCCTTTCCGGAGTGCCATCTTTGTTGTTCCGCGATCCAATCCGGATCGCGGTGCTGAGTGTCCAGATGTGCGCCGGGCGTATCAATTCCCGGAATTCCGCCGCTGCGGTCCGCGCAATGATTTTTCCCGATGCCGTAGACTTTGTGAAACCAATCACTCGTCTGAGGTGTATGGAAGAAGTTCAATATGGTTACGATGCCGGGAACATCCGTCCTTCTTTCGTGCTGACATCTTCCGCGCCGTCCGCATCGTATGTTAGAGTTCACATCGGAAAGGTCTGCCGGCCGATGCCCATTCACGGCATATCGTCGGAAGCTCGTAACGGAATGGGCGGCTGGCCTGGTAACGGGGGTGCTTTCAGGGGATGGCCCTGACCGGTTCCCTGTTACGCACTCTTAGTATATTCCTCAAGGCTCACGTCTGCCACCGCTGCGGGAGCGTAGTCCAACGTCGATAGATTCTCCAAAAGCATGCGTCTACATTCAGATGTCGTCCCGAGATTCCATCCCAGACGGATTATTCCGCTGGGCCTTCTCCTTCTCCTGGTTTCCATTCCGATTCTGGCTCAGAAACCGCAATCGCCCGAAAAGGCGTTCGAGCGTTTCTATCTGCCGAACGGGCTGGAAGTGATTGTGATCGAAAACCACTTTGTGCCGATTGCCACCATCGAGCTGGCGGTACGCAACGGCTCGTTCACCGAGGGGCAGGATTATGCCGGGCTGTCGCATCTCTACGAACATATGTTCTTCAAGGCGAACGGCGATTATAGCGATTCGCAGGATTTCATGGCAAAGCTGAATTCCCTCGGCATTCTCTACAACGCGACCACGCGCGAGGAGGTGGTGTACTACTACTTCACGCTGCCGGTCGCCAACCTGAGCAAGGGCGTGGAGATCATGGCGAACACGGTTCAGACGCCCCGGTTCGATTCGGTGGAGCTGGAGCGGGAGCGCGAGGTTGTGCTTGGCGAATTCGACCGGCAGGAGTCGAGCCCGTTCTTCCCGTTTTCCCGCGCCACCGATTCGGCGCTCTGGGGAGATAATGTGGTCCGCAAGCAGCCGATCGGGCAGCGCCCGGTGATCAAGACGGCGACGTCGCAGAAGATGCGGACGATCCAGCAAAAGTATTATATCCCCAACAATTCCCTCCTGATCGTCGCCGGTGATGTCGATTCCGCCTCCGTCTACGATCTGGTCAAGGAGCATTTCAGCAGCTGGAAGCGCGGCCCCGATCCATTCGCGGTGAACCCTCCTCCGCAGCCGAAGCCGCTCACGGAGAAGAAACTGGTGACGGTGCCGATCCCCGGCGTCGATATCTCCCAGGTGCAGTACGAATGGCACGGCCCATCGGTTGGAATAGACAACGCGGCCACCTACGCTGCCGACGTCTTCATCTTCATCCTCTCGCAGCCGCAGTCCCGCTTTCAGCGCAAGCTGGTGGAGAGCGGCATAGCGCAGGGGGCCAGCATCAGTTACTACACGCAGCGTTACACCGGCCCTATCTCGGCATCGGCCACAACCACGCCGGACCGGACCAGGCAGGCGATGGACGCGCTCTGGAACGAGATTCAGGCGTTCGATTCCCCCGATTACTTCACCGACGACGAGCTGGAGACATCGAAATCGATCCTCCGCGTCAGGGCGCTTTACGAGAGCGAGGAGACATCGGACTGGGTCCATACGCCATCATTCTGGTGGAGCACCACCGGGCTGGATTACTATATCGGCTATCTCGACAATCTGGCGAAGGTGACAAGGGCCGATATCCAGAATTACGTGCGGAAGTATATCAAGGGGAAGAATTATGTGCTGGGGGTTGGAACCGATCCGGCCACGCTGGCGAAGCTCAATCTAAAGCCGGCGGAGGTGCTGCGATGAACAAGATCCTGATCAACGAATCAATCAGAACGATTGGAGAGAAGAAGCCCGTGGTGATCAAATCGAAGCTCCGGCGCGCGGCCGGCCTGCGTCTGTCCCTGCTCGGCCTGGCCCTGCTGGCCGGGGTGTTCCCGGCGCGTGGCAACGCCGAGCCGTTTGCGCCGCTGGTGAGGAACGTGAAGCAGTTCACGGTGGCCGGGATACCGGTGCTGTTACGGCCCAGCGATCCGGCGAACCATGTGATCGTCGCAAAGCTCTTTATTCGTGGTGGAACCACCGCGCTTCCCGAGGGGGTTTCTCCGGCGGTCGAAGCGCTCTCGCTGGAGATTCCATCGCTCAGCGGGCCGAAGGGAATGGATCGCGCCGCGTATCAGCGGCAGATTCAGCGGATGTATATCGGCATCCAGCCGGCGCAGGGACGCGATTTTTCCACGCTGACGCTCCGCTGTGTCGATGAACAGTTCAACCCGTCGTGGGATCTGTTCGCGGGGGTGATCACGCAGCCGCAGTTTGATCCGGTCGAGCTTCGGAACGCGAAGGACCGGACGCTGAGCGCGCTGAAGAACAGGCAGATCAACCCGGAGGCGTACGCCAACTATCTGGCCGACAGCGCCTTCTTCTACGGTCATCCGTACGGTCGGTTCGCGCAGGAGCAGGATATCCCGCCGATCACCGCGGCCATACTCGCCGATCATTACAGGGAGCTTTTCGTCAAGTCGCGCCTGCTGCTTGTGGTGGTGGGAAATGTCGATTCGGCCGATCTCTACCGGAAGATCACCAGCTCGCTCGGAAAGCTGCCGCAGGGGAGCTATCGCGAGCCTCTGGTGCCGACGCCGAAGAACGCGAAAACGCCGATGCTGATCGTGCGTCCTACCGCCGGCCGCGCGGTGACCAACTACATCGCGGCGCGGTATCTGGCGCCGAACCGGAACGATTCGCTCTACTATCCGATGATGCGGCTCCTCAGCTTCGTCTCCGGATCGCTCTTCCGCGAGGTCCGCATCGAGCGCAACCTCAGCTATGCCCCGGATGCCGATGTGACGTTCGCCAATACATCGTATGGCGATGTCACCATCTCCACCACGCTTCCCGATTCGGCCTGGCGCGTGGCACGGGGACAGGTGATCGATTTCTTCCGCGATTACGTGATCAAGGATGAGTTCCTGAAGTCGGGGCTGAGCAGCTGGATCACCAGCAATTACATGCGCGAGCAGACCAACGAATCGCAGGCGACCGAGCTTGGCCGGGCGCAGATCTATACCGGCTCCTGGGCCAACGCGTTCGGCGTGGTGGAGGGGGTGAGCGATGTGACGCCCGAGCAGATGAACCTGGCGGCGCAGCGATATCTGAAGAACTTCACGATTGTCGTGGTGGGGAACCCATCATCGGTGACCGCGTCGGAGTTTCTGCCGGCGCCGGCCAGTGGGGGCGGATCATCGCTCCATCATGGTAAATAGCGCCGACGGATTGCCGGGAGAATACAACTGAAACGGGCCGGGGATGCTGAGCATTTCCCGGCCCGTTTCGTTATCGGCTGGACGTGTCGACGGGTTATCGTCGCCGGTCCATGAACTTCTTCCGTCGATTCCTGATGTAATCCACGAAGACGGTCTCCCCAAGCTGGTTCAGCCCCGAATAATATGCGCGACCGTGGTTTGCCTTCGTCAACTCCTCGACGAAGTTCACCAGATAGGGGTCCTGCGCCACCATGAAGGTGGTGATGGTGATCCCCTCGCGCCGGCAGGCCACGGCCTCATCGAGCGTCTTGTTGACGATGCGGGGATCGAGCCCGAAGGAGTTTTTGTAGAGCCGTCCGGTATCCTCGAAGATCGCCGATGGCTTGCCGTCGGTGACCATGAAGATCTGCTTGTTGGCGTTTCCCTTCCGTTTCAGGAGCTGGCGGGCCAGTTGAATCCCGGCGCGCGTGTTCGTGTGGAACGGTCCCACGGAGACAAACGGAAGCTCGTGGATATTCACCTCCCGAGCCTCATCGCCGAAGAGAAGGACATGAAGCCGATCCTTGGGGAAGCGGGTTGTGATAAGCTCCGAGAGGGCAAGCGCCACCTGTTTTGCCGGCGTGATCCTATCCTCGCCATAGAGGATCATCGAGTGGGAGATGTCCAGCATCAGCACCGTTGCCACGTTCGTGGTATGCTCCGTCTCGTGGACTCTGATATCATCTTCCACCAGCGAGAAGTTCGCAAGGTCGCCATCGCGTTTGAGCGCGTTGCTCAGGGTGCTTGTGGAATCGATGTTGGCGGTCTGATCGCCGAACTCGTATTCGCGCAGATCGCCCGTGCGTTCCACGCCCGAGCCGGTGTAGGGAGTTTCATGCTGCCCGGTTCCCGATTTCTTCAGTGTCGTGAAGATCTCCCGCAGAGCATCCTGGCGGATTCTCTGGGCGCCTTTGCGGGTCAGATCGTAATCAGGCCCGCGTCCCCCCTCATTCTCGCGGATCAGCCCGGCTTTCTTCAGCTCGTCGATAAACTGTTCCATGGTCATATCGCCGAGGATGTTGTATTCCTCATCAATACGGCTCATCCATTCCAGCGCTTCATCGACATCGCCCGATGTCTTCGTCAGCAGGTAGCTGAACAGCCGGAAGAGCTGTTCCAGGCGTTCCTGGTTGGAGAGGAAGTCATCGGCCCACTCGGAGTATTGAATGATCATGGTTTCGGAACGTTATCGTACATCATTGCCCGGTACCGGATAAACACGGGGTTCGGTGGGACGTATTGTCCCGCGCGACGGCAATGTATCGAATATGGGGGAGAGTGATTACAGGAGCGCCCTCTCCGGAATCCCGGAGAGGGCGGCTCTGTACGTGTCGTGCATACCGGACGCGGGTCTGAGTTACTTCTTCTTCTTTCCCTTCGGGGTATCCGGGATATCCTCCGGCGCTCCCTCGGCGATTGCCTCGGGCTCCGGGTTCCCCTCATCCGACCGGGTGAAGACCAGCTTATCGTTCTCCTTGTCGAACGTGATCAGGATGCGACCGCCGTTCGGGAACTGGCCGCGAAGCATCAGCTCCGCAAGCTCATCCTCCACATAGCGCTGGATGGTCCGGCGAAGCGGACGTGCGCCGTACTTCTCATCATATCCCTTCTCGGCGAGGAATGCCTTTGCCGCCTCATCGATCTCCACGGTCAGATTCAGCGCATTCAGGCGCTTCAGGAGATTCCGCATCTGGATATCGATGATCCTGAAGATGTCGTCCTTGGAGAGCGAGCGGAAGACGATCATGTCATCCACGCGATTCAGGAACTCCGGGTTGAAGAGACGCTTGACCGATTCCTCGATCGAGGACTTCATCTGCTTGTACTTGTCCTTCTCCTCGGTGGTCGTAAAGCCGAGGATGCCGCCCGCCTTGATATCCCGCACGCCGACGTTCGAGGTCATCACGATGATCGTGTTCTTGAAGTCGACGCGACGGCCAAGGCTGTCGGTCAGGATGCCGTCATCCAGCACCTGAAGAAGGATGTTGAAGACATCGGGGTGCGCCTTCTCGATCTCGTCGAGGAGCACCACGGAATACGGTTTGCGCCGCACCTTCTCGGTAAGCTGGCCTCCCTCTTCATAGCCGACGTATCCCGGAGGGGCGCCGACCAGACGGGATACGGAGAACTTCTCCATGTACTCCGACATATCGATGCGGATCATCGCGTCCTCGGAGTCGAAGAGATAGCGCGACAGCGCCTTCACCATCTCGGTCTTGCCGACGCCGGTCGGACCAAGGAAGATAAACGAGCCGATGGGACGGTTCGGGTCCTTGAGGCCGGCCCTGGCGCGACGGATAGCCTTCGAGAGCTGCTCGACCGCCTCATCCTGACCGATGACTTCCAGACGGAGCGTGTCGGCCATCTTGAGGAGCTTCGCTGATTCCTCCTCGGCGATCTTCGTCACCGGGATGCCGGTCATCATGCCGACCACCTGGGCCACCTGCTCCTCCGTGACATCCACAACCCGCTCGCTGGCGGTTTCCTCCCACTCCTCCTTGGCGTTCTCCAGCTCGTTCTGGTACTTCTTCTCCAGATCGCGGAGACGCGCGGCCTCCTCGAAATTCTGGTTCTTGACCACCTGGTTCTTCTGGAGCTTGACATCCTCGATCTTGGCTTCAAGATCCAGGATATGCTTCGGAACCACGATGCTGGAGAGATGCACGCGCGAGCCGACTTCATCGAGAACATCGAGTGCCTTGTCCGGCAGGAATCGATCGGTGATGTAGCGCTCCGACATCAGCACGCAGGCGCGAATCGCCTCGTCCGTATAGCGGACGTTGTGATGCTCCTCGTACTTCCCCTTGACGTTCCGGAGGATCTGAAAGGTTTCCTCCACCGAGGGGGGCTCCACCATGATCTTCTGGAAACGCCGGTCGAGCGCGCCATCCTTCTCGATGTACTGGCGATACTCATCGAGCGTCGTGGCGCCGATGCACTGGATATCTCCACGCGCCAGCGCCGGCTTGAACATGTTCGATGCGTCGAGCGAGCCGGAAGCTCCTCCCGCTCCGACGATGGTATGAAGCTCGTCGATGAAGAGGATCACATCCTTCGCCTTTTCAAGCTCGTTCATCACCGCCTTCATACGCTCCTCGAACTGGCCGCGATACTTGGTGCCGGCCACCAGCGCGGCCAGATCGAGCGTGACGATCCGTTTGTCGTGCAGCACGCGCGAAACCTTCCGCTGGACGATACGGAGAGCCAGCCCCTCCGCGATCGCGGTCTTTCCCACGCCCGGTTCGCCGATCAGCACGGGGTTGTTCTTCTTGCGGCGGGAGAGGATCTGCGCCACGCGCTCAATCTCCTGCTCGCGCCCGATCACCGGGTCCAGCTTGTCCTCGTTCGCCAGCTTCGTCAGGTCGCGGCCGAAGTTGTCGAGCACCGGCGTCTTGACCCGTTCCTGGCGCTCGCGCGTCCTGGTGGTTCCCGGCGCTCCGGTTCCCGTTCCGCCGCCTGACGGCGCGCTGGGCTTGCCCGAATGGATATTCTCCAGCTCCGTGCGGACGGCATCGTAGGTGATGCCGAACTGCGAAAGGATCTGCGCTGCGATATTGTCATCATCGCGCAGAAGCGAAAGGAGGAGATGTTCCGTGCCGATGACATCGTTCTTGTACAGCTTGGCTTCGAGATAGGTGATCTTCAGCACCTTCTCCGCCTGCTTGGTCAGTGGGATATTCCCAATGGTCAAGGTACCCCCCGTTGCGCGGACGGTATCTTCTATCGCTTTCTTGATCTTGAAGAGATCACCGCCGAGGTTGCGAAGGATCTTCACAGCGATCCCCTCACCCTCGCGGATGATGCCAAGAAGCAGGTGTTCCGTGCCGATGTAATCGTGCCCGAGCCTGAGAGCCTCCTCGCGACTCAGACGAATCACATCGTTCACGCGGTTGGAAAAATTTCCTTCCATCAGATTTGTCCTTCGCTGGCACACCACCCGGCAGCGGGCGGTGGCGCAATTGGTGAATGCTTTCCTCTGTCCCTTGTTCAGATGACGCCCGACAGGTGCGTGGCGTTCATCGTTCCGGCCTGGGGAGTTCCCTAATAGTGTGTTAAGTCGTAATCGCTCTCCTCAACCGCCATCGAGGCAGAGCTGTCCGCTATCGGCATGAGCGTTCTGTAGATCATGGGTACGATGTCGCCAGGGCGACGGATTGTCATACTTGCCGACTCGAATGATGACATTGCTGCGGAGATCCGTGACAGATCGATTGTATAATGCTTTATACAACCACAATGGTTCCCGGTTTCAAGCCATCCGCCATATGCTCCAACTACTGTACCATTTCATCATCCCGAGGAGCATCAATAGGCTGAATCCAGCGGAAAACCGACAGGATGATCGCCTTTCCGCCATCGCCTCGATCTATCGGTTTCCAACCGACGAAGCAGGTGGTCGCGCGATACGTGCCGGCGTTGATGCTGATAATAACCACTGGGGGAGGTCTTTACAAGGGAGGGGAGCAAAGTTTCGAGACTGAGCGATGTTTCCGCGATTGGAGCCATGCGGGCGTCCGGCGCACAAGGGGGGAGGGGGAGATGCTTTTCATCATTTGACACATTGTTTGCCGCTCCCTTTTTGGCTATCCCCACTCACTACCCGTAACTTTGCAGACTTCGATATATTTTCATCATAAACTTTCAGGAACCTGACCAGATGCTGCAGTTAGATCTGACCGAAACCCATGAGATGATCCGCGATACCGCGCGCGACTTCGCACAGAACGAGGTTGCTCCCTCCGCCATTCATCGCGACATCAATGCGGAGTTTCCGTATGAGATCGTCAAGAAGCTCGGCGAGCTCGGGTTCATGGGAATGATGGTCTCCCCGGACTGGGGGGGCGCCGGCCTGGACGCCATGAGCTACGTGGTGGCAATGGAGGAGATCTCCAAGGTCGATGCATCGGTCGGCGTTATCATGTCGGTCAACAACTCGCTGGTCTGCTGGTCCCTGGAAACCTACGGCACGGATGACCAGAAGGAGCGCTTCCTCCGCCCGCTGGCGACCGGCGAGAAGCTGGGCGCCTACTGCCTCTCCGAGCCGGAGGCCGGCTCCGACGCAACCCAGCAGCGCACCACCGCGGTCAGGAACGACGACGGCACCTGGACGATCAACGGCACCAAGAACTGGATCACCAACGGCCTCACCGCCGATGTCTATCTGGTCTACGCCCAGACCGACAAGGAGAAGGGCTACAAGGGGATAAGCTGTTTCATCGTTGAGAAGGGGACGCCCGGATTTACGCATGGGGTGAAGGAGGACAAGCTCGGCATCCGTTCCAGCGATACCTGCTCGCTCCAGTTCCAGGATGTGGTGGTGCCGCAGGAGAATATGCTTGGACCGGAGGGAAGAGGGTTCAATATCGCGATGGAGACCCTGAACGGCGGACGTATCGGCATTGCCGCGCAGGCGCTCGGCATCGCCCAGGGGGCCTTCGAGGCGGCGACCAACTACGCCAAGGAGCGGAAGGCATTCGGCAAGCCTATCTCCAATCTTCAGGCCATCCAGTTCAAGCTGGCCGATATGGCCACCAAGATCGCGGCGGCGCGCGCGCTGGTTCACCGTGCCGCCTCCACAAAGGACAAGCACGAGCGGTACGTCCGCGAGGCCGCCATGGCAAAGCTCTACGCATCGAAGATCGCCGTGGAGGTCACGCTGGAGGCGATTCAGGTGCATGGCGGCTATGGCTACGTGCGCGAGTACAAGGTGGAGCGGTATCTGCGCGACGCGAAGATCACCGAGATCTACGAGGGAACTTCCGAGATCCAGCATATCGTGATCGCCCGCGAGATTCTTCGCGATGCCTCCTAAGCTGCCGGGTCGCGCAACGGCAATCGACAGGAATGATCAGCCAACGGCAAGCCCCGACATCATCGGGGCTTGCTATTTTATGGCCCGCATGGTAATCTGATTCTCTCATAATCGTCGATGCCCGGTAATCGAGAACGCACGCGATGCCTCCTCACTCACCGGCCCGATATCAAGTGGTGATTGTTACAGCCTTGACCCTTCCACGTATATATCAGGTCCTCCTGATCGGCACCCTCTTCGGAGCCGTCGTTTCCTCGATGGCGTGGGGGCAGCCCGTCGGGCCGGCGCAGACGGTGGTGCTGGAACATGCCGATACCTTCTCCGGCCATCAGGAAGGGGGGGAGGAGGTGAATGATCTCCTTGGGCATGTGCGGATCACACAGGGGCTGGTTCATATCGAGGCCGATCATGTGCTCCTCTATGCCGCGACCAATCGCGCCATCCTCACCGGCAACGTGAAGATGACCCAGCCGGAGATGACGCTCCTGACATCCCATGCCGAGTACGATGGCGCCACCAAGGTGGCAACCGCCACATCGGGGGTGACGCTGATAGAGTCGGCAGGGACGCTGACGGCCGGCTCCGGACGCTACTACATGTACGAGCGGCGCGCGGAGTTCGAGAACGGCGTGCAGTTGCAGGATGGGCATACCACGTTGCGGGCGGCATCGGGCGTCTATTATTCAATCGAGCAGAAGGCGAATTTCACCGGCGGCGTCACCGTCGATAACGATTCCGGCACGATCGTCGCGCGCGACCTTACCTACTGGCGCGCATCGCGGGAATCGTATGCAACGGGGAATGTGGTGGTGACTTCCCGCCAGAGCGCGGCCGTGTTGATGGGGGATACCGTCAGCAACGTTCCGATCAGAGGCTATACGATCGCGCTCGGGCATCCCAGGCTGGTGAAGGTCGATACGGTCGCGGCGGCCGATTCGACCCGGTCGGTCAGGCGGGATACCACGGTGATCACCGCGCGGAAGCTGGAGGCGTACCGTATCGGGCATGAGGAGTATATCGCCACCGACAGCGTCAGGCTTCGACGGGAGAAGCTGGAGGCGGTAGCGGCTCTGGCGCGCTTCCTTCCGGGGGAAAATGTGATCGGCCTGGGGTCGGGGCTGCGCCGCAACCAGGATAGCGCCGTTCACGACAGCACGAAAAAGGATACGGCCCATCGAAAGCCCGATTCCCCCTCCGTCGCCAACGATGCCGTTACAGGTGTTCCGCAGGCGCCGCAGAAGGCGGCCGGCATCTATCCGGTGGTCTGGTACGATCAATCGCAGCTTACCGGCGACTCGATCACGGTGGGCCTGCTGGAAAAAAAGCTTCGGACGATCGACGTACAGGGGAACGGCTTCGCGGTAACGCGAGGGAAGGTTCCCACACGATACGATCAACTTGCCGGCACCCGGCTCTTCTTCGATGTTCTGCAGGATACCATCCGCCAGGTGCGGTCGGAAGGGCTCGCCTCCAGCATCTACTTCGCCTATGAATCGGAACGCCCCAATGGGGTGAACCGGACGTCCGGCGATACCATCAAGGTGCGCTTTGCCGATGGTCAGGCGTCGAACATCAGCATCATCGGACGGCGGGCGCATGCCGAGGGGGAGTATTTCCCGGAGCAGATGGTGGCCGGGCAGGAGGTGATCTACAGGCTGGATGGGTTCCGGTGGATCGGCCGCGATGGATCGGTCGACGCGGGTGGAGGAGCAATCCCCAACGCGGGAACCGACCCGGAGATAAAGAAGAAGGAGGGGAACGGCGGAAACGGAGTGGGAGCTTCCACGCCGCGCATCCGGCAATAGATTCCCCCGGATCTGATAATGGGCCCTCTCGGCCCGCCCGTGGCCCCCTTCAGGGGCATAGTGTCGGCGCACGGGCAATTCTCACGCAATGTACATTCGGACATCGACTATCATCCCCCGGTTACGATATCATATCGGCCGTCATGAGGCGAGTGGCCTGGCCGGTTCCTTGAGCGTGATCGTGCTGATGATCATGATCTGCTCACATGCCCCCCTGGCTGCCCAGACGGCGCCGGATACGATGCGCGTCGTGGTGGGGGACCCGGAGGGGGGCGATACGATGTGGCTGCCGGTTCCGGGGCATCTCTGGCGATTGTTCAGCACCGATACCACCGATATCACAAGACGGCAGACGCCGCTTCACAGGCTGCGGACAACCGTCACGCTGGATCATCCCATGATCCGCGATTATCTGGACAGCCTTCAGAATACGCCGGAGGCGATCATGCGCCGCAACCTGGCGATGGACCCTTCCCTCTGGCGACCGACCGATGCCGATCGCGCCCGTCGCGACGACGATATCAAGCGATCGCAGGGATGGGATCAGATCTATCAGAATATCCCCAGGGTCGGATTCTCCATTCCCCTCTCGTCGATCGGCCGGGCGCTGGGGCTGGTGGAGGATGTGACCCCGCGCATCAAGTACACGCTGCTGGCTACCGACAACGTCACCGTGAAGGTCTACGATCTGATGGCGCGCACGGTCGCGGTGATGGTCGATGGGGTGCAGTCGCCGGGAGAGTATCGGATGGACTGGAATATGCGCGATGACAACGGCCATCGCGTAAGCTCCGGCGATTACGTTGCCGAGGTCGTGGTCGGCGGAAAGCGGCTTATGCTCAGGAAGCGGATCGAGGTGCCATAGCCGGCGATAACGTCCGTCAGGAAGTCGCGGCGGATGATGTTCTTCGATGGTTCGATAATGATTCATCAACCGATAAGGTGGGATCGATGGGGCTGATTACCTGGATAATCATTCTTGGAGGGATGTCCTTCATGCTCTGGTACGGTTTCAACCTGCTGGTGCGGCGCCCCGGCATCGATGCCTCGGGCGATGGGCCGGGGCCGGTTGCGGCGTGCCATCTCTGTCGCCGGACGTTTCCGATCAGATATATGGTCAGCCGCGACAAGATGGCCGGCTTTATCAACTATTTCTGCGGCGACTGCATCGAAGGGCTCTATAACGATTACATCGGCGCGCAGCGCGATGGGACCATCTCCCCGATAGAGAAACTGCGCGAAGGGATCAGCCGGAACTAGGCCGGCGGTGATGAACAGGCATTTCAACGATAGCTTTACTGACGATACCATGAATATTGGACCGATACATGTCGACCGCGGACTTCTCCTTGCCCCGATGGAGGACGTTACCGATCCGCCGTTTCGCAGAATCTGCAAGCGACTTGGAGCCGATATCGTCTACACGGAGTTCATCTCCAGCGAGGGGCTGATCCGCGATGCCCGGCGTTCCAACCAGAAGCTGCTGCTGTACGAGGATGAGCGGCCGGTGTCGATTCAGATCTTTGGCGGCGATGAGAACGTGATGGCGGAGGCCGCCCGTATCGCCCAGGATGCGGGGCCGGATTTCATCGATATCAACTGCGGATGCTGGGTGAAGAATGTGGTTGCCCGGAACGCCGGAGCCGCGCTGTTGAAGGATCTGCCGGCGATGGCCCGCATGGCGAAATCGGTGGTGGATGCCGTGAAGCTGCCGGTGACGCTGAAGACGCGGCTTGGCTGGGATAAGAGCTCCATCCGGATCACGGAGGTGGCGCAGATGCTGGAGGGCGTTGGAATCCAGGCGCTTGCCATTCACTGCCGCACGCGCGATCAGGGGCATGAGGGGGAGGCGGCGTGGGAGTATATCGAGCAGGTGAAGAAGGTGGTAAGCATCCCGGTGATCCTCAACGGCGATGTGAAGACCCCGCAGGACGTGGTCAGGGCGTTCGATACCGGCGCCGATGCCGTGATGATCGGTCGCGCGGCGATCGCCAACCCCTGGATCTTCAGCGATGCCAAACGCTACATGGCTACCGGCGTGCTGCCGGAGCCGCAGACGCTGGAGGAGCGCCTCCGGGTCGCGATGGAGCATCTCACGCTCTCGATCGAATCCAAGGGGGATCGTTACGGGATCATCGAGTTCAGGAAATACTGGGGCGGCTACCTCCACGCGATGCCCCTGGCAACGCAGGCACGGAAGGATCTGGTGGTCCTTTCCGGCGCGGAGGAGATCATTGCGCGTCTTGACCGATATCGCGAGGAGGTGGCGGACTTCAACCGCAGGCGGGAGGAGTGGTCGGTGGAACGCGCGGATGGTGTGACCGTCTGACGCACGATTATGCCGAATACAGGAAGGCCCGGCGGTGATCAGCACCGTCCGGGCCTTCGAACATTACGGGCCGTTCGGTTCCGGTTTATGCAACCGTCTCGGTCACGGGAGCCTTGACCAGCTCCAGCTCCAGCTCGATCTTCACATCCTCGCCGACCAGAAGGCCGCCCGTCTCGAGCGTCTGGTTCCAGACCAGACCGAAATCCTTCCTGTTGACCTTCGTGTGCGCGCTGAACCCGGCGCTCGTGGTTCCCCAGGGGCTGTTGGCAACGCCCGCGAACTCGGCCTCCAGTGTTACCGGCCTGGTGACGCCGTGGATCGTCAGGTCGCCGTTGATGCGAAGATCGTTGTTGCCCGCCTTCTCCACCGATGTGCTCTTGAACGCGATGTTCGGGTACTGCTCCGCGTCAAAGAAGTCCGGCGATTTCAGATGGCCGTCGCGCTGCGGATCGCGGGTGTTGATGCTGGCGACATCGATCGTGACGTCAACCTTGAGGTTCTCCAGATTCTCCGGATCGAAATCGACGGTGCCGGTGAACTCCTCGAAACGCCCGCGGGCGTTCGAGATCATCATGTGACGGACGGAAAACTGAATCTGTGAATGCGACGGGTCGATGTTCCATGCCATGAGTGTCTCTCCTGTTTTGCTGAATGACGATTGAATTTCTCCGTTGATCATCCGCCGGGCCGATCGCGGACGATCGGAGCGCGAGGATGATCCATAGGGAGGCAAGTTAATGCCGGAACAATATCAGTTGCAACGGATATTGTTGTGACGATTGTTTAATGTGAAGAATCTTTCAGCTTTCAAAGCCCCAATATGCTGAAATTTGACCACAATGGCCGAATTTATTGAGAGGATCAGACGCCGCGGCGATCCGGCTCCCAGATGAACTTATGAAGCTGGAGCTGAAAGCGGACATCGAGACCATCCTCCAGGATTCTCTGAACAAGCTCGATCGGTTCAATGCCCCCGAACACCGGGGAGATCAGCACCGCCTGCGCGCGGTTCGGCAGATCGTGGACGCGGATCATCTCCCGCGTCCATTCATAATCCTCGTGGGAGCCGCAGACGAACTTCACCTCATCATTCCGGGTCAGATGGGGGATATTCTCCAGATGGTTCCGCTTCATCATGCCGGAACTCGGCGTTTTGAGGTCCATGATCCTGATGGCGCGCGTGTCGCACGACGAGATATCGATATGCCCTCCCGTCTCCACGGCGACGGTATAGCCCTCATCGAGCAATTCGGAGATGAGGAGGTTGACCTCCGGCTGTTCCAGCGGCTCGCCCCCGGTAAACTCGACGAACCGGGAGGGATATCGGTCGATCTCCCGTCTGATCTCATCAAAGCTCTTCCAGTCGCCGCCGACCCGGTGATCCAGCGCGTACGGTGTATCGCAGTAGGCACAGCGGAGGCCGCACCCGTGCAGGCGAACGAACACGCAGGGCATGCCGGCGCGCGTTCCCTCCCCCTGCACGGAGAAGAAGATCTCGCTCAGCTTGAGCATCCGCTCATGAATGGGTGTGATCATCACGCCTGTTCCAGCAGCCGTACATCGTTTTCGTAGAGGACGCGGATATCATCCAGCCCCATTCTGAGCATTTCCGTCCGCTCGATTCCCATGCCGAACGCATAGCCGCTGTAGATCTCCGGGTCGATGCCGCAGTTGCGGAGGACATTTGGATGAACCATGCCGCAGCCGCCGATCTCCAGCCATCCGCTCCCCTTGCAGATCTTGCAGCCGGCCCCGCCGCAGAGGAAGCAGGAGATATCAATCTCCGCCGACGGCTCGGTGAAGGGGAAGTAGGAGGGGCGGAAACGGAACTGCACATCGGCGCTGTAGTACGCCTTCGCGAACTCGAAGAGGGTCCCCTTCAACTGCGCCATCGTGACGCCGCGATCGATGTAGAGCCCCTCCACCTGATGGAATTCCGCGAGCGCGCGGGCGGACACCGCCTCGTTGCGATAGACGCGTCCCGGCATGATGGCCCTGATCGGCGGCTTCTGCGACTGCATCACCCGGATCTGCACCGGCGATGTATGCGTGCGGAGCACGATATCGTCCCGGTCGCCGACCTTCACGAAAAAGGTATCCTGCATATCGCGCGCGGGATGATCCGGCGTAAAGTTCAGCGCCTCGAAGTTGTGATAATCATCCTCCACAATCGGTCCGGTGGCAATCGCGAAGCCCATCCGCACGAAGATCTCCTCCATCCGCTCCTTCGCCGCCATGATGGGGTGGGGATGGCCGCGATAGAGCGTTCGGCCGGGGAGGGTGACATCGACGCGCTCCGTTGGCTGTGCCGCCGCAACGGACGCCTGTGCTTCGGCAAGCGCTCCCTCGGCCAGCGTCCGCAGCTCATTCAACGCCTGGCCGACCTCCCGTTTCTCCTCCTTCGGCACCTCGCGAAGCCGGTCGAACAGTTGTGCGATGGTCCCCTTGCGGACAAGGTGCTTCAGCCGGAAGCTCTCCGGGCCGCCGTTCGACGCGATGGCGGTGATGTCCTGTTCGATCTGTTTACGGAGTTCGGATATATCGTTGAGCATGACGGGATTTCCAGGGAATGCTATAAGAGTGCCTGACAGACTGTTGAAGCACGTCATCTGCGGCGTTGGCCTTCACCGTTCGCTCACTGCGGCGTCCGGGAGGACGCCGCATTCACTCAGGTTCGGCCGCCTTGCAGCTGATCGTCCTTGAACAGTCTGAGCGCCGGAAGGATTTCAACATCCTGTTAACGGAATGGACCGTTGTCTGAAAATACAAATCCCCTGATCGCGAACGAAAAGGGGATTGTTGAAAGTGTATGAGGATGATCGGAGCTTAACCGTTCACATGCTCCACGATCATCTTGAACACGTCAGGCTCGTGCATTGCGATCTCGGCGAGCACCTTCCGGTTGATCACCAGACCCTTCTTGTTCAATGCGTCGATCAGGCGGCTGTAGGTTGTCCCATTGATGCGCGCCGCGGCATTGATACGCACGATCCACAGACGGCGGAAATTTCTCTTCTTGAGACGGCGATCGCGATATGCGTGCGAGAGCCCCTTCTCAATATGATTCTTGGCTATGGTCCAGACATTACTCCGTTCACCCCAGTAGCCTTTTGCCAGCTTTAATATGCGCCGGCGGCGTTCGCGCGAGGCGACCTTGTTTTTTGAACGTGGCATTGATTCCCTTTACAGATTTTACGTTGAATATTGACGCAGGCGAGTATCTGTACGGCCTGAGGCCGTCGCCCTGTCTGAGTTGAACTGCCGAAAGGAGTGATGGAGATCACATCCCGCGGGCATCAGGGCACATGCGCCGTGCGCGTAATTGAACATCGGCGACCGGAGGCCCGTGGGCATCCGGGCTGCTAACGCAGCATTCTACAGCCCGAGCATCCGTTTGATGCGCGGCTCATCGACGGCACCAACGGTAACGGACTTGCGAAGCTGACGGAGGCGCTTCGGGGCCTTCTTCGTCAGGATATGGCTGCGATTCGCCGTCTCCCGCTTCAAGTGACCAGAGGCGGTAAGCTTGAAGCGCTTCGCCGCACTCTTCACGGTCTTCATCTTCGGCATGAATAGCTCCTCTATGAATCTGTTAACGACTGACTTCCGATGCTGGGATCGTTGGCGATCGCCGGGATGATCCGGCGATCCGATCACTTCTTCTTCTTGATTTCCGGGGAAAGGATGATCGACATGTTTCTGCCGTCCATCCGAATCGCCTGGTCCACCTTGGCATCCTCATTCAACGCCAGGATGATCCCTTCGAGCAGTTCCCGCCCGATATTCTGATGGGTCATCTCACGTCCCTTGAAGACAACTGTGAACTTTACCTTATGCCCTTCGAGCAGGAACTCGCGGGCATGGCGCGTTTTAAAATCGGTATCATGCGTATCGGTACGAGGGTGCAGACGAACCTCTTTCAGCTGCTGCTGATGCTGGTTCTTGCGCTGCGTCTTCTCGCGCTTCTGCTGCTCATACCTGAACTTGCCGAAGTCGATGATCTTGCAGACCGGTGGCGTGGCCTGCGGGGCGATCTCAACAAGATCGAGCTCCCGGTCCATCGCAAGCTGAAGGGCTTCGCGAGAGGACATCAGCCCGAGCTGTTCTCCATGCTCGTCGATCACGCGGACGCGAGGTGCGCGGATCTCCCTGTTCACGCGCGGCTGCTGCTGGCGTGGGGCACTCTGTGACGGATTCCTGAGTATAGCCGTACTCCCGATTGTGAAGAAAGAAAAACAAATTCTACGGCAGACTAGCCGACAAAACTACGTAGTCCGAGTCTGACCGCAAAATTTTCGGTTTCCCGATTGAAGAAAAATGTCCATCGCGACCCAAATAGTTACACCAGGCACGGGCCATCATCCCTCCAGTGAGGGGGATTCCGGCCGCCGGAGTAAATTCGGGGATGGAGAAGATGCTCGAACTGCGCGCCCCGGCCAAGATCAATCTTGGACTCGAAGTCATCCGTCGCCGACCGGATGGATATCACGATATCAACACGATATTCGCGGCGGTCGATCTCCACGATACGATCTTCCTGAAGTCGCGCCCCGATAACGCCATCGACTGCCGTGTCGAGGGAAACGATTCCCTGACAAGCGACCGGAACAACCTCTGCGTCCGGGCCGCCGAAGCATTGCGAAACGCGACCGGATGCCGTCGCGGCCTGGATATCGCACTGCACAAGCGCATTCCGATGGGAGCCGGGCTGGGCGGTGGGAGTTCCGATGCGGCGGCCGTGCTGAAAGGCGCGGCAACGCTATGGGGAATCGATCCGGGCGACCGGGTTCTTCACGAGCTTGCGGCCGGCATCGGAAGCGATGTCCCGTTTTTTCTCGGGGCGCCTCTGGCAATCGCGGTTTCGCGGGGAGAGGAGCTTCGGGCGCTGGATATGAATCTCCCCCACGCCATCCTTCTGATCAATCCCGGCATCCATGTCGCCACCCCCTGGGCATATGGGGCAGTCAACCGGGGCTCCGGGCGTTCCGCTTCCGACCTCACCACCATCCTTCAGCGCGGCCTTGTCAGTCCTGACCTGCTTGCCGGGCAGCTCGTGAACGATTTCGAGCCGGCGGTGTTTGCCGAGTATCCACTGCTGCGGATGCTCAAGGAGCGTCTTTACGAGGCCGGTGCCTTGTTCGCGCTGATGTCCGGCAGCGGATCGACAATGTTCGGGCTGTTCCAACGGATGGAGGATGCGCTCCATGCCGCCACGAACTTTCCCGGCTGCTGGCATGCCGTTACGCGGTTCGCGGCGCGCAGGGAGTGAAGGCGTCGGCATATGACGAACACATCGCGAAATTATTCCTGTGACTGGCTGCTCTCGGCCAGGGAGATTGCCGGGAAGAGACGTCGTGGCTCCATATCGGGCTTTGGCGGGGCGACCGTAATTGGAATGCCGATGATGGGAAGATGGTACTGGTTGACCTTTCGGGCATCCACGAAGCCAACGCCGATCTTCCGCTGAAAGCGTTTGCCGGGGGGGAGCGCTATGCGTTCCCGCAGCAACGAGTCGCCCCACTGGCCGGTCATCACCCCGTTCAGTCGGCTGGCGAGGAGAGCTTCATCCCCATCCCGCATCACCCGGAGGCCGGGCAATGATGTGTCACCGAAGGCGATGATCCTGGCCGGCGAGCCGTTGTGGACATAGACAACGGAGCCCGTGGGGACCCTGCCGAAGAGCCGCGCCCCGGTCTCGTTTGCGATCCGTATGCACCCGTGCGAGGATGGGCGCTTTCCCAGAAAGCGGTAGTAGGATTTCCCATCCAGCCCATGAAAGCCGATGCCACCGTCAAACCCCATCCAGTAGTTCAGATAGACCTGAAATTCCTGCGACATCGTCTTTTTCGCCTTTGATTGCACGGAGAAGATGCCGGGTCTGGTGGCGATGCCATCCTCGATCTGCGGATTGCCGGTGGAGCAGGGATAGGTATCGATTCTTCCGCTTCTGAAGTGATGCAGGATCATCTGCCGATCCAGCCGAACTTCCAGGTACGAGGAGTCGAGCACGAACAGGGTATCGCGCAGCCTGCCGAATGAAGGACGATATGCCCCTCCTTCGGTGAAGCTGAAACGGTTCTGTCCATGGAGATTCCCGGCCCAGAAGGCGAGAGTCAGCAGGATCGTGCTTGATAGACGGATCATGATTGCGGTTCCGGACGTTATCGAATGTCGTGGCAAACTTACGAAGAATAGAGGCCGCGCTCTGTTTTTTGAGGCCCGAAAGTAACCATTGTACGAGTTGGAATGTTTATTGAGGTAACGCCTGTCATGTGAAGGGTTTCAGTGGAGAAGGATTGGCAACCGGATGATGAGACGTGACAGGAGAACGGGAAGATCGATCACGTGTCGTGACATATATTCACGTTCAGGGTCTCAATCGGAAGAAGGTTAGGAATCCTTTAAGAAGAGGGCTTAACGTATGACCACATGAGATGGAAGAGCCGGGAGATCACGATCCGAAGATCGTAATGTCTGAAGAGCCTTCAACTATTTGGTTGCTCATACGTTAAAATGATTACAGTGCATTAATTCAGGTTCCTTGACATTCCCCTTGCGAATTGAAAATTAGAGTAATTTCTTTGCAGGTGAGAGTGGTTATGCGAATGGCACGCATTTGGAACTTAAAGTAGGTTAAAAGATGTTAACTATTCGAGCCTGAGAATGGACTGACAGGATAAGCTAAAAGTGTGTGAGGTATGGTCATGAATTACACGTATAAATATCCGAGCAAGATCCAGAGCATCAACGGCCGTAGATTCGGTCACATCAACGTTGCCGAGGATCATCTTAACCAGACTCACAACGAGTTGCTGAGTCGGCTGGACGTACCAGAGAAGACCATTGCCGTGCAGGTGGAGGTCAATGCGCCAAAGGATAAGGTATGGGCGACCGCCGCGGGCTCCGTGGCAAAGTTCTTCTCGCATCATCCCATCTTCGTTGGCCTGACGCATCTCAACTCCTTCGGTTCGGAGGAAGGGGGACGCTTTGTGATCCATCGTGCAATCAGCGGCTGTATTTTCGATAGAATCGGCGAAGTCTTGATAAATATGCCGGATTCGCAGTTTACCGTCAGCGATGTCGAAATCGCGGATCCAAGCGTCAGCGGGTTCTTCCCATCCCTCTATACGGTGAAGGTGGAGGAGCATCCGGATGATCCTCAGAAGACGATCGTCCTCCTGACCTATACGATGCTTGGGGTCGCTCATCCGTGGGCGCTCGGGGTGCTGGCCTATCAGGCCAACGGCATCAAGTATCATTCGGAACATCAACCGAACGCAAACCCCGGAGCTGCCATGTAAGCTCGGTTCCGGTATGGATTTCGACGAGCCCGTGGCGTGCAAGCGCCCCGGGCTCGTTCTTTTTCCACCCGGCCGTCGTGTTCCGGTCGGCACGATCGAGTTCAGAGCGCGGTGGGAGGGGCCGGTATTACACACTTCTTTATCCACGGATACGGCGGGCTGGCGGGACATTGTGTCAGGCGTGGTTACGATCTATTAAGAGCTATCGCGGTCGCCGCTATTATGTTTGCATCGTTGACGTGATCGATTTCAGGACAACGGTGTCGGATTTCGGATCAGGAGCCACCCCCGCTCGGGGGAACATTCAATCGCCGGAGATATTTATGGGACTGTTCAGCAACAATTCATCGAAAGGGACAATCACCGAGGAGCAGGTGCGAGCCGTGCTCTCGAAAATCGAGGATCCTGATCTCCATCGCGATATCGTCTCGCTCGGCTTTGTCAAGGACGTGGCGATCTCCGGGACGGATGTCAGGGTCGTGATTCAGTTGACCACGCCGGCCTGTCCCGTGAAGGACCAGATGAAGGCGGCCGCCGAGGGATATATCCGCCAGCTTGGCGCCACCGCCGTGGACGTTCAGATGACCGCCCAGGTGGTCGGCGGGACCAGGGGGGGGGGCATGCTTCCGGGGGTGAAGAACACAATCGCGGTCGCCTCGGGAAAGGGTGGGGTCGGGAAGTCGACGGTTGCAGTCAATCTCGCCGTCGCGCTGGCGCAGGAGGGGAGCAGGGTGGGGATGATCGACGCCGATATCTACGGCCCCTCCGCGCCGCTCATGTTCGGGCTGGCGGGCCAGCATCCGCGGCTCTACTCGAACGAGAAGGGAGAGCGGAAGTTCGAGCCGCTGGTGGCTCACGGCGTTCAGGTGATGTCGATCGGGTTTCTGGTCGATCCGGAGCAGCCGGTGATCTGGCGCGGCCCGATGGCCTCCGGCGCTCTGAAGCAGTTCATGTCCGATGTCGACTGGGGCGATCTCGATTATCTGATCTTCGACATGCCCCCCGGAACCGGCGATATCCAGCTTACGCTTACCCAGTCGATTCCCCTCACCGGCGCCGTGATCGTCACCACGCCCCAGGATATCGCCCTGGAGGATGCCCGCAAGGGGCTGAAGATGTTCGAGCGGGTGCAGGTGCCCGTGCTTGGGATCATCGAAAACATGAGCTACTTCATCGCCCCGGATACCGGAGCGCGTTACGATATCTTCTCGCATGGCGGTGGCGCGAAGGCTGCCGAAAAGATGAACGTCCCATTCCTTGGCGAGATCCCGCTGATCATGGAAATGCGGATCGGCAGCGATGAGGGAGTGCCGTACGTGGTGCGGAACCCGGAATCGGAGGAGGCGGGGAATATCAGGAAGATCGCCCGGGCGCTGGCCGCGCAGGTCTCCATCGCGAACATGGGGGGGGCCCAGCAGCCGATACAGATCATTCTCGGGAACGACCAGTAACCACGGGGCGCAATGAACCCTTCGATGGAGCCAGCCTCCGAACCGGATATCGAGGAGCGGATACTCGCCGCCATTGCATCGATACGCCCCTATCTTCAGAAGGATGGCGGGGATGTGGAGTTCGTCAGGTTCGAGGCCGCGACCCGGACCTGCGAGATACGGATGGTCGGCTCCTGCGAACATTGCGCCCTTGCCCCGCTCACATTGCGGGCGGGGGTGGAGCAGGCGCTGATCCACAGCGTTCCGGAGATCCGGCGCGTGGAGCGGGTCAGGTAGAGCGTCGCGGCTTCAGGGCGCTTCGGGCGATCCATCGCCATGGAAACTCCGCCGCCCTGGTGATGCCGATTCTCGGGGTCGCCACGACCTCATCATCAGGCAGCATCTCCCCTTTCTCGATTCTGACCCGGGCATCGGTCATCAGATCGGCGCCGTTCATCCCGGAACCGATGCCAAGCGCGATCACCAGCTTTCCGGGGCCGTTGGTCAGCTCGATATCACGGCGGGGTGTTTTTCCTCTGCGATCGCGCATCGCGTCGATGCCTTCCAGCGGCTCCACTCCTCTGATCAGCACCGCCTCACCCCGGCCCTCTCCGCCGGTCACCACGTTGAAGCAATAGTACATGCCGTAGATAAAATAGATATAGACATGGCCGCCGGCCTGGAACATCGGCCTGTTCCGGTTGGTGGGGCCGCGGTACGCGTGGCTGGCGTGATCCTCCGTCCCGAGATACGCCTCGGTTTCGATGATCCTTCCGGTTGTCCGGATGCCATCGATTTCGGTGACAAGGATATGGCCGATAAGCTCGCGCGCCACCGTCCGGGCATCGCGGGTGTAGAAGCTCCGCGGGAGACGCCTGCGGACATTGTTTCGGATCGGGGGAACACTACTCATCGTCGGCAGCCGTTTATCGGCCCATTACTATCGTAAGCGGACGGACACTCCCTTGCACACTCCGTGCCTGTGGAGTATGTTTGATGTCTTTCTTCGTGGAGAACTCCTCCATAGTGGAGTGTCTGCTCTGCTTCCTCGTGCTCTGCTATGAACCATATTAGAAATTTCTGCATCATTGCGCATATAGATCACGGCAAATCGACGCTGGCTGACCGTCTTCTGGAGACAACCGGACGGATCACGGCGCGCGAGATGACCACCAACCAGGTTCTTGACGACAACCCCCTTGAACAGGAGAGGGGTATCACCATCAAGCTTCATGCAATCCAGATGGATTACAAGCGGAAGCCGGAGACTGGCGATACGGCGAACTACGTCCTGAACCTGATCGATACCCCCGGCCACGTCGACTTCAGCTATGAGGTCTCCCGCTCGCTTGCCGCGTGCGAGGGGGCGCTCCTGGTGGTGGACGCCACGCAGGGGGTGGAGGCGCAGACAATCGCGAACCTCTACCTGGCGATCGAAGCCGGGCTGGAGATCATCCCGGTCATCAACAAGATCGATCTTCCCTCCGCCGCAACAACGCTTCCCGGTGTCAAGCAGCAGGTGCTGGATCTCCTCGGCTGCAAGGAGGAGGATATGATCCTTGCCTCGGCCAAGGCCGGTATCGGCATCGATGAGATTCTCGAGGCCATCGTCGCCAGGATTCCATCGCCGCGCGGCAACCCGGCCGCACAACTGCGGGCGCTGATCTTCGACTCCCTCTTCGACAGCTATCGTGGCGCCATCACCTACGTGCGCGTGGTGGATGGGGAGCTGCACGAGGGGCAGAAGATCAAGTTCATGCACAGCAAGCGGGAGTACATCGTGGAGGAGGCGGGCGTTCTCCACATGGACCGGATCAGGACCAAGGTGATCCCCTGCGGCTCCGTGGGATACTTTACCGCGGCCATCAAGGATGTGAAGGATACCAAGGTCGGCGATACCGTCACCACCGCCAAGGATGGCGCCGAGCTGCCGATTCCCGGATTCCGCGAGGTGAAGCCGATGGTCTTTGCCGGCCTCTATCCCGCCGATTCCGATGACTACGAGGCACTGCGGGATGCGCTTGGCAAGCTCTCGCTGAACGATTCCGCGATTCTCTACGAGCCTGAGACCTCCACGGCGCTCGGCTTCGGGTTCCGCTGCGGCTTCCTCGGCATGCTCCACATGGAGATCGTCCAGGAGCGGCTGGAGCGGGAGTTCGATCAGACGCTGGTGACCACGATCCCGAACGTCGAGTACATCGTCACCAAGACGAACGGCGAGCAGGTGACGATCGATAATCCGGCCGATCTGCCGCCGGTGGGACAGATTGAGACGATCGAGGAGCCATATATCAAGGCGCAGATCATCTGCCCGGCCGAGTATATCGGCGTGGTGACGAAGCTCTGCATCGAGCGGCGCGGGATCTACAAGAACACCACCTACATCTCGCAGTCCCGCGTCGATCTGACGTTCGAGCTGCCGCTGGCGGAGGTGATCTTCGATTTCTACGACAAGCTGAAGTCCGGCTCGCGCGGGTACGCGTCGCTGGATTACGAGGTGATCGGCATGCGGGAGGGGGATCTGGTGAAGATCGATATCCTTCTGAACAACGATCCGGTGGATGCGCTCTCGATGATCATCCATCGCTCGAAATCCTACGGCTACGGACGGAAGCTCTGCGCGAAGCTCCGGGAGTTGATCCCGAGACAGATGTTCGAGATCGCGATTCAGGCCGCTATCGGCGCCAAGATCATCGCCCGCGACACCATCAAGGCGATGCGGAAGGATGTGATCGCCAAGTGCTACGGCGGCGATATCTCCCGCAAGCGGAAGCTCCTCGAAAAGCAGAAGGAGGGGAAGAAGCGGATGAAGCAGGTCGGCGCGGTCGAAATCCCCCAGGAGGCATTTCTCGCCGTGCTTTCGATGGATGACTGATGCGTTCGGGGGAACATCGCAAACGGCGCGCGCGATCCACGGGCCGCGGGCCCGATGGAAGGGGATTGCAGGGTAACATTATCGCGCGAGCAGGCGTAGGGGGCAGATCGCCCACGGCTTTTTCCGCTCGGAGATATGCCGGGGCATCATCAAGTTCAGTTGAGTAGACACCAGACAGTTATGAACGCAGAAGAACGGAAGCGTATACTCGCGGGAAGGAAGGGCTCCAACAAGCGCTCCACCAACGCCCGGAATCCCGGAGCCGGAACCACGCCGGGGGAGCCGCCGCGCACGTTCGGCGAGGAGCTTCTCTCATGGGTGAAGACCATCGTCAGCGCGTTGCTGATCGTGATGGTGGTCAACGGCCTGCTGATCGCCTCCTTCGTGGTCCCCACCGGATCGATGGAGAATGAGGTGATGGCGGGGGATTTCCTCTTCGTCAACAAGTTCATCTACGGCGGCTCCACCCCACAGACCATTCCGTTCCTCGATACCCCTCTGCCATACTATCGATTCCCCGGCATCCGCGAGCCGAAGAAAGGGGACGTTATCGTCTTCATCTTCCCCGGCATGCGCGATCAGCGGAAGGCCGATGAGTTCCAGTACTATCTGAAGCGCTGCGTTGCCGTCGCCGGCGATACTCTCCAGGTGAAGAACAAGAAGGTCTTCATCAACGGCCAGGAGCAGCCCACGCCGACCAACGCGCGGTTCGAGCCGGGCCTGCCCCAGCCCGACGACACCCTCCGCACCTTTCCCGAATATGCCCACTATACCCGCGACAACTGGGGTCCGGTCCGCATTCCGAAAAAGGGGGATGTGATTCAGATGAACGATTCCACCTTCTATCGCTGGTACATTTTCATTCAGCGGGAAGGGCATGAGGTGGAGAAGGAAGGGCAGATTGTGACGGTCGATGGGAAGCCGGCCACATCCTACACGGTACAGCGCGACTACTGTTTCGGCATGGGAGACAATCGCGATAACTCGCTCGACAGCCGCTACTGGGGCTTTGTTCCCATCGAAAATGTCGTGGGGACGCCCCTGTTTGTCTACTGGTCGTGGGACCCCAACCTCTCCCTTTCGCAGCTTGGCGACAAACTGAGCTCGATACGGTGGAGCAGAATATTCAAGGGGGTTCACTGATCCGGTCAGGGCTGGAATCGGTGCCGTGGCCTGAGAGGCCCCTCCGGGGCTTATCGCTCCGATCTCTCATAGATTCCGTGAAGCGGGGATGATCCATCGATGGATGTTCCAGAACAAGTTTCCAGCGAGCCTTCGGCACCGGCCCGGCCCGATTCCGGACCACTTTCTGAGGATCGGCGCCGGCTGCGAATCCTTGTACGGATACTGCTGATCACCGGCCTTGTCCTGGTTCTGGTCCGGGTATTTATCCTGGAACCGTATGCGATTCCCACCGGCTCCATGCGGCCGGTAATCCTCGAGGGGGATGTTATCCTGGTGAGCAAGCTCCCCTACAGGATTCGTTCGCTCAGATATCTTCCGTTCACCCAAACACCGCTCCCGTATCTGGAGCTTCCCGGCCTTGGTCATCTCGAACGGGGCGATGTCGTGGTGTTCGATTATCCGTTTCCGAGCGAGATCAACCCCGGCGAGGGGACGCAGTATGTGAAGCGCGCCTTGGCGATTGCCGGCGATACGGTGCAGTTGGTTGAGGGGCGGATCAGGGTGAACGGCCGTGAGGTCCCCTCCCGCTGGGGTGTCGAGGAGGATGGCCGCAACCGGCGGGCCCCCGTGATCCCGGAACAGGCATCGCGCCTCTTTCGCGCCGGCGATCCGGTTGTTACCCCCTTCAAGGGCTACGAGATTCAGATCGATTCGGTCATCGCCGAACGGTGGCGGCTGGTGATGGAGGGGGAGGGCTACTCCGTCGGCTTCCGCAATCATATCGTCTTCATCGGCGGGCTTCCGGCAACGCGATACACGTTCAAGCGGGATTATTTCCTGGCGCTCGGGGATAACTCCCTGATCAGCAAGGACAGCCGGTACTTCGGGTTCGTTCCGTACGATAATCTAATCGGCCGGGCCTGGATGATCTACTGGTCCCGCGATCCCGACGATGGCGTTCGATGGGGCCGTATCTGCAATCTCATTCGTTGATCGGTCACGGCAATGACGTGGACCCGGCGACGGTTCTCCAGGCCACGTGGAACGGTGGTTTCGTGGCGCAGGCATTTACATGGCGGGTCTCTACATCCATATCCCCTTCTGCGAGAAGAAGTGCATCTACTGCAGCTTCTACTCGATCGAAACGATCGAGGGGAAGGGGCGATTTCTGAGCGCCGTGGTTCGAGAGATCGATATGCGGGCCGACGCGCTGGAGGCGGCCGGAGAGGCGCCCCGGCTCTACGATACGATCTTCTTCGGGGGAGGAACGCCATCGCTGCTGTCACCGGAGGAGATCGGCTCCATCATGGCGGCGCTGCGGCGACGTTTTACGATCGGCGACGATGCCGAGATCACCATGGAGTGCAACCCCGGCGCCCTTACCGCGGAGTGGCTGGAGGGATATCGCTCGCTTGGCGTGAACCGGCTCAGCTTCGGCGTGCAGTCATTCCACGACGACGAACTTCGCTTCCTGAGCCGCATTCATACGGCGGATGAAGCGCGACGAAGCATCGCTCTGGCACGGAGTGTCTTCGAGAATGTTTCGCTTGACCTTATATTCGCCCTTCCAAATCAGACACGGGAGCGTTGGCGGAGCAATCTGCTTGAGGGGATACGACTTGGAACCGGCCATATCAGCGCATATTCGTTGATTTTCGAGGAAGGAACCAGATTGAACGCGATGCGTCTGGCCGGTGAGGTAACTCCCGCGCCGGAGGATCTGGATGCCGATATGTACGAGGAGACGATGTCGACCCTCGCCGGGCACGGTTTCGAGCAGTACGAGGTAAGCAATTACGCTCGCCCCGGCCGGGAGTGCAGACATAACATCGGATACTGGGAGCGGAGAAGCTATATGGCGTTCGGCCCTTCGGCGCACGGCTTTCTTCGTGGTGCCGGAAGCCAGGTCCGATGGGGGAACATCTCCAACCTGAGCGCCTATCTGGGCGCGGTGGAGGAGGGGACGCTTCCGGTGGCATCGAGCGAAGTGCTCTCGCCGCAGCTTATGATCGAGGAGATCATCTTTCTCGGTCTCCGCAGCAGTGGGGTCATGCTCGACGAATTTCAGAAGATCGCCGGGATCGATCTCGCCGATATCGCGGCGAAGGAGATTGCGGCGTATGCCAATGATGGCTATGTGCTTCGGAACGGCGGGCGTCTGACGGTGACCCGGAAGGGATACGCATTCGCCGATCGTATCGCTCTCGAGCTCATCAGCGCGGTGGAGCGGGGGCTTCCAACCCTAATGGAGCCCCGGCTGATACTGCCGAGCCTGACGGTCGTTGCTTCCGCAGCCTGACGGATAGATGCTGGCCCGGCACCCGATCAGGTGGTTTGAAGGTCGATGCCAAGCGCAGTCGGCCTTTGCATCATGTTCGATACCAGGATCTCTAATTAGTTATTAATCGAGGAGTTTCGATGAAGCAATACACGCTGATCAATCGTGTTCTTGCAGGCGTGTCGTTTCTGGTCGCACTGATCACCTACACGCTGACGCTCCAGCCGTCGGTTCCGTTCTGGGATTGCGGTGAGTTCAGCGCGGCTACTGCCTGGCAGCAGGTTCCGCATCCCCCCGGAGCGCCGCTCTTCCTGATCGTCGCCCGGTGGTTCCATATGATTCCCATCGGCGATCCTGGGTGGCGAATCAACATGGTTTCGGCGGTGAGTTCCGCCTTTACAGCCGCCGTCGTCTATCTGATCGTCGTGAAGATGATCGAGCGGTGGCGTCCGTTCCGCGAGGGGCACTCCCCGATGAGCTACATCCCGACGTTTGGCGGGGCAATCATCGGCGCGCTTTCGTTCACCTGGTGCGATACGCAGTGGTTCAACTCCGTGGAGTCCGAGGTGTATGCCGCCGGAACGCTCCTTATCGCCATCCTGATCTGGCTGATGATGCGCTGGAACGAGGTCGCGGAAAAGCGGGGACACGAGCGGTATCTGCTGCTGATGGCCTATGTGGTCGGCCTGGCGTTCGGCGTTCACCTGCTGGCGCTCCTTGTGGTGCCGGCCGTCGCCATGGTGATCTACTTCCGTCGCTACAAGTTCACCCCGTGGAGCTTCACCGTGATGCTCGGCATCACCGGCATCGTCTTCTTCTTCCTCGTCTACAAGGCTCCGCTTCAGTATATCCCGAAGCTCACCGCCATCAACCCGATTATCGGCTTCATGGTGGTGGTTGCGCTGCTTGGAGTTCTCTGGTGGTCCGTGCGCGAACGGAAGACGGTGGTCTATCTTTCAACCGCATCGTTCCTTCTGATCCTCCTCGGGTTTACCACCTACGCCCACATCCTCATGCGCGCAAACGCTCATCCGGTGATGAACGAGAACGAGCCGGATACCGTGAGCGAGCTGGTGGGCTATCTGGGCCGCGAACAGTACGGCAACCGCGGATCGTGGCCGCGCCGGCAGGAGACCGAATCGTACTACCGGCAGTATCAGGACAAGTACGGCGAGTGGTTTGAGCCGGTGGGCCGCAACGATGACGGCACCTATCAGTACGATCAGGTCAACGTTGCCGGTGAGGTGAACTTCCTGCTGAAGTACCAGTGCTATCACATGTATTTCCGCTATCTCCTCTGGAATTTCTACGGTCGGGTCAGCGATGTTCAGGATGCGGAGGCCGCCGGGTTCAGTGTGAACCCGCAGGAAAAGGCGCAGTTTATCACGCCGACCGGCTACCCCGATGTGTTCCCGATCCGCTTCTTCGCGCTGCCGTTTCTCCTTGGGCTGATCGGCATGTTCTACCATTTCAAGCGCGACTGGAAGATGGCGCTGGCGTTTATGACGCTCTTTCTGCTGCTGGGCATCGTCGCCACATTGCAACAGAACCAGCAGCAGCCGCAGCCGCGCGAGCGTGATTACTTCTACGTGGGCTCCTTCATGGTCTTCGCGATGTGGATCGGTATCGGCGTCACCGGTATCGCCGAACAGCTCGGAAAGCCGAAGCTGGTGGAGTCGGATGAGGAGGATGGCGAACTGCACGAGCAGGGCGTGGGCCGCGTGGGCCTGATGACGGCGATCGTGGCGGTCGGCTTCGTCATGGCGCCGCTCAACATGGCGGTCGGTGGCTGGAAGGCGCACGATCGATCCAAGAACTGGGTGCCGTGGGATTATGCCTACAACATCCTCCAGAGTTGCGAGAAGGATGCGATCCTCTTCTGCAACGGTGATAACGACACCTTCCCTCTCTGGTACATGCAGGATGTCGCCGGCGTGCGGCAGGATATCCGTGTGGTCAATCTCTCGCTGGGACAGACCCCGTGGTATATCTGGCAGTTGAAGAACGAGCGGCCCTGGAACGCCAAGCAGGTCCCCATCAGCTTCTCCAACGAGATGCTGAAGAAGGGAGAGGATGAGGAGGGAGGGCTCCGTCCGGAGATCGCCCGCGAGGCGCAGACCGTTGTTATCGATGTTCCCGCCGACGTTATGTCCTGGGCCACCAACGGCAAGAACGCGCAGGCCGGAAAGATGGAATGGAAGATGCGCGGTGGCGATTATCCGGGACAGGCACAGGGGACCTTCATGGGCGTCCAGCACAAGCTGGTTCGCGATATCATGGAGACCAACCACTGGAAGCGCCCGATCTACTTCTCCTCCTCCACCCAGAGCGATGTCTGGTCGGGCCTGGAGAACTATTTCAGGACCGAGGGAATGGCCTACCGGATCATGCCGGTGCCGCAGCCGCAGAACTCCATCAACCTGGATGTGATGCGGAAATGCCTCCTGGGCGTCCTTCCCGGCAACGACTTCAAGACCGATCCGTCCTACGGCTTCAAGTTCCGCTATCTGAACGACAAGAGCGCCTTCTTCATGGATGATCACCGTCGTCTGGTGGTCACCTACCGTCTGCTGTACGACCGTCTGGCGCAGTACGAGCTGACCGAGGGGAAGAACCCGAAGGGGGCAATCGCGGCGCTCGACAAGCTGGAGCAGGAGATCGACCCGGATATGTTCAACATGCCGTATCAGATCTCCCAGGAGATCGCCCGGATCTACAAGGAGGCCGGCGCTCCGGAGAAGGCGGCGAAGTACGCAAAGCTGACCCTCAAGGCGCTGGATGAGCAGAAGGATATCGATGACAACGGCGGAACATCCCGCTACAGCGGCAGCCCGGCGGAGGTGCTTGCGGCGCGTGCGGCGATGTACGAGCTGATGGGTGATTATGATCGCGCGAAGAAGGAGTACCAGACGCAGGATCAGAACAACCCGAACGTCCGCGGGCAGATCGAGCTGATCGACCTCCAGCAGTTCCTCGACAAGAAGGATACGGCCGGCGCCATCAACCAGCTCAAGAAGATCATTGCCGGCTACGGCAAGGATTCCAGCAATACGGCGATGCAGCGGAACGCCGAGGTCTTCAAGCAGCGGCTCTCCGAGCTGATGAAGACGCCGATCGACAATACCTCGGTAAGCGACTCCACGGCCGGCTCATCGGCGCGCGGCAACTGACGCCGATATGAGGCGGTTTTCCGGCTCATTACCTGATTAACGCGGATACGTGCCGGTGGTGGCACATGCCTTCGGGCAGCTTCCACCGGCACGTTCTGTATATTTACCCGTATGAACCTCTCCTTCATCGTTCCGGCCTATAACGAATCCGAGCGTATCGAGGCTTCGATCATCAAGATGATCGATTATTTCTCGCGGCAGCCCTACGCCTACGAGGTGATCGTGGTGGATGATGGATCGCGCGATAATACGCCGGATATTGTTCGGCGCTATGCGGGCGAACGGATTCGCCTGCTCCAGCAGCCACGCAACATGGGGAAGGGGGCAGCGGTCCGGCGCGGGATGCTGGAGGGAAAAGGGGACTATCGAATCTTCTCCGATGCCGATTTCTCCACCCCGATCACCGAGACCGGACGGATGCTCGAGTTCCTGACATCGTATGATGTGGTGATAGGGAGCCGGGCAATCGATGAGAGCTTTATCAGGGAACATCAGCCGTGGTATCGGGAGACGATGGGGAAGATCTTCAACAAGATGGTCCAGCTTGTGGCCGTGTCCGGGATCAAGGATACGCAATGCGGCTTCAAGGGCTTCCGTGGCGAGGCCGCGACGCAGATTTTCAGTCGCACATTGATCGATGGCTTCAGTTTCGACGTGGAAGCGCTCTTTCTGGCACGAAGTCTGGGGTACTCCATCAGGGAGATACCTGTTGAATGGTACAATGACGCGCGCTCCACGCTTAACCCGATATCGGACTCGCTGAAGATGTTTCGCGAGTTGCTGAAGATCCGTTCGCTTCACCGCGACCGGCCGGTTTCCAGCTCGGTGCGGAAGGAGATCGGATCGCACTGAAGGGTGATAAACCGCGCGTTATATGCCTTCGCCGGGATCTCATGATGATGTGAGAACCTGATCAGACGGAGGAGCGATGAACGACCAGCAGAATGACCTTGAGGCGATTCACCAGAGTATCCGCGAGCGCTATCCGATGTATATCGTGAACCAGGGGTTCGAGCATTGGCTTCTCGATCGCACCGGTGCCGATCTCACGGCGCTCGACCGGTATTTCCGCCTTCTGGATGACTACGGCTATCTCAGCGGCGACGGAACGCTCGCGGCGGATTATGCGGACATGCCCGGCCCATCGGAGGTAACTGGCGATATCGAACGCCGTCTGGCCGGGCTGCCGCCGACGACCCTTGAAATGCTCGGTCGGGCAAGCGTGGAGGGGGAGCGGTTCAGAGTGGAGCCGCTGGCGATGCCGGGGGGAGGCCTCCATCAGGCGGAAGCGCTTCTTCAACCGGCGGTAACGGCCGGGGTGATTGCCTGCGACCGTGGAAGCTCCGACCTCTCTCCCCTGAAACATCGCTATCGATTCCTTCCGATGCGGACGCGGAAGATGGTCTACGACAGGCTTTCCGAGGCCCAGCGTGCGGACTATCATGCGTCGCTGGTGGATTCGCTCAGCATGGAACTGGAACGGGCCGATGATCCCGGCGCTCGCGACATGATCAGCGGGATGATCAGCGAGCATAATAAAAGCGTTACCCGTCCCGACCCTCCGCCGGAAAAGGAGTAATCGCGCATGGCGCCATATCTCCCCCACGGATCGCGCCGGACGGGCCTGGAACCTCTACCCGATATGAGCATCGCGGCTCCCGCCGAATCGCTGGCTCGCTCGTTGCAGTGAAATAACGGCGATGGCCGGTTGATGCATCCGCATGAGAAATACCGTATGGAAAATGTTAAAGAATGGTCGGCGGGGGGAGTAGTGTTGCGGCGTACCGGTGAAGGACAACTTGAAGTGCTGCTGATCCAGCATAGCATGCACAGAGGATGGAGCTTCCCGAAGGGATGGGTGGAGCCGGGGGAAACCCCGCAGCAGGCCGCCATCCGCGAAGTGGAGGAGGAGTCCGGCGTGCTAGCGGAGATCATCGCCGATCTTCCCCCAACGCGATACTTTTTCGTCAACCGGGAGAAGCAGCGCGTGGCGAAAACCGTTACCTGGTATCTTATGCGTTACCTGGGGGAGGGAAATCAGACTCATGCATTCGAGGTAAGCGCGGTGGAGTGGCTTCCGATCGAGGCCGTTCATACCCGGCTCAGCTATAAGAATGACAAGGATCTCTTCTCCGTCGCCCTTGGCGAAATCGTTCGCGCAACTCTCTGATTCGGTTCCCCCAACTCTGATCCACCACGTCGCTGTCGCACGTCGTTGCTAAAAAAATGAATTGAAATTCCCGGAAAGAACGCTATGTTCGGGCCACTCCCCTCGGGGAGCTTCTTGTATAGGAGCTTCACCATCGGCTTTTTCTGCGCGCACAATGGCGCGCGTTACCGCTCATAAACATTGAAGGTAGTCAGCATGAAGATGATCAGATCCCTTCTCCTTACTCTCATTTTCGGTGTGTTCCTGCTGGGTGCCGCTACGGCATCGGCACAGAGGGGAACCCCGAACATTGCGCCTGACAAGCAGTTCGGTATCGGTGTATTTACCGGCGGCTCGTTCACGGGTGGCGGCATCACCGGCCAGTATGCCATCAGCCCATCGCTTCAGCTCGGCGTCGCCCTTGGCGTCCAGGGCTCCAGCGCGAACAGCACGACTGTCACGAACTACAGCACCGAGATCTACGGCCGCTTCCTGTTCGAGGGAAATGTCAACCCGTTCCTTCAGGCCACGTTCGGTCGCACGTCGCAGGATTTTGCGACGGGGACCACCACCACGACCACAACCGCCAACTCGCTTGCGGTTGGGTTCGGCCTCGAGTATTTCTTTAATCACAACGTTGGCGTTCAGGCCATGGTAAATGTGATCAAGCTCAACTTTGATCCGAGCAGCACGGAGTTTGGTTTTGCCAACGGCCGTGTCGGCATTGAGTGGTACTTCAACCCGTAGTCGGTGTTCGACGATAATGTATCGTATCGGAGGACGGCCCGGATAGTCTCTATCCGGGCCGCTTTCGCATTCCTCCCTTGCCTCGATGTATCCTGCCAGCTATACTTGCCCGATGCGGATTCTTTCGATCGATTTCGGCACCGTTCGGATAGGAACAGCCCTCTCCGATGAGCTGAAGATGCTTGCCTCTCCCTACAGGGTGCTTCCATACTCCCGGAACTCCCCCGCCGAGATCGCCGCAATCGTGGCGGAACAGAAGGTGGAGAAGGTGGTGATGGGGATGCCGTATGCGCTGGACGGGACGGAATCGGAGATGACGCGGCAGACGAAAAACTTCGCCGAAAAGCTGAGAGCCCTTATACCCTGCCCGGTGGTGGAATGGGATGAGGCGTTCAGCTCACGCAGGGCGGGGGAGCAGATGCGGGGCGCCGGCATCAAAAAAAAGAAGCGGAGCCGGAAGGGGATGGCCGATACATGGGCCGCGGCGATCATCCTTCAGGAATATCTCGACGCACTTCGCTGACATGCTTGCCGTCCTTCCCTCATTCGGTTTTCCATCAGTGCCCGGACATCGGCTCCTTGCTCCATTTGTCCCTGGCTTCCTCAGCAGTAGATTTGCCGCTCTTTGCAATTATCCAAACACATAGGGAAGGCCGCCTGGTCAACAGCCGATAGAATGCTGTCGGTCCTGATCGGCTTCGCGTTCTTCATACCGCAGAAGGTGATCGGCCCGTCGCACTGGGGAATCTATAGTACGGCGCAGGCGCTCCTTACCTCGGTCTATATGCTTTCCGATAGCCTCGCGCTTCAGGCCATGGTCAACTTCGGCATGGAGGAATTGCGACGCAGGCAGGCTCTTACCCTCTCCGCGCTTATCCACTGCACCTTTATCACGGTCATCACCCTCTCCGTCTATTTCAGTCGCGGGATGATTGCATCGTTTTTCAACGAGCCGGAGCTGGTGACGACGCTGGGATATTTCCCCATCGTCTCGCTTGGCTTTCTCCTGCGGAACTACTTTCTCAAGGTCTCCCAGTTGTTTATCGATACGCGCGCCACATTCTTTATCGACCTGGCGTGGATCGGCAGCACGGTGATCCTGATCGTGTACGGATGGCGGCGCGGGACGCTGGTGAATGCCAATGACATGATGGTGATCAGTGGGATATCGAGCGGCATCTCCTCGCTGATGGGCCTCTGGCTCTATCGTCGCAAGGTGCGTTTTACCACCAGCTTCGACCGGGCGTACACCATCAGGATGATCCGTTTCGGCATCGCCCAGTTCGGCTCCGCCATCACCATGGTGTTGCAGACGCAGGGCGATACGCTGATCCTCAAGAAATTCGTCACCTCCGATGTCATCGGCAATTACGACGCGGCCAAGAAGTTCTTCCGCGGCTTCGAGGCGCTTCGCGATGCCGGCGCTCTCTTCGTCTATCCGGCGGTGACAAAGCTGGCGGCCGAACGGCGGCATGGCGAGCTGGTGCTGCTGCTGGAGAAGATGATAGGCTTTATGGTGATCGTGATCACGCCGATTGTGGTGTTCGTCTGGCTTGGGCCGACCGATTACCTCTTCAACCTGATCTACAAGGGGCAGTACCAGCAGGCCGCGACCATCTTCAAGTTTCTCTCGCTCGCTGCCCTTGCAATCCCGTTCAGCATGAACACCTATGTGCTGGGGGGGCTTGGCGAGGCGCGCCGCTATTTCCGCGTGACGCTGACATCGGCCCTCTTCTCGGTGGTGGCGGCGCTTGTGCTGGTGCCGATGATCCACGCAAACGGTGCCGCGCTCGCCGTCGTGGTCAGCTTTGCCACCCTCGGCGTGCTGGCGACGCGCGCGGTCAAGAAGATCATTCCATTTTCCCTCCCCAACGCGTTCGGCCGCTGGCGCGATGCGCTCAATTTCGTGATCAGGCTATGGCGCCGCGCCATGAGAAAGGGGGACAGGCCCTCCCAATGAACTCGCAATCAAACTAATCGATGCTGCAAGCCATTCAATACCAGAAAACAGGAGAGCTTCACGTAAAGGAGCTGCCGGCTCCGGAACTGAAGCCGAAGATGATCGTGGTCCGTACCTACGCCTCGCTGATCTCCGCCGGAACCGAGCGGACATCCGTGGCAACGGCCAAGGCGTCGATGTTCGAAAAGGCCCGCACCCGTCCCGATCTGGTCAAGCAGGTGCTGGACATGGCGAAGAAGGAGGGATGGCGGAACACCATCGACAAGGTCAGGACGAAGCTGGACAGCTACAAGGCGCTCGGCTACTCCGCGGCCGGCGTGGTGATCGAATCGGCGTGCGACGAGTTCGCGCCGGGCGATCACGTTGCCTGCGCGGGGGGGGGCTTTGCCTCGCACGCGGAGATCATCGCCGTGCCCCGCAATCTCGCCGTGAAGATCCCGGAAGGGGTCACACACGATGAGGCGGCGTTTACCACGCTCGGCGCCATCGCCATGCAGGGGGTGCGCCAGGCCAGGGTCGGCCTCGGGGAATCGGTCGCGGTGGTGGGGCTTGGGCTTCTGGGGCAGCTTACCGTGCAGTTGCTGAAGGCCGCCGGGTGCCGGGTGATCGGCCTCGACATCAACGAGCGACAGTTTGCGCTGGCCCGCGAGTTCGGGGCGGATGAACTGGTGGTGACCGGCTCGTCGGCGCTTGGGAGCATCGAGAGCTTTACGCGCGGCATCGGCTGCGACGCGGTGATCCTTACCGCCGGCACCAGCTCCAACGATCCGATGATCCTGGCGATCAACGCGGCCCGGAAAAAAGGGAGGGTGGTGGTGGTCGGCGCGGTCGGCATGGATATCCCCCGCTCGCCGTTCTACGAGAAGGAGCTGGATATCACGATCTCCTGCAGTTACGGTCCCGGACGATACGATCCGACGTACGAGGAGGAAGGGCATGATTACCCGGTCGGCTATGTGCGCTGGACCGAGCGACGGAATATGGAATCGGTGCTGGATCTGATCGCGAGCGGGAAGCTGAATGTCGGGCGGATGATCACGCATCGCATTCCGATCACCGAGGCGGAGCGGGCGTACGATCTGATCACCGGGAAAATTCAGGAGCCGTACATCGGCATCGTCCTGAACTATCCCGATCGTGGGGCAAGGGCGCTGACGCGCGTTGTTCAGGTAAACCAGCCGGTGGGGGGAAGCGGGCTGGGCATAGGCTTTATCGGCGCCGGGAGCTTCGCGCAGAGCTATCTGCTGCCGCCGCTCAAGACGCTCGGCGTCAACCTGGTGGCGGTATCCACATCGACATCGGTCAACGCCCGCTCGGTGGCCGAGAAATTCGGGTTCGGCGATGCCTCCACCGACTCCGCCGGCCTGCTCGCCAGAAAGGAGATCGGCGCGGTCTTTATCGCCACCCGCCACGACACGCACGGCTCATACGTTGCCGATGCGCTGGAGGCGGGGAAGCAGGTGTTCGTGGAGAAGCCGCTGGCGATCACGCAGGAGGAGCTTGAGCGCATCCGCGATCTGGCCGCCACGAAGAACGATCGCGTGATGGTGGGTTTCAACCGCAGGTTTTCCGCTCCGCTTGTCGCGATGAAGCGCCATTTCGCCGGAAACACGGAGCCGCTGGTGATGCTCTATCGCGTCAATGCCGGCGCCATCAAGCTGGATAGCTGGGTGCAGGCTGAAGCGCAGGGGGGGAGGATCATCGGCGAGGGATGCCACTTCATCGACTGCATGCAGTTCATGACCGGCGCCCGGCCGGTCAGCGTCTACGCCGCAGCGATCGGCTCGCGCAACCAGCAGGTCCGCAACGCCGATTCCGTCTCCATCACCATCCGTTTCTCCGACGGCTCGGTGGGGACGGTTCATTATCTCGCCAACGGCGATCCATCGGTCCCGAAGGAATATTTCGAGGTCTTCGGCGGCGGCGGAACCGCCATCATGAACAACTTCCGCGAGCTGGTGCTCTCCTCCGGCCGGAAGACCAGGGTCGAGAAGTTCAACGGCGACAAGGGACACTCCGAGGAGGTGAAGCAGACGATCGAGGCGATGAAGAGCGGCGCTCCTATGCCGATCAGTTTCGAGAGTCTGCACGATACCACCGCCGCGACATTTGCGGCGCTGACATCGCTGGGATCGGGAAATGCTGTAGCGTTATGACGTACCGCGTAGCGTTATGACGTGCCCTGTCGGGGCAAGTCTTAGACCTGCCCTGACCCCCATAACTAACTGAAAAGGCCATCTCCCGATTCCGGGAGATGGCCTTCGTACAAACCGCTGATTGTTCTCGCGATCAGGTCGTCTTGGCGCGAACCGCCTTCGGGGCAAGGCCACGGAGGTAGTAGAGCTTTGCGCGACGGACCTTGCCTTCGCGGACGATCCGGATGCCCTGGATGATCGGCGAGTGGATCGGGAAGATCCTCTCGACGCCGACGCCGTTGCTCACCTTGCGGACGGTGAACGTCTCGCCGATGCCCGCGCCCCGACGGGAGATCACGATCCCCTCGTAGTTCTGAATCCGCTCCTTGTCACCCTCGACAACGCGAACTGCAACGTTCACCACATCGCCGGGACGGAACGTCGGCAGGACGACTTCGCCGGCCTCGCCGTTGCGGGAGGTACGGCTTGCCGCGGTCTGAGCAATCATCTGCTCGGTCAATGAATCGATCTCTTTCATGATACACCTCCACAATACTCACCGCCGACATCGGAAGCGGAACGCCAGGGGTTCCCTGGGCATTCCCGAACCCGGCCCGACAAGCGAGGTTTTGGTTTTTGGTTTCAGTTTATGTTTACGAACAAATGTTCTAGCTCCGCTCGGGGTCATCCAGCAACCCGGGGCGACGTTCCCTGGTGCGTCTGAGAGCCTCGGTATCCCGCCATTCGGCGATCTTCGCGTGATCGCCGGTCATCAGGATATCCGGAACGGGCATGCCGCCGAATTCAGCGGGCTTCGTGTAATAGGGCGCATCGAGCAGGCCGGCCTGGAAGGAATCGCTCAATGCCGATTCGCTATCGCCAAGGGCGCCCGGCAGCAGCCGCACAATCGCATCGGTAAGGACCAGCGCCGGAAGCTCGCCGCCGGTCAGCACGTAATCGCCAATCGAGATATCCCGCGTCACCAGCGCCGTGCGAACCCGCTCATCCACCCCCTTGTAGTGCCCGCAGAGGAGGATCAGGTTGCGCGCCATCGAAAGCCTGTTCGCGGCCTTCTGGTCCAGGATATCGCCGTCGGGAGTGAGGAAGATCACCTCATCGTATTCCCGCTCGGCACGAAGTTTTTCGATGCAGGAGAAGATGGGCTCGGGACGAAGGATCATCCCGGCTCCCCCGCCGTACGGGGTATCATCCACCTGCTTGTAGCGTCCCAGACCGTAATCGTGCAGGTTATGCACCACGATCTCCACCAGCCCCGCCTCGCGTGCCCGCTTCAGAATCGAGGCGTTCAGCACGCTTTCGAATGTCTGGGGGACAACGCTGATGATATCGATACGGAGGAACGGCCCCTCGCGTCTAGTTTCCGCCATCGTCATCGGTCTCCTCGCCCTTCATCCCGGGGATCGGTCGCACGATTGCAACCCGATCGTCATGCCGCACTTCCACGATGAACTGATCGACGGCCGGGAGCATCCACTCGTTTCCATCCGACTCCACCACCCAGATGTAATGGGCGGGCGTCTTGAAGATCCCTCCGATGTTCCCCAGCTCCTCCCCCGATTCGCTCCGCACGTCGTAGCCGACGAGGAGGGGATGGGCGTAGGGCTGATCGTAGTCGAGCGCGGCCATTGGAAGATAGAGCGCGCGATCGAGGAGTTTCGCCGCATCCTCACGGGTCGTGCAGCCGGCGAAGTAGCAGATCATCGCGTCGTTCCGGCGCTCGCATTTGATCAGCTGGAGCGGCTCCGTGAATTTCTCGGAATATCCGCTCCAGGCATCGCACGGGACATTGACCGCGGGGATCGCGTCGGCATCCAGAGTGCAGCGAATACCGCCGGCAAGGCCATAGGTCCTGTTAAGGACGCCAATACGTACACGGGATTCGCCGGCCATTGGGAACGGAATAGAGAGGGGCACATGAAAAGATGTGAAGCCCATCGGAATGAGCTTCACATCCTTCTATCACAATAAATTAAGCGTTCGGCTCCGTCTCGGCCGCAGGAGCTTCCTCGGCTGCCGGCGCCTCTTCCGCTGCGGGGGCTTCCTCGGCCGAAGCCTCGGGAGCTGCCTCCGCCGCTGCTGCCGCTGCGGCGTCCGCCTCTTCCTTGGCGCGAGCTGCATCCTCGGCCTCTTCCTTGGCGCGGACCGCTGCTTCCTCATCGCGGACGCGCTTCTCGGCGGCGGCCTGGATGGCTGCCAGATCGCGCGACTCGCGGTTCTGCTTGCGGGCGACGTGGTTCTCGATCTGCTGGGCGATCTCCTCCGAGCCCTTCCCCTTACGGTTCAGGTGCATCTCCAGGAGCATTCCCTGGCGGCTGAGGAGGGAGCGGACCGTATCGGTCGGCTGGGCGCCGGTCTGGAGCCAGTGGAGGACGCGATCACGCTTGAGGGTGATCTGATCGGCCACGACCATCGGGTTGTACTGTCCCACCTTCTCGATGAAACGTCCGTCGCGCGGGCTGCGGCTGTCGGCGGCCACGATGTCATATACCGGACGCTTCTTGCGTCCCATTCTTCTCAGGCGAAGCTTGACCATGCTGATTCGTTCTTAATGTGATTCTGAATGTATGTTAAACTTATGCTTCTAAACGTTAGGAGCGGGTAACAGAATGGGCGTTGGGCCCGCCGGTCGGGGGGAAGGCCCGTCCGGGGCATCCTGTCATCAGCATCCGGGATACCGGAGCCCGCATCAGCGGCGGCGTCCGGGGAGCATCGGCAATCCGCCGCCGCCACCCATCGTCCGCATCAGATTCTTCATCTTGCCGCCGGTGAGCTGGCGCATCTGGCGGCGCATCTCGTCGAACTGCTTCAGCAGCCGGTTCACGTCCTGGATCTGCGTTCCGGAGCCGACCGCGATACGGCGGCGACGGCTTCCGTTGATGATCTCCGGACGGCGACGCTCCTCCTTGGTCATCGAGGTGATGATGGCCTCCAGACGGACAAACGCCCGTTCGTCGATCTCCACCCCCTTCAATGCCTGGTCCATCCCCGGAAGCATCCCGATAAGGTCGCGGAACGAGCCCATCTTCTTGATCTGCTGCAACTGCTCGAAGAAGTCATCCAGCGTGAACTCGTTCCGGCGGAACTTCTCCTCCAGCTTCTTCGCCTGCTCTTCATCGAACTGCTCCTGCGCCTTCTCCACCAGCGAAACCACATCGCCCATGCCCAGGATTCGGGAGGCCATGCGGTCCGGGTAGAACGGCTCCAGCGCATCCATCTTTTCGCCGAGGCCCACGAACTTGATCGGCGCCTTGACCACCGAACGGATGGAGAGCGCCGCGCCGCCGCGGGTATCGCCGTCCAGCTTCGTCAGGATCACGCCATCGTAGTCCAGCCGGTCGTGGAATGCCTTCGCGGTTGTCACCGCGTCCTGGCCTATCATCGCGTCCACGACGAAGAGGATCTCGTTCGGCTTGGTCCGCTCCTTGATGCGGGCCACCTCTTCCATCATCTCCTCGTCGATCGTCAGGCGACCGGCCGTATCGATGATGATCACGTTCCGTCCGGTCCGCTTTGCCTCCAGGATCGATTTTTCGGCGATCGACACGGGGTCCTCGCCGGGAAGCGAGAAGACCGGGACATCGAGCTGGGCGCCGAGCGATTTCAACTGATCGACGGCCGCCGGGCGATAGGTGTCCGCGGCCACCAGCATCGGCTGGCGACCCTTTCCCTTGAAGTAGTTCGCCAGCTTCGCCGAGTGGGTCGTCTTTCCCGATCCCTGAAGGCCGCACATCATGATGATCGTGGGGCCGGCCGGCGCCATCCTGATATCCTCGCGCTCGTTCCCCATCAGCTCCACGAGCTCGTCGTAGATGATCTTGACGATCATCTGTCCGGGGGTAACCGACCCGATCACATCGCGACCGAGCGCGCGGGTCTTTACGTCCTCGACGAATTTCTTCGTGACCTGGAAGTTTACATCGGCGTCCAGAAGCGCGCGGCGAACCTCGCGCAGCGCCTCCGTGATGTTCTCTTCGGAGAGCCGGGCTTCACCGCTCAGGCGGCGTATCGCCGCGTCAAGTTTGGCACTTAGATTCTCAAACATCGGATATCCGGGACATGCGTATCGAAAGAATTGCGCTACGGTTTGAGCAAAGGATCATAAAAATAGGGGAGCGGGGGGAGTTCTGCAACCGGAAAACCGAAGCTGATGCGAAGGAATCGTGAGTGGATTGGCCGAATCGGCCCAATTACGGGGGTGGAAATGGAATGATACAAAGGCAATCGTGGGTCCGGCCGGGGAAATCGGTTGTTCACGGGGGCGGCCCGCACGGGAATCGGGGCGTTCGGCAGAACATCGTCCGGCGGATTGTTCAGCCCTGCTTCAGCGTGCGATCGCGCTGGCGAAGCAGCGGGGCGAGAAATTCCATCATATGAACGATATCATTTCCAATCGGGATCGACTCGAAGTCGAACACGCAGATCGTCCCGAAGAGGTTTCCGCTTTCGTCGAGGAGCGGCACGCCGCAGTACGACTGCACCTCCCGCTGTTTCGGGTGGCCCTCCACACGGTCATCCTTCAGTGTATCATGCACGGTGAACCGGTTTCCGGTTTTTCGGACAAAGACGCAGTACGACGCCATCACCGGGATATCCGGGCACGACTCCACCTCCGGGTTTTCCGCGTCGACGAAATAGAGGCTCTTCAGCGTCTCGCCGTCGAAGCGATAGAGTGCGGTGAAACGGTGCGGAGTCTGGCTGTTGAGGAGCCTCAGCGCCGCCCGGATGCCATCCTGTTCCAGCACGGTCCGCAACTGCGCCAGTGTATTTGCCTCGTTCATTGAAGTCCGGAAATATCTCGAAAAGAGCAGGGGATATTCGCCGTGGGGATATATCGGGAAAATCGAATATACGCATTCGCGCGGAGTGAGGGTTTGCCCGGTTGCCCGGTTCGTGGGTTCGCCCCCACCATCCACCGGTTCTCCGTCCTATCTTTGCGGTGGAATCTGAAAAGGTATGCCAACCGTCAGCGCATCGATCACGGACTTCGATATCATGGATCATGTCGTCATTATCGGCAATGGGGTTGCCGGCATCACGGCCGCCCGGCATATCCGCAAGCTGAGCGACCGGCCGATTACGGTGATCTCCGCCGAGACCGATCACTTCTTCTCGCGCACGGCCCTGATGTATATCTACATGGGACAGCTCACCTACGAAGGGACCAAACCGTACGAGGACGACTTCTGGCCGAAGAACCGGATAGCGCTGGTGCGGGGTCGCGTGGAGCGGCTGGAGACGGAGCGTCGCCGCCTGACGCTTGGCGACGGAAGCGAAATCGAGTACGGCTCCCTGATCATCGCCACCGGATCGCGACCCAACATGTTCGGCTGGCCGGGGGAGACCCTGGAGGGGGTCCAGGGCCTGTACAGCATTCAGGATCTGGAGTCGATGGAGCGATGGACCGCCGGGATCACGCGCGCCGTGGTGGTCGGCGGCGGGTTGATCGGGATAGAGATGGCGGAGATGCTGTATGCGCGCGGCATCGGGGTGACGTTTCTGGTGCGCGAGCGGAACTACTGGGACACCATCCTTCCGCCGGAGGAATCGCTGATGGTGGAGCGGCATATCAGGTCGCACGGCATCGATCTCCGCACGGCGACGGAGCTGCGGGAGATTCTGTCGGATGCGGAGGGTCGCGCCCGCGCCGTGGTCACGACGCGGGGGGAGGAGATCCCCTGCGGGTTCGTGGGGTTGACGGTGGGGGTATCGCCGAACATCGGCGTGGTGAGCGGTTCCGCCGTGGAGTGCAATCGCGGCGTGCTGGTGGATGAATATTTCCGGACCAGCATTCCCGGCGTCTACGCGATCGGCGATTGCGCCGAGTTTCGCGATCCGCGAGCGGATCATCCCGCGATCGAGCAGTTGTGGTACACGGCGAAGATGCACGGGGAGACGGTTGCGCGGACCATCTGCGGCATCCCGGCCCGCTACGCCCGCGGCGTCTGGTTCAACTCGGCGAAGTTTTTCGATATCGAGTATCAGACCTACGGCTACGTCTGGAGCCGGCTTCGGGAGACGGAGGAAACCCTTTACTGGGAGCATCCCGACGGACGGAAGGCGATCAGGATCAACTACTCGAAGATGGATGGCCGGCTGCTCGGGATGAACCTGCTCGGGATCAGATATCGCCAGGATGTCTGCCGGAAATGGGTGGAGGAGGGGGCTGATATCGGGACGGTGCTGGGAAATCTCTCCGAGGCGAATTTCGATCCCGAATTCCACCGGCGATACGAGGCGGAGGTGGTAAGGCTCTACAACGAGCGGAACCCCGGCGGCGCGGTCGTGGTGAAGCGGAAGGGGATGCTGGCGCGGTTCTTCTCATGATCCGGCGTCCCGACGGGAGATCACAACAAGCTGGAGATTGCGATGAGCGATCGTGATGGAAGCCTTCAACTGACGGGGACGATGTCCGGCGATACCGGCGGGATGGGAAAGGCCGGTATCGCGGCGGTGGCGGCCGGGCTGCTGGTGATGCTGGGCGCGGCCTGCGGCGGCGGGATATCCCCCATGCTCTTTATGCTGGCGGGGCCGGGGCTGATCGTGGCCGGGGCGCTGGCCTATATCCTTCCACATCACCTCCGGCGCTCCGCATCGGCGCAGAACAACGGCGTGATGTTCTCCGGCGCAACCACGCGCGGCGCGATTGCATGGGGGCTGGGGGTGGCGATCACCGGCTTCTACGTGCTCCTCTACTGGTGGCCCCAGACGCTGGCGGGGCTGATCCGCATGTTCGATCCGCTGAGCATGCGTCTCCGCGGCATCCCGGCCGATCACTGGTTCATGTACGGGGCGTTCTATACCCTCGCCGTGCTGGTGATGGGAGCGCGGGCGCTGCTGAAATACCGTCATAACCGCTACCAGATCATCCGCACCCTTTCGGTCATCTTCTTCCAGCTCGTCTTCGCGTTTCTGATCCCGGCCACGCTTCAGCTCTTCAAGCAGCCGGAATTCTACTTCACCTACTTCTGGCCGCTGAAGCCCTACTACCTTTTCCCCGACGGCGTGAAGTCGCTGGAGATGGCCGGAGGGCTTGGCCCGTTCATGATCCGCTGGGCGGTGATGATGACGTTCGTTGCAACCCCCGTGCTGACCTATTTCTTCGGCAAGCGGTGGTACTGTTCGTGGGTTTGCGGGTGCGGCGGGCTGGCGGAGACCGCGGGCGATCCCTACCGGCAACTGGCGAGCACATCGTTGAGGTCGTGGAAGATCGAGCGATGGATGATCTACTCCGTGCTGCTGTTCATTACCATTACCACGGCGCTCCTCTGGATCAACTCCGCGGCGCAGGGAGCCCTGCTCGGGGGGGCTTCGCGCGGGTTCGCGGATGTCTACGGCTTTCTGATCGGCGGGATCTTCTCCGGCGTGGTCGGCGTCGGCTTCTATCCGATCATGGGGGCGCGCGTCTGGTGCCGTTTCGGCTGCCCGATGGCGGCTGTGCTGGGGATCATCCAGAAATACTATTCGCGGTTCAGGATCACCACCAACGGCGGGCAGTGCATCTCCTGCGGAAACTGCTCCACGTACTGCGAGATGGGGATCGATGTGCGATGGTACGCGCAACGGGGGGAGAACATCATCAGAGCCTCCTGCGTGGGGTGCGGGGTCTGCGCCAACGTCTGCCCGCGCGGCGTGCTGTCGCTGGAGAATGGCCCGATGGAGGGGCGGTACAACGGAGCGCAGTTCGTCGGCACGGCGGAGGTGATCATCCCGGCGCTGAACGGGGAGCCGGAACGGACACGGCAGTTGAGGTATATCGATTGATATCGCGATCCTCCCCCGGAAGCCTTCCCCCGCGGGGCTTCGCGGGGAGCGAAGGCAAGTCAGCCACGCCGGGCAAGGCTCCGTCTGCGAACCAGAAACTGCGTTATGGAAACGACCAGGCCGATCAGAAGAATGATCCCCCCGATGCGATAGATCGTGGAGGTAATCCCGGATGTGATGGCGAAATCCAGTTCATATGCGTGCTGGAGCGCCGGCGGAGGGTCCTGATAGGGGATGTTGACGGAGAGAAGGTCGTAAAGAAATCCTATGCCCAGCATCAACAGGCCGGTGATCGCTATCAGCTTGCCGGCCGCCTTTCCGAATCGTGCCATCTTCATTGCTGCCTCCCTCAACGATTATCAGGTGTGGAAATCCATTCCCGCGCGATGTATCACCCGTTGCCGATCCGATCCCCACGCAGTTCATCGCGAACCCGCATCAGGATCCGGCCAAGCATGTTCCTGCCGCTGCCGTCGCCGCCATCGCCCCAGTAGCTGTCCCTCTTCGTATGCTCGATGATCTCCGCGTCGCCGGTATCGAGGAGCGTGGCTGCCAGCTCCGGGTGCTGGCGGAACTTCGTTCTGACGGCGACGAGCATCACCTCATCCCTGACCGCCTCCCAGTCCGGGCGGAGCGGACGTTTCCTGTCGCGCCCCTTCCTGGCGGCGATCATGGGCGAGGGGGTAAGGCGGATCTCCTCATCGTGCCCGGTGCCGGGAAATTTGCTCCCCTGGAAGTAATGTTCGCTCGTCGGCCAGACCTTTCCATCGATTTCGATGGGATAGGCGGCGAAGTTGGAGAAGCATCCGTGAGCGTCCTTTGTGCCGTAGAATCGTATAGTGCTCATAGCGGTTTACGGGTTGGTCCTGAACGATATTCCGTTCGCCCGCGCCGGCCTGTCGGGGGGGGGATGCCGGGCAATCGAGAGGAACCTTCAATCTACCAAATTCGCCCGAACAGGCCGCGCGTTCCGGTACATCCTGCAACGTCCCTTCCGCTTGTGCGGAGCCATCGCTTCGCTATCTTTGCTCTCTGCATCCGATCGTCAGGTGTCCTGGGAGAAGCCAGGAAGAATAGGGAATGCCGTGCGCCCGCAAGGGCTAATCGGCAGCGGTTGCGCCGCTGTAACGGGCGACGACCTCTCCAACTGAGCGCTCAACAACCGAGTGCCGGGCCACTGTGAGCTGCTGCTCACGGGAAGGCCGGAGAGTTCGAATGACCCCGAAGCCAGAAGACCTGCCTGATGATCCTCATCCACGATCCCATTGGGATCAGCTTTCCCGCCAAGGAAAGTGATGAGGAGATGGTCTACACTCCGTTTCGGGGAGAGGCGCCGCGCCTCCCGTTCCCGCCACTGTAGCATCATTTCCCGTCGTCCATCGTTACCGCTCCCGACCTGGCATCGGAGGGCATCGGCGTTCGTGAAATGAATCTTCGCTTTCTGCTTCCACTCGTCCTTTTCCTGGGAGGGCTTTCCATTGCCCAGGGACAATTCCATCACATCCAGACGGACAAATCTCCGTCGTTTATTTTCAATGATCCGGTCAAGGGGCACATTCATGTGATCACCCTGGGGGTGGACGCCAACTTCGACGGCGTTTTCCAGCCCGGCTCCGACGTGGCTCCGCGCTGGTTTGTGCTGGATGCCGCTACCGAGGAGGAGGTGGGCTCCACCACATTCACGGGGTTCTTCAACTCCTTTCCGCTTCGCGCCGGCGTTGATCTGAAGGGACGCCGGCTCTACGTGCCGCAGCTCGGCCGCGTCCGCGCGTTCGATATCGACGATCTGGGGATCGTCCAGGATTCCGTCTCCACGACGAATGCCTCCACCGTCATGTTCGATTCCCTGACGGGATATATCACCCTCTCCTTCCGCCCCGGATTTACCGTTCCGGGATGGACCGAGACGATCGACCCGCGCACCGGGAAGCGTATCTCGATGATGAACACCGGCGTCAATCCCGGCATGGCCGTGCCGAAGGGGGCTGAAACGTATACCATCACCGAGGGGGGGCCGGGCATTCCCTCGACGGTCGCCTACAGCCGCTACCGGGCAAGCCTCTACGCCGGGGCGCTCGGCGGCAACGGGAATCATATGGTCGTGCGCGGAACCGCCGCCTATCTCGTGATGAGCGCCACCAACCAGATTCGGATCATCGACACCAGAACGGGGAGGGATACCCTCTCTTCGCCGATCGCTGTTGGCACGGCCGGATTCGGGAGCCCCCGCATGCTCGACGTTCAGGGGGACAGCGTGCTGGTGGTGGCGACATATGCCAGGGATATCCGACGATTCAGAATCGCGACCGGGGCGATGATCGACAAGATCGCGCTCCCCGGCGCCGCGGAGGCCGTTGCCGTGCGCGACTCGCTGGCATACGTGGCGATTCCGCTCGATTCCGCCCGCCATACCGATTCCCTGGTGGTGGTGGTGAACCTGAACAGCGGCCGGCCGGTCGATACGCTCGCCGTGGGGCCGAACCCGCTCGGGCTCTTTATCGATCGCCTCGGAAATCTTCAGGTGGTTGTGGCCGATACCATCCCCGGCGCCGGCCGGCTGGTGAGCTACGAGCGCGGAACGCTTCTCAAGAAGGGGGAGCGCCCGCTCCACGGCGCGATCAGCAACCCGCTGCATATGGCCTACGATAATTCCGACGACTCGCTCTTTATCGTCCTTTCCGATACTCTCTTCGCGTTCGCGGTTTCCGGCTCCGGCTCGCCGTTGCGCGCCGCCTATACCGATACGCTCGCCAGGGGGGCTCTCTTCGGCGTCAGCGGCGCGGGCGATTATCTCCTGATCACCGAACGCCCGAAGAACCCAGGGGAGGATTCATCCTATGTCCACATCGTGAGCCGGAAGAGCGGAGGGGAGGTGGCGAAATTCATGGCGGGTTACCTGGTGATGATGGCGCTGCCGGTGGTTTCCGGTCGCGGCGACCATGCGATGAGCTTCTACGCTCTCAACCAGGGAGGGTTTGCGGCGACTGCATCCACCCTGACCTCCTTCGAGTTCCAGCCCGATATCCTCGGCCCCGATACGCTGGGAAGCGGCGCGAACCATATAACGTTGGAGGGACTGAGCGCCGATAACGACAAGGCCCTGGTGACGATGAACGGGAACCACAGCGTTGTCCGGCTGGACCTCGATACCTGGACGGTGATGCGCCGCACGTCGACGAAGACGACCGGGTTCGATGGCCCGCGCGAGACGATGGCGCTCTCCCCGTCGACGTTGCTCGTGAGCACCTACGCCGGCGATGTGCGCCGGATCACGGTGAGCGATAACTCCGTCCGGGTGATCCCGGTCTATGGAAAGGCGGAGGGGATGGCGCGCGCCGGAAGCAAAGTCTACGTGGCCCTGCCGTTCGCTCCCGATGCCACCTACACGCCCTCCGCAAGCGTCGCGGTGATCGATACCGCCGCGATTGCATCGGTACGTCGTGATGATGCGATCGCATCCGCCACGACGCTGGAGCAGAACTATCCGAACCCCGTATCGTCCGGCACCGAGATCCGTTTCTCGGTCGCCGTGGCCGGCAGAGTGACCCTTGCCCTCTACAGGCCGGATGGCGCCCTTGCCGGCACGATCGTCGACAGGGAGATGGAGCCGGGAAGCTATACCGCGCGGATGGACGTGGCCGGGCTTGCCAGCGGATCATACATCTACACGCTTCGCTCCGGAGGAACGCTTCTGAGCAGAGTGATGAAGGTCGTGCGATAATGCGATCATCATCATACCGCCGGCCGGGAGCCATCCCCGGCCGGTTGCGCCGGCTTGCCGCCGCCGCGCTGCTCTTCCTGGCAATCGCGTCGCCGGGCCACGCCCAGTGGGAGAACACCGGCGCCGATGCCGTGGAATCCTTCACCCCCGGAACCGGGGCGGGGCTTGGCTCCGATCACTATCCCGAGAATGTCCTCGGCCTTCCCGACTCGGCCGCCCGAGCCGATATCCCCACGATCGATCCCGTTCAGATCCTGTCGCTCGGGCTCGGCGGCGAAATCGTCCTCCGGTTCGATCGCGCGCCGATCACCGATATCCCCGGCCCCGACTTCACGGTGTTCGAAAACGCGTTCACCTATATCATCGGTGGAAAGGAGAAGACCTATGCCGAGCCGGGCGAGGTTGCGGTAAGCCGGGACGGCGTTCACTTTCTGACATTTCCGTACGACTCCATCACCCTCCGCGGGTGCGCCGGCGTTGGCCCCACCAACGGCGGGAACGATCCCGGCGATCCGCTTGTCTCCGGCGGCAACAGCTTCGATCTTCACGATCTCGGGGTCGACTCGGTTCGATGGGTTCGCATCCGCGATGTGACCTCGATCGTCAAGGATCATCCCTCGCATCCCTTCTGGGACCCCACGCTGACCGGGTTCGATCTTGATGCCGTTGTGCGCGCCACGAAATCCCATCCGGGCGGCATCGCCACGGCTCCCACGGGCGCGCACGCTTCGGCGGTGCTTTCGCCCAACCCGGTTGCCGGACAGGGGGTGCTCCGGGTTGATGCTCCCATATCGGGAGACCTCACGGCGCGGGTGACCGATCTTCTCGGAAGAGAGGTGATGACAATCTCCGGCGGCGCTATCGACCGAGGCCGGAACGTGCTTCCGTTCGATGCCTCCCGGCTGGCCGATGGCGTCTACTTCATAGCCGTGGCGATCGATGGACATCCCGTGACGATGCTCAGGGCCCAGGTATGTAGATGAGAGCCCTTGCCCTCCATATCTCCCTGCTCGTGCTTTCCGGGGCATGCGCGGCGGCCCAGCCCGGAACCCCGGAGCCGGGGAAGGGAAAGGATTCCGCGAGAGTCTACCACGCTCCTGAAGTGCGCGTGGAGGCACGGTCGATACTGACGCGGGTATCGCGGGGAACGCAGCCGCGCGCGGTTGTGACCAGGGCGCAGATCGAGGCGGCAAACGGCTTCGACCTTTCCGATGCCGTTGCGTACGCGCCGGGGGTGTTCGTGAAGCAGTATGGCGGCGTCGGCGGGCTGCGGACGATATCGCTGCGCGGCACATCGGCGCAGCAGACGGTGATCCTGATCGATGGGATCCGGTACCGGAGCAGCGCGGACGGGGGGTTCGATTTCAGCAATCTTCCCTCGGCATCGGTCGATCAGGTGGAGGTGCTCCGCGGCGGCAACGCGGCGCTCTACGGCGCCAATGCACTCGGCGGCGTGATCAACGTGGTGACGCGAGCGCCATCGGCCGGCGGGACGGCGCTTACGGCGCGAGGGGGATATGGCTCGTATGGTCAGCGGGAGATGGGCATCGGGGGGAACGGCGCGGCGGGAAACCATGTGTGGGATGCCGGTTTCAACGCCACCGCCACAAACGGCAACTATCCGTTCAGCTTCAATGAGTTCGGTGCCACCTCGACCTTCGAGCGGGATAATGCGGACTTCTCCAACTATTTCGGCCGTGGAGGCTGGGCATATCATCGCGATGATGGCCTGCGGCTTTCGGCCTCGATGCAGGGCTATCGATCCGAACGTGGCGTCCCCGGCGCGGTGGTGCAGGGAAACCGCGAACAGCTCCATGCGCGCCTGAATGAGAGCGATCTGTTTGCCGCCGCCGCCGCTTCCTGGCCCACGGAGGAGTGGCAGTTCTCCATCTCGGCGAGCGGTCGCCTGAACGCCCTGGGCTACCGCGATCCCGACGCGCGCGTTGCCGGCCCGTCCGGCATCGACGACGAGTATCGGGAGAGGGAGGGGAACTTCATGGGGAGGGTGAGGCGGGCAATCGGTGACCATGGCGTTGCGGAGGGGACGGCGGAGGTTTCTCAGACGCATCTTCGCGGCGACAATCTGGACCCGGCGCTGGGCTCCGCCGCATCGCGGACTTCGGTGAGCGGCGCGATCGCAACAAACTGGCTTTATGACGATGGTCTGTTCGGCTGCGAAACCGCCCTCGAAGCCGGCCTTCGTCTCGATCTCTTCGATGATCTTCCCACCGCGCTGAGCCCATCGGCCGGGTTGATCTGGCGCGCCGGCTCCACCCCGCTCCGGCTGCGGGCGCATGGTGGGCTGAACTACAGGGCGCCGAGCTTCGCCGAGCAATACTATCTCAACTACGGCAACGCGAACCTGCGGCCCGAGCGTTCCATGAGCGGCGACCTTGGGGCTACCTACGAGGTGGGGGAGACGTTCGCCCTGGAATCGAGCTTCTTCATGATCGCCACGCGCGATCAGATCGTCTCGGTGCCGCGCAGCCCCGTAAGCTGGAGCGCGGCAAACGTCGAGCGGGTTCTTTCGCGCGGCCTGGAGCTGGGGGGATCGGGGACGCTGTTCGATGGGATGCTTGGGCTTCGGGCCTCCTACACGCTGACACGGGCCGAGGACAGGAGCGGGGGAACGGTGGATGGAAAGCTGCTGGTGTATGCGCCCGAGGAGTTGACCAACGGCATCGTGGATCTGCGGCTGGGTCGTTACGGCATCGGAGCGGCGTGGCAGTACGTCGGTCATCGCTTCACGCTCCCCGCGAACGATCCCGGTTCCGCGCTGCCACGTTACGGCCTGCTTGCCGCAAATATCTCCGCGCGCTGGATCATTGGCGGCGTGGGGGTGAAGGCGCGCCTGGAATGCTCGAACATGTTCGATACGGAATATCAGGTGGTGAGGAATTATCCCATGCCGGGGAGAACGTTTCTCGGAAGGGTCGAGATCGATTTTCATGATGGGCCGCAACCATGAGCGCGATTGCGCGGGATATCCATATGCCGATAAGAAAATGCGTAGCCACGCGGCTTTGCGGGGCGATCGTGCCATCCGCTCTGCTTGCGTTGGTGCTTCTGCTGGCCGGCTGCATATCCGATCCCACACTCACATCTCCTCCGGTGGTGAGCGCCGGAGCGCATGGGGTGCTGGTGGTGAACGAGGGGGTATGGAAGCAGGATAATTCCACGCTCACCTTCTACAACCCCGATAGCGGCGGGCCGGTTCAGGACTATTTCGCGGCGCGCAATCCCGGCCTGCGTCTGGGGGATCTCGGCAACAGCATCGTTACCTGGAAGGGACGGGGATATATCGCCGTCTCCACGTCGCGGGCGGTGGAGGTGATCGATCTGGCGACCGGGCATTCCCTGGGGCGCGTCCGTCTGAACGCCCCGAACGAGCCGCGCATGATCGCGATCATCGACAGCGCGACCGCGTTTGTCACAACCTTTGCCGATTCGGTGATCCGTTTCAACCCGATGACGCTGGCAACGACGGGATCGTTCGCCGTGGGGCCGGCCCCGGAGGGGATCGCGTATGCCGCCGGCCATCTTTTTGTGGCGAACTCCGGGCTCGGCAATCTGCGGCGCACCGAACCAGGGGCGGGGACGATCTCGGTGCTCGATCCGGCAAGCGGCGCGGAGCTGGCGATGCTTCCCACCGGCACCAACCCGCTGAGCGTTCATTATCTGCCATCGCGGGGGCGCGTCTACGTGCTGGCCCGTCCCATTCTCCCCGATACGCTCGGCGCCGTGGTGGAATACGATCCGGCCTCGTTGCGCGAGGTTCGTCGCTGGCCGGTGGCCGGTGGCTACGACATGGCTGTCGATGACGGGCGCGGGATCATCTATGTGATGCATGGGGAGGGCGTGGCGCGGATCGATCCATCGGTTGCGGGGGATAATGTGAGGGGGCTGGTGCAACTGGGCGAGGCGGGGGCGATGTTCTATTCGATCGGGGTGGAGCCGGTAAGCGGCGATATCTATCTGGGGACCACGAACGGGTACTCAAGCGTGCCGGCGGCGGTGATGATATACGACCGCGCTGGCGCGTTCAAATCCCGTTTTCCCTGCGGCATCTATCCCGGCGATTTCGCGTTCTATTGAGCGCCTGTCGTCGAAACGAAAACGGGCGTTCCGATGATTCGGGACGCCCGTTGCTGTTTACTATCGATGGGGTGCGTTAGCGTTGTTCCATTGCCGGTTGGCGGAAGGGGTCTCCGTCAGGAGGCCTTCGGGGCCATCTGGTAGACGATCTTGCGGATCGTATCGAACTGAAGATACGGGTGCATCTGCTGAAGCTTATCGATGGCATCACCGGCGGACATCTTCTCACGCATTTCCCTGTAGGACTTGCGGATCTGATAATCGCGAAGGGATTTCTGATCGATCAATCGATGCTGCTGGAGGAGCGAGAATGTTGAATCGTCAATCAGATCCGCCAGGGGATTCAGCCGGACTTCGGTCTGCATCTGAACGCTGAACCCATCATTGGCGACGATCTCTTCGGGTGCGGTGACGGCTGCCTTTGCGAGGCGAATCCTGGAGCGTACGGTTGTCGCGGGCATAGTTAATCTCCTACTCGATTCGTGTCTGTTGAGGGAAAACGTAACGCACAATGCGTGATCATCGTAACAACTTGCCTGGGCGTTTCTTCGGTTTAAGTGAGATTGTACAGCTTGGTCAATGCTGCAAAGCTATTGACACGGATTAGATGTGAAACCTTACATGAGCCAGCGCGCTACCGTATTTTTTAAAAAATCAGCCGGAAAAAAAAGCCGAATAGCGCATATGTACGCATCCGGCTCGACCAGCATATATACCAGTGATAGCGAGCCAATTACTTCGACTGTTGCCAGATCATCCTCTATCGGGACAAACCCGTAAATCCACAAACCTTAGTGTGCCGATTGCCACTAATCATAAGGTCTGCTGGCTCAGAGTTCAGCGCCGGAGAGTGATCGATTTTCCTGAGCAGCGCAGGCCACAGTACAGAGTAATTGGATTATATCAATAGCGTCGTTTTCGTTTTGTTGAGAGGAGCGAGAGTGACGGAAAGACCCGCGGAATCCGATTGTGTCACACGCCGTCAATTATTTCTCCCGCTCTAGCATACGAACACATCACCTTACAAAAAGTTAGCGGTTGGCGTCAGTGGAATAAAAAAAATGGCGGCGAACGTTTTTCAAACGTGTCAGGCAACGGGCGGTGGAGCTGTTGATGGCAGTTCCGCCAGAGCATCTATTTAGCGGAATGAGCCGCCGGCCGGTTAAAGAAGGCCATTGCGGCGCATATTGTCGAGCGTTCTAAATACTCCGGCGCAACTATTACCGTGACGATTTTGCACGGTAAACGATATTGGCGAATTTCGGGCGTTTACCGGAAATTCGTCGCGCAATGTCGGTGCAAATCTACGCCCCGAGCAGATCGCGAAGCGCTTCCGGGAGTTTTGGAAAACGGAAACGATAGCCGAGTTTCTCCGTCCGCTCGGGAATCGCGTGCTGTCCCTCCGTCAGGATGATGGCTCCCTCGCCGAAGATCAGGCTCAACGCGAATCCGGGGACGGGGAAAAATGATGGGCGATGGAGTGCCGAGCCAAGCGCGGAGGAGAATTCCCTGTTCCTGACGATGCCGGGAGCCGTTCCATTGACCGCCCCGGTGATGCCGGTGTTATCGAGCGCCCAGAGGAACATCTCCACTTCATCGGTGATATGGATCCATGGAAACCACTGGCGACCGGAGGCGATCGGGCCGCCAACGAAGAGCCGGAACGTCGGGGCCATCTTCGCCAGCGCTCCATCGCCGGGATCGAGCACGATGCCGGTCCGTATCAGCACCACGCGAACGCCCAGCTTCTCCGCTTCGAGCGCCTCCGCCTCCCACGCGCGGCAGACATCCGCCAGAAAATCCTTCCCCGGCCCCGATTCCTCCGTGAAGACACGATCGTTCGATGTGCCGTAATAGCCAACGGCGCTGGCGCTGATCAGGGCCGCCGGCTTCCGCGCCGCGCGCGCGATTGCCGCCACCACGTTGCGCGTGCCGTCAACCCGGCTCTCGCGGATTCTCTTCTTCTGCTCGTCGCTCCAGCGGGTTGCCACCGGGGAGCCGGCCAGATGGATCACCGCGTCCGCGCCATCGATCGCCGCCGTCCACGGGCCGTCGGCCATGGAGCTGGACCAGGCAAGATAGTCGGCTGCTCCGGGGGCCAGCCGCCGCCCGCGCTCAACATCGCGCACCAGCGCCGTCACCCGGTCGCCCCGTTTGCTCAATCGCTCTATGATCTTCCTGCCGATCAACCCGGTTGCCCCGGTCACGATGATATGTTTGTTCTCCGCCATCGCGTTGCTCCTGGTAAGTTTGTTGCAGGAATATAACCCACGGCGGCGGGAGAAGATTCCCTGAACCATGCATGGCTTCATTCTCTCCCGCGGCCCGGCGTATATTGGGATGCACAACAGCGGACAAAAAATCACGTGGCAGACAGCTCAAGAAAAAGCGGCAAGCACAACAGGCTCAGGCGTACGCGAAAGGATTGGATCAAGGGCAATCGCGAGCGGGCACAGCGGATAGACCCGGACAACGAATCGATTGTCCACGGGCGGGAGAAGATGCGTCCGAAAGGGATCACGATCGACGCGATGGGGGATCTGGAGGGGCTTCCGCGGGGCCAGGTGGTGGAGGCGGAGAGCGGTCGTCACGACGTGAAGCTGGAGGCGGGTGAGCTTCTCTCATGCCAGATCAAGCGGGGCGCATCCACGGAGAACGAGCAGTCCACGCTGGTCGTGGTCGGGGATTTTGTCAGGGTGCAGCCGCTGGAGGATGGGCGTGGGCTGATCCATCATGTCGAGGAGCGGAAGACCTGGCTGGGCCGGAACGCGGCCGGGGAGAAGGGGATGGAGCATGTGCTGGCCTCGAACATCGATCTTCTTCTCTGCATAGCGGCGGCCGACCGTCCCGATTTCCGCAGGACGATCATCGATCGCTATATCGTTGCCGCCCTGCTTGGCGGGGTGACCCCGGCGGTCGTGGTCAACAAGAGCGATCTGATCGAAGGGGAACTGGAGGAGCTGATACGGGAGGATGTGGAGGTGTACGGGAACATCGGCTACCGGACGCTGTTTACGAGCGCGGAGACCGGCGATGGGATCGATGAATTGAGAGATGTGCTGAAGGGAAAAACGGCGGTGCTGATCGGGCAGTCGGGGGCGGGGAAATCATCGCTGGCGAACGCGATCCTGGGGTACGATCTGCGTCGCACCGGCGAGGTTCGGGAGAAGGACCGACGCGGAATGCACACCACCATCAGCTCCGTCATGCTGGAGATCCCCGGCGGCGGCTATCTGATCGACACGCCCGGCCTGCGGGAGTTCGGCATATGGGATCTGGAGCCGGAGGAGCTGGATGCTTATTTCGTGGAGTTTCTGGATCATCTGCGGGAGTGCAGATTTCTCCCCTGCACCCACACGCACGAGCCGGGATGCGCCGTGATCGCTGCCGTTGAGAGCGGCGATATCGATGAAGGTCGCTATCAGAGCTATCTGGCGATCTTCGAATCACTGAAACGATAGTGTCTGTACGTTGGTCGGGGCGGGTTTCAAACCCGCCCCGACGATTCGACGCTTCTCGACATCGATCTATCGTCCTCCGCGCGAACGCTTCAGCAACCGCGGCAGCTCAAACGCCGCTGCCCGTCCTTTCTGCTTCTGCGCGCCGGGATCGTCCGGCGGGGTCACCGGCTCCTCGATCAGCAGCGGCAGGCGCACGATAAAGGTGCTTCCCTGTCCCGGTTCGCTTTCCACCGCGATGGTGCCGCCATGAATCTGCACGATCCACTGTACAATCGACAATCCCAGCCCCGCGCCTCCAAGCTCCCGGCTCCGCGCCTTGTCCACCCGATAAAATCTGTCGAATATCTTCTTCCGATGCTCCGGGTTGATGCCGATGCCGGTATCCCGCACCCGTATCTCCGCGAACTCCCCATCCGGGTGGACCGCGATGGAGATCATCCCTCCCTCCGGCGTGTACTTGATGGCGTTGTCCACCAGGTTCAGGAACATCTGATAGAGCTTGGCCCGGTCGGCCTCGATAAAGAGAGCCTGGCTGTGCCTGAAGGAGATGTAGATGTTCTTCTGCGTCCCGAGGATCGTGGCGGCGTCCGCGACCTCCTCCAGCGTCTCGGTCAGGTCGGTCGGCTCCTTGATCAGGGATATCTGCCCCATGTCCGTGCGGGAGAGGAGGAGGAGCGATTCCACCACATGGGAGAGCCGCAGCACCTCCTGAAGGGCGCTGGAGAGGACATCCTGATAATCCTCCGGCGATTTTCTGGTCCGCAACGCCAGCTCCAGCTCGCCGGTCAGGATCGTCAGTGGCGTCCGCAGCTCATGCGATGCATCGGCGGTGAACTGGCGTATCCGTTCAAACGAGCTTTCCAGGCGGGAGATCATGTCATTGAGCGTCTCGGAAAGTCGGCCTATCTCATCGTTGCTCTTCGGGATGGGGAGGCGGCGGGAGAGATTGGATGCCGTGATATCCTGCGCCGTGCGGGTGATCTCATCGACGGGATGGAGCGTGGTCTTGGCGAGAAACCATCCCCCCACCATCGAGAGGAGGAGCACCGCCGGGGCAAGAAGGATAAGCGTGGAGAAGAACTGATCGAGCAGCGACTGAACCTCATCCACCTGATAGCCGGCCACGATATACGCGGATCGGGAGCGCGCCAGGGCAATTCTCAGCCGTTGCGTCCCATCCTTCCCGCGGATCGGCTGATCCACCGAGATAAACTGCACCGTGGAATCCTGCGCCGTGGTGATAAAGCTCCCAGGCAGATGGAGCGAGTCCTTCCCGAGATTATCCGAACGGTAGACGATGGTGCCGTTGGTATCCATCACCTGGATCATGAAGTTCCGGGGGTTCAGGATGATATGCTCGTAGATCGCCGTCCAGACCGCATCGACCTTCTGATCCTGCTTCTGCGCGGCAAGCTCGGTCTTGAGCGGCTTGATGGCGGTCTTGATCGTGGAGTCGGCGGCGAGGGAGTCCTTGCTCAGGAAGGCGAGATCGTTGCTCTTCGAGCCCTTCTTATGCGGCACCGGCGGTGGCGGAGCAGGCTTTTCTCCGGCCTCCTTTGTCTGCTCGGCGCGTTTGCGGATGATCACGTCGAGCGAGGAGATGACATTTTTCAGCGAGACATCCAGGTTGGATGTCAGCTCATTGGAAACCGACCCGTAGGTGAGCACGCTGAAGACCGCGAGGGAGATCGCCATCACCAGGCAGAACCAGAGCGTAAGGCGGGCACGGAGGGATAGATTCACTCTTTTTCCTCCTCGGGAACTCCTTCGCGCATCACATAGCCGACGCCGCGAATCGAGTGGATCAGCCGCGAACCGCCATCCACCTCGACCTTGTTCCTGAGGCGATTGATATACACATCCACCAGATTGGAATCCACCGCGAAGTTGTAGTTCCAGACATGCTGCGTGATCACCGAGCGGCTGAGCACGCGATCGGCATTCCGCATCAGATATTCCAGCAGCGCGTACTCCCGCGTGGTCAGCTCGATCTCCGTGTTGACGCGCTTTGCCTTCCGGGTGATCGAATCGAGATAGAGATCCCCCACCTTCAACTGATTCGATTTTTCGACGGAGCGGCGGCGGAGCATCGAGCGGATTCTGGCGGTCAGCTCCTCGAAATGGAACGGCTTCGCCAGATAGTCGTCGGCGCCGGAATCCAGCCCGGTGATCTTGTCCTGAATCGTCCCCTTGGCCGTTAGGATCAGCACCGGCGTGGTCATGCCGCGGGCGCGGAACTCCCGCAACAGCGAGATGCCGTCGCGCTTCGGCATCATCAGGTCCAGCACGATGCCGTCGAATTCTCCCGTGAGCGCCTTCTCCAGCCCCTGCTCGCCATCGTAGGCGCAATCCACATCGTAATGTTCCTCACGCAGACCCTGCATGATGAAGTTCGCCACCTTCTTTTCATCCTCGATTACAAGAAGCTTCATAACACCAAAATCCTGTGTACTCGAACAAATGCTCTCCGCCATCGGACCATGCTGAATGCCGGACACAGGGGAGAGAAGTGGAAAAATACAGAATGGGACGACGCAAATGGCCGGAATTCATTTGAAATGAATGCGGGCATCTGAATGCGCGTGTTTGAAACGAATGCATGCATCTGAACACGCGCATGTGCAGATGTCGGAGTTCGTTTCAAACGAAGCCCTCCCCCGGACACGATCAACGGGAGATACCGCATGGCACGCTATTCGTGACGGACTGAGCAACTACTTCTGCCGGTATAATGCCCCGGTAGTCCGGAATCGGGTGCCGGCGATTCATCAGTTGTGAAGGAATCGACCTTATGGGACGTTGTTCAGGGATCACACATCGCGGAGGATGGCTGGCGGCGCTGCTGCTGCTGCTCTGCGGAAGCGTTCTGACCGCGCAGGTGCGGACGCTGAATCTTCGCGAGATGGTCGGCTCGGCCGGGACCATCTTCATCGGCTCCGTCGCCGGGGTTTCCTCGGGATCGGATGAACATGGCGATATCGTCACCTACACCACATTCCGGGTGGAACAGCCCATCTACGGCGGCGCCGCCGGAACCGTCACCGTCAAACAGCTTGGCGGGGCCTCCGGCGGGCTCTCCACAAGGCTCGAACATATGCGCTACTTCCGCACCGGCGAGCGTGTGCTGGTGGCCTTCTATCCCATCAGCTCCCTTGGCTTCACCAGCCCCATCGGGCTTTATCAGGCCGTCTGGAACGTCACGTCGGACGGGCAGGTGCTGGGGGTGGGGGATACATCGCTTGGGGGACTGGACGCGCTGCTCAGGCGATATCACCTGGACCGCAACGGCGGCACGGTGGCGGCTTCCACGTTCGTTTCGATGATCGATGATCTTCTCAGGGAGGCGGGAAAATTATGAGAACGATCACAATGATTCTTGCCGCGGCGATTATCGCCCTGACGGCGCTTCCGACGCATGCGGGGGGGCCGCTGACCGCCAACGGGACCACGGCGCGGAGATATCCCGCCGGCTCCATTCCCATCTCCTTCAAGACCGATCAGGGGGCGCTCGGCTCCTTCTCCAACGGCACGGCAACCGGGATCGCGGTCTACGCGTTCCAGCAGTGGGATAACGTGGTCACTGCCGCTCTCTCCTTCAACAACGCGGGGCAGCTCCCGCGTGATGTCACCACCGCCGCCGATGCGTTTATCTCCGGCGCCGGACAGTTCAGCGATGGCGTCAACCCGGTGGTGTTCGACAACGACGGCTCCATCACCGACGCCAAGCTGGGGGTGGGGGCCAGGAACTCCGTGCTCGGCTTCGCCAGCTCCGCCTACGCCGGGAACAACTATGTGGAGGGATACGCCATCATCAACGGCTTCCTGAGCGGCGCCGGGGGCGTTGCGGAACAGGATGAGTACAAGGCGACGATCACCCATGAGATCGGGCATTTTCTCGGGCTGGGACACTCGCAGGTTTCCATGCACGCCGATTACGCCACGATGTATCCAGTCATCGAGAAGACCGCGCAGAAAACCCTTTCACCCGACGATCAGGCTGCCATCTCCATTCTCTATCCGGCCGCGGGGTATACCGCCACGGTCGGCGGCATCACCGGAACGGTGCGGCGGCTTCCCAACACCTCCCTGAGCGGCGTGAATGTGATCGCCGAGGACTCCGCGACGGGCGCGGCCTACAGCACCGTGGTCGATTACTTCTCCGGCGGGAAATCGGGGTTTGACAACGCTCCTGCGGCAACCGGCACCTACACATTCACGGGGCTGCCGCCGGGGAGATACTTCGTCAGGATCGAGCCGGTCACGGCAACCTTTACCGGCGGTTCGTCGGTCGCCAGCTACGATACGCCGGCCAACATGAATATCGATCGCGAATGGTACAACGGCACGGCGGAGAACGGGGATATGCTCCTCGACAACGTCAACGAGAAGACGGGCGTGGTGGTGGCCGCCGGCGCCACGACATCCAACATCAGCTTCCTCGAAAACGAGTCCATCACGATCAGCTCCCTGGTCTATCACGACGGCACTCCCTATTATCTCTTCGATCTGCCGCAGGCGGGGATCAGCCGCTATGCCGTGCGGTTTACGGCTCCCGGCACCGGATCGCTGGTGGGGGTGAAGTTCAAGCTGGGCGCCGGCTCGGTGCTGCCGCTCAACGGCACGCTTACCGTCACGGTCCACGCCAACGCGCCGGGGAGCGTGGCGGGGGTGCCGGGGACGGCGCTCGGATCGGTGACGATCCCGTACAGCGATATCGCCGCCGATCAGAACGTGGAGGTCTACCTGCGCGGCATAGGGTTGCCGATAAACTTCCCGGCCGGAACCAACTTCCACGTCTCGCTCTCCACGAACGGCGTCGGCACGCTTGAGCTTTTTACCGATAACGGGAGCACGACGCAGAACCGGACATCGTACTACAACGGCACCGTCTGGCGGAATTTCCCGGAGGGGGGCTATCAGGCGGGATATAATCTCGTGATGTCCGCGGTCTACTCCTCCTCCATCGCCGGCACGCCGCAGCCCGCTCTCTCGGCCACGCCCACGTCGCTCCAGTTCGGACGGGTCAGGCCGGGGAACAGCATCACCAGGACAGTTACCGTGACCAACACCGGCACCGGCCTGCTGACGGTGAACACGACGCCGATCCTCGGGCGTGACAGCCTCGATTATTCGGTCACGGCGGGGAAGGGGCCGTTCACGGTGGACCCGGGATTGTCGCACGATATCAGCGTGCGGTTCACCCCGCGGGACGCGGGGGGAGTGGAGGACGGGACGAAGTCGGCGATGATGGCGATCGTCAGCAACGCGGCGACATCCCCCGATAATGTCCCGCTCAGCGGTCGCGCGGTCGCGCCGCTCGTCATGAAGGTGACATCGGCCGTGGACTTCGGTTCGCGACGGGTTGGGGGCACCTATATCATCGATACGGTCCTGTTCAGGAACGCCGGCAACGATACGCTTCACGTCACCGGCGTAACCGCCCTCGGCCCGGATGACGGCAGCGGCCTCCGGCTGCTGAACGGCAGTGGTGCCACCATTGTCCCACCGGATTCCAGCTTCCGTGCCCGCATCCAGTTTACGCCGACGGAACGGCGCATATATACGCTCAACCTCCGCATCGTCCACGACGACCCGAAGAACACCCCGACCGATATCACGATCGCCGGCCGCGGCGTGGCGGCCATCATCTCCACGGCGGGGACCTTCTCGGTGGGCAGGGCCCGCGTGGGAACCACCATCGACGCGCCGCCGCTCTTTGTGCGGAACAGCGGGGATATTCCGGTGAGGATCACATCGCTCACGATAAGCGGCGCCAACGCGACGGAGTTCATTGTTCTTTCACCGGTGCCGCCGGTGACGCTGGCTCCCGGCGATTCTCTTCCGATCCGCTTCCGGTTCCATCCGATGGCAATCGGAATTCGCGTGGCGACGCTCCAGGTGGGGGCGGATTCGCTGGCGCCGATCAGTATCCAGCTCAATGGCGAGGGGATACAGGGGGCGCTCTCCTTCCGTTCGGCGGCCGTCGATTTCGGCGATGTTCCTCTGGCATCCAACGGCGAGCGTGATATCGCCGTGGTGAACTCCGGCACCGATACGGCAACCATCAGCTCGGCCGATGTCACGGGGTCCGGGTTCTCGCTCGTGACGCAGTCGCTCGCGGGACGGAAGCTCCTTCCGGGGGATAGCGTCATCGTCCGTGTCCGATTTGCGCCGACGGTTGCGGGCACTTCATCGGGGAGCCTCCGCATCGCCAGCAACGGCTCCGATCCGCTGATCGTCGCTTCGCTCTCCGGCCGGGGAACGGCGGCGGGGCTTACGCTCAACCGCACCCGCGTCGATTTCGGAGCGGTGGCCACCGGCATATCGCGCACCGATTCGTTTACCGTGCGGAACACCGGCAACGCTCCTCTGACCGGCGTGACGTTGACGTTGACTGGGCCTGACGCCGCGGCGTTCGAGATCATCTCGCCGACCCCCCTTGCCGTTTCCCCCGGAGGGGCGCAGACCGTCCTGGTTCGGCTGAAGCCGCAGGCATCGGAGCGCGCGCTGTCGGCGGGCGTTGTGGTGCAGCCCGCCGGTGGATCATCGGCCGAGGTAACGCTGTCGGCAACGATTGGTAGCGGCATTGCCGCCACGGTTGCCGCCGTCGATTTCGGAAGTAGGCTCCCCGGCGGGGCTTACGATACCACGGTGGTCATCAGGAACATCACATCCGGCAGCATCACCATCTCCTCCATCGCCGCCAGTGCCGGCAAGGATGGCGCTTCCGGCGATTATTTCCGCTCGATGAGCCCCGCGCCGGTGATGATCCCGCCGAACGATTCGATCGCGATTGTCGTGCGGTTTTCGCCGGCCGCCGGAACGGGTCGGTACACCGGATCGCTGGCGATCGCCGTCAACGGCTCCGCGCCGCTGGTGATCTCACTCGTCGGCCGGGCTTCGGCAGTCGGCGGCGTGGCCGATGGGATCGTGGCCGGGGAGGGGATGCCTGCACTACTGCCGGTTGCGCCGAACCCCGCGGCCGGGGTCATAGAGATCGGGTATCGCGCCGGTGGAGGGATGATGCCGGTGGAGATCGTCATTACCGATGCAATCGGCAGGGAGGTTGCGGTTGTCTATCAGGGAACCGCAACGCGCACTGACGAGCGCGTTCGATTCAACACCTCACCGCTGCCGTCCGGGAGATATTACGTGCTTCTCCGATCGGCGCGCGGCAGCGTTACGCAACCGCTGGTGATCGTGAAATAGGGATGGGCGCGCTCATCGGCGGTCATGGTCGCCAATGACATGCTCCACGCAGGGATCAGGCTACGGGCCGGGGGGATCATCTCCTCCCGGCTTTTTTATTTCGGCTCGCGCCATTTGGGGCTGGCTCGTATCTTCGCGACCGGGATCAGGCCGTGCGGCGTACCCTTCCTCCGGCCATGTCCCCGAACGCTCCAACCAACCTGTCAACCCGTTCCCGAGGAGAAGCCCATCATGCGAACCCGTACCATTCTCTGCGCGTTTGTGCTCACCATCGCGGTAATTCATGTATCGCGGGCACAGGAGGACAACAAGGCGATCGTGGCCGATCTGGTGAAGAAGAGCTTTGCCGCCACCGATGGCGGCGATCTGGATGAGGGAATGCGCCTGATGGAACAGGCATTGAAATACGATCCGGAAAATTCGGATCTGAAATATGAGATCGCCTATATCCAGTACTCGCGCAAGGAGTACGAGAAGGCGAGGGTGATCCTGGAGGAGATCTTCGCGCAGCGTCCCAAGGGATCGCCCGAGTGGTTTCAGCTTCTCGGCAACGCCTACGATATGCTGGGAAATCCGAAGAAGGCAATCGAAACCTACGAGTCCGGCATCGAGCGGTATCCGAAGGCCGGCAATCTCTATCTGGAGCGGGGGCTGATGGCAATGACCGCGAAGGATTACGACAAGGCGATGTCCTTCTGGCAGCGCGGCATCAAGGCCGCCCCGAAATTTCCCAGCAATTACTACTGGGCCGCCACCCTTTACTGCCAGAGCAGCGAACGGGTCTGGGGAATCATGTACGGGGAGATATTCATGAACCTGGAACCGGGAACGGCGCGGACGGAGAAGATGAGCAAGCTCCTGTACGATACCTACCGCGATGCGATCCAGGTGGGAAAGGATACGATGAGCATCGCCTTCAGCCAGAATCTCACCGTGGCGATGCCGGAAAAGGGGAAGAAGATCAAACTCCCATTTCCCTTCTTCTACGACATGCGTATGAGCCTTGCCACGATCTCGGTCATGAACGCCAGGCGCGTCGGGCTTCCGCAGCTCGATTCCGTTCGCACGATGTTTCTGGAAGTCTGGAAGAATGAGGATGCACCGAACGCCAGCGTCCTGTTCGACTGGCAGAAAACCCTGCGCGATGCAGGGCTTCTGGAAGCCTATAATTACTGGCTGCTGGAAAAGGGAGATGAACTTGCCATGTCCGCGTGGTTGAGAAAAAATCAAAGCAAAATGGATGCGCTTATCGAATTTTTCGGTAACCATCGAATCGGAATCGACGCGGATCATTATTTCGTTCAGGAATAGAGACGTGTCCTGCCGAACCGGCGGGCTTTGTTCCGTGAGGGCGGTTGCCATGAAAGTATTATGCGTGTGATATTTGCTGCTGAAAATGTATCAGGTGCATTATCATAAAACAATTGAACTCCGTCATCGAATTTATTTACCGTTCCATCGGATTTTTCAGGGAGAATAACGTATGGGAGCTTGGGGCTCGGGAAGTTTTCAGAACGATGATGCTTCGGACTGGATCGCGGATTTCGGGGATGACCCTGACGAGTCGTTAATCGTGGACGCGCTTTCCGCGGTTGTGGAAATGAACGATTATCTGGAGGCGCCGGATTGCAGTGTGGCGATAGCCGCCGCCGAGATTGTGGCGGCCTTGAAGGGGTCTCCCAACCCGGCCATGCCGGAGGAAGTCAGGGAGAGTATGGGGATTCTCGGGATGGATGCTGATCGCGATAAGGTTGTTCTGGCGTTGAAAGCCCTTGAAAGAATAAAAACCGATTCGGAGTTGAAGGAGCTGTGGGATGATGCGGCCAATCCGGCCGAATGGTACGGCGCCATAAGCGATCTGGAAACAAGGCTGGCATCGGTTCATTGATCGCTCCGGATTCCGTGGCAGGGAACGTGGGGTTGAGCAACGGCGTGAAGAGAGTGTAGTTGCCGAAAGAATCAATAACCGGATATCATGCGGACGCTTCTCGTCTCAATCGCGCTTTGTATGGCGGCATACCATCTCTCAACCGCGCAGTCCGATGCAGGGAGCACGGCACTGGCGCTGGTAAACAACGCCTACGCCGCGATGGATACCGGCAACATGGACGAGGGGATGGGGATGCTGGAGGAGGCACACCGGATCGATCCGCAAAGCCCCGATTATCTCTATGAGGAGGCGGTCCTCCAGTATAATCTGAAGGATTACGAGAAGGCGCGGGGGACGATGCGCGAGCTTTTTCAGCACAGATCAGAGGGGCCGGGGCAGTGGTACGTCCTGCTGGGAAACGCATATGACATGCTCGGGGATACGAAAACCGCCACCTCGATCTACGATGACGGCCTGAAGCGATTTCCGAAATTCGCGGTGCTCTATCAGGAGCGGGGGAGGATGGCCCTGGCGGATGATGAATACGAAAAGGCCGTGGAGTTCTGGGAGAATGGCATCAGGGCCGATCCGAAATTTCCCGGAAACTACTACTGGGCCGCGCTCCTCTATTGCGGCAGCTCGGAGAAGATCTGGGGGCTGATCTACGGCGAAATCTTTATGAACCTGGAACGGAACACCGGGCGCACCGGCCAGATAAGCGAGCTGCTCTACAAGACATACCAGGAGCTTTTCTTCTTCGTTTCCGACTCGCTGCGGGTAAGCCTTACAGCGCATCAGGAGGAGAACGTTTCATCGCGCGGAGAGGGGCGGAAGATGCCGTTCATTCATCATTATGTCCCTCTCTTCCGGGCCGCGAGCGCCCTGGTCGGCACGACGAGAAAGGTGGAGATGGCGGAGATTGACTCGGTGCGGCGCGCGTTCGTCGATCTATGGTTCGCGGATGAGGATGCCAGGGAGATGGGAAATGTGTTGATGGAATGGCAGAAAACGCTGCGCGCCGCCGGCCTGATGGAAGCGTATGACTACTGGCTGCTGGGTGAAGGGGCGGAGGCGGCCTCACGGGAGTGGGGGAAGAAAAACCCCGCGAAGCTGACGGAACTGGCCCGGTTCATGGGATCGCACCATATCGCGATCGACGCCGAACATTACTTCAGCCCGGAATAGTGGTCCGGGCCGGCGGACGGGCGATGATGATCTACGGCTGCAATACCCCCACGCTGCTTCCATCGATGCTGATCACCACCGATTTCACGCTCGGAAACTGACGGAGCGTCCGCTCGATCTGCGCGCGGATCGCCACCACGCGGCAGGAGCCGGCCACATGGCGCAGCTCGGAGCTGAAATCGGCGTGGGCTGTTCCATTCTCTATCGTCACTCCCTTCAACGTGGTTCCCGACGGGATTTCGCTTCGGTATCCGCCGTCGGCATCGGCGCCGCTGGGGCCGCGGAGAAGCTGATCGAGCGCGGCGGCGGCCACCTCCGTGGTATGCGGGACCGAGCGGATCACCGGAAATACCTTCTGGCAGTCGACGCTGCTTCCCATGCGCGGGCTTGTCCAGAATATCTGAAGCTGCGTCATTCCCCCGGTCGCCCTGCCGGAAGCTCGCAACGGCACAACCACTTTATCGATTTCGCTTCCATCCTTCGCCGAAAACTGAAATACCTCCAGTCGCATCTCGCCGGCGCCGCCATCGGGGAGGGTTATCGAGGTTCTGTAGGGATTGAAATGCCCCATCTCCCCCTTTGAGGTCAGATGTCCCTCCGCCAGCGTTGCGCCATCCGCTCCCAGAAGCCTGTAGGTCAGCCCGTTTTCAAACGTGCGGGCGGTGCCGGAAAGCTCTATCCCCTCCGTTCCGATCTTCTGGTTCGGCCTTGGCGTCTCCACGCGGATATTGCCCTCGGAGTCCGCGGTCGCGGAGTCGTGCGCGGATGGCGCGGGCAACGGAGTATCGGGGGGGATGGAATCATGTGCGGATGGGCGCGGCGTGCCGGCTTCGGCGCGCGATGTATCGCCACGGGAGTCGGTTTCCACCCTGGGCCGGCAGCCGGTCAGGAATGCGGAGCAGAGCGTGAGCAGAAGAATGGTGCGAAGCATTGGGAAGAGAAGGTTATCGATGTACCCGTTCGGCGCCGGCGTTTATCGTGTGCGTAGGCCGCCTGCCACTGCGGAAATACTATCGGCCGCGGCAGCCCGGCCGGTGGCGCGGAGAAATTTTGCGTAGGTATCCAGCACCGGAGGAAGACGTAGACTATGCGGACCATAGGCGTCGGAATAGTGCAGAATCGCCCGCCTGAAAAGCTCATCGGCATCATGGACATTTCCCTCCTCCTGACGGAGCTGGGCCAGATGATATTCCCCGTGTGCCTGCCAGACATCCCCTCCCGGCATATTGCTGTTGATGGCAATGGACCGCCGGTAGAGCGAATCGGCCTGCGGATACTTTCCCTGCGCCCTGTACATCTCGGCGAATGAGTTCAGAAGGCTGGTCATGACCGTGCTCGATGCTCCGTAGTTCCGCTCATATCCATCGATAACTTCGCGATAAAGCTGTTCCGCCGAGTCGTAATTATGCCGGGCCGATAAAAGATCGGCGTCGTCGGAGAGGATGGCAAGCTGTTCCCGCTCGTGCAGGCGCCAGGGGCCGATGGCGTCGGTATTGCGAAGATAGATTTCCGCGCTGCCATAGTCGTGGGTTTCCAGATAAAATCTCCCCAGATGCCGAAGCCCTTCCGCCACCTCATCGGAGGGTTTGCCGAACAGATCCATCCTGACCTTCAACGATCGCATAAGGAGCGAATCGGCCGCCTGATACGCCTTCTGTTTCTGGCGAAGCCACGCCAGGTTGTCGTATGCGGAGACGGCAAGGTGCCGGGAACGCGCCACCGATGTATCGGCGATGCGGATGGCGTGCCTGTACGCCGATTCAGCCTCCCTGATCCGCCCCATCTCCTCATAGAGCCGGCCGATGGCCAGGAGCGGGTTGATCAACCGCGGATGCTCCGGCCCGAATGCCTTGCCATATGACTCGATCGCATCATCGAACAGCAGCTCCGCCTCGCGATACCGGCGCATCGATCTCTGTATCCGCCCCATTTCCAACCGTCTCAGGGCAACGCGGCAATGGGATTGACCGAACGACTTCAGAAGAATTCCGAGCGACAGGCTGTCCAGATGGAGCGCCTCGCTTACATCACCCCGATCATCGGCGACCCTTGCCATAATGTCGATCGCGCCGGCGAGCAGTTCGTTATCCGGCCCGAATGCCTCGCTGATCTCATCGCTGGCGCGGTTGAGATAATTCTCCGCCGTCACCAGACTTCCGCTCGATTGTTCCATATCGCCGAGCCCTATCAACGCCCAGGCGTGCCAGTAGGGGTTGTGCGGGCCGAGCGTGGAGGAATCGAGCCCGAGGAGGCGCTGGTAGAACGCCCTGGCGGTATCGTAATGGTGAAGCCACTGGTGAACGGTGGCAACGGCCACGAGGGCGCGCGGAAGGAGCGTATCGTGGGGATTGCCCCACTGCTCCACCAGCTTCAGGCTCCGGGTGGCATCGCTCATCGCCTCGGGATAATCGAGAAACGAAAGATGGGCGCAGGAGCGGATGGCGAGCGGCACGGAAACCCTCCGGTCGTCGGCGCCGAACGCGCTCTCCGCAAGCTCCACGGCGCGGTCGGCAACCGCCAGGCCCTCGCGATAGTTGCCATGGTACAGCAGCGAGTCCGCTTTTGCCTGGGCGGTGCTCCATGTAAGCCCGTCGTTGCGGCAGCCCCCGCACGCAACGCCAAGCGCGAGGAGGAGAAAGGCCAGCCGAGGGGAGATCATCCCGGTCATTGTTCGCCGGAACTCAGACATAGCCGCGCTCCGCAAGCGATACATGCTCATCACCCGCGATGATGATATGATCGTGAAACGGGATGCCGATGATCCTCCCGGCCTCCACCAGCTGTCGCGTGATGGAGATATCCTCCTTGCTCGGCGTCGGGTTGCCGCTTGGATGATTGTGCAGCCCTATGATCGATGCCGCGTTCTCCACGATGGCTATCCGGTAAACCTCGCGCGGGTGAACGATCGAGCTGTTGAGATTTCCCTCGGATACCAGCGACATCCTCAGCACCTGATTTGCGGAGTTGAGGATGATGACATGGAACTGCTCCTTCTGTATACCGCGAAGCATCGGGATATAGATGCGCGCCACATCCTCCGGGCTGGAGATCACCGTCCTTGCGGCGAACGGATCGGCCTTGATCCTCTTCCCGATTTCGAAGGCGGCGGCAAGCGTCACCGCCTTCGCCGGCCCTATTCCCGGCACCTGTTCAAGCTCCTTGAAGTCCCGCTCGGAGAGCCCGGCGATGGTCTCGAAACGATGGAGGATATTCCTGCTCATCTGGATCACATCCTCTCCCTTGCGACCGGTTCGGAGCAGGATCGCGAGCAGTTCGGAATCGCTCAGGGCGCGTGGGCCAAGGGTCATAAGCCGTTCGCGAGGTTGTTCGCTGGCCCTCCAGTCCTTCACCGGCCTGTGCTTCGCGCCCGCGTTTCGGTCATGACCATCACGGTCGATCATCCGCGCTTCAGCCATCGGCTCATGTTCCTCCGGACGTGCCTGTATGCCGTGGGGAGAGTATTCGGGGGCGCCGCGATCTCCCTCGTAGACGCGGTCGGTATCCTTCTCGATCTGCGGGATCATCTCCCCCTCCAGATGCTCGATCGCGTCGGCCACAACGTAGAAGGAGCCGCAGATTACGATCGTAGAGTTTTCCCCGGCGGCCATCAACGCCTCCTCGATCCCGTTGGCAACGGTGCCGGAGACACGGGTGATGATGCCGGCGGAATCGGCGTGGAAGGCGATCTCCGCGGCGGGGAGCGAACGATGATTATCGGCACGAACGGCGTGGAGGCTGGCGGCGAATGGGGCAAGGATCTTCAGGATCTCCTCCACATCCTTGTCCTGCACGGCACCGTAGACGAAGTGAACGCGCGGTTCGCCGCCGGCCTCTCTGAGCGATTCCGTCAGAACCCTTGCGCCATCAGGGTTGTGGGCCACGTCCAGGATCACGCGCGGCTCCGTGCGAATCGTCTCGAAGCGACCGCGAATGCCGGTGTTGCGCCGGATGGAGCCAAGGCCCTCGCGGATGATCTCCCCGGTGATTCCAAACCGATCGCGCACGGCATCGATTGCGCCGAGCGCCACGCGGGCGTTGTCGATCTGATGGCGACCGGCCAGGTCGATCGTCACGCGGGGGATCTCATGACCATCGATCATAAAGGAGGCCACGGTGCCATCGAACGTCAGCTCATGAAAGAGTCCCCGGCAGAAATCATCGACGAACCGGACGGGCGCGCCCGCATCCCGGGCTGCGCGATCGAAGATATCGCGCAGCCTGCGTCCCACCGGGCCGATCACCGCCGGGGCGCCGGGCTTGATGATGCCGGCCTTTTCCCCCGCGATCTCCTCCAGTGTGTTGCCGAGATGTTTCATGTGATCGAAGCTGATGGAAGTGATCGCCGAAACGAGCGGCGCCAGCACGTTGGTGGCATCGAGGCGACCTCCCAGGCCGGTCTCGATCACCGCCACATCCACCCTCTGTTCCGCGAAATAGCGGAAGCCCATTGCCGTGGTTCCCTCGAAGAACGTGCATCCTATCCGCTCGATGACCGGGAGCATCTCCGTGGCGTAGCGGGAGAGATCAGCTTCCGAAATGGGGATGCCGTTCACTCTGATCCGTTCATCGAAGCTCACCAGATGGGGGGAGCTGTACAGCCCCACGCGCAATCCGGCGGCGGTAAGGATGGAGGCGATCATGGCGCAGGTGGAGCCCTTGCCGTTGGTGCCGGCCACATGGATGGCGGGGAATGCCAGATGCGGATCGCCTGTCTCATGCAGCAGTTCGGTGATCGGTTCCAGTCCCAGCTTGATGCCGAATGTCTGGAGCGAGAAGAGGCGTTGCAGCGCTGCGCGGAGATCGGGGTTGCCTATGGTGGTATGCATAACGTGTCATGCTCATGGTTGGGGGGCCATCCAGGGCCGGTCATGATTGATGACGAAGATACGAAGTTGCGGCGGGTCAGAATAAAACCGCCCCGAAGTAATCAGGGCGGTCATTGAGTTAACTGCAATATCGTAACGTCCGCTACGATTGGAGGTGCGTGCTGGTCCACGCCAGTGGGGCAGATAATCCCGCCCCTTCCGGCGCAACGTTATTTTTTCGAACCTCCCTTGGAGCCACCGCCCTTCGCGGCTGAGCCCTTCGATGCTGCGGCCTTGGTTGCGGCCGGTTTTGCGGCTGCCTTGGCGGGTGCCTTCGAAGCAGGTGCCTTGGCCGCGGCTGGTTTTGCGGCTGCCTTGGCGGGTGCCTTCGAAGCTGATGCCTTGGCTGCGGCCGGCTTTGCGGCGGCCTTCGATGCTCCAGCCTTTGGTGCCGCGGCCTTGGTTGCGGCTGGCTTTGCGGCGGTCTTCGATGCTGATGCCTTGGTTGCGGCCGGCTTTGCGGCGGCCTTCGATGCTCCAGCCTTTGGTGCTGCGGCCTTTGCAGCTCCACCCTTTGCAGCAGTGGCCTTCGGTGCCGCCGACTTTGCAGCAGCCGGTTTCGCCGCTGCCTTTGTCGCTGCCGGCTTTGCGGCTGCTTTCGAGGCACCCTTGCTGCCTCCCTTCGATGCTCCTGCCGCCTTGGTTGAAGCCGCCGCCGCCTTTGCCAGATTCATCGTCTTGGACTTGCCACCCTTTGGTGCAGCGGCCTTCGTGGTCGTCTTTGCGGCTGGCTTTGCCGCGGACTTCGTGGCGGTCTTTGGAGCGGGCTTCGCTGCGGACTTCGTGGCTGCCGGGGCCTTTGCTGCCGGCTTTGCCGCCGGTTTCGCTGCTGCCTTTGCCGGGGCCTTTGCTGCCGGTTTCGCCGCCGCCATTGACTTTGCCGCCGGTTTTGCCGCCACGGCCTTCTTCGCCGCTGGCTTTGCCGCCGCCTTTACGGGCGTTGCCTTTGCTGCTGTCTTCCCGGCGGACTTGACCGCTGGTTTCGCCGCCGCCTTCGGTGCCGCCGTTGCGGCCGGCTTTGCCGGGGCCTTCGCCGCTGGCTTTGCTGCCGGTTTCGCCGCCGGTTTTGCCGCTGCTGCCGGCTTTGATGCTACGTTCTTACTGGCCGTGGTCTTTTTGGCAGCGGTTGATCCGTTTGCCTTCGAGGCCTTCGATGTTGTGGCCATGATGCTCTCCAGAATTGTGAAAAGGAACCGATTATCTCCTCCGACTGCCCAGGCCGGGGCATCGAAGGACGTTACGCCAAACTATGCTCGATACTCTCCGTCATGGGCCCAGGCCCGTTGACATCGAGAGTTAGTTATAGCCACTGTGAAGGAACGGTTGTTGCGCCCGATCTACGAGGCCGCCGCCTGCTCCTCGTCATACATTCGACGAAGCCGTTGGACATCCTCCCAGGCCGGACGCTTCCACTGCTGATTGCGCAGTAGCGCCGCTGGATGATAGGTGACAACCACCCTGATACCGTGGTAGTCATGGACCGTGCCGCGCAGCTCACTCATCTTCGCACGCTTGTTCAGAAGAGTGTTCGCCGCGGTAAGTCCCAGCGCGAGAATGAATTTGGGTCTGATCAAATCAAGTTGCTTCAGGAGATACGGCTCACATTGCTCGACCTCGAAGGGCTCCGGCTTCCGGTTTCCCGGCGGCCTGCACTTGAGGATGTTGCAGATGAAGACATCATCCCGCTTCAGATTGATTGCCGCGAGAATCTTTGTCAACAACTGCCCCGCCAGCCCGACAAACGGTTCGCCACTTGCATCCTCGTCCGCGCCTGGTGCTTCACCTATCACCACGATATCCGCGTTGAAGTTGCCCGTGCCGAAAACGAATCTGGTGCGTGATTGTCCGAGAGGACATTTCTGGCAGGTGCAGATCATCTGATTGAGCGATTCGAGCGACGGAGCGTTGACCCAGGGCTCCGTGATAGAGACAAGTCTCTCGGTAAGCGCGGAGTCATCGCCGGAGGCCGGCTGTGGCTGACGCTCTTGCTGAGAACCTTGTCGCCGGGCATCACCGCGTGGCATCAGGATATCGCCGAAGAGGGAATCCTGCTGTACCGCGAATGCTTTCGCCTGTGCTTTCAACGACTCGTTGCTGCTGTCTTGTTCAATCAATGAGTTCACCCTTGCCTCTGTTCCACCAGCTCTTCATGCTGATCGCTGCCGATCAGTTTCTCTATTGCGTCCAGTATCCCGGACGCGCATTGCCGCTTGCTCATTAACGGGAGCAGTCGCTCACTGTTAGCGGTGACAAGCGTCACTCTGTTCGTATCCACCGCAAAACCCGCGCCTTCTTCGTTGGCGGCGTTCGCCACGATAAGATCGCAGTTCTTCTCAACAAGTTTCGCGCGCGCTGAATCCAGCATTGACGCGGTCTCCAGGGCGAAACCAACAAGTATCTGAGTCCCCTTCTTCCGCTGGCCGAGCGAGCGGAGGATGTCCCGCGTGGGGCGCAACTCGATGTTCATTTCATGATCGGGCATTTCGCGACGCTTCATCTTCTGATCGAAGACATGCGCCGGCGTGAAGTCCGCGACCGCCGCCGCGGCAATGATGATGTCCGCATCATCACTATATCCATCAACCGCGTTTCCCATCTCGTCCGCCGTGGTCACACGTATGATCGTTACCCCGGCCGGCGCCGCAAGGGCCGTGGGGCCGCTCACCAGGATCACGCGCGCTCCGCGGGCAACCGCCTCCGATGCAAGAGCGTAGCCCATTTTGCCGGAGGAGTGATTGCCGATGTAGCGAACCGGATCGATGGGTTCGTGCGTGGGACCCGCGGTGATGAGAACAGTGTGGGAGGAAAGGGAGTGGCGCGTTGCGAAGTGCGCTTCGAGGGCGGCGACGATTTCTTCAGGCTCCGCAAGCCTTCCAGGGCCGATGAGCCCACTTGCAAGCTCACCTTCACCGGCCGGGATCACCTCGATGCCGAAGGAGCGGAGCGTTGCCAGGTTGCGGCCGAGCGCAGGGTATCGGTACATGTCGGAGTCCATCGCGGGGGCAACGAACACCTTGCCGCGCATCGCCGTGGCGATCACCGTCAGCGCGTTATCGGTCATGCCGGTCGCCAGCTTCGCCAGTGTTGAGGCGGTCGCGGGGGCGATCACCATCGCATCGGCCCAGAGCGCCCAGTCTATATGCCATGATCCATTCGCGGGCTCCGAGCCTGCGGGCGGGTACATGTTCAACGCAACGGGGAACTTTGAGATGGAGGCGAAGGTGAGGGGGGCGATGAAGTGAGAGGCGGCGTCGGTCATAACGACCCGGATTTCCGTGCCGCGCTTCACCAGCTCTCTCGCAAGTATGGCTCCCTTGTAAGCCGCGATACTGCCGGTAATTCCGATGATAATCTTGCTGCCGTTCAGTCCGCTCATGAAGTAGAATTTACTTCTCGCAAGTTATGTAAAAGTGATCCACGATTGCACTACATCTCATCACGTCGCGCGCAATTTTTTTTGAGCGTTCGCATCGCCCGTTGCGGCCGTTGTCTGCGCGGCATCGGAGCATCGTTCCATGCGTGGAGATCAATGCTCGCGATCATGCGATGAGAAGAGCCTCGGCCACGCAGGCCTTTGCCGGCAAGGGTTTCAGGGGAGGGGGTGCCATCACCATCGATTGATCGATCCGATGATCCGCATCGTTGCGACGGCCGTCATGCGCTCGCGAAAGAGCATCGAACACGATCGATGTTCTCCGTTGATGAGATAAGATCATGAAGAGAAGTGATGATAAACGAAGAGCGATGCCGATGAGTTCCATTCATCGATGCATCGCTCTCGAAGAAATGCGTGCCCGCGAGGTGGGATACGATTGCCCGCGCGGGGATGCGCGATCAGTGCGCGGGGCCGGTGAGCGCTTCCTCCAGTTCGGGGAAGATGGTGGAGCGATCCTTGATGACGCCGAGGAGATATGCGGCGCAGCTTGGATGTCCGGGCTTGTGCGCGTCGCTTGTGCCGGCCGCGTGTTCGCCGACCGTGAAGACGGTGACCTTATGATGATGGAGGCGGAAGTCCAGCATCGCCTGCTGGAGATCGCGACCGATCTCGGCGAGCGACATCAGCAGCGGATAGTCATCGCGATTGCTCAGAAGATATCGATAGGCCTCGACTCCGGTCCGGCCCGTTGCCTTCTCGGTCAGGCGGAGCATCAACGCGCGAACATTGCGCTGCTTTGCGTTGTCGTAGCTCGCAACCAGATCCTCATGATATTTCGCCATGAAGTTCGTGAACGTATGACCGGCCTGCACGGCGTTCTCCCAGTAGAAGCGCTCCTCCACCCGCTCTCCTTCCGTCGTAACCCGCTCGATGCCGAGCAGGATTTCCAGCACGCGAAACTGCGATGACTGAAACCCGCTGGCGGGATGAAGCGCGTCACGAAACTCCGCGTATCCCTGCTGCGACATCGTCATCAGCGGCTCGAAGCCATGCAGCGATGTGCGGAGAATCGATGCAACCCGTTTGAGCAGATGAACGCCTCGCTGAATCTCCTCCGCGTCGAGCGCGTCGACAGCGGCGCGCAGCTCATAGATAGCCAGCTTGAACCACAGCTCGAACGTCTGATGGACGATGATGAACTGCATCTCATCGTGGGCATCGGTAAGAGGTTTCTGCAACTGGAAGAGTTGATCGGTTGCGATGTAATCCCAATAGGTGAGGGGGTTGGTTGGAGAGTCGTTCGTGTCCATGTGAATGCGATCAGGTGAATGCCAAATATGGAAGGGTCGCCATCCGGCGTTCAAACGGAACGCGCGGGGGCGGGGCTGCAAGTTAGCGCTTCAACGAACGCGGTCTGCATGAGGAACGCGGGCACGGGGCGGGGGATTGCCGCCATGGAACGCGGCAGGGATTCGAGGAGACACGAAGCTCAAAACGCGAGCGTCTTCAATGCACATTTCCACAGCTTCCAGCGGCGTCCATGCGGAGCGGGAGGAGAGGTGGGGGGAGCTCTGGCGGATGGGAAAGCAATAAGCGTGGCGGGAGCACCGTCGACAAATGTCCCTCAATCGCACGGCCGGAAAATTCCGGCGGCGATCCCATTGACACAGTGCGATACATCTTCAACGTAAAGACTTCTTGACTTCGGGTAAGCCGAAGCGGTATGTTTGTGGCCCCTCAGAACTGACGCAGGTCACTTCGGGGGGACAGAGGCATCGCAAAAAAGGTGCCACCTTGAAAAAAAAGCTTGACAGACGGATTGCGAAAGCGGTATGTTTGTAGCCCTTCCGGAACGACGGAGGGGGAAAAGCAGGGGATTGAGGATGAGGGCGGCGGAAAGAAAAAACGCCGATTTGAAAAAAAAATCTTGACAAGCGGCACACGAAAGTGGTAAGTTTGTGGCTCTTCAGAAATGAAGGCCGGCCGCGAAAGAGCGGGCGAAAGAAAAAAAGTTCTTTGACAATCGAGTTGATCGGATCGCCGAAGACTCCAGCGAGAGCGGAGCAGGCGGAGGTCTGATGAAAGATAGAGAGTTACAAGATAGCAGAGCACATAACGAGTAGCTAAGGTTCTCGCGAGAGAAATCGAACTGAAGAGTGCTTTATCCGTCGATGATTTTATCATCACGGGCTCTTGGTTCACCAAGCGAAATATATAATTGTGAAGTGAACCAGGATCTACTTAGAAGTAAAAAAACTAAGAAATAAACTTTCCTACGGAGAGTTTGATCCTGGCTCAGGACGAACGCTGGCGGCGTGCTTAATACATGCAAGTCATAGGGTTTACTTCCCTTCGGGGAGGTGAGCACTGGCGCACGGGTGAGTAACACGTAAGTCATCTGCCCTTGGGTCTGGCATAACATCGGGAAACCGGTGCTAATTCCAGATGATATCGAAAGATCAAAGTTCCGACGCCCAAGGATGAGCTTGCGTCTGATTAGCTTGTTGGCGGGGTAATGGCCCACCAAGGCTACGATCAGTAGCCGGTCTGAGAGGATGATCGGCCACATTGGGACTGAGACACGGCCCAGACTCCTACGGGAGGCAGCAGTAAGGAATATTGCGCAATGGACGAAAGTCTGACGCAGCAACGCCGCGTGCAGGATGAAGGCCCTTCGGGTCGTAAACTGCTGTAGCAGGGGACTAATGACCACCTCGGGTGGGAGTGAAGGTACCCTGAAAGTAAGCTCCGGCTAACTACGTGCCAGCAGCCGCGGTAATACGTAGGGAGCAAGCGTTGTCCGGATTCACTGGGTGTAAAGGGTGCGCAGGCGGACTTGTAAGTCAGAGGTGAAATCTTACGGCTTAACCGTGAAACTGCCTTTGATACTGCAGGTCTTGAGTTTGGGAGAGGTTGATGGAATTCCAGGTGTAGCGGTGAAATGCGTAGATATCTGGAAGAACACCAGTGGCGAAGGCGGTCAACTGGCCCATAACTGACGCTCAGGCACGAAAGCGTGGGTAGCAAACAGGATTAGATACCCTGGTAGTCCACGCCTTAAACGATGAATACTTGGTGTTGGTTCTTTATGAATCAGTGCCGGAGGTAACCTGGTAAGTATTCCACCTGGGGAGTACGCTCGCAAGGGTGAAACTCAAAGGAATTGACGGGGGCCCGCACAAGCGGTGGAGCATGTGGTTTAATTCGATGCAACGCGAAGAACCTTACCTAGGCTTGAACTGTTGGTGGTAGGACCCTGAAAGGGGAACGACCCGAAAGGGAGCCAATAGAGGTGCTGCATGGCTGTCGTCAGCTCGTGCCGTGAGGTGTTGGGTTAAGTCCCGCAACGAGCGCAACCCCTGTCCTTAGTTGCCATCAGGTTATGCTGGGCACTCTAGGGAGACTGCCTACGCAAGTAGTGAGGAAGGTGGGGATGACGTCAAGTCATCATGGTCCTTACGTCTAGGGCTACACACGTGCTACAATGGACGGTACAATGGGCGAGGCCGCGAGGCCAAGGTAATCCCTAAAACCGTCCTCAGTACAGATTGGAGTCTGCAACTCGACTCTATGAAGCTGGAATCGCTAGTAATCGCAGATCAGCATGCTGCGGTGAATACGTTCCCGGGCCTTGTACACACCGCCCGTCAAACCATGGGAGTTGGGGGCGCCCGAAGTCGCCGATGAGGCGCCGAAGGTGAAACCAATGACTGGGGTTAAGTCGTAACAAGGTAGCCGTACCGGAAGGTGCGGCTGGATCACCTCCTTTCAAGGAGCTCAACTGGTTATCCTCTTCGGGGGATGATTAAGAAGCAATCCTTATTATACACTCTCAGCAAGGTTTCGAAAGCGAGAACCTTAGCTGCTTGTTGATGTGCAATATCCGGCTCTCCGCGTCACCTTCAGGTGATCGTTTGCCGGTATCGGTACTCTCTATCTTCCAACTCGATTGTTGATATTTTGACATATCATATTCCTCGGGCTTGTAGCTCAGCTGGTTAGAGCGTCCGTCTGATAAGCGGAAGGTCAGTGGTTCAAATCCACTCAGGCCCACAGCGTTTGGATAGCTGCGGCCAGAATGAGCGAGGTCGTACAAGAACGACCCGCAGCCCGAGGGTCCTTAGCTCAGCTGGGAGAGCGCCTGATTTGCATTCAGGAGGTCAACGGTTCGATCCCGTTAGGATCCACTCAGAGTTCTTTGACAAGTGAAGTGTTCGCGAAAACGATCAGCAGTGCAGATGTACAGCGGTTGTCGGTAGCGAAAGAAAAAATTAGATCATGCAAGATTGCAATGTAAAGAGGATACTATTACGATATAGTATCACCGAGTCATGTTGACGCACCTGAGAAGCGTCATCTGCCCGGAAGACTCTTTAGCTGTCTGAGCAATCAGACAGGGTCAAGAGTCATATCTGTGATTAATAAAGACTTGGTAAAGTTACAAAGGGCATACGGTGGATGCCTTGGCACGAGTAGGCGATGAAGGACGTAGGAATCTGCGATAAGCCGCGGGTAGTCGAAACAGACTTTGATCCGCGGATTTCCGAATGGGGCAACCCGGCTGGAGTCATGTCCAGTCACCCGAAAGGGAGCTAACCCGGGGAACTGAAACATCTAAGTACCCGGAGGAAGAGAAAACAATAGTGATTCCCTGAGTAGCGGCGAGCGAAACGGGAACAGCCCAAACCAGCGCGCTTTTGTTCGCTGGGGTTGTAGGACCCATGTAGCGACCGTAAGAGATAGTCGAACGATTTTGGAAAAATCGACCATAGCGGGTGACAGTCCCGTAGGCGAAATCTTGAACGGCGTGTGGGATTTCCTGAGTACCACGGAGTAAGAGGAATTCTGTGGGAATCTGCCAGAACCATCTGGTAAGGCTAAATACTCACTCGTGACCGATAGTGAACTAGTACCGTGAGGGAAAGGTGAAAAGCACCCTTTGCAAGGGAGTGAAATAGACCTGAAACCGTATGCTTACAAACGGTTGGAGCAAACTAGCGGAATTTATTCTGTTAGGGAGTGACAGCGTGCCTTTTGCTTAATGAGCCAACGAGTTGCTCGTCCGTGGCAAGGCTAAGGTGTTCAGCACCGGAGCCGTAGCGAAAGCGAGTCTGAACAGGGCGTTCAGTCGCGGGCGGCAGACGCGAAACCGTGTGATCTAGCCTTGGCCAGGGTGAAGGTTGGGTAACACCAACTGGAGGCCCGAACCGGTATGTGTTGAAAAACGTTCGGATGAGCTGAGGTTAGGAGCGAAAGACCAATCAAACTCGGAGATAGCTCGTACTCCCCGAAATGTTTTTAGGAACAGCCTCGATTATAGTCAGTAGCAGGTAGAGCACTGATTGGGCTAGGGCCCTCACAAGGGTACCGAACCCAGACAAACTCCGAATGGCTACATGATGTTTGTCGGGAGTGAGGCAGCGAGGGATAAGCTTCGTTGCCGAGAGGAGAACAATCCAGATCGCCGTCTAAGGTCCCCAAATTGATGCTAACAGAGAAAGGATGTTACGATACTGAGACAACCAGGATGTTGGCTTAGAAGCAGCCATTCATTTAAAGAGTGCGTAATAGCTCACTGGTCAAGTGACGTAGCGTCGATAATAACCGGGACTAAGCATCATACCGAAGACGCGGGTTCAGCTTTTAGCTGAGCGGTAGGGGAGCATTCTGTCCGCAGTGAAGCTGCAAGGTGACTTGCAGTGGAGCATACAGAAACGCAAATGTTGGCATAAGTAACGATAAACAAAGTGAGAATCTTTGTCGCCGAAAGTCTAAGGTTTCCTATGCAACGTTCGTCGACATAGGGTTAGCCGGCCCCTAAGCTGAGGCCGAAAGGCGTAGGTGATGGGAATCTGGTCCAAAGCCTTCGGGCTGAATATTCCAGAGCCACCAAAAGTGTTAAGTAGAGGGACGCATTGGCGTGGTTCGTACGATTATTGGCTATTCGTACGGGCGAAGCCGGTGCCAAGAAAAGCTCTATGTATTACTTCGGTGACCGTACCGCAAACCGACACAGGTAGACGGGTTGAATATACTCAGGCGCGCGAGTGAGCCGTGGTTAAGGAACTCGGCAAATTAGCCTCGTAACTTCGGGATAAGAGGCGCCTGGTGCAAGCCAGGCCGCAGTGAAATGGCCCAAGCGACTGTTTAACAAAAACACAGCACAATGCAAAGTCGTAAGACGCAGTATATTGTGTGACACCTGCCCGGTGCCGGAAGGTTAAGGAAGGGGGTTAGCCGTAAGGCGAAGCTTTCGACCGAAGCCCCGGTAAACGGCGGCCGTAACTATAACGGTCCTAAGGTAGCGAAATTCCTTGTCGGGTAAGTTCCGACCTGCACGAATGGTGTAACGATTTGGGCACTGTCTCGACCACGGGCTCGGTGAAATTGTGGTACCGGTGAAGACGCCGGTTACCCGCATATGGACGGAAAGACCCTATGCACCTTTACTGCAGCTTGGCATTGGCTTCGGGTAAGTCATGTGTAGGATAGGTGGGAGGCTGTGAAGCGGCGGCGCTAGCCGTCGTGGAGCCAACGGTGAAATACCACCCTTGGATTACTTGGAGTCTAACCAACGCGAGTGGATCGCGGGGGACAGTGTCAGGTGGGTAGTTTGACTGGGGCGGTCGCCTCCTAAAAAGTAACGGAGGCTCCCAAAGGTTCTCTCAGTACGGTCGGTAATCGTACGTCGAGTGTAAACGCACAAGAGAGCTTAACTGCGAGACTGACGGGTCGAGCAGATGCGAAAGCAGGGGTTAGTGATCCGACGGTTCCGAGTGGAAGGGCCGTCGCTCAAAGGATAAAAGGTACGCTAGGGATAACAGGCTGATCTTCCCCAAGAGTTCATATCGACGGGAAGGTTTGGCACCTCGATGTCGGCTCATCGCATCCTGGGGCTGGAGAAGGTCCCAAGGGTTTGGCTGTTCGCCAATTAAAGCGGTACGTGAGCTGGGTTCAGAACGTCGTGAGACAGTTCGGTCCCTATCCTATGCGGGCGCAGGAAACTTGAGGGGTGTCGCTCTTAGTACGAGAGGACCGGAGTGACTGGACCTATAGTGAACCAGTTGTCACGCCAGTGGCATGGCTGGGTAGCTACGTCCAGAAAGGATAAGCGCTGAACGCATCTAAGCACGAAGCCTACCCCAAGATAAGGTTTCCCTATCTGCGCAAGCAGAACTTAAGGCTCCTAGGAGATGACTAGGTTGATAGGCTCTCGATGGAAGCATGGTGACATGTGGAGTCAAGGAGTACTAATAAGCCGTGAGACTTTTCCTGTATTTTTTATTCATCATGGATTTTTCCGGATAGATAATGCGCCTCAGTGCGCGTCAACATGACTGGGTGATGCTTACGTAATAGTAGCAGTCTCGTGATCTAATTGCTTCACTTGACATTTAACCTGAAAGTTTTTGGTGGCTATAGCGCGGGGGAAACACCTCTTCCCATCCCGAACAGAGCAGTTAAGCCCCGTAGCGCCGATGGTACTATACTGGTGACGGTATGGCAGAGTAGGACGCCGCCAAGATTTTGATCAGACAGCCCCTTGGGATTCTTCCCGAGGGGCTTGTCGTTTTTCAGGGAATTCGTTCCCCGGATTCAGTCCGTTTCCTGATCCTCGGGGACAGTTTCCTCGTTGCTGATGCGCTGCCACGGCGCTGGTTGCTGGATACCCCTTTGCTCTATTCCCTTTCGTAAGCGAGGGATGAGATCCCGTCAGTGTGGACTTTGTGTCAACTACCTCCATGAGTGCCTTCCTCTTTCCGGTGTTCCGCTCTTGATCCTCCGATTCCTTTCCGATATACCTCAGGGCCTGCAATTCGGATAACCGGCAATCGAGGAGAAGGGTATCGTGCCATGTTGCTTACTATCCGCTCGTTACCCGGTAGCTGAAACTGCATGAAGGCGGCAGGATGGGATATATCATCCAATGCCTGCAATCGGCAATACCCCTCATGGGGTTGTCTGATGGTAGTCATGCAGTCCGCATCCATCTTCTGATCGGCGGCGTGATCATCCGTCGGTTATCGCTTCACCATGCAACCGCGGAATGCCACGACGGGAGATCATATAAAAAGGGCCGCGATATTTATCGCGACCCTTTCGAGTTTTCAACCGATCAGGAAATACCCCGGCCCCCTACAGATAGAAGAGCACCCCACCCTGCAACGCGGCATCATTCCCTTCGAGAAGATAGAGCTTCAACCCCGCCCAGTACTGGATCAGCGAGCGACTGTTGAATACCAGCCCACCCCCCAGATTCAGACGAAAGCCGGTGTTCGTGTTCGAGCCGGACTGCGTGGTGGTTGCATATGTCTGGAGCTGAATGCCAAAGCCGAGCAGCGCGAAAGGACGAATGGTCTCGCCCGGAAGCGTGAACGAATAGCGAATATTTCCGTCAATGTCGATCAACGTCGTGCTCGGTATCCCAAGGACCGTCTCGACCCCCGGCTCGAAATCGATATCGCGGGTAATGGGAATCTCACCGATCGCCCCCAGCATCAGCTTGCCCGCGCTGAGATAGATGCCTGCCTTCGGTCCGATGGCCAGGCCGGAGATCTGTGCGTGAAGTCCCTGAAAGCCACAGACGAGAAACGCGAGCGTCAGGATGAAAAATATTCGCCTCATGAAGTACCTCGAACGATAAATGAAGAGCTCCGGATGCGATGAGCCGCAACGCGGGATTACAGGGTCATCTCCTTGCCAATATCCATCGGCAGCGCAATGCGACGACAATGGGCAGCATGGCCGGGATTATGGCCGCGATGCGGGTCGATATCCTGAAAGGAACCCGGAATAGAGTGCGAATATGCTTACGAGCGCGATGGCTTCCAAATAAAAGCGCGGGGGATATTCCATGTGTTCCGGGGAACCCCTGCAAGGGAGCGCCCGACATGCGACGATGGACCATCGGCAACCCGCACGTATCCTGCCTTCGATTCGTCATTAAGGGCAGAAAAAATGCTGAGAACATGGTTGGGCAATGGCATCGGGAACAGTGGGCCGATAATATGCTACATTGACGCGAGCAACATTGAAGGGCGGAACATGAACACAGTCTCATCGAATATGAAACCCTCCGCGCACGGAACCGCCTGGTCGGTTCTACATCTGCGATGCCCTCGCTGTCATCACGGGCATGTGTATAAAGGCGTTTTTGCCACCAATGTAAAGTGCCCGGTCTGTGGTATGAGATTCGAACGCGAGCCGGGATACTTTATCGGCGCGATGTATATCAGCTATGCCCTTGCCAGCGTGGTGCTGGGAGGATTGCTGGCGGCCCTGTATGCCATCTTCCCGGCCTGGCACGATATCACCATTTTTGCGCTTGGCTGCGTGGCGTTTCTCCCTTTTGTTCCCATTATCTACAGATATTCCCGCGTGGTCTGGATGACGATGGATCGAGCATTCGATCCATGAATTTCATCGAATAAAAGCCCTGCACTATCCTCTGCAAAGGCCCTGTTGAGCGGGTCAATACCCGTCCTGCCAGGAATGTTAAATGCTTTAACGACCATGCGGAATTATTATAATCCCGTGTATGTGAGCTTTTTCTCCCGGTGAAAATCCCGTCGAATATGAATATGAAAAAAGCCCGTCGCTGATAAAGGCGACGGGCTTTTGCATCAGCTTACTGCTGATGCCAGGAGGTCCGGTTTTCTCTACTCGAACAGGGAAACGATCGCGTTCACCTCAGTCGGGGTCAGCGGCTCGTCGTAAGCCTCGCTGCTGGTAACGGTGATCCCCAGATGTGTCATGATTTCCTCGCCATTGTAGATCGGCTGTGCGGCCGCGGGAAGCCCGCCACGGTCGTTGCCGCTGATCCACCCCTTCTGCCCGCGGAGACGGCGCACCACTGCGGCGTGGCGTGCCTCCACCGAATGGATCTGGAGAGCAGTCTGGAGGACATCCTTGTTGTTGGCAAACAGATCGGCCGCGCGACCCTTGTACGCCCGCACGCCCGTATCCTCGAATCCCTGCGATACCGCCAGGAAGGTCTGGTAGTTCGTGAAGACGTCGGGGAAGTTCTTGGTGTAGTTGAACGTGGGTTCGGCGATCGGCGTGCCGCCGAGCTGTGTGATCGCTCCCTTCAGCAGGGCCACGTGCGCCGCCTCATGCTTGGCAATCTGCGCGAACACCGCCGAGTCGGAGCCGGGGATCAATCCCGAGGATGTGGTCGCAGTCGCATAGAACCTGTTCTCCAGGTATTCCAGCTTGAGCGCATAGTTCAGCACCTCAATGACGTCCGTCGGCGTCGAGCTCTTCGCAAACGCCTTCGTTGAAAGAAGGCCGAATGTCACCGGCACGGACACCAGCGCCAGGCCGATGCCCACTTTTCCGGCGGTGAACAGCGCGTCACGGCGCGAAACGACCCGATTGACAATTTCCGGATCGAGCTCATCGAACATCGATTTCTTGGTTTCCATCGCTCGACCTCCTTAGGGTAGTTTGCTCGTGATTGTTGTCTTGATATAGGCACCTGCGGCAGCCAGAACCTCGCTCGGCTTCCTCGCCAGATCGAGGCCCCCCGGCGTGATCATATCATCCGAGAACGCTGCCGTCTTCGGGCTGATAAGATCCCTGATCACCGCTGCATGACGCGCCTCCACCGAGACGATCTCGCCAGCGACAGCAAGATACTTGACATCCGTCAGCAGCTTGCCGGCGCCATTGTAAGCGGACACACCCAGATCCTCGAACGTCTTTGCGGCCGCGAGGACGGCGTCCCTGCTGGTAAAATCGATCGAGGTGAAATTTGGCTCCAGCGAACCGATGGCGCTTGTGCTGAGCGCGGCCTTGAAGAAATCGCGGTGCGAGATCTCATGGTCGCGGATATCGGTGAACACGGCCCGGTCATCCGCGGAAAATGCCGAGGGGAACGAGCTGACAACCTGCGTGTAGAACGCCGCCTCGAGCTGTTCGAGAGCATAGGCATAGTTCAGGATGCCTATATCATCGTTCGTGAGGGTCGCCCCGGTGGTCGTGGGGGATGTGATCGTGTCGCTGCAACCGACAATCGAAAGCATCGCTATGCTCATCCCCGCGATTTTCAGGAACGAGCGCCGATCTCCGCTGTTCGATACCTTCTCCAGCACTTCGAGCTGACGCTCGCTTGCTTTCAGAATATTGGACATCGTTCTATCTCCTTCTTGCTTATTATCGAATGCGAGTTGAGCAAATGCCGGAGCAGGAGATCCGGGGAGAAAGCCCCGCCGGTAAGAACCATTATCGCAAATGCCCCGCATGTTTCCGGGCTGATACCGGACACAGCTTCACGATTATATTCATTATGGCTACAAGCCCGCTCAAATCGCGCATGTTCAGTGTTTATGCCCCTTGACAGGAGCCCCACGGATATATCTACGAATTGGTTCCAGAAAAGGATTGCGTGGAATAAATCATTATCGGATAAAATGTTATTCGGATATCGGCGGATTCATCATTATGGCGATATCAGGCCGGACTCATCATTATCATGAATCAGAATAATAATCGGCGAATAATCGGAGTATTTTCCGTTCAATATTTCACCTGCCCGCCACACACCTCATCTCCTCGCGCTCGATGCATGCGGGGCGGATCGCTTGCGGCTGTCAAATCCCGTCGGGTGCGGGGAACGCCGGATAACCGACGCCCGACGCATGATAGCCCATCCGCCCCGCCGGCTCGAACCTTCGTACATTACCCCTTTGCCTCTCCCATTGTCTTCCCACTTCTCCATAAGTTCCACCATCGGCTCAGCTCGATTTCCGGCCCGATCCGTGGTTCACTGCCCGAACATGGATGACGGAGCAGCTCAGCGATACTCTCCTCGACCTCTTATTCCGGCGGGATACACGCCATTGATTATGCTTCAACTTCACGGCGGGCGCCTTTGCCTGTTCGCTCTCATGCTTCTCGCGCCCACGCTGGGCTGCGGCCGTGGAACGCCCGCTCACACCCGCAATTCCTTCTATTACTGGCGCTCCACCTTCGTCCTCTCCGCGGCCGATTCGGTTCGTCTGAGGGAGCTTGAGGTGGAACGGCTCTACGTGAGATTCTTCGATGTCGATCTGGGGCCCGCGCCGAAGGGGGATATCCGGTTTATGTCGAACATCCCAGCGGGAATCGAGATCGTGCCGACGGTGTTTATCGCCGAGCGGGCCATTCGGGGCCTTACGCCGCATGATGCCGACGAGCTGGCGATGAAGATCGCCGCGCATATCAACACAATGGCGTCGGCGGCCGGGATACCGGTGCATGAGATACAGATCGATTGTGACTGGAATACCACGACGCGCGAGACGTATTTCAGGATTCTCCGCGCGCTCAATCCGGATGAAAAAGGGAAGTTGCCGGGATATATGCGGGGCTGGACGGTATCGGCGACCATCCGGCTGCATCAGATCAGATATTATCGCGCGCAGGGAGTTCCGCCGGTTTCACGGGGAATGCTGATGGCATATAATATCGGCCCGCCAACCGATATGTCGATTGATAATTCGATATTCAATGGCGGGGAAGTGGGGAAATATATCTCCGATATCGATCATTACCCTCTGCGACTCGATGTGGCGCTCCCGGTTTTTTCGTGGGGCGTTGCCTTCCGCTATGGATCGTTTCTGGTTCTCCTGAATAATCTCCGTGCGCGCGATCTTGATACGAATTCGGCCTATGAGAAAATCGATGCCACGCATTTCAGGGCCAGGCGTGAAAATATTGTCAACAGCGAGCAATTGAAGACGGGGGATATTATCAGAACCGAGGAGGTAACTATGCCGGAATGCATGGAGATTGCGCGGGCTCTCCGGGAAAAGATCGATCGCGATTCAATGAACATTGCCCTGTTCCATTACGATCCCAGGATCACGGGCAATTATCGCGATCACGAACTTGAGAATCTGTTTGGTGTATTTCACTGAACAGACAGGATGTTGATAATTCCGGACACTATCTATCAGAGCGATACAACAATGAACATGAGATTTCTTCGATTCCTCGTGGCAATAATTCTGGGGATATTCGCGTGGCTTCATCATCCGTACGGGAGCTACAGTTGTGGCCCGTCCCCGGACTACGATAAATACACCATCTCCTACTTCGATTCCGATATCCTCACCGATAGCATCTATCGTGCCTATGGCGCATCGCTCGATATCGATAAATGGTCGTACCATAAATACGAGGAGAGCGATGATAATATCGGCGAGTGGTCGGCCTATTTCGGAAAAGCGGTGCCGGACAGCGATATCTACAGAGTGATCTACGGGTACGATCCGGGAATGCTCGATTCGGTGCGCGGGGCGATCGCCGGGAAAAGGGGATGGCGGTTCCCGATTCCATCGCGGGGAACGGGCTGATTCGCCTTCTCGTGGCGCGTCGCGATACCACTTCGCTCGGCTATATCCTCTATGCGAAGCATTGCGAGCAGTATGCCGCCGTGGGGGATGGCTGGGAGCCGCGGGTCCGGGATACCGCCGCGATGCGCGAGCTGATTGCGGCCGGAACAGCCGGGCACGACCATGCCGCGTCGGAGTTTCTGAAGCTCCGGTATGCGTTTCAGGCGGTGCGGATGGCGCATTATGGCGGCTGGCTTCAGGAGGCGATCGATCTGCACGACCGGCTTGTGGCGCCGAGCCGGTTCCGAAGCCTGATCCGCTATCGCGCGCTGGCCCTGAAGGCGGGGGCGCTCAAGCAGCTTGGCCGCGTCCCGGAAGGGCTCTATCTCTTCTCCCGCGTCTTCGACAGCTGCGACGATTGCCGCAGCCTGACGCTGCTGGATTTCGAATATCCCGGTCCGGGAACGCGCGATAGCCTTTATGCGCTGACACGGAACGACCACGAGCGGGCGACCATCGCGATGATGGAGGGGCTGGCCGGCGCCCGGCTTGGCCTGGAATCGCTCAGGGAGATGCGCCGGTATGAGCCACGATCCCCCAGGCTGGAGGTGATGATGATGCGGCAGGTTCATGCCGTCGAGGAGAATATCTACAGGCTTGAGGCGACCAGACCGGCGCTGATGGGGCGAAAGGAGGGGCTGGCGTTCGCCATGGAGCATAACGTCCCGATAAGCGAGCGGGAAATGGAGCATCCGGAGACGGGGCCGGAATATCTCGCGGCGCTCCGGCGGTTTATCATGGACGGCGCCACCGGAGGCGGGGTCCACGAGCCGGCGCTCTGGCATCTGGCCGCCGGATATCTCGACCTCATGGATTCGCGCTTCGATTCATCCGATGTCAATCTTCAGGAAGCGTTGCGTCTGGGGGCGGGAAGCTCCGATATCGTCCATCAGGCCCGGCTGCTCCGCTTTCTGGTCCGTCTGAAAAAGGGCGGGTCGATCGATGAGACGCTCCGGACCGATTTTCCGGTCGAGCTGGAATGGCTCCGGGTGAAGGAGATGCGGCGGTATTCCTCCAAGTATCAGAAGGCGATGACCGCCCTGGCGCAACGCTATCTGGCCCAGGATGACGTGCCGCGCGCCATCCTTGCGATGGACGCCGCCGGCGACGCCGTCTCCCGCAACGTCCTGCTCGATTTTTACGCGACGCACGATGATCTCAGTCGCCTGGAGGGGATCATCACGACCCCCGGCGGTTCCCCGATCGACACCATGCTGGTCCGGCGGTCCAGCCTTGATCGCAACGATCTGCTCGATCTGCGCGGCACCCGCCTCCTCCGCGACGGAAGGATCGATGAGGCGCTCGGGGCGTTCCAGGCCATCCCCGATTCCTACTGGAGCGCTCCCGATTCCACCTCCCCGCTCTACCTCCGCTTTCAGAGCGATTTCGCGCGCGGCCGCTGGCGCGCCGATGAACGCCAGTACCAGGCGATGCCCGATACCTTCAACAAGCTCACCTTCACCCGGATGCTTTCCGGGCTGGAGAAGGAGGCCGGCGAACATCCCGAACGGGCCGATTCCTGTTACATGCGGATTGCCAACGGGTTCTTCAACACGCCGTTGTGGGGGTACGCGGGGAATATCTGGCAGGGGGATCTCACCTTCAGCCTGAACTACTATTATGGAGCCAACGAGTATCCCTTCAATATCCCCGCCGTCGCCCGGCGGATGCACGATGCGGAGTCGCGGTTTCTGCGCGAGTATGGGCCTCGGGAGCTGGCGCGGCGGTATTACGAGCGGGCAATCGCGGCAACGCGCAACAGGGAGCTTGCGGCGGAGTGCTGGTATCTGATCGACATCTGCCGGAAAGCCCCGATGACCTCCCTTCAGGAGCGGCGCGGTTCGGATAATCAGGACAGGACCGGCTACAGGAAATTGAAGTCGGCATATCGGGACACCCGGTTTTACCGCGATATCATCAGGGAATGCGGCACCTATCGATATTTCAGGCAGCGAGGGTGAGATAAAACCGATCGGCGGGTGTTTTTCTTCATGCCCCGGTTCGGAATTGCGCCGGGCCATGTTCCGTCGATGAGAATATGATGACAGAGGTAAGATGAATGAAATAGCTCTGAATGATGTTTCCCTGCTGACGGTTGGCCCGCCGCGGACTGCCGGCGAGTTGAACGATGAGGCGAACGGGATGCTGGGCTGTTCCCCGCGAGGGGCGCTGGGGCTTGCCATGGAGGTGCTGGCCGTCGCCGGCGGGGACGCTGCGGAATCGGCGCGGGCGCATCTTATCATCTCCCAGGCCAATCACTCGCTTGCCGATTTTTCCTCCAGCCTCCTGCACGCCACATGCGCGCTCGATCTGTTCCGCGCACTCGGCCATCGCTCCGGTGAGTCGATGGCGCTGGTGGCCGCCGGCATCGTCCACAGGCGGCGGGCGGAGCTGGCCGAGGCGCGCTGCTGCTTCGATCAGGCGCTGGCAATCGGCCGGGAGATCGGCGATGGGCGCGTTCAGTCGCTTGCGCTGAACGGGCTGGGAAATATCAATCGGATGGCCGGCGATTTCGGGCTGGCGCTGGAGCAGCACGGGAACGCTCTGCGGTGCGCCACGGAGTCGGGGAGGCGCGAGGAGGAGGCGTTTGCGCTGACCGGCCTGGGAAACACCTACGAGCGGCTGGGTCGCTATACCGAGGCGCTGGAGTGCTATCGTAATGCCCTCGGGATCGGTGAGGAGATCGACCATCCGCAACTGCTGGCCTACGCCAACGGCAACATCGCCATCATCCATGAACGCCACGGCGATAACGCATCGGCGCTCCGGTATGAGCTGGTAAGCCTCCGCTGGAAGGAGAAGCTCCAGGATTTGTGGGGGATGGGGATATCGCTCAACAACCTCGGCCTGATCTATCTGAACCTCGGCGATTACGCCAGCGCCCTGGAAGCGATGCTCGGCAGCCTCGAGATCACCGAGCGCATCGGCGACCGCGAAGGGGAGTCGGTTGCGCTGAACAACATCGGCCAGATCTACGACGCGCTTGGCGACATGACGAACGTTCTCGACTATTTTCTGAGGAGCCTGAGGATATCGCGGGAGATCGGCGACACGCCGGGGGAGGCTTTTTCGCTCACGCATATCGGGCGTTTCTACGAGGGGCTTGGCGATATGCCGCGGGCGCTGATGCACTTCTACAAGGCGCTCAGAATCCATGAGGCAAGCGGCGAGCGGTATGGGGAGCGGGGCGTGCTCCACAGCATCGGGAGCGTCTTCTTCAATATCGGGGATACCGATCGCGCCGCCGATTTCTACGGTCGCGCGCTTGCCCTGGCCGAATCGATCGGCGATCGTCAGGGGGAGGCGAACGCGCTGGTCAGCATGGCGATGCTTCATCATAATCTTCTGCGATACACTCTCGCCATCGAAGCGCTGAAACGGGCCAGGACCATCGCCGGGGAGATGGGAAACAGGGATCTGATTGCCCAGACTCTCTGCCATCTCGCGGAGATCTGCGCCGCGCATGGAGAGCATGCGAAAAGCTCGAAGTACCGGCGGGCATATCAGGAGGTCGTGCGGCAGAGCTTCAACAACGATACCACCAGGCGGGTGGGGGAACTGCTCCACAACTTCGAACGGAACACCGTCAGGCGGCAGGGGGAACTGCTGGGGCTGAGCGATGAGGATCTCACCACGATCAACGATGTGGTCCGCAAAAGTGTCAAGGCCGATCTCTCCGCCCCCCGTCGCGATGAGTTTCCCGTCCAGGGCGCCTCGCTGCCCATGTCCCGGTCGGAAGCGCCCGAGGATTCGCCGGCCACGATCGAGGTGATCACCTTCGGCGAGTTCCGCGTGGTGGTCGGTGGGCGGCGCCTGTCGAAAGGGGATTGGAACCGGAAGCGCGCGCGCGATCTCTTCAAGCTGCTGCTTGTTCACCACCGTCGCGCGTTGACGATCGATGAGATTGTCGACAAGCTCTGGCGCGGGACCAACGACCGGAACATGGAGATGCTGGTGATGAACGCCGTTTCCCATATCAGAAAGGCCCTGGAACCGGGACGCAGCCCACATTCCACCACGTCGGCCCTCGTAAGCCTGGACAGAGCCTACATGCTCGATCTGGGGGAGCACGCGTCGATCGATTTTCTCAGGTTCAAGGAGCTGATCGTCGCGGCGCGACGGGGCGTGACCGCCGGGGAACGCTGCCGGCTCTACGGAGCGGCGATGGACCTCTACGTCGACGACTTTCTGAAGGAGGATTATTACGAGGAATGGACCGATTCCGAACGGGAGTTATTGAAGGATGGCTTTCTGGAGGCGGTGGAATATCTGGCCGGCGAGCATCTCAGAAACGGGGCATCGGACCTGGCGATCGAGCTTGCCCGCCGCGCCCTCCGGCACGACAACACCAGCGAGCGGGCCTACGAAATCCTTCTGCTGGGCCTGCGCGATCGTGGGAGGACGGGGGAATCGTTGAAGGTGCTGGAGGAGTGTACGTCGCTGTTCCGGTCGGAACTGGGGCTGGAGCCGCCGGAGCGGCTCAGGCGGTTTGCCGGGGTGCCGGCTGTTTGATTGCAGTGTTCGTTATCACCATCGCGCGTCAACAGACTGTTGAACAATGCTCATGGGGCAGAAGCCATGACGCCCGTTGCCTGGGGAGGCGGGGGAAATCCTGTCTTCTCAAGCCCCGGCGGGGCGCAATCTCTGGTGTGGGGGCCTTGTGCGCGGGGCGCTGCCCCGCGCAGAAGCTATGACGCCCCGTTGGGGCTGGAAATATCCTGTCTTCTCTTCCTCAAGTTCCGGCGGGGCGCAATCTCTGGTGTGGGGTCTTGTGCATGGGCTGCACCCCATGCACGAGCTACGCGGCCCCGTTGGATCTGGAAATATCCTGTCTTTTCTTCCCCAAGCCCCGACGGAGCGCAATAGCCTGTGCGCGGTGCCTTGTGCATGAGGGGCCACCCCCCATGCACGAATTACGCCGCTCCGTTGGGGCTGGAAATATCCTGTCTTTTCTTCCTCAAGCCCCGGCGGAGCGCAATAGCCTGTGCGCGGTGCCTTGTGCATGAGGCTGCACTCCATGCACGAACTACGCGGCCCCGTTGGATCTGGAAAACCCCTGCTTTCTCTTCCCCAAGCCCCGGTGGAGCGCACTAGCTTGTGCGCGGTGTCTTGTGCATGAGGCTGCACTCCATGCACGAACTACGCCGCCCCGTTGGGGCTGGAAATATCCCGTCTTCTCTTCCTCAAGTTCCGGCTGAGCGCACTAGCCTGTGCGCGGTGCCTTGTGCATGAGGCTGCACTCCATGCACGAACTACGCGGCCCTGTTGGGGCTGGAAATATCCTGTCTTCTCTTCCTCAAGTTCCGGCGGAGCGCCATAGCCTGTGCGCGGTGCCTTGTGCATGAGGCTGCACTCCATGCACGAGCTACACCGTCCCGTTGGATCTTGAAAACCCCTGCTTTCTCTTCCCCAAGCCCCGGAGGGGCGCAATCCCTGATGCGCGGGGCATCGCCCCGCGCGTTAAGCCACCGTAAAGTGTATCCGCGTAATTACCTGCCGATCTGTTCAATAAACCCGACGATTCCATTCACCCCGTGGAACGTCGGCCCTCGGCTTCAGGCCCGGAAGGAGGGCTCAATGCAGGCGTCGGGTCATCAGTGACATGATGGCGTGGCGGCTCTCCTCCCGGGCATTTTTTTCGATGCGGCATCGGCGCCGGTTGTTCCGGCGGGCGGAACTGGCGGCTGCCACGTCCTCGGGCGGGCCGGCGATACTGTGGAAGGATATCGCCGGGCGGCTTTCAACCAGGGGTGATGTTCAACGCGCCTGTCGACAACGCGCGGAACGTTGCGCCGGCGGAATGCAGGGATAGAGCGTCCAGAGCGCTCAACCCGGGGACGTGGCGTCGCGGTATTCCGGTGAAGCGCCGCAGGTACGCCATACGGACGGGATCGGATCAGTTATTCATCCATCACATCGCTTCAGCCCGCTTTTCCAGCCCGGGGCGTGTCACCACCTGTCATCTCTTCAATTCCCTTCCTGAGCATCGGAAGCATATATTTGCGCCACCCGGTCCATCTCTATTTCTTGCAATACGGCAACTGCCGTCCTCCTGGGATATCGGGGGGCGCCCGGGCCAGTCCGTGCAATTCCGACATGTCTATGAACAACGAACAGAAGATCATCGAGGCGATCAAGGCCGGCGATGTGGAGCAGGTGAAGAGCCTGATCGAAATCGACATCTTTCTTGCCGATGCAACCGGGCCGGATGGGATATCGGCGCTGCTGACGGCGCTGTATCACGGCCAGGAGAGGATTGCCGAGATTATTCTTGCCAGTGCCCCCACGCTGACGATTCACGAGGCGGCGGCGGCGGGGTTGAAGGATCAGGTGGAGAGCCTTCTCGCCGATACGCCGGAGGCGGTCGCCGGCATTTCGCACGACGGATGGACGCCGCTCCACCTCGCCGTCTATTTCAACCGGAATGCCGTGGCGGAGATGTTGATCGCGCGCGGCGCCGATGTCAACGCCATCTCCCGCAATTCCCTCGGGGTGACGCCGCTCCATTCGGCGCTTGCCAACCGCAACAGCCGTCTTGCCATGCTCCTCCTCCGGAAAGGGGCCGATCCCTCCGAGAAGCAGTCGGGCGCCGGCTATACGCCCCTTCATTATGCAGCCGCCAACGGCATGGCGGATATCGTCGGCGTCCTTCTGGAACGCGGGGTTGATGTCACCGCCGAGACGGACGACGGGCGCACCGCGCTGGCGATCGCGCGCGAGAAGGGGGAGAAGGCGGTTGTGGCGCTGCTGGAGAAGCACGGCCCCGGAAACGGCTGACAGGGGCGCGAAACGGCATGCGCCGTCGAGGATTTCATACCGGCCGGATGATGCAAAGAGAGCATCATCCGGCCTTTTCGTTGCCGTCGTGATGAGGGCAATTCGGAGGGGATATCATCGAAATGTCTTGATCGGCTGGTGAATCAGGGGTGAGTTTCGACGCGAACCACACGATCCTGCCGATCGCCCGGGTCCGCCGGTGGTTCCGGGCCTGGAACCAATCGATATCCCAATGAATTGCTCAACAACGTCCGCCATCCTCCTTCTCATCGCGCTGATTCCCGCGTCCTGCCTCCACGCTCAGACCTCCGACGACGATTCAGGCGCGCCAGGGGAATCGGCTCTGGCCGGCGTGGATCGGATTGGAATCTATGCCGGCGCCAACGCCGGGCTTCAGTTGATCGAGGGGAAGGTGCTGCCGTTTCCCCCCGGAGGGATCGCGCCGGTGAACAGCCCCGCGGGCATCTCCGGCGCTGCTGGCATCGTCTATTCCCGCCTTCTGCCGAACCTCTTTATCACCAGACCTCCGGCCGGGGCGGATTCCGGCGATACCGCGCGCCTCTACCGGAAAATCACCACGTTCCAGATTCGATTTCTCTACAATCGCATCGCCGGCGCCTCTCAAATCGCCGGAGAGTATCCGCGCGCCGGGGGAGATGAGAATGTTCCGGTGCGCCAGACCGTCAGCTCCACGATCGATATCGTGGCGGCCGAGCCTGCGCTGCTGTTCGATCTGGCGTCGATGGGAAGCCGGGCCAGCCCGATGATGTCGCTCGGCATATCGCTCGGGCATATCAACGCGGCCGTGCTCAACTCCGAGTTGACGCCGACGGGGCCGGGCGCCGACACGATCACGCTCAAACCGGATGTCACCCGCCATTTCACCGTTACCAGAACGTTCTACGCCGCGCTCCTGCTGGGGGGGGGCGCGCGCATCAATCTGGGGAGCGGGGTGATGGATTCCCCCGCCATCGTTCCACAACTGGAGCTGGTGATCCCGTTGACATCGATAGCGGCGGAGGCCCGCTGGCTGCCGCTGGGGCTGCGGATCGGGGTGGGGTTTCACTATCCGTTGTGATGGTCGCTGCGCCGTGCGGTCGATATCGATAATGCCCCGACAGAGAACGCCCGGCGGGATTTCCGATGAAATTCCCGTCGGGCGTTGTTGCTGATCCTGGTTTCCGGCAGCGCGGGATTGTTCCCCGACGGCTACCGGATTACCTGAAGCGCGATCGTGTTCGTCCGCTCTCCGGCATGGAGACGGCAGAAATAGGCGCCGCCCGGAAGATCTCCGATCGTAAAGAGATGATCTCCCGCCGTCATCATGCCATCGACGATGGTCATCACCTCGTTGCCGAGGGCATCGTAGATCTTCAGCGATATCCTCCCGCCCGCCGGCAACCGCAGCCGGACCGATCCGTTCGGGGTGGCGGGGTTCGGATAGACATCGAACGCAAAACCGGCGCCGGTGATCTCATCGGCGGCATCGACAGCGGATGTGCTGAAGTGCCAGATATCGCTCCACGGGCCATCTCCTCCCGCGTTAGAGCCGCGCACCCGCCAGTAGTAGGAGGCCAGGCGATACTCCAGCCCCGTCACCGCCAGCGTGGTTCCCGCCAGCGATGTATCCACCGTCATCGTCGAGAAATCGGAGTTTGACGATACCTGTGCCCTGTACGATGTGGCCGCTGAAATGCCGGCCCAGCTCAATGCCGGCGCCACTCCCACCCCCGCCGCATTGTTCCGGGGGGAGGCAAGAGCGATTGCCGCCGGTGGTGGAACGTTGATCTGGGTCTGGAAGCTCCAGGTTGCGCTCCGCGGGCCGGGTCCGGCCGCGTTGCTCCCCTGCACGCGCCAGTAATAGCGCATTCCCTTTGCCAGCCCGGCAAGCGCAAACGAGGCCTTGCTCACCGTCGAATCGACCATCGTGGCCGAAAAATCGGCGGATGCGGAGATCTGAATGGTGTACGATGTTGCTCCCGGATCGGCGGTCCAGGTAAGCGCGATGGCCTGATCGATCCCCGTTGCGTTGTCGGCGGGGGATATCAGCGCGATCATCGCCGGCGGCGTAAGCGCCCTGGCGGTCGTGAAACTCCATGAATCGCTCCACGGGGCGGACCCGCCGGCGTTGGAGCCCCGCACACGCCAGTAATAGCGCGTGTTGGCGGTCAGCCCGGTAAACGTCTGCATCGTCCCGGCCACTCCCGCCGAGTCGAGAATCGATGTGCTGAAGTCGGCGTTCTTCGACATCTGAACGCGATATGATGTGGCGCCGGCCACGCTGTTCCAGACAAGGCGATAGGCAAGCGCAACGCCCGACGAATCGTTTGCCGGGGAGATCAGCGTGGTCGCGGCCGGAGGGGGAACAAGCGTGGTAAAGCTCCAGACCTGGCTCCAGGTTCCGGTTCCGTAGTCGTTGCCCGCCAGGACGCGCCAGTAGTATCTGGTCCCGGTGGCGAGCTTGGAGAAGGCGATCGTCCCGGCGGCCACGTTCCCCGAATCCAGCAGCTTCGTGGCGAAGTCGATCGATGTCGACAACTGGACGCGATAACCCGTCGCCAGCGCCGTGCTGTTCCATGCAAGCGAGCCGGCCACCGGCACGCCCGACGAATCGTTGGCCGGGGAAACGAGCGTGGACGCGGCCGGGAGCGCCTGTGTCTTCCAGAAGCGGACAAGATCGCGCAGCGCCTCCGGCTTGTTCATCGGCGTCGGGTTGATGGGCGCGGTGGCGGAGCCGTTGGTGCCGTGGCATGACGCGCACGTCCTGATCTCTCCCGGCTGGAATGTCAGCCAGTAGCGCTCCCGTACCACCGCGTTGCCGCCGTTATCGGTCAATGCCCAGGTCATCGCGTGCCGTGCCGGGACGAACGCCGCCATCGAACCATCGTTCCCAAGCTTCACGCTTCCGCCTGGGCCGTTCGGGTTGGGCGGGTTGACGGCCGCCGGATCGTGCAGCGCCTGGGCCAGTACTCGCCGGCCGGGGGTCGGCGTCGCGGTGGGGGAGGTCTTCCCCATGCCGCGTATCATATCGCCCTGATAGAGCTTGAGATCGGTGATATCGTAGATCTTTCCCCTGGCCCCGGCGGACTGCGTGCCGGTGCCGGGGATCTTCAGATAAAACGGCTGCTGATGATCCGCCGCGTCGCGATGGGTCACGTCCCGGCTGACGATCACCGCCAGGTTTCTGCTCCGCAGATAGCTCTGGAATTTGACGGGATCGACCCCCTCCTCGCTGAACACCGATTGCTCCGGCGTATCGAGCTGGGGGACGCGACGGGTCGGCTTTGTCTGAGCGCGCACCTCCACCGGATCAAGCTCCCACATCGTGCCGGAAAAGGAGACCAGCACATTGGGGTCCCAGTAGGTAAGCGTCTTGGTGATGCCGGCGGTCAGGTTCTGGTCGGGAACCCAGTAGTTGCCGGAGAGCTTCAGCGTCTTGAGGCGATAGGTGTATCTGGAGATCGGGTTGGCGCGCGTCCCCGTGTTGCTGTCCGCGTGGGTTTCCGCCGAATGGACCGCCAGCAGCTTTCCATCCGATGTCGGCACCGGGTTGCGGAAGAAGCCCGTGTGCGTCGGGTTCGGGTTTCCGCCGGGGGGAGTCGGGTTTGCCGTGATCTTCGGCGTGATATAGCTCAGGGTCATCTTGTCGGGATCGAGCGTGGGAGCCCCCTGGAGGGTGATAAGCTCGCCGCCGCCGTGCGTGCCGCTCTGCGTGGCGTCAACGCCGTAGTAAAGCCCCGGATGCGCCGGGTCCTCCTTCACCTGAACCATGTTGGTGATGGAGTTCTGGTTGGTCCGTCCCGACGTGGGCGCGTTGAAGTTCATCACCTGCGGATCATCGGTTATCGAGTGCGGGAACACCTGGCGAAGCTCATGCCGGCCAAGATGATTGATCGTCTCCGCCTCGGTCCCATCCTCGTTGATCTGCCACGGGATGAAGATGTTGAACTCGAACCCCTGCATGTTGGTGCCGGCCAGCAGATCGGTCCGTTGCGCGCGCGGCTCCGGGAACGATTCGTTCCGAACGCCGAAAAGCTCCTGCGCGTTCGCGGATTCATCGGAGTAGTTGAATGTGCCGAAGTGGCCGTTGGCTACCGCGTCATCATCGGCGTTCTCATCGCGCTGGAGATGATCCCAGCGGACGAAGAGAAGCCGGCCGTAGCTGTCGATGATGGGGGAGAAGGCGCCGGAGGGATCGTGATCGAGCTGGAAAAGATCGCCGGTGGCGGGATCGAGCGACCAGAGCCCGGAGACGGTCGGGGCCTGTCTGTACTCGTCGAGGCCGGGATAGAGATGCCGCTCGCCGGTGCGCGTCCGGTCGCTTGTAAAGATGATCCGCTCGTCGGTTCCGTAGATCGGGCTGACGTTGTTGTAGCTGGCCGGCTGGTTGGGGACCTTTGTGATCACCGGGGTCTCCGTCTTGCCGAGCCCCGTGATCTCATAGATCTGCCAGTAATACTGCGCTGCCGCTCCCTGGCTCGCCGGCCCGCCGATCACCATGCTGAAGAGCGCCCTGGTGCCGTTCCAGTGAACCGACGGCTCCCGCACCGCGATGGCGTTTGCCCCCTGAAGCCCCGATGCCACGCCGTAGCCGGCGGTCTGCGTCAGGTTTTTCGATGTTCCGTCGGGATAGCGTATCCAGAGGTCCCCGCCGCGCGGCGCGGCCGTCATCTCCCCCCGGTGGTTGGCGAATGTGGAGCCGACAACGGCGCTGTCGTTCGGCGTGGGGACCTGCGTGACGAACAGAATGGGATTCTGCAGCGTCTGCCCGGCCGCGGAGAGGTGGGCGCAGATAAGCGCGGCAAGCGCGATCGCGGGACTGATAGTGAAACGCTTCTTCATGGATACCTCGTTCGGTCGATATTCCGGTCTGGATGGAAAGTTGCCGCCATCACCACTGGTCCCTCCCCTCATCACCCCATTGCTCCACGCAGAGCCGGATCGTTCCCGAAATCCGAAGATCGATCGATATATCGCTCTCCCATCAACTCTTCACGGGACGGCATGCCGCCGGAGAAGCGCCGCAACTGAGGGAAAGGGGAGGAAATGTTTGAACGATCGAAGCTCGGGAATTAACCTGGGGGATAGGATGTGCCAGTGTGACACGGGACCGATCCGTTAGTTACGGTCGGCGTGCGCCTGAATGAACATCGATAATCCGTCTGATTGAGCGGGGCCTTCGAAGCCGGTTCCATCATTGCCCCCGCCGCCAAACTTCGTATGTTCGACCCGCTATAGTGAGTCTTCCCGACCATGCGACGGCATCGGTTGCCGGCCCTTGCGTCGAGGCCCTTCGAGGGGGGGTGGATATGAGTTTTTAACGCTAGGAATGAACATGGCTGATCCTCAGGAATACCAGGTCACGGCGCGCAAATGGCGACCGTACGAGTTCGCGTCGGTTGTCGGGCAGGAGCATGTGACGCAGACGATCAGGAACGCGATCAAGAGCGGACGGCTGCATCACGCGTATATCTTCAGCGGGCCTCGCGGCGTGGGGAAGACAACCACCGCCCGCATCCTGGCGAAGGCGCTCAACTGCACCAATCTCGGCCCGGATTTCGAGCCGTGCGGCGTCTGCAATTCCTGCCGGGAGATCACCGAGGGGCGATCGCTGGATGTGGTGGAGATCGACGGCGCGTCGAACAACTCCGTGGAGGATATCAGGAAGCTGCGCGATAACGCGAAGTATCCGCCGATCGGCGGGATGTACAAGCTCTATATCATCGACGAGGTCCACATGCTCTCCACCTCGGCGTTCAACGCCCTGTTGAAGACGCTGGAGGAGCCGCCGAAGCATCTGGTCTTCGTCTTCGCCACCACCGAGCCGCACAAGGTTCCGGCCACGATCCTCTCCCGCTGCCAGCGTTTCGATTTCCGGCGGATGCAGATCAGCGATATCGTTGGACGGCTGGCGTATATCGCCAGGGAGGAGGGGATGAACGTGGAGGAGGACGCGCTGGTGGTGATCGCAAAGAAGGGGGATGGCTCGATGCGTGACTCGCAGTCGATCTTCGATCAGGTCACATCGTTCTGCGGAACCACCATCACCTACGAGCAGGCGAACGACGCGCTGAACATCATCGACCAGGGATTCTTCTTCCGTGTCACCGATATGATCCGGGGGCAGGATACGGCGGAGGCGTTCGCGATCGTCGAGCATATCATGCGCGTCGGCTACGATATTCAGGAGTTTCTGATCGGCCTGGCGGAGCACTTCCGGAACTTCCTCAGCGTGATCACCACCGGTTCCCCCCGGTTGATCGAGGCGGCGAAGATGTACCTGGACCGTTATGAAACGGAAGGTCGCGCGATGGAGGAGGGGGATCTGATCCGCGCCCTTCATCTCACGCTCTCCACGCAGCAGGCAATCCGCACATCGTCGCAACCCCGGCTCAGGCTGGAGCTTGCGCTGATCCAGCTTGCGGTGATGGACTCCACCGTGAAGCTCGCCGAACTTCTCAACAGGATCGATCGGATGCCCGATGTCCCCGGAGGGGGCGCCGCCCTTCCCGCCATCGCGCCTTCGAAGGCCGTGGCGATAAGCGAGCCGGAAAGGGCGTATGCCGCCTCCCCCGCCCCCCAGACCGGGACGCAGGGGAAGAGCACCGGAGTGAAGGACTTCGCCAGCTTCCCGACCACTGCTCCGGTTCCCACCCGCGCGCCGAACCGCACCGGCGATCGTGATGCGACCGCCGTCGCCGGCCGTTCGGCGGGGGCATCCGCCGCGATCGAGGAGGAGCTTCCGGCGAGCCGTTCCAATGGTGACACCGGCCGCAATGGTGACGGGACTCCCGTTCCATCGCTGCGCGATATCCAGCGGAGGTGGCCGGAGTTCCTGGAGTTCTGCAACGACAAGATGGGGCTGGTGACCGCGCTGAAATCGACGCGACCGGAGGAGAAGTCCGGCAGCACGATCCGGCTCTATGTTGAAAACGAATTCCAGATGTCGGTGATCAACCGGAATCGGGAAATCCTTACCGAGAAGCTCAACAGCTTTTTCAAGGCCCTCATCCATGTGGAGGGGGTGCTTGGGGCTCCCCCCGCGCAGATCGCCGCCGACCCTGGGTCGCGATCCGGGGCGGCTGTCGCCCAGGGCGATCATCCCTTCATCAGGGGGCTTGCCGAGGTGCTGGAAGCCAGCCTGATCTGATCATCCCGTTACGGTAATGGCATTGCCGGAAGGCCCTCTTGCGGAGGGCTTTCTTCGTTTCATGGGCCAGCTTCCCGCCACTATCCCACTCCAGTACCACTGTGATCGCAGCCCCTCCAGTCTTACTTGAGGCAGCCGTATTCTCCTCTGACGATCCTCCCAGGCTCCGGGATATCCAGCCGATCACACCGCACCCATCACTGCCTGATGACCTCCCTGTAGTGGAACTTTAAGCGAATGGAGCTATCGCCCAATCAGTCGATGGTTTGTGGTATACGCTGCAATCATTTGGCAGAGAAGCGATTGAACCGCCGCAGATGACAGGGAGAGTCGGGGATTGATCTCACCCATAGGTTTAGGGCGGATTCATGGGAAGAGGAGAAGAAAACGCCTTAACTGAAAATATTTTCAGTATATACGGATGTGCCTGTAAACAAGAGATAACGCACATACGGATTTGCTAATTCCGCGAAAATTTGCTCAAATCACGTTTTCTTCGAAAACGGAGCAATTTCAAAGAAGAAGTTGGAACGGTCGGGTGGAGAATCGATGGCAAAACCTAATTTGTGGCTGTCAGTGGGGAAAAGTGGGGAATAATGTTGGACTCTCCCACGAAGTGAATTGAACTATGTCATTCTTTAAAGGACGGGAGATATACTCGGTCGACACGAAGGGTCGTGTGAACCTTCCGGCGAAGATGAGGAAGAACCTCTCGCCGGAGGCAAACGATACCTTTGTGATCACCCGCGGGCCGGATGACGACCCGTGTATCTATGCCTATCCTCTGGATGAATGGAAGAAGTTCGAGGAGAACTTGAAGAAGCTCAATCAGTTCAACGAGCAGGAGCGGTTCTTCCTTCGCACGCTCCTCTACTGGGCTGATGAAATCGTGCTCGATAAGCAGTTCCGTATCTCGGTGCCGAAGTCGCTGCTCGACTTCACGAGGATCGGAAAGGAAGCGCTCATCCTCGGCTCGATGGATCATATAGAGATATGGGACCCGCAGATCTTTGAAAACTACCTGAGCAAAAAGACCGAGTCCTACGCGGTGGTCGCCGAGTCGGTCATGGGCATCCGGAAGCTTTGATCATGGACGAACGCGCCGGGGGAACCGCCCCCACGTACCATGTCCCGGTGATGCTTCCGGAGGTTCTCTCCGCGCTGGCCGTGGACCCCGACGGCGACTATGCCGATGGGACTCTGGGGGGAGGAGGCCACGCGGCCGCCATCCTCGATCTGGTTCGCGGCGCCGGACATCTCTACGCGTTCGATGCCGACCCTGGAGCGATTGCCAACGCGACGGCCCGCTTCGCCGGCGATCTCGGAGCCCGGATCATCGTCCGGCAGGCGTACTTCACCGAGGCGTGCGAGATGCTCGCCGCCGAGGGAATCCGGCTCGCCGGCGTCCTTCTCGATCTCGGCGTTTCCAGTCGCCAGCTCGACTCCGATCAGATCGGCCTGAGCTACCGGCAGGAGATGCCGCTGGACATGCGCTTCGATGCAACGGCGCGCCCACGCTCGGCCGCCGATATCGTCAACGATGATTCGCCGGAGAAGATCGCGACGCTCCTCCGGCAGTACGGCGAGGAGCCGGCCGCGTGGAAGATCGCCCAGGCGATTGCCAGAGGCCGGAGCGGCCGGAGGATAGCAACCACGACCGATCTCCGCGAGGTGATCGAGTCGATGATCCCCGGACACTTTCTGATCAAGACCCTCTCACGCGTGTTCCAGGCGCTCCGCATCGCCGTCAACGACGAGCTTGGAGAACTGGAACGGGGGCTGGCCGGGTTTATCCCCCTTCTCCGCTCCGGTGGTCGCTTCGCTGTTCTGACCTATCACTCGCTGGAGGACAGAATCGTGAAGGATACGTTCCGCGATGAGGAACGTTCCTGCATCTGCCCGCCGGATTTCCCCCTCTGCCGGTGCGATAAAGTTCAGCGATTGAAAGTGCTCGGCCGGAAGCCGCTTCTTCCAACCGCGGAGGAGATCGAGCGGAACCCCAGGGCACGGAGCGCGAAGCTCCGGGTGGCCGAGAGGGTGGAGGGCATGGTAAAGCACAATCTGTAGGAGTTGATGGCAGGAAGCCCGGAAGGGCCTGCGTTAACGGGCCGGCGGCCCATCATACTTTCAGTCATGGCGTTGACGGAACCGACACTTCAAACTCCGCGTACCGGCGCTCCCCGTACCAGACCGGGAGCCGATCGCGCGCGGGAGACCGCCGCCGGGGATGCGGGGGCGGGAAGCGTTGTCCGTCCGTTCTTCCGACGCTGGATGGCGGCAATGCTGCTGATGGTGGCCTCCGTGCTGGCTGTCCTTTATATCTCGAACGCGATAGCGGTGGACGACCTTCTCACCGATATCGCCTCGCTGGAACACGATCGCGATCAGGCACGGTCCGACAATGAAAAGCTCCGGGCAGAGCTTCTCAAGCTGATGGCCGTCGATCGCATCACGTCCCTGGCATCGGCACGATTCGGGATGACGCAGCCGGCGCAGCCTCCGCTGATGATCGGCGAGATGGTGAAGAGTGGAACGGACACCGCGGCGGCCGCCGCCAGATAGATCGATGATGGTGTGATGGGGATTCCATGGGAAGAGGTTGATGAACAGCAGGTCCGTTTTGACCTCCGACGGTATCGGTATAACTCTCTCAGTGAAACGTAGCAGATGCTCGCGACAGATAACGGCAACGATACCGCGGCAACGCGGCGACGCCCCCATCGGGATGCGCGGCGGATCTACCTCCTCGGTGGAGCGATCCTCCTCGGCCTGCTGGTGATTGCCGGACGACTTGTGCAGATACAGGCGGTGAAGGGGGATCTCTACGCCGAACAGGCGCGGCGCCAGTACGAGTCGAAAGTGGTGAAGCAGGCGGAACGGGGCTTTATCAAGGATCGCAATGGAAATCTCCTGGCGACCAACGGGGTAAGCACATCGTTCGCGGCGGACCCCAGGCATATCGAAAATCCGAAGAAGGTGGCGCAGGCATTCGCGCAGGCGCTCGGCGAGCCGTATCAGAGCTTCTATCAGAAGCTCTCCAACAGGACCACATCGTTTGTGTGGCTCCGGCGGAAGGTGAGCGGCGCGGCGCGGGAGACGCTGAGGAATATAGAGGATGACGGGCTGATCAAGCTGGATGAGCCGCTCCGGCACTTCGAATATGATTCGCTCGGCTCGCAGGCGATCGGCGCGACCGATATCGATAACAACGGGCTGAACGGCATCGAGCTCTTTTACAACCAGCAGCTGCACGGCACCGATGGCTATATCGTGATGCAGCGCGACGCCCGCGGCCGCCGCCGTCCCGATGTGGATCTGCCGCAGTCGCAGCCGGAACATGGCGATGGCCTGGAGCTGACGCTCGATATCAATATCCAGTCGATCGTCGAGGATGAGCTGAAGAAGGGAATAGCGCGCTCCGGGGCGGTGTCGGGGACGGCGATCGTGCTCGATCCGAAAACCGGTGAGATACTCTCGATGGCGAGCTATCCCACCTACAACCCGAACGATCTTCGGGATGCCAGCCAGTCGGCGATCCGCGTCCGCGCGATCACCGATATGTATGAGCCGGGCTCCACGATGAAGCTGGTGACCGCCGCCGCCGCGCTCGAGGAGAAGGTTGTGTCGCCGGAGGAGAGGATCGATGGCGAGGGGGGGACGTTCATGCTGGCAAGCCATGCGATTCATGATGACCATCCGGGAAACATGATGACGTTCCGGGAGGCGGTGGAGCACTCCAGCAACATCGTCTTCGCCAAGATCGCGACCCGGATAGCGCCTCCCCGCTTCTATAAGTATGTGCGGGATTTCGGTTTCGGCATCGTCTCCGGGATCGATCTGCCGGGAGAGGCCCGGGGCGATGTGAAGAAGCCGGCGGAGTTCAGGGATGGGACGCAGGCGTTCATGGCATTCGGCTACCAGCTTGCGGTGACGCCGCTCCAGCTTGCCTGCGCGTATGGCGCGGTTGCCAACGGCGGGGTGATGATGAAGCCCCATCTGCTGAAACGTCGCCTGGATCGGGATGGCGGGGTGATCGAGGAGATTCAGCCGCAGGAGATTCGCCGGGTGATCAGCAAATCGACCGCCGATACGCTCCGCTCGCTCCTCACCGATGTGGTGGAGAACGGGACGGGACGGGAGGCGCGCATCGCCGGGCTGAAGGTGGCGGGGAAGACCGGCACGGCGCAGCAGTTGTCCGGCGGCGAATACAGCAAGGAGAAGTACAACGCATCGTTTGTCGGATTCTTTCCGGCCGATGATCCCAGGATAACGCTGCTGGTGCTTCTGGACGCCCCCAGCAACGGCTACTACGGCGGCCAGGTCGCCGCGCCGATCTTCAGGGAGATTGCCCGCCGGATCGCCGGCGTCGGGGTTCCCGAGGAGAGCCCATCGCCCGCCTACGGGAGCGGCGAGATCAAGCATGTGGCGAACGCCGGCCGGCTCCATCTTCCCGATCTCCGGGGGATCGACGCGGAATCGGCGAAGGGGATCGGGACGAAGTTCGGCTATCGCGTGCTGGTGCGGGGGAACGGCAGGATGGTGACGCGCCAGGAGCCCGCGCCGGGAATGCTGGCCGAGGCGCATGGGGTGATCACGCTGACCACGGCCGCGCCGGAGGAGATGCGGGTGATGCCCGATCTGCGGGGGATGTCCCTTCGCCGGGCGCTCAACCTTCTGAATGCCTGCCATATCAGGCCGCAGGTGAATGGAACGGGCGGGACGGTCCGCGGGCAGTCCCCGGCACCGAATGCCCCGCTCCCGAACGGCGCCGGCGCGGCAACGTTGAGTTGCGGTGAGCCGGCGGTGAGAAATCAGGAAACCGAAGACCAGAGGTAGTAAAGTAATCTCTGCTTGAAAACACTCGAATCCATAGTGACCGCGATCAGCGGTTCGTACGAAGTGCGGGGGCGCACAGACCTCAGCGTCCCCGCACTTCGGTACGATAGCCGCCGGGTGCAGAGGGGTGATCTCTACGTGGCCGTCAACGGCCGCGACGATCACGGCGTGGAGTACGTCGCCGAGGCGATCCGGGCGGGCGCCGCGATCGTGGTGACGGACGCGCCGGGGAAGATGCCGTTCGATCCTGCTTCCGCCAACGACGTGACCCTGGTCGTTGTGGAGGACGCGCGGCGGGCGATGGCGGAGATGGCGCACGCTCTCTTCGGGAATCCCGGCGACAGGCTGAAGCTCTTCGCCGTCACCGGCACCAACGGGAAAACCACGGTGACCTACGTTCTGCGCCAGCTTCTGGAAGCCTGCGGCGACACGACGGGGGTGATCGGGACGCTTGGAAAGATGCTGGGCAGGACGGTTCCAACCGGCTATACGACCCCTGAATCGCCCGAGCTGGCGGAGATCCTCGCTGAGATGCTCGACCACGGTTTCCGGTCGGTTGCCATGGAGGTCTCCTCCCACGCGCTCGCGCTTGACCGTGTCGCAACGCTCCGTTTTGCCGGCGCGATCTTCACGAATCTGACGCAGGATCATCTCGATTTCCATTTATCAATGCAGGAATATCATGATGCCAAGAAGCTCCTCTTCGACGGGCTCGACGCTGGTCGCCCCGCGCTGGTCAATATCGACGACCTATACGGAGAGTCAATGGTGCGTGACAGCAACGCCGATATCCTCCGCTATGGAAAGCGCAGAGAAGCCGACCTCCAAATCGGAGGAGTGGAGCTTGGCGCAACGTGCTCGCGTTGGAAACTGAATCTGTCGGAGCGGCTTGGTGGTGGGAGCGTAACGCTGGTGACGCCGCTTCTGGGCGCGTTCAACATCTGGAATATCACCGGCGCAATGGGCCTTGCCCTGGCCGCCGGATACGATCGTGAGCTTCTCTTCGAGGCCGTTGCCTCGCTCCGCCCGGTCCCCGGACGGATGGAGTCGATCCCGCTGGGCAACGGCGCTACCGCCGTGGTGGATTACGCCCATACGCCCGATGCCCTGGAGAACGTTCTGCGGGGGCTCCGGGAGATCGGCGGCGGCGGAAACCTGACGGTGGTCTTCGGCTGCGGCGGCGATCGCGATCGCGGCAAGCGGTCGCAGATGGGGCGCATCGCCGGGGCGCTGGCGGACCGGGTGATACTGACATCGGACAACCCGAGGAGCGAGGACCCCGAGGAGATCATCGATGAGATCGAGGCCGGCATCGAGCCGGGGCGGGGACGCGACAGGATCGCCGATCGCGCAACGGCGATCATCACGGCGCTCGAATCGGCAACGCCGGGAAGCCTGGTGCTGATCGCCGGAAAAGGGCATGAGGATTATCAGATCATCGGCGCGGAGCGGATTCACTTCAACGATGGCGAGGTGGTGCGCCAGTGGATCGCCGGCAGCCACGCGAATCATCGCGAGGGGATACCCGCCGCATGAGGATTGCAACGGTTCGGGATCTGCTCGGCATCATCTCCCATCTCCGCTTTACCGGACGGGGAAACGTGGCGCGACGGGCGATCAGGGGTTTTTCGACCGACTCCCGTTCTTTGAAAAAAGGTGAGGCGTTTATCGCCCTGAGGGGGGAGAACTTCGACGGTCATCGCTTCCTGGATGCCGTTGCCGCGCGTGGCGCATCGGTTGCGATCGTCGCCGCGGACTGGCTGGAGCTGAACGGATCGGCAACGCCGCCGCTGCCGCTTGTGGTGGTAAACGATCCGCTTGCCACGTACGGGGAAATCGCGACGACGCACAGGGCCGGCTTCGGATATCCGGTGATCGCCGTGGCGGGCTCCAACGGCAAGACGACCACGAAGGAGCTGCTCGCGGCGCTGCTCGGGGCGAAGTATCAGGTGTTGAAGACGGAGGGAAATCTGAACAACCTGATCGGCGTGCCGGCGATGATGCTCCGGATGAGCGATAAGCATACGGCGGCGGTGATCGAGATCGGGACGAACATGCCGGGGGAGATCGCGAAGCTCTGCGCGATACTTCGCCCCACACACGGGATCATCACGAATATCGGCCGGGAGCATCTCGAGCTGCTTGGATCGGTGGAGGGGGTGGCGCGCGAGGAAGGGGCGCTCTTCGACTATCTGACGGCCTCCGGCGGCACAGCCTTTGTCAACCTGGACGACAGGCATATCGCGGGGATGGGGCGGAAGCTCCCGAAGCGCGTGTCCTACGGCGCGAAGGGGGATATCGCCGGCAGGCGCGGAGCGCTGGACCGGAGCGGAGCGCCGTCGATCGAGATCATCGACCAGCGGAAGGAGAAGCATCGCTCGATCGCCGTGCAGTTGCGGACCCCCGGCGGTCACACCGCGGTAAATGCGCTGGCCGCGTCGGCCGTGGCGCTGGGGTTGAGGGTGCCGCTCCGCGATATCAAACGGGCCCTGGAGAATTTCGAGCCGCCGGTCTACGGCGGCGGTTACGCGCGGCTTGCGACGATGAGCGCGGCAAACGGCGCCCGCGTGCTGAACGATACCTACAATGCCAATCCCGACTCCACGCTGGCGGCCCTGGCGACGCTGGCGGCGATGAAGCCGGGGCGGAAGGGGCGGAGGATCGTGGTGCTGGCCGATATGCGGGAGCTGGGTGAAAGCTCGGCGGCGGAGCACGAGAGGATTGGAATGGAGATCGTGAGGATGGGGCGGAAGATCGATCTGGCGTTCTTCCACGGCGACGAGATGCTGCGCGCGCATCGCGCGATCGGATCGGCCGGGACGGGAGCGCCGGCATCATCCTTCTTCGACCGGAAGGAGGATCTTGCCCGGTCGCTGGTGGCGATGGTGGCGCCGGAGGATATCGTGCTGGTGAAGGGATCGCGAGGGATGAGGATGGAGGATGTGGTGCGCGCGCTGACGGCGGCGGACGATCATCATAATGAGGGCTCATAACGGGATGCCCCGGAGGGAGCATACTGTTACCGGCTTTCAAGCCCTCCCGATGATGTCCGCGGGAACTTCCGGGAGTATCTTCCCGGCCTTTTTTGAAAATCTGTACAAGGACCCACGATTCGTGGATTGCCGGTTGCGACGAGCAGCCGGCAATCCACATCCTGGCTATCTCCGCGATCAGGGACTTCCATCCCGATCCCCCGCGATCCGGTTCGCTCGAAATCTGCAATAGACTGATGCTCTATTATCTCGCGCAATTCATCGAGGCGAAGTTATCGCCGCCGGGCTTCGGGCTCTTCCGGTACGTCACGTTCCGCGCGGCCGGAGCCGCTCTGACCGCACTGCTGATCGCCCTCGTCTTCGGGCCGAAGGTGATCAACGCCCTGAAGCGGCGGCAGATCGGGGAGCAGGGGAAGAAGGAGGCGCCGAAGAGCCACATGGCAAAGGCCGGGACGCCGACGATGGGAGGGCTGATCGTCCTTCTTTCGCTGATCGCGCCGGTGCTTCTCTGGTGCGATATCAAGAGCGCGTTCGTGGTGCTGGCGGTGCTTGTGACGCTGTTTCTGGGGGGCGTCGGCTTCCTGGACGATTATCTGAAAGTGGTGAAGAAGCTCCCCAAGGGGCTGATCGGCCGGTACAAGATCATCGGCCAGGTGCTGATCGGGCTTGTGCTCGGCGGGACGATCTACTTCTTCCCGCACTGGTTCCCGGACGGTTTCGCGGCCATCAACACGGCCACCACGATCCCGTTCGTCAAGGGGCCTCCCCTCTCGCTCGGGTGGCTCTATATCCCGTTCGTGATCTTCGTGCTGACTGCCACGTCGAACGCGGTGAACCTGACCGACGGGCTGGACGGGCTGGCGATAGGAACGGTGAGCATCGTGGCGCTGGCGCTGGCGCTGATCACCTATGTCTCCGGCAATGCCGTGGCGGCGAAGTATCTCAACATCCCCCATATCAGGGGCGCGGACGAGCTGACGATCTTCTGCGCGGCGCTGGTCGGCGCGGGGCTCGGCTTCCTCTGGTACAACTGCTATCCGGCGCAGGTCTTCATGGGGGATACCGGATCGCTGGCGCTTGGCGGGGCGGTGGGGACGCTGATGATCCTGGTGAAGAAGGAGTATATGATCCCGATCATGGGGGGGATCTTCTTCGCCGAGACGATCTCCGTGATGCTTCAGGTTGCCTACTTCAAGTACACGCGACGGCGATTCGGGGAGGGACGGCGGATATTCCGCAGAGCGCCCCTCCATCATCACTTCGAGGAGAAGGGATGGCCGGAGGCGAAAGTGGTGACGCGATTCTACATTATCGCCGTGCTGCTGGCAATTCTCGGGCTTACAACGTTGAAGATCCGATAAACCTATGATACCCGCCGACGCCACATACTCGATCCTCGGAGCCGCCCGCTCCGGCCTTGCCGTCGCGCGATTGCTTCGGAGCGAGGGGGCGCGGGTGTTCGTGAGCGACGCGAAGCCGCTGGATGCGAGCGCCGACGCGGTGGCGATGCTGGAGGAGATCGGCGCGGAATACGAGTTCGGCGGGCATACCGATCGCGTCCTGGAGTCGGATCTGCTGGTGCTCTCCCCCGGCGTTCCCGATACCATCCCCATCGTCAGGCGCTGCGCCGAACGGGGGATGAAGATCACCAACGAGATCGAGATCGCCTGGCGCCGCTGCCGCGCGCCGATCGTGGCGATCACCGGGACCAACGGGAAGACGACGACGACCGAGCTGGCAGGGCACATCTTCAGGGGGGCAGGACGCCGGACGTTCGTGGCGGGAAATATCGGCATCCCCTTCAGCGATGTGGCCGCCCAGGCCGATGCCGAAAGCGTGGTGGTGCTGGAGGTAAGCTCCTTTCAGCTTGAACATGTGGAGACGTTCCGCCCGCGCGTGGCGGTGATCCTGAACGTGACGCCCGATCATCTCGACCGCTATGCCGGCTTCGATGAGTACCGCGAGGCGAAATTCCGGATCGCGATGAATCAGGGGGATGGCGATACGCTCATCTATAACGCCGACGATCCGGCGCTGGCCTCCCTTCCGGGGCGAAGCGCGGCGCGGACGCTCGGCTTCAGCATCAAACGGGAGCTTCCGGACGGCGCGTGGCTGCGCGACGGGCTGCTTCTGATCCGGGGCGCGGCGCCCGGCACTTCGAACAGCGAACAGGTGCTTATGCGTGCTGATGAGATCCGCATCCGCGGACCGCACAACCTCTACAACTCGATGGCCGCCGCCCTCTCGGCGCGAACCCTCGCGCTGAATGAGGAGTCTGTCCGCGATGGCCTCAGGACATTTGCCGGGGTTCCCCACCGGCTGGAGCCGGTACGGGAGCTGGACGGCATCCGCTGGGTCAACGATTCGAAGGCGACCAATGTGAACTCCCTCTGGTACGCGCTCTCCAGCTTCGCCGAGCCGATCGTGTTGATCGCGGGGGGCAAAAGCAAGAAGAACGATTATGCGGAGGTGCTGCCGCTGATTGCCGGACGGGTGAAGGCGGTTGTGCTGATGGGTGACGCGGCCGATGAAATGGAGACGGCGTTTGCGCCGGTCACGGAGGTTCATCGCGCCGGATACAGCATCGAGCGGGCCGTGGAAATCGCGCGATCGCTTGCCCTCCCAGGGGATGTTGTGCTTCTGTCGCCGGCGTGCGCCAGCTTCGACATGTTCAACAACTACGAGCATCGTGGGGATGTCTTCAAGCAGATCGTCCGCGATCTGACTCCCGCGTCGGAACATCAGGGGGTGCATTGATCGATGAAATTCCCGTTCAGCATATCGTCCCGTCCCGTCCGTGCCCTGGAGCCCTCCGGCCCCGTGCGCGGGCACAACGACTGGTTTCTGCTGCTGAGCATTCTGGGAATGATGTTCTTCTCGATCGCCTTTGTCTACTCCGCGTCGGCGGGGTTCTCCGATGAGAAGACCGGATCGGCCGAGACGTTTTTCTGGAGCCACGCGGCCCGTGTGATGGCCGGCATCGTGGTGATGCTGGCGGTGTCCCGGATCGATTATCACTGGCTGGAGCGCTGGTCGAAGCCGATGCTGGTGGCGGCCCTGCTGATGCTGGTGTATGTGCTGTTCGAGGGGACGCGGATGAAGGGGGCCACGCGCTGGCTGAGCCTTGGCCCCATCTCCTTCCAGCCGTCGGAGTTCGCGAAGTTCGCGCTGGTGATGCACCTGGGGGTGATGCTGGCGGAGAAGCGATCGTATATCGATGACTTCAAGTTCAGCTTCCTGCCGATGATGTGCTGGGTGGCGATCGCCTGCGGCCTTGTGGCGTTGCAGCCGAACATGTCCACCGCCGGGGTGATCTTCATGGTGGCGATGGGGACGCTCTTCATCGGGCGGGTGAACCTGAGGCAGTTCGGTTCGGTGTTCCTGTTCGGCCTTGTGGCGGCCGCCGGATATGCGGTCTCCGCTCCCTACCGGATGCGGCGCATCATGGCATTTGTCAGCCTGCACTCCAGTGGCGCAGATACCGTGACCGCCGCGAACTATCAGCTTACGCAGGGGCTGATCGCGTTCGGCTCCGGGAAGATCATCGGCGTGGGGCCGGGACAGAGCCATCAGCGGTTCTTCGTCCCCGAGCCGTTCGGCGATTTCATCTACTCGATCATCGGCGAGGAGTATGGGTTGATCGGCACGCTTGCCATCCTCGGCGTCTTCGGCCTGATCGTATGGCGCGGCCTGCTGGTTGCCCGTCAGGCCCCTGATGATCTGGGACGGAATGTGGCGGCCGGGATCACGCTGATCATCGGAGCGTACGCGGCCATCAACGCCTGCGTCACGACCGGCCTTCTGCCGACGACGGGATTGCCGATGCCCTTTATCAGCTATGGCGGCAGCTCGGTCCTCTTCAGCGCTGCGGCGGTGGGGGTGCTGTTGAACATCTCCCAGCAGGCGAACGTGATGCCGCGCGAACAGCCGGCGCTGGCCGGAGCGATGGCATGATCGCGGCCTTTGGAACCCGGATGTCCGCGGCGTGCCGTGGCGCATCGAAACGCTCTTTGAAAAGATCATGAAGACGCAGCTCCGACTTCTCTTCGCGGCCGGCGGAACCGGCGGGCACATCTTCCCCGCGCTTGCGGTGGCCGACAAGTGTCGCGAGCTTTACCCGGATATCGCGATAGAGTTCGTGGGGACGCGGGGACGGCTGGAGGAGAAGGTGGTGCCGCGCGCCGGCTACAGGCTGAACTATCTCTGGATCAGCGGCTTCGAGCGGAAACTTTCCGTCAGAACGATGGCGCTGCCGCTGAAAATCGGCACGTCGTTCGCTCAGGCACTCCGGATCATGCGACGGTTCAGGCCGCACGCCGTGATCTGCGCCGGTGCCTACGTCAGCTACCCCGTGGGGATGATGGCCTCCCTCTCGAAGATCCCGCTGGTGCTGATGGAGTCCAACGCGCTCCCCGGCATGGTCATCAGAAGGCTGGCTCCGCGGGCGGCTGAAATCCATGTGGCGTTCGACGCGACGATGAAGCATCTGAACGGATCGCGTGTCTTCGTAAGCGGCAACCCGGTGCGGAAGGTCTTCTTCCAGAAGATCGATCAGGCCAGGGCAAGGGCGCACTTCGGTCTGGACGCGGACCGCCCGACACTGCTGGCGTTCGGCGGATCGCTCGGGGCGCGCTCGATCAACAACGCGCTCGATCCGGTGATCGGCCGGCTGCTGGAGAGCGGGGTGCAGGTGATCTGGCAGACCGGAACCAGCTACACCGGCGGAGAGCGGAAGGAGCCCGGGCTCTATCGCTCCACCTTCATCCATGAGATGGAGATGGCCTACGCCGCCGCCGATCTGGTGCTGGCCCGCGCCGGCGCCACGACCATCGCGGAGCTTGCGGCCGTCGGCAAGCCCTCGGTGCTGGTGCCGCTGCCGACCGCGGCGGATGACCATCAGCGGATCAATGCCGAGGCCATTCGCGACAGCGGCGCCGGTGCGATGCTTCTGGACCGCGAGCTGCCGGAGAAGCTGTTGCCGGCGATCGCGACGCTGCTGGCCGACGGCGATGGGCTTCAGCGGATGGGAAACAGCATCCGGCGGATGGCGGTTCCCGATGCCGATGAAAGGATTGCCCGGCGCGTGCTGGCTCTGGCCGGGGCGGACTGACGGGAGACATGCGCTGATAATCGCACGATGTATCATGCCCCCGGAAGGGCCTTCTTCAACGGGTCGATGGCCCATTCTGTTACGCTCTTTAAGCCTCTGGACGCGGAACAATGCAGGAAGCGACCTTCAGACATAGGCTCGACATCTACTACCTGGCAACGATCGGCTACGGGATCACGCTGGCCGCATATACCGTGATCCAGGGGACGATGACGGCGGAGAAGTTCGAGGTGGTCTGGAAAGATCCCATCGTCTATCTCCTGGCCGCCTGCGCCATCGCCGCGCTGGTTGCGCTGATCGTGGCGGCCATCTCCGGCAGGACGGTGATCGTGGGGGAGCGGACGTTGAAATTCAAGACGCGCTTTCGCGAGCGTGAGTTCAAGCCGGAGGAGATCGAGTGGATCGGGTTCCGGCGGGAGAGGAGGTTTCGCGAGGAGCGGGCATATCCATCGGCCAGGATCAAGCTTCGCACGCGGCGGCGGCTGCTCAGGCTCCGTCCGGCCAGCTTCGAGAGGAGCGGAGAGCTGGAGACCGCCCTGGGGGACTGGGCCAGAAACAACGGCGTGGAGCTGAAGCTCCTCAGGGCGAAACGGAGCCGCAGGAGAAAGAACGGAGAGAGCCAGGCGTAAGGTCGGGCATCACGGACGGCGGCATCAACAGAACATCGATCGAACAGGGATGGAGAAGCATTGTTCAGAAGCATAAACAGAGTTCACTTCGTCGGCATCGGCGGCATCGGGATGTCCGGGATCGCGGAGATCCTGCTGGACCAGGGCTTTACCGTGACCGGGAGCGACCTTGCGAAGAGCGATGTCACCGATCGGCTGGAATCGCTCGGCGCGACGATCATGCCGGGGCACGCCGCCGAGCATGTTGCCGGGGCCGATGTGGTGGTCTACTCCAGCGCGGTTCATCCCGATGAAAATCCGGAGACCGTGGAGGCATCGCGCAACAAGATCCCCCTGATCCGCCGCGCGGAGATGCTGGCGGAGGTGACCCGGATGAAGTACGGCATCGCGGTGGCCGGCACCCACGGCAAGACCACGACCACGTCGATGATCGGGCTGGTGATGATCGAGGCCAACCTGGACCCGACGGTGATCGTGGGGGGAAGGCTTTCAGGGCTGGGGGGCGCCAACGCGCGGCTGGGCCACGGCGAGTGGACGGTGGTGGAGGCCGACGAGTTCGATCGCTCCTTCCTCTCCCTCTCCCCGACGATTGCGGTGATCACAAACCTGGAGCGGGAGCATCTCGACATCTACTCCGATCTCGATGATATCAAACGTGCGTTCATCGAGTTCGCGAACAAGGTCCCCTTCTACGGTTTCGTGGCGCTCTGTCTGGATGAGCCGACGCTGGTGGATATCATGCCGCTGCTGAAGAAGCGGGTGATCAGCTACGGCTTCACGCCGCAGTGCGATATCCGGGCGATCGACGTGAGCTACTCGGAGGGATCATCCACATTCACGGTGGTGTACCGCGGCAAGGCGCTGGGCCAGGTGACCGTTGGCGTGCCGGGGGAGCACAACGTGAAGAACGCGCTGGCGGCGATCACCGCGGGTCTGGAGGTCGGGGCTGATTTTGAATCGATCTGCCGCGCGCTTGAAAAATTCCACGGCGTCTACCGTCGGTTCGAGATCAAGGGTGAAGCCGATGGGGTGATGGTGATCGACGATTACGCGCACCATCCGACGGAGGTAAAGGCGACGCTCGACGCCATCCGCCGCGGCTGGCGACGTCGCGTGGTTGCGCTCTTTCAGCCGCACACCTATTCGCGGACCCGTGATTTCTACGATGAATTCGGCAAGTCCTTCTTCAACGCCGATATCGTGCTGATTACCGATGTCTACGCCGCGCGTGAGCGGCCGATCCAGGGGATCAGCGGGGAGCTGATCGCCACCAGCGCAACAGGCTTCGGCCACCGGAACGTGATCTACGTGCCGGACCGGGCGGACCTTGCAAAGCGCGCGCACGAGCTTCTTCAGCCGGGTGATATCGTGGTGACGATGGGGGCCGGCGACATCTGGAAGAGCGGTGATGAACTGCTGGCGAAACTGCGAGCCGGGGTTCCGGCGTGATCGGCCCGACGGGCATGGGGAACGATCTCAATACTTTCATTGACTGGTAATTCCTATCCCTCCTTGATAGCGCTTGATGATATCCGCAAAAGCTTTAAAGGTCGTATCGGCCTGAGCGAGCCTCTGGCCCGGTACACGACCTTTCGGATCGGGGGGCCGGCGGATATCTATCTGGAGCCGCTCGACAAGGCCGACGCCCTATCGCTGATCCGATATCTGAGGCACGAGAAGATCCCCTTCTTTCTGATGGGGAACGGGAGCAACCTTCTGATCTCCGACGAGGGGATCACCGGCGCCGTGGTGAACCTGGAAACGGGGTTCAACTATCTGAAGATCGACGGCGACGGGGTTATCACGGCCGGGGCGGGGGTGAAGCTGGCGAAGTTCGTGGACTTCTGCATCAGCAACGGGAAGGGGGGGGCGGAGACGCTGGCGGGGATTCCCGGAACGCTCGGCGGCGCGGTAATCATGAACGCCGGGGCCTACGGCGGCGAGATATCGGATCATATGCTTTCGGTGGAACTGATCCGCGGGGAGCGGCTGGTGAAGATCGCGAAGGAGGAGGGAGGCTTTGCCTACAGAACATCGAGCCTTCAGGGTGATGTGGTGCTGGAGGCCAGCTTCGAGTTCCCGGCCGGCATGCCGGAATCGATGAAGGCCACGCGGCGCCAGACGATGCTGAAGCGGAACACCTCGCAGCCGGTGCAGTGGCCGAACGCGGGGAGCATCTTCAAGAACCCTCCGGGGGATTACGCGGCCCGGCTGATTCAGGAATGCGGGCTGAAGGGGCGGATGGTGGGGGATGCCGAGATCAGCGGGCTGCACGCGAACTTCATCATCAATCGCGGAGGCGCAACGGCGCGCGATGTGATCGATCTGATCAGGATTGTCCGCGATGAGGTGAAGAGCAGGTTCGGGATCGAGCTGGAGCTTGAGATCAAGCTGGTCGGGTTCGATCGCAATCCGGTGGAATAGACGCCGGGGACTTTCAGGATGTGATTCCGGAACTGAAGTGAAAGCCAAGAGAAAACGGATAGCGAAACGATCCAGGATGACCCGCGCCGACCAGGAGCAGGCACGACGTTTTGCCGCGAACGTTTCCACATGGCTGCTGGTGATTGCCGGGGTTGCGGGGCTTGTGATGGTCGCCAACAAGTGGGCGCGGCATGAGGAGGTCAGAAGCATACGGATCGTCGGCCGGAAGATTCTGGACTCCGCCGAGATCATGAAGCAGGCTGCCCTGCCCGACAGCGTGCCGCTTGGGAAGCTGGACCTGACGGCGATCGAGACGAGGATCGTGGCGCATCCCTTTATCTCCCATGCCGCCGTCTATCGCGGCGAGAACGGGACGCTGGTGGTGGAGATCGCCGAGCGCGATCCGGTGGCGGTGACATTCGCCGGGGGATCGCCCCTCTATCTGGATTCGACGGGAGTGCAGCTCCCCTATCGCTTCAGCTCCGCGGCGTTCGATCTGCCGGTGATCGGCGGGGTGATGGATGCTCCGGCGGCCGATTCAACCCGTCGCGGAATACCGGCGGCGGCGCGGGCACAGGCGCGGGTACAGTCGGCAAGAAATGATTCGCTTCGGATTCGGGAGGCGCTGGGGGTGCTGGCAACGCTTCGCTCGTACGAGCAGGGGCTCTACCGGCAGATATCGGAGATCCGGCGCGAGGCGAACGGCGAGTACACCTTCCTGACGGCGGACGGGGTGGTGCCGGTGAAGGTGGGGTATCCCCCGGATATCTCCGGGCGGCTGAGAAAGCTGGATATCTTCATGACAACGGTTCTGGCGGCGCGCGGCGTGGATCAGGCGGCATCGATCGACCTGCGGTGGAAGGGGCAGGTGGTGGTGCGATGGCGTGAGGCCGCGCGGACAAGCGCATAGCGAACGTGAATGAACAAACCGATATCTCCCGCAAAACGTTCAGGGAGATGGCGTTCCGAACCGATTACCGATTCGCAGGATCAGAATACATACAGGTGAGGGTCGAACGATGGCAAAGTCACAGCAGAATACCGCCTCCCCGAGTGATGAGCGGAGGATTATCGTGGGTCTCGATATCGGGACCAGCAAGGTGTGCGCGATCGTCGCGGCGCGCGATGCGGACGGTGGCGGCATTCACGTCCTCGGCATCGGCCATGCCCCGTCGGATGGGCTGAATCGCGGCGTGGTGGTGAATATCGAGAAGACCGTCAGGTCGATCCAGCGCGCCGTGGAACAGGCGCAGCAGCAGTCCGGCGTGCAGATCGAGCGGATCTCCGTGGGGATTGCGGGGGATCACATCCAGTCCTTTCCCAGCCGCGGCGTCGTGACGATCTCCAATGCCGACCGCGTGGTGACGCAGCACGACGTGAACCGCCTGCTGGACGACTCGAAGCGGGTGGCGATGCCATCGGATCGATGCATCCTTCACGTGATCCCGCAGGAGTACATCATCGACGGGCAGGACGGGATCTTCGATCCGGTCGGCATGTCCGGGCTCAGGATGGAGGCGAACGTCCATATCGTCACGGGGCTTGTAACCGCGGCGCAGAACATCTATCGCTGCGTGGAGCGGGCCGGCCTGGTGGTTGATGATATCGTGCTGGAGCCGCTGGCGAGCGGCTACGCGGTGCTGGACGACGAGGAGAAGGAGGTCGGCGTGGCGCTGATCGATATCGGCGGCGGCACAACCGACATCGCGATCTTCGAGGACCGGACGATACGGCACACGGCGGTGATCGGCATCGCCGGGCGCATGGTCACCGACGACATCCGTCGCGGGCTTGGGATCATCGGCGAGCAGGCGGAGCGGATCAAGCGGGAATACGGCTGCGCGCTGGAATCGGTAATCCTGAACGACGAAGTTTTCGTAATCCCCGGGATAGGCGGGCGCAAGCCGATGGAGATCTCCAAGGGGACGCTCAGCCAGATCATCCAGCCGCGCATGGAGGAGATCCTGGAGTTTGTGATGATCGAGTTGAAGAAATCGGGCTATCTCCGGCGGCTTTCGGCCGGGGTGGTCCTGACCGGCGGGGGGGCGCTGCTCCGCGGGGCATCGGAGCTGGCGCAGAACGTTCTGGGGCTTCCGGTGAAGGTCGGCATCCCGACGGGCTTCGGCATGTCGGCGCTGGCGCCCGAGGTGGAGAGCCCGATCTATGCCACGGCCGTCGGTCTGGTGATCGACGCGTTCCGGCGCATCGACGATCCGGCTCCCGCGCTGGACATCAGCGAGGAGGGGCACGGGGAGGCGCACGAGACCGAGCATGAGCGGCGGTCGATCGTGGCACGGATGAAGAAATTTTTCGAGGAGTTCTGAGACGGAAGTTCCGAGACAATGGCATATGTCCGGTCGCGGCACGACAGCGGACATCGACATGAAAACAATATCCAATACATAATTCGCCCAAAACTATTAAGCAAAGAACGGGAGGGTCGCTATGATCGAGCTCGATCGCTCTGTTGAGCATCACGGAGCAAAAATCAAAATCGTAGGAGTCGGCGGCGGAGGTGGAAACGCGGTCAACAGCATGATCGAACGTGGCCTGTCGGGCTGCGAGTTTCTCGTTGTAAACACCGACATGCAGGCTCTTGCAAAAAACCATTCGCCGATCCGTGTCCAGGTCGGCAAGCAGTTGACGCGCGGCCTTGGGGCCGGCGCCAACCCATCGATCGGCCATGACGCGGCGAACGAGGATCGGGAGGAGCTGGCGCAGATTCTCTCCGGCAGCGACATGGTGTTCGTGACCGCTGGAATGGGAGGTGGAACGGGGACCGGCGCTGCGCCGGTTGTCGCGGAGATCGCCCGCGCGCAGGGGGCGCTGGTGGTCGGCATCGTTACCCGGCCGTTCGACTGGGAGGGGAAGCGGAGGAAGGACCAGGCGGAGCTTGGGATCAAGGAGCTGAAGGAGTTCGTGGACACGCTGATCGTGGTGCCGAACCAGAAGCTGCTGTCGATCATCGACAAGAGGACCGGCTTCAAGGAGGCGTTCCAGAAGGTTGATGATGTTCTGTACAACGCGACGCGCGGCATCGCGGAGATCATCACCGGCCATGGCGTGGTGAACGTCGACTTCGCCGATGTGCGGACGGTGATGGAGAACATGGGTGATGCATTGATGGGCACCGGCACCGCCACGGGCGAGTACAGGGCGGCCGAGGCGGCGCAGAACGCCATCAGCTCGCCGCTGCTGGAGGGGATCTCGATCAACGGATCGGAGGCCGCGCTTATCAATATCACTGCGTCGAGCGATATGACGATGATGGAGGTGGACGAGGCCGTGAAGATCGTTCACGAGGCGGTCGGTGCGGATGCCAACATCATCTTCGGCGTGGTGCTGGAGGATACGCTGGAGGACGCGATGATGGTGACGGTGATCGCGACCGGTTTCAACAAGACGAAGGAGCAGCGCCATACGACGCCGCAGCAGCGTCCGGCCAATGTGCAGGCGCAGCCGGCACCGCAGCCGGTGGCCCAGCCACAGCAGGCTCAGCGCCCGATGGTTGCCTCGCGCGAGATTCTGACCGACCATGTGCCGGTCGGGCTGGACGAGCTGGAGAAGTACAACGAGCCGGCATATCTCCGTCGCGGAACGGGAATCCATCGTGGTGGATACGATATCACCCGCAAGCAGGAGGAGCCGCCGCAGAAGCCCGAGGAGGAGCAGATCGAGGAGCAGAAGGAGGTCAAGCGTCAGGCCGCGGACAAGCCGGCATTCCTGCGCCGTATCATGGACTGAGAGGGGACTATGAGAGGTTGATACGGCGAGGTCTGAAAGAGTATGGGGCGGCCGATGAAGATCGGTCGCCCCTGACTTTTTGGGGACTGGCGATGGATGCGGGCAGAGCAGGTCGTGCCCACGCGGATGGCCGGCGTGGCGATGGTGACGATCGTGTTGGAAGAGGTTGGGAGATTGCTTCCGGGAGCTGGAAGCGATAACAGCCGGGAGGGGCCGGGGAGGTATTACTTGGACGTACCGACCTTGAAGCGGGCATGCACGGAATCGTCACCGACGGTATGAACTCCGGTGTTCAGATCCTGGCGCTTCAGATAAGATTTCACATCTTCTTCATCGATCGGGGTGTCGGGTTGTTCCCTGTTGCCGACCGGGCGTGTGGCAGCGTCCGCCTGGCGATCGGCTGTGGCAGTCCTGGTCGTGGAGTATGGCCTGGCCGGATGTTCCATCACCACCGCCGGAGCATTTCCGCTGTCGACTGGAGCCGTGGCCTGGGAAGGAGCTGAGGGAGGGGTCGGCCTGGAGACCAGGGCCGGGGCTGTGTGTGGGGGGACAGGCTGCCGGATCACCGGTTCAAACACTATCGCGGAGATCATCCCTCCGGCCGTAAGGCCGACAAGTGCCAACCCGATCAGCATGGATTTGTTGCCGAATCCATTGGATCCCTTCGACAGGGCGGAATCGAAGCGTTGTTGAGCTGCGTGCCCCGCATCACCGGCGGCCGTTGAAGTGTTCAGCTTCAGCAGGAACTTATCGAACGCGGGGGCTCCGAGGATTGGAATCGTCTCCTTGTCAAGGAGTAAAGCCCGGTCGATCTGCTGCTCCTGTCCAAGGATCTGGCGAAGCTTTTCATCGCTTTCCAGTCGCCGCTGGAATGCCTGCCGTTCATCCGGTGTCATTCCGCCGTTGAGGTATTCCACAATCGCGCGGATATGCCTGTTATTGATCATGATCCTCCTCCATCCCGACATGTTTTGATGAGTCGGGAGTACGCTCGTTTGGATGCACCGCAAACACCAGTTTCCGTAGTTGCGCTCGTGCTCTGGATGCTCTGGTCCATATTGCTCTCGGTGATTTGCCCAGCATCACGGCAATCTCTTCAAACGAATAGCCGCAGTAAATGTTGAGGACAAGGACTTCGCGGAAGTCGAACGAGAGATTTTGAAGGGACATCACCGCAAATTCCTCGATCTCCGACAGTTCGTGCATTGAATAGCTGGGATGAACCGAATCCGGAAGGTCATCGAGCGAGAGGGTACGTCGCTGGGACTTCAAAGTATCCAGACACAGATTGCGGGCGATCCGTGTCAGGAACCCGAGCGGGTTTTCAAGTTTTCGCCCCTTGCTCTTCAATTCGATCAGACGTCCCCACGCCTCCTGGGTAAGATCCTCCGCCTGTTCACGGTTCCCCATCATCTTCAGGCAGTAGGTGAACAGTCGCTGATTATGCCGTTGATACAGGGCAATGCATGCCTCATTATCTCCGGCAAGGAAACGGTTGTAAAGAGCCTCCTCCTCAAGAGTCTTGGAGGAAACAGATGTTTGCGGATCGTTATCGGCCGCAGTAACGGATTGAATTGACACCGCGTCTCCACCCCATGAATTGCGGGCATGCACATCATAATCAGTTGCGTTGATGATAACGCTTCCAGAGGAGAAACCTTACATTTTCCGTCGTGCGGGAGGAGAGGATTTCGGTGAAAAAAGAAGCCCGTGATAACGGATGGATCTCCAGCGGGTGTGGATACCTCGGCGATCATGGGCACTACGAATTGCTGATTTGGGCATATATTCGGAGTTGTATTTTGCCTCCATGTCGTTGAGCAGCTATTTGCGGCCCCGGAAGCATCACTCAGAAAGGTTGATGGATCGGATACAACGGTTTCTTCGAACATTGGCGTATGTGTGTATTATCGGCGTTGTTCCGGTAATGCGATGTTCCCTGTCAGGACAGGGCATTGTCGTACAGCCGATCGGTGGTTTCGAACGGGGATCACTGGTTGGAATCCAGCGGCAGCCCGGCGTCATCAACCGCTTTCATTTTTCCGGAACGGGGATTTCCTATAACAACGCATTCATGTTCGGGGTGGATGTCAGCTCCCGGCATCTGCTCGGGGGGGCGTTCGGGGGGACGGCCCGATCCGGTGTGGTCACGACATTCGGCAAGTTCATCTCCGACGCGTACGCATCCGATTCCGCCGCGATCGACATCGATACGCGACAGCACATCCCGACCGATAATCAGTTCTCCATCGCGGCGACGCAGACGCTGCTGCACCTGGAGGTGCTGGTTTCATACGACCTCGGCGGCGGATGGATGCTGAACGCCGGCCCCTGGATGCGCTACCGTGTCCTTTCGGAGATCGTGGAGACTGAACGGATTCTTGGGCCATCCGAAGGGGTGTTTGCCGAGGGTAATGGAAAGGATCGTGTCAGCGTGGGGGACTATCTGGCCGGGTCGTCGTTCCGATGGGGAGGGCTGGGGAGCATCTCGTACTCGTTGCAGTTGACGAAGAATCTGGCAATCCGTCCCGAACTCCACGCGCGTCTGGATGCCGTTGCCCTGGCGGAGGGGCTCACCGATCGCCGATCCATGAGCTTCGGGGCGAGCCTGGGACTCAGCTTCAACTTTTCTCCCCGGGATACCGTTCGTCTCGCCGTGGTCCCGATCGTCGATACCCAGGCGATCATATCGAGCAGATCGCATATCACGGCATCGATCGATCTGTTCGGCACCGATTCGCTGGGGAGGAAGCTCGATGCGGCCATCATCGACGATCACCGTACCCTCTACCGGCAGTATCTAGAGCTCCCCGCCGTGATCTTCTTCGATCGCGGGTCCGACCGCCTTCCGGAACGCTATCGCCAGATCGGCAATGCCGATACCGGCGCGGCGACGGACTACGGATACAGGCCGCCGCTCTCCGTCTGCCACGATCTGCTCAATATCCTCGGCCGCCGCATGCGCGACCTCCCTTCATCGACGATACAGCTCAAGGGGGGCGAATCCGCATCGATCGAAGCGCGCCGCGTGGAACGTATCCGTACCTATCTGCATGATACCTGGGGGATCGACCGGGAACGGATAACCGCCGCCGCGGTGAATGGCCCGGGCAACGGTCACGCGGGGCAGGATGCATCCATCGCCATCATCCCCTCCACGCAGATACTGATAGCCCCGTTCCTGATGAAGTGGGTGGTCAACGACAGGATCATTCCAAATATCGGCCTGAACAAGCTGATCAATTCGGAGATGGGGGTCAGGGAGTGGAGCCTGATTCTGCGCCAGGGGCGCCACGAGCTGAAGCGACTTTCCAATCGCGATGGTGGAAACAACGATATCGACGCGGCGTTCACGCTTGCCGGGATGGCGGTTGATTCCGGGATGGCGCCGCTGGTCGCGGAGCTGGAGATAACGGATTATGCCGGTGGAAGGTTTGTGACAAGTGATTCGGTCCAACTGCGGGTATCGGGGAGCGGAGGGAAGATCGATGCCGAGAACACATCCTATGTCTTCATTGAGCCGGCGGGGGTTGCCCGGAAGGCGTTGATCGCCGATATCTGTTCCATCGTGCGGGATGGCGCCAGGGTTCTGGTGGAGTCCGACTCGATTGCCGACAATCATGGATGGAACGCGTATCCGATGGCTCAGGCGATTCTGGATTCCATCACGTCGCGCGGCGTTCGTCCGCTGGAGGTTCTGGCACATCTGAGACGGCGAACGGCGGATGAACATGAGGCGATGTTTCCCGAGGAGATGCTTCTGGGGCGCGCGGTGCGTGTCGTGGTGGAGCAGGAGGAAGAGTCCGGGCGTCATTAGATAACGCGCGATGGTGCAATCGTCGAGGCGATGCCGCGGATCAGCGCAATCGCGGCTTTATGAAGATATCGATCTCAGGCTCGCCCGTCATTCCCGACAGGCCGATAGTCGTATGGCGCGCCGGGCCCACGCCAATCCTTCCCATCACTTCCATCGTGGTCACGTAATCCTCCGGATCGAGCGACATGGCCCGCGCGACGTGATGGATATAGGGAAGGAGCTTTGCATCGGGAATGCCGAGCGCATCGGCGCTGATCTCGATTCGTACGCGCATCGGCGTTCCATCTTCCGGGATCATGATCGACAGGAGCGTATCCTCGGGGCCGGGAGTGCGATCGGCGATAAACCTCTCCCATAGATCGCCGATGGGGCTGGGGCCATCTCCGGCCAGGCGCGCGATGCGGAGAACCAGCTCCCGCGTCAGCCGCCCGCCACGAAAATGAAGGCCGATCCGGCCGATACCATCCTGAGTTGTCTCCAGGCCGATAAACGAAAGACGATGACCATCGCGCAGAAGCGGCGCGATGCGCTCCATCCGCTGACGAGCCTCGGCGCGCGCATTGGCGTCGAGCAGCTCATGCACCAGAGGCCATACCTCCTCCAATCCTCTCCATCCGGTATTGACATACGTGTTCAGCCGCCCGCCCGCCGATGTGAAAACAGGCGAAACCCAGATGCCGTGTCGCACCCGCGGGAACTGGTCGATATACTCCGGCAGGAGCAGATCGACGGAGTCCATCAACGTATCGGCTCGAAGGCCGAGCAGTTCAAGGAGAGCCGGGAGCGCCCGCCGACTGTTAGACAGGCGCTCCCAGATTGTCTCTCCGCCCCCCACTTCGCTCAGATAACGGAGTCCCCCCGGCTTCCGTCCGAGCGCTACAAAAATTTCAAATGGCATCTCCCGATCGCCGGGACGTGTCGAGGGATATCCCCGCGTCCCCGCCATGCCCCATGCCTCCGATACCGGATCGGCCCTTACGCCGTGATAGTTCGCCAGCTCGATCAGCCCGCGCCTGATGGCACCCTCGTCCGTCTCGACCGACGGGAGCAGGGAGGGTGGAACGCGCATTGGCTGAGCCATTGGATAAGGGTAATCGATCATGCCGCCGAAGTCCAGAGTTGAATGGCCGGATTTCATCATGATCGGCCTGATGCTGTTTCTCGAATCTTCCCGATGAATCGCCGCGCATGCCCATGCCGATGGTTCATCCGTTCTGTTGCCGAATCGTTGCTGACCGCATTGGAAGCAAGGTCATGATCCATGTGCGATTGAACGAGTGCAAAGCTACAGTTCGCATGTCCCGAAAATGTGCTCAACCGATGCTTCCATCTCACCGAACGCGAATGCAAAATCTTCGATTCAAATCGGAATCGGCGCAAATGATGCCCTGAAAAAATATTTTTTGCGATGATGTCGGTGGCTGATAACGGGCATGAAAAAGGGCGACCCGGTGGGCCGCCCTGCGATTGCTTCCGGTTGACCGCACATGCGATCAGACTGGTTTCCGAAGGAGGCGGGAGATGAAAAGCCTGAGCTGGATCTTCTCCCGTACCGCGGGATTGAGCTTGTCGAACAACGATCGTGATATCCTGTAGATAGCATTGTCGCGATCTCTCACGTAGACGTTCCCGCTTCCATCCTCGGTGATCTTCCCCCGCCAGTCGATCAATCCCCTCAACCTTGCCACCATCCCGCGCGATACATCCATCATGGCAACCTCCTCAAAAACCGATTTAATGGTCCTCACCCTCTTGGTGCTGACGAAACTCCCGCCGTTAGAATGTACATCCATCGCTCCATTCCATGCGGTTCCGGCCCCGTATACTTTCCCTACGCAATTTCCGGCCCGCGATTTGTCATCTACCAGTCAGACGCTGAATGAATAACAGAAGAATGAGGTGATATCATGACATGGAAAGATGTGCTCGATGTAAAACCAGGAACGAGGTTCGTTCATATAACGATGTTCGCAAAGGCGGCCAGCCTCCTTGGGTATCGCTTTATCGCATGGGCCGGCCGGGTCTACTTCCTGATCGACGATTACGATCTGATCGATACGGGAATATCGGTGGCCGAGCTGAATCAGGAGGCGGTCTGAAACGATACGGTGGATCACCAGGGAGAATAGTTCCGCTCGGTCGGTGAACCATCCTTCCGATACTCCCCTGTAGAGTTTTCGATGGCTTCCCGTCTCGATGGCTGATTGCGCGCCTTCATGGTGATTCATGTCCATTGCTGATGCGTTGCAATTCCCCCGGCGAGCGTGTATACTGATGCGGCGCTTGGACTTCCTGACAGAAATGGGCCGCCGGCCCGGTAACGAAGGCATTTCAAGCTTCCCGGCAAGCGCTCCTGTTCCTCCGGTAGAAAAACTATTTCAGGTGATATGATGATTGTACTTCGTGCATGGCTTCGGATATCGTTCGTGGCTGCCTTCCTGGCGCTTGGCTCCCAGGCCGCGTTCGCGGACTGGACCGCGGTGCGCGAGCTTGTCCGGCAGGGGGACCGATTGACCGATGACAGCCAGCAGGAGGCGATCTATCGGCGCGCCTATGTCATGGCGCAGAGCTCACTTGCCTCCAATCCCAAATCCTCCAACGAATATCTCTGGGTTGCAAACGCGGCAGGACGTCTGGCGATGGTGGCTCCCACGGGTGAGCGGATCAAGCTTTCGAAAATCATCAAGGACAACGCGGAGCGGGCCATCGCGCTCGACAGCCGTAACGGCGCCGCGTACATGGTGCTTGGAGCATGGCATTTCTATGTCGCCGATCTTTCCTGGTTCCAGAAGAACGCCGCCAAGGCCTTCTACGGCGGACTTCCCCCCGCATCCTACCAGGATGCCGTGAAATACCTTTCACTGGCGTTGACGCTCGGTGTGGAGAATCCCGTGGAGGTGTATTATATCCGGGGACGTGCCTACGAGGAACTGGATAATCAGACGGCCGCCAAAAGCGATTACACACTCTGCATTCAGCGGCCTGCACGCAACGCGCAGGAACTCGACGTTCAGCAGTCAGCCAGAAAGCGGCTGAATTAAAAAATCGATGTACGGGGTACTTGTGGAAATGGGGTAGTGACTCAGTTTGAATCCACTCTTCCGTCTGCTGAACAATCATCGATCGGCGATCCCTTCTTCACTCTTCAAGCTCCAGAGGAGCGCGCCGGTTGTAGCAACAATGCTCCCATCTCCCGCTCAAGCTCCATCGGAGCGTACCATCCCCGCATCCGTGCCGAATGGTACGCTCCGATGGAGC
>JAQBOZ010000022.1 GCA_028287785.1 Chlorobiota bacterium
CTCGATTGGCGCATTGTCCCAGCAGTTGCCCCGGCGGCTCATGCTCGGGATCATCGACCAGTCGGCCAGCAGTTGCCGATAGTCTCCGGAGCCGCATCGCGAAACTCTTGTGTGTAGATCTTCTGTGTTGCCATGACATACCTCCGCGGGAAAGATACTCCCGTTGATCGATGTCTACTATATCGGGGCACGTCCAGTCGGGGATCGGGGGAAGGTTCGGCGATATTCATCTCACGGAACAATTCCTTTTTCTCGACCGAAGCGGCTCCGCGCTCGATCGCACTCTGGGACGACGTGGCTGTATAACGCCGAACATCACGCGCGGACCAGGGCTCACCTGCCCCCTTCCATCTGCCGCCCTCCGGTCATCATGTCGATCAGACCTTGCGGAGTGTCAGCACCGAAACACATGATGAGGTTTGCCGCAGACTCAGCCGCCGCTGCCGCTCCACGGGGAAACATCTCCGCCTCATACGCGGCGATCGCCGCATCGATGTCGCCGGGATGCGCGATGATCGCCTTCGCCAACTCGGCTCCATCGAGCATCGCGAGGTTTGCCCCCTCCCCCGCGAACGGCGACATCAGATGCGCGGCATCCCCGATCAGCGTCACGCCAGAACGACGCTCCCAGCGGAACCCGACCGGCAGCGCGTAGATGGGGCGCGGCACAAGGTCGCCATCACCGTTCGTGATCAGTGCCAGCAGGCGCTTGTCCCAACCGGCGTAATGCTCCAGCAGGGATTGTCGTGTAAGGTCGGTCTTGACCCAGTCCGCAGGGGTTTTCAGCGCGGCATAGACGCAGAGTTCGCCATCGCTCTCGCGGTGGGCGATAAAGCCCTTCTCATCCGACAGCGCGAACATCAGCCCCTGACCGACAAGCCCGGCCAGATCAGGATGCCGAACATCGGCGTCCAGGATACGCATCTCGACAAACGAGAGGCCGGAATACTCCGGCGCAACATCCGACAGCAACGGGCGCACTCTCGATCGCGCGCCATCCGCGCCGATGATGGTATCCCTGGTTATCGTCCTGCCATCGGCAAAGGTCACGGTATAGCCGCCGCCATCGGCTGGCCGCACATCAGCGACGCGCGAGTCCCAACGGACGGTTCCCCCGGGCAGAGAAGCAAGCAGCAGATCGCGTAAATCACCACGGTCCACCTCGGGGCGGAGGCCGTTGCCATCCTCCTCCATTCTGACGGTGCCGGTCTTGTCGAGGATACGCATGGCATCACCCCCCTCCAGGGTGATGGCGCGGAACGCATCGTAGAGATCGGCGGCCCGCAGCGCAGCCTGGCCGGACTCCTCGTGCATATCGAGCATTCCCCCCTGGTGACGGGCAGTGGCCGAAGCATCGAGATCGTGGATTTCAACGTCGATGCCGTGCAGGTGGAGGATGCGGGCGAGCATAAGGCCGCCCAGACCGGCGCCGATAACGGTGATCATGAAGTTTCCTTTGGTATACGTATGCGGTTCGATGCCGATTAATGAAATTCACTGCTCTGGCAGAACGGAGCAACCAACTTATTTTATATCCCTTCCAACGATAAATCCATGCAGTGACGACCTCCACGTCATGGCCTTCTTTTGTCAGGTAAACCTGGCACCACAGATAGATCACTCTTCCAGGATATTGGCATGCGCTCTTCGCCCAATGGAACGTTACCCAAGCGGGATATAATCATAGTCGCCGATCCCTTGCAGTATCAGAAATGTCGCTGATATCTCTCCGGCATTAACCACGCGGTGCGGTCGACCCGGCGGGACCGAATGGGTATCGCCAGAGCCGAGTCGAACCTCTTCGTCAGGTTCGCGCAGGAGGATTCCGATCTCCCCCTCGATCACATAAAACGTATCCTGAACGTTGCTGTGGCAATGCCAGGGGACCGACTGCGTTGGCGAGATTTGAAGCTCGCTGATGCGGAACCCAGGACGTTCGGCGTGGCGCGCCCGGCGCTCGACCTTGTAGAGATGACTGGCGTCACCGATTGATTCCATCCTTCCTCCGATGGGCTCTGCCCGATTGATGCTGGCTGATACGGTTTCGATTCATCGATATCTCTCTTAATCCCCCTTGCATTGAGTAATGGGGCTCGTTCATAGACGGAGCGAGAATCCATTGGTTATCGCAGACTATTACGTAACCCTGAGTATGATCTTGCTTCCATCAGGCAGACCGTGAGTCTTCCGCGCCAGAAATCCATAGAAATGCATCGCTTTGACGGCATCCAATTGAAAGAGGTTATCAACCTCATACTTGCCTCCAAAGATAAACGGGATCTTCGGAACCAAGCGGTTTCCCGCACTCAGCTGCCCATGCTTGCGCTGCCACTCGACAGACAAAGTATAACCTGTTAGAATATTCCCTCTGCTGGGATCGAGAATTGCCCGCGCCCACTCCTCCAGACTGGATGCAATGACCTCAACCTCGGCGGTTTCGGGATTAAAGACGCCGATTCCCGACCTGGTCAGACAGAATTGTCCACCAAAAATGTCCGCGGCAAAGAAAAACAAATCGTCCGTTAATTCCCCATATTCCGCTCTCCATAATTCCGTTGAATTCCATGAGAGAAGACAATCGTTTGCTGCCCCCCCGGCGAGTGGGTAGACATGAAGAGCCTGGGACAGCGCATAGAAGCCATTCCTGATCAGCAACAATTCCGATAGAGAACGAAGGTGTAGGGAATGGAGACCCATTGAAATGCCGGGAAGGTCCGGCGCCCCCAGTGCCGGGGAAGCCATTGCACACAATTGTGATAATGCATCAACCGGCTTCATTGCATTGCTCTTATGATGATCTGGGAAGTATCAGACAGCAGATATTCTCTGCACAGCGGACAAAATTATTCGGAATCGTTCCAACTTCCTCGCATAAGGCTGATCGCCCATCCAGGCCGATCTACTGGTTTCACGGCTTTTCACGTTTAGCGGATATAGTAAAGCACATCCTACCAAGCCCGTCACCCCCTGGCATCGGCACTACAATCCCGGCCCGATATCGTTGACGAAATCGCTGAGGTTGAGGGCCTTGACTGCAACGTCCAGATCGGCAGGCACGGTCACGCCATCGGCCTTGGCCCGTGCCTTCATGTCCGCGATAAACGTATCGGCCACATCGGTCGAAAGCGTCACCTGCTTGTTGTAGCGCTGCCGCAGACCGATCGCGATCGGCGCGTACGAGTAGTGCCATGCCTCCTCGCTGTATCCCCCCTTCCGACCTGCCGTGTACGCCTGCACGAACCCCGCCTTCGCCGCGTTCTTCTGGAGCCAGAGCCCAAGGTCGAACAGAGGCCCCGGTGTCCCCTTTGCCGATGCCGCGGGCGCCCAGTCCGCGCTGGTCGCGGAATTGAAATCGACATCCGTTGCCCAGTGATGCCGCGATGTCCCCGGCAGCGACGAGAACTTCAGGATGATCGCCAGACGATTTGCCGAGGGCTCCGCAAGCCACTTCTTGGAATCAATCCCCTTCTTGCGATCCCCGCCGATGAAAAAGCTGGTCGGGAAGGATTCGGTATCGGGCGATCCCCGCAGGAATAACTTGTTGTAGACAAGCTGTGCCTGTGCCGATCCTCCCGTCGGGCCCGATACCCGCTCGGAATAGAGGCGCAGGCCGGAGATGATTTTGACTGTCACCGGCGGCGCGGGGGAAATGGCGTTCAGCTTTGCAACCGCGGTTTCAACACGGAGCCGGATGCGCTCGTAGATCTTGTCCGCCAGCGGCAGCCGCCCGGTCAGGAACGCAAGCCGATCGGCGGCGGTAAACGCATCGATATCGGCAAGAATATCCTCGTCCGCCTTGCCATCGAGCAGGGCGGGATCGGTCAGGAATGCCCGGACCGGCCGCAGGAAAGCCTCCTTCGAGCGCGTTCCGGTTGTGCCGAGCGAGCCGAACGACGGCGCCTCGATCGTGATCACCGGAACGTTTCCGCCATTCGCGGTTGGGCCGTAGACGCCAAGACTGGTGCCGCCGCCGACCTTGCCCGGCTTGTCCTTTGGATAGATGGGGTTGAAGTTCGTGGCGGTGAGCTTGTTGTGCGGGCGATTGCTGTCGTCGGTGATCGTGCTCGCCATCCCGTGCGCCAGCTCGATGGCGGCGGGATCGGTGTTGGGATCGGCGAACACACCGGCCTCCTTCGGATTGCTGATGGCGTGCGTGCTGAGGATGCGGTCGGGCTTGAACACCTTGATCAGATCGATAACCCCCTGCACCTCCGGCTGAATCGGCGCGCCGGGCGTGTTGACGCAGTCCGTATCCTTCGGCGTTCCGCCGGTGGGGAAGTTCCGATTCAGATCCACCACCTGACGGTTGCAGCGGTTGCGCCAGAAATGCACGCCGCCAAGTTCATCGGCGATTGCGCCGGCATTGACCCGCGGAACCACGATCGTGTGAAAGAAGAGCGGCCGTGACCCCTTCGCGGGGGCGGAAAGCTCCGCGACCAGCGATTCCAGCACCTCCCAGCCCGGACGCTCGTCGCCGTGGAAACCGCCCAGAATAAGGGCGCGCTCCCTGGCCTTGGGGCGACCCGATGGAAAGAAACTGGCCCCGACAGGCAGGGTCTTGTCAACCGGCACGGCCGACGTATCGGCCGGGGGTACCGGCATCGCGGGCTGCGCCTTGGGGGCAACCCCACCGGGGTAGTTGGCGGCAAAGGCGATCTCCCCCTGTTGAGGAGCAAGCGGTTGAGGTGCAGCCGGTGGCAGCGTACCTGTTCCCGGAGTCGCCCCCGTCCCCGCGGCGGGCGGGTTGGCGGCCTGGATGATGTCCTGATCGATCTTGCTCACATCCAGAGGCTTGCGCGCCATCGCCTGCCGCGATCGGCCGATGACGGACGCCACGCCGCCGGGACGCATCACCCGGTCGGCAACGTGGTCGGCCTCGCGCTCCGCGGAATCGGCAGGCCGGCTTACGGTGAGCGCCGTGGGGGCCAGCCACTTCCCCCCGCGCGACTGCTGGACCACATGCACAAGCTCGTGCGCCAGAAGCCTCCGCCCATCCGATGTTCCGGGAGTCCACTCTCCCGCGCCGAACACGATATCCGTGCCGACGGTATAGGCGCGGGCGCTCATCGCCCTTGCTGATGTGGCCGCGGCGTCATCGCTGTGGATACGGACACCGCTGAAATCATGGCCGAGGCGATCGCCGAAATCGGTCGCGATATCCGGTTCAAGCGATCGGCCGCCTGAACGGGTTCCGTTCTTCAACTCCTGGAAGGGCGCGCTCCCCTCCCTGCCATCGCCCACGCCTTCCCTCTCCTTCTGCCGGCACCGGGGGCAGACGCCGCCACATGCACAGGGAGGCTGATGCACAGGCGCGGAGGATTTCATCTGAAACCCCGCGGGAACCGCGGAACGCACAGGTATCCGGCTGAAATCGTAAGCGAACCGGGGCGATTGGCCGGCACGCGCAGGCTGGTCGGGCACGCCGTTTTGCAACGGCGAAAATCCCGCGTCCGCGTCGTTCCCGGCGGAGCGTTGCGGTGCCTCGTGTTCTTCATCCGCCAGGGACTGACCATGCTGTACGAGCCTGGCCGATGTGGCCTCCGGCACAGGTTTCTGTTCCACCGCGATAGCACGCATAACCGACCTTCTCCCATTCGTTTCACACGATTATTCCAGCATTAATTATTCGGCATATCCCCCTCACCTTCCCGATCTCATATCCGGCGGCATATGATCCGGTCGGTCATGGTGTTCGGGTCGGGCGGGGAGCATGGTTATCCACGTGGGGAGCGACGGGCGAATAATTGATCATCACCAATTTATGTAATTATAGGCTCTCGCTCTCCACTCGCCAGCCAGCCGGCGTGAGATGAAAAAAGAGGCCGGATATAACGGCATTCCAACGGGATCGTATGTTTGCAGGCCGGCTGCTGCATCATGCAACGCTCCTTCGGGTAAAAGCATCATCATGCTTTCCGTCATCAACTTTCAGGCATTTGATTCTCCCATGAACATTGCTTCACTGGTTCGCCCTCCGCGTCTCCGCAAGGGGGATCTTATCGGCATTGTGGCGCCGGCATCACCTCAGCGGGATGATGAGCGGCTGCGCGCCGGGATCGGGTATTTCGAATCGCTCGGCTATCCGGTCCTCTGCGGCGAAAACCTCTGGCGCCGTCATGGCTATCTGGCCGGCACCGACGATGAGCGCGCCGCCGATCTCAACGCCATGATCCGCGATCCGCGCGTGCGGTTGATCATCGCCGGACGTGGCGGCTACGGCGTCACCCGCATACTGGACCGCATCGATTACAAGGCGCTCCGGCGCGACCCGAAGATCATCGTGGGGTTCAGCGATCTCACCGCGCTCAACCTCGCGATCATGACGAAGTCGCGCATGGTCAGCTTCTCCGGCGCGATGCCGGGGGTCGATTTCTGGGATGCCGGCAATATCGATCCCTTCACCGAGGATATCTTCTGGCGGGGGGTGACATCCATCAGGCCGCTTGGAAATATCGTGCAGATGGAGCCGGATCGTATCATCGGCATGTTTCCCGGAAAAAGCGAGGGGTGGCTGCTCGGCGGCAATCTCACGCTGCTCGCCAGCACCATTGGAACGCCGTACATGCCGAAGCCCGACGGGGCGATACTGCTTGTGGAGGAGATCGGCGAGGAGGCATACCGGGTAGACCGGCTGATGTGCCAGCTCTATAACGCGGGGATGCTCGGGAAGATCGCCGGCCTTGCGTTCGGCGCCTTCACCAACGCCAAACCGACGAGGGTTTCGGTTGACCCGCTTCCGATGGAGGATGTGCTGGAGGAGTATGTGGGGCGCGCCGGGGTTCCGGCGATTCAGGGGGTGCTCTTCGGCCATATCAAAACCAAGGTCACGCTTCCGCTCGGCGTGGGAGTCCGGATCGACGGGAAGCGGGGCGCCATGCGGGTGCTGGAGGCGGGGGTGTCGTAACGGGAACATGCCGGATATGGTAACGGCCGCGCCGGATGACATCATCTCCGGCGCGGCCGCTCTCGTTTTCGTGGCACTGCATCCCTCGGGATTGATGCCGGCTAGGCCTTCATGCGCGCCCCTTCATCCTCCACCGTGAAGATCCACGCGGCGATCTTTCCGGCGGGAATCGTCTTGAACTCCTCCCAGTGATCGTGTGTGAAGTTCAGGCGGCTGGAGCTGTCATCGGCCGCTTCGGCTCCCCCGGTCTCCGCCTTGATCCTGGCGAAACGGTCCTGCCAGCGGCGGATGTTCTCCTCGCGAAGATCCACCCATCCGGCGGCGGCCCATGTATCGATCGCCGCGGCATCGGTCGGAATCTCCCACTCGCCACGGAACGGCGGGATCTTGATCGATTCGCCGCGCAGCAATGTCCGACCATCGCCGAGGAGAATCGGAATGCCGATCGAGATGATGCGGCTGCGGAGATCGCGGTTGGCGCCGACCACGGCCTGGGCCGCCGCCGCTATCTGCGAGGCATCGCCGGCCATCACGCTCTCCACCGAACCGGCAACCAGGCCAAGGATATGCGCCTCGAACAGAAGCTTGGACAGGCGGGGCGGGCCGAGCATCTCGAACGCCACCGATGGTATCCCCGATTCCTCCTCCAGCCGCGCCAGCCGCTCCAGCGCGCGACCCCGGAGATAGCCTCCACGGTAGGTGGGGCCGTAGACCGCGCCATCGAGCGCGGCCACAACATCGTGGCCGGAGTTGCCCCCCTTCAGCTCGAAGACCACCGCCTCGGCGATCTCCTCGGGTGTGATCATCTCCATCTGTCCCAGCGATGAAATCGCCTCGAACTCCCCGCGCGAGAAGATGCCGTTCTCGCCGGTATCGATAAACGGCGCCTTCAGGTTTTCGCCCGTCGGCTCGGCGGCGTCCGGCTGCTTCAGGCTGAGCGTGCCGTCCAGCTTCACGCCACGCTCCGGCGGGCAATCGACCAGCGGGATCGGGCGCCCACGGCGGAGCACCTCGCCATGCTCGATCCGCTTCCAGGCGATCGTCGCGGTCGGCTTGATCTCCTTGATGATCGGGCCATCGGGGGTGCGCCCCATCAGGAACAGGAGCAGCGTCTGCGCGCCGGCGATCGAGCTTTTGCTGAGAAGGATGCGCGACGGGCGCTCCTCCGAGTGCGTATAGGGGATATTCAGCCCCATCCCGCCGGAACCGGCCGTGCCGATCTTGATATACATCGCCGCGCCGCAATCCTTCAACCCCTTGTAGAGGATCTGGATATGCCTGATAAGCTGCGGCGTGTAGAGCGTCGAAAGGAGGCGTTCCATGCTCTCCTGCTCTCCCGCCCCCTTCTCGAACGCGCCGATCACGCTCCGGGCGCTGCTGTAGATATCCTGGTAGGCGATCGCCGTCGCGGTGTTGATGCAGTCGATCACGGCGTCCGGACGATGTTCGGCCAGAAGCTGGTAGAGCGCGGCATTATCGAGGATATCATCGGTAAGATCATCCAGGATATCGTTGATCATCCGGCGGCGGGTAATCGGATCGGCCAGAAGCTGTTCGCGCGGGATAACGCGCTCATCGAACCGACCGAAGATATTTCCCCACCAGGGGATCAGGGTGATTGCGGCATCCGGCGGAATCTCCCGCTGGAGATGCGCCACCGCGTCGCGTGCCTCGGCCTCGTTGAGCGAGGTGATGATGACGCGCGCCGGACGATCGGCGATCAGGCGACGGCAGACCGATGAGCCCACAAGGCCCCAGCCGCCAAGTACGAGAACTGTCTTACCAGATATATCCATCAATTTCGGAGGTAGCCCTGGAAGGAGCGCCAGGCACGATCCCCGCAGCCCGGAGATTGCTCTTCGGTGTTTGTCTGCCGGCGATATCGGCGCCCCTGCCGTGCGGAATGAGTAAGGCCGACCCGACGGGTGCGGTCGGTTCGGGAAAAGCGGATGAACTTAGCAAAATCCGCCGGGGCCACCAAGATCGGAAGGCCCCGCGCCGGATTGGTATCACCTCCCGTGCGATCGATATCGTAACAGAATCGCCCTCCGTACATTTATTGATCGCGGCATGTGAGAGATATCGAACACTCCGATGTTTATTACTACGTCGGATATGGAGCTTTCCATTGGCGGGCCGTCGCCCGACCGATATCAGCTAAACGACGGCTTCCGAATATCCCTTCCGAATCGCGGCATGTGGCCGCACCTCTCTGAAAGGAAAGGCTTTACCGACCCCGCTGGTTCTGCAACCATTAGTTTCAATTCCCGCGCAGCCGGACGGCACCGTAATTGCGCGGAAACATCGATTTGTGATGGCGCGTTTTTCCGGACGCGACATCATTGTTCAACTGACTGTATTAGGCATTTTGATGGCTCACTTTAACATACTGGAGAAACGCAATGCGTAGTTTGGGTCTGTTTTCCACGAAATCCTCCCGGACGGGAGCCAGGCTGCTGAAAGGCATCCTCATCCCCGTACTGGTTGCAGGTCCGCTGATGGCCGGAGAGGCCGTTGCACAGGGGATAGTCTACAGGGGCGGCAACGCAACGGTTGCCAGAAATGGCGCGGCCAACGATCCGGGCCGCAGCACCGTGGTCAGCCCCGGCACCGCGCATCGCCAGAGCAAGTCAGGCGGCGTTCCGGTTCATCGTTCGCTTCAGGCCGATCCGGCGCAGTACCGCGTCATGGATTCGCTGATCAACGCATTTTCCTATTACACCGGCGACCAGGAGCCGCTTGTCTACGATGCCGCCTCCGGCATTCTTGCCACCATCAAGCGTGGCTCTGTCGATGCAGCATCGGACAAGCTCTTCCTCCGTACCTCGACCGACATGGGGATGACGTGGTCGGCCCCGGTGCAGCTGTACGACGGAGCCCAGGGGAATGCCCGCTATCCAAGCCTTGTGATTCTCAAGTCGGCGACATCGGACCCCAAGGAAGTCAGCTACTTCTTCACGGCTCCGATGGTGGAGGGGGACCAGTTCGGCAAGTTCGTCTCGGGGCTGGTCGATCCCCAGAAGAACGTCCTGGCAACCGTTGTGACCGATGGCGTCAACGGCGAGACGTGGAGCACCGGATCGCGCAACCTGCTCACCAACGACAACAAGATGCTGATGACCGTCGGTGAGCTTTCCGGCAACAACATCGGCGTCAGGATATTCGACCTCGAAAGCGCCACGATCACCAAGAAGATCCCTACGCAGTGGGACGGCACGCATTTCTCCGACCCCGGCACCCCCACCAGCCGCACCGCGGTTTCCGTGGGCATCGGCCAGGACAACGCCGACGCCATCTACTACGGCATCCTCTCCCGCTTCCCGAGCGCCGATGATCTCCCGAGCGGAATCCAGCCGTACCTGGCGGTCTCCAGGTCGACCGACAAGGGAGCCACCTGGAGCGATTTCGATGTCATCCCGAGAAAGGTGATGGAGGACTACGCCTCCGCGAACGGCATGGTCCCCGCGAATGTGCGGTTCTTCTACAATGAGGCCCAGGATTTCGCCGTGACCGGCACCAACAGCTACAGCTTCCTGGCCGATCTCAACGATTACGACGGCACGACTGTCAATGCCAGCCATCTTGTCGAGGCATATCACGACAACGATGGATGGCATATGCGCAAGGTGTCCGATATCACCGGCAGCACCCTGAAGGTGATAGCCGATGAGACCGATACCACCGGCGCAAGCCAGATGGGAAATGAGGTACAGCTTGCGCGCACGGCCGACGGCTCCAAGCTGATCGCCAAATGGACCGATCTGGTCTCCTATGTCTTCAATGGCGATATCGATGCCGATGGCGTCAGCCCCGACACCCTTACGACAACCGATGTGTTCATGTCGGCCCGGAGCCTCGCCAAGGATACATGGAGCCCCAGCCTCAACGTCACGAACAGCCCGATCTTCGACCGCGTCACCTGGATTCCGAGAACGCTTCCCAATGATCTCTCGAATATTCCGCTGCTGACGCTTCAGCGCGATATGGCCGATACGACCTACGAGACGCCGAACGATTCGCTCTTCCTGGATCAGCGCGATGTCTTCCGCTCGCAGTGGGTCACGATGTCCAATGTCAATATCTCTCAGCTTGCCGGCGTCGCCGAGCCGGTCGTGACCAGCCGCTCCGGCATGAAGCTCGAATCGGTCTATCCGAACCCGGCCGTCGGCCAGGCAACGATCCGCTTCACGACCACAGCCTCGGCCGATGTGTCGGTCGGCCTCTGGAATGTGCTTGGCGAACAGGTGATGACGCTGGGCGGCGGACGGATGGAGCCGGGGAACCACTCGGTCACGTTCAACTCCACCCTGCTTCCGGCGGGCACGTATTACTACACGCTCCGCTCGAACGGCGAGACCCTTACCAGGGCGTTTACCGTCATCCGGTAAGAATCAGGGCCCCTCTGCTCCCAATCGGTTATGATTGCGGGAGCAGGCCGAATGTCGATAGTGAAGGCCGGCCCCACACCCCGTGGGACCGGCCTCTGCATTTTCGGGGCGTCGAGAATTATCAGGAGCCGACAGCACGTCGCGGTGAAGAGAGGCTTCGCAAGAAAACGATTGATCGTATGCCGATCTCGGAGTATTTTCACGAGATTACCTTGAGGTTTTCATCTTTCATTCTTTTCTGGAGAAACGACAATGAAGATTTCCCTACTACTGGGTACAGTGGTAGCGGCCGCCTATTGCGCCACCCCGCTGACGGCGCAGCAGCAGAGCGTGAGAATCGCTCCACCGCTACGAAACGGCGTCGCCCCGGAAACCGCGACCGCTTCCAAACCGCATTCCCCGGCTTCACTTCCTCCCCCCCCGGCCCCGCTCAACCTCCGAAGTGGAGCAAAGCCAACCGGCCTCAATGGATTTTATGACTATCAGTCCAACGGCATGCTCCGCGGACGTCTGAAGGCTGTGCTCAGCGGCACAACCGTGAACCTTTACACTGCCTGGATGCTGGCAACCGACGGCACCGATGAAACGACGGCCAGCGATAGCCGCCACGTCGGGTTCGCGGCGTCCACCGATGGTGGCATTACGTGGAAAGCGAACAAGAATATCGCGGATGTCAGAACCGGCTTCCCGTATGTGGATGTTGGCGCCGATGGCACCCCGTACGTTGCCTGCCACGGCGTGCCGTCGTCGGGCAGCGGCATCGGCACGCTGATCTATGTCAGCTCGCCGACCGATCCCACAACCTTCTCCATCGCGAACGAGTTCCCGGTCGAGACGCCCAGCGGCCGCGCCGGCGACGACGGGGCGGGCGTGATCTGGCCCGCGTTCGTTGTAAGCCCGAAGGATGGCTCCAAAGGGGTGGTCGCGGCAACACTCAGCCCATTGACGAAGCCGACCGCCGAGAACGATGCGCCGCTGTATGTCAGCCATTTCGAGATCGGCGGCAAGCCGGCATGGGCGGAGCTGGCGGATAGCTCGGTTTCGGCAGCCAGCGGCGGTCGCAACCCGATGGTGGTTTCCGCCGGCGGGAAGATCGGCCTTGCCTACAGGCATCTGGGCGGACACGATGAGACCGGCATCTATTTCTCCGAGAGCATCGATGGCGGCGCCACCTGGAGCGCGCCGATCAAGGTCATGGGAGAGGATTACAGCGACAAGACCTTCACCGCCGAGGATACGCTCAGCGTCGGCACCAATCTGGACATCTATTATAACGGCGAGACTCCGGTCATCGTCTGTGATGGAAGCTATGGACAGATCTCGAGCGGTGCGCCGTTCACGCATGAAGGGATCTACTACTGGAGCCCCTCCACCGGCGCGATGCGTATCACCGGCGCGGACTCCACGCGCGGCATCGGCGTCGTTACCGCGCCCGCCGTCAAGACCCAGCCGAACATGGGCTATGTCTCCTATCCGACCCTCTCGGTCGGCAACGATGGACAGCATATCGTGGTCCTCTTCCAGGCCGCGGCCCAGTTCAACCAGACCGATGGGGCCGTCATGAGCGAGGATGGCTTCCACTACTTCCGCGTCTGGGGCGTCGGCTCGCCCGATGCCGGCAAGACCTGGGGCGATCCGTTCATCGTTCAGGATTTCGGCGGCGATGGCGACAGCGCCAGCATCGAATACCCGTCGGCGGAGAAGGGAGCGTTCATCGGTGGCAAGTATATCTTCCCGACCGTCTATCAGGCCCGCCGCTCTCCCGGCATGTATGCCTTTATCGTCGCTGATGTGGACGGAGCAACCGATGGCGCGCAGCCGGCCGATCGCGGCCCGTTCAGCGAGTGCTTCCAGTACTATCAGCAGGTGACGGTGGATGCCGATCAGTTCAAGGCCGTTGGAGCCTCGGTCGACGATCACGCCAGCGAGTCGGCAACGATGAAGATCACCCGGAGCTATCCCAACCCGGCATCCTCCAGCGTCTCGGTGGACTACAAGCTGCCGACCATCGGCTCGGTGACGCTCAAGGTGTACAACTCCCTGGGCGCCGATGTCCTCACGCCGGTGAACGGCGAGTCTGGCTACGCCGGCGTCCACAGCAGGAACATCGATATCAGCATGCTTCCGGCCGGCGCCTACCGTCTGGTGCTGACGCAGAACGGCAGGAACACCTCGATCCCGCTGAACATCGTCCGCTGATTTCCGATCGATCACGACGGATTCCAATATCGCAGTTGCTCGTGGTCCGTGCTGAAAAGCGCGGACCACGTTTGTTTCCGGGAACACCATTCTCACACTTCCGGAAATAGCTATTTCCGATAAGTAACAATCGGGGCGCTGGCGGGTAAATTTCATCATGCCGGTATCCGCCTTTTCCATTCCCGGGAATTGCGATGCCGTGTGTCAGCGCAATATCTCCCTCGCTATCGTCCGCCGGTGTCGGCGGCGCGCGATTCGGCTCCCCGCGTTTCAGGACTCAAATCAACCATTCGGAGAACGTTATATGAGATATTCCCTACTATCGGGAATTGCGATTGCCGCCGCGCTCGCGGCTCCACCCCTTTCCGCCCAGCGGACCCCCGCCACCGTCGATCCCGCACGCGCGCCGATGACCGCGCCGGAAACAGGCGGCGGAGATATCCCGGTCTCGTCGCATGTCATCCCCCCTCCCGCCACCCCGCTCAAGCTCCGCGATGGGGCGACCTTTACCGGCCTCAGCGGATACTATGACTACCAGGCGAACGGCATGATGCACGGCCGGCTCGTGGTGCCGAAAAACGATCCCTCCAAGGTATACTCGGTCTACATGCTTGCGACCGATCCCACGGACTCCGCCTCCATCGGCAAGTCGCGCAGGGTTGGCTACGGCTTCTCCACGGATGGCGGCGCCACATGGAAATCGACGCAGGAAATTCAGGCCGGCTTCCGGCTCGGCTTCCCCTACCTCGCGGTCGCGGCGAACGGAACGCCATATATCGCGACCCATGGAGACATCAAGAACGACGGCACCCGCACCCTGATCTACACCGGCGTGGCCGGTGGGACCACGTTCACCCGAACCGGCACCTATGAGCGGACATCGGTGACCGGCCGGAGTGGCGATGATGGCGCCGGCGTGATCTGGCCCGCAATGGTCATCAGCCCGAAGGACCCCACCAAGCAGGTGGTGGTTGCCACGCTCAGCCCCAAGAAGAACGAGGAGGATGATTATCTCCATCTCTCCACCGCCGATCTTGGACATGACGGCGCATGGGACGCCCTCAAGGAGCTCGAAACCGCGAAGTCGAGCGGCGGACGGAACATCATGGCGGTTTCCCCCGGCGGAAAGATCGGCCTGGCGTACTACCACCGCGATACGCTGACCAAACCCGGCATCTACTTCGTGGAGAGCGTCGATGGCGGCGCGACCTGGGGAACGCCGGTGCTGGCGATGGATGCCAGGACGATGATCAACGACGGGGCCGACTCCATCATCGTCGGCACGACGCTCGACATGGTCTACAACGGCGAGGAGCCGCAGATTGTCACGAGCGGATCGACCGATCTCCTCTACGTGCAGCAGGGGCTCTTCTACTGGACGGCGAACGGCGGAATGAAGCAGATCGTGCTGAACGATTCCACGATCGGGCTCGGCCAGTTCACCGCGTTTGTCCCGAGCGATATCAACCTTCAGACGAAATCGCAGCCCAACTTCCCCTTCATCGGATATCCCTCCCTCTCGGTGGGCGATGACGGACAGCATGTCGTCTGCGTCTTCCAGGCGGCCGCGCAGACAACCCGCGTGGGCGACAGCACCTATGGCGACGCGGTGATCAGCCCCGACGGCTTCAGCTACTTCCGTCTCTGGGCAATCGGCTCGCCCGATGGCGGCCAGACGTGGGGACAGCCGCGCATCATCCAGAACTTCGCCGGCTCCGGCACCGACAGCGCCAGCATAGAGTATCCGACCACCGCCGAAACGGGTCATGTCAGCAATCGGTCGTTCGAGCTCTCGCTCAGCTTTCAGGCTCGCCGCTTCCCCGGCATGTACGCCTTCGTGGTCGCCGATATCGACGCGGCAACCGATGGCGATCAGCCGGCCGATCGCGGCCCGATCAACCCATGCTTCCAGTACTTCCAGCGTCTTACCCTGGACCCCACGTTCTTCGGACAGTCGGCCTCGGTGGATAATGGAAATGCCGTGAAGTCCGGCCTGGGGATCTCCCTCACGCGCAGCTTCCCGAACCCGGCATCGGGCGCGGTCACTGTTGACTACCGCCTCCCAACCTCCGGCGCGGTCTCGCTGAAGCTCTACAACTCGCTCGGCAGCCAGGTGCTTACCGCGGTCGATGGCGAGAACGGCTATGCCGGTGGCTATACCCGGAACATCGATGTAAGCACGCTTCCGGCGGGACATTACCGGATGGTGCTCGCGCAGAACGGCAACACGGTTTCGCAGCCGGTGAATATCGTTCGATGACATAGTACGGTCAGATCCCGGAACATGCCGGGAGATTTCAACCGTATTGGGAGAAGGTCCGTGGGAAACCGCGGGCCTTTTTTATTGCTCTGTTCCCCCGCCCGGCCACGCCGATGGTATAATCGCACATGACTGCGCCGCGACGTTCATTACGCGGCGCGATATCCCTGAGGAGCTTCCCGCCCCCTGACCCACATATTTCTGCGGTCACAGGCCGGGCCGATCTAACATTTTCGAGCGTACCGGGTTTCCTTGCCATTGGGGAATCACGCGTCACGAGCCGGCTGTTGTAACATTCCCGTGAGCAACGGGTTCCCGTAGCAGCAGCGAATCGGAGACAGTGATGCTCCCCCCTCTCAAAACGTCACCCCGTAACCGGACCGGCGCGATTATACGCCGGGAAGCCGGAGCCCACGAGCGGCTGGGACGGTTCATCGGACACCAAATCATCTCTGCCATGCACCATCACCATCACTACCAGCTTCCATCTCCCCGACTGGCACGGACCCTATCCGGATGCCTGACCCTGATCGCCCTCATGATCCTCGCGATGCCCGCCGCGGCACAGAATTTCGTCACGATCGATAACCAGTTCGTTACGGCAAGCATCTGCACGGATAAACCGGCGGCGGGGATGGGAGGCGGACGGTTCTATATTACGGCCAGCCCGGCCAACGGCCGCTACAATCTTCTGTACGCGACCACATCCAACGTCGTGTTCCGCGTCGTCGCAAATGGATATACCAGCTACTTCAGCAGCACGGGGAACGGGGGAACCGGCGGACAGCCGTTGATCGAGGGAATACCAACTGACCATCCCACACCGGTGCCATACATCCCGTACACAAGCCTCACCGTTTCTCCAACCAAGGATACCGTGGAAACGACATGGAAGGCAGCGGGCTTTACGATTATCCAGCGCCTCTTTCTGGAGAAGCCGCGGACGCTGTACGACGTTGGTGGGGACGTGGTGATAGAGTTCGAATGGATGGCCGATTCATCAGCCGCGAACTCCGAGCTGGGGATCTTCATGATGCTCGATCTCTACAACGGACAGGCCGCCGGCAGCGGCGGCTCCGCCGATTATACCTCGGTTGTCACCAGCCAGGGATATTTCCCGGTCGAACAGGGAGGAAAGCTCTTCACTCCGCCGTTCGATACCATCCCGGACTGGTATCACGCGGGGAACTTTCTCTTCCAGGCTCCGGTCAACACCATTCTTCCGATTCATCGCCTGAAGGGGACCACCCACGGCGGCCTTCCGGTGAATACGCCCGATATCTTCGCCATCGGCGACTGGATCAACTACCTTCGCTATTACTCCTGGGATATCAGCTCGGCTGATGTGAGCAAACCGTTTCACGACGGCGCCTCGGCGATGCGCTGGGGACATCTGACCGGATCGGGGAAGATCAGGACGGCATACGGAATGGATGATCGCACCGGCAATAACCTCTACCACTGTCGCGATACGGCTGTGTTTATCGACATCAAGACCGAGCGGCTGGTGGAGCAGAGGGAGACGGACAGCGGCTATCTCGCCTCCAAATTCAATGTCGATGTGTGGGTTGCCAACACCAACCCGACCGGCGTGACCGATATGACGGTGACGATGACGCAGCCGATCGGCGGAGCAAACGGAAAGAACCGACTGACGCTGGACCCGGCCACCCCCAGCCCGGTGGGACATTCATCGCTCCCGCCACGTGCCACCAGGCACTTTCAGTGGACCATCGACGTGGCGCCCGGCACGAACGATTCGCTGCTGGATATCCCGCTGGAGTTCAAATACCAGTACAACACCGGCAAGGCGCCGAGAGTGCTCAAGGTTCCCTGTTCGCCGATTATCACGCTCCGGCAATATCCCGATACCACACAGGATCATCAGCCACCGGCGATCACACACGATATCGGGACGCCCTATCTCTTCCCCGTTGCCATCAACGACAGGCACCAGGGCTACATACACGATACCGGGCTCGATACGCTCAGGCTCACATCCAACAGCAACTTCCTGGTAACGCAGACCACGCCGGACGTGACCCGCTGCGATACCACGTTCAACCTCCATTCCATCTTCAAGGTGATCGACACCACAAAGCCAGCGCGCATTACCTTCTGCGTCTACGATTGCAGGGGGAACTCAACATGCGATTCGGTGATCTACAAACCCGCCGCGAGCGATGTGATGCCCCCGATTATCTTCCACTCCTTGTCGGTGGGAACATCGATGACGGTCATCATCCGCGATCGCCATCCCGGCTATCATGACGATTCCGGCCTGGACAGGATCGTGATGACGACGAATGTCAACAACAATGTCTTCGTCACGCCGCTCACCGCCTTCACCCGCTGCGATACCACCGTCGATGTGAACGCCACGTTCACGGTGATCGATTCAACGAAAGCGGCGCGCGTGATCTTCTGCGCTTATGACTGCCAGGGGAACGCCACATGCGATTCGCTCGTCTACAGGCCCGCCGTCGCCGGGGCACCGGCCGATGCGGCGATCGCGGGCATGGCCTTCACCCGCAGTTACCCCAATCCCGTCTCCGGCATCCTCACCATCGAGTATCGCCTCCAGGCCGCCGGCGATGTCTCCCTCCGGCTCTATAACACCGCCGGAGCCAGGATCATGGCGTTCGATGGTGGCTCCGAAAAGCCGGGCGTCTACTCCAGGGGCATCGACATGAGCGCACTCCCGGCCGGAGGATACCGCCTGACACTCACGCAGAACGGGATCACCGTCTCGCAACCGGTGACCGTGGTCCGCTGATCATCCGGCAGCCGGATGACCGGGGATTTCAGGGAGATATCGAACTGATCGAAAGGGGCTCGTGGACTGCCACGGGCCTCTTTCGTTATGCGACTTCACCGCCATATCGAATACTTCATTCCGCGAAACTCTCCGCGCCAAATCCCTTGCGCGGCTCGATATTCTTGAGGACCTTTGGCGAATTCCCTCCCCCGGTTATCCGCCGGTCACGGGACACCGCGCCACCACTCCCGCTTCCGGCGCTCATCGAAGCTTCCACAACACAGGGCATCACCATGTTCTCTCAGGTCCGCTCCGCGAGCACCATCGGCGTCAACGCGCTGATCGTCGATATCGAAACGCACGTCGAAAACGGCATGTTCAACTTTGCGCTGGTCGGGCTGCCGGACAACGCCGTGCGCGAGAGCCGCGAGCGGGTCGGCGCCGCCATCAAGAACAGCGGGCTCGCCATGCCGATCCGGCGCTACACCGTAAACCTGGCCCCCGCCGATGTACGGAAGGAGGGCTCCGGGTTCGACCTGCCGATCGCGCTTGGAATTCTGGCCGCCACCGACCAGATCGCCGGCGAGCTGCTGCGCGGGACATTGATCGTGGGGGAGCTGGCGCTGGATGGGGCGCTCCGCCCGGTCCACGGCATCCTTCCGGTGGTCCTGGAAGCACGCGCCCACGGCCTGCGACGCATCCTTCTCCCCCGCGAGAACGCGGACGAGGCGGCGCTGGTCGATGGGATCGAGGTGATCCCGCTGGAATCCCTTCGCCAGACATCCGAGTTCCTGAACGCCGGGCTGACGATCGGCTCCCATCACGTGGACCGGGAAGTCCTCTTCCGCCACCGCGACGATACGGGCCTCGATCTCTCCGATGTGAAAGGGCAGGAGAATGTGAAACGGGCGTTCGAGGTTGCCGCCGCCGGTGGTCATAATGTGATCATGGTGGGGCCGCCCGGCGCCGGAAAGACGATGATCGCCAAGCGCATCCCCACGCTCCTCCCGCCGATGACGTTCGAGGAGGCGCTGGAAACCACCAAGATCCATTCGGTGGCCGGCATTCTCCCCGGGAGCACGCCCCTTGTGGCGTCGCGGCCGTTTCGAAGCCCGCATCATACCATCTCGGATGCCGCGCTGGTCGGCGGCGGGCTGGGTGTTGCGCGCCCCGGCGAGATATCGCTGGCGCATCACGGAGTTCTCTTCCTCGATGAGCTTCCAGAGTTCGCGCGGAACGCGCTGGAGGTGCTCCGGCAGCCGCTGGAGGATAACCGCATCACCATCTCCCGCACAAAACTCAGCCTCACATTCCCCTGCAATTTCATGCTCGTCTCCAGCATGAACCCATGCCCGTGCGGCAACTTCGGCAACCCGAACACCGACTGCACCTGCTCCCCCCCGCAGATCCAGCGGTATATGTCGAAGATCTCCGGGCCGCTGCTGGACAGAATCGATATTCATGTGGAGGTGGCGGCGGTGAAGTACCGGGACCTTGCCTCGAAACGGAGCGGTGAAAGCTCCGCCCAGGTGCGCCAGCGGGTGATTGCCGCGCGCGGCGTGCAGGCGGAGCGTTTCGGCCGGCGCGATGGAGTCTATAAGAACGCCGACATGGGCTCGCGCGATCTCCGCGATTTCTGCCAGCTCGACGCCCCCTGCCAGGATCTCCTCAAAATGGCGATGTCCAAACTCGGCCTCTCCGCCCGCGCGTACGACAAGATCCTCAAGGTCTCCCGGACCATCGCCGATCTTGCGGACGCGGAGGCAATCCGGCCGGAACATCTCTCCGAGGCAATCCAGTATCGGAGCCTGGACCGGCAGTTCTGGAACGTCTGACCCGCCGCCCGCGTTTCTGGTATCACGATTGCGCCGGACTCCCGGCAGCCCACGCCATCTCCCGATCGGAAGCATGGCCTTCGATACTTGAATCGCACAGACCTATGAAACCGAATGACGACTCCGGCAGGCTCCCGACCGCGCAACGCCCGTTCCGGGTGCTGATCATCTCCGGCTCCAACCGCCGCCAGTACAATTGCCCCGGCGTTGATTCAAAGGCAAGAACGCTGATGCTCAGGATGGCGGAGCGGCTGCCGCAGGAATGGGAGATCGATTACGAGGATATCGGCAATGTCTATGGCCGCCCCCACATCGGAAGCTGCAACGCGTGTGTCTCCACATCGATGGCCCTCTGCGTCTGGCCCTGCAACTGCTATCAGAAGAATGATTCGCTGGAGCCGGATCTTATGTGGGATCTGGATCTCTACGCCCGTCTCGATCTGGCGGACGCGTGGGCGTTTATCGGCCCGGTCAACTGGTACGCCCCCACCAGCAACCTCAAGCTGATGTTCGATCGCCTTGTCTGCATGAACGGCGGCAACCCGCGCGAGGATCTTATCGAGCACAAGAACCCGGAGCTTGCAATGTCGCTCGAAGGCTCTCCAGAGTGGGACGAGCTGAGCCGGAATCATCTTGAGGGTCGCACCGCCGGCTTCTTCTGTTACGGCGATGGAGGCGGCGATGAGATCGCCCCCGACGGACGCCCGAAGCTCCTCCGCCACCCCGGTTATTTCAATCCCGGGGATGAGCCGTTCGACGATATGCGCGACGCCTACGCGCCGCTGGTATGGCAGTGCAGGTTCAGCGGCATCGAGGTGCCTGACCAGTTGTGGAAGTACCGGGAGTTTGGAAACGGAAAACGCTACGCCGATAATCAGGCGGAGGATATGATCCGCCAGGACGATGTGATGGGAGATTTTGACGCCTGGGTGGAGAGTTTCGCCGTATTTGTGCGGGAAAAGGGGAAAGTGGAGCCGGGAACCTACCGCGCGTTCGGCCACGAGGCGCCGGGACATCTCTGGGCCGATACCAAACTGAAGTGGCGCGAGCTTCGCATGGGCGCGGGGCTTCCGCCGGCCGGCTCATCCCCCGCCGAACAGCAGAAGCTGGAGCTGAACAACGACGCCACGTTCTCTCCGAAAATGAGCGAGGGGGAGAAGCTGAGGAAATAACGGCGACGAAAAAGCCGGGCCATGGCACAGAGATCATACCACGATTCTCCCCCCAATGGCATATCGATTGAGCGCCGTGTATGAGACTCACGGATAATCATCGATATGAACAAAAACATCTCCTCGCTTCTTCTCGCCGCGGCCGGCGCCGGCGCGGTTATCGCCGCGCGAACCATCCTCCGCCGGGTCCGCCAGCTCGATCTTCAGGGAAAAACCGTCCTGGTCACCGGCGGCTCCCGTGGGCTGGGGCTGCTGCTGGCCCGCAAGCTGCTGGCCGAGGGGGCGAACGTCGCCATCTGCGCCCGCGATGCCGCCGAGCTTTCACGCGCGATTGTGGAGCTGGACAACCACAGGGATCTGTTCGCCGTGCGCTGCGATGTCACGGATCGCGAGGAAGTGGAGCGGATGATACGGATGGTCGATGACCACTTCGGGCAGATCGATGTCCTTATCAACAACGCCGGCGTGATCCAGGTGGGGCCGGTGGAGAACATGACCCACGACGATTTCCGCGAGGCGATGAACATCCATTTCTGGGGGCCGCTGAACACCACGCTGGCGGTGATGCCGGCGATGAAGCGCCGCGGCGAAGGGCGGATCGTCAACATCAGCTCGATCGGCGGGAAGGTCGCGGTTCCGCATCTCCTCCCCTACTGCGCCAGCAAGTTCGCGCTGGTGGGGCTCTCCGAGGGGCTCCGCGCGGAGCTGGCGAAGGACGGCATCATCGTCACCACGGTCTGCCCCGGCCTGATGCGGACCGGCAGCCATGTCAACGCGTTCATGAAGGGGGATCATCGCGCGGAGTTCACCTGGTTCTCCATCGCCGATTCACTTCCCATCATCTCGATGGCCGCCGATCGCGCCGCCGACCAGATCGTTGCCGCCCTGAAGGATGGCAGGGCGGAGCTGATCCTGACCGGGCCGGCGAAGGCGCTCGCCAGGGTTCATGGTCTCCACAGCGGAGCGATCGCCGACGTTCTCGGGGTTGTCAACATGCTCCTCCCCGCCCCCACCGCGGACCCCGATACACGCTGGACCGGCGCCGAGAGCGAGTCCGATCTCTCCCCATCGTTCCTTACCGAGAGCATCGATCAAGCGATGATTGAGAACAACGAAAGGGCCGTGGCGAGCTGATGGAAAAAAATTATCGGCGCTGTTGCCGGCCGCCCATCATGGAACGCACAGTCGATGTGGTCGGAACGGCGCCCGCGATTGTCAAGGATCAATTGCCAACAATCATACAATCCTTAACCGGACACAAGCAAAAACATCATGAAGGCTTTACGCTGGCACGGAACAACGGACGTAAGCATCGATACCGTCGCTGACCCGACGATTGTCAACGGCCACGACGCGATCATCAGGATCACGACCACCGCGATCTGCGGCTCCGATCTCCATATCTACAACGGCTACATTCCGACGATGGAGGATGGCGATATCCTGGGGCATGAATTCATGGGAGAGGTGATCGAAACGGGAAAGGACGTGTCGCGCGTCCGCAAGGGGGAACGCGTGGTGATCCCCTTCACCATCGCCTGCGGCACCTGTCACTTCTGCTCCAAAACCCTTACATCGCTCTGCGACAACTCCAACCCGAACGCGGAGATGGCCGCGAAGCTCTACGGCTACTCCGCCTCCGGGCTGTTCGGCTACTCCCACCTCTACGGCGGGTTCTCCGGCGGACAGGCGGAGTACGTCCGCGTCCCGTTTATCGACGTTGGCGCCTGCGTGATCCCCGAGGAGATTCCCGATGAGAAGGTTCTGTTCCTGAGCGATATCCTCCCCACCGGCTGGATGGCGGCGGAGAACTGCGACATCCAGCCCGGCGATATCGTCGCGGTGTGGGGATGCGGCCCGGTGGGACAGTTCGCGATCATGTCCGCGTTCCTTCAGGGAGCCGGGCGCGTGATCGCCATCGACAACATCCCCGCGCGGCTCCGGCTGGCAGAGACTCAGGGGGCGGAGACGCTGAACTTCGAGGAAGTGGATGATTTCTCCGATGCGCTCAAGTCGATGACCGGCGGCATGGGTCCGCATGCCTGCATCGACGCGGTCGGCATGGAGGCGCACGGCAACACGATCGACAACGCGTACGACTGGGTGAAGCAGATCGTCCGCCTGGAGACCGATCGTCCGCACGTCCTCCGGCAGGTCATCTACAACTGCCGCAAGGGGGGGCATGTTTCCCTGCCGGGCGTCTATGGCGGGTTTATCGACAAGTTCCCGATCGGCTCCGCCTTCGCCAAGGGGCTGACCCTCAAGATGGGGCAGACCAATGTGCATCGCTATATGCGGCCGCTGCTGGACCGGATTCAGAAGGGAGAGTTCGATCCCTCCTTCGTGATAACCCACAGGGCCGCGCTTGAGGATGCTCCCACGATGTACGATACGTTCAAGAACAACAAGGACGAGTGCATCAAGGTGGTGCTGAAACCGTGATCGATGGCGTGCGCGGGGCATTGCCCCGCGCACCAGATATTGCGCCCCTCCAGGGCCTGGAAAGGGGGGTGAGGTTGCTCGCCTCCTCCGGTATCATTGGAAAATTCTTACAAACGACACGATATCATGGCGAAACGAGAAACACGAAACGGAAGCCAGGGAAGGAAGATCCGCTATGCGGTGGTGGGGCTTGGCTGGATAGCACAGACGGCCATCCTCCCGGCATTCGAGCACGCGGAAAAGAACTCCAGGCTGACGGCGCTTGTCTCCGGCGATCCGACAAAACTGAGGAAGCTGGGGCGGAAGTACGATGTGGAGCATCTCTGCTCCTACGATCAGTACGATGAGCTTCTGCGGAGCGGAGCGATCGATGCCGTCTATATCGCCCTGCCGAACTCCATGCACATGGACTACACAGTGCGCGCGGCCCGGGCGGGAGTCCATGTCCTCTGCGAAAAACCGATGGCGGTTTCCGGGGAGGAATGCCTGACGATGATCGGCGCATGCGATGAGAACAAGGTAAAGCTGATGATCGCCTACCGGCTTCACTTCGATCCGGCGAACATGAAGGCGGCGGAGATCATCCGCGACGGAAAAATCGGCGAGGCCAGGGTCTTCTCCTCCCTCTTCTCGCAGCAGGTTCACAAGGGGAATATCAGGCTCAGCGATGAATGCGGCGGCGGCACGGTGCCGGACATGGGCATCTACTGCATCAACGCCGCGCGCTACCTCTTCGGCGCGGAGCCGACCGAGGTGACGGCGACCATCGCGCGGAACGATGAGAAGCGATTTGAGGAGATCGAGGAGATGGCGAGCGCGATTCTCCGCTTTCCGGGGGACCGCATCGCCATGTTCACATGCAGCTTCGGCGCCGCGCCGGTGGATCAGTATCAGATCGCCGGCACGAAAGGCGACCTGAGGATGGACCCGGCATACAGCTTCCAGAGGCCGCTGACGCTGACCAGGACCATCAACAACAAGAGCCGCGAGCAGAAATTTCCATTCGGCGATCAGTTCGCGCCGGAGATCCTCTATTTCTCCGACTGCATCGCCGGCGACCGGAAGCCGGAGCCATCGGGACAGGAGGGGATGATGGATGTGCGGATCATCGAGGCGATTTATCAGTCGGCGCGGACGGGGGCCACGGTGGCAATCGCGGAACCGGAGCCGAAGCACGGCCCGACTCCGAAGATGGCGAGAACCGAGCCGCCTCCGGCGAAGCCACGGATGGTACACGCTACATCCCCGTCGGGTGAATAGATGTTCGCGGGCCGGCAAGTCACTCCAATCCGAATATCGATAACGATGAAATCATATAGCCGATCCCTGTTCCTTCCCCTGCTCTCCCTCCTGCTCGGATGCTCAAAACCGCCCCCCGGCAAGGGACAGGGGGAGGTATCCGCCACCCCCGACAACGCCGTGCGGTTCAAGGTGGAGACGGTCGCCTCCGGCCTGGAAATCCCCTGGGCGATGGCATTTCTCCCTGATGGCAGGATGCTCGTGACCGAGCGGCCGGGGCGGATCAGGATCGTGGAGAACGGGACGCTCCGCCCCGAGCCGATCGCGGTGATACGGGAAGTGGAGCAGGTCGGCGAAAGCGGCCTGATGGATCTGATACTCCATCCCGGCTTCGCGCGGAATGGGTTCATCTTCATCTCCTACGCCTACGGCGGCGATCAACAGCAGGTTCGCGTGGCGCGCTACCACTTCGATGGCAATACCCTGACGGAGCCGAAGACGCTGATCGAGGGGATTCCAGCGGCGAAAAATCACGCGGGATGCCGGCTCGGGTTCGGTCCCGACGGGAAGCTCTATATCACCACCGGCGACGCGACCAAAAAGGAACAGGCGCAGGATCTTGGAACGCTCGGCGGAAAAACCCTTCGCATCAACGACGATGGAACTGTTCCTTCCGATAATCCGTTTGTTGGTCAGGCGGGGGCGCGTCCGGAGATCTGGAGCTACGGCCACCGCAACTCGCAGGGGATCTGCTGGCAGCCGGAAACGGGGCTGATGTTCCAGTCGGAGCATGGGCCCTCCGGAAACGACGCGCCGGGTGGAGGGGATGAGGTGAACATCGTGGAGCGGGGAAAGAACTACGGCTGGCCGGTGGTTCATCACCGCGATTCGCGGCCGGACATGGTATCGCCGTTGCTGGAGTATACGCCGGCAATCGCCCCTGGAGGCGCGATGTTCTACACGGGAAATCTCTTCCCGGCATTCAAAAACAATCTCTTCTTCGCCGGCCTGGTGGGAGAATGCCTGATGCGCGTGGAGCTGAACGGTCGCACGGTGGTGAAGCAGGAGAAGCTCCTTCACGGCACCTACGGCCGCATCCGCGATGTGATCACGGGGCCTGACGGCGCCATTTATTTCTGCACATCCAACCGCGACGGCAGGGGCTCCCCCGCCGCGAACGACGACAGGGTTCTGAAGCTGGTGCCTGAGAAATAAACGCCCATATGCCCGAAGGGGCTTCCCTGAACGGGCCAGCAAAAAAAAGCCGGCCGTGGAATGATACGGCCGGCGGCAGACAGATCAATCGAACAGAATGGAGGAGCTATGGAGCCCCGCGCACAAGGAATTGCGCCCCTCCGGGGCTTGAGGAAGATGGAAGACAAGGCAGGACTTGCATTAAGCCCTAACGGGGCGTCATAGCTTGTCAATGGGGTATAACCCCATGTGCGCTAGTTGTTCCCCATTCTGCCGACCACATTCGCCACCACGGCCACCAGCTCGAACGGTTCCGCCGGTTTCGCCACGTGCATCTGAAATCCGGTAAGGAGCACGCGACGGCGGTCCTCAGAACGCGCCAGCGCCGTCAGCGCGACGGCGGGAATCCTCCCCCCCTCGCTCTCCGGAAGGGAACGAATCTCGCGTATGAGATCGTATCCATCGCGGTCCGGCATGCCGATATCGCTTACAAGCACCGCCGGCCGGGTCTCCCGCACAAGCCTCAGCGCCTCGTCCACCGATGCGGCAGTGAACACCTCGGCCCCGGCCGATTCCAGCACGCGCCGCACAAGATCGCGCGCGTCCGGCTCATCGTCCACCACAAGCACGCTGATCCCCTTCAGCGACGGCAGTTCGTACTCGATCGGCGCCCCGGTTTCCACCTTCGGATGCTGGCGATCCCCGTCTTCATCCGAGTGGACCACGGCGAGCGGAAGGATCACCGTGAACGTGGCTCCCAGCCCGGTGCCGGGGCTGACCACCGTGACGGTGCCGCCGTGCATCTCCACCAGGTTCTTGACGATCGACAGCCCAAGCCCAAGCCCGCCGTGCGCCCTCGTGGTGGAGGAATCCTCCTGCCTGAACCGCTCGAACACATGCGGCATGAACGCCGGCGATATCCCCTGCCCCGTATCTCCCACGGTGATCTCGATATAGGAGTTCACCTTCTTCAACACCACCTGCACCTTCCCCCCGCGCGGGGTGAACTTGATGGCGTTGGAAAGAAGATTCCAGATGATCTGCTGGAGCCTGCTGGCGTCCCCCATGACCGGATCGGTGAACGGATCCAGCACCTTCTGCAACCTTATTCCACGGGCATCCGCCGCCGGGCGGATCGTTTCCAGCGCCGCCTCCATCACCGGATGAAGATCGACACGGCGGACATCGAGACGGATCTTGCCTGATGTGATGCGGCTCATATCCAGAAGATCCTCGATGATCTGCGTCTGAATGCGCGCATTCCGCTCGATCGTCTCCAGCCCCTGTTCCAGCGCCTCCGGCTCCAGCCCTTCGCTCCGGAGCAACTGCGACCAGCCGAGGATCGCGTTGAGGGGCGTGCGAAGCTCATGCGAAAGCGTGGCAAGGAATTCATCCTTCATCTGCCCCGCATGCTCCGCCTGGCTGCGCGCGGCACGCTCCCGCTCCAGCAGCCTGAGTTTCTCCTCCTCCGCCATGATTCGATAATGGATGTCCACGCACGAGCCGATGTAGCCGGTGAACTCCCCGCCCCGGTCACGCAGCGGCATGCCGCTGTCCAGCATCCAGCGATACTCGCGGTCATGGCGGCAGAGCCGATACTCCAGGGTGAATCCCCGGCGGGCGGCGAAGGATGTGGTGTAGATATCAAGACATCGCCGGTAATCATCGGGATGGACTCCCTCCGCCCATCCATCGCCGTACTCCTGTTCCATCGTCCGGCCGGTGAAATCGAGCCACGGTTTGTTGAACCAGGTGCGGAGCATATCGGTTCCGCTGATCCAGAGGAGCACGGGCGCCTGATCGGCCATATGCCTGAACTGCTCTTCGCTGTCGCGCAGCGCATCCTCCGCGATATTCTTCTCCGTCTGCCGGGCCAGCACGCGATCGGAAATATCCGAGTACCATGCGGTGAGCCCCGCCGACGACGGATAGGCATACACCTCCACCCAGGTCCAGTCGCCATGAATGGTTCGCGCCTCGAACCTGACGGCGGTCTGCTCCGCCATCGCCCTGCGGAGTTCCCGCTCCTGCAGCGTGCCGGAAAGCGCCGGAAAGAGATCCCATATCACCTTCCCGATCAGATCCTCGCGACGCATGCCGGTATGAGCCTCGAATCGGGGGCTCACGTAGGTGTAGTGCCAGTCCGCGTCGAGCGCGAAGAACGGATCGGTCACCCGTTCCAGCATATCCACCGCCTGCGATTCCGGTACCGCGGGGGATCGAGGCGTTTCCTGGCCGGCAGTCGAGCCCGGCCTGTCGTCGAGAATATCTTCAACCATCAACAGTTCCTGGTTTCATTCTTTTCACGGATCAGCATGAACCGGCCTGACGATTCACCAGCGAGAGGCATCCCCCCGTGCATGAGGTAATTGTATATCGATAGATCGAGGCGGCGGGAGGATGCCGTCTTTGCTGCGGGACCAGCGATCATGGTCGCCATGACGGGAAGCGATTTCCATCACGGAGAATCCGAATCCCGGCCGCCGGCCGAAGCTGACGACGGAAGGTTCGGGATATGACCATATCAACGGGTCGAATGCCTGATTCAATGGAATCATCGGAGATATTTCACATTCCACGCACACGATCCAGGCTGCAAACGAAGTGCGAACGGATCGGACAACGAGGAAAAATATTCCTGAAGCAACCGATATTGATCAACCACAATTATGCCGCTAACCTCTCCCACCGGGTTTCCGTCCGAATATCCCTGCCTGCCCCCTCTCCGCTCTCCATTGCAGGCCCGAACAGGCCAAAGCCGTGCCTGGCAAGCAAGCCACCTGATGAGCCCGCCCCTTTAGAACGGGAACTTCGGAACTTCTCCTGAAATATCCTGCATGGCTTCCACTGATGCGCGGGCAAAAGCCGCAATGAGCGGCGGGACGGCGAATAAATTATTTTTATGGAATTAATTGCTTGTCCGTTCTGTGGGAAAATGGTTATTTCGTGCCAGCGCAATTCAGCGCGACTCAATTCAGGAGCACGTTAGATGTTAATCTCATTTATCCGAGTTATGAACTCGACCAATTCGCGGAGGCGCTCCTGACCTAGAGAGTTTATACGTTTCATACGATAGACGCCAGGCCGTGGACGCACTCCGATCCCACGGCTTTTTTCGTTGATGGACCTCCCGGTCCGTCCGAACTACCTCCGAAAAGCCGCGGGAAGCAATTCTCCAGCGGCTTTTTTCGTTTCAGCGAACGCCGCCGCCGGACCAATTCCCGACGAAACAATTTTCATTCACGCTACCATGCGGCGCCGCCCACGACGCTGGCGCCCGGGGAAAACAGCACCATGAACGATCAATTGAAACGCTACGGGAGGCTTCTCGTCGCGTACCTGAAACCGCAACGTCGAAGAGCCCGGCTGCTCGCGATCGTCCTTCTGGGAAGCATCGTGCTGCAGCTTATCAACCCACAGATTCTCCGCCATTTCATCGACTCGGTGATGAACGGCGGAACACTTGAAAGCCTTATCACCACGGCCATCCTCTTCCTGGTGGCCGGCCTGGCGAACAACGCGCTTTCGATTTACGCGACATATCTGGGATCGGATGTCGGCTGGACCGCCACAAACCTTCTTCGGAAGGATCTGGCGACGCACTGCCTGAGCCTAGACATGCCGTTCCACAACAACCGCACGCCGGGGGAGCTTATCGAGCGGATCGATGGCGATATCACGGCCATGTCCAATTTCTTCTCGCAGTTCGTGGTCAGGATTCTCGGCGGCGCGGTCCTCCTGACCGGTACGCTTATCCTCCTCTTCGCGGAGGACTGGCGCGTCGGGACGGTGCTGGCGCTCTTTGTGGTGATCACCTTTATCGTCCTCAACAGATTCCAGCAGGTCGCGATTCCCGCCACCACCGCCGAACGCGAGGCGGTGGCGGAGTTCTACGGCTTTCTGGAGGAACGGCTGGCCGGCGTGGATGATATCCGCGCAAACGGCGCAGGCCCGTTCGTGATGCGCCGCCTCTACGAGATCGGCCGCCAGCTCTTTATCCTCGGCCGGAAGGCGCAGATGATGCGGACAATCCTCTGGGTGATCATCATCGGCTTCTTCTCGCTGGGGGAGGTCGCGGCGCTCGGCATGGGGGTCTATCTCTTCAAGGCCGGCGCAATCACGCTCGGCACGGTCTATCTCTTCTTCCAGTACACGGAGGTCCTCCAGGGGCCGCTCGAACAGATTTCGCTGGAGATCCAGGACTTGCAGAAGGCCGGCGCCAGCATCGCCCGCGTGGAGGAACTGCTCCGGGAGAAACGGACGATGGTCGATGGCGATGAGCTGCTGCCGGAGCATGGCGCCCTTTCGGTGACGTTCGATCATGTGATGTTCGGCTATGCCGATGGCGTGCCGGTGCTGAACGATCTATCGTTCGAGCTGAAACCGGATACGGTGCTTGGGCTGCTGGGACGGACCGGCAGCGGGAAATCATCGCTCACGCGGCTTCTCTTCAGGCTCTACGATCCGCTGTCGGGATCGCTGAAGATCGGTGGCGTCGATACGCGCGCCGCCGATCCGCGACAGCTCCGGCGTCGCGTGGCGATGGTGACGCAGGAGGTGCAGTTGTTCCACGCCACGGTGAGGGACAACCTGACGTTTTTCGACACGAGCATCCCGGATGTGAAGATCATCCAGGTGATCAGGGATCTGGGGATGGACGGCTGGTACGAATCGCTGCCGAACGGGCTGGATTCCGAGCTGCGCGCCGGCGGCGGCGGGCTTTCCGCGGGCGAGGCGCAGTTGCTGGCGTTTACGCGGGTATTTCTGAAGGACCCCGGTCTGGTGATCCTCGATGAGCCGTCATCGCGCATGGACATGGCAACCGAGGCGATGCTGGAGCGGGCGATGGCGAAGCTGATGAAGGGGCGCACGGTGATCATCATCGCCCACCGGCTTTCCACGGTGGCGCGCGCCGATGAGATCATGGTGCTGGAACATGGGCGCATCCGCGAGCATGGACGGCGGGAGACGCTGGAGCGGGATACATCCTCCCACTTCCATCACCTGCTGCAAACCGGACTTGAGAAGGAGATCATGTCATGAAAACATTGAGACTGGTCTGGCGGATCATCCGCTACAAGCCCGGAGCGTTCCTGGCGAACTGCATCATATGGACGGTCTCCCTCTGCATTCCGCTGATGGTGGGGCTTCTTACCCGCGCCGTGTTCGATGATCTGAGCGGCCATGCAACGGTTGGCCTCAATGCCTGGACCGCGCTCGGCTTCCTGGTGCTGGTCACGATGACGCGCGTCGGCGTCTTCACCGGCGGCCGATGGGTGGCGATCTCCTACTGGTTCACGATCATGGCGCTCCTCAGGCGGAATCTGCTGGCGTGGATCGTCGAGGGGCCGGGATCGCGGACGCTCCCCGATTCGCCGGGGGAAACGGTCAACCGCTTCCGCGATGACGTGGAGGATGTGATGGAGTACATCGACAACTGGATCGATCTGGCCGGCTGCATCCTCTACACGACCATCGCGCTGACGATCCTCTTCAGGATCGATCCGATGGTGACGTTTATCGTTCTCCTCCCGCTTGTCGGGATCGTGATCTTCACGCAGAAGATGGGGTCGCGCATCAGGAAATACCGTCGCGCGCGGCGGGAATCGACCGGACGGGTAACGTCGTTCATCGGCGAGATATTCGGGTCGGTGCAGGCGGTGAAGATCGCCTCGGCGGAGCGCGAGGTGGTGGATCACTTCGCGTCGCTGAACGAGGCCAGGCGCGTGGCGGCGGTGAAGGATGGCCTGTTCAAGGATATCCAGGAGTCGGTCAACACGAGCATGGTGAACATCGGCATCGGGATCATCCTGCTGCTGGCCGCCCGGCGGATGAGCAGCGGCGCGTTCTCGATCGGCGACTTCGCCATCTTCGTCCTCTACATTCAGCGTATCACCTTCCGGATGCTCTTCTTCGGGCAGATGCTGGCGCAGCACAAACGCGCAGGCGTATCGTTCGAGCGGATGCTGGAGCTGGTGGCCGGCGCGCCGGAGGAGACGCTGACGGCTGGGCACGATCTCTACTTCAGCGGCGCGTTCCCCGATGTCTCGCTGAACGGACGGCAGAGCATCGCGCCGCTGGCGAACCTGGAGGCGCGCGGCCTCGGCTATACGCATCCCTCCACCGGGCGGGGAATCAGCGGGATCGATCTGCGGCTGGAACGGGGATCGTTCACGGTGATCACCGGCAGGATAGGCTCGGGGAAGACCACGCTGCTGCGGACGCTGCTTGGGCTTCTGCCGGGGGAAAGCGGCGTGATCTACTGGAACGGCGAGCCGGTGGATGACCCGGCATCGTTCCTGATCCCGCCGCGCGCCGCCTATACCGCGCAGGTGCCGCGGCTCTTCAGCGACACGCTCCGGAACAACATTCTGCTGGGGCAGCCGGAACGCAACGGCGATCTCCGCAACGCGCTCCGGCTGGCGGTGATGGACGCCGATATCGCCACGCTCGACGGCGGGCTTGAAACCATGGTCGGGCCGCGCGGCGTAAAGCTCTCCGGCGGCCAGGTTCAGCGGAGCGCGGCGGCACGCATGTTCGCCCGCGATGCCGAGCTGCTGGTGTTCGATGACCTCTCCAGCGCGCTGGACGTGGAAACAGAGCAGACGCTCTGGACACAGCTCTTCGCGCAACGCGAGGTGACGTGCCTGGTGGCATCGCACAGGCGCGCGGCACTCTACCGCGCCGATCAGATCATTCTGCTGAAAGAGGGAAGGATCGAGGCGGTTGGCGGTCTGGATGATCTTCTGGAAACGTCGGAGGAGATGCGGCGACTCTGGAACGGAGAGATCGAGGAATAAACGTGCGATGCATTTGACGGACGGACGTTCATCATTTATTCAGATGAACGTCCGTCCATGTATCTATTTGACTGTGCTGTTTATTTGTCTGTCTGTCTGTCGGGGGACGTTTCAAACGTCCCCCGCATTTGCGTTTGGCATTTGCGTTTGGGGACGTTTCAAACGTCCCCCGCATTTGCGTTTGGCATTTGCATTTGGGGACGTTTCAAACGTCCCCCGACCACGCCAGCCGAAGATCGTATTCCGTCCTGCTGATGACATGCAGTCGCGTCGCCACGGCATGGCGTCCCGCTCCCGGCGCAAGATTCACGTCGCCGATCAGGAGCATATCCTCATACGGCTTCAGCGTGATGGGCGCGGTCATATTGAACGCAATCTGGATCTGATCGGAGAAGATATTCTCGGGGGGGGCGATTGTGATCGGGTCCTGCCCGGTGTTGGTCACCTTTACCGTCCAGGTGCAGTGGTGCGTGACCGTATCGCACTCGATCTTCCGGTCGGTAAATTCAGCGTCGCGGTAGATATCGACTTCCACGGGGATCTGGATCTGCGGCCGCTCGGGATCGTTGGAGTTGACCCAGACGGTCATCAGCCGCCGTCCCGGATTTCCATCTTTCATGTCAAGCGCCACGGCAACGCGGGCCGTATCCCCCTTTTTCAGCGTCATCCTGTCCACCGTGCCGGTCATGCAGTCGCAGCTCGACTTGAAATCGAGATCGCGCAGCGGCTCATCCCCGGCGTTTACCACCACCAGCGTATCGCGAAGCACTCCCGGCGTCGTCTTCCCGAAATCGATGGCATCCCGCGTCAGGAAGATGATCTTCGGTGGCCCTGTATCCCCCGGCGCGGCGGACACGAGGAATGATGCCGGCAGCGCGCAGAGAAGAGCGATGCGTGCATACCGGATAACAGGCGCGGTTGATCGACTCATGGGCTGATTGAACGTGTGATTATGATACCCCGTTCATCTTCTGACGACGAAGACGGCGGAGGATTCTCCGATCCGCGCAAGATATACTCCGTTCGGCAGCCGCGCCACGTCTATCGTGGTCCTGTCGTCGGAAACATTCCCGCTGTAGACCTGATGCCCGTACACGTCATCGATCTCGATGCCCCCATGAAGCCCCGTCGATTCGATGGTCACGGTGGTGGACGCGGGGTTCGGGGAGATCCGAAGCGCCGACTGAGCCCGTTCCCCGGCAAGCGGCGGGGCCGACGCGACAGCGGAGCTCAACGGGATATCGGCGCGGACTTCCAGATATTTCCTCGTCCCGGGGATATCGATCTTCTCATGAATAGGCCCGTAGCCGGTGGCGGTGCCGTAGACATCGATCGACGACGACTCCCCCGCGTTGATCACAAGCGAATATTCGCCGGTGGCGGAATTGGTGGCCGCGCCGGAGATCACGCGACCGCTGGCGGAATCGACGAAGACGAGATCGGCGGGGATGCTGGCGCCGCTGGAGCGCTCGAACACGCGACCGGAGATCATCACGGTGGTGAGCGGCGGAGGGAGAAGCGCCATACAGATATCCAGGCGCATGTAGGCGGCATCGATCGTCCGCTCGGCGGAGAAATAGAGGATATCGCCGGAGGCCGGCAGCGTGATAAATCGCTCATCCTTCGCAGTGTTGATCTTCCCCCCCAGATTTTCCGGCGTCCCCCACGATCCATCCTGGTTCCGCCTGGAGACGTAGAAATCGAGCCCCCCGAAGCCCCCCGGCCTGGCCGATGAAAAGTAGAGCGCCCCGCCCCCCGGCAGGATAAACGGGCTGTCCTCCCGATACGGGCTGTTGATCGTGGGGCCGAGGTTCCTCGGCGGCGACCATATCCCCGCGGCATCGCGGGTAGCGTAGTAGATATCGGCGTCGCCATCGCCGCCAATCGCTCCGGAGCGATTGGAGAGGAAGAAGATGGTCCGGCCATCGGAGGAGATCGATGGCTGGGAATCCCAGTAGATGGAGTTCAACTCCTTCAGGTCCCGCACCACGTTCCATGTGGTTCCGTCGAGACGCGCCTCGTAGATATCGCAGTCCCCCAGCCCGTCGGGACGGTTGCAGCCGGTGAAGTACATCGTCTGGCCGTCCGAGGAGATCGAAGCGACCCCTTCGTTGAGCTCGGTATTGATCGGGGGGCCGAGATTCACGGGAGGAGTAAAAACCGAGTCGAGGCGATTGGCTTTCGTCGTCACCCAGAAATCGTGCCCGCCGAAGCCCCCCGGCCGATTGGAGACGAAATAGAGCGTTCGCCCATCCCCCGTTACCGTCGGGGCGTACTCCAGGTCCGGGGTGTTGATGCCGAGGCGGATCACCGTGGTATCCTGGGCATGGAGGCGCGCGGCGGAAATCGCCAGCAATATCCACGCGGAACAGAGAAGAAATCGATAAGAAATGAACGTGTTCATAACGTGCCTGATATTATAATCATATACCTATGTATCGGGGCATCCCTTTACTTTCTGACGACGAAGGCGGAGAGAACATCACCCACGCGCGCCAGATAAGCCCCGGCATCCAGCGCGGAAATGTCCAGCACTGCGTGGTCGGCGCTGAAATCGGCGAACGCCATCTCCTCGCCACGGCTGTTCTCGATCACCAGATGCTTCTTCCCGGATTCGTATTTCCCGGACGAACAATCCACGATCAGCGTGTGCGCCCCAGGGTTCGCAACCAGACGCACATCAGGCAGCAGGCCGCTCTCATCCTCGCTCCCCAGCGCGAAATCGGCGCGCGTGGCGGCCTGCGGCATCGACGGCGAAAGCGCCAGAGCGCGGCGGATCGGCCCGAAATCATCCACGGCGCCGTAGAGAACGGCCGGCGTGGCATGATGGAGTTTCACATCGATTGAATATCCTCCCGCCGAATCGCTCACCGCGCCGCCGATCGCATGGCCGGTCACGGAGTCCACAGGATCAGCCCCGCGGGGAGGGCGCCGCCGGATGGACGATCGTACACCCGACCCGCGACATGCAGCGTAACGCCGGTCGGCGGAAGCAGCGCCATATAGAGCGCGATCTTCTGCCTGCCGCTGCCGGCGCGAGCCGAGGAGAAATAGATGACATCGGCGGATGGGGCCATCGTGATAAAGCGTTCGTCCTGCGACGAGTTAAGGGGGGCGCCGAGATTACGGGGCTCCCCCCAGCTTCCATCGGGATTCCGCCTGGAGACGTAGAAATCCAATCCCCCCATCCCTCCCCGCCGGTCGGAGGAGAAATAGAGGGAGCTGTCCGGCGCGATATACGGCGCGTCCTCCCTGGCCGGCGTGGTGATCGGCGGCGGCATCCGCTGGGGGTCGGCCCACGTCCCATCATCCCGCCTGGTGGAGAAATAGATATCAGGGTCCTCGCCGCCGGTCAGCCCGCCCCGGTTGGAGGTGAAGTAGATGGTGTTGCCATCCGCCGAGATGCTCGGCTGCGCGTCCCAGTACAGCGTGTTCAACTCCATCACATTGCGCGCCGGCGACCACTCATCCCCATCAAGATGCGATTCGTAGATATCGCAGTCCCCCTTTCCATCAAGGCGGTTGCAGCCGGAGAAATAGATGGTCCTCCCGTCGCCGGTGATCGAGACGGCCCCTTCGCTCATGCGGGCGTTGATGTGGGAACCAAGGTTGAAGCAATGGGTAAAGACCGTATCGCGCGGGCTGGCTTTGGTCGCCCCCCAGAGATCGTGCGCTCCCATCCCTCCCCGCCGGTCGGAGACGAAATAGAGCGTGAGGCCATCGCCGGTAATGGAGGGAGCGTAGGTGTAGGCGGCAAGCGGATCGTTGATATTCTCCGCCAGCCTGATGATGACCGTATCCTGCGCGTGAAGCGCGCCGCACGCGGCAAGGCAGAATATCAGGATGGAGCGGGCGAGGAGCGGAGAAATTCGGCGCATCGGGGTCATGAGCATGGAGATTGAACCGGATGGAGAAGCAAAAAGGATTGCGATCGAGACAGGAGAGAAAGATGCCCACCCACAACCGGGATCTCCGGCACATCGCGCGATTATCTGACGGATTGACGGCCATGATCCTTACGCCCCCCGGCAAGGCGCCGGGGATACTCCGGGCGCCGGCGCCCTTCCAGACATTCATCTCACCCGAAGCGATCGATCCCGAACGCATCAGCATCCACCGTCATGGTTCCCGGCTCCGGCCGGACACCGCAGAGCCAGGCCGTGAGGTTGTCGCAGAAATTATCGAGATGGGTGATCTGCCCCACTCCATGCTCGACGATCGGATCGAGCGTGGTGGCGAGAAGCGTTCCCCCGTAACGGGTCGTCTGCCAGGTGATGATCTCCCCGTCGCCGTTGCGCTGAAGCACATCCGCCCCCTCCGGCACCCGCGTGTAGACGCCGTGCGTATGCCAGCAGGCATGGCGTGGAGCCAGCCCCTGAAAAAGAGGGTGCGCGTAATCGGTATCGGCCACCGGCGGGTTGTTCGGCTCGGTCACCCACCACCAGTTGTTCACCGGACGGTCACTCCATTGCGCGTCGATCCATGCCGGAGAGCTGTCTCCTTCCACGAAGACCTTCCCTCCGGCGGCGAGAAATTCGTAGATGATATCCCGCCGCCGGGCAATCGCCTCATGGTTTGACTGGAATGGGATGGCAAGCGCGTCGAGAGAGGCTATCGACTCCCGCGTCAGATCGTGAATGTAGATCAGCCTGTAAAGCCCGCGATACTTCGGCGCGGTCGCAAATGCGTAGTGCGACCAGACGCCGTTAAAGAGTAGCCCGATTCCGCTCATGATGCGCCCCCCTCCGTGCGATGTATCCGATGAGATTGTGATAGAGAAGACCAGGCCCTCCAGCCTCCCCGTCGTAAGAGCCGTCGCCGAGCGGCCCGCTCGCGGTGAGGATGATCGTGCCGGGCGTGGAGACCTCGTCGATGACGGCGATGGCCCGCCCCCAGGTATCGGCCAGCAGAACGTGGGCGGCGGGGTTGGGCTCGATATAGCCGCACGCCCACCAGCCGGAGATGCCGTGCGAGAAGATCAGCGTATCGATCTCCACCCCATCCATCACGCCATGCCGGTCGGTCACGACGGCGTAGCGGACATCGCGGGTCGGCCTGCTGTTGTCCATGATCCAGCGGTTCCCCGGCACCCAGTTGGTAAACCAGCCATCGAAGCACATCAGCGCGTGCCCGGCATCGAGAAATCGCGCGACCTTCTCCCTGACGCGGAGCATCGCGATATGATCGGAGCCGTTCGGGACGATGAGGATATCGGCGCCGTCGAACACCGGATCGAACTCCGCGCCGATCCGCTCGAATCGGTATGCCACCGCATCGTTCGAGCGGAAGGAATGCTCCAGATAATGAAGCCCGTTATCGATTACCACGGCCCGCAGCATGGTCATTTCCCGGAAGGTTGAATCACCGGCAGGCCGAACTTCGGCCGCAGGGTGTCAATGTCATAATGCAGCTCGAAAAAGCGATCGCACCAGAGGCAGATATTCCCCTCCTCCGCCCCGCGCGCCATCGCCTCATCGCGGCTGATGCCGATCGATTCCCCCATCCCGTAGGGATCTCCCTGGTTGATCCTGCGGAATATCTCCGACCCGGCCACGCGCGCCAGCACATCGGCAACGCGCTGGCTCCGGGCATCGCCGAGAGGATATTTCGTGCCGGGGCAGCATGGGTTGATCTTCCAGAGCTGAATGGAGACCTCCTGCGCCAGCTCCGTGCCGCCCAGGAAACCACGGCCGCCGGAGGGTATCGCGCAGAAGTTATGGGTATGATCCTTCAGCCAGAGATCCTTCTCCATTGCCCGCCCGCGCGCCCAGTTGCCGCCGAGCCACATATCCTCGGTCGCCCCCCAGAAGCCGTAGCTGGCGGCATCGGGTTTCAGATAGTTCTCACGCTCGATCAGCGGATCGGTCTCATCGCCGGCCATGCCGCGCGAACGGAACAGCAGCGCCAGCTCATCGCGCCGCGATCCGGCCAGCTTGTGAAAGCGGTCGATGCTGGCGATATCGATCCGCGTGACGCCACGGCGAAGAAGCTCGTCCAGGATCGCGCCGCTGAGAAGATCGCCGTTGGTCTGGAGCATGATCTGCGCGCTCCCGCCGTATTTCCCGGCAAGCGCGTCCAGGATGGCGTAGAGCTTGGCGCGCTCCGCCAGCGGCTCGCCGCCGGAGAGGATGATCCGCCCGGCGCGCGCGGGAAGGTTCCCGACGACCCGAAGACAATCCTCCAGCGTCATCCGCTCGCCACGCGGGCCGGAGTCATTGTAGCAATGATCGCAGATATCGTTGCAGAGCTGGGTAAAGACCCAGTAGACCGATTCCACGGTGTCGAAATCATCATTCATGACCGCATTATTCCCGTTCATTGATCTGATCGCCGAGCGACCGCCAGAAATCCATCTCCCGCCGCGCGCCATACTCGGGATGAGCGATAAACTCGCTCTTGCTACTGAAGTGAAGCAGCCTCCCATCCCGCATATACGATATCCGGTCGCCGAGCAGGATCGCCTCCTTCAGATCGTGCGTGACAACAATGGAGGCGATGCCGTAATGCGCCGCCAGACGCTGAAACAGCCCCTGCATCGCGGCGCGGGTCTCGGCGTCCAGGTTGCTGAACGGCTCATCCAGCAGGAGCACCGATGGGTTGACGATCATCGCCCTGCCGAATGCTACCCGCTGCCGTTCGCCACCGGAGAGCTGGTGGGGCATCCTGCGCGCGTGCGTTGAAAGCTCCAGGCTCCCCAGCATCTCCTCCACCCGTTCCCGAATGGTTGCTTCAGGAATCTTGCGGAGCCTGAGCCCGAAGGCGATGTTCTCGAAGATGTCGAGATGGGGAAACAGAAGCGCCTCCTGATAGATGTAGACGATATTGCGTCGCGCCACCGGCAGATCGTTGATGGCATTTTCCCGCAGCCGCAACTCCCCGCGATCGGGATCGACCAGCCCGGCAATGATCTTCAGCAGCGTCGTCTTGCCGCAGCCGGAACGGCCGAGAATCGCCAGCGTCTCCCGCTCGTCCACGGCCAGCCCGACATCGTTGAGAACCGGATGCCCGCCATAGGCCTTGTCGATATTCGATACCGTCAGCACCATCGTCTGTCCGATCTTACATATATCGATAAAGAAATCGCCGGTTGGCCCAGAGCATGAGCACCGGCGGGATTATCAGCATCAGGCCGCTGAGCGCCGCGTACCGGATATTCGCCTCCCCGGCGTACATGAAGACGAGGAGCGGCAGGGTCTTCACCCGGCCGGAGCCGATCAGCAGCGTCAGGCCGTACTGGAACCAGGAAAGGAGAAACGTCTGCATAAGGCAGATCAGGAGCAGCCCGCGCGCGGCCGGCAGAAAGACCATCCGGTAGAGCTGCGGCCGGGACGCGCCGAGAAGCCGTGCCAGATCCTCCAGCGACCGCCGCTCGCGACTCCAGAAATTCGCAAAGAAGACCACCCCGAAGCCGAGGGCAAATGTCAGATGCGCGCACCCGACCCCGACCACGCTCCCGGCCAGGCCAAGCCGTATGTAGAGGATATGGATGCAGGCCCCCAGGATCACGGGGGACATCGCGAACGGCAGATACGCCAGGAACAGAAGCCGCCGCCTTCTCCCGCTGCGGGCGATATACCGGCTGGCGATAAAGCCGCCGAACGTGGCGACCAGCGCCACCGAGCCGGAGAGAAGCGTCGAGAGAAGAAGGCTCCATCCGAGCGAATCCCCCCCCAGCAGATCGATCCACGCGCCCAGGTTCATCCCCTCCGGCATCAGCCGCGGGAACATCCACCGGCCGGCGACCGAGAGGATGAGGAGATAGACGATCGGCAGGAGACAGATCGTTCCGACGATCCACGACATCGCTCCCCGGAATTTCCCGTTTCCGCGTTTACGCCTCATCATCCTTCCGCGCGCGACTGTAGGCAAGGGCAACCAGGGCAAGCGCAAGCGCCGTATAGAGGATCGCGCAGATAAAGGCCTCCGGCTTCTGCGCCAGATCGAAACGCGCATACTTCCGCATCGTCAGCACGGAGATCATCTGCGGCGTGCTGGGCCCAAGCAGCAGGGGGACTTCGTAGGCGCCGAGAACGCCGATGAACGTGAGGATGATCGTCGGGAAGGCACGGCGCAGCAGCAGGGGCACAACCACGCGCCGGAGCAGATCCATCCTGCCGGCGCCGAGCGATTCGGCCAGCCCGCGCAGCTCCGGCAGCCGTTCGGCATCGTGAAGCTGCGCGAAGAGAATGGTGAAAAAGGGGACCGCCACGAACATCTCGGCAAGGATGATACCGATTCCATACGGATCGTTGACAAGCCCCGGAAACCCCGAGGGATCGCTGATGATGCCGAGCGCCGCCGTTATCCGCGCAAGCAGCCCCGCGCCGGAGAGAATCTGAAAGAAGAGGAAGGCAAGCACGGTTCCGGGGAGCGCGATCGGCAGGTAGATCGTGTAGCCGAGACCGCCGGAGCGGAGCGAACGCCGCAGAGCAAGGGAAAGCCCGAGCGCCACGGCAACCGAGAACATCACCACCGCCAGCGCCACGCCGATGCTCATCGCGAAGGAGCGGACGATCTCGAAATCCTCCCCGAGCCGGCTCCAGTGACCCAGCGTAAAGCCCTCCCCCAGCAGCCCGGCCAGCCCCAGACTGTAGGCCACGGCGTAGAGAATGCTCGCGCCGATCGGCAGCAGGGCAACCGCGACAAAGAGGAGAAACCCGGCGCGCTCGATGCCGCCGTTATTTCTCGATGACATTCTTCCTGAAATCATCGGAGAGCCTGATCATATATTCGGGGGCAAGCTCCATCAGAGCCTTCGATTGAATGGCCGAACGCGGCGGAGCGTAGCGGCGACCCGGCAGCGCCGCGAACCGCCCCCGCCATTCCTCCGGCAGCTTCGCCATGTCCAGCACGGTTCCATCCCCCCATACGTTGGGGTCCAGCTTTCGAAGCTGCGCCTCCGGCGATATAAGGAAATTCGCCACCACCATCGCCCCGTCCGGGTGCGCGGAGTGCCTTGCTATCCCCATGAAGTGGCTGTTCTGGATGGTGCCGCTGTCCAGAACGTAGGCGCGGGCGGTCCCGGAGAAGAGCCCCTGAAGGATCTTGTTGTCCACCTCGCCGTCGTTGTTGCTCATCGAAAAATCGATCTCCCCACCGGCGAACATCTGATGGAGTTGCGCCACCTCCGCCGGGAAGGAGCGACCCTGTTTCCAGAAATAGGGCTTGATCCGGTTGAGATACTCCCAGAGCATCGCCGAATATCTGCGATAGAGATCCTCGTTGAACTTCCCGGCCAGCGTCCGCTCCCCCCCCGCCAGATCGATCAACAGGCATTTCAGGAATGTCATGCCGGTGAAGGAGTTGTCGAACGTGAATTTCCCAGGGTGCGACCGCACATACTTCTCCAGCGCGACCATCGTTCCGGGAGGGTCCGGGACGCGGTTGGTATCGTAGATGATCGCAAGCTGGACATTCCCCCAGGGGCTCTCGTAGCCATCCACCGGCTGCTGAAAATCGGTGTTGATAAATCGGTTGCCGAAGTCCACGTACCGCGCGTTCGGGAGGCGATCGACGAACGGGCCGTAGAGCGCCTTGATCTGCCGCAACTGGTAGAATGTCTCCCCGTTGATCCACATCATATCGTAGGCGCTTGGCCCATCCCCCGCCTCCATCTCGGTCATGAGCGTGGAGACGAGATTGTTCCCCTGCCCGCCCACGATGTTCAACGCGATGCCGTATCGCTCCTTCAGCGCCGGGATCACATAGCTCTTCATGTAGGCGTTGATATAGGGATCGCCCTGCCACATCGAAAGGGTCACGGTCTGGCCGCGGGCCCTCCTCTCGGTCTCCTCCCACGATGTGCCGCCGCGGGCGGCACTCTCCCTGTTGCCGGCATCACCTCCACCGCCGCATCCGGCAAGGGAGACAAGCATGATGATGAGAAGCCATGCGTTTCGATATCGTGCCATCATTCCCTCATTGCTGAAAATCCGCGCGGGGCATCGCCCCGCGCAGCAGGAATTGCGCCCCTCCGGGGCTTGAGAACGGTTTTCCGCCAACGTTGCAGATGGCGTTGTTCAAACAGCCTGTCGGCTAAAACTGATACCGTGCTCCAAACTGGAACTGCCGTGGCGCGCCGCTGCTCCGCTGGACGATCGGCGCCCCCTCCGGCCCCACCTGGATCTGATTGCTCTGCGTGGCGTTGTTGGTGTAGCCGCTCAGGTTCACCACGTTGAAGACATTGAAGATATCGGCGCGCAGCTCGATGGAACTTCCCTCGCCGAGATGGATGGCGTACTGCGCGCCGAAATCGAAATCCTTCGACCAGGGGAGCCTGTCGCTGTTGCGCGTGACGCCGGGATAGCGATCGATATTCCCCACATAGCCATCGCCGTAGGAAGTGCCGTCACCATTCAGATCGGTGGTGCCGTGGAACCCGACGGAATCGCGCGTGCCGAACTTCGTGGCATCGGCAACGCGGTTGATCGGCTGGCCGCTCTGCACAAGCGCCGCGAAGCTGATCGTCAGATCGCGAATCGGATAGTAGTAGAACACCGCGCTGATGACATGCGTCCGGTCGTTCACCGACGGCCCCCACTCCAGCCCGTAATTGTTGGCGTCGGCCGCCTTGAAGTTGATATCCTCCGTGTTGTTGTAGGAGCGCGCGAGCGTATACGAGACCCGGTAGCCGAACGGAGAATCCCCCTTCTCCCTGACGATGTTGATCGAAGCCGCCGAGTACGATGCCTTCCCGGCGGACTCCGTCACAACGATGCTCCTGGCGCCGCCCGTCACCACCGCCACCGGACGGGTGGCATCGGCCTGCGCCTGCGTGCGGACCACGACGTTCGCCGGATCGACCTGATAGGGAGCCGGCGCGTTGAGGTCGCGAAGACGGAAGAGATCGCGCGATTCGGTGTGGATCAGATCGACATAGAAGAGCGTGTTGTCATCCACCTGATACTGATAGCCGAGCGAGAACTGGTGGGTGTAGGGGTTCTGATACCCCTCGGGATTGAGGATGCGCCGTTCTCCGCTGCTGGCGGCCTGGCGCTGCTCCTGAAGCGTGGAGGAGACCGGCCCCTGGAGATACGTCACCCCCGTGGAGAGATCGGCGGTGACGTTGCCATCGAACACCACCTTGTCGATATCGGTGTTCGCCGGCAGAATCCCCTTGTCGACAAGCGCCCGTATCTGCTGGCGATAGCCGGCCGATGTGGAGTTCTGCTGGAGCGCGTCGCTGTAGATGGCGTAGAGGATCTTGTCGTAGAATATCCCGTAGCCGCCGCGGATCACGCTCCGCTCGTCCAGCTTGTAGTTGAAGCCGACGCGCGGGGCGATATTGTCGAGATCCCCCCTGTCGCCCCCTCCCACGCTGAGATTATCATAGTCATACCGAAGCCCCAGCGTAAGATTGAGATCGCTGCTCAGCGAGAAGCGATCCTCCGCGTAGAGGCTGATCACATTCTGCCGCTTGCCGAACGATGCGGGGCGCAGTTCCACGCTGTAGGCAAGGACGCGCGCATCGTTCGGGATATCGTGGATGTCGAGCGCGGACCCACGGTGGAGCGCAGCAATCGCGCGCTCCTGATCGCCGGTCAACTGCACCGTGTAATTCCCGTTCGGATTGCCGCCGCCGCTGAGCGCGAAATCGGCCGAGAGAAGCTCCGCGCCGAACTTCAGACGGTGATTGTCGAGATTGAAGGTGAACTTCTGCTGAAGGTCGATCGTGTTCTCCACATCGTCGAACACATAGCCGGGATGGCCGAGCGTGGCGAGCGGGAGAGCGGCGGAGTCCAGCAGATACACCTGCGGGCTTGCGTTGTCCAACGGCCGCGCGTAGTTCCAGCGAAAACGGCTGTACTGGATGTTCCCCTCATAGGTGAATTTCTCGCCGGTATAAATATTCTGCGACGCCACCAGCAGCGAGTTCCGGTCCTGCGTGTTCGCCGCCGATGGGAAGGTGCTGCCCCCCTCCAGGCCTCCCCCCTGCCGCTCGATATTCACCAGCCCAAGATCTGCGCGGAGCGATGAAACGAAACTGTTGTTCCAGAACTGGGTGAGCTTGAGCGACCCGAGCGAGAAGCTGTTCTTTCCCCGCACCGTCTCGTTGATGCCGAGCTGCGGCACGTTCAGGAGATTATCCTTTGTGTCAAATGTCTGCTCGAGATTCGCGTAGAAGAATGTTTTGTCGTGAACGATAGCCCCTCCCAGCGCGGCGCCGAACTGGTGGCGCATAAACCCATCCTTCACCTGATTTCCCGAAAGATCGTGCTGCGCGTAGGGGCTGGACGCGTCGATCACGCTGCCGGGGCGGGTCAGATAGAACACCTCGCCGGTCAGCGTGTTGCTCCCCGATCTGGTGGTGATATTGAAGATGCCGTTGCCGGTCCTGCCGAACTCCGCCGAATAATTGTTGGTCAGCACGGAGATGGTCTGCGTGAACCCCACCGGCATCGGGAACTTCTCACCCCCCAGAAAATTTTCGTTGTTGTCCATCCCGTCGATCAGATAGCTGGCGTACAGGCCGTTGACGCCGTTGATGCTGACATTCGGGGCCTCGCTGAAAAAGCCGGTGGCCTTTGTCACGTTCGGCAGGCGGTAGAGCGCTCGCGTGATATCGCGCCCCTCCACCGGAAGGTCCTCCACCTGACGGCGGCTGATGGTGGAGGATACCTCGGCGTTGATGGTGTTGAGGCCCGCCTCCCCCTTCCCGCCGATGACCGTCACGCCCGAGAACTGGACGCTCTTGATGGGGACCAGCAAAAGACTGACGCTCCGGTCGGTCCCGGAACGAAGGGTGATCCCCCCAAGCTCTCCCTGATTGAACCGGTCATCCGCCGCCGTGCTCACCCTGTAGATCCCGGATGTGGTAAGCCCCTCGAAGCGCGCCTTCCCCTGCTCATTGCTTTTCCGCGTGGCGCCGTAGCCGATGCCCGTGTTCTCCAGCCGCACATCCATGCCGGCAACCGGCGTTCCGGTCGATGCGTCGATGACCGAAACCTCGATGCTCTGCGCGTGAGTGGCGATGCCGCCGATGACCACGATGGCCGATGCGATAAGGAATGACCGGATGCCCAGCGTTCCGCGCATGGCGCGCCGCGCGGCGCCGGACAACGCCGGAGAATATTCTGTATGATCCTTCATCTGCTGACTCTTGTTTGAAAATGGCTGTCCGCCAGGCGGCGAACCGGATGGAGTTCGATAACGAATGTTGTCCGGTGATGGGAGCCGGCACGCGGACGCGCGGGCACGCTGGACGCTCACCCCACCAGGGGTTGAGCGCGACCGCGCCGCGAAAAAGCATCCGCCGGGTTGTGAGTATCAGATGAGAGGTGGAGCGGTGAGAAAGATTCGGGTCAGCGCCTTTCTCCGCGATGCATGCACAGGCGGCGATGACGGAAGCGCGCGCGACGAGCCATCGGCATGGCCGCCGAAGAGGAGACAGAGCGCGCGATGGGCCCGAAGATCATTCCATGAATCGAAATCGGGGCGGACCACCACAAGCCTGTCGGCGCCGGGCATCTCCAGAAGCGACGCGAAGAGCCGTGGTGTACACCAGGGAAGGCGCAGGAAGGAGGGGATATCGAGGGCTTCGGCGCGCGCGGCGATCAGAAAGGCGCCGCCATCGCTGGCGGGGGCCGCAACCACCCCGGCCCCGGCCCGCAGCCGATCGAATGCCGACAGGATATCCTGCGGCGTGATGGTGGGGCAGTCGTTGCCGATGACGACGATATCGCCATAGCCGAGCGCCGCGGTATCGGTGATGGCATTGGCGATCCGCTCGCCGAAACCGAAGCCGTGCTGCGGCAGAAAATGCGCCGCGCCATCGGGAGTGCTTCCGCCAACCACCACCAGATCGGTATCGCCACCGAACAGCCCACGCAGACGGGCCACGATGCGACGATTGAGCGCGGCATATCCTTCGGCACGATATCGCCTCGGAAGCGGCTTTACCAGCGCTTCGCTCCGCTCATTACGCACGAAGAGAACCACCGCGCGCCGCGGCTGTATGGAGGTTGATGTGTAGATCACATGGGTTGCACTCTGTGGGAGATGGCGAATATACAATCTTTGTTCACATCTGGAATTCCGGCCATCCCTTCGGCGGTGACTCAGGTTGAATCCAGCCCGCGCGCGCCCGAACGATCATCGATCCCTTCTTCATTCTTCAAGCTCCGTCAGGAGCGCGCCGGTTGTAGCAATGACACTCCCATTTTCCGCGCAAGCTCCATCGGAGCGAACCATTCCGCCGGCCTGCGAGGATGGTTCGCTCCGATGGAGCTTGGAATCAAGGAAGGCGTGGCGATGCTACAGCCGGTACGCCCCGATGGGGCTGTCAAGGCAGATGCCGGATATGACACTGAGCATCATCCACAGCATCCCAAACTGAACCACCTCCAAAACATTCATTTACCCCGCACATTCCCCCGGCTCCCCTATCTTTGCTGACTTGTGTCTCATGCTCAGATATTTCTTCGTCGTATGGATTCCGAACTTCAACACCAGATAGCCCGCCGCCGGACCTTCGCGATCATCTCGCACCCGGATGCCGGAAAGACCACGCTCACCGAAAAACTCCTCCTGTACGGCGGAGCGCTCCGGCTGGCCGGTTCCGTCACCGCGCGCCGCAACCAGCGCCGCGCCACGTCCGACTGGATGGAGCTGGAACAGCAGCGCGGCATCTCCGTGACCTCCACGGTGCTCCAGTTCGAGTTTCTCGATCATACGATCAACCTGCTGGATACGCCGGGGCACGAGGATTTCTCCGAGGATACCTACCGGACGCTCACCGCCGCCGACAGCGCGGTGATGCTGATCGACTCGGCGAAGGGAATCGAGCCGCAGACCCGCAAGCTCTTCGAGGTCTGCCGCCTCCGCCGCATCCCGATCTTCACCTTCATCAACAAGATGGACCGCCCCGGCCGCGAGCCGATCGATCTGATCGACGAGCTGGAAAGCGAGTTCGGCATCGCCCCCTATCCGGTGAACTGGCCGATCGGCACCGGCATGTACTTCTCCGGCGTCTACGACCGGCTGCTGCATCAGGCGCATCTCTACCAGCGAACCGAGCATGGCGCCTACCGCGCGCCGGTGGAGCTGACCGACCTGAATGACCCGAAGCTGGAGGCGCTGATAGGCCAGCGCGAGCTGAAATCGCTTCGCGATGATCTGGAGCTGCTGGAAGGGGCAGGCGTGGAGTTCGATCACGACAGATTTCTCACCGGCGAGATCTCCCCGACGTTCTTCGGCAGCGCCGTCAACAACTTCGGCGTCGATCTCTTCCTCAGCCGCTTCGTCAACTACGCTCCCCCCCCCGGCCCGCACAACACCGACAAGGGGGAACTGCCGGCCGATGATGAGACGTTTACCGGCTTCGTCTTCAAGATTCAGGCGAACATGGACCGTCAGCACCGGGACCGCGTGGCGTTTCTCCGCGTCTGCTCCGGCCGGTTCGAAAAGGATATGGCCGTCACCAACATCCGGAGCGGCAAGCAGGTGCGGCTGAGCCGTCCGCACAAGATGTTCGCGCAGGAGCGGGAGACGGTGGAGGAGGCCTACCCCGGCGATATCATCGGGCTGATGAACCCCGGCGTCTTCGCCATCGGCGATACGGTGACGGCCGGCAGGAAGATCGTGTTCGACCCCATCCCCCACTTCTCGCCCGAGCGTTTCGCGTCGGTGCGGACGGGATCGCCGGCGAAACGGAAATCGCTCAACAAGGGGCTGGATCAGCTTCGCGAGGAGGGAGCCATCCAGGTGATGTGGTCCCCCAACAGCACCGATCCGATTCTCGCGGCGGTCGGCCAGCTCCAGTTCGACGTGGTGAAATTCCGCCTGGAATCGGAGTACAATGTGGATGTTATCCTTGCGCCGCTCCCCTACGTTGCCGCGCGCTGGCTTACCGGCGCGCCGGAGGATCTGGAGACTGTGGTCCTCTACAGCGGCACGCAGGTGGTGAAGGACAGCGACGGGCATCCGGTGATGCTCTTCCAGAGCGAATGGCATATCAACGCCGCGATGGAGAAGAACAAGAAGCTGACGTTCAGCCCCGTGGCGCGCGGCGAGGCGATCATGGTCTGATGATCCCTCCGGCGCCGGGATATTTCCAATAACGTTCGGGCACCCGTACCATGAAACGCATCTGTCTTTTCTGCGGATCGAGCAGCGGTCGCGACCCGGCCTGTCTGGAAGGGGCGCGAAGCATGGCGCGCGCGATCGTCGGGCGCGGGATGGGAATTGTCTACGGCGGCGGAAATGTCGGGATGATGGGGGCCGCGGCCGACGCGGCGCTCGATGCCGGAGGCGAGGTGATCGGCGTGATACCGGAATCGCTGCTGGCGCTGGAAGTCGGGCACGCGGGGCTTACGGAACTGCGCGTGGTTGCAACCATGCACGAGCGAAAGAGGATGATGGCCGATCTCTCCGGCGCGTTTATCGCAATGCCGGGCGGGTTCGGAACGATGGAGGAATTATTTGAGGTGCTGACCTGGGCGCAGCTTGGCATCCACGGAAAGCCGTGCGCGCTGCTGAATATCGCGGGATATTACGACCGGCTGATAGCCCTCTGCGATTCCTTCGTGGAGGAAGGGTTCTCAAAACCTGAACACCGCGCCCTGCTGATGACGGAGACCGACCCTGAAACGCTGCTTGACCGTATCGCCGCGTATACCCCGCCGCCGCTGGCTCGCTGGATCACCGACGACGAGACATAAAGAGCGTCGGGCTGGTGAACAACGTCATCTACGGCGTTGGCCTTCACCATCGCTCGCTGCGGGCATCCCAAAGGACGCCTCAGTCGCTCAGGTTCCGCCGCCCTGCATCTGATCGTTATTGAAGGGATTCGGGACAATCCCAGACAACGTCATCCACGGCAATCTTCTCAAGCCCCGGAGGGGCGCAATAGCTGGTGCGCGGGGCAACACCCCGCGCACGCTATTTATTTCTTCAACCGATCGAAATGCGCCTTGCGGAGTTTTGAGAGCTTCGGCGCGATAACCGCCTGGCAATATCCCTGTCCGGAATTACGGCGATAATATTCGCGGTGATATTCCTCGGCCGGATAGAAATGATCCAGCGGAACCACCTGCGTCACGATGTTCCCACCCCAGATCCCGCGTCCATCCAGATCGGCGATAACCTCCCTGGCAACCCGCTCCTGCTCCGGCGACTCGAAGAAGATCGCCGAGCGATACTGCGTGCCGATGTCGGCTCCCTGTCGGTTGAGCGTCGTGGGATCGTGAATCGTGAAAAAGACATCGAGCAGATCGCGCGCGCCGATAACCGCGGGATCGAACTCCACGCGCACAACTTCAGCGTGGCCGGTGGTGCCGGTGCAGACGGCCTCATACGTCGGGTTCGGTCGCTCCCCCCCCGCATAACCGGACTCCACACTCACCACGCCCCGAAGCTGCTCGAACGCCGCCTCCAGACACCAGAAGCAACCGCCTCCAAGCGTGATGGATTCATGTGCACTATCACCGTTCATGGAATTATCGTTATCCATTGGTAGATTTTATTTGACGATTATTTTCCGACGCCGACGCCCCACATTGCGGGACATCTCGGGCGCCGAAGCAGAGTATCACAACATAGGGAGGTTGATGCTCGCGGCCAAGCATGGAGAGTAATCGGTAGTGGCTCAGGTTGGGATACGGTTCATGCTGTTCGGACTCATGGAGGGAATTCGACATCTCTCCTTCCCATTTGGCACGGATGCGGGGATGGTACGCTCCGATGGAGCTTGAGCGGGAGATGGGAGCATCGTTGCTACAACCGGCGCGCTCCTCTGGAGCTTGAAGAGTGAAGAAGGGATCGCCGATCGATGATTGTTCAGCAGATGGAAGCGTGGATTCAACCTGAGTCACTACCGAGTAATCGGTAGTGGCTCTGGGATGCAGCCTCTGGTCCACGGCGCTTATCCCTGGCAGCGCTCCCTCTCCTTCCGCCACCGATGATCCGCAACAGATAATCCCCGTCGCAGCCGTAGTAGAATGTCAGGTATCCCCCTTTTCTGTCCGTTCGCAGCGACGCGATCGGCGACTCACGGCGCGCTGAATCGAGCCGGTAGGCCCGGATGACCTATCGGCCGTCGCTGCTGGTGATCTGATCGACGAAGAATACGCCCGTTGAATCTTCCGTCATTGTCACGTCCGAGAAGAGATCGTTCTTTTCAGTGGATGCAGATACACGCAGGTTAAGCGCGCCATCGCAGAGCTGCGCATGAAGAGCGGCACCCGGCCAGACGGTGACTGCCAGCAACAATGCGACGGCGATGGCCGCGATGCGCCGTTCCGGCGCGGATTGATATAGGGGGAGATGTTTCATTGAGGACTGATTCTCGCGGATAAACGGAGACAGCGCACATTATACCTGAAGGTAACTGGTTTGCCATATCTCAACCCCTCCAAAAAAATCCCCGGATCAGGCTGCATGAGCGCGATCCGGGGATATAAAACGATATCAGACCGGCGGGGTATTATTTCCGGAGATGATGCGGCACCGATGTCACCACGATATGCCGCTCGAAGAGCAGACGCCCCTTCAGCATCAGCGCGGTCTGGTTGTGCAGCAGTTGCTGCCACCAGAGCCGGGTGACAAACTCCGGCAGAACGATCGTCGTGATTGAATCCTCGTGATGCTCCGCCTCGCTCTTGATATAATTCAGGAGCGGCTCGGTAATCGAACGGTAGGGGGATTCCACCACCTTCAGCGGAATTCCCATCCCCCACGCCTCCCACTGCTTCAGCAGCTCCGCGGTATGCGCCGGGTTCACGTCGATATAGAGCGCGGAAACCTGCGTTCCCTCGCCGCAGATCGATCTGGCGTAGCGGAGCGCCGGGAGCACGCCGCGATGAACGCCGGAGATCGGGACGATTACCCGGTGGTTCAGCTCGCGAAGCTGCCGGACGCCATCCAGCGAAAGCTGCGCGGCCACCAGCCGGTAATGCTTGTTGATGGTGCGGAACATCAGCACCACCAGGCCGATCACCAGCACCACCGCCCACGCGCCGTGCGTGAACTTGGTGATGGCGATCACGATCAGCACCACCAGCGTCACCAGCGCGCCAAGGCCGTTGATGATCATCGAGAGAATCCAGTTGCCGCCGCGATCGCGGTCCAGCGCCGCAATCCGCTCCGACCTGTGCGATGCCTGCCCCGGATCGTCGGCCACGCTGGTGCGCTGCCGCGCCTCCTCCTCGATAATTCTCTTCTTGGCCTCCCCTTCCTTCCGCTCGCGATACCAGTGGACGACCATGCCGGCCTGCGAGAGGGTGAACGAGAGAAAGACGCCGAGCGCGTAGAGCGGGAGCATGGATTGCTCGCGACCGCCGAAGATCACCACCAGCACGCCGGCCAGCAGCGCCAGGACGATAATGCCGTTGGAGAAGACAAAGCGATCGCCCCGGTTGGCGAGCTGGCGCGGAAGAAACCGATCGGCGGCGATCAGGCTTGTCAGGCGCGGAAAATCCGCGAACGACGTGTTGGCGGCCAGCACCAGGATCGCGGCGGTGGAGGCCTGAATCAGATAGTAGACCACGCCGGTGCCGAACGTGTGGCGGGCCATCGACGAGACCAGCGTTTCGGATTCACCGGCCGGATGCGCGTTCAGATAGTATGCGAGAAATCCAGTGCCGAGGATCAGCGTGGTCATGATCACCGCCATCCATGTAAGCGTCACCGATGCATTCCTGGACTCCAACGGCTGGAATGCCGGAACGCCGTTGGAGATGGCCTCCACGCCGGTGAGCGCCGTGCATCCGGCGGCGAACGAGCGCATCAGCAGCCAGAGGAGCGCGCCGCCGGTGAGCATGCCGTTGTTCAGCACCTCCTTCGCGCCATCGAAATGGAGCTTGTCGGGGGGTGGCGTCGGCATCACCGCGCCGGTAGCTTGAAGGTGGATAAACCCGCCCACCACCAGGATCAGCATCGACGCGATAAAGAGATAGGTCGGGCCGGCGAAGATCGCCCCCGCCTCCTTTACGCCGCGAAGGTTGATCCAGGCGATCACCATGATCATAAACAGACAGAGCGCCACGCGATGTTCCCCGAGGAACTCGAATCGAGTCCCCTGCGTGGCGGAGAGCACTGCCGCAATACCGGCCGAGATCGACACGGCGACCGTAAGGATATAATCCACAAGCAGCGAGGCGCCGGCGATAAGCCCCGGAAGCGTCCCCAGATTATCCTTCGCCACGATATAGGCCCCTCCTCCCGAGGGATATGCGTGGATGGTCTGCCGATAGGAGAGCGTGAGAATTGCCAGAAGGACCGCGATGCCGATAACGATCGGGATCAGATATCCGATTGCGAGCGTGCCGGCGGCCAGAAGAACCAGGAGAATTGCTTCGGTGGAGTACGCCACCGAGGAGAGAGCGTCGGAGGAGAAAACAGCGAGCGCCGTCTTCTTGTCCAGACGCTCGTGGTGCGCCATTGCCGTCGATAAGGGATCGCCGACGAGTAAACGCTTGAGCGGTTTCATTGTAGATATTTGTTGATTGCAGCACGAAGGCAAACGGATCAGAAGGGCGCGTGGCACGCACGCACCCGCTGATTCCAACCTCCGCAGCGCGGCGATCTACGAGGATGCAATCGACAGGTTCCGGGGATGGAACGGGATCGTGGCAGCCGTGATGCCGGGACTAGCATTGCAACATAGCTAATCCCCGGATCATGCAACTGTGATATACGGTTAGGATGTTTTCATAAATATCAGGTGCCGGACGCGACTATCAGGCATCACGCAATTGATGCGGGAGCACGGGGATGGCCGGGCTGATGCCGAAACCACCAACGCGGGAGAACGTCACGAGAGCCCCATGCCAATCAGTGCATCACCAGAAATCGGACGGCGCGGGAACCGTCATTCACGCGCGCGAAATAAACGCCGTTCGGCAATGCACCGGTCTCCACCGTCAGAACATCCCGGCCGGCATCGAGGCCGCGCTTTATCACGATTGCTCCATACAGATCGCAGATGACGAGCTCCCGATGAGCTGCTCCCCTGCCGTTCAATCGCATCGACATGATCGATCCAACCGGCTCCGGAACTATCGACATGATCCCTCCGCTGCCGGCGCCGGCGTTTTCCAGCGCCGTACCGCTCGGCAGGCTCGCCGTGCTTACCCGTACCACCTGCCCGTAAATATCCGCGATACCATTGCGATAATCCTCCCAGGCGACGTAGAGGGAATCGCCACGAAATGCGGCCACCGGGTGGGCGGTGCTGTCGTGGTGGTTGCTTACCGGAATATTCTGCTGGAGGGAACTCAGATTCTTATCGAAGACCATCATCATCGTCCCCTTCTTCCCGCCATACAGCACAACGATTCCGGAATCGGCCGGATTCTGCACGATATGGAGATCGCGTCCCCCGACGACGATCGGTATCGACCGGGAAAGGCCAACGACATGTCCAAGCGTATCGAATATCGCCGCCTCCAGATTTCCCCATCTGATATAACAGCGAATAAACCTGGTTCCGAATACCCGCGCATAGACCGGATTATAATCGGGATACCAGAAAAAGACGCTATCGATCGTCGTGCCGCGAACGCTAAGAAGACCATCCGCCTCCACGGCGAGAAAATCGTTGGTGGTCAGGGGAAGAACGGTCAGATACACCTCCGGGTTCATCCGGGTGCTGTCCACTCTCCATGCGGTTGCCCCGTTGGAATCAATCGCAAGGGCGCGGACGCCGACACACCAGCCGTTTGCCGTAACCCTGGCGCTGCCGATAACCGTCTGATTATTATCCGGGTTTCTGAAGACGGAAATTATACTCAGGCGTCGCAAGGGATCGGTCGCGAAAATGGATTCCCCCTGTTTCCATCCTTCCGCGGTGGCGGTATAGATCGCGCATTTCTGCCTGGCAACCTTGTCCGTATCGGTCCATGCGGTATGGGAACTCAGCATGAATTGATTGTTTCCACGCCACGATGCGTACGATACATTCCTCCCGCTCCCGGCCGGGGGAGTGGTGAGATATCCATCGATGCTCATTCCATCGATTGAATCCACCGCCGGGATTTCGCGACGATTCCAGATCCCCAGCCATGCCGTTGAATCGAACCCGAACGAAAGCCAGTTCATCAGCATCGTCCCGCGATAGTTCATGACCGCCGGATATAATTGCGGGACATTGATGGGGAGGATCGCCGCGGGCGCCGCGCACGTTATCACACTTCCGCGTATGGTAATTCGGACGCGGCTATCGCTTGCGCTTGTAATTCTAACGACGGGGATTTGATCGTATCCGCAATCGTGCGGCAGCAGTGAATCCGCAAGCGGTGCGCTCCCATAATCTCTCACAATAATCCGCTCCGGGGTAATGATATAGGGAAGGATGGTATCCAGATTCCTAGAGATATCTCCGCCGTGGCAATATCCCATGTACCAGCCAATGAAATGCGGAAGGATCTTATAACTATTATCGCATCCACGAATAAAGGTCGCCCCGGTGCCCTGAATGCCGAACTGATAACATCCCGACGGCGTATACAGAACGAGAATCGTGGCGACATGCAGCGGATTGCCGAACTCACCCGGCGATTGCTCGACCACCCTGTTAATCGGATCGTCCAGCAGTGTGGAGGGAGGATGGTAATCGGGAACGCCGTTGACGACATACGTTATCTGAATGCGCCCGGCCGTATCTCGTGCCACCGTCTCCGTCTGGGAAATAGCGCCGCTCTCCAGTTTGACCCGGAATATCCGGCTGGGAATGCTGTCCAGAATTGTCCGATATTCCCGGACCGTGTCATTCCTTATCGTCACCACATCGCCATCATCCCCCAGATAATATGGAAGCGCAAGTTTTGCAGCGGCGGCGCCGAGCGGAATATTCTTCCCGTCACCATCCAGCACAATCGGCGGCAGATTTCCCTGGCCCAGAATAATAAGCCCCGGAAGCCGCGTGGGATATTGAAACGCTCCCAGATATCCGTTCGCATACGTGAGCTCACCTTCGAGAGGCACTCCTTCCCGGTCGATTCGGCGGGCATGGATGGAGCTGTCGCCGCGATCATTCCACATCAACCTATACCCACCGCCGGTTGGAACGGGAAAGATGTTCCCGGCCAGCGAACCGTTCCAGAGGAGGCTCTCGGCGCCGACACTCCCTGCCGTGTCCACTGTCAGCACATATGCCCCACCCCGCCGATCGTTCCAGCAGACCAGAAAGCGATCCGCCAGCGACACCACCTGAACATATCCGAACGGCCGCGCATCGGGCGATGTCACGATCCTCGGCTGGCCGAGTTGAGCCGTATCCCGCAGCAGCTGCATGTACAGCGTGTTCACAACAGTGCCGGCGGCATCGAGACGAGTGCTCCCCCAGACCGCCAGCCGGACAGAATCGACCTGCCCGACCGATTGAATCCTGGCATCGTCGGGAATCGCCACCTGGAGCGGATCGGTGGACAGCCTGATATCCTCCTGTGCCACCGTGACGGCAGAGACCGCGGGAAGAAGAAGGAATGCGAGAAGAGCAAGTCGCCTGAGGGTTCGATTGCTGAGGATCATGAGCAGCTCGATAAGATCGATAATCATCGCGGAAACGGCTTCACGCAATGCGACAGGACAGGTCACCGGACACGAACACCGCTACAGGAGGAAAGGTTAGCCGCGGAGCCGTACCGCAGCAGGGGAAAGACAAGGATGGTGGTGGACAACGCAGCGGGCGACATTGTTCAGCGTAGTTCAAGACCGCAGACCGTTCAACAACGATCGGATGCAAGGCGGCCGAACGCGAGCAACTGAGGCGTCCTCCCGGACGCCGTAATGAGCGCACGTGAAAGCCAACGCCGCGGATGACGTCCTTCAGCAGTCCGCTATCCGCCGACGTGAACGGCGGGCCGGCGGTCCGGGTCGGGCTCCGCAAGCCGCAGAACCTCGTGCGTGACGGGGGCGGTATCTCCCTCGCCGAGGATCACGAAGTTGATCAGATATTTGAACGGATTTCCCTCGGTCCAGCCAAAGTACGCGTGAGGAATTTTTCCGGTGGCGTCGCGCAGATGCAGCAGCAGCGCGGCGATGGCATTGGGAACAGCCGGGCTCCGGGCGCTGAGGATTGAGTACGTTCCGACCCGTTTTCCCACCACATTCAACTCGCCGCCGAACTCCGAGGCATCCCCCGGAAGCACTTCGAAGAAGACGATCGGATCGTTCTTCGGGATATGGTTGTCGGCGCGCTGCTCCCGCTCCTTCTGCTCATACTCCGCCACATCCCCCGCGTCATGCCGGTTCGCCACGATATGGATATCGCAATCCCCAAGCTCGTCGATAATCTCCTGCGCCAGCGGGTCCAGCACCACATCGTGAACGCGAAGCTCCGTGGAGCGCTGCACGCGCGAGATCAGCGATGTAAGGATAATGGCGCCGATAAAGAACGCCGCGATCTTGATTCCCTCCGGCCGCTCGATGATGTTCGCCACGGTCGTGTAGCCGAAGACCAGCGCTATCAGGAGCATCCCCCAGCGCGAGGTCAGCCCCTTCTTCCACGCGGCCAGCGTCACGGCCACCGCGGCGGAGCTCATCAGCACCAGCACGCCGGTGGCATAGGCGCCCCCCTGCGATTCCACATCGGCCTTGAAGATGATGGTGACGGCGAAGGCGATCGCCGTGAAGACCAGCACCAGCGGTCGCGTCGCGGCGGCCCAGTTGGGGGCCATGCCGTAGCGCGGCAGATAGCGCGGCACAATGTTCAGCAGCCCGGCCATCGCCGATGCCCCGGCAAACCAGAGAATGGAGATGGTGCTGATATCATAGACGGTGCCGAACCCGTCGCCGAGAAACTGATGCGCCAGATACGCCAGCGCGCGACCGCTTGCCGCCCCCCCCTGCTGGAACGCGGCGGCGGGGATCAGGAGCGTGGTGACGAAACTGCTGCTGATAAGAAGCACGCTCATGATGATCGCCGCGTTGGCTATCAGCTTGCGCGTGTTCTTTATCCGACCTTCCAGATGCGTCTGGCTTTTCGCGCTCCCCTTCACCAGCGGCATCACCGCCACCCCCGTCTCGAACCCGGAGAGGCCAAGCGCCAGCTTCGGAAAAAGAAGGAGCGCCAGGCCGATCATCGCGAAGACATTGCCGTGGCTTTCGAACAGCCCCCGCTTCCAGTTTACCAGCAGCTCCGGCGCGGCCGCCACATGCGCTATCCCCACGCAGAGCACCACGGTGTTCAGCAGCAGGTAGAGCACCACCAGCACCACGGCGATGCCGATCGCCTCCTTGAACCCCTTGATGAAAATCGCGGCGAGAAGCGTGACGAAGAGAAGCGTGAGGATGATGGGATGATCGATCGACGGCGGCACGAACGGATTTTCGATCACGTGCGCCGTGGCATCGGCGGCCGAAAGAGTGATCGTGATGATAAAGTCGGTGGCAACGAACCCAAGCAGGCAGAGCACCAGCAGCTTCCCCTTCCATTTCGGCAGCAGCCGCTCCAGCATCGCTATCGATCCCTCCCCGTGCGGGCTCGCGGCCGCAACGCGACGGTATATCGGCAGCGCGCCGAAGAGCGTCACCAGCACCAGCACGATCGTGGCGATCGGCGACAGCGCGCCGGCCGCCAGAAACGCGATGCCGGGCTGATATCCCAGCGTCGAGAAATAATCGACGCCGGTGAGACACATCACCTTGTACCAGGCCTGTTGATGGTGATGCTCCGACTCGCTGGCATGCGGGCCTCCCGGCTCATCGAGATGCCCCTTGAACAGCCAGCGATGCCATTTGCCCATCGGCTTCGGCTGGGTGGCACGCAAACCGTTCATGGGGGGATGTTCAACAGATTTCCCTGTCGTTGCCATAGTCCTTGCTTGATTGCCGTTGAAACCATCTCCCGCCGTCGATGCGGAAGAAACCGCGCCACGCCGCACCGGAATAGTGAACGCGCGCATTGCCATCACCTTGCAGAAAGGCCGGGCGAATATAGCAGCCTTCCGGTCAAAGCATATGCCACGGTGGGAAATTGCCGCAGCGCCGTGGGCCCGTGAAGATCATATCCGGCGGCTCAGCGAACGGGGCAAGCCAGTCAATTTTCAACCGGGATGCCGGGATATCAGACGGCCCCGAGCGCGGCATACAGCTCGGCATAGCGACCAACCTGCGCCTCCCACGAGTAGTTGCGCGCCATCGCGTTCAGCATCAGCCTGTGCCAGCCGTTCCGATCGTAGTACGTCGCCAGCGCCGTCTCGATCCCCCAGCGGAGCCCCTCCGGCGTATAGTGCTCGAAGACGAAGCCGGTCCCCTCCCCCGTATCGGGATCGAACGACTGCACCGTATCGGCAAGGCCGCCGGTTTTCCGGACCACCGGAATTGTCCCATAGCGCAGGCTGTAGATCTGGTTCAACCCGCATGGCTCGTACTGCGAGGGCATCAGAAAAATATCGCTCCCCGCCTCGATCATATGGGAAAGCCTTGTCTGGAAGCCGCGATAGAAGCATGCCTTGTGGCGGAACTGCTGGTGGATTGAATTGAAGAACGATTCATATTTTTCCTCGCCGCTTCCCAGCACCACCAGCCGGAAATCGTGCGCTGAAAGGAGCGAAGGGAGGATATCGAAAAAAAGATCGATCCCCTTCTGCGCCGTAAGGCGCGTCACCATGCCGAGCACCGGAACGCCGGGCGAATAGGAGAGATCGAGACTGGCGAGGAGCGACTGTTTATTCTTCTCTTTTCCGGAAAGATCGCTCGCGGAATAATCGTACTGAATAAGCCGGTCGTGCTCGGGGCTCCACTCATTATAATCCACGCCATTGACGATGCCGATCAGGGAATTACGTCGCCTCCGCAGCAGCGATTCCAGGCCGGCGCCATATTCCTCCGTCTGTATCTCCTGCGCGTAGGTATTGCTTACCGTGGTGATGACATCGGCATAGGTAATCCCGGTTTTCAGAAAATTGACGACGCCGGTATTCAGATCGCTCTGGTTGAACATCAACACGTGATCGGCAAGGCCGATCGATGGGACGATATCCGATCCGAACACACCCTGGTAGGCGATATTATGGATGGTGAGGACTGTCTTGGTGTCGTGGAATATTTGATCCCAGTGATACACCGACCGCAGGTAGAGCGGGATCAACCCGGTCTGCCAGTCGTTGCAATGGATAACCGAAGGGCTCCAGCCCATGCGCTGGCAGCATTCCAGGGCGGCGCGACTGAGGAGCGCGTAGCGGAGATATTCGTCGACATCGCTGGTGTAGATCGATCCCCGGTGGTAGAGCCTGGGGCAATCGATAAAATAGACATCGACATTCGAATGCGGAATGCGTGAGGTGATCACCGTAAATGATATCGATTCATCTCCCAACCAGATATTGATGTCCTTCAGAAAATCGACGACATAAAAATTCTGGCTGGATGTATCGATGCTATCATACAGAGGAGTAAAAACACGCACCTCGAATCCCTCGGCGGAGAGATATTTCGGCAGCGCGCCGGCGACATCGGCCAGCCCTCCGGTTTTCGAGAACGGAGCAACCTCCGAGGAAACGAAGCAGACTGTGCGACCAGACATGTGCTGTACGATTCTGGAATGAATTGATATTTCCTGACGGAGCCGGCGCTTCACGATATGGCGAAGCCAAGGGCCGCCAAGTATACGACTTTTGGGGGTTCGATGAGGGATGGTGCGCGGGGCGATGCCCCGCGCACCAGGAATTGCGCCCCTCCGGGGCTTGAGAGAGTTCTTACGTCAACGTGGTGGATGATGGCGTTCGATTGCCCGGGACGCAGACCCTTCAGCAACGATCTGATGCAGGGCGGCTGAGGCCGGGCGAATGAGGCGTCCTCACGGACGCCGCAATGAGCGAACGGTGATAGCCAACGCGGCGACCACGCCGGCCCAATCCGTCGAATCATTCATCCGATATATGCTCCATGAATTGGAAACAGCGATATCGCACGAATATTCCCGCGATACATTCCGCGCCGGTTCCCGCACCACGCGAAAAAAATGTTCGCGCAACACGGATGTGCTCGCGAACGTTGTAAACGAACAGCGCTATTTCGTCGTCGAGGCAGTGGGATACGATATAGAAAAGGAATGTTGCGCGAATACGCGAGCGATGATCATCGCAAAACATGGATAACCATACGATAATATCGATGGGAGCGAAATGGGATGATGGCGGCATGGGCGGCGACGCGAACGAGAGTGGCGGGAGCCGCCTCGTTATCTCTGATTTTTTCGAGTATTCCGTCGGCTGGACGCGGACAGAATGGGGATCCCCGTTATATCATCAACTCAGGCATCGACACATCGTTCGTAATTCCGAGGAAGCATGCTTCCCCATATTCTTCTTTTATGCCGTCCAATACGCTACGCAAAGCCATGCGATAAGGCCGGTAATAAGCGAGACGCAAAATGAGTTTCTCATGATACTACTCCTGAAGATGATTCACCGCGCGGGAAGGGTTTCGTTGGGCCGCTCTCCGCCACATTCACAATGACAATCGTTGTTCAAAAAACGTGACCCTCTTCTCCAGTTCCGCCGCTTCGTTTACCCGTTCTTGTACAAATAACACTTCAGACCCTCTTAGTGTTACACACATCAGTAACAACACCGGATAATATTCAATTTCTCAGGCGGCGGTCATATCCGCCGGAAACGTCTCGATGATCCATAGCCGGCAAATTCGCGCCGTTTCACCCCGCTTCCGAGTGCTGGGATTCGCGATGTTGCAAAAGGTTAAATCGTCGAACGGCGGTTTTGCGAGACGGGCAAAAAAAATAGTGCCCCTCGAAGACCGGGAGGCACTATTGAGATTGCGATATGTCGCGCGGCCCCGGCAGGCTGTTGAAGAACACAATCCGCGACGTTGGCGGAAGCCCCCCTCTCAAGCTCCAGCGGAGCGCAATTCCCAGTGCGCGGGGCTTTGCCCCGCGCACATCCGTCGCTACCGGGTCATCACCAGCGAGAGGGTGCTTACCGTCCCTCCCGCGCTGACCACCACCTGATAGGCTCCGCTCGGCACCCGGACGCCGTTCTCCCCTTTCCCATCCCAGTGGAAGGTGTTGGGTCCGGCGGCGGCGTGCGCCCTGGAGAAGCGGCGGACCACCGACCCGCGCTCATCCACCACCAGCACATCGACCTGCGATGTTCTGACGAGGTTCACGCTGATGGTCGCCTGTTCGCTGGTCGGGTTTGGAACCACGTTCGTGCTGAAGATCGCGGACGCGGCATCCCGCGGGGCGGAAACCGTTCCGGGGGTGGTGCCGTTCAACGATATCTGGATCGAATCCCCCTGCGCGTTCTTGATCACCAGCATTCCGCTGGCGCTTCCCGGCGCGGTCGGTGAATACCGGACCGAGATCGTGAGGCAGGAATCAGGGGCCATGTTCAGCGGGGTGATGACCGCCGGAACAAGGCTGAACTGCGGATCGCCCTGGAGTGTGACCACCGAGATCGTCTCGGCCGCCGTGGACGTGTTGCAGATCTGGATGACGGTATCGCGCGCCGAGCCGACAGCCGTCGGGCTGAACGTTACGGCCGGCGTGGTTGTCGTGATGCCGAAGAGCGATCCGGTTCCCTGCAACGTGAGTGAAGGGTTATCCTTCGCGTTGCTGGTAAAATCGATCTGGGCAGCCCGCAAACCCGTGGTTGCCGGGGTAAACCGGAGCTTGATGGCGCGGTTGCCATTTGGCGGAATGTTGAACGGAGCGCCGCCGGAGATGATGGCGAACTCCGAAGCGGCCGCGCCGCTGATGGTCATGGCCGTCACTTTCAGCGTGTCATCCCCCGCGTTGCGAATCAGCCCGTCGAAGTTCTGCTCAACCGGCGAACCAACATGCACGCCGTGGAAATCGACCGGCGATATCGTAAAGACCAGCGCGGGCCCGGAGCCGGGGGCGTTCACCGTAAGGCGGGCAGGGGCGCTGGTATCCGCGCCGCAGCTATTCCTGACCACCACATCATAATCACCGAAATCAGTGGCCTTGACGCTCTTGAGCGCCAGCGACGCGCTGGTTGCGCCCGTGATATTGACGGTGCTCTTCCGCCACTGATACTGAAGATCGGGGCCGGTGGCCGTCACCGAGAAGGTGACATCGGTCCCCACAAGGGCCGTCTGCTTTATCGGCGCGACGGTGATATGCGGAAGCGGGTTGATCGTCACGGTCACCGGCGTGCTGGTGACGCTGGGCTGGCACGAGCCGCTGATCACGACATCGTACGTCCCCGCATTCCCCGGCCCGGCCGATGCCACATCGTAAGCCGCGTTCGTGGCCCCCGAAATCGCCAGGTTGTTCTTCCGCCACTGATAGGCAAGCCCCACTCCCGTTGCCGTCACCGTCAGATGCAGCGGCTTTCCCTCGCAGATCGTCTGCGCGGTCGGCTGGGCAGTGATGGTCGGCGCGCCCTTTACGACGAGCGTCGCCGCCAGGCTGGTTGCCGGAGGATTGCACGTTCCGGTGATCGTCACGCTATACTGTCCGGCATCGCCCGGAGCTGCAGCCGGAATGCTGAGTGCCGCACTGGTCGCGCCCGACACCTGGGTCCCACTCTTGAACCACTGGTAGGTGAGCGAGGTTCCGGTGGCCGTCACCGACATCGTGACAGGCTCTCCCTGGCAGACCGCCTGGGTAACGGGATGCACGGAAATCACCGGCGGGCTGTTGACCGTAAGCGATGCCGTGTTGCTGGTAACGCTGCCGCAACCGTTGGTGACCACCACATCGTAGGTGGTGGCGTCCGCCACCGTGGCGGCGCTGATGTTGAGCGTCGCGCCGGTCGCGCCGGTGATGTTCGTCCCCCCCTTCCGCCACTGATAGGTCGATCCCGGACCGTTGACAGCCACCGTAAAGCTGGCGGCACCGCCAAGGCATACGGTCTGCGGCGTCGGCTGCGTCTGAATGGTCGGGGCGGATGTCACGGTGAAGCTGGCGGCGCTTACATCGGAGCGCGCCGGGTTGGCGGCATCGGAGAGCCGGACCTTGTACGTGTTGGTCTGCGCCTGACCGGCTGGGATATTCCACGTATAGGAGCCGGCCGCCGCGGGGGTGCTGGCGACAAGCTGCGTATAGTTGGTGCCATCCGAGCTTACCTCGATCTTGACATTGGTGACGCCAACGGAAGTCCAGGTGATATTCCTGGTGCCACCGGCGCAGAGCGTCTCCGATCCGTTCGGGGAGGTAAGATCCACGCCGTTCACGGTGACGGCGACCGGGGTCAGCCAGTTCCAGAAATCGCCGACGTTCGTGTTGCTCAGGTCAACGGCATTCCCCGCCGCCTGTATGTAGTAGACGCCGGCCGCCGCCGGAGCGGTCCAGGAGAATGTGAACGCGGCCGATCCGCCCGTGAAGTTCTTCGGCGCCGTGTGCGTAACCTCGGTTCCGTTCACCTGAAGGCCCGATCCGCCCGCCACCGAAAGCGTTCCAACGGTAGTGCTCCCGGTCGATGTGGTGAACACCCCGATATCGCAGCCCGCCGCAACCTGGGTTGGGTTGGCGACCGTCAGCGTGAAGCTGGTGAGGGAGTTCGGCTCCACAGAGAATGATCCGCTGCCGCTCGTCAGGTTGAGCGTGGTGGCGGCAGTGGGGGATGCGCCGTGGCAACTGCATCCCGGCGACGCAGTGCTGGATCGCCCGGTGATGCTCCCGTCAGGCTTGGAGATCGTGACGGCGTAGAACAACAGCAGGCCAAGGATAACCGTGGCGATGGTTCCCACGATGCTCCGTGCCCGGAATCGCGGTTTCCCGGAGGATTGGGTAAAGATGTTCATATCAGGCCTTTATACTTGATGAACCGAAGGAATCGAAATACGTCGAGTTGATGAGATGCAATCGCCATCGCGTTGCCGTCGCCGGAAGCCCGCCGGAGCGCGTTGCTCCCCGCGGATGGAACGATTCCGAACCGATGGATATCGCGCCCGGAAACAGCCACGGTGGAGAGCCGGCAACCTGGTTCCCGGTCGGCTGATGCAGGCCAGGGCAATATCGATTGATTGCTTAACGCATGTTTAACGGATATTTGGGAAAACACGCTTCGGGGTGAAGGCGTACGTGACGCGGAGGGCAATCGAAGAACGACGGAATCATGATGAGGCCCGGGCCGTGCGCCGATATATCCGGAGGATGCGGGATAGTTCATCCGCATCGCCCCCGGTGATCCCGACCGAGCGCCCGCGTGGAGCCCCGTTCCAGGGGCCGGAAGGCCCATCCGTCCGGAGCACTCCGGGATGGATGCCGCAAGCGGTCGCCTCCCGGAGAATCCTGAAGTATAAGGAATTTACCGATATCAAGTGCCAGGGAGAGGTTCATCGCACGATCACGATCGGCGCCGTGATCACGGCATCTCCCGCGCGTACCATCACTCTATACTTGCCGCTGGCGCAGAGCGCTCCATCATCTCCCCTCCCATCCCAGTCAAGCGTCTGAAGCCCCGCCTCGGCATCGATCTTCATAAGGCTCCGAACGGTCCTCCCCTCCAGATCGACGATGCGGAGATCGAGCAGCGACGGCCGCGCGAGCCGCATCACGATCAGGCTTCGGTCCCTCGTGGGATTGGGCGAAACCTCCAGTGAGGAGACCGCGGAGAGCGAAAGAGACGGCGCCGATGCCTTCCCTCGAGCAAGGCCGTTCAGGATCACGGTGCCGGGGTTCCCCTTGCTGTCGATAAACGTCAGCGTCCCGCTTGCCGACCCATCGTGCAGCGGCGTGAAGCGGATGGTGATCGAAATGCAGCTATCGGGCTTCACCAGCACCGGGAGGTTCGCCGAGGTCACCAGCTTGAACTCGCTCCCCTGGATGGTGATGGAGCTGATGGTGACGGGATCACTTCCGCCATTGCAGATCGTGAGCATGGTATCGAGCGATGCCCCCAGCTTCACCGGGCCGATGCTCATCACCGACGGCACAAGCGATACGGCGGAGAGCGCGCCGTTCCCCTGCAACGCGAGCGATGGCGCGTTCGGCACATTGCTGACGAAGTCCAGCGACGCGAACCGGGGGCCGGTGGAAACCGGCTTGAACTTTATCGTCACCGAGTGCATGCCGCCCGGCGGAAGGGCAAACGGAGTATTCCCGGCGACAAGCGTGAAGTCGAACGCGTTGGTTCCGGAGATCGACATCGATGTCACCTTGAGCGTATCATCCCCCCCATTGCGAATCAAGCCGTCGAAGTTGATCTCGCGCGGGACGTTGATCTGAACCGCACCGAAATTGACCGGCGACGGGGAGAAGACAAAGGCGGGGCCCGATCCCGGAGGATTGACCTTCAGGTTGGCGACCGCGCTGGTATCGGAACCGCAGTCGCCCGTGATAATGCAGTCATACCGGCCGGCATCGGTCGATTTTACCGCATGAAGAACGATCTGCGGATCGGTGGCGCCGGTGATCGGGATGCCGTTGTGACGCCACTTGTAGCGGAGCGCGCTTCCATCGGCGGAGATGTTGAAGGTGACATCGCTCCCCTCGATCGCGGTCTGATCGAACGGATCGGCGAGGATCACCGAGCGAGGCGAAACCGTCACGGCAACCGGCTCGCTGATGACATCGGGGGGACAGGTCCCGCTGATGACCACATCGTACGATCCCGCATCAGCCAGCCTGGCCGATGGAATGAGATAGGTGGAGGATGTGGCGCTGTCGATGGGGCCGCGATTCCTGCGCCACCGGTACGTCAGCCCCGAGCCGGTGGCGTTCACCGAAAGGCTCAGCGGCGATCCCTCGCAGATGGTCTGCCTGGCCGGCTGCCTGGTGATCGCCGGGGGCTTGCCGACAGTAAGCGTGACATCCCTGCTCACCGACGGCGGGTTGCACGATCCGCTGACAACCACGTGGTACGTCCCCTCGTTCGCCGCCAGAGCCGACGTGAGATAGCGCGAGGCCGTGGCATTCGGAATCGGCGTGCTCCCCTTGTACCACTGGTAGCTCAGGTTGGTCCCCGCCGCGCCGACCGTAAAGGCCAGCTCGGCGCCGCTGCATCCGGTCAGCGATACGGGCTGATCGGTGATGCGCGGGAGCAGGCTTGGCGTGAGCGTCACATTGTTGCTGAACGTGCCGCCGCATGGGCCGGTGACGAGCACATCATATGTTCCGTAATCGGTTCCCGTAACGCCGTTGATCGTGTAGGTGCGCGACTTGCCGGCGATCAGAATATTTGCGCCATCCTTCTGCCATTGATAGGTAAGCGATGGCCCGGAGGCCGTCACCGAAAATGTGACGGTATCCCCGATGCAGGCTCCCATCGTCTGCGGCTGTTGCGTGATAACCGGCCCTGAAGTGATCGTGAAGTTGTTCGTCACATCGGTGTGGGCGCCGTTGGCGACATCGGTAAGGCGGAGACGGCAGGTCGTGGAATTGATGTTGGTCGGCACCAGCCATGACCATGTGCCGGGGGCCGCCGGGACCGTGTTGTTTACGCTGGTCCAGGTGCCGCCGCCATCGGTTGAAAGCTCGACGTTCAGCGTCGTCACGCCCAGGGAGTTCCAGCTTATATCATGGTTTGTGCCGGCGCACCAGGATTCCCCGCCAAGCGGCGCCAGCAGCGCGACGCCGTTGACGGTGATCGGTATCGCGTTCATCACCGCCCACCGGTCCCCGGTTGTCTGTCCGTCGTTGTTGATGGCGAGCCCCGATGCCAGAAGCTGATAGTTGCCCGGCATGCGCGGCGCGATCCAGGAGAACTGGAAGGTGGATCGGCCGGCAACCATCGGCACGATTGCCGAATGCACCAGCTCACTGCGCGGAGGTGAAGCAGGCGGCGGCGGTGGAGCAGGCGTGGACATCAGCTTCAGCCCCGTTACCGGTATCAGCGTCCCGACCGTGTCGAGGGTGATTTTCTTGAAGCCGATATCGATGCCGGCACCGAATGCCGTAACGGGAACGCCGAGATCAGCCACGGTGGCCGTGAAATTATAGGTCCCGTTCTGATCGAAGACGAATCCGCCGGTGGCGCTCGTAATCCCCACCGCCACAGTCCCCGAGGCCGTCGCGCCGTGACAGGTGCAGCCGGTCGTCGTCACGTTGGACTCCCCCGCCACATGCGACATCAGATTTGCATAGAAGAGGATAAGCCCGAGAAAGGTGAGCAACGCCCCGACCTTGAAGCGACGGGATAGCGTGAGACGCGTGTAGAGAGAGCCGGGAGTAGAAAGATTCATATGGCACCGTGGGAAACGTGAGAGCCGAAACGCGGATATCGAGAAGAACGCGAGCGAACTTTCCGGCATGCACCCCGGAGAAAGGTGGATTGACGGGCTCGCGGCCCGTTTACGTCCGGAAACAGTATGATGATCGCGGCAGCCCCCGAAGGGCCATGGCGAGCGGACCGACGGCCAGCGCCGTTATCCTCCCGCAATCAAGGAATATACTATCTCCTGTTGAACCCTCTTCAGGCAAAAATGTTTCCCGCCCACGCTTTCGGGCTCGACGGCCCCGGAAGCGGCCGGATCGCGCGGGACATCCCGGAAACACTTTCCCATTCCGGCGGTCTTACAGCCCGAACGAAATCCGTTGTCGAGGGTGTAACCGATCGGTGTTCGATGTGTTCCACCGGAACCCATCCCCTGGGCCAGTGCTGACATGATATTCCGACACCGGGCGCGGCGCGATCCGAAATCCTCCGTCCCACGGCTGGATAAACGCCCCCGCAGAACCGATCGGGATTTCCCGGATCGATCCTGCGGAGTATCATGGCACGCAATCCGAGAGTCAGCAAGGCAGCAGCAAGGCATCGGTGGGAGCAATGGATCGGAACCCGTTGCTCCCGCCGGAGCCGTTTCGACCTCGGGAACATTTCAACCATCGAAACGAGTTTGGCCCCCACCAGCTCCACGCGATCATGCGCGCGCGCCCGGCGAAAGCGGGGCATTTCATACGTGCAGATACCTCGATCGCGTAGTACCTTCCATCGTTCCAGACATGCTCTTTCCATGGAGAGAGAGCTCAATCATCAGGGAGTAGGTCCATGATCCGTCTGTTCGGCATACTTCGATCGGCAGCCCTTCTGATGACCGTTGCATCGGTCATCGCGGTAGCCCAGCCCCAGCAGTTTTCGCCAGCCGGGATGGGGGGCGGCGGCGCCCTCTTTCTTCCGGCGTTCAGCCCGCACAACGCCGCCGAGGTCTATGTTTCGTGCGATATGAGCGAGCTGTTCCACTCGACCGATTTCGGAGCCTCGTGGGGGGCGCTGGATTACCACCAGTTTCAGGGGGGGAACACGCACGGGCTGGTCCAGTTCACCAGCGACCCGAACATCATGTACAGCATCGATGGGCGGAACGATCTCACCACGCCGATGAAGAGCACTGACGGCGGCGCCACATGGCATCCCCTTCAGTCCGATCCCACCAGCGGCGGCGCCTATTATCTGTATGCCGATAACAACAGCACCGGCAACATCATCCTGACCGATTATTCCCATCTCTACTTTTCGAACAACGGCGGAACAACCTTCACGCTGAAATATACCGGCTCGGCATCGGCGGGATGCCATGTGGGAGGGGTCTTCTTCGATGGAAGCTCCATCTATGTGGGGACCAACGCCGGGCTGCTCGTCTCCTCCAACAGCGGCGGAACGTTCGCCATCGCTCCAATAACCGGCATCCCCGCCGATGAGGCCATCGTCTCATTCGCCGGGGCGAAGCAGAACGGCACCGCCCGATTCTTCTGCGTCACGCTCGGGACGGGAGATGTCTATCCGGGGGTTACGGGGGCCGAGCATTTCAACTATCACAGCATCTACTCGCTCGATGCCGGCGGCACGGCCTGGACGCAGAAGGAGCACGGGATAGCGATCGGCGATCATCCCTTCTTCGTAGCGATGGCGCGGAACAACATCAGCATGGCATATGTGGGCGGCGGAAGCGCGATGAGCGCGCCAACGGTCTACAAGACCACCGATGGCGGCGCCAACTGGCAGAGCGTGATGAAGACGACCAACAACCTGAACATCGCCACCGGCTGGTCCGGCTCGGGGGGGGATCGCGCCTGGTCGTACGGCGAGTACGCGCTCGGATTCGCGGTATCGCCGGTGGACCCGAACAACATCGCAATCTCTGATCTCGGCTTTATCCATATCTCCGGCAACGGCGGGACATCCTGGAGGCAGGCATATGTCAACCAGCAGGATGAGAACCCGGCGGGGAGCCCGACGCCGACGAAAAAGTCGTACCGAAGCGCGGGGATCGAGAACACCACATGCTGGCAGGTGGCCTGGGCGGACAGCACCCATATGATCGGCTGCTTCTCCGATATCAAGGGGGTTGTCAGCGCCGACGCGGGGACCTCGTGGTCGCAGAACTACACCGGCCATACGCTGAACTCGATGTACCGCGTAACGCGCGACGCCTCGACCGGCATCCTCTACGCCGGCACATCCTCCGTGCACGACATGTACCAGAGCACCACGCTCACCGACGGCCGTATCGACGCGGGAGCCGGACAGGTGCTCTTCTGCGCGGACAAGGGGAAGACATGGCAGACCCTCCACGATTTCAAACACCCGGTGATCTGGGTGGCGCTCGACCCGAACACCCCGAAACGCCTCTACGCCAGCGTGATCAACAGCACCGACGGCGGGATCTATGTTTCGAGCGATATCGACAAGGGATCGGCATCTACCTGGAAGAAGCTCGCCACCCCGCCCCGCACCGAGGGGCATCCGTTCAACATCATGGTGCTGAAGGATGGAACGCTCCTCGCCAGCTTCGCGGGACGGCGGACAAGCAATTTCACCAACAGCTCGGGAGTATATATCTCCACCGATCAGGGGGCCACGTGGGTGGACCGCTCGGCAACGCAGATGCATTACTGGACGAAGGATGTCATGGTGGACCCGCACGATCAGACGGAGAAGACCTGGTACGCCGGCGTGTTCAGCGGCTGGGGAGGCGCGGCCAACGGGCTCGGGGGCCTCTACAAAACCACCGACCGCGGCGTCACATGGAAGAAGGTTCTCGACCGCGACAGGGTTACGTCGTGCACCATCAGCCCGATCAACCCTGATGAGGCGTATGCCACCACCGAGACGGAAGGGCTCTGGTATACGACCAATCTCAACGCCGCCACCCCGACGTTCACACAGGTGGCGGGCTACCCGTTCCGGCAGCCCGAACGGGTCTTCTACAATCCCTACAACCCGCGTGATATCTGGGTCAGCAGCTTCGGCAACGGGATGCGGCATGGAATGATTCCCACAGTTATCGCCCCGCCGCCGATTCCCGCGCTCCGGTATCCGGCCAACGACTCGACGGGCGTTCCAACCGCGTGGTCGCTGACCTGGCAACAGGTTCCGGTCGCCTCGCAATATCGCGTGCAGCTCGCGGCATCGCCGGATTTCGCAACGACGATCATCGATCAGAGCGTCACCTCCCCCACGAGGGCATTTACCGGCCTGGCGGCAAAGACGAAATACTACTGGCGCGTAAAGGCATCCAACACCGGCGGGGAAAGCTCGTGGTCGGAGACATGGAGCTTTACCACCGCCGACGCAACGCAGCTCCCGCCATCGGCTCCGGGGCTGATCTCGCCGGCAAACGATTCCACCGGCGTCCCGGTGGCCCGCTCGCTCTACTGGAACGCCGTGGGGGGCGCTGAAACATATCGCGTCCAGCTCTCCGCCACGGCGGATTTCGCCGCCCCGATCCTCGACAAAAACGGCGTGGCGTCCACATCGCAGATCTTCAGCGGCCTGGCGGCAAACACGAAATACTACTGGCGCGTCAGCGGCGCCAACGGTGCCGGGCCGGGCGCATGGTCGCCGGTCTGGAGCTTCACGACCATCACCGATGTCCCGAATCCACCGGCAGCTCCGCTGCTCGTCTCCCCGGCAAACGATTCGCTTGGCGTGCCGCTCAGCCGTTCGCTCTGGTGGAGCGCGGTGGCCGGGGCCGAGGCATACCGCGTGCAGCTCTCCACCGTTCAGGACTTCTCGACGGTTCTGCTCGACCTGGACGACCGGGCCACGCCGGGCGCGCAGTTCACCGGGCTTGCGGAGATGACCAGGTACTACTGGCGCGTGGCCGCGCGCAACGCCGGCGGCTACGGAACATGGTCGCCGGTCTGGAACTTCACCACGCTCGGGAAACAGGTTGGAGTGGAGGAGCAGTATGATCTTCCGAGGATCATGGATCTGAAATAACGTATCATCCCGGCCCGGCATCCAGCGCCGGGCCGAAGAACTTCCTGGTTGACGAAAGGCCGGATAAAGCGCGATGGTCATCTAGCCGATGCCTCATCGTTCTTTATCCGGCCCCTTTTTTTGCGCCTCTCCCCGCCACGCGATCCTCTCCGTCACGGCATGCCTATGCCGCCCGGATCTGGCTTCGAAGCGCTGCCGCAACCCGCACCAGCTCCTCATCGATTTCCCGCAGGATATTCTCGGCTCCATCCAGCGTTTCCTCCGCTCCACGCAGCTCAAGCATATCGCAGAGCTGCGCCAGACGGCTGGCGCCAAGGATGCTGACGCCCCCCTTCAGCTTGTGGCTGATCCGTTCCACCCCGGCGCAGGACCCGGCCTCCATCGCCTCGTGAAGTTCCTCGGCGCGCTCCTCGGCCCCCGCCAGATATGTCTCCGCCAGTTCGTCGAATATCCCGCGCTCCCCTTCCGGGCTCAGATCGCGAAGGCCGCGAATGATCGCGGAGTCGAGCGTGATATCGTCCACACCGGTATCAGCAACGGGGTCGGCGGCCGGAGGAAGAGCGGCGTTGGATTCCGCGTATTCCGCGAGCAGATCCCCGAGATCATCGATCTTCACCGGCTTGCTCAGATAGCCATCCATCCCCGCCTTCGTGCATTCATCGCGCGCGCCGAACATCGCGCTGGCGGTCAGCGCAACAATCGGTACATGCTTCCCTTCCCCCTCGCGCTTTCTGATCTCGGTGGCGGTCTCGAACCCGTCCATCTCCGGCATCTGGCAATCCATCAGGATCAGATCGTAATCCTTCCGTTCCATCGCCTGCAACACTTCCAGGCCGTTCGAGACAACATCGGCCTTGTAGCCGAGCTTTTCAAGCTGGCGGAATGTCACCTTCTGGTTGATGATGTTGTCCTCGGCAACCAGGATCTGGAAATTGCCGATCGGCATCACGCCGTTGACGCCATTGTCCGGGTGAACATGGCCGTTCGACTGCGCGGGGATCTGGATCTCCAGTCGCTCCGGCATCGGGCTCCCCTTCTCGAACGCGATCGTAAACCAGAACGTGGAGCCGGCCCCCGGCCTGCTCGTCACGCCGATCTCCCCCCCCATCATCTCCACCAGCTTCTTGGAGATCGCCAGCCCAAGGCCGGTGCCGCCGAATTTTCTGGTGGTGGAGCTGTCCGCCTGCGTGAAGGGCCTGAAGAGCTCCCCGATCACATCGTCGGCGATGCCGATTCCCGTATCGGTTACCTCGAACCGCACCATCGTCCGGTCCCCGGTCTCCGACTCCAGCTTGGCGCGCAGAATCACCTCGCCGTCGTTCGTGAATTTTATGGCATTGCCGATCAGGTTCGTCAGCACCTGCCGCACGCGAACGGGATCGCCGCGGAGATCGACGGGAACATTGCTGTAGATCACCGATATCAGCTCCACTCCCTTGGAACGCGCGCGCTCCTTCAGCAGCCCGGTGGTGCTGTCCACCAGCGATTTCAGATTCAGGCTTACCCGTTCGATGTTCAGCTTTCCGGCCTCGATCTTCGAGACATCGAGAATATCGTTGATGATGGTCAGCAGCGACTGGCCGCTGATCTCGATCATCTCCGCAAACTCCCGCTGCTCGCGATTCAGCCCGGTCCCCAGCAGCAGCCCCACCATGCCGATAATGCCGTTCATCGGCGTCCTGATCTCATGGCTCATGTTGGCGAGGAACTCCGTCTTCAGCCTTGCCGATTTCAGCGCCGCGTCGCGGGCATCCGCCAGCTCGCCGGTTATCCGCTTGCGGTCGGTGATATCCTCGATCTGCGAAATGAAGTAGAGGGGATTTCTCTCTGCGTCACGGACGATCGATACGCTCAGGCGCACCCAGACCAGCGACCCATCCTTATGGAAATAGCGCTTCTCCATCTCATAGGTCTCTCCTCTCCCTTCAAGAAGCGTTTTGACGTTTGCCAGATCCGCATTGAGATCATCGGGATGGGTGATATCCTGGAATGTCCTGGCACGCAGCTCCTCCTCGGTATAGCCGAGGATGGCGCAGATAACGCGATTGACCCTGATCCACTCCCCCTTCGTGGACACCAGCGCCATGCCGATCGGCGCGTCGTCGAACGCGCTGCGGAAGCGCTCCTCGCTGTCGCGAACGGCTGTCGCGAACCGCTTGCGATCGGTGATATCGCGGGCGATGCCGAGAAAGCCGGTGATGGTCCCGTCGGGAGCGGTCAGCCGCGTCATCGAAAGGAGGACAGGGAAACGGCGCCCATCTCTTGCGATGTAGGTCCACTCGTATTCATCGGATATCCCCCGGCGCGCCTTGGCGACAAAGGTCTCCATTCCCGGCTCGATCGGCCCCCCCAGCTCCCCGGACAGCTCCCGCGTGCGACGCATCACCTCGGCCGGATCGTGGATAAGCGCCGGCGTGCACTTGCCAACCAGTTCATCGGCGGAATATCCGAGCTGCCTCTCCGCCGCCGCGTTGAACGACTGGATGGTTCCATCGGGGAGCGTGGAGATAATCATGTAGTCCGCCCCTTCCAGGATGGCCCGTTGGAGCGACATCGTTGCGTGGAGGGCTGACTCCGTCTGTTTCCGCTCGGTGATATCGCGCAGGATGCTTCTGGTGGAAACGGCAATGCCGTCGCTGTAGCTGCAGTTCATGCTCCCCTCCACCATAATCTCCCCGCCGTTCCTTGTGAGGAAACGGGTCTCGAAGCGATCGACCTTCTCGCCATCGATCACCCGCCGCCGGATCTCCTGATAAGAGCTTCGATGCGCCGGATGGACGATATCGAAAAGATTCATCCCCGCGATCTCCTCCTCCGTATAGCCAAGGGCCTCCCGCCACGACCTGTTGACGTAGAGGAATCCACCATCGATGGAGGTGCTCTGAATCAGGTCGTTCGCGTTCTCGAAAAGATCGCGATAGCGATCCTCGCTCTCCCGCAACGCCTGCTCAACTCTGCGACGATCGGTGATATCGCGCGCCACGGCCTGGAAGCCGACCACCTCTTCGCCGTCATCGAAAATGAGCTGGACGTTCTGTCCGATCCAGATTTCATCTCCGCTGCCGGTGAGGGTGGGAAATTCGTAATAGGAATTGGGGATGCGGCGGGCGATCTGCCGGGCATAGAAGCGCCGGGCGGCGGGGCGGAAATCGGCGCGGATCAGCTCCAGGAAATGGGCGCCGCGCAGGCTCTCGACGGGATATCCCATCATCCCCAGAGCGGAGTCGTTGAAGAAAACGAAATGCCCGTTGGCGTCCGTGCGATAGATGATATCGCGGGCGTTGTTGACCAGATAGCGATATCGCTCCTCGCTGTCGCGCAACAGCTTTTCGGTCCGCTCCTGCGTGCGAATCGTCTCGCGAAGCCGTGCCACATTCGCCCGCAGTTCAAGCTGGCTGATCACCTGCCGACTCAGCGCCATCAGGGCATCGCTCTGCTCCCCGGTCAACTCGCGTGGAATGCGATCGATGACGCAGAGCGATCCCAGGGCATTGCCGTCGGGATCGATCAGCGGAGCGCCGGCATAGAAGCGGATATTCGGGTCGGAAGTGACGAAGGGATTATCGACGAAGCGGATATCCTCATGAGAATCCCCCACCACGAAGAGCCCTTCCTGAAGGATGGCATGAGCGCAGAAGGAGATATCGCGCGGCGTCTCGGGGGCATCGATGCCGATGCGTGACTTGAACCACTGGCGACCGGCCTCGACGAGGCTGATCAACGCAATGGGAGTTCCGCAGATATGCGCGGCCAGCCTGGTGATATCATCGAACGCGGCCTCGGGCTCGGTATCGAGAATGCCGTATGCACGCAACGCCTCGAGGCGTTCCTGCTCGTTATACGGAAGTTCCGCAGTAATCATGGCGAACCTGATCGTGGACGGAGGGGATACGATATGAGGTTGTTCGATCTGGAGGATGTTGATATCGGATCGCTGGACAACGACACGGCATATCATTCATGGACACCTCAAAGATACGGAGAATCCGGGCTCATGCGGCAATTGATTTCATGGTCAATCGTGCGAAATCCCGTCCTGCAACATCTCCGGCCGGTATTTCCCGGATATCGTGGGGCGGACGAGGTTATCGCCCCGGAACAATCGGCAGGCATGGGCGGGACCGGAACCGGCCCGATCCCACCCGCGCTCATCATTTCAACGATGCCTTTACAGGCTCGGCCAGCCGCGTCCCCATCGTCACATACGAGATGACATTATCGCGCAGCCGCTTCGCCATCGCCTCATCCTTCAGCTTTCCCTCGTCATCGAACGCTCCCGGCGCCGAGGGGAGAGCGAACATGTCGGGGTGGAGATAGACCCCAAGCCCCTCAAGTGGTATACGAAGTTGCCACAGTCCCCGGATTCCCCCGATCGCCGAGCCGGAGGCGGCCATGATCAACCCGCTCTTCCCGCGAAGCGGCATCGGCCTGGCGCGCGACACCCAGTCGATCGCGTTCTTGAGCGTGCCGGGGATGGAATAGTTGTACTCCGGCGACGCGATCATGATCCCATCGGCCTTTTCGATGCGGCTGATCATCTCACGCCCCCCCTCCGGCATGCCGATCGTTTCGTGCAGATCGCCATCGAACAGCGGCATGTCGAACTCACGGAACTCCGCGAGGTCGACCGTGGCGCCGGCATCGCGAGCCATTTCCACCGCGATCATCAGCAGTTTTCTGTTGTACGAGCCTGACCGCAGCGATGCGGCAAATGCCAGAATATTCATTGGCTTTCGATAATAAAGTTGACAGGATGCAGGCGCGAAGATTATGCCAGATCGAACAGCAGAACCTCGGCGCTCTCGGTTGCCGCCAGCGTAAGGCGATCCTCGTTGGTGATGGCAGCGCCATCGCCGTGCCGCAACTGATGGCCGTTCAGGTCAATTGCTCCCCTTGCCACCTGCACCCACGCATGCCGTCCGGTCTTCACCATATGCTCAACGCTCTCCCCCGGTTCAAGGAGCGTTGCGTACAGGTCCACGTCCTGATTGATCGTCACCGCGCCATCGCGACCATCGCTGGAGGCGATCAGCCGGAGCGTTCCGCGCTTTTCCGCGGCCGGAAATTCCTTCTGCTCGTAGGTTGGCTCGATGGCAAGCTGCTCCGGCATAATCCAGATCTGAAGCAGATGCGCCGTTTCGTCCGGCGAGGCGTTTCGCTCGCTGTGGGCGATGCCGGTCCCCGCGGACATCCGCTGCACCTCACCCGGCACAATCACCCCGCCGTTTCCCATGCTGTCCCCATGCTCCAGCGCCCCCTCCAGCATATAGGTGATGATCTCCATGTCGCGATGCGGATGCGTTCCAAATCCCCGCCCGCCGGCAATCCAGTCCTCGTTGATCACCCGGAGCGACCGGAAGCTGGTGTTGGACGGATCGTAGTAGTCGGCAAATGAGAATGTATGATAGGTATTGAGCCAGCCATGATCCGCGTGGCCCCGTTCCCCGCTCGTTCTGATTCTGATCATTGTATCCCCCGTGAAATGCAGTTGCGTTGCGTGTTGTTCATCTATATGAAGCAATTCATCGCCTCAATTCAATCCGTTGTTTCAAAGCGATTCATCGTATCAAAGCCATCCATCGCCTCAATTCAATTCATCCTCCCGAAGCAATCCATCGCCTCAATTCAATCGCGCCCGTCGACGGCGGATATCCCGCGCGGCCGATAGTCGTTGCGACGAATATTTCAGCCGATGAAGCTATTCGCCATAGAGCTTCTCGCAGAGGCGGGAGAACTCCCGGCATTCCGCGTCGGAAAGCCGCTCCTCGAAATGCCGTCCCATCTCCGTCAGCCGGGGCTCCATCCTGACCAGCAGCACCAGCCCCTCCTCGGTAATTTTTGTGATCACCACCCGCCGGTCCTGGCTGAGCCTTCCCCGCGAAACCAGCCCGCTCTTCACCAGCGCATCCATGCGGCGCGTCACGTCGGGGGCGCGGTCCAGCATCCTCTCGGCCACCTCCCCGCAGGCATATCCCTCAGGATGGACTCCGCGAAGGATGCGGAGGATATTATACTGCTGATGGGAAAGCCCGAACTCCGCGCATAACCCATCCACAAGCCCGCTGACGTGCGCGGCGGAAACCAGCAGATTCAGAAACGCCTCCTGCGCCGGCGTCTGAAATCTGGTCTGCTTCAATCGTTTCTTAAGTGCGTCACCCATGGGAACAAATATACGTCATATCATTATTCGTTGCAACGGATAATTCCCTTGCGATACATCCTGCAATCGGTGGCGGGCCGGGAGATGGGCCGGGCCGCGACATCATCGGATTGCCAGCGTGATCGTCACCTCGGTGCCATCCTTCGGCAGAAGATCCTTCCGAACCTCGAACACGGCGATATCCTTCTGATAATCGCGCAATGTATAGCGAGCGTTGCTCACGCGACCTCCGGGGCAGCTTTCCAGGCAGACGATGCAGCCGGATTTCCAGACGGGAATGAATTTCTCATGGCCTCCCAGGCGGAACTCGAAGCCATGCCCCCCCTTGTCCACCAGGATATCCCCGGCGTGCACCGGCGCATGGCCGGCCCACGCAATGCTGACATCGATCAGCGTGCCGGTCACATGAAGATCGGGATCGGGGTTCCCCTCATCCTTCCGCTTCTCCCAGGAGTCGAGCGTAAGGTTGTTGCCCGCCCTGGCCCCCAGCTTCTCCAGTGCGCGCTGAATTTCAAGATCGTTGACATCGGCCTGGACAAGCGCCTTGCCGGCCGCGCCCCCTCCCTTCCAGACGATGAAGTGATGATTCTTCGGCCACGTCCGCCAGGAATTGAACTGACCGGGGTAGATTTTCCCGGTAAATGTGACCGATTTCTGGGCCGCGTGAACCACAAGCTCTCCTTTCTGATCCTGTCCCGTGCAGGCGGTTACCAGGCCAAGCGCCGCCAGCACGAGCAGCATGCATGCGATGGCCTTCCGCCAGCCGCGCGATATCGGCAGCAACTGCTGCCCGAAAAAATTCCGCGGGAACGTCTCGATCCCCTCGAACCCAAGCGACTCCGGGGTCTGCGGCTCATCCTTCGCCGGATAATACGCCGTGCCGAACAACCAGTCCCACACGCTCAACCCGATGCCGAAGTTCCTGTTGTGCGATGCCGGCCCATCCTTGTCGTGGTGCCAGATGTGCATGCGCGGAGAGTTGAAAATATACCGAAGAGGCCCCATATCGGCGTTCACGTTGGAATGATTGAAATGGCCGATAACGGTCCCGGCAATCCCCAGATAGAACGAGACGATCGGATCGGCTCCAAGCAGGAGCCGCGGCGCGAAGAGCACAAGCTGGTACAGCACCGTCTCCCCCCAGTGATAGCGCATATTGCCGATCCAGTCCATCGTCACAATCGAGTGATGCACCTTATGCAGCTCCCAGAGAAACGGCACGCGATGCAGCAGGTTGTGCGTGCACCACATCATGAAGTCGAGAATCACAAAGAGAATCGCGCACTGAAGCCAGATCGGCAGCCCGGTCAGCAGATGGGAATCGAGAAGATTCCCCAGCCCGACCGAGCCCATCCACCTCCCGAAGAGGGTGAAAACATATCCGGTCAGCAGCCCGTAACCGAGAAGATAGAAAAGATAGCCGTTGAAACCCCAATGCATCAGATCGGTGATGATGCGCGCGCGCGCCGGGGATTGCCCGCGCCGCCAGGGACGGATGCGCTCGATAAGCACAAAAAGCACCGAGATAATCAGAAATTCCATGCGGCCTGCACCGTGGGACTGTTGATGATCCGTTGGAGATTGAATGAATTGCCGGCGGAAGCAGCCGGATATAATGATGACGGCGAACGCGGCTGCTTATGGGAATCCAACGCACATCACTCTATCCCGCGTCCGTTCCCGCTGGTACGATGATTGCGCCGATACCGACGACAGAGCCCTATCCGTTTCCGCAACCGGGATTATTCTCATGCCGCTCGACACATACAAACGAAAGCGTGATTTCAACATCACATCGGAGCCGAAGCCCGCCGCCGGGACATCACACCGCACGCCGATCTTCGTGATCCAGGAACATCACGCCACCCGGCTTCACTATGACTTCCGGCTGGAGGCCGAGGGCGTGCTGAAAAGCTGGGCCGTAACGAAGGAGCCGACGCTCGATCCCGCCGTAAAGCGGCTGGCGGTTGAAGTGGAGGATCACCCGCTCAAATATGCGAAGTTCCGGGGAGATATCCCGGAAGGCCAGTACGGCGCCGGGCATGTGGAAATATGGGACAACGGCACATATGAACATCTGCCGGGTGATAAGGACGCCGGGTCGATTGCCGATGGCATCGATGCGGGGAAAATCGAGTTCGTGCTGCATGGCGAAAAGCTGCGCGGAGCATTTGCGCTGGTCAGGATGAAGAACGATGGCGGAAAAAACTGGCTGCTGATCAAAAAGAAGGACGACCATGCGCGACCCGGCGCGGCGACGGATGAGAAGCAAAAGCCCTCCACGGAGTCACGAAAAGGGAAACCATCGGCAAAACGCGCCCGTGCCGAAGGAAGAACATCCGGCGAGCGTCCCGAGGGGATCGAATTCTCCCACGAGGAGAAGGTGATGTTCCCGGACACAGGATATACCAAGGGGGATGTGCTGGCATTCTACGACGCGATCGCCGACCATCTCCTCCCCCATCTCCGCAACCGGCCGGTCACCTTGGAACGTCTCCCCGACGGCCTTTCCGGCCCCGACGCGCCTCACTTCTGGCAGAAAAACACCCCCGATTATTATCCGGGCTGGATTCCCCGCGTCGAGCTGGAAAGCGAGCGGGGCGAACCGGTGAACTACGTGCTGGTGAACGATCGGCAGACGCTTCTCTATCTCGTCAACCAGGGGACGATCACGTTCCATCCGTGGCTCTCCCGGATCGATAACCTGGACCGGCCGGATTATGTCCTGTTCGATCTGGACCCAGGCCACTCCACATTCGCAGCGGCGATGACCGTGGCAAAAGCTCTCCACACCATGCTCGACCGCGAGGAAGTCGCCAATGTCGTAAAGACATCCGGCAAAAGCGGGCTCCATGTGCTGGCGCCCTGGACCGGAGCCGGAGGATATGATGAAGCGCGGGCGTGGGCGCTGGAGATCGCCGGCCGGGTGGTGGAGGATATCCCCGATATCGTCACGACCGAACGGAGCAAAAGCGAGCGACACGGAAAGCTCTACCTCGATGTCATGCAGAACGCGCGCGGGCATCACGCGGTTCCCCCGTATGTGGTGCGCGCCGTTGGGGCCGCCACGGTTTCCACGCCGATCCGGTGGAATGAGCTGACATCCACGCTGACGCCGGGGAAATTCGATATCACATCGATCATCAAACGGCTCGGCAGGCTGAAGAACGATCCCATGGCCCCGATGATTTCGGCAGTCAACCCCTGATTATTCCGGGCTGCCGCGAAATGCGGGGCTTTGTGAGCTGTCGGGCATAAAAAAAACTATTCCCGTATCGGAGCCGATATCGGGAATAGATTCTTCTATCTATATGCAGGTAATAACGCGATTCGAGCGTCTCGATTCCGAGATCCGAAGCCACGTTTTACTCGTTACAGAGAATCAAATTGCTTAACCAATCGATGTATTTATTATATCTGCTTGTTTTATTTCGATATCGAGCGATAGTGTCCCTCGACTTCCGTGCCGTTCGATTTCCTATATCCCCCGACCCAGACTTTCTCTCTCGATCCAGGCTCCGGCCGCGCGTCACTATCCGACGCCGAATACTTGTTCGAGCGTGGTCGGGATTTGCCTGATGTGTGAACGCTCGCCCTCTCAAGCTTCCATCCTCTTCCTTTTGCATTCATCGTTCCAGTCTCCAGATATTTGATATTGCTCGGGATTATCATCCCCTGTAATTATTATTTATACAACAGGGATGCCAGATATCTGAAGTCGAAACGGGTCGATTCTGCCGGCGTTATTATTTATTCTGCACATGAACATTACAATTCGAATGTCACATCATCACGACGCCCTGACCACTGACTTGAAAAATCCGGATGACGGCGTTCCATTCCATCATCCGGACTTTCATCATATCTGTCAGCCAACTTACAGGCTTGTCTTCCCCTGTCCGCCCCGCGATTCAGGACGCCCGCCACGGGATTCATCGCTCGATTCCGAGCCGCCACGGCCACGCGTAACCTGGCTGCTCTCCGGCCCCTGGCTCGTCCTGCGTCCCTGGGTTCCCCCCTGCGAGCCACGGCCGCCGGTCCCCTTGCTGTTCATTCCCGCGCCTTCCGATCCATATCCCCCCTGGGCTCCCGTGCCCCCCAGATCTGCACGATCCGATCCGCTCGATCCCTTGCCGGTGCCCTGGGAGGTCATTGAACCCTCCCCCTGTGCATGCTCGTTCCCACCACGCGATCCGTGGCTGCGGTCGGTCCCGTTATCGTTCTTCGAGGTTCCATGATTGCTCTTGTTGTTCGGCATGACAATCTCTCCAATCAGGTATATCGGCGGCGACCCCATCATCCACGGTGCTTCCGCGTCGGCCGCCACCGTCAATGAACGATCATCGACTCAACTTTCATACCGACCGGAATAGTCTGAAGGCTAATGGTAGCTGCCATACAGCCTTACAAGACGTTCTACGGTATCCGCCTCCCTGATGCTCTTGTCGATCCGCTCACGTTTGAAGCGTGGGATGCGCAGCGCATACCCGGACGTGTAGGCATTGGTCTTCTGTATCCCCTGAAAATCGACCTCGATCACGATCGATGGCTCGATCGCCACGTCGCGGCCGCGAGCGGTGACGATAAGCGGCTCCAGCGTTGCCGTCAACCGGCGCAGGCTTTCCTCGGAAAATCCGGTCCCCACCTTCCCCACCGTCCTGAACTCCTCTCCGTCGCGCACGGCCACAACCAGGCTCGACAGCATTCCGCGCCGCCGTCCCGATCCCCAGATTCCCCCCACAACGACCACATCCAGAGTTTCGAATGCGGGCTTGATCTTCATCCAGTATTCCGTCCGCTTTCCGGGGAGATAGATCGCGTCGGGATCCTTCGCCACCAGCCCCTCCTGTCCTTCTCCGATCGCTCGCGCGAAGAACTCCCGTTCCTCCTCCCGGCGGTCGGATATCCGCGCCTCGGTCAGCCCCAGCCGTTTCGATATGCGGACCAGCTTCGACAGCCGCCCACGCCGTTCGCTCTGCGGCACATCCATCATATCCCTGCCGGCATCGTAGAGAATGTCGAAGAGATACAGGATAAACGGCATCTCCCGCGCGGCAACGTCGATATCGTATTTGCGGCCGAGCCGGGTAAGCACGGCCTGGAACGGCTGTTTCTGCGTAAGCGTCGCGTCGAACGGAACAGCCTCCCCTTCGATGATCGCGCTTCCCCCTTTCCATCCCTTCCGCAACGCGGCCACCACGTCCGGCAGACTGTCGGTTACATCGTTCAGGCGACGGGAATAGAGCTTGATCGGCACCGGATCACCTTCGCCGATATGGATCTGGAGACGGGCACCGTCGTACTTCACCTCGAAGAGGATTTGCTTCCCCGCCAGCTTCGCGAAGATCTCAGCGGGATCATCGATCTTCTGGGCATTCATAAACTGATAGGGACGAAAGAGCGTCAGCCCCGTCCGCGCCAGATTCCCCTTCTTCGCCTGCGTTGCAACCAGACCGATGCTGTTGCTCAACGCATACAGGCGCTGCAACTGGTTGGCATCGGCGTTGAAGGCCCTTGCGATCGACCGCGTCAGCGTCCCGAAACCTACGCCGATCCGCATCTGGTTGAGCAGCATCCGGGTGAAATAGCGCGCGCCGTTCGGCGTGGTGTGGGAAAAAATATGGGCGATCAGCTTTTCACGAGGTTCGTCCCGCTCAACCACCCTGTTGATCCTCCGCCAGAGATTCGCGACCGTCAGCGTATCATCGCCTCCGCCGGCATAACGCGCCGCAAGCGCGCTGATATCCCCCGACTCCCGGACCTCGTCGTCGATGGCGCTCCGCTCCTTCCCGGCGAGGCGCGCCATCGCATCGAGAATGGTGCCGGGACCGATGCCGAGCGTATTGCTCAACGCCGGGTCAACGATTTCCCCGGCGGTGAAATGGGCGATGGCCGCAAGCGATCGTGTGTCGGAGCCACGCATGAGATCGGCCATGATGCGCACCCTCTGCGGATCACTCTTCGCCTTTGCGATCACATCATACGTTTCGGCCAGTTCTGAAAGCTTCATATCATCCCTGATTGATTCCATGCTTTTATTCGGTGTGATACAAATAATGGTCCGGCCCGGCGCCGACAAGGGATGGATAATTATTCGCGGTGAAAAATGTGAATCGGGATGATCCGCGCGATACGTTATCACGAGGCCGGACGTGATCGACACGCCCGGCCTCGAATATTCATTCCGAACAACACATCAATGATCTATCTGTACCGGGCTCATGGGAGTCTGCTGCGGGTAGGAGCTCCACTGGCTCTCCCCCTCGGGGGTTTCCCGCTTGATATGGCTGCTCTTGATCCGGGCCAGTTCCCGTTGAATATCCGCGGCATCCTCCAGTGTCTGGCTCGATCCCTGAATCGGCTGATCGATCTGGCCGCGCGTCTCCACCACCTGCTCGATCGGCTTATCGATATAAACCCAGTTTTCACCATCTTTCCACGGCCCCTGTCCCTCATTCCACGGACCGCGCACTGTTGGCCCGTCAGACATATTGAAATAGGTGTGGGTGTAGCGCGGATCTCCCTGAAGAACTCCCGGCGGGAAGTTAGGCTGGACGGTTTCCAGCGCAGCCGTGAACATCTGGAAGTGAGCGATTTCCCGCGTCATCAGAAACCGCAGAGTCTCCTTGACATAAGGATCGTCGGTAAATTGCAGCAGATATTCGTACACGATTTTCGCGCGCGATTCCGCGCCGATGTTCGAGCGGAGATCAACGGACAGATCGCCGTTGGCGTTGACATAAGTGCCCGTCCAGGGAATTCCGGCGCTATCGGTAACAACCGGACCGCCACCGGAAAGAATCAGGAAATGCGGGTTCATCATTGCCTGATGGATATATTCCTCCTTCGAGGCCTGGCCGTTCAGCAGCCCATCCAGCCCGGACGCCCCGGCGGCATCCTTCAGCTCCCCATTGACACCATTGAGAAGCATGGTGATCGTTGCACCAACTATTTCAAGGTGGCTGAACTCCTCGGTAGCGATATCCATCAACAGATCATATTTATCCGGCTGCGTCCGCCGCACCGAAAATGCCTGTACAAAATACTGCATTGCGGCCTTCAGCTCGCCGTTCCCCCCACCGAATTGTTCCAGCAACAGCCGGGCAAATGTCGGGTCGGGCCCTGAAACGCGCGTTAAATTGCAGTTCCTTCACATGGTAGAACATGGTTCGCTCCTCCGCGAGATTGGATCATTGGAAATATCGATGAAATGGATATGCCGTATTGCGGGATCGGGCATATGCCGATGGTAGACGGAATAAACGGAACGCTTTCCGTGCAGATTGCGATAGGTGAGCCTACCATATTACATGCCATGAAATGAAGGAACAGCAGTGGTTAACGTAGCGATAGCGTAACGCCAGTATGCCATCGCGAGGCGGGGAAACCGATCTGAGATGGCCTTTGCCACCCCCCTCCCACGCTTCCGGTCCTCAGGAGATAAAGAGGAAGCCATCGACCATATCTTCCTGAACGATGGTGTATTCACCCGCTGCCGGATAATCGGAAGATTGTTTACGGGAGGTGGGAATGATGATGGAACTATCGCGGGGATAGATGGCGGGAATGTATTCCCATTATGAAATAGCTCATCAACTGTTGAATGAGAATCCGGCTTGCGTTGTGTGGATATCTGTTCACAAGCTCATCAATGGGATGGCGGTCCAAACGATGAGCCCAGTGGATAAGTATGATATCGCCGGAACGTTCCGCCAATCGGCATCAACGCCGGGCCTTCCACTCTTTCAGCCGAGCGCCCTGCCGAGATCGGCGATAAGATCATCGGGATGTTCCAGGCCGATTGAAAGCCTGAGAAGATTGTTCGGCGTGGAACTGCCGGGTCCCTCGATCGAGGCGCGATGCTCGATCAGGCTATGAACGCCCCCAAGGCTGGTCGCCCTTGTGAACAAGGTTGTCCGGGCGGCGACCTCCACCGCTCTGGCCGCTCCGCCGGTTGTCTGAAACGAGACCATCCCTCCGAACATTTTCATCTGCCGCGCCGCGATCTCATGCCCGGGATGATCCCGCAGTCCGGGATAATGGACCCGTTCGACATCGGCATGCCGTGTAAGAAAATCCGCGACCGCGGCTGCATTCTCCGAGTGCCCCCGCATGCGATACGGCAGCGTCCTGATTCCCCGAAGCGCCAGCCAGCAATCGAACGGCGACGGCACCGCGCCTCCGCGAATCTGCGTCCGCCGGATCGCGTCGAACATATCCCCCCTCTCACGCGCCACCACAATTCCCCCAACAACATCACTGTGGCCGCCGAGATATTTCGTTGTGGCGTGCATAACCAGATCGGCCCCCAGCTCCAGCGGGCGTTGAAGAATCGGGGTGGCGAACGTGTTATCGCAGGCGCAGATGGCCCCCGCCGCATGCGCGATCGCCGCAACCCCGGCGATATCGACGATCCTGAGCAGCGGGTTTGTCGGCGTCTCGACCCACACCAGCCGGGTGCCAGGCCTGATGGCGGCCTCCACATCGGCGGGCCGCGTCATATCCACGAAGGTCGCCTCAATTCCCCACGACCCCATGTCGCGCAGCAGAACGCCTGTGAGATAATAGGAATCGATCGGCGCGATAACGTGATCCCCCGGCGACAGCATTCCGAATATCCCGGCAATTGCCGCCATCCCGGACGCAAATGCAACCGCGGCGGCTCCCCCCTCCAGCGCGCTCAGGCACTCCTCCAGCGCGTCACGGTTGGGATTTCCATTGCGGGAATACATATATCCATGTGGATAATCCCCGTCAGCATCGCGCTCGAATGTGGTGGAGAGATAAATCGGATCGATGACCGATCCCGCGTTTCGATCGGGGCGTTCACCGGCGTGTACGGCAATTGTTTCGATATTCATGGCGATGGGTTCTCTGAATGCGGACTGTCTTGCGTGAATGCCGCGACAACATTGGATGTCGTGATGCCTGAACCGGGCAATACCACGCAATTCCGTGGAAATACCACGGCGGCATCCATCTGATTATCGCGGCGCGTCGTCCTCTATGTTCCCTTCTTCGAGGATTTCCCCCGTCCAGCTTTTCCGCCCCCTCCCTTCATCCCTGCCTCGACAATCGCCCGCGCACGAAACGATGCATGGCGGCCGATCGGCTTGAAGATTTTCCCTTTAATCTCGTTATAGGAAACGAAGAAATGGACGATCTCATCAATGAGCGCATCGTTCAGATCGCCGATATTCCTTACATCCTGATGAGTGCGCGATTGCACGGCGACCGCAATCAGCCGGTCATTGCGCACGGTGGTCGCATCCCTCTCAGTCTGCTCCGCCTCGATCACGCCGATCAGCCGCGCGGCCACCATGCAGCCGGGAAATGCCGGCACGTCCATCAACAGCAGTACGTCAAGGGGATCGCCGTCCTCACCGATCGTCGACGGAATAAATCCGAAATCGAACGGGAATACGGCTCCGACGGGAAGCACGCCTCCCAGCTCGAACAGGTGAAGATCGGCGTTATAGGTATACTTGTTTCTGCTCCCCTGCGGCGTCTCGACAATGACCCTGAAGTCACCTGACTCGGGATCCACCGCGTCCAGTTTTTCCAATCCGGTCGGTTGCTTGCTCATTGTTCATCGGATATCGAATGTTTCCGGCTCCCCTCGTACAGCTCATATTCCAGCAGACGGCAATCGAGCGTCGTGTTGAAAAAGGGGATTTTTCGTTTGGTCCGCAATCCCACCTGTTTGGCGAGATGAGGATTTCCGGTGAAGATATATCCGGTATATCCGCGACAATCCTTTTTAAAGAAATCGCCGATCCGGTGATAGGTCTCCTCCAGTGCCGATTCCGTCCCAAGTCTCGCGCCATATTCCGGGTTGAGCATCACGATGCCGCCGCCATCGGGCACCGGCGTGGCGGCAAAATCGCAGACGTGAAAATCCATCAGATGATCGACCCCGGCATTTGCCGCGTTTTTCCTGGCGGCCATCACCGCCCCCTCATCGATATCGGAAACCACAATCCTCCCGTCGATCTTCCGCGTTGCCGCGCTTTTCGCCCGTTTCCGCAGAGCCGCCCAATGTTCGGAATCGAAACCACGCAGATGGATAAACGCAAAATTCTCCCGCATCAGCCCAGGAGCGCGATTCAGCCCAATCATCGCCGCCTCGATGGCGAGCGTTCCGCTGCCGCACATCGGATTGGCCAGGTTGCCATCGCCGCGCCATCCGGTTGCAAGGATCACGGCGGCCGCAAGCGATTCCTGCATGGGGGCCTTGTAGGGGATTTTCCGGTATCCGCGCTTCGTCAGCGGCTCACCCGATGTATCGAGAAAAACCCGGCAGCTTGTCCCCCGCCAGAAAAGATAGACCACCACGCCGATCCGCTCGGAGCCTGAATCGGGCCGGCGGCCGGTGACGTGCCGCATCCGGTCGACGATGGCATCCTTGCACTTCACATTGGCGAAACGGGAGTCGGTGATATTCGGATTATCCACAGTGGAAACCACGCTCAGATACCCATCCGGCTCGATATAATCCTCCCAGGGAATCTCCGATATATTCTTGTACAATCCATCCGGGGTGGCCGCGATAAACGACTTCAGCAGGAAATGAACATGATATCCGGTGCGGACGTGAAGGTTGAGAAGCATCGTATCCTCAAGCGTCCCCTCGATCTCCACCCCCGTTGGAAATTCGGCGAGGATCGGAAAGCCGAGCGACTCGATCTCCTTGCAGAGGAACTGAGATGTTCGCTTGGGACAGGTGACGAGCACGGTGCTTCTTGTGCGGAAATCGGCCATCGGAAATTTGATTGCGGAATAATTATGCGGAATTGCACGAAACGATCATGCCGGAAATGAAGCTCACTCCGGCATGGATGGATGATACGTTCGACGATGAAAATCCGACCCGGGAAGGAACGCCGGAGAACATCGGCTATTTCATTTTCTGTTCGACCGCGGCGGGAAGATATGCCCTGGAAATGAAGTCATTATTCCCCATCCCGGCATGACAGCTCTGGCAGTGATCCAGCTTCCCACGAGCCAGAACATTTTTTGCAGGGCCGTCCACAACCATGAATTCCCAGTCGCCGACGGCCGGATTATATCCGCGCGCGTGTTTGATCATCACCGTTGAGAGAGTGGGATGAAGCGTGTCATCGGCACGATATTTCTCTTTTACGATCACCGAGCCCTCGGGGAATTTCGGTGATTTCTCCTCCATCATCGCATGGCTGCCGATTGGATTGGCGTAGACGGAGATATACGCAAAATCATCATGATCGATATCCCCGCTCTTTATCTGCGCTTCGGTCGGCGGCGGCGACATCGGAGCGGCGCAGGCGGCAAGGGCCCTGGCGGGGAGGCGATACAGCGAGGGCGTTACGCGCGTCCAGCTCCTGTAGCCGGCCACATAGTCGATTCCCGAGCGCGTTTCCGCCGTGGAATTTCCGATAATCGCGAACATCCCGCCGGCCAGAACCAGCAGGAGCAGAAAGAACAGCGTGATGAGTTTTCCGTATCGCATGATGACAGTTCCCCGGTTATTCGTTCATGTAATCGATATCCGTTCAGAGCTGCTCGACCTGATACCCCTTCGCCTTCAGAAGCTCCACCACTCCGTTGTTCCCAACCAGATGGAGCGAGCCCACCACGACCATGTAATTCGTCTTGTCGGCAAGAAATCCTTCTATCTGCGGAACCCAGTTCGCATTGCGCGTCGACACCATCTTTTTATTGAACTCGTCATCACCGATCTCATTGCCGAGCATTTTCTCAAGCGCTTTCGTATCGCCTGTTTTCCAGGCATCGGTGATCGCCGTGAATGCCTTATCGCCATTATTATCGGAGCTGAGCGATTGCTTGAGAAATTCCTCCTGCGCCTTGTCGGTCATCGAATCGAAAATACCGATCTGAAACGCCACAGTCTCCAACCCTATAACGCTCTTGCTGTCGGCCTTGGCTTTTCCGGCGAAATAATTATCGATTCCATATTCGGCCTCGACGCCGCTGGTCTGCATATGCACCGCCGAATACATCAGCGCAACCACCCACGGCTTGAACCCGCTGAACATCGCCAGATCGATCCCCGCCTCCCTGAATTTCCTCTGCACCAGCTTGTAGGTCGATTTCGAGACGCTCGACTTCAGGGATTTACCGCTGGTCAGCATGCCGGATGCCACCATGGACTGCATGGCGGCGGGGCTCTGCGCGCTGTCCAGATCCAGCTCGAACACCAGCTTGCCGGCATCCGTGTAGGCGCGCTCGATTGCCGAGTCGAGCGGGTACATCGTTTTCGGCAGCGCGTGGACGGAGCCAAGCAGATAAACCGTATTTGTTTTTCCCTTCACCCGCCAGAGCATATGCTTCTGGCTCTGCTTCTGCGCCGACGCGACGCCGACGGTCATCAGGAAGGCGCAGAGGAACGCTCCAAACCGGCCGCGCCGGGGGGATATCATCATCGAATATTCATGCATAGCAATTCACCATTCATAAGGATTATGACGCGACGCGGGCCACGCCTACATGCGCTCGGGAACCTCGATACCGAGCAGCCGCAGCACAAGTTCCATTTCCAGAAGGCAGAGACGGGCAAGCGCCAGCCACGATGCGCGGAGTTCCACATTCTCTTCAGGAAGAATCCGGCAGTTCTGATAAAAGCGGTTGAACGACTGCGCCAGGTTATAGACGAACTCGCAGAGGAAATTCGGCGCGCGACGTTCGTAGGCGCCCTGAAGCGCCTCCGGGAGCTGGAAGAGCATCATCAGCAGATCCCGCTCGCGATCGCCCGGCGCCAGGATAGGCCCCGGACCAAATCCACGCTCCTCCGCCTTTCTGAGAATCGACTTGATGCGGACCGCCGCGTAGAGGAGATATGCGCCGGTGCGCCCCTCGAACCGCGTAAAACGCTCGGGATCGAACACCGAATCGGAGGTGCGATGATTCATCAGATCGGCATACTTGATCGCGGCAATGCCCACCAGCCGGGCGATCTCCAGCCGCTCCTCCTCGCTGTAATCCTGGGCGATATCCGCCTCCTTCATTCTGAGCGCGGCCTGCTCCTGAGCCATCTGAATCAGAAGCTGAAGCTTCATCACCCCCCCCGCCCGCGTCTTGAACGGCCGCCCATCGGGCCCGTTCATCGTGCCGAACGGGACATGCTCCAGCTCCGCAGCCCCCGCTATTCCGGTCAGCCGCGCCGCGCTGAAGAGCTGGCGGAAATGGTACTCCTGACGGCCATCGACCACATAGAGTATCTGGTCAGCGTGGAACTCCTGAACGCGCTGCTGGATCGTGGCAAGATCGGTTGTTCCATACATGACGCCGCCATCGGACTTGACCAGGATCAGCGGCTGAAGCTCCTTCCCCTCGGCCTCCGGCGGCAGATGAATCACCTGCGCCCCCTGGCTTTCCTCGACGAACCCCTGGCTTTTCAGACGCTCCACCATTTCAGGAATAAGCGGCTGCACATCGCTTTCCCCCAGCCAGAGATCGAAGTTGACGCCGAGGCTGCCGAAATCGCGCTTGAGAGCGGTGGCGGAAATGTTCGCGAAGTGCCGCCAGAGGGCGAAGTAACCAGGTCGTCCGCGCTGAAGCTCCACCGTGGCCTGGCGCGCCTCCTCCATCAGGACCGCATCCTCCTTGCATCGCGCGGAGGCCTCCGGGTACATCGCCTCAAGATCGTCGATCGTGATGGGCGGCTCCGCAGGATATGGCCCGGTGAATTCGGGATCGAAATAGATGAGATCGGGCTGCCGGCGCTTCAACTCCGTGATCAGCATCCCCATCTGCGTTCCCCAGTCGCCGAGATGAACATCGCTCGTCACGCGCTCCCCCATCAGGTGGAAGAGGCGCTGAAGGCTGTCGCCGATGATCGTGGATCGCAGATGGCCGACGTGCATCGCCTTGGCGACATTCGGCCCGCCGAAATCGATGATGACATTTTTCGGCTCAGGAACGGTCGGGCTGCCCACGCGCGGATCATCGGCGATACGGTTGATCCAGCCGCGCAGGTATTCATCGGTCAGCGTGATGTTGATAAAGCCGGGGCCGGCAAGGGAAAGATCGGCGAAGATCTCCCGCTGCCCTAGCGAATCGAGCACCGCCTGGGCCGTGACACGCGGATTTGCCTTTGTCTGCTTGGCCGCCGGGAGCGCACCATTGCACTGGAACTGACCAAGCTCGGGACGCTGGGATACCACCACTTCGCCAAGCGCGCGATCGATCCCATTGGCCTCGAAGGCATCTCCGAAGATGGAGCTGAGAGTTGCGAGTAACGACTTCAAGAATTTCTCTGCTGGTTATTCGACGAGGATCGTTCCGGCCCCGGTGAGTGACCAGGGAAAACGATATTCCATAAAGATCGTAATTCTTGGATTGCCGCGCGCTGATAAATCCGTTTCAATACGCGAGTTTCCGAACCGGCGATCGCGCGGGCCCCAAAACAAACGGGGCGCGAATTCTTGCGAATCCGCGCCCCGCCCAACCCATGGACCCATGGCGACGAGCCCTTCTTCTCGCTGCCCCGGACCCATCTGCGACGACATTGCTGTCAGTCACATCTTCGCCAGCCGGAAGGCTCCCACGTTGCGGGCGCACGGCCCGCCGATCGAGGTTCTTCCAGGGCATTCATCCCAGGGCTATTACTTGCCGATCCAGCCGGAACCACCGTTGGTGGTGACCCAGATGAATTCGACCGCCACATTCGAGTTGATCGTGGTGCCGGCATTGAGGACGTTGCCGGACGTTACCGTCGCCGCGTTGGCGTCGGAGTTGAAGACCGTCAGCGTCTGCCCGTTCACCACACCGTTCGGCAGATTGACATTGAATCCGCCGGTTGTTGCTCCGGCACGAATCACGACCACCACACTGCCATCGGGGATGGTAACGGTGCCGCCATTGCCGGCCGGGGCGATCGTCCCGTCATCGTACGAAAGGACCATCCGTCCGCGATTCAGCTCAAGGCCGGTCTGACCGACTCCGCCCTGAATGTAGACGCCGTTGGAGCTTGCGCCGCTGCCGGTGAAGGAGGCCGCGTAGCCGGTGCCATCGGTCGACGCTTCCAGAGCGTTGCTCCCGTTCGTTCCGTTGCTGATGTTGAACGTGGCCGCACGCCCCGCATCGGTGTTCGTCACGGAGAATGCAGTTCCCTCGTTCGCGATCGAGCCGGAGTAGGGAAGCGCAAGACCGACATCGCCCCATGCAACGTTCGAACCATCATAGATCAGAGCCTGTCCGGGGTTGGCGCCGGTCGGGTCGATCTTTGCCGTGGTCACCGCCGCGTTGGCGATATGCGCCGTCGCAACCGATCCGGTGGCGAGCTTCGAGGAAGTAACCGCGCTGTCGATCACCTTCATCGTGGAAACCGAACCATCGGCGAGCTTCGGGCTGGTTACGGAGCCGTCAGCCAGTTTCGTCGAAGAGATCGCGTTGTCAGCAACCGTCGGGTCCGGATAGTTGCCGGTCAGATCACCACCGGCAGTGCCGCTCGGCGGAAGGCTCGTCGGTGCGCCACTCAGCTTCGAGTAGCTGATGCCGTCGGCAATCTTCGCATCCGTTACCGAACCATCGGCAAGCTTCGTCGAGGAGATCGCATTGTCGGCAACCGTCGGGTTCGGATAATTGCCGGTCAGATCACCACCGGCAGTGCCGCTTGGCGGAAGGCTCGTCGGTGCGCCACTCAACTTGCTGTAGCTGATGCCGTCAGCGATCTTCGCATCAGTGATCGCATTATCAGCAACCGTCGGGTTCGGATAGTTGCCCGTCAGATCACCACCGGCAGTGCCGCTCGGCGGAAGGCTCGTCGGTGCGCCACTCAGCTTCGAGTAGCTGATGCCATCGGCAATCTTCGAATCCGTTACCGAACCATCGGCAAGCTTCGTCGAGGAGATCGCATTGTCGGCAACCGTCGGGGTCGGATAGTTGCCCGTCAGATCACCACCGGCAGTGCCGCTCGGTGGAAGGCTCGTCGGTGCACCACTCAGCTTCGAGTAGCTGATGCCATCGGCGATCTTCGAATCAGTGATCGCATTATCAGCAACCGTCGGGTTCGGATAGTTACCCGTCAGATCACCACCGGCAGTGCCGCTCGGCGGAAGCGATGTCGGCGCGCCGCTCAACTTGCTGTAGCTGATGCCGTCCGCGATCTTCGAATCCGTTACTGAGCTATCGGCGAGCTTCGAGCTCATTACCGAACCGTCAGCAAGTTTCGTCGAGGAGATCGCATTATCAGCAACCGTCGGGTTCGGATACGAACCACTCAGATCACCACTGGCAGTGCCGCTTGGCGGAAGGCTCGTCGGCGCGCCACTCAGCTTCGAGTAGCTGATGCCGTCGGCGATCTTCGCATCCGTCACCGAACCATCGGCAAGCTTCGTCGAGGAGATCGCGTTGTCGGCAACCGTCGGGTTCGGATAGTTGCCCGTCAGATCACCACCGGCAGTGCCGCTTGGCGGAAGGCTTGTCGGTGCACCACTCAGCTTCGAGTAGCTGATGCCATCGGCGATCTTCGAATCCGTCACCGAACCATCGGCGAGCTTCGTCGAAGAGATCGCGTTGTCAGCGACCGTCGGGTTCGGATAGGAACCGGTCAGATCACCACCCGCCGTGCCGCTTGGCGGAAGCGATGTCGGTGCGCCGCTCAGCTTCGAGTAGCTGATGCCGTCCGCGATCTTCGCATCCGTCACTGAGCTATCGGCGAGCTTCGAGTTCATCACCGAGCCATCGGCAAGCTTCGTCGAAGAGATTGCATTATCAGCAACCGTCGGGTTCGGATAGTTGCCCGTCAGGTCGCCACCGGCAGTGCCGCTTGGCGGAAGGCTCGTCGGTGCACCACTCAGCTTCGAGTAACTAATGCCATCCGCGATCTTCGAATCGGTGATTGCTCCATCGGCGACCTTGGAGGTCGAGATAGCTGCATCCGTGATCTTCGTCGAGGAGATTGCATTGTCGGCAACCGTCGGGTTCGGATAGTTGCCGGTCAGATCACCACCGGCAGTGCCGCTCGGCGGAAGGCTTGTCGGTGCGCCACTCAACTTGCTGTAGCTGATGCCGTCGGCGATCTTCGCGTCCGTCACCGAACCATCGGCAAGCTTCGTCGAGGAGATTGCATTGTCGGCAACCGTCGGGTTCGGATAATTGCCGGTCAGATCACCACCGGCAGTGCCGCTCGGCGGAAGGCTCGTCGGCGTGCCGGTCAGCTTCGAGTAGCTGATCCCGCTCGCGATCTTCGCGTCCGTCACTGAGCTATCAGCGAGCTTCGAGTTCATTACCGAGCCGTCAGCCAGCTTCGTCGAGGAGATCGCGTTGTCGGCAACCGTCGGGTTCGGATAGTTGCCGGTCAGATCACCGCCGGCAGTGCCGCTCGGCGGAAGGCTTGTCGGTGCGCCACTCAACTTGCTGTAGCTGATGCCGTCGGCAATCTTCGAATCCGTTACCGAACCATCGGCAAGCTTCGTCGAAGAGATCGCATTGTCGGCAACCGTCGGGTTCGGATAGTTACCCATCAGATCACCACCAGCCGTGCCGCTTGGCGGAAGGCTTGTCGGTGCGCCCGAAAGCTTCGAGTAGCTGATGCCGTTCGCGATCTTCGAATCGGTAATCGCATTGTCAGCAACCGTCGGGTTCGGATAGTTACCCGTCAGATCACCACCAGCCGTACCGCTCGGTGGAAGGCTCGTCGGTGCCCCACTCAGCTTCGAGTAGCTGATACCATCCGCGATCTTCGAATCGGTGATGGCGCCATCGACAACCTTGGAGGTCGAGACAGCACCGTCGGCGATCTTTGTCGAGGAGATTGCATTGTCGGCAACCGTCGGGTTCGGATAGTTACCCATCAGATCACCACCAGCCGTGCCGCTTGGCGGAAGGCTTGTCGGTGCGCCCGAAAGCTTCGAGTAGCTGATGCCGTTCGCAATCTTCGAATCGGTAATCGCGTTATCAGCGACGGTCGGGTTCGGATAGGAACCACTAAGATCACCGCCGGCAGTGCCGCTCGGCGGAAGGCTCGTCGGCGTGCCGGTCAGCTTCGAGTAGCTGATGC
>JAQBOZ010000021.1 GCA_028287785.1 Chlorobiota bacterium
GGCGGGTTTGAAACCCGCCCCGACGCCCCGACATAACGCAACAATATTGATCAACGTTTTATCCGCTACGAGAACGCCCCTTTCATCCGCGAGAAGAAGCCGGACTTCTCCCCTTCGCGCTTCACTCTGGTTTGCGGATCGATGTTCGGCATCCCCCCAAGCTGCTCCAGCAGATTGCGCTCGTCATCGCTGATGCGGGTGGGGATGTAGATATTGATCCTGACGATCTGATCGCCCCGGCGGTTGGTATGGAGATACGGTATCCCCTTGTCGCGCATCCTGAGAAGCGTCCCCGGCTGCGTCCCCGGATCGACGGTGATCACCGATGTGCCGGAGAGCGTCGGCACGGTGATATCCGCGCCGAGCGTCGCCTGCGGGAAGCTGATGGTCATGTCGTAGACCACGTCGTTGCCGTTGCGGACAAAGTGCTTGTGCTCCCGCTCCTCGATCAGCACGATGATATCGCCGGCGGGACCGCCGTGGCGGCCGGCATTTCCCTTGCCACGGAGCGGGATGTAGTTGCCGTCGGACACCCCGGCCGGGATCTCCAGCGTCTCGGAGCCCTCCCCCTGGATGCGTCCCTCGCCGTGACAGGTCCTGCACGGTTCCTTTACCACCTTCCCCTCGCCGCCGCAGTTGGCGCACGCCGCCACATTGACGAACTGGCCGAAGAGCGAACGCGTCACCTGGCGCACTTCGCCGGAGCCGTTGCACTGCGAGCAGGTCACAACGCCCGATGCGGACTCGGCACCGCGACCGGAGCAGTCCGGGCAGGTGTTCAGCTTCTTGATGGTGATCGTCTTCTCCACGCCGGTCGCGATCTCCTCGAGCGTCAGCGGAAGCCGCACCTTCAGATCGCTCCCCGGCTGGCCGAACGTCGCCCCCTGCGAGCGCCGCCCGCCGCCGCCGCCGAAGATCTCGTCGAAGATCGAGCCGCCGCCACCGCCGCCGCTGAAGGCGGAGAAGATATCGTTGATGTTGGAGAACGGCTGGGAGTCGGCGGCGGCGCCGCGCAGCCCCTGATGGCCGAACCGATCGTATCGGGCCTTCTTGTCAGGGTTGGAAAGCACCTCGTACGCCTCGGCGCATTCCTTGAACATCTCCACGGTTTCCGGGTTGTCCGGGTTCTTATCGGGATGATATTTGATCGCCATCTTCCGATAAGCGCTCTTGATCTCGGTCTCCGTGGCGGTGCGGCTTACGCCGAGCACCTCGTAATAATCTCGTTTATCCATAAGTCGATTCTATACGTGCGGTATATCATGTATCTCTGCGGCGGGCGGGGAACCCGGTGGCGTGCCTGGCATCATCACGAACCGAAGGGGGAATTCGGAAATCCCCCCCGGTCTCACATCTCAGCTTCCTGCGGAGACGATCACTTTTGCGTGACGGAGCACGCGATCGCCATAGGTATAGCCCGGCTCCAGCTCGGTGATGACCGTATCCTCGGGGGCATCGCTCGGCTGGCGCATCAATGCCTCGTGCAGGTCAACGTTGAACGGCTGGCCCACGGTTGTCATGCGCTGAACTCCCTGCGCTTCCAGCGTCTTTGCCAGCTTGTCGTTGATCATCGAAACACCCTGGAAGAAGCTCTGGAAGTCCCCGGACTGCGCCCCCGCCTCCACCGATCGGTGGAAGTCATCGATGATCGGCAGCAGCGACCGAAGCAGCCGCTCGTTGGCGTACTGCACCGTCTGCTCCCGTTCCACCTGCGCCCGTCGCCGGAAATTGTCGAAGTCCGCCATCGTCCTCAGCGCGTGATCGCGCAGGCGGGCGTTCTCGGATTCCAGTTCCGCCACCCGATCGGTTTCCTGTGTCTGATCGGTCGCGGCCTCCCGCTGGCTCGAAGTATTGTCCTGCGAATCGTCGATTGGAATGTCTCGCTTGTTCATGATAATTGTTGAATTATTCCGACCGGCCCCCGTGATATTCCCCGCGCGAATCGATCCCTACGAAGCATCCGCCGTCGGGTTCAACGAATCGTAAGCGACGCGAGCCGCGCCCTGGGACGCCTACCTGTCGTGAAAATTATCTGTGATCGTCCTGGCGATGTACTCCACCACCGTAATCATCTTCGAATAATCCATCCGCTTCGGCCCTATCAGCCCGATCGTTCCGGTCGTGGTCCCCACTTTATAACGGGTGGTGATCAGGCTGTAGTCCACCATCCGCTCGTTGCCGTGCTCACCGCCGATCGTGATATCCACCGTGTGCTCCTCCCCGGAATGGCCGTCCAGCAGATGAATCACCATCTCCTCGTTCTCCACCAGCTCCACGATCCCGCGAAGCTGATCCGGGTTGGCAAACTCCGGGTGACGGAGGATGTTCTGCGTCGGCGAAATCTGGATACGCTCCCCCTCGGACGACCCCGTGAAGATCCTGTCGGATGAATCGAGGAGGACTCTCAGGAGGCTGTCGGAGCTTTCGTCCACCACATCGCGAAGGCGTTCGCGGCAGCTCGACCGTATCTCGCGGAGCGTCAGACCGCCGAAACGCTCATTCAAAATCTGAACCAGGAAATCGATCCGCTCGCGTGGAATCTCCTCCTGCACCTCCAGCGTCACGGTCTTGATAAGCCCGGCGCGAAGCGAGAGCACCACCAGCAGCCGCGTGCTGGAGAGCGGCACCAGCTCAAGGCGCTCCAGGCTGCTGTCCAGCAGTTCCGGCGCGGTGACAATGCCAAGCTGAAGCGATATCGAGGCGATCAGCCGGGAGACCTCCTTCATCAGCACGGGAGTGGCGGCGGCCGGGTTGATCTGATTCCGGATGGCCGCCCGCTCCGCCACGCTCAGCTTGTCGGCGCGGACCAGCGAGTCCACATAGAGGCGATAGCCGCGATCGGTCGGCACCCGTCCGGCCGATGTATGCGGATGAGAGATATATCCCTTCTCCTCCAGATCGGCCATCGCGTTCCGTATGGTGGCCGCAGAAACCGACTCCTCCTCCATGCGCTTGGAGATATAGCGGGAACCCACGGGGTTGGCCGTGAGGATATAGTGCTGGACGATATAGCGCAGCACAAGCTCCTCCCGCTCGGTAAGCTCGGGAGCCGCTTTCGGGGTTGCGATATGTCGTGCGGTTGCCATGAGTTGGATAGACGATGGGGCTGTATCTCCGATTGCCGCACCGCGCCGGTTGTGACCTGTTGTCATACCAAGGGCGAAGTATCAGCCGTCCGGCGTCGGGTTCAACCCGGCAACGATCGGCATCCGCTCCGCCCGGCGTAGGTTCAAGGCTTCTTGTCAGAGCTTCCAGGAGATTGGCCGGCGGTGTTGGGGCCGGCGGGAATATATCGAAACTTCCAACGCCTCCGCCTCTCCGCTGATTTCTACTTCCCCACCGCCCGGATCAGCCACTCGGGGATGAACCCGACGATCAGCGTCCCGGCGATCGTCAGCGCCAGCGCCACTTTCGTCAGCCCGGTCAGCACCGGCGTCGGCGCCTCATCGCCGTTCGGCTCGCGGAAAAACATGTTGACGATCAGCCCCAGATAGAACCATGCGGAGATGACCGAGGAGATGACGCCGACCACCGCGAGCCACGTCATATCGGCGCGGATGGCGGCATAGAAGAGATAGTACTTTCCGAAAAAGCCGGCGAACGGCGGGATGCCGGTCAGCGAGAACATGAAGAGCGCCATGATGATGGCAAGCCCCGGACGGCGACGGCCAAGCCCGCGGTAATCATCGATCGTGAGGTTGCCGCCGTTCTCGCGCTCCAGCATGCCGACGATCGCGAAGGCGCCAAGCTGCATGAAGAGATACGCCGCCACATAGTACATGATCCCGGTCCAGCCGATGCTGTTCCCCGCCGCGATGCCGATCAGCATATATCCCGCGTGCGCCACCGAGGAGTAGGCAAGCATCCGCTTGATGTTGGTCTGGGCTATCGCCGTGATATTTCCAATCAGCATCGAGCCGACCGCGAGCATGGCGATCACCGCGCGGACGTTCGGCAGGCCGGCGGCGTTGCTGGCGACCACCGGCATCATAAAGCCGACGAACCCGCTGAATGCCGCGGCCTTTCCAGCCGTGCTCATAAAGCCCGTCACGACGGTCGGCGCCCCCTCATAGACATCCGGCGCCCACTGATGGAACGGGAACGCCGCCACCTTGAACGCCAGCCCGACGATCATCAGGCCGATGCCGCTCCAGAAGAGCATCGGGAACTTCGTGGTGGCCGCGCCGATCGCGAGCGCCGCGTAGCTGGTCCCGCCGACCGAGCCATAGACCAGCGCGATTCCGTAGAGAAGGAAGCCGGAGGCAAAGGCGCCCAGCAGGAAATACTTCAGCGCGGCCTCGTTGGAGGCAAGACGTCCGCGAACCAGGCCGGAAAGGACGTAGAAGCAGATCGACATGATCTCCAGCCCCACGAAGAGGATCATCAGATCGGTCGCGTGGGCCATCAGCATCATCCCGACGACGGACATCGCGATCAGCGTGTAGAACTCATCGAACATCCCGCCGATGCGCTCCAGATAATCGCGGGAGAGGAGCACGGTCATGATCCCGCCGCCGCAGAAGATGATATCGTAGACGTTGGGCATTCCACCGATCGCGATCATCCCGTTGAATCCGGGGAGCTTCCAGAGCATCGTGAAGCCGGCAGCCACGATCCCGCCAACGAAGCCCACGATCGTCAACCAGGTGCAGAGCTTCGTGCTCCGCTCCACCAGAGCATCGGCGAGCATCACGAGAAGCGCAAACAGGCTTACGATTTCGATCGGTAGCGCCGCGAGAAGATCTGAAGTAATCGAGCTCATGAAAAGAATATTAGCCAGACGAGAAAGAGGACCGGCAGAAGCACCGGCACCGAGAACCTGCTGATATAACCGAAGAATCCGGGCATCCGGACGCCGCGATGTTCCGCGATCGCCCTGACCATGAAGTTGGGGCCGTTGCCGATATAGGTCATCGCCCCGAAGAACACCGCTCCGGCGGAGATCGCAGCCACCTCCCGACCGTGCGTCAGGAGGAACTCCCGCACGTGCGCCGGATTATCGACGCTCAGATGCGCCAGGCCAAGCCCGGCGGTCAGGAAGTTGAGATAGGTCGGAGCGTTGTCCAGAACGCTGCTCAGGCCGCCGGTCACCCAGTAGAACCCACCGCTCGACCCTATCCCGAGCGCCGGGGCGTTGGCCGAAAGCCAGTCCAGCGCCGGCAGCATCGTCACGAAAATCCCGGCGAACAGCCATGCCACCTCCACGATCGGATGGAACGTGAAATGGTTCTCCAGATGGATCTGCCGCTTCGTGCTGAAATAGCTCCCCGCCGCCGCCGCGATCATCACGGCCTCCCGAAGGAACAGCGGCCGCTCGATAAAAACCGAGCCGATGATGGCCGCCAGAAAGATCAGGTTGCCGAGGCCGGAGATCCTGAAACCGTCATGCCCGGTTTCAACCTCCTGCCGGGGCCCGGCCGACACCTTCCGGAAATTCAGAAGGTCCACCATGTAGAAGATCGCCAGCACCAGCGCCAGGGCAAAGGCCCACGGCAGCAGCATCGCGCGGGTGATCCAGAAGAACGGGATACCCTTGATAAAGCCAAGGAACAACGGCGGATCGCCGATCGGGGTGATCCCACCTCCAATGTTCGAAACAATGAAGATGAAGAAGATCACATGATATGCCGAGAGCCTGTCCCGGTTGTTCCGGAGATACGGCCGGATCAGCAGCATCGAGGCACCGGTTGTCCCCAGCAGATTGGCCGCCACCGCCCCTGTCGCAAGCAACGCCAGGTTTTCCAGCGGCGTGGCCCCCCCCTTCATGGCGATATGAATCCCGCCGGAGACCACGTACAGCGCGCCGATCAGCGCGATAAAGCTGATATACTCGTGAAGCGCCCCGGCAACCTTCCCCGGCGCATCCAGCCCGAACAGATAGTATGCCGCCGTTACGGTCGCAAGGCCGGACGCCACATATCGATAGTTCTTCTCCCACCACGCGCCGTTGATAAACGGCATCATGGCAATCGCGGCAAGCAGAAGAATGAACGGGATGATCCAGAGCGGATTGACCGTCATCTCCATGCCGTGCACCGCTACGGCCTTGAGGGCATCGGCGCCGGTGTCACCTGCACGGGCGGCGGCGCGGGAGCAATCGTGGCACCGGGCGGCGGCGCGACCGGGCTTGCCGCGGGGGCGCCCGGAAGGGCCGGAGCGGCGATGTGCGAGGTATCGCCATTCATCCGCCGGTTGACTTCCGCCGCGTAACGGTGCTCCCCCTTCATCTCCTCGATCACCCCGACCACAGCCCGCGTGGAGCTCTCCGAGACGCTGAGAAATGTGTTCGGCTGAAAGCCGATCCAGACGCAGAAGAGGACCATCGGGACAAGCAGGCCCACCTCCAGCTTGGTCAGATCGCTGACAGTGCGGTTCTCGTTATTAGTGAGCGGGCCGAAGAACATCCGCTGGAAAAGGATCAGCAGGTAGACCGCCGCCAGGATAACCCCGGATGCGCCGATGATCGCGAACCAGCGCGATGTGAGATGCTGCGATGTATATCCGCCGATCAGCGTAAGATACTCGCCGACAAAACCATTCAGCCCCGGCAGCCCGACCGACGCGAAGACCGCGATGGCGAAGAAGACCGCGTAGACCGGCATCGACTTGGCGAGGCCGCCGAAATCCGCCATCTCGCGCGTGTGCCGGCGATCGTAGATAAAGCCGATCAGCAGGAAGAGCATGCCGGTGGAAAGCCCGTGGTTCACCATCTGGATCACCGCCCCCTGCACTCCCTCCGCCGTCATCGAGAAGATTCCCAGCACCACGAAGCCAAGGTGGGCGATCGACGAATAGGCAACCAGCTTCTTGACATCGGTCTGCACCATCGCCAGCAGGGCGCCGTAGATGATGCCGATCACCGCCAGCACGGAGATGAAATCGGCATAGTACATCGAGGACTGCGGGAAGAGCTGGAGATTGAACCGGATCAACCCGTACGTCCCCATCTTCAGCATCACCGCCGCCAGCACCACGGAGCCGGCCGTCGGCGCCTGCGTGTGGGCATCGGGAAGCCAGGTGTGGAGCGGGAAGATCGGCACCTTGATGCAGAACGAGAGCGCGAACGCCAGGAAGAGCCACTTCTGCGCCTCGAACGGAATCGATGGGGCGATATGAAGCAGCTTCTGGAGATCGGTCGTGAAATGCCCCGTCTGCACCTCCGCGTAATGCCCCATCCAGACGATCGCCACAAGCATCAGCAGCGAGCCGGCCATCGTGTAGAGGAAGAACTTCATCGACGCGTAGATCCTGTCCTTGCCGCCCCAGATGCCGATCAGGAAATACATCGGAATCAGCACCACCTCCCAGAAGACATAGAAAAGGAAGGTATCGAGCGACGCGAAGACGCCCATCAGGCCGCTCTGCAGGATCAGGAGCATGATGTAATACATCTTCTCGCGATCGCGAATCCCCCTCCAGCTCGACATGATCGCAATCGGCATGATGAACGTGGTAAGCATCAGCAGCAGCAGCGACATCCCGTCAAGGCCGAAACGAAAGCCGATATCGAGCGAGCCGATCCACGGGACGTTGGTCGTGAACTGGAACGCCGGGCTGGTCTTGTCGAAGCTGAACCAGAGCGCCAGCGATACCACAAACGTCAGGCCCGACCCGATGGCGGCGCCGATCCGGTGCGCGGACGTGTTCCCGGCCGGGATAAGGCTCAGGATCAGAGCGACGACGAGCGGGAGAAAAAGCGTGACAAGAAGAAGCATTGATACTTGAAGTTTCTAAAAACTGGGGACAGAATGGGCCGGTCGTCCGCCGGCCGCAACCCGTGAACGGCTGCCGTCAGCGGAGCACCAGCCAGCCAACCACCACCACGATGCCCGCGACGAAGAGCATCGCGTAGTTCTGCGTTACGCCGGACTGAAGCCTGCGGATGAATGTGGAGATGCCGCCGGTGGCGCGCGCCGAGCCGTTGATGGCGCCGTCGATCACACCGATGTCCACGAAGCGATGAAAGAACGATCGGGAGATTTTCTGGAGCGGAATCACCACGCCGTACTCATAGATATTGTCCACGTACCACTTGTTCCAGAGGAGCTTGTAGATCCCCTTCATCCGGCCGGCAACCGCGTCGGCAAGGCCGGGGCGCTGCTTGTAGAAGTAGCGCGCCAGGAGGATGCCGGAGACGGCGACGCCAAGGGAGATCGCCATCAGGAGCCATTCGCCGGCGTGCGACACCGATTCGTTCTGAGCGAACTTTGTATAGGCCGGCTCGAAGACCGGCTCCAGCCAGTGCTCCAGCACGTTCACGTTTCCGAACACGCCCGGCAGCCCCAGAAACCCGCCGGCGATCGAGAGGATCGCCAGAATCCAGAGCGGAATCGTCATCAACGCCGGCGACTCGTGCGGGTGAACATGATGGTGGTCAAACCGCTCCTCCCCCTCGAACGTGAGGTAGACCGAGCGGAACATGTAGAACGCCGTGCAGAACGCCGCCGCCACGCCGAAGAACCAGAGGACCGCATTGCCGTTGGAGAAGGCCCGGAAGAGGATCTCATCCTTCGAGAAAAAGCCGCTCAGCGGGAAGATGCCGGAGATCGCCAGCGCGCCTATCAGATAGGTCTTGTAGGTGGAGGGCATGTACTTCTTCAATCCCCCCATCTTCTGCATGTCCTGTTCGTCGTGCATGCCGTGGATCACCGACCCGGAGCCGAGGAAGAGGAGCGCCTTGAAGAACGCATGGGTCATCACATGGAACACCGCGGCGGTATAGGCGCCGACGCCGAGCGCGATAAACATAAACCCGAGCTGCGACACTGTCGAGTACGCAAGCACCTTCTTGATATCGTTCTGCACCAGCCCAACCGTCGCCGCAACCAGCGCCGTCGTGACCGCCACCCCCGTGATCACCGCCATCGTGGCCGGAGAGAGGGTGAACAGGGCGGCATTCCGGCTGATCAGGAAGATGCCGGAGGTGACCATCGTCGCGGCGTGGATGAGCGCGGAAACCGGCGTGGGGCCGGCCATCGCGTCGGGGAGCCAGACGCCGAGAGGGATCTGAGCGGACTTGCCGCAGGCGCCGAGAAACAGGCAGAGCGTCGCCACCGTCAGCGCGGTGCTCCCCCCCGGATAGAAGCTGTTGCCGGCCGTCACGATCTCGGTGATCTGATGGTACTTCAGCGTATGAAATTCGTTGAAGAGGATGAACATGCCGATCAGCATCCCGAGATCGCCGATCCTGTTCACCACGAACGCCTTCTTGGCCGCGTCCCCCGTCCACTTGATCCCGACCCCCTCGAACTTCCTGTCGTACCAGAACCCGATCAGCAGGAACGAGCAGAGCCCCACCCCCTCCCAGCCGAGAAAGGTGACAAGGAAGTTATCGGCCAGAACCAGGTTCAGCATCATGAAGATGAAGAGGTTCAGATAGGCGAAAAACCGGCTGAAACCGGGATCGCCGTGCATATAACCGATCGAGTAGATATGAATCAGCGTGCCGATGCCGGTGATGATCAGCAGGAAGATGATCGAAAGCTGATCGATCTGATAGGAGAAATCCACCGAGAACTGCCCGGCGGTGATCCAGGGGACAAGGTCCACCATCACCCGCCGATGTTCGGCCGGCAGGGAGATCATCCCGGCGAACATCACGATTGCCAGAACGAACGCGATGCCGACCGTCGCGGTGCCGATAGCCCCCACGGCCTTTTCCGATCCGATTTTTCTGCCGAGAAGCCCGTTGATCAGAAAGCCGATCAGCGGCAGCAGCAGAACAATCGGAAGTAGCGTTGAGATCATGCTAGAACGTCAAAAAGGAAATTGTATGGCCGACAATACCCGGAAGCCGCAACGGCGCTACCCAGGTTGATTCATCCAGTCGGCCCTGTCGTAGATATCGCTCAGCCCAAGCTCCATCGCAACCGAGGAGAGCACCAGAACACTGTTCAGTCCACCCGTTTCGGTGAAGATCCACCGCCCGTCATCCTGCAGGAGATACTGTTCCACCAGCGGCCGGTCCTGTGCCACAAGGATATATTCCCGCAACGAGGCAATCCGCCGGTAAGGCTCGAACTTCACGCCGCGATCATATTTCTCGGTCGAGTCCGAAAGCACCTCGATGATCGCCAGCGGGTCGAGCAGCGTATCCTCCCTGGCGTCCTCGAACTCCTGACAGCCGCACGCGATCGTCAGATCCGGGTACGTATACGTGCCGGGGGGATTGACCTTCACGCGAAGATCGCTCCCGTAGACATCACACCCCCGTCCCTTCAGCCGGCCGCCAATTGCGACGATCAGGTTGGTGACAATCCGGTTGTGCATCCTGCCGGCCCCGGCCGGCGCGAACACTTCGCCCGCGAAATACTCGCTTCTGTAGTCAGCAGTCCGCTCGTTCGCCAGATATTCCTCCGGCGTAATAGGTACATGTGGCCGAGTTGCCATGTGCGCGCGAACCTGGTACGGAAAGCTCCAGATCAGGCATTGTACACGAACGCCGCTTTCTCGAACGGAAGCTCGATATCGGCGAAGCGGATCGAAAGATCCTCGTCGATGATGAGCATCGAGTTGCGGACGACCTTGGTCCAGTCCGACTTGACGCCGGTAAACGGCTCCGAGGAGATCACCACCGCCTCGCTCCTCCCCTCATCCGGGAGCATGAACGAGCGATGTTCGGTGGTCATATACTCCTTGCCGAACATATAATAGAGTGATGCCGGCTGCACGCGCGGGTTGGTAGTGTAGCGCGTGGCGACGATCGAGCGACCGTTCGAGACGCAGAGGTTCAGGTAGGAATGCTCGCGGACATCATGTTCAAAGAGGAGCCGGTTGAAGTCGGCAAACATCGCGAACATCGCCTCCACCATCTCCTCGGTGCTCACCGGGCCTTTCGGATCACGGAGATTGTTGAGGAACAGGCCGAACAGATGCTCCGAATCGGTGGAGCCCTGCACGGCATCGTACGCCTCATCCTTCAGCTCACGCAACAGCGACCGACGGATTTTCCGGAACCCCTGCACCATCCCGTTGTGCATCCATGTCAGCTTGCCGTAGACGAACGGATGGCAGTTCAGCTCCTCCACCAGCGATCCGGGCGTTGCCGCGCGGATATGGGCGAAGAGCATCGGCGTCTTGACTTTCTTTGCGAGGAAGCGCAGGTTCTGATCGCTCCACGACGGATGCGTGGAACGGAACTGGCACGGCTCATCGTCCAGATCGAAGTTGTACCAGCTTATGCCGAACCCATCGCCGTTGATGGGAATCGACATCTCCTGGGCTCCAAGCGACTGGCGATCGATCAGCGAATGCTGTGGGCGATAGAGAAGGTCGTCCGCCAGGACGGGCTTACCGATATACGCGAGAAATCGACACATAATCGTTCAATTCGGATTGCGGAAACCGCTTCCATCGCCGGCCCTCGAAGGGCGACGGCCGGGAGCCCGTGTCCAGTGAAGCCATCTCTGATGTTCAGCCTGCGAATATACGCACGGATCGGCAAAACGAGCCCTATCGCGGAGCATTCGCCGCCGACCGGATCTACATTGCCCCGGCGCCCTGATCGGGTTCCAGGAACGTCCCGTCCCACGCGCCGGCAACGGCCGCCGCCACCTCCTCCAGTGTCCGCCGGACCCCCGTCTCCACCTCGATCGATGTCACCTTGTACTCAGCGATGCCGCAGGGGACGATCGCCGAGAAGCGGTCCAGATCGGTCGTCACGTTCAGCGCGAAGCCGTGCATCGTCACCCATCGTGAGGCGCGAACGCCGATGGCGCAGAGCTTCCGGTCATCGCACCAGACGCCGCTCATGCCGGGATGCCGCCCTCCGCGCAATCCCCAGGGCGCTATCGCGCGGATGATAAGCTCCTCCAGCGTCCGCATGTACCAGCCCAGATCCTCGCGGAAGTCCGCCAGCCGGATGATGGGATAGCCCACAAGCTGTCCCGGCCCGTGGTAGGTCACATCCCCACCCCGGTCCACGTCGAACACCTCGTATCCGTTGGCCTTCAGGAGATCGCGGGAGAGAAGGAGATTGGAATCATTGCGGGCATTCCGGCCGATCGTGATCACATCCGGATGCTCGCAGAGAAGGAAGGTGTTGGGGCGATTTCCCCGCATCACCTCGTCGAAGATCCTGCGCTGGAGATCCCATGCGTCGCCGTAACCGATCCTCCCCAGCCATTCCGGCCGGACAGAGGCGGCGGCATGTTCAATCAGCGGAGTTGTTTTCAGCATCGCACGTCTCCGGAATAATCGTTTGACGTCGGATCGGTTGTCGGGGCGGGTTTGAAACCCGCCCCGACACGCCGACGCTGACTCCATACTTAATACTTGATCCGCAATGTCAGATATTGAGCGCCTCGCCGTATGCGTCGGCGGCGGCTTCCATCACTCCCTCGGAGAGCGTCGGATGGGCGTGAACGGTGTGGAAGAGCGTCTCGGCGGTTGCCTCGGCTGCGCGCGCCGTGCAGATCTCGGCGATCATCTCGGTCGCCTCCACGCCGACGATATGCCCGCCAAGGATCTCGCCGTACTTCGCGTCGATCACCAGCTTGACAAAACCGTCGGTCTCGCCGATCGCGCGCGCCTTGCCGCTCGCCTTGAACGGGAACTTGCCGATCTTCACCTCGTAGCCCGCCTCGCGCGCCTTTTTCTCGGTGAGGCCGACCGAGGCAACCTGCGGCTGGCAGTAGGTGCAGCCGGGGATGTTCGAGTAGTCCACGCCGTGGGTGTCGTGCCCGGCGATATGCTCCGCGGCGACAACTCCCTCCGCCGAGGCCACGTGCGCCAGCCATGGCGCGCCAATCACATCGCCGATCGCGTAGATCCCCTCGATGTTCGTCTTCATGAACTTATCGACCTTGATATGCCCGCGCTCCACGTTCACGCCCAGCGCCTCCAGCCCCAGATTCTCCACGTTGCCGGTCACGCCAACGGCGTTCAGCGCAAGGTCCGCGGTCAGGGTCTTCCGCTCCCCCTTCTTGTTCTCGACCACCACCTCCACCCCCTCGCCGGCGGCCTTCGCGGAGATCACGCGGGTTTCGGTCATGATATCGATCTTCTTCTTCTTGAACGTGCGCGCCACCTCCTTGGAGGAATCCTCATCCTCGACCGGAAGGATCATCGGCTGCATCTCGATCACCGTCACCTTGGTTCCGAACGCATTATAGAAGTAGGCGAACTCGATGCCGATCGCCCCGGCGCCGATCACGATCATCGAACCGGGAACCTTCCCCTGAAGCATCGCCTCGGTTGATGTGATCACCTTCTGATTGTCCACCTCGATGCCGGGGAACACGCGCGGACGGGCGCCCGTGGCGATCATGATGTTCTTCGCCTCCACCGTATCGGTCACCTTGCCGTCCTTGTCGCGGATCTCCACCACGCCGGGACGGGGGATGAACCCGGAGCCGTTGATCACCGTCACCGTGTTCTTCTTCATCAGAAAGCTGACGCCGGAGGAGTTCGCGTCCGCCACCTCGCGGCTTCGGGCGATCACTTTCGGGAAATCGACGGTGAACTTCTCGATCCCGAACCCGAACTCATCGGCGTGGTTCAGGAAATGCATGTACTCGGCGTTCTTCAGAAGCGCCTTCGTCGGGATGCATCCCCAGTTGAGGCAGATGCCCCCAAGCCTGTCCCTCTCCACGATTGCGGTCTTCAGCCCAAGCTGGTGCGCGCGAATCGCCGCGATATAACCACCCGGCCCGCTGCCGATCACGATCAGATCAAAGTTCTTGTCAGCCATGAGAATTGGGAAATGAGGTAGAGGGGCTCACCGAAGTTGCCGCCCCGTTACGGTTAACGGTTTCTGGGATTTACCGGCGTCGGTTCCGGGAAGCTCCGGAACCTTGGGAAGATGTGTGTGCGACCAGGGCGCGGATACCACCGGCAAAGCAGTAAAGTTAGCGAAGCAGTGCGGGCCGGAAAAGCTGCGGTGAGAAGTGTTACAGATTGGGGAGATGGGATGCGTGCAGCCGTTTCACCCCCCCGGAGTAAGCCCGCGCGAGGCGAAGCGACGGTGATATTCATCGGCGATCGAGGCAAGCCGCGGGTCCTCGATCGATGGAATCGCCATGTGGAGAAGCTCCACGCCGGTCTCGAAATCGGACCGCCAGTAGCCGTCGTGTTCGTACTCCATCCAGCCGCGCCGACGCGTCCGGTTTTCGATCCGTTCCAGCGCCGCGGCCCGGAGCCCGTCGGTGTAGATCAGCGTGGAGGCAATCGCCAGCGGCACCCCCCACCACTCCTCCGGAAGCGCGTCGACCGAACGAAGCTCCATCCAGCCGCGCGGGCGGACATCGGGAAAAAGGGTTGTCAGATGGAGCCGCCAGGCATCCATGTCGCAGGTGAACGGCCCGCCGCGCCGCATCCACTCGCGGAAGCTGACCGGCTCCGGCGGCGGGAGGAACGTGCCGTCCGCCATGCGGATCAGCATCACACGGGCGTCCAGGGCAAAGCGGAGATAATCGGCGACGGGGTCAAGATCGGGACGATCGTACAGCCGGCCGGTGCGTGAAGGGTCCAGACGGCGCCAGATCTCGTGACGGAAGCTCCTGTAACGCAGTCCGTTGTGGACATGCGGCGCGTTCGCGAAGATCGCATTGAGCGATGGGGCGATCATGTTCGCCAGCCGCCACCGGTCCGATGCCGCCGCCGAGCCGAAATCGAGATTGATCTGGAGCGAACAGGTGGCGCGCATCATCTGCCGTCCGAACGGCCCGATGCTGTCGAAGTAGCTGTCCATCGCCGTGTAACGCGGCTTGCGGACCTGAAGCGGCAGGGCGTCGGCGGCGTGAAGCCCGCTGTAGCCACGGCTCATCAGCTCGATTCCCATCGCGCCGGCGGCTTCCCGCAGCAGCGCGACCGTCGCCACAAGATCATCGAGCGCCGCGGCCGGAGAGGCCAGAGCGGGGCCGCTGTACTCGATCTGTCCGGCCGGCTCAAGGGTCAGGCATCCCCCACCCGCACGGAGCACGGTTATCGCGCCGCTCGCATCATCGACCCATTCCCATCCATTGCTCGACGCGAACCTTTCCAGCAGCCGGGCCAGCGATGCGCCGTCGCCAGCGGATCGGAGCGGCACCGGGGCAAGGTTCCCGCCGGAATCGCGGAGCAGCGGGAACAGCTCCAGCTCCACGCCGACACGGTCATCACGACGCGGGACAAACGCGCCGAACAGATCGTTCGCAATCATCGCATAGAGGTCCTCCTCGCGGAGCGCGCCCTGCGATAAGCAACTGGGGTGGGATCTCTGGCCGATCACTGTTGGTTCGTTCATTCCTTCCTATCCGTTTTCCCGGCGGGCAAGCGCCAGCGCGAAAAGCTCGCCGGAATCGCTGAAGATGTCCAGCACATTCAAACCGGCCGCCGCCATCAGCGCACTCGCGCTTTCGCGCGTGAACTTCCGGCTGATCTCCGTCAGGATCGTCTCCCCCCGACCGAACCGTACATCCATCCCGATCGATTCGATGGGGACGACCTGCTCCGTAAGGCTTGCCAGGTGCATCTCGATCTGCGACGCGCGCGGGTTGAAGAACGCGTAATGCCGGAATGACCCGGTATCGAACGCGCCTCCCAGCTCGCGGTTGATCACGCGGAGCACGTTGAGATTGAACTCCGCGGTGACGCCGTCGGCATCGTTATACGCGGCGTGAAGCATGGCCGGGTCCTTCACCAGATCGATGCCGAGGAGGAAGAGATCATCCTCCCCCATCCCCGAGGACACGCGCCGGAGGAATGCCGTGGCCTCCTCCTCGGTGAAGTTCCCGATGGTGCTTCCAAGGAAGATGATCAGCCGGGGGCCGGGCGCGGTCAGCGGCGGCAGGCCGGCGTTGAAATCGCCGATCACGGCATCCACCGCAAGGCCGGGGTACTCGCGGACCAGGCTCTCCGCCGTGGAGAGAAGCATCTCGCGGCTGATATCGATCGGCACGTAGCGTTTCAACACGCCGGCGTCCTCCATGGCCGAAAGCAGAAGCCGCGTCTTCAGGGAGCTTCCCGAGCCGAACTCCACGAGGGTGGCCGGACGGTAATGCTCGACAAGCTCCGGGGCGATATCCCGCAGGATGGCGCTCTCCGTCCGCGTCTGATAATATTCCGGCAGATCGCAGATCTTCTCGAAAAGCTGCGAGCCGGTCTCATCGTAGAAATACTTCGGCTGAAGCTCCCTGCGTGGCAGCGAAAGCCCCCGGAGCACATCGGCGGCAAGCGCGGCGCGATAGTCCTCCACCTCCGACTGCTCGGCGATGGTGATGTTGTCGATCGATTGTTCTGAGTTCACACGATTCCTCGATAGTGTCGTCCGGGCTCAGACATCCTGCGCGCAGCGGAACCCGCTGAAGATCTGGCGACGGATCGGATAGTCCCAGTTACGAAACGTGTTGCGGATGGCGCCCGGTCGCGTGGCCCAGCTTCCCCCCCGCAGAACTTTGTAATCGGGACCGAAAAAGACGTTCGAATATTCATCGTACGGAAAGGGCTGGAAGCCGGGATAGGGGGCGAAATCGCTGGCGGTCCACTCCCAGACATCGCCGATCATCCCCTGACAGCCGACGGGGCTGGCGCCCGATGGGTAAGCTCCGATCTCGGCGGCCATATACCCACGCTGGTCAAGGTTGGCGCGCTCGCGACCCGGAGGCTGGTTTCCCCACGGATAGATCAACTGCGCGCCGGTCGCGGGGTCCCACGATGCGGCCTTCTCCCATTCGGCCTCGGTCGGAAGCCGCTTGCCGACGAACCGGCAGTAGGCAACCGCCTCGTGCCAGCAGACATGCACCACCGGCCGCCGCGGGTTCACCGGCTCCACGAAATCCATCGATCGCGTGCTCCACACTCCATCAGCATCGCGGTGCCAGTGTTTCGGCGCGGTGATGCCGCCGGCGTTGATGAACTCCCAGCCGGCATCATCCCAATACTCACGGCGCCGGTATCCTCCCGCCTCGACGAACTCCATGAACCGGCCGTTGGAAACCGGGGCGATATCGATCATGAAATCATCCAGATGAACCTGGTGCCGGCCACGCTCATTGTCATACGCGGATGATCTGTCATCGGTCCCCATCCAGAACGTCCCGGCCGGCACCAGGGCCATGCCGCCGACCGCCGGATTGCCCGCCGGAAGCTCCCGTCTCCGCGCCGGATGGTACGGCTCCCCCCGCTTCAACTGGAAGGTCGCAAGGAGCGTCTCGTCGTGCTGATACTCGTGCTGAAGGATCATCCGGTAGAGATAGCCTTCGCGGAGGATCGGGTCATCGCCGTCAAAATCGGCGACGGCGAGATGGTCCAGGGCGCGGTCGCGAACCTCCGCCAGATAGGCAAGAAGAGCATCGTATGTAGGGAGCGGGAGCTTGTCGCGCGTGGAGCGTGGATTTTTCATGGCGTCATAGAGGCCATCGTACTCCGGCCTGAGCGCGCCGCCGAAATGCCGCACCAGCCACAGCTCCTCGAAATTGCCGATATGCCCCACATCCCAGATGATGGGGCTCATCAGCGGGTCCTGCTGCATGAAAAGCTCATCAACCGGAATCGGGGCAATCAGCTCCATCGTGCGGGAGCGGGATTCGGCAAGCAACTCCGCAAGGGAATTCCTGAGCATGGCGGGATCGCTCGTGCCGATCTCGGCCTCGGAAAGGGTCTGGCTCATAATGATTGTTGATGCTGTACCGATCGGCGATTATTATCATTGGGGGGCGCACGTCCCCCGGAACCTGTTTGGGGGACGCCCCGAAGATACATCCGATTTTCGAAGAATCGTAACGCGCCGATTTATCAATCGGCAATAATCACCGAGGCTAATGAACCACGACCATCGTCCGCGAAACGCTTTTTCCTCCCGCCGTCAGCCGGTAGACATAGGTGCCGGCGGGTATCGAGCGGGTGTCGAACGGAACTGAATGCTCCCCCGCCTCATAGTGCCGGTTCTCCACAGCGGACGCCACCGGCGATCCAAGCAGATCGAGCAGGGATATCGAAACATCGCCGGGGCGCGGCAGCGCAAAGCCGATCGTGATCATCCCCGAAGCAGGGTTGGGAAACGACGCGTCCAGACGCAGCCCACCGTTCGGCGCGGAGGCATCATCAACGCCCCCCTGAGCGGAGCCCGGCGGCGAGATGATCAGGACCATCGATACGCCGTTGTCGGAGCCGACGTAGAGATTGCCGCGGGAATCGCTCTCCAGTCCCACGGGACGCGCCCATGTGTTGCCGTTGCTGTCAAGCTGGAAGCCTGTGAGGAAATCCCCCACCATATCGGCCGTGGTATCCTGATCGTTGGCGAAGTCGAGATACATCACCTTGTAGCCGGTTGCCGGAAACCGGTTCCAGGAGCCGTGCGATGCCACGAACGCGCCGCGACGGTACTCGGGTGGAAATGCATTGCTGTTCGGGAACTCGATCGCCATCAGGGCGCTATGCGCCTGAACAAGGGCGGCGGGGGGAACCATCCTCCTGACCCTGGCGCTGTCGGCGGCGGTGATCGGGAGGATCGCCTTGTAATCGTTGGCCGCCTGGAAGTTGTTGTAGTACTGATAGGAGTGGGCGAACGGCCATCCGTAGAAGCCGCCATCGCGCACCAGATCGATCCACTCGGGGGGAAGATCGGCGCCCTGATTGTCGTTGCCGTTGTTGGTTGCCCAGAGCTGGCCGGTACGCGGATGAATCGCCAGCCCGACGGCGTTCCTGACGCCGCTTGCGTAGGTGCGCCGCCCGGTGCCGTCCATGTTGAACTCGGCGACAATGCCCCGGGTCTCCTCCCGGCAGGCGTTGCAGGAGGAGCCGATGGAGAGATAGATCTTCTGCCGCACGGTATCGAAGACGATGGTGCGGGTGCTGTGGCCGCCGGACGGATGCTCGGCCATCGAGGTGACGTGATCGATAAAGACCGAGGATGTCTCATAGACCCCGTCGCCGTCGGTATCGACGAACTTCACGACCTGATCCTCCCCCGCCACATACATCGCCCCGTGATAGAACTTGAGGTCATGCCCGCTGCCGCGCGCGGCAATGTAGGCGGTATCGGCAACGCCGTCGTGATTGCGATCCGGAAGAGCATAGACAAGGCCGCTCCCTTGGTTCGCCACGTAGAGAACGCTGTCAGGCCCCCATGCCATAAAGCGCGAGCCGTTAAGCTCGCCGACGTAGAAGAGCTTCGCGGTCCATCCTTCCGGCAGATTGACGGTATGGTTGGGATCGAACGCGCCGCTGAACTTCTCCGGGACGATGATATGCTGGGTCTTCAACGGGACGTCCATATGGGGCGTCATCGGGATCGATCCCGGCTGCTGGGCATATGCCGCCGTGGCGACGAGGAGCGCGGCGATGGCTGGTAGAATGTGTTTCATAATCATAGGGATATTCATGTTAAGCGATATACGACTATACGGGCATCGGCGATCTTTGCTGTTGAAACGGGAAGCTACACGAGTTCTCCATTCGGAACAAACATCATGCTGGAAGCGTTCGTTCAGAAGCAACTCAGTTTGAATCCATCCTCCGGTCTGCTGAACGATCATCGGTCCCCTCATCACTCTTCAAGCTCCATCGGAGCGCGCCGATTGTAGCACAATGCTCCCATCTCCCGCTCAAGCTCCAGAGGAGCGAACCGTCCCCGCACTCATGAAGAATAGGTACGCTCTGATGGAGTTTGCGATCATGGGAGGCGTGGCATTGCTACAACCGGTTCCGCCCCGATGGGGCTGGGAAGACCGATGCCGGATGCTCTCCATAATTTCGAGCATCATGAACCCCGCCCCAGACTCGGTCACGACCTTTCATTCTCCCGGTAACGATTCAGCAGGCGATGGTGATGGTGGGATAAAACGAAGCGGGGAGGTCCGTGGACATCCCCGCCGTGGTTCTTCAGGTTTTTTCCGTCGCGCGCGGCCTACTTTTTTGCGGGCGCGGCCTGATCATGCCGCTCCTGCTGCAACTTCTTCAACGCGGCGAGCTGCGTATCGCTCAGCAGAGCCTTGATCTTCCGCCGGGCTTCCCTGTTGTTCTGCATGACCGAGGTTCTGAGAACCAGGGGCTGGGTGCTGAACTGGCTCCGGACTGTGGCGTTCTTCGCCTTGTTGTCGCTGAAGATCGTCTGGATCTGCTTCGCCTGATCGTCGGTCAGGTTCAGCCGCGCCCGAAGCTCCTGCATCCTTCCGGCCAGCTTGCCGAGCCCGGAATCGCCCTCGTTATCTCCGCCGCTGCCGGAGGTCGCGGCCAAAGGGGGCTGTACAATCACGTTCGGCGCGGGGGTTGCCTTCCCATTTCCGGCGGCCACCGAAAGCGATTCCGGGCGGCGCGTCTCAACAGGCTTTGTCGTGGTCGGCGCAACCTGAGCCGATGGCGGCGGCATCGGACGCTCGTTCTCGGCCGTTCGCCTCTTCTCATGCGGCACCATGCCCCTCAGCTTCTGCTCCTGTTCGCGCAGCAGCGCCCGCTGGCTCTCCGTCAGCCTTGGCCCGATCCGCTGCGTGAACGTATCGATCACCGCCTCGTACTGCGATGACGTGGCGGAACGGAGATCGGAGAGTTGATCATACACGCGGTCAAGCTCGCCACGAAGCGAATCGCGTTGCGCCTCGGTAAGCTGGAGACGATACACGAAATACTGGACAAACCCCTCGTGCGTGCGAAGCTGCTGCCGCTCGCGGAGATTATCGCGAACGATGATCCCGTAGACGAGAGCGCCGCAGAACCCTCCAAGCAGGAATATCAGGCCCAGACCGGCCACGGCCTTTGAACGATTGCTCATTACGGTAAGGAGATAATGCTTGCTTCGTTATACTGTGTCATCGCGTCGATCAGGTTCGGCCCTTCGCCCACAAACCCGAAGATCATGAGAATCGTGGCAAGCGCGCCGACAGCCAGACCGACGCGCGGCGTCATGCCGAGAAAGAGTTCCCAGAGCGTGGACCGGCCCTCCGTCATGGCGGCGCTGGCTACCCGCTCGGCAAATCCGTACGGCAGATTCGGCGGGTATGACTCCCGCAGCATCCGTTCGATCGATTGATCCGACATGGCTTCTTCCTGATATATGTTGATAATCTGCTTCGTGCGCCCCTAGGGCGGTTCGGTTATCGGCGGGCCGTATGCCCGTTCATCGGAACCTGGGGAGATCTAATCCATCGTATCAAGCTGAAATTCGAGATCGCATCCAGCCAGCAGTTCCCTCATCTTATCCTTCGCCCTGAAGAGTCGGGATTTCACGGTCCCGGTGGAGATCTCAAGCGCCGCCGCCACCTCCTCCACCGACATCTCCTCGATCACCCTCAGCACCAGCACCGTCCTGAATTCCTCCGGCAATGCCGCAAGCGCCTTGACCACCTCCCCCTTCCGTTCGTCGGCGATCACCGGCCTGTCCGTCCGCGATGTCCCGGCAAATCGCTCATCCGGCGTTCTGGTATCCGAGCCGGGAGCGTCGAAGCTGAGAAAGAGAAAGCCTCGCTTCTTACGACGCTTCGACTCCCGGTAGCAGTGCCGCAGGGCGATCCGTGTGACATACGTGCCGAACTGCGAATCCCCCCGAAACGACGCCAGCGACCTGTAAACCAGAAGAAAGATATCTTGCGCGATGTCGGCGGTATCGTCTCTGGAGAGATCGCCCATGACGCTCCGAATCGTCGTGGCGACACGGCGCTCGTATCGACGCACCAGAGAGGCAAATGCCCCCTGATTCCCCGCGAGAGTCCCCCGTATCAGCTCCTCATCGGTCTGTTGCGTCATACTTGGATCATTGCGAAAGATGCGTTACAGCGGGTTAGTGGCCGATTGCGCCCCGCAGGTTCCCGACAAAATGATATTTATATAGTGAACAGCAATAGCGGGCATCGTTTCCCCGCAATGCTCACCATCAATCAGATGTATGAAGAGTTCAGATTGGTTCCTCCTTCTCCCCCTCCTGGTCCTCCCCCTGCTGACGGCCCGCGCGCAGCAGCCCGTTCCCCTGACCTTCCTCGCCATCGGCGACGCGGGCCTGCCGGGCGACGAGATGGCCGGCAACGCCGCGCATATGCTGGAACAGGCCACGCTGGGGGCCGCCGCGGGTCGCCCGGTGAGCCTCCTGTTTTTCCTGGGGGATAATTTCTACCCGCACGGATTGAACGGCTACACCGATAAAAAGCGGGTGGAGTTGATCCGGGATGTGATGGGACCGCATCGCAGGCTGATGGAGATGCTCGGGCGTGACAATGTGCGGGCGATTCCGGGAAATCACGATTACTACTGCACGGCGCTCGAAGGGACCATCCCGTACGGCGCCTGCGACGCGGGCAACCAGGCGGAGGCGGAACTGGAGTTCTGGACGTATCATCCCCATTATCCCGCCATCGTCCGGAAAGCAATCGCCGGCGGCTCGCGCGATTCGGTCGATTTCATCCTCTTCGATTCAGCGCTCCTGCTGAACCAGAAGACCGAAAAATGGAAGCCGGTGCTGGATTCCCTTGAGTCGATCCTTCGCCGAAGCGGCGCGGCGCGCGGGGTGAAATGGCGGATACTGATGGCCCATCATTCCCCCTACTCCGTGGGCGCGCACGGGGGCTACAGGCTCTGGCAGGCCGCCAGAAAACGGATAGGATATATCGGCAACTGCCTGTCGGAGGGAGAGGACCCCACCCGCTACGTGCAGGAGTTCTTCTCCGATGAGGACAACTGCACCCCCCACTACCGCGCATACAAGGATTCGCTGCTGGCGATTCTTGGTCGCAGCAACGCGAACATCCAGATGATGATGGCCGGTCACGACCACAGCCTCCAGTTTCTCTACTATCCCGACAGCAACAGCGCCTGCCGGACATGTCCGAAGGTCTTTATCATCAACGGCGCCGGCGCGAAACGGGAATCGGTCCGCTCATCCGCGCCGCCGAACATCTACACGCATCCGTTCAATACATCGAAGGAGAAGGGGCGAAGCGCGGCCGGGTTCACCATCTGCCGGTTTCAGGAGGGAAAGCTGGAGATCACGTTTATCGACAGCGCCACGGGGCAGCCTCTCGTCATGGGCGGAGTGACGACATTCACGATCGATGAATCGGGAAAACCGGTGATGTGATCGATATGCCCGGCGCAATATTCAACCACAGAACCCACGTTCATGCCCATGCGATATCCACTGGCCTCACTCCTGCTGTTTCTATCCCTCATCCCACGGCTCGCGCTGTCGCAACCGGCAACGGCGCGGAGGGAACCGCTGCAATCGAGCATCGAAACAATTGCGGCGGCGGTGAATGGAAATGTCGGCGTCGCGATCATGCGGCTGGAAACCGGCGGCATCATTTCGCTGCATGGAAATGACCGCTTCCCGATGCAGAGCGTCTATAAATTCCCGATCGCGATGGCCGTGCTCCATCAGATCGATCAGGGGAAACGATCGCTCGATACGAAGATCCATGTCGATGGACGTGATTATGCCCCGGCCGGCATGCACAGCCCGCTGCGCGATACATACTCCCCCGGACCGGCCGATATCACCATTTCGGAACTGCTGCGCTACAGCGTTTCCGAAAGCGACGGCACCGCGTGCGATGTTCTGCTGCGCATCCTTGGAGGCCCCAAAAAAGTGGAGGCATATATTCACGGTCTCGGCATACGGGAGATCGCGATAGCGACCACGGAGAAGGAAATGGCCGCCGGGCCGATGGTTCAGTACCGGAACTGGTGCCATCCGGCGGCGATGGCGCGTCTGCTGAACGCCTTTTTCATGGGAAAGGGGCTATCCCCCGCAAGCCATGCGCTTCTATCGTCGCTGATGATAAACACCACAACCGGATTGAAGAGAATCAGAGGACGCTTGCCCGCGGGAACGGTAGTGGAACATAAAACCGGCACCGCCAGAACGTCCGGCGGGATGACCCGCGCAACCAATGACGTGGGCATCATCACTCTTCCGAATGGAGATCATATCGCCGTCGCGGTGTTTATCTCCGACAGCCGGTCGGATGAGGGAACCCGCGAGTCGACGATCGCCGGAATCGCCAGGGCGGCGTGGAACTATGCTGTGGGGGGGGGAAGGTGGGAACCGCGGTGAAGCTCGTAGAGCAGGATGGCGGTTGCGATGGCGGCGTTGAGCGATTCCCCTCTCCCGCTCCCCATGATCGCGATCGGCTCGGCCCGTTCCAGCAGATCCGGGGAAACCCCGTGCGCCTCGCCACCGATGATATACACGCCGCGTCGTGGAAGCAACTCACGGCCCAGCACGCGGGCACCGTGGGCATCGAGCGCGAAAAGGGGGAGGCCGAGCGTGATGATATCGTGGGGCGTTATCTCCTCGACGACCGGCAGACGGAAGATGGCCCCCATCGAGGAGCGAACCACCTTCGGGTTGAACGGATCGATCGATCCGCGACCGAACAGCACGCCGCCAAGCCCGAACCACTCCGCCGTGCGAAGGATCGTCCCGACGTTTCCCGGATCGGCCAGGCCGTCCAGAAAGAGGATCGGCCCGCCACGCCCGGCCAGATCATCCAGCATCACCGCATCGGGCATATCGACGATCGCGCCAACCCCCTGCGCCTGCTCCGTGGCGAACAGCGCGCCCGGCTCCTCCGCCACGGAGATCGATGCTCCCGGAAAATGCCGCGCCAGCCAGCCGCTCTCCTCCTCCGTGCCGAACAGAAACCTGACGCGCGCGGGGCTCTGCGAAAGCTCTTCGAGCAGACGCTTCCCCTCGGCCAGATACGCCCGCTCGCGCGCTCTTCCCTTGCCACGATGAAGCGAGCGGATCAGCTTCGCGCGGGAGAGCGAGAGATTCAGAATCTCCACGCATCTCCCCCGCTGAATTTGAATGGCGAATCGGGGGACACGATCACATCGCCTTGTCGATGGCGCCGCGGAAATCGGCCTCGCGCTGCATGCCGACGGCCTTCCAGATGATCTCCCCCTTCCGGTTGAGGATGAACGTGGTGGGAACGCCCTCAAGCCCGCCGTATGCCTCGATCACCTTGTCGTTGGCGATGGCGAGCGGATACTTCAGCCCGTTCTTCGTCGCGAACTCCCCGACATGCTGCTCCACCGTCTGAATGTGGTTCTGCATCCTGTCCTCCTCCGCCACGTTCACGCCGATCACCTCGAATCCCTTGGCGCCAAGCTTTTCGCGCAGCTTCACGATGTCCGGAAGCTCCATCCTGCACGGAGGGCACCATGTCCCCCAGAAATTGAGCAGCACGACCTTGCCGCGATACTCCTTCAGCGAATGTTCCTTGCCGTCCGCCCCTTTCCAGGTGAAGTTCGGAGCCATCTGCCCCTCGGTGGCGGTCACATTCTCCTCGACGGAAACAACGCGGCCAACGCCAGGCCCGGAAGCCGGCGCGGACTCATCATCCATCGATGCAACTCCCCCAACGCCGGCGGCGCCGGCCGATGTCGACGGGATGGCTTTGACCTCGGCCCCGCCACCAGTTGCGGGTGTTCCCTGAAGCGGACGCTCCGACTGAGCGGAGTCCGCGCGGGTGGCCGGATCGGATTTCGGTGTATTGCAGGCGCTCCCGGCAAGGGCGAGAGCGATAAGAATCGCTGGTACCATGGGTAGACCCTTCATAAGAATTGAACTGTTGATGGAATTGAATTGGCCGGGTGCCGGCATGCCGGAAGAAAAGCCCCGCTACGATCGCCCGCCGATGAACTGCTCCATGCTCGCTCTGGGTGCGTTGGAGACCATCGCGCAGATGATATCACCTTTTTTGAACATCACCAACCGTGCATCGGCGCTCGGCTCCTCCCATATGTCCTCCCCGCGATCCAGACGCTGCATGATGTCATCGGTGATATAGAACACCTTCCCCTGCTTCAGCGTGGCCTGGGGAACCTCGAAGACATAGTAGATCGTGCTGGCGCCGCCGTAGATGAGATGCGCGAAATGGGCATCGCCATGATTGCTGACCACGCCGCCTGTAAGCGGGGCCCTGGCCGGAAGGAAGATCACGCCGTACCCCACCCCATTTTCCTTGAAGAAATCGGTAAGCTCCCTGGAGTCATGGGTGGCAAGCTGGGGAACCAGATGCCCATCGGCGATGGCGCGATAGTTCTCGTTGGCCTTGTTGAAAAAATTGTCAGGGTGGGGCTTGTCATCGCCGGCCGAAACCGACGCGGGAGGGCTGTCCAGCACCGCGACCTGCGGTTTCGATCCGCCGAAGACGCCCCACGCCCCCGCGATCACGAGGATCGAGGCGATGGCAACGCCGACCGGCGAGAGGAAGATATCGCCGAACCTGTCGAACCACCCCTGCTCCGGCTGCGCGGCACCGTTGAGAATGCCGGACTTCCGCTCATCGGACAACGCACCGACCTGCCCGGCGATCGACTGACGCAGGCCATCGGGCGTTACCGAACGGGGCGCGCGATCATGCACGACCGTCTTGGTCATGAGCTCAAGCTCATACGCCGCCCTGCAGTCCGGACAATACTTGATGTGCTGTTGTACCTTTTCCCGGTACTCGTGCTCATCAACACGGTTGTCGACGTAGGCGGTTATCTGTTCATGAATCTCTTTACAGGTCACAGTAGAGCGAAAATGCCACCAAAAGGCCTTTACACGCAATCAAATAATCGTTTTGGCTCAAGACATTTCTCACATCGATGGTTTTGCCCGCACTCCGGAGGGTCGTGGTGTGACGTTCCGCCGTCGCCATCCATTGTTCCCGCCGGGAACGGGATCGGACGGATCAGCCCCGGACAACCCGCACCGGCATCGCCGGTAGATATCGATGGAATACGATGAACGTGGCGAAATGCCACCGTGCGGATCGGGCACGGCAGCCGGGCGGCAACAATCGCGGGGGTCCGTTCCCGGCGCCGACCTACGATACGGAGGAGATGGCATCGGCGGGAGCATAGCCCCGTGCCGCGGCATATCCCAGAAGCGAATCGCGCAGGAGCCTGCGACCGCGATGAAGCCTTGAACGGACCGTGCCGACGGGACAATCGACGAACTCGGCGATCTCCTCGTACGTCAGCCCCTCGATATCGCAGAGGATCACCACCGTCCGGAAATCCTCGGGGAGATTCTCCATCGCCAGCGTCACCTCATCATCCATGATATTGGCGAACAGGGCATCGGCGGAGCCCTCGGCGTTCGGCGAGCCGCCGGGGCGGATCGTGTGATAGAACTCCTGGACGCTCTCGTAATCCACGGTTTCGAGGGATTTCTGCGATTTCCGGTAACGGTTGATGTAGCTGTTCTTCATGATCCTGAAGAGCCACGCCTTGCAGTTGGTCCCCTCCTCGAACTTATCGAAGAACCGGAACGCCTTCAGATAGGTCTCCTGGACAAGATCCTCCGCCGCCGGCTGATCCAGCGTCATCCTGATGGCGAAGTTGAACAGGGCATCCATATGCGGGATCGCCTCGCGCTCGAATGCCACGCGACGGGCTTCCTCGGCCCGGAGAGCCTCCTGACGCGCCGAATGCTCCGCCGTCCGCTCGGCCGCAATCCTGTTCGCCTCCTCCCTCCGCCCCGTCTGGTCGCGAAACGAGGAAAACGCCTTTCCAATTCCCCTCAGGGGAAACGTGCCGTCATGGATAGCCATCTACCTGCCCTGATATGATTTTTTAAATGCCGGCCGGAGCATTTGGAGAGGATCACGCGCCGCAATTCATGAAGCGCGCAATTCTCCGTGTGATAACATGAACAAACGGGGAGAAGTTCCCGGCCCCCCGGCCCCTATCTTTTGTATCTTTGGCCCCCCGGAAACCGGGGCTCATCCGAGATGCCCTGAAAGGGCCTCCTTCCTGATAAGGGCTTTCAGGGATATCCCCTCACGGCCGGCTTTTTTTCGACGTTTTCAATCGGTCTATGCGCCCATTAGTAACCTTCACCGTCGCGCCCCCCCTCCCCGAAACACTGGGTCGCCTGCACGAACTCTACAGCAACCTCTACTGGTCATGGAACCCCGATATCCGGGAATTCCTCAGGTCGATCGACCCGGAGACCTGGCACGCCGCCAACCATCACCCGCTGGAGATGATGCGCAACCTTCCGGCCGGCCGGCTTGAGGAGCGTGCAAACGATCCCGCGTTCATGGAATCGTACCGCACGGCAATCGAGACGCTCGACGGTTATCTGAACGACGGCGGCTGGTACGGGGCATCCCACGCAAACCGTCATGATTCGATCGCCTATCTCTCCGCCGAGTTCGGCCTTCACGAGTCCGTCCCCCTCTACTCCGGCGGCCTCGGCGTCCTCTCCGGCGATCACACCAAATCGGCCAGCGATCTCGGCCTCCCGTTCGTCTGCGTCGGGTTGATGTACCAGATGGGCTACTTCCGCCAGCGCCTGACGCTGGACGGAGCGCAGCTTGAAAGCTACGATATGAACGATCCCTCCACCGTCCCCCTCCGGGAGATGCTGGATGCCGCCGGGCGCCCGATCCGCATATCCGTGGACTTCCCGCGCGGCCCCGTCCATGCCCGGATCTGGCGGCTCGATGTGGGACGCGTCCCCATCTATCTTCTTGATACGAATATTTCGGAGAATGCGATTCCGGAGTATCGCGATATCGCCGATTATCTCTACGGCGGCGATCTGGAAACGCGCATCATGCAGGAGATCATGCTGGGCATCGGCGGGATGCGGGCGCTGAGGGCGCTCGGGATCGATCCCACGGTGACGCACTCCAACGAGGGACACAGCGCGTTTCTGATGCTGGAACGATCGCGGATGTTGATGACCGAGCTGGGGATGAACTTCATGGAGGCGGCGGAGCTTGCGGCATCAGGCTCCGTCTTTACCACCCATACGCCGGTCCCGGCCGGCAACGACGCGTTCCCGCTGGAGATGATCGACCGCTACTTCAGCGGCTACTGGCCGCAGCTTGGGCTGAGCCGTGATGAATTCATCTCCCTGGGGCATGCCTCCCCCGTGAAAAACACCGAGAACTTCTCGATGACCGTCCTGGCGCTGAAGCTCACCTCGAAACGCAACGGCGTCAGCCAGCTTCACGGACATGTATCGCAGTCGATGTGGAAGGAGATCTGGAACAACCTTCCGGCATCCGAGATTCCGATCGAGGGGATCACCAACGGCGTCCATACCCTGACCTGGATCGCCGACCCGATGCGGACGCTTCTCGACGCCCATCTCGGCACGGGGTGGACACGCGCCATCGGCGACCCGGAGACGTGGGACAGGATCGACATGATCCCCAACGCGGATCTCTGGCGGATCAAGAACCATATGCGGACCGATCTGGTCGATTACGTCCATCGCCGCCTGGATGAGCAGCACGCCGAGTGGTACTCCCGCACCGAAACAGGTCGCCACGCCGATACCATTCTCGATCCCTCCATCCTGACGATAGGCTTCGCGCGCCGGTTCGCCACCTACAAGCGCGCCACGCTGCTGTTCCGCGATCCCGAGCGTGCGCTCCGTCTCTTCGGCGACCGGAAGCGGCCTATCCAGCTTGTCTTCGCCGGCAAGGCGCACCCGAAGGATCTTCCCGGCAAGGAGTTCATTCAGAAGGTGATAGAGTTCATCAGGGAGAACGAGCTGGAGAGCCGGATTGTCTTTATCGAGGACTACGACATGGGGGTGGCGCGGCAGATGACGCAGGGATGCGATGTCTGGCTGAACACGCCACGCCGGCCGCTTGAGGCATCGGGGACCAGCGGCATGAAGGCGGCGGTGAACGGAACGCTCAACCTCTCGGTGCTGGATGGCTGGTATCCCGAGGGATACGACGGGACCAACGGCTTCGCGATCGGCAAGGGGGAGGAATTCGCCAATCCCGAGCATCAGGATGAATTCGAATCGCGAAAGCTCTATCGCGTGCTTGAGGAGTCGCTGATCCCGATGTTCTATAATCGCTCCGAGGCGGATATCCCGCGCGAATGGATCGCCATGCAGAAACGGGCGCTCCGGACGATGGCTGGCGCGTTCAGCGCGGACCGCATGGTGACTGAATACGCAACGCGTTTCTATCTCCCCTGCTCCGACCGGTTCCAGCGCCTCCGGGCGGACGGCGGAGCGCGCGTGCGCGGGCTGATAGCCTGGAAGCGCCACATCATGGAACAGTGGAGCAACCTTCGCTTCCACGACGTGCAGACCGACGCGGCCAGCACGATGAAGATGGGGCAGCAGGTGCGGATCACCGCGCGACTCCAGCTCGGCGAAATCGCCCCGGCGGATATCCGCGTGGAAGCCTATTACGGCGAGATCAATGCCGAGGGGCTTGTGAGCAATGGCGCCACGGTGCCCCTGGCCATGACGGGGAACGACGGCGGGCTTGCGATCTATACCGGCACGATCACCCTGGCGAGCGACGGCCACGCCGGGCTTACCGTGCGGGCGCTGCCATGGCATGAGGATCTTGGAAACAGAGCGGAGATGAACACGATTACATGGGCGCTGTAGGATTGCGGTGATGCCGCGCATGGCGGCTCTTCCGAATTCATCGGAAAGAGTTCACATGTGTTCATGATGATGTTCAACGGAAGGATGCTCGTATCGGGCATCCTTTTTTTATGGAGAAAGCGCGCCGGTCCAGGCCCGCCACCGCCCCACAATCCCGTGCCACGTAACACAAAATCACCTCCCCGACCCCCTCCTTAACAATTCGGTAACACTGCGGTAACATGGTCATAATACGCCGCCGATAAGTTTGCACGCATTGAATCGCACGGCGGAACAAACCGCCAGACGCATTCAGATATCCCCCAATTCCACCGGCGCGAGCGGGTTCAGCCCAACCGGCCCGCCGGATACCGGAATCGCAACAACAGATGTACTTCCCGTTCGCGCGGAGTTCGCGAACTCATTCACGTAAAATCTCTAAGGAACGTATGAACCGATCAGCTATGGTTCTGCTCGCGGCCCTTGTGCTCGGCAGCGGTGTCGCCCACGCTCAGACGGACAATCAGCCCGCCCAGGATGGAACAACGGCACAGACCGCGCCGACTCCCGAGGAGCTGAAGGACGCGATGGACGGTATGGGCGATCGTGTTACCACGCTCGAAACCGACGTTGACAAGCTGAAGTCGCTCAAAATCTCCGGCTACGTCCAGGCCGACTGGCAGCACTACGACCAGTCGTCGAACCAGGGCCGCGTCGTCCCAGGCTATGTGGCTCCAACGAACGCAAACGGCACCAACGTCGCCACGTTTCCCGCCAAGAACCTCTTTACGGTCCGTCGTGGTCGCGTGAAGATTCAGAGCAAGCTTGGCGACTGGATGAACGCCGTGATCCAGCCGGACATCACCGAGAACGGGTTCGCGCTGAAAGAGGCATACGTGGAGCTTGCCCCATTCTCCAGCCCCGTGCTGATGATCACCGCCGGATCGCAGAACAGGCCCAACTACGAGGTGGAGGTCTCTTCATCGGCGCTCGAGGCGCTGGAGCGCTCGCAGGTCACCAAGGCGTTCTATCCGAATGAATATGATCTGGGCCTCCAGCTCAGCACCCGCTACGAGCTGTTCGACGGCTTTGATCCGAAGCTCCAGGTTGGCCTCTTCAACGGCAACGGCCCATCGCCGGAGACCGATTCCTACAAGGATATCATCACCCGCCTCACCTTCCCGATCCCCTTCGGCTCGGAGTCGCCGGTGCAGGCCGATCTGGGCGCATCGTTCTACTACGGCGGCGTTCCGCAGCTCGGCGATTCGGTGAAGAAGACGGTTGGCGAGACGACTGTCAACGTGGCGAACGACGCCACCGGCAGCCTGGCCGGCTTCGGCAACAAGGAGAACTTCAACATCGAGGCGCAGATCTTCCTGGACATCCTGCCGATCGGCGGAACGATCATCAAGGGTGAGTTCATGACCGGACGCCGCCCGACGCTCAACACCGTTGCAACATCGGCCACGGTCGGGACCAGGAAGGACTCGCTTGGCAAGGATATCGTCAGCATCACGCCGGGAACGTCGGCGGGCAACCTTCAGATCCGCAACCAGTCCGGCTTCTACGCCTACTTCATCCAGAACGTCGCCTCCGATCTCCAGATCGTTGCCCGCTACGACATGTTCGACCGGAACACGGATCTGGCCGGCACGCAGGTGACAAGCGCGGGCGACGCGGCCTCGTCGGTGCTGGGAGTCGGCGCGAACTACTTCTTCGGGAACATGCGGTTCTCGGTGCTGTATGAGATGCCGACATTCGCGGCGAACGAGAACATCCAGACCGACCCCGCCACCAAGAAGCCGGGCGATGACTATCGCACGATGGATCTGAAGGACAACAAGACCACGATCCGCCTTCAGTACAAATTCTAGAGAATAGTGTACGGGCGGATCTTCTGTACGGGCGGGGGGAAGTACAGGCGAGGGGGGGGTACGGGCGGGTTTCAAACCCGCCCCGATCTGATCTGCTCTGATCTGATCCGCTCTGATCCGCACCGATCCGATCCAGCATCGTTCTCAATACAAACCGAATCATACAAACCAATATCATGTATAAGAAAGCAATTCTCTCGATCGCCGTGCTGGTTGCAGCGGTCGCCATCTACGGCTTTATGAGCCTCGACGTGATCACCGTGAAGGGTTCCGACACGATGGTGATCCTGGCGCAGCGCTGGGCCGAAACCTATCAGTCGAAGCACCCCGGCGTGCAGATCCGCGTCTCCGGCGGCGGATCGGGAACGGGCATCTCCGCGCTGATCAACGGATCGACCGATATCTGCGACGCATCCCGCTCGATGACCGCGGCCGAGAAGAACTCCCTGAAGCAGCGGTTCGGCTCCCCCGGCGTGGAAGTCCGCGCGGCGCGCGATGGCGTCACCATCTACCTCAACCCGTCGAACCCGGTGAAGCAGCTCTCGATGAATCAGCTCAAGGGGATCTTTACCGGACAGATCACCAACTGGAATCAGGTTGGTGGCCGCGCCGGCCGGATCATCCTCTATGGTCGTGAGAACAGCTCGGGCACGTACGGATTCTTCAAGGAGCATGTGCTGAAGGGACAGGATTTCGCATCCTCCACGCAGACGCTTCCGGGAACATCGGCCATCGTCAACGCTGTGGTGAAGGACCCGAACGGCGTCGGCTACGGCGGATTCGGCTACAGCAAGGGAATCCACGTCTGCGGCGTGAGCGCAACGGACGGCGGCGCGGTCTATACGCCATCGGAGGAGACGGTCCGCAATGGGACGTACCCGATCAGCCGGTTCCTCTATATCTATCTGAAGAACCGCCCGACCGGAGAGCTGAAGAACTACATCGACTGGATTCTCTCCGATGAGGGGCAGAAGGTGGTTCGCCAGGCCGGGTACTTCCCGATCAAATAATCCGCCATCGGGCGCAACCGGCCTGCCGTGGGCCGGCGACGTTACGAATCACAACGCGGCTCGGGGTATCTCGGGCCGCGTTGTATTTTCGCCCCGCCGTTGAGACAGCGGCACGCATTTCGGCCTCAGGCTTGCTGGAGAAAGAGTGCCCGGAAAGAATCGGACGCGGCTGGACAGGGGGATACCGATCGACGCCATAGATATACGACCGACATTCCCGCGGGAATGGTTTCGTAGCTTTGAGGCACCAGCAGGGCGGGAGCCGCTGGTCCGTCGGCCGATCCCTTTCAGGGCATCCTGTCAGAAGCTCTCACTGTTCCATCTTGAAAATATTTCATGCCGGACCAACAGACCCCACCTCGTGAGCCGCTGCGCCCCGGCGCAGGCCCCGAAGGGACATCAGCGCACCTGGCGCGCCTGGAGACCCGACCCTCCTTTACCGAACGGAACAGACGGATCGGTGAACGGATCGTTGAGGGGCTCATCTTCGGCATCGCCGGGATGTCGATCATCTTCATCTTCCTGATATTCTACTTCACGTTCCGCGAGGCCGCCCCGATCTTCTTCGGCAGCGGAAAGACCGTGGAGACGGCCGCGGTCATGGATGACTACAGGCTCCCCGGAGAGAAGCCGGAGGCCGACACCTCCTCGGCGGCAGCCAGTGGCGATACATCGGAGGTCTACAACCCGGACAGCGGAGCGCCGCCGGCACTCCCCGGCGACAGTGCTGCGGCGCCCGCGGTGAAGAAAAAAGATGCCGCGACCGGCTCGCCGAAGGGCGATACGTCATCGGGATCGGAGGTCTACAACCCGGAATCGGGCGCGCCACCGGCGCTCCCCGCCGACAGCACCCCGGCACCGGCATCCGCGGCCACCGCCGAGCAGACGGCAAAGACCAACGACAGCAACTCGCGCCTGATTGTCGGCAACGATTATCCGATTCTCGATCGGGAGACGCCGATCAAGCTGAGCTATCTCTATTATCACAACTGGCAGCCGAACTCCGATCACCCGCGCTACGGCATCTTCCCGATCCTGGTCGGCACGCTGAAGACCACGCTGATCGCGCTGCTGATTGCCGCGCCGCTTTCGATTCTCGCGGCGCTCTACACCGCCTTCTTCGCACCGAAGCGGCTCCGCGAAACGCTGAAGCCGATCATCGAGATCCTCGCCGGCTTCCCGTCGGTCGTGGTCGGCTTTTTCTGCCTGATGACTGTCGCATCGCTCGTGCAGACGCTCTTCGGCATCGACTACCGGCTGAACGCATTTGTCGGCGGTATCGGCCTGGCGCTGGCGGTGATCCCGATCATCTACACGATCTCCGATGACGCTCTCCGCGCGGTCCCCGGATCGCTCCGGGAGGCGGCGCTGGCGATCGGCGCGTCGGAATGGCAGGCGGCCTATCAGGTGATGCTTCCGGCGGCAACGCCCGGCATCTTCGCGGCACTGCTGCTGGGGCTTGGGCGCGCGTTCGGCGAGACGATGATCGCGCTGATGGCTACCGGCAACGCCGGCACGTTCAGTTGGAATTTCTTTGAGCCGGTGCGGACGTTCGCGGCCACCATCGGCGCGGAAATGGGCGAGGTGCAGCATGGCTCCCCCCATTATCAGATCCTCTTTCTGCTCGGCGTCATCCTCTTCATCTTTTCCTTTGCGATCAACCTTGTCACGGAGTTCTACGTGAAGCAGCGGCTCATCAAAAAGTTCAGGGGGGCCGAATGAGGGAGCATCGCAAATCGTTCATCGGCTTTCTGGCGATGCGCCTGCCGATGCTGGCTACCCTGCTGATCATCCTGACGATCGTGCTGATCATCGGCGATTTCTTCTTCGCCGGAATCGGGCATGTGACATGGGAATTTCTCACGCAGCCCCCCAGAAACGCCAACACCGAGGGGGGAATTCTCCCGGCGATCATCGGCACGGCGGAGCTGGTGCTGCTGATGAGCCTCGCGGCCGTTCCCGTGGGGACGATCACGGCGATCTACCTTACGGAGTACGCCCGGCAGACATCGATCTTCGCGCGGATCATCCGCTTCGCGGTCAACACGCTGGCGGGCGTTCCCTCGGTGGTGTTCGGCCTCTTCGGGCTCGGCTTTTTCATCCAGACGGTGGGCGGGCAGATGGATCAGGTGCGATGGGATCAGAGGATGAAATCGCTCCACGCGGTGATTGCCGCCCCCGCCTCGCCGGTGGCCGGCAATCACATCGCAACGGTGGCGCTGGTGCAGACCTATCTTCAGAAGGCCGACAATGGCGACTGGACGGATCAGGCAACGAAGCTGAACGGCTTTCCGCGCGGCACGGTGGCGCGGGTGAACGCCGATATCGTCGAGCGATATTTCCGCAACAGCGTCGAGCTGAACTGGGGGAAGCCGGGGCTGATATGGGCGGCGCTGACGCTGGCGCTTCTGACGCTTCCGGTGGTGATCGTCTCGGTGGAGGAATCGCTCAGAACGGTCCCGCGCGATATCCGCGAGGCCAGCCTTGCGCTTGGGGCAACGAAGCTGGAGACGATCATCAAGGTGGTGATCCCCAACTCCCTGACCGGCATCCTCACCGGATCGATCCTGGCGATCGGCCGCGGGGCCGGCGAGGTGGCGCCGATCCTCTTCACCGGCGTTGTCTACTCCGCGCAGGAAGGGCCGCACGCGCTGACCGATCAGTTCATGCACCTTGGCTATCATCTCTATATTCTGGCAACGCAGTCCACGAACGTGGAGGCCACCCAGCCGCTGCAATATGCGACCACGCTGGTCCTCCTTGTCCTTACGCTGGCGCTGAACCTCTCGGCAATCCTTCTCCGTTCCCATATCCGCCGTCGTCAGGTGGCATAACCCGGAAACAGATATCTCATGGCAAAGGAAGAATATCAAACGAAAATCCGCAGCCAGGATCTCTCCCTCTTCTACGGAGAGAAACAGGCGCTTCGAAATATCTCGCTCGATATGTACGCCAACAAGGTGACCGCGTTCATCGGTCCCTCCGGCTGCGGCAAGAGCACATTTATCCGCACGCTGAACCGGATGAACGACCTGATCGCCGGCGTGAAGATCACCGGCTCGGCGTTTATCGACGGCATCGATGTCTACGGGCCGGGCATCAACGTGGTGAACCTGCGGAAGCGCGTGGGAATGGTGTTCCAGAAGTCCAACCCCTTCCCGAAGTCGATCTACGAGAACATCGCCTACGGGCCGAAGGTCAACGGCATCACGAAGAAGTCGGACCTGGATGATATCGTGGAGACAAGCCTTCGCGGCGCGGCGCTCTGGAACGAGGTGAGCGACCGGCTGCACTCCTCGGCGCTGGCGCTCTCCGGCGGCCAGCAGCAGCGCGTCTGCATTGCCAGGGCGATCGCGGTCAACCCGGAAATCCTCCTGATGGATGAGCCATGCTCGGCGCTCGACCCGATCTCCACGATGAAGATCGAGGAGCTGATCTGCGAGCTGAAGGCGAACTACACCATTGTCATCGTCACCCACAACATGCAGCAGGCGGCGCGCGTGAGCGATTACACCGCATTCTTCTACATCGGCGAGCTGGTGGAGTTCGGCCAGACGAAGAACATCTTCACCAAGCCGGTGAAGACGCAGACGGAGGATTATATTACCGGCCGGTTTGGGTGATCCGTGGTCGCGATAGTCGGGACGTATCGGAGCGTGTGTCGGGGCGGGTTTGAAACCCGCCCCAACTGAGAACTGAACACTTCTATTATCCATGAACAAAATATTCGAAGCAGAGCTGGACAAGCTCCGGACGCGGATCATCAAGATGGGAAGCCTGGTCGATGAGCAGGTGGAGTATGCGTTCCGCGCGCTGAACGAGTGGAATGTGGCGATGGCGCATCTGGTGATGGACCGCGACGGCAAGGTGGACAAGCTGGATCAGAAGATCGAGAAGCAGTGCCAGCGGATTTTCGCGCTTCAGCAGCCGGTGGCCCGCGATCTCCGGCTGATCATGGCCGCGCTGAAGATCAACAACGACCTGGAACGGATGGGCGATCTGGCCTTCAACGTGGCCCGCTCGGTGGAGCCACTCCTCGCCAGCCGTCGATTTATCGAGTCGCTGGAGCTGACACAGATCACCGACGCCGTCCATACGATGGTCCGCCACACGATCGACAGCTTTGTCAACAACGATCCCGAGCTTGCCATCACGATCATGAAGAGCGATATCCGCGTCGATCAGTACGAGCAGCGGATCGGCAAGCAGATCGTGGATATGATGAAGCGGGAGCCCGAGTTTATCGAGGCGGGGGTCAGCCTGATCATCCAGCTCAGGAACATCGAGCGCCTGGCCGATCACGCCACCAACATCGCCGAGGATGTGATCTTCTTCACGGAAGCGCGCGTGATCCGCAACCGGTTCGATACCGAGGCGTTCGAGGAGCTTCAGCGGGAACTTCACGGCGATTCCATCTCCGACGATCCGGACACCGAGGAGGGCTGAGGCCGCGACGCGAGGAATCCGGTGGCGCCGCGTTCGAGGCACGCCGGGAGCCGGCTCACGCCCGGCGGCATTCGCGCGCGCGACCGCGGAGCGTTCAGCCGCCCGTGGCCCGTGCCATCAGAGCGGCCATCCCGGGCCGATGGCCGGCAGATCCATTCCCCGGCGTGCAGGCGGAGGTTCTACGCGTTGTCCACCTGCACGCTTCCGTTCAGCGCCGCCACGATCCGCTCATGCACTTCATCTACATCCCCCACCCCGTTGATCTCCGTCACATGGTCGATCGCGCGGAAGTAGTTGAGCACGGGAGATGTCTCGGCATCGTACACCTCGAACCGCGTCCGGATCACATCCTCGGTATCGTCCACCCGCCCCCGCTTCAGCATCCGCTCCACCAGCTCATCGAGCGGCGCCGTCAGGTAGATCACCTTCCCGACCGATGTCCCCTTTGCCGTGAGCGCGGCCGCCAGCGCCTCCGCCTGGCCGATATTCCGGGGATAGCCGTCCAGGATGAAACCGTTGGCGCAGGCCGGCTCATCCAGCGCATCCAGCGCAATCCGCGTGGTCAGCTCGTCCGGCACCAGGAGGCCATCGTCCATATACCGCTTTGCTTCCAGCCCCAGAGGCTTGCCCGCGGCCACCGCCGAGCGAAAAATCGCCCCGGTCGAGATATGAGGAACTCCGAGCCGCTCGGCGAGGATCGCAGCCTGCGTCCCCTTGCCGACGCCCGGCGCTCCGAAGAGAATGATGTTCATAGATAATTGGATTGTAGTATCGAGGATGGCGGGAATGCCATGCCGTACGCGGCCCGTGCCCGCTCCCGGCGGGTAAGATATTCAAAATTGAGTGGATCGCCAGCGGGGACTTCAGGGGGCCTCTTCGTCGTTTCCCGCTTTCCTCCTATCTTCGGGCTCAATGAAGAAAGTTCTTATCGTAGCCTATTACTTCCCCCCCTCCGGCGGACCCGGCGTGCAGCGGGTGCTGAAGTATGTTCAATATCTCCGGGACTTCGGGTGGGAGCCGGTGGTGCTTACCGTGAAGGATGGGAATTTCCCCGCGCGCGATGAGTCGCTGCTGGCGAAAATCCCATCGGACGTGAAGGTCATCCGCACCGATATCTTCGAGCCGTACGATCTCTACCGGAAGCTGACCGGCAAGCAGAAAAGCGCGGCCATCGATGTCAACACGATGCACAAGGAAGGGGCAAAGCTCCCGGCTTCGGAGCGGGTGGCGGAGTTCATCCGCGCCACGCTCTTTATTCCGGACGCCCGTATCGGCTGGTACGGCTCAGGCATCAAGGCGGGCATGCGGGCGATCGCCGAGGAGAAGATCGACGCCATCTACAGCTCATCCCCGCCATACACCTGCGCGCTGATTGCCCGCGGCCTGAAAAGAAAATCCGGCCTCCCCTGGGTTGCGGGGTTTCGCGATCCATGGACCGGGTTCATCACCACCCCGAAACGGTGGGCGGTGCCGGCCAGGATCGACAGGACGCTGGAACAGGCCGTGTTCAAGGAGGCGGACGCGGTGGAGGTTGCGTGGCTTGGGATCACCAAGGACGCGCTGAAGAAATATCCGAACCTGGACCCCGCGAAGTTCCATCATCTGCCGAACGGCTTCGACAGCAGCGATTTCCCCCCCGTGGATCAGGCCAGCCGAACCGATGACCGATTTACCGTGACCTATACCGGCTCGATGTACGGTCGCCGCAACCCCGATGCCTTCCTGAAAGCAGTGGAGCGCCTGGCGATGCGCGGCGAGATAGACCCCGCGAAGATCCGGCTGCGCTTCATAGGCCGGTTCGGCGATGAGGTGAAGGCGATGTTCGATGCCAGCGCGCTGGTGAAATCGATCGAGGTGGTGGGCTACATGCCGCAGCAGGAGAGCATCCGGCAGCTCCTGCTTGCCGACGCGCTGCTGCTGATCGTGGATGAGTGCGATGAGAGCGACGAGGTGGTGCCGGGGAAGGTGTACGAGTATCTGGGCTCCGGCCACCCGGTGATCACCGTGGCGCCGGAGAAGGGGGCGATCGCCGATCTGATCGCCGAGACGCGCGGCGGGGTGATTGCCCATCAGTCCAATATCGCGGGGATCGCGGCGGGGTTCCTGAAGCTCTATCGCGATCATTACGAGGGGACGCAGTCGGTGGCGCCGGATCGCGAGGCGATCGACCGCTACGAGCGGCGCAACACGGCGCGCGAGCTGGCCGGGCTTCTCGATCATTTCACAAAAAAATCGTGACGAACCCTCTGCCGAAACCGTTATTCACCGATAGGAACATCTCTCACAGGCCGATTCCCCCCCTCATCACATGTACGGTGGAGCCATGTCCCGGCATCGGGATACATGAGCCGGCGCTCAGAGCCTGCATCCCGGTGCATGAACGGAAATGAAGGATCTCCCCATCCTTCAGCGATGAAGACCATATATCATGCGGTCGCGGACCTGTACGAACCGTGACCGGCACAAAGCATCTTATTCAGTCAATCAGGAGCATCACGCATGGACGAACGGTATACGAAGAACACCTATCTCATCCGAAAGAAAATGCTCAAGCTGTTCGGCGGAGTTTTCCACGTCTTCGGTCCCGACGGCGAGGCCGGAGCCCCGATCTTCTACTCGAAGATGAAGGCGTTCAAGCTGAAGGAGGATATCCGGCTCTTCACCGGGGAGGACATGGGAACCGAGCTTCTGGTGATGTCCGCGCGCAAGGCGCTCGACTTCTCCGGCACCTACGATGTCACCGATTCACAGACCGGCGAGAAGGTGGGCGCGCTGAAACGGAAGGGAGCGAGGTCGATCCTCCGCGACGAGTGGCTGATTCTGGACACGCAGGATCGCGAGGTCGGGACGATCATCGAGGACAGCATGCTGATGGCGCTTCTCCGCAGGTTCGCCACCAGCCTGATCCCGCAGACCTATAACGGCACCGTCAACGGACAGCCGGTGCTGGTCTTCAAGCAGAATTTTAACCCGTTTGTTACCAAGCTCAATCTGGACTTCTCGATGGACACCGGCGGCGTTCTGGACCGGCGGCTCGGCATCGCGGCGGGGATTCTCCTCTGCGCCATCGAAGGAAAGCAGCAGTCGTATTAAGCCCGGCCATCGCGGACCCTGCGGCCCGGAGATTCTCTTCCGGGCCGCAGGCGGAACCACCGGCGACGGCGGGACTGAAGTAAATCATGCAACCGCATCGCCTGAGCCTGAGCAACGCCGGCGATAAAATTCCCAGTCGGAAGGCGCCGCCATTTTAAATTGCGCCATCCCCTCCCTCCCGGCCGGCAGCGGCCGGAGATGAACGGGCTTTCAACGGACAATCAACTCTCGTCATACATTTCGCACCAGCATGGCAACAACACGAAGCGGCGCTTCGAAACGCACACCATCGCGGCAGAACGCGCGCCAGCGCGGCGCCGGGTCCAAATGGGGACTGCCGGAGAACATCGAAACGATGGTGCCGACGAAGTACCACACCCTTCTCTTCGTCGGCCTGATCCTCTTCTCTCTCCTCTGCTTCTTCGGCGGGGTGATCTTCACCGGCAAGTACTTCGCGACCAACGATAATATCTCCTGGCTCAGCTTCGTGCCGTACCTGGACAAGATGGACGCGGCGGGGCAGCACCCGTTCTGGATTCCCTACATCTTCAGCGGCATGCCGGCCTTCGCCTCCTACCTGGTGACGGGGAACCGGTGGTGGGATCTCTCGATGACATTCCTTGGAAGCGCCGAACATATCGTCGGCTTCGCCAACTACTGGGTGACGCGCGTGGTGTTCCACTACTTCATCTACGGCACCGGCATGTACCTGCTGATGCGGAGCAAGAAGGCGGCGCGCAGCACATCCTTCTTCGTGTCGATTGCGGCGATGTTCTCCACCTGGATCATCATCTATATCATGATCGGCCACAACACCAAGATCGGCGTGTTGATGACCTTTCCGTACATCTTCCTCTGCCTTGAACGGCTGATAAAACGCTGGAGCCTCCTCTACACCGGCCTGCTGATCCTGGCGGTCCACTTCATGAACGAGCAGGCGCACCCGCAGACCATGTTCTACGGGGCTTGCGCGGTGGGCATCTATCTCCTGTTCGAGTTTATCGGCACGCTCATGGAGAAGAACAGGGCGGAGATGATCGGTGTGCTCAGGGCCGGGCTGATGATCGCGATGGCGGCCGGGTTCGCCTACGGAATGGGGATGGACCGATACAAGGCCATCGCCGAGTATACCCCCTATTCCACCCGTGGATCCAGCGCGATCACGGGGGCGAAGAATGGCGAGAAGGAGGATGGCGGGCATGGCTACGATTACGCCACGCAATACTCGTTCTCTCCGGGGGAGATGCTCACCTATATCTGCCCCTCCGCCTACGGCTTCGGCCACGTTCGCTACAGCGATCCCGACCACCCCGACCAGTCGCAGGTGATCTCCACATACTGGGGGCAGATGCCCTTCACCGATGCCGCCCACTACATGGGGGTGGCAGTGCTGATTCTTGGCCTGTTCGGCGGGTGGATGAACCGGAAGAACAGGTTTGTGCTGGCGCTGATGATGATAGGGCTGTTCGGCCTTGTGCTGTCGTTCGGCAACACGTTCCCGCTCCTCTACAATCTGTTCTACAACTACTTCCCGAACTTCAACAAATTCCGCGCGCCCAGCCAGTCGCTGGTGCTGCTGGAGTTTATCTTCCCGCTGCTGGCCGGCTTCGGCATCGAGAGCCTGATAGCGATGCACAAGGCGGGGGACAACCCGAAGGTCGACAAGTCGCTCGTCTGGATCGGCATCGGCTTCGTCGCCACCTGCCTGCTCGGGCTGGGCTGGGCGTCGATCAGCAGGTCGGACTACATGACGATGCTCGGAAGCTCGCAGCACATGGCGCAGTACCCGGAGCAGGTGAAGGATTTCATCTACAACATGATGCAGAACGACTGGCTGATGTCGGCGTTCTTCGGCGGCGCCACCTTCGCGGCGATGTACATGTATGCCCGCGCCCGGATCACCCCCATCACCTTCAAGGTGGTCCTCCTGGCGATTCTCCTCTTCGATCTCTGGCGCGTCGACAGCCGCCCGATGGACCCGGTGACCAAGGAGCAGGCGTTCTCGGTCTTCAACAAGACCGACGTTGATGATTTCCTCGACCAGGACTCCACGAAGTACCGGATCATGGACCTGACACAGCAGCCGGACTATCCGGCCCGGCAGTTCCATGAGAACGTCCTTGGATACAGCTCCACCAAGATGCGGATCTATCAGGATCTGATGGATGTCACCAGCAAGGATGGCAGCAACATCGAGTCGCAGACGGCGCTGGACATGCTCAACACGAAGTACGTCGTGACGTTCGAGCAGCCGGGACAGGAGCCGGCCTTCCGCTCGAAGGATCGGTCGGAGCAGGGACATCCGGTGGTGGTGTACAAAAACCCGAAGGCGCTCCCCCGCGCATGGTTCGTCAACAAGGTGGAAACGGCGCCGAAGATGAAGACGCTGGAGATGCTCCGCGACAACACGTTCGATCCGCATGATGTGGCCTACGTGGTCAATCCCCTTCCGGCCAGGGTCGATCCGGTCGGCTATGCGGCAAGCGCACCCGCCGCGCCGACCGACAGCACCCATCCGGCCCCTGCCGCCGGAAACGGCACGGTGACGATCGCCAGGTGGGAGCCGAACAGCTTCTCGATCGATGTGAACGCCCCCGGCCCCGGCAGCAACTTCCTGGTGATCAGCGAGATCTACTATCCACCTTCATGGAAGGCCACGATCGACGGCAAGCCGGCCGAGGTCTATCAGACCAACTATCTGCTTCGCGGGCTGATTGTCCCCGCCGGAAAGCACACGGTGGAGATGCACTACGAGAGCGCCGGGTTCGACAGCGGACGGTATACATCGCTCGCGCTGAACATCGTGACGATCCTGCTGATCGGCGTTGGGGTGTTCATGGAACGGCGCACCCGGCATCGCGATGAGGAGGACCCGGTCCACAACGCGCCGGAGATCCTGGAAGACGACGTCTGAGCTGACCGCCGTGGGCCGGTGCCCCGCGGCATGACATCATAACACCTGGGGCGTTCTTCCCACCTGAACGGGAGGATCGCCCCTCATTATTTAAGTGAGACACGTGAGCGATATCATATCAGATGGGCCATCGCCGGCCCCATCGCTGAAGAAGGGGGAGGAAGTGACGCTGCATGCCGACTCCGCGGCGTTCGAGGGGGGATGCGTGGCGCGCCACAACGGCATGGCGGTCTTCGTCACCGGCTGCGTGCCGGGTGATACCGTCCGCGCGATGATCACGAAGAAACGGAAGCGCCACGCCGAGGCCAGAACCCTGGAGGTGCTGGAGCCGAGCGATGTGCGCGTGGAGCCCCCCTGCGTCTATTTCGGCGATTGCGGCGGCTGCAAGTGGCAGAACCTTGCCTATGCCGAGCAACTCCGCTGGAAACGCCAGCATGTCGAGGACGCGTTTCAGCGGATCGCCGGGCTTGAAGGGGTCGAGGTGCGCCCCGCGATCGGCTGCGCCGAGGAATATTTCTACCGCAACAAGATGGAGTTCTCCTTCGGCGACCAGCGCTGGCTGACCGCGCGGGAGATCGGGACCGGGCTTGAGATGAACCGCGATTTCGCCCTCGGGCTCCATGTCCCCGGCCGCTACGACAAGGTCCTGGATGTCCACAAATGCTGGCTTCAGTCGGAGCTGAGCAACGCCATCGTCAACGCCACGCGCAACTTTGCGCTGGAACGCGGGCTTTCGATCTACAACACGCGCACGCACGAGGGGCTTCTCCGCAACCTCGTCATCCGCCTCTCCCGCGCCTCCGGGGAGATCATGGTGATCCTCGTCACCAGCGACGATGCCGATGATGTGATCACCGACTACGCGGCCATGCTCCGGGGCGCCGTCCCCGAGGTTACGACGCTTGTACAGGGGATCAACCGGAAGAAGGCGCAGATCGCCTTCAGCGAGGAAACCCGCGTCCTCCACGGGCCGGGGACCATCACCGAGACGGTGGCCGGAAACGCGTTCTCCATCTCCCCGTTCTCATTCTTCCAGACCAACTCCCTCCAGGCGGACCGGCTTTACCGCGAAGCCCTTGCGGCGGCCGAGCTGAACGGCGGCCAGCATGTCTGGGATCTCTACTGCGGCGCCGGGACCATCACCCTGGCGGCGGCACGGAGCGCGGCATCGGCGGTCGGGATCGAGATCAACCCCGTATCGATCGATGACGCGCGGGTCAACGCCGTGCGGAACGGCATCGCCAACGCCGGCTTTATCGCGGGAGACCTGAAGGATGTGATGCTCCGTCGCGGCACGGGCGAGGCTGCAAACGAGCTGCTTGCGGCGCGGCCGGATGTGATCATCACCGATCCCCCACGCGCCGGCATGCACGAGGACGTGGTCCGGGCGATGCTGGAGGTGGGGCCCGAGCGGATAGCCTATGTAAGCTGCAACCCGGCCACCCAGGCCCGCGACTGCGCCATCCTTGCCGAGAGCTACACGGTGGAGTATGTGCAGCCGGTGGATATGTTCCCGCAGACCTATCACGTGGAGACGGTGGCGCGGCTGGTGAGGAAATAGATCGGAGGATATGGGCATCTGCCGGGAGGGAGCGCAATGCAGCTCCCTCCCGGCATGGATGGGATAATGGGCTCTGCTTCGATGGCGGTGATATCGAGGCCACGGCCGGCACGTATAACCTGACGATGTACGACCGTAACGGCGCGACGCTGGCATCCACGCGATTCATCAAACAATAGACTAGCCATGCGGGGGCCGGAGGTGTGATAAACAGTACATCACCCTCCGCCCCCGCTGTACATTTTGACACCACTGATCGCCACGCAGCCCAGTCCCCGTCCGGCTTCGGCGCACATACTCTCACAATCGAGTAGTCTTTATTTGCATGCAATTCGCCTTAGCTTTACAGTTCGCCGGGGCCGGATCGTGCCAATTGTGCCGGTCCCCCGATGTGTCGGTCAACAGCAACGTCTATCAGGCAGTCATGAACGAAAGCAACCATTTACTCGCTTCGGCTCGGTCCAGCAACACGTCGGAGAAACATTGTGAGTTTCCGGCATTCCTTGTCGCGGCGGCGATCGCCGGGGCGGTGCTGCTGATCATTGTCATCACCGTCGGGCTTGGCGGAGGGTTCCAGCCACAGTAATCCCTCGGCCCGGTGGCGCCTGACCAGATCCCCCATCAGAGAAGGCGGGCGATGACCAGGGCCAGCCCCAGCAGCGCCGCTATCGGTGGCAGCATCACGAGCGTCACGGCAATCACACCCCACAGCAGAAACCCGAGCAGATCGCCCATGCCGGGATGGCGAAGGGAAAGCCCGAGACCGAGCTTCCGCCGCATCGAGCCGATTGTCTGCGAGAGCAACGCATCGTTGAATGGCATCGCGTAGAGATTGGAGGATATTCGCCCCCGCGCAAATGCCCGGTACGTCCTGCCTGGCGCCAGCATCAGCCCGATGGCGAACGCGTAGAGATTGAGAATCCACGCGGGCCAGTGCCCCCGGCAGCCGCTGGCGATCTCCCACGCCCCGATCTCCGCCTCCCCCACCCAGGTCGCCGGATATTCCGTCAGCACATGATGCAGATCGTGATATTTCACCGCGATGACGCGCGCCGGAATGTTCGGAAAGAAGATGGGAATCGGGCCGGCCTGAAGCCGTACCCAGGCATCATCATAGCCACCATTGTTGAACCCGTACCGCTGAAAGTAAAGCTCGCGCGCATCGCGAAGCGAAAGCCCCGGATCGTACCAGGTCAGCTCATCGCGTGATATCGAGTGTTCGGGATTCATGACGTGCCTCGGCATCGTAACAATGAAGGGGGACAACTCCCCCGCCCGTCTCCCCCTTCAACCATCCCCTGCTAATCCACCAGCGCCCAGTTGGCCCCCAGAAACACCCCGCGTCCGAACGTCGGATAGCGATCGATGGTATAGAACGGGACATCGAGAATGTTCCGCATTTCCAGACGAAGGTAGGCCGATCCGATGCGCGCCTGGAGATATGCTCCCCAGAGCGGGAACGGCATGCCGGCAACAACGGCATCGGCGGCGTTCATATAGAATCGATTGGAAACCACATCGTATCGCACGCGCGATGCGCTGCTTTGGTATTCGAGCGATGTGCCGAGCCGCAGATCCAGGTTGCCGCCGAGCAGACGGAGCTGGGCATAAAGCTCGCTCTCGCCATAGAACACCGGATGCGGCGTCGTTCCCCGGTCGCCAAAGGTTCCGATAAAATGGTTGTCCAGCGAGAAGACGCTGTAGGGAATGATGATCCGCGCGTCCGCACCGGTCACCGTTGTGCTTGGAAGCCCGCTTCCATCCGGGGCGGAGATACGATGGATATATCCCCCCAGCTCGATCCGCATCCTCCCGTCGCGCCAGCCAAGCGCGACCTCCGCGAGTTGACCGCGCGGGTCATCGGCCAGATAGCGGATGGTCAGGGTATCGGGATTCGACGTGCCGGCACTGTCCGCGGCCTTCAGACGCGATGTATTGCGGACCGTGAGCCGGAGCGAAATGGAATCGGTGACGTTCAGCACCCCCTCCACCACCTCCACCAGATAGGGAGCCAGCCGGTCATTGAAGAGCTTTGCCCCCAGGCGGACGGCAACGGCGCGCGCGGGTGCAAGCTCCGCCAGCGCCCCAAGATCGTACCGGAGCTTCTGCGTCGAGCCATCATCGCCCAGCCTGAACGTATCCAGATAGGTCTCGATTCCCTCCTTCACCAGCTCGGCATTCGCGTTCCCGAGCAGCTTGACCAGCGGCGTAACGAGCGAAAGGCCGAGCCGTCCGCCAATGTGCTGATCGGTCTTCGGCTGCGATGAGAACGGGATTGCGGCGGCGTGACTGCCAACCAGCAGATCGCGCTCCAGATGGCTGTAGTAGAGCGATCCATCGATCCGGTAGCTGGTATCGGCATTGTGATACAGGCTGTCCTCGGGCGTGTGCACGTAGCCCGCCATTGCCGGATACCAGCGGGCTGTGAGGGAGATATCGTGCCGGAGCATCCGCTCCTGAAGCGAATCGTTCGTCGTCTGCGCGAACACCTCCACGGTGCTGCTTTCCGGCGTCAGGCCGCCGCTGGCGCCACGCGTGACATCGCTGAAGATCTCCGTGATGGAGGCCGCGAGCGCGTCGGAAAAATCCCATCGCAGGGAGCCACGACCATTCCAGCTCGACACCCGCTGATCGTTCTCAGCGAAGGAGCCGCTCCCAAGCGTGTAGACGCCGTTGCTGGAGCTTCGCCTGAAGCCGAGCGAGAGATTTCCCCGCCGCCCCACGTTCCGGTCGTAGGTGATGTCGCCGGCGGTGCTGCTTCCGGGCGCCTGCGCGTACCAGAGGCGCGTGTAGCTCCCTTCAACATCGTACCGCGGCTGCACGAAGTTGAGCGCTATCAGCGACTCCCCGCTGCCGACGATCGCGGCGCGTGCCCCGCGCACCACCTCCACCCGTTCCAGAAACTCCGCCGGATAGAACTCCGGCTCATACGCCGCGCCGAACAACCCCAGCAGCGGCCGCCCATCGTACAGATAGCTGATGGCGCCGGGCGCCGAGGTCCCGTAACTGAGCGTCCTGAGAAGCCCCGGCACCCCCTGCGAAAGCGGATAGGCCGGAAGCACGCGGGCGATGAAATCGTGCGGCGTGGTATATCGCTCCCAGATAAGATCGCGCTTGGTAATGAAGCTCACCCCCGGCACCGCGAACAGCTCGGCAACCGAGCCAAGCGGCGCCCCAAGCTCCCTGACGGGAAGCCGCGTGCGGAGAGAATCGAGGCGGGCGGTGCTGTCGGCGATAAGGGTATCGATCCGGCCGGCGGAGTCGATTCTTGAAGGGATTGCCCCTTTCGCGAGCGAATCGATCCGGCCGGCGGCGTTGCCCCGTGCCGTATCGGGAGGCGCGGTCACTGGCTGCGCGATGGCCGGAAGTACGCGGAATGCAAACGTCAGCAACAGGAGAACAACGGGCCGGAGGACGCGATATCCTCGGCGTTGTTTGGTACGGCCTTGAGTCATGGCGGCGATATTACGCCGGTCGCGGCAAGCGTGCAAATATGAAGGTTGAAAGGGAGCGTTTCGATCGGATCGATCCATGTAAAAAGCACCTTACGATACCCCCTTTTACGTAATCTCGTGTTGTGGCGACGGTGATTCATACCGATCGCGTGAGTTTTTCAACGGGATAACGATGTTCCCAATTCATCTCCAGGGAGAACCCATATGAACAACCCGATACAACGGCGATGCTCCGACGCGCGCAGGCATGACAGGTTGGTTGCCTGCGCGGCGATAATGCTCTGGACCCTGGCCCTCGCCTCCATGCCGGCAAACGCGCAGTGGCAGGCGGTGGAGAGCCCGAAGCTCAAGGGGGCGCTCCTCTATGGTCTGGACATCCCCGCCGACACAGCCATCTATGCCATCGGGTATAACGCGGCCGGAAGATCGGCCATCTACAAGTCGACGGATGCCGGAACGGTCTGGAGCGCCATCACCGTCCCCGGAATGTCCCTGTTCGATATGGAATTTGTCGACGCATCGACGGGATTTGTCGCGGGGCGCGGAACGCAATGCGGATGCCCGACGGTCAGCAGGACGACCGATGGAGGAGCGCACTGGAAGCTCGATACGATCCGCAATGCGGGCGGGGGAATCGACAAGATCAGCGCAAGCACCGGCCTGACCTCCTTCCACTTCAGCAGCCCCGACACGGGCTATGTGGTCGGGGTGGGTGGAATTATCGCAAAGACAACCAACGGGGGCGTCACATGGCACGCCGAGACCACCGGGGAGGCGGGGGATTATTTTGCCGGCATCGCCATCACCCGGCCGGGACATGGTTTTGCGCTCGCCGCCGCCGCCACGACGGATTACGTGAATCAATTCTACCACTCGAACGATGATGGCGAGCACTGGACAAAAATTTCCGGCCCAGGGGAGAATTCATCCTTTCGGAACGTCACATTCCCCACGGGCGATACGGGCTTTCTGCTCGGCGGCGATAGCACGGGAGCGATCTACAAGACAACCGATGGAGGAGAAACCTGGTCGCGGAAATATACCGGAGCCCGCAATGTGGACATATTTCAGGTCGCGTTCCGCGATGCGATGGAGGGATTTGCGGTGGGCATGTCAGGCACCGTGCTTCATACCGGCAATGGCGGCGATACATGGACTGTTGAGAATGAAGGGGATTCCATCATCCTCTCGGACGTGGCGATTACCTCGGATATGGTGTACGTCATAGGCCCCGGAGGTCTCTTCCGCCGTTCACTGGCGCAGTCCGGCGTGGAGAGCCCCGCGCGTCCAACCGGCCGGAGCATCATCATCACCCCCAATCCCCTCCTGGATCACGCGGTCATTCATCCGGCCGCTCTGCTTCCCGGCTCCGACTATTGTTTCGAGCTCCATGATCTTCTCGGAAGGGAGGTACGAAAGATCGATGGGATGCTTGAGGAAAAGGGGATCGATCTGTGGCGCGGCAACCTCGGCTCGGGGACATATTTCTACAGGCTGAGTGCCGGCAACCGGGTGGTGGGATTCGGAACGGTGGTGATCCGCTGATCCGCGTTCTCCCACGGAGGGCGGGGAGGTCTCGATCGGGCATTGAAACGGCTTGACGTTCCAATGCCCGTGACGTATTTCATCGGCAACCGGAACCTACTCGCCCGCTGCCCCGGCCTTCGAGTCGCGGTAGCGCGCGATCGATTCGGTGATGATCCTATGGGCGTAGCCAACATCCTCCCATCCCTGGAACTGCGTCTGCTTCCCCTCCAGATCCTTGTAGACCGAGTAGAAATACTCGATCTCGATCAACGTATGCGGCTTCATGTCGTCGAGCGAGAAATAATGATGATAGCGCATGTCGTTGATCGCCACGGCAATCACCTTGTCATCGAGCATGCCTCCATCCACCATTTTCATCACGCCGATCGGACGAACGTCGATCAGGCAGCCGGTAAAGGTTGGCTCATCGATCAGCACGAGGATATCGAGGGGATCGCCATCGATATAGAGGGTGTTCGGCACAAAGCCGTAGGCCGTGGGATAGTGCATCGGAGATGCAAGGACGCGGTCCAGCTTGAAGCAGTTGTACTCGATGCAGTATTCGTACTTGCTTCTGGAACCGCGAGGGATCTCGATGATCGCGTTCAGCTTCTCCGGGGCGTTGGGGCCGGCGGGAAGGTCGATATAGCTGACATTGGGGTTGATACTCTGCAAAACTTGTGTCTACCGAAAATGAATAAAAAATGCCCGGAATATTTCCACGCGCCGGCCCGGCATCGGAACGCCGGCCATCACGCTCCGTCCGGTTCGCCCGGCCCGAACGTCAACGAATCGGGCGTGTAGCGACGGTCGGCTATCAGGAGCCGCTCCACCGGGACATCGCCGATGAAATGCGATTCGATGATCTCATCAACATCGTCAACAGTCAGGCCACCGTACCAGACGCAGTCGGGATAGACAACCGCGGAAACGCCGTACTGGCAGGCGTCCAGGCAGCCGGCGGCGTTGGCGCGGATGGTCCCCTTCAGGCCACGTTCCTTCAATGCCGCCTTGAATCGCGCCCGCACGTCCGCTCCCCCTTTCCGGCCGCAGCAGCCGCGGGGATCTTCGGGGTCGCGCATGTTCTCGCAGATAAAGATGTGTCGCTGATATCGCATGATCGTTCAAGAGTATTGATGTCGGCGGGGCATCCCCCCGCGCTCACTTGTGGCAGGCCTGCCCGTCGGCCATGAAGAGGAGATCCCCCTGCATGGTTCCCTTCTCGCCGAAGCGATCGGTCATCCTGTACTCGAAATCCCTGGTCATGTTATAGAGCCCGATCTTCTCATAATCCGGCGAATAGTAATGGATCTGGTCGGCGATCAGCGGCAGCGCCCGCTCCACGATATCATCCACCATGATCGTGGCCCTGACGATCTCGCCGCTGAAGCCCTTGCAGACCATCACATCGATCGTGTCGCCGGTGATCGGAACCCTCATCCGAGGGAGCGAGTCATAGCCTGTTGATGCATCTTCCATGAGGTCATCTCACCCTTATTGAGCCAGTGCGTTACTTTGTCCCGGAGCTTGCGCGCCGCTCCAGCTCCGCGGCGTACTCATTGCGGAGCCGGTCCGCCTCGCGCGGGTAGAGCTTTTCGGCCAGATCGATCCATGTCACCACGAAATCCCTCCGCGCCGTCGATGTCTGAAAAGCGGATGTGGCGATGACCGTATCGGCATGGTCCACGAGCGAATCGGTGTTTGCCGATGTGATGCTCCGCAGTTCCAGCCGAAGCCCGACCTGATCGCCCGGCAGCGGCGTGACGATCCCGGTCAGGAATCGATCGATGCCGATGTTGAAGAGCGCCCGGCGCTCCAGCCCCGCCATCGGCGCGTAATCCTCAACGGCCAGGATATTGACGGTACGGAAGATCTCGCGCCGCGATTCGTAATCCAGCGCCACCAGCTCCGGCACGTTGATCCGCGCATATTCCCCAAGCGCCTTCACCCCCTCGGAGGCCATATCCTGACGCTCCGTCGCAATCCGCCCGAGCTTCGGGTCCTTCGCGATCACCAGCCCGGACACCACCAGCGGCTCCGTGACAACGGGCATCGCCTCGTTGTGCGCCACGCCGAAATATTTATAGAGCGATTTCCTGACGGCATCGTAGAGAGCCGGTCCCAGAAACATGGTCCCGGCGGTATCGCGATAGCGGATCATGCTGAAGGAGATATCGCGGAAGATGGCCCGGCCGCTGGCGGGATCGACAATGCGCAGCTCGACGGCCAGCACATTGCTGAAGCGGGCGGCGCGCGTGAAGACGACGCCGTCCACGTTCAATCGCTTCGCCAGCTCCTCGATCGGAACCCCCTTCTTTCCCTCCGCGACCGCGGCGTCGGCCAGCGAGTCGCGGAAGTTGATGGTAACGTATCCGGCCGACGGGATGGAATCGATCGTCTGGCGGATCGCCTGATCGACGAAGAACGGCGTGATGATGGCGGCGCTGTCGCGGGCCTCGGAACCGCCCAGCACAAGCCGGCGCGGGCGGGCAACGGCCGCCTGACTGGAAGCGGGCCGGAGCGTATCGGAGGTGCGCCCGCCGTCGTTCGATCCGGTGGCGCACGAGCAGAGCGCCACAAGAAGGATTGTCACGATGATTCCGAAGAGGATACGATAGAGCATTGCCGTCGATATCTTCATGAAACGCGCGATGCGCCGCGCGCGGATTGCCGGTCGAAAAGCGAGGCCAGACGATGGGGGCCACCGGCCTCCGGTATCAGCGGAATAAAATACGATGAAGGCCCGGCGCGCGATGTATTTTTCTACTACGGACGGCCGCTCCCCGCCCGCCGCGGCCACGAACCGGAATTCATCTTCTTTTTCCGATTTCCGGATACGCCGTCGCCGCCCAAACCGTACTTTTGCAGCCGGAGCGGAACGGACACCCTTGTTTTGAACGAAGATTATTTACCGATACCCCGATGCGCGTTGCAACGGTATGTTTTTCCAGAACTGTCGGAGGTCTTGAGCTGGCGACGCTGCGGCGTGGCGCCGAGCTGCGCGAGCGGGGACATCATGTGATATCGGTGCTGCCGGACGCCCCCGATCTGATCGCCAGGGCCGAGGCCCTTGGGCTTCCCGTGGACAGAATCGCCCCCACGCTCCCCTATCTCGATCTCCCGGCAGCGCGCAAGCTGAACATCGTCCTCCAGCGCGAGGAGATCGAGCTGATTCTCGTGGCGCGCACGCGCGATCTCTCCACCGCGATGATCGCCGCCGGACGCGATATCGCCGTGGTCCTCTACCAGCAGATGCAGTCCGGCCTGGACAAGCACGACTGGTTCCACAACAAGGTCTTTCGCCGACTGGATGGCTGCGTGGCAATCACCCGCCGCGGTCGCGATGAGCTGGCCGCCAACACCGTCATCGCCCCCGAAACCATCAGCGTGATACCGTACGGCATCGACACGGCCCGGTTCTCCCCCGACGCCATCGACCGCCGGGAGGCACGGTCCCGGTTATCGGTGGCCGCCACCGGCTTTACCGTGGGAATCGTCGGCGGGTTCAATCCGGGAAAGGGGCAGCGGGAATTTCTGCGGGCGCTGGGAATAGCGGCGAAGCGCGAGCCGGAACTATCGGGGACGCTCAACGCTCTGCTCATCGGCGAGCGGCCGGGAGATTCCAGCGAGTATATCGCCGAACTGCATGCGCTCCGCGACGCGCTTCCATTTGCCGAGCGGGTTCAGCTTCTCCCCTTTGCGGACGACCCGCGTTTCGCCTACGGCGCGCTCGATCTGTTTGTCCTGGCATCCCATTCGGAGACCTTCGGCATGGTGCTTCAGGAGGCGATGGCGATGTGCGTCCCGGTTATCGCCACAAACGCCGGCGGCGTGCCGGAGATCGTGATCGATGGGGAGACGGGGCTTCTCGTGGAGCCGGCAAATGCCGAGGCGATCGCCGAAGGGATCGTCAGGCTCTATCGCAACCCGGAGCTTCGCGCGACGCTTGCGGAACGGGCGCGGCGCTTCATCGTGGAGACTTATGATTCCGAGCGGCAGTATACGGCATTCGAGAAGGCGCTGGCGGATGCCCTCGAAAGGCGGAGGAATGGGTAGATATCCCCCAATGCTGAAACATTGCGCCCGAAAACAACAGCGCCCCCTCCGATATGATTCGAAGGGGGCGCATTCTTATGGCGACGAGCCGGTGATTTACCGGACGATCACCAGTTTCTCCACCATGCGATTCCCGCCATAGCGGCACTCGACCAGATAGGCGCCCGGCAGAAGCGCCCGGCAATCGATATCCAGCACGTATCGGCCCGCCTCGGTCATTGTTGTCTCGATGGGCTGCGCGACACGCCGTCCGCCGCCGTCGTAAATCGTCATCGAGACATCCTCGCGATCCGGGATCGAGAAGAAGATCTCGGCATGATCCGACACCGGGTTGGGCTGCAACGACATCCGGCCAAGCTCGCCGGTCACCCTGTCGATGCGGCGGAGCCGCGGAAGGATCGGGCCATCGACCATGCTTCCAACTTCAACCGTCGGAAAGCGTGACACTCCGGTTACCGTAACTGTCGGAAGCGTATTCACGGGCTGAATTCGCATACGGACATAATAGGTTCCGGAGATAAGATCATACGTCTTCGATACGGTGGTATCGTTGAAGATCGCCACCGATGTCAGCCGGAATGAATCCAACTGGCCTTTCACCGAACCGCTGGCCGAATCGACCAGTTCGGCAATGACATCGACGGGATAGGGGGCGTATGTGGCCGAATCCCCGTAGAGAGCTTCGAACAACTGGCAACCGATCGTCGTCGAATCGTGAGCATGGAAATATCCGGTTCTCATCAACGACCGGACCTGCGGAAGGCTGTCGACGAACCTGACGGAATCCGGGTAGGAGATCATCGCCACGCCCCCCGCCGCATCATCGTCCGCAAACCACACATCGTGCAGTCGCAGGCTGACCCCGGTACGAAGGGAGTCATTGATCCGCAGGTTTGTCTGCCGTCCAACCGCCGTATACCCCGTCGGTCGCGTCTTCGCGAAGAACTGCCGGGAGGTGGTGAGCGGCGGGAACGATGCGGTTGTCGTCTCATACAGAGCTACTTCGCGCAACGGCTGACGCACAGGGGAGGCGGCGCCATTCGGATGCCATCCGCCGACGGAATAGTTATAAACCGTGGCGGCCTCGTGAATGGCGTAGTGCTGGATTGCCTGCCGCATTCCATGCGATCCCGTCTTGGACATCACCAGCCCGAAATGAATCAGAGCATCCTGATGCGCCAGCGCCGTATCCCGCTCGTTGAGGGATGACGTGTTGGGATAGACGTACTCGCTTACCAGGCCGGAAGCAGTCATCGGGCCCTCCACCAGAAGCTTGTTGTCGGTCCACTGGCTGGTGGCGCCGGGCATGATCGTATTCAGGCTGCTGAAATGAACCCAGGTCCGCATTGCATGAAAGCCAAAGAAGCTTATGTTCTCGATGCTCTCCCACGTAATCCCCTCATGCAGCTCATGCCAGACATCCTGCGTTGCATCCAGGGAGGGGTGAACGTTCATCTTATCCTCCCCCTGGCTGATCACACGCTGGTTGAAGACGCCAACCTGATCGGTCCCCGCAATAACCTTGTGAAGCAGCCGGCCATACTGAATTTCAGTGCGACTGGCCCCGACAATCATCCGCTGCCATGCAATGCCGATATTCGAATCATTGACGACATGGGCGAATGCCGGCATGGTCGGGGCGGTCGAGAATCCGGCGGGCTGCGTGCCGGCCAGCGCAACGTTCGTGATCGGCGTATAAAGCACGCCGGTAGCCGAGGGCTGCCACCAGTTGGCTCCTCCTCCCAGACGCCGCAGCCGTGAGCGGATGCCCAATGCGGAATCCGCCCAGGCGATCATGTCGCCTCCAAACAGGCGGCTGACCACCGGCATTGCCCAGAGCGTATCGATCGATCCGGCAACCCGCGCCACGGTTTCAGGCCCCTGTGCAACCCCGACCGTAGTGCCGCTGGATACGATGTTCCGCAGATAGACATTTCGAGCGGTTGGCCCGCCATAGCCGGACCAGACCACGGTTGCCACCGTGTCCGTTTTGGAGGAATTGGTACGCAGGCGGACGGTGATCGAAGGAAACCTCTGCTGAATCGACAGCGAATCGACGAACGTCGTATCCGACAGGAGATATTCGGTGGGCTCCCAGCGAATTCCGCCGATGGTATCATACATCGGCTCGGAGCGCCGGTAGAAAACCTCCTCATCGTTGCTGGAGGTTTGCTTTTTGACCCCTATGGGACCCTGAAGCGGCCTCAGGAAATTAACACGCTTGTAATAGCAGGCATGATACCGCCGGCCGTCGAAAACGATTTTTCTCTGGCTGCTGAAACGGATATCCCCGCCGGTAAACTCGTTGGTTGACGGAGCATAGGTAATACGAAGCAGAGAACCACCGCCCGGACGAAGCGTAAGCGCAACAACACTGTCGCCATTGAGAATGGTATCGAGCGTATGGCGCGCCACTCCGGTCCACGGCAGCGGCGTAACATCCGGCTGGATTTCCGTTACGCGAACGAAATTATAGTGACCGCCATCCGGGTGAGTCAGATTGAGCTTGAGATTGATCGTCCGCGTCTCGGCGAGGCTGTCCATAAGATGTCCCAGCGCCGTGGTGGAATCGACATCCGTTGGCCGCTCGAACGTCCGGCGATTGACAACAAACACGTAATTGGTATCGAGCATATGATCGCTGCTGTCAGCACCATGATGCCTGTCGAAAAAGCCCAGCTCGACGAATGTGAATTGCGCCGGGTCCTGCTTTCCGAATCGATCCTGAGCGGTGACGGCCGTCACGATATCGTTGGATGGCAACAGACGCGCGGGATACTGCGGCGGACCGCTGAAAGTGGGCTGTGCAACGGTGGTATGGATCGAGTAACCCTCACGCCAGCGCAGCTTCATGATTTCCGGGCCGATCCGGGTGAGCCATGAATCAATGTTTCGGATCTCACGCATGCGTACCCCGAAGCCGATATAGAAATCAGGGATAGTAATGGCGGCGGGTCCCGGCGGAGTAAGTATCAGTGGCAAGGCGCGATCCATGGAATCGCTGAGGTGGACTCCCATAAAACCGAAATCATTATCCCAATTGTAGAGCTGCGCGGTGGGAGCACTTGGCAGATGCAGGCTTGCAGATGCAGGCGCAAAATTTGTCGGCGCAAACCCCGCAAATGAATAATGCACTCCGGAAACTCCGTAGCAAAGCCCGAGAGAAACATTCGTGCGTATCTCGGCCGCATCCGGGAGATGGACAATTCCGGTATCAAGACGAGCATACGAAGGATTGGCCTCATCGGTCACCCAGTGAAGCGCGCCCGAGATATGCACGCCGGGCCACTGAATCAGCCTGCGCCCAGTGCGCCGCCCCGCCCATGCCGCATGGCCGAGTTTATTGACCATCCAGGCATACTCCACGTCCTTGAGCGAATCGCGCGTATAAAACCCGAGCGACCAGTACTGCTCGGCCTTCGAATAAAGTTCGATGCTGTCGCGCGCGGCGCTTGGATTATTGGGATCGAGAGCCAGCTCCAGAATGCCGAACCGCCCACCGTTATGCTGCCTGATGGTGGGAACATTCCAGACATATGCGGGAAGCGGATATCGATCGCTCACGGAATAAGCAAACTTGTAACCATACGATGGGTATGTCTCCACGCCGATCTCGTTTGCGCTGGACATGTAGGGATCATCTCCCGAAAAGGCCCGCCATGCCCGCGTTCCACGCACCGCGCTGTCATGGGCGGCCGATCCGTACTGCTCGGGATACCGGCGGTAAATGAGCGAGTCCAGGTAATTATAGCCGGCGACCCTTGTATTCCCCGATTCATCACCCGTGTAAAAGCGGGTAACCTTTCCGGTTCTCGTATTGTCGGTGCCGCTGGGCCCCTTCATGACACGATCGACTTCGTCCACAATAGTCTGCCGCTCGGTAGCACCATCGCCATTGCGGGCAAAAAGGAGATGCGACATCTCATCCTCCAACGCAATGCTCCTGAGCGCGACCTTCTCGGTGCCGACCCATCGGACGCGCATATCCATCCGATGCGCGCTGTTTTCATCGCAGAACGGGCCGTACGATCCGCTTACAGGATCTTGAAAAAGATCGACTTTATAGGATAGCACCCTGTATTTATTATAATCCGGGACGATATCCACGGGAGCAAGATCGCTCTTGGTAACGAGAATCGTTTTGTAGAGAAATTCCCGATCGTTGGTGTTATCAGCGGTGGCCGGCGCGGAAGATGATTTATATTTGGTTCCCTTGGGGACCTCGGTATAGATATCGATTGCGAGTACGGGATCACTATTACTGGCACCGCCACCTCCGCCACTTACCGGATCGAACAAATGCGCGTTGAGTACCATATAAAGATTACGATGGTTACCATAATCCAGATCATTCCTGTCATACATTGCGCTCGAATTCTCCGCGCTGTCAAGATAAGCGGATCCCTTTACGAAATATCGATAGAGATGTACGGTCGGATCATATCCAAATACAATGCGCTTCGCGACGGTGTCGTTTGCCGTCGTGTTCGAGCTTGAATACACCATCTCCGTGGCCTGATGACCATAGATATCACTCATGGCGGAAGACGGATTATAGCTCTTGACACCCATCCCCGAGTCGATCGTCTTGAACCTGCATTGCCAATAATAGGATTGCACGGTATCCCAGGGAAAGAAGACAACCTGGCGCGCAAAGCCGGCAAGATTGTTCAGGCCATAGCACGCAATGACACGCTGATCCCATACACCGCCGCCACTACGACCGTTCGCGGCATCGATAAGTGAGTCCATAGCATGGTATACAGGTGATTCCCGCCATTCCACGATTTTAATATTCATGGTGTTGAGGAACGACCACAAATGACTCCAGTTATAGTCATCCGACCTGACCCCCCAATAGGAGCCGATCCAGAATTCACCGGGGTTGACACCGTATATCTCACGAACGGACACGGCGGTATCCGGTACGGGCTGATGCATGACAAACTGGTCGGCATCAATATATTGTGCCTGCGACGTATCACAGGTCGCAAGCATGAAAATAATCCCACAGATCAGAGCAAGCAGTAGCTTGGGCCATCGTAATAATGGCCTTCGAGTTCCAGACATTGTAATTATCCCTTGATTAACGTTGATCCCAGAATACAATTAACGTGGATGTATTCCAGTATATAGTTGACGTTGATCTATTCCAGATATTTTCCCGATATCCCGGTTTACTTCAATCTCTCACGATGATTGCGCGAAGCTGATTTTCGATTGACTGCATGAAAAATCAGTACATCATAATAATCAGCCCATCTCACAAAGGATTAATAGCGACGCTACGGCATTTTCACGTAGCATCACTATGCTGAATAATCATCGATCGAGACGATCCCTTCATTACTCCTCAAGCTCCGTGGGAGCGCGCCGGTTGTAGTACCGATGCTCCCATTTCCTACGCAAGCTCCAGAGGAGCGAACCATCCCAGCCTTTATGAAGCACTGTACGCTCCGCTGGAGCTTGAGATCATCCAAGTGGCGATGCTGCAACCGGTTCGCCCTGATGGGGCTGAAACGGTAGATGCCGGATGAAGTCCATGATGGCTCGAGCATCCTGAACTTCATCCCACACTGAGTCACCATTCGGAAAGATTCCGATAGGGCGCAACGTCCATGACATAATTGGAGCAGTGAGTTCAGGTCGGAGCCCAGGGAAGGCTGGTGATGGTGTAAGACATCTGATTTCATCGAGTGCCAAAGGCGGTGGCCGATTTCCCGGCCGCATCATATCATCGGGCATCCTCCCCAAACGCCAAGCGCCTCATCCGACATCATTGCCGAAGGAGGCGCCTGTTATTCCGAGAGTATAGTTCATGCCGCCGCGTGAAAGCCCCGCCGGCCACATTCCTGGAGCCTTCGCGCCCCGCTCACCAGTACCTGGTGGTCACCGTCACATCCCCCCGCACTTCCGCCTGACAGCTTGCCCGCTCGTTCCCCGCAAACTGCTCCCGCTGAATCAGCCGGGCTTCCGGTGGCTCGATCGGTGAAAGATTCTCCCAACCGGAGAGCACCTGCATGCGGCACCAGGAGCAGATGGCAAACCCGCCACACGATTGCGCCACCGGCAGGCCCACCGCCCGCGCTGCTTCCAGCAGGGAAGTCCCCCGCGCCACGGTAATCCGACGACCCGAAGGCTCAAACCGGACGTTCCCCGACCCGGATTGTTCGATATCCCCGAAAAGATCGAGCGTGCTCAACTGTCTACGCCGTTGAAGTTCTTAAGGCAGGTTCGGGAAGGGCCATATCAACCTTCATGTACCACCGAAGCGTGCTCGCCAACCACCGTGCCGATATCCTCCCCCAGCACCAGTCGCTTCAGGTTTCCGGAAACGCCCATGTTGAAGACGAGAATCGGCAGCTTGTTCTCCTGGCAGAGAGTTATGGCCGTAAGATCCATGACGCGCAGGTTCCGTTCATGTACTTCGCGATAGCTGATCGAGGTGAACCGGCGGGCATCGGGCACCACACGCGGATCGGCGTCGTAGATGCCATCGACACCATTTTTCCCCATGATCAGCGTATCTGCGTCGATCTCGATGGCGCGGAGCGCGGCGGCTGTATCGGTTGTGAAATATGGGTTGCCGGTGCCGGCGCCGAAGATCACCACGCGACCTTTTTCCAGATGGCGCACCGCCCGGCGACGGATGAACGGCTCGGCGATCTGCTCCATCTTGATCGCGGTCTGCAATCGCGTGGTCACTCCATGTTTCTCCAGAGCGTTCTGAAGCGCCAGGGCGTTGATGACCGTTGCCAGCATCCCCATATGGTCGCCTGTGACCTTGTGAATTCCCTCGGCGATCGCCTGGACGCCCCGATAGATATTCCCCCCGCCGATCACAATGCCGATCTCGATGCCAAGTTCATGGATCGAACGGACCTCACCGGCGAATGTATCGAGCATGGCGGCATCGATGCCGTAGCCGATATCACCCATCAACGCCTCTCCACTGAGCTTCAGAAGCACCCGCTTGTATCGTGGGACCATTGAAATTTCCTTTCTACTCTCTGATAACGGAATAGGCCATCGGCCCGTGAATCGAAGCCCTCCAATCGGCCGGCAACCGTACAGGCTGTCAGCCCCGATGCGCCGCTCCGGCGGAAACGGCGTCCCCCCGTTCGCGGCGCGCAAAGGTACAAAAAAAGTCCCGCGACCATCGAGGGTCACGGGACTCTGAAACCGATTGATGTATTCAGCGGCGATTGACGCGCGCCGCATAAGCTCTTGACAGGATGGGCAGTTGGCCCTTTAAAGGAGGCCCTGCCAGGACACACTGCCAGGCTTACTTGCCGGCCTGCTCGCCCAGGTTGAAGCGAATGAAGCGAACCACATTCACATCCGATCCAAGATCCTTGCTGAAGTCGGCGAGGATATCGCGGATCATCTTCGAGGAGTCCTTCACGAATGTCTGCTCCATGAGGCAACTGTCGGCAAAATACTTCTCCAGACGGCCGGCAATGATCTTGTCGGCGAACTCCGGCTTCTTTCCCTCGTTGATCGCGAGCTGGCGATAGATCTCGCGCTCCTTCTCGAGCGTGGTCTCGGTAACCTCATCGCGATGGACATAGGAGGGGTTCATCGCCGCGACCTGCATCGCGATATCGCGGGCGACCGAGGCGACCTTCTCGGAATCGCCGGAGCCGGAGAACTCCACGAGCACGCCGAGCTTGTCGCCGTTGTGGACATAGTCGGCAACGAAGCCGCCATCGGTCTTCACAACATCGAAGCGCTTGATCTCGATACGCTCGGAGAACTTGCCAAGCAGCTCGCTCAGCCACGTCTGCACGCTCTTCCCTTCGATCTCGCCGGCCATCAGCTCATCCATGCTGTCCGGGTTGTTGTTCAGGACATACTCGGCAAGGTTCCGGGTAAAGGTGCTGAACTCCTCGTTGCGGGCGACGAAGTCGGTCTCGCAGTTGACCTCGACCATCGCGGCGCGGGAACGATCGGCGGAGATCGCGGTTGCGATCACGCCCTCGTTGGCGGCCTTGTCGGCGCGCTTTGCTGCGGTGGCGGCGCCCCTCTTGCGAAGAACCTCGATGGCTCCGTCCATATCGCCATTGGCCTCTTCGAGCGCCTTCTTACAGTCTGCCATGCCGGCGCCCGTACGGTCGCGCAGGCTCTTAACGTCTTGTGCTGAAATTGCCATGATATATCACCTGATTGATGTAACAGTCACTGGTTCGCAGAACGGCGCCGCAACTCTTGATGGCCGCAGACGCCGCTCGGATAAGGCTCGATCCATAAGTCCATCCGGCGGGGAGCCGGATGGATTCCACATGGGGATTATGCTCCGGCGCTTGCCTCGGTATTGCTCCTGGTTCCCTCGGTCTGTCCGGTGGTCTCCGGCTGTGCCTCGGGCGCCTTTGCTTCCGGCGGGGTAAAGTCCTCTCCCTCGGCTCCAACGCCGGCCGGAGCACCTTCCTCACCACGGCGGGTACGGGAGCGACGACGGGTGCGCGCGCCCACATCCTCGCGATTCTCCGTGCCCGACTCCTTCATCTCACGATCGTCGGCGGACATGTTCTCGATCTGGCTGGCGCGGCTGGCCTCGCGTCCAAGCGCGATACCGTCGGCGATCACCTTGGTGATCAGCGCAACCGTCTTCAACGAGTCATCGTTGGCGGGGATCGGGAAATCGACATCGCCCGGATCGGTGTTGGTATCGACAATCGCGATCACCGGGATGCCAAGCGTCTTGGCCTCCTTGACGGCGAGGTGCTCCTTCTTGATATCGACGATGTAGAGCGCGCCCGGAAGGCGGTTCATATCGACGATGCCGCCCATCACGCGGAGGAGCTTCTCCTTCTCGCGCGAGATCATCAGGCGCTCCTTCTTGGTGAAGTTGTCGATCGTCCCGTCGTTCTCCTGCTTCTCGATCGTCTGAAGCCGCTTGATCGACTTGCGGATCGTGGCGAAGTTGGTAAGCATCCCACCCAGCCAGCGGTCGGTGACGTAGTTGGCGCCGATACGGAGGGCCTCCACGCGGACAACGTCGCGCGCCTGCTTCTTGGTGCCGACGAAGAGAATCCGCTTGCCGTCCGCCGCGATCTTCTCGGCAGCGTTGCGGGCCTCATCGATAAGACCCTGGGTCTTCATCAGATCGATGATATGAATTCCGTTCCGCTCCATGAAGATGTACGGGCGCATCCTCGGATTCCAGCGACGGGTAAGGTGGCCGAAATGTGCTCCCGCGGCCAGCAGGTCTTCGATCTGTACGTACGGCATGTTCTGCGTTGATTAAGGGTTTGTGTTGCTGCATCCTCTACCTCCGTCATCTCGGCTCGCCAACCCGCGGAGTTTCCGGCGGGCACACACGAGCGATCGGGAGGTATGCGCGATTGATATTGACGTAATGCGTTTGACGGGAACCCTGGGAAGAGGCCGTCCGACGTGCCATCAGGCATATCGGAGCGTGGTAGCATCTTCTCCATAATACAGATTGCGGATTGACCTTCTGAGGAGTCAACCCGCAATCGGAATGCTGGCGTTGGCGGACGGATCAGCGCTTGCTGAACTGGAAGCGCTTACGGGCCTTCTTCTGGCCGTACTTCTTCCGCTCAACCATACGAGGATCACGGGTCATGTGGCCGCCGTGACGGAGCGCCGATTTCAGCGTCTCGTCGATCTCCACGAGGGCGCGGGCGATGCTGTGACGAACCGCGCCGGCCTGGCCGGCATGGCCGCCCCCATGCACGTTTGCATGGATATCGAAGCGATCGACCATCTCCACGGTGTGAAGCGGCGAGAGGACGACCTGACGATCGAAGCCGTCGGGGAAGTAGTTCTCGAACTCACGTCCGTTGACGGTGACCTTCCCGGAGCCCGGCGTCAGGTAGACGCGAGCCACCGCGTTCTTGCGACGTCCGACGATGATGGAATGTGCCATTGATCCTATCGTTATTACTTATACTTGAGTTCTAATTGCTTCGGCTGCTGCGCCAGGTGCGGATGCTGATCGCCAGCATACACCTTCAGCTTGGTGATGATACGGCGCCCGAGACGGTTCTTCGGAAGCATCCGCTTTACCGCCAGCTCGATCACCCGCTCCGGATGGTTTTCATTCATATCCCGGAAGCTGGTATGGCGCTGCCCGCCAGGATAGCCGGTATGATGCACGTACATCTTCTGCACGGCGCGCGATGCTGCGATCGCGATCTTGTCGGCATTGACGACGACCACGAAATCACCGCAATCGATATGCGGAGTAAAGAGCGGCTTGTGCTTTCCACGCAGGATCGTGGCGATCTGCGATGCCAGACGACCAAGCGTCTGCCCATCGGCATCCACCACCCACCATTGCTTTTCGACCTCCGACTCTTTCGCCGAGACCGTCATCTTTTCTGGAGTCAACACTTCTTTTTGCTCCCTGTCAGAAGGACAGAATTAGATTGATTTTTCAGGAAGAACCACAAAGATAGCGGCGAAGGGGCACATACACAACCACAAGGCGATTTTTCGAATGCCAAAACTGTTACAGGAGGTGTCGAGGGGGGATTGCCGCGACGATGGAGTCTCCGATCTGGCCTTTCCATAACCATAAACCGGAATCGCAACAGCACTCCCGCCCCCGATTCCCCGCCGGCCGGCCTCGGAACAACACCATGCCGGCGGGTCCACCTCCAATCGAATCACCCCCGCTCCCGATGTCCCTTCACTCTCAGCGACGGTCCCCCTCAGGCCGCCGCAACCGGGATCGGTGGCGATTCAATCCTTCAGATATCAGCTTATAACCTGCTCCACCATCTCCTCGCGCGGTTGAAGCACAACCGGCAGATGATCCGCGCGCCGTTCGCCGCGCTGGTTCCGCCGCCGCCAGAGGAAAAACCCGCTGATCGAGAGGACGCCCGGAGCCAGCCCCCCCAGCAGATAGAGAAGCCGGACCGGCAACGGCCACCTCCCGCCGAAGTGAACCGCGCGGATGACCTTGTCCAGCCGGACGCTGAAGGGGGCCGCGCCGATATCCACCGATTCCTTCACAGCCCCATCAGCCGTGAATGTCACCGAGCTGCTCCCCTCCCCCAGAAAAACCGATGTCCCCGCCATCGTCCCCATCACCCTGACCAGCAACTCCTTCCCCTGCGGAAACATCACCCCGGTCGGCTGAAAGCCGGGCAGCACCCGCCGCGACTCCGCCACCATGCTGTCGATCGATCCATACCCCTTTACGACGGCGGGTCGCGCATCTCTCTTCTCGCCGCCAAGAATCCTCCCGAACACCGGCCAGATCAGATAAATCCCGGTCCCCGCCATCACCAGGTTGAAGAGAAGGGCCAGCACGCCGACTGTGGTATGCACGTTGGCAATCAGATGCCGCGGACGCAGCCGGAAACCATGCCGGAAAACGTTGAGGATGGCGCGCCGGTAGAAGACCGCCCCCGTGATCGTCGAAAGGAGCAGGACAACCCCGAACAGCGCCACGAACAGCTCCCCCCACGGCCGGTTGAAGAGGCTCCTGTGAAGCGCCAGCAGCTTCCGCGGCAACGTCTCCTCGAAATCGACAAGGCGGATGATCTCCCCCGAGTAGGGGCTGATCAGGACCATCCTGAGGCCCCCTCCACGGTTCATCGCGATCGTATACGGGCGGTCCTCCCGCTCCGGAAACGACCGGAAGCCGGAGATGGCCCCGTCGGGATAGCGTCCCCTGACGGCCGCAACCAGCGTGTCCAGCGGAAGCCGGGCGCCGCCGCGGATATTGGTCACGGTGGGGAGATCCCCCTCCATCTCGGGCGCGAACAGCAGCAGCGATCCGGCCATCGTCAGGATCAGAATGAATATCCCGCCGATCAGGCCGAGCCACGAATGGATTGCGAAGAACTTCCGGTTCATATCAGTACAATGCGCTTGTTGAAACCATGGAATATGCCGGAGGCGTCGCCTCGCGCGTGCTCGTGACGGCCGACCATGCCTGGAAGCCGGCACGAGACACGCAGGCGACGGAGTGCTTTCACTACGTATCAGAGGTTGATGCGGACGCTGGCCTGAAGGCTCCTGGGATCGCCCGGAAGCACGCCGGCGTTGACGCCGTTACGGTAATACACGGCGTCGGTGAGGTTGTTGGCGTTGAGCTGCAGCTCGTACAACCCCTGGCGATAGAAGATCGTGGCGTCGGCGGTCAGGTAGGATGGAATCGTCGTCGTGTTGTGAGCGTCGAAGAAGAACTCATCGCGATAGGTCACGCCGCCGCCGAAGCCAAGCCCCTTCAGAAATCCATCGGTGAACCTGTAGCTTGTCCAGAGCCCCGCCGAGCTTGCGGGCACCCCAACGGGCTGCTTGCCGACCGAGCCGGTATCGGCCGGGTTGCTGGTGATCTGGGCGGAGTAATAGGCGTAGTTGGCTGTAAAGCCCCACGATGTCGTCGGCTGGCCGGCGATGTCCAGCTCCAGACCCCGCGTCCGCTGTGCCCCAACCGGAAGCAGTTCCGTGCCGATCGTGACGTTGAACTTCTCGCGCTTCACATCGAACACCGTCGCGTTGACGTTCAACAGCCCTTCGAGCAGCGCCAGCTTCCCTCCCAGCTCGATCTGCGTGGAGTTCTCCGGCTCCGATATCCGGTTGGATTCCGTGGAGACCGTCGAGAGATTTCCCCGCGCCACGCCGCCGTACAGCGACAGCTCCTCGACCGGCTGATAGACGATGCCTCCCTGCACGCTCAGGCGCCCATCGGAACGGGAGGCCCCCAGCGTGTCGGTGTTGTGGATATCGTCCACCACGAACTGATCCCAGCGCGCCCCCACCCTTGCCTTCAGCCCGTTGGTGATCGTGACCTGATCCTGGAGATATGCGCCGTACTGGCCGATCGTGATATCACGATCGAAATCCCCCTTGAACGTCAGCTTGTCCATCGAGGTCTCCGGCACCACCGGCACCTCCACATTGACGATGCTGGGAAGATTCGCAGTGCTTCTGACAGCCTTGATGGAGCTGCGATCAAACTCCAGCCCCCCCAGCAGCAGATGCTCCATGAACCCGGTGGTGACCTTCAGCGTCGGCTCGATCTGCGCGATGATATCGGACGCGTTATCAGTCTGCTGCCTGAGCCTGCGCGCCGAAAGCGTATCCCCCACCAGCGTTCCCCCCGCGTTGCGAAGCAGGTAGAGATCGCGATGAAGAACCGTGACATCGCTCCGCAGCGAGAAGGCATCGGAGAACCTGGCGGTGTGGAGCAGCGCTCCCCGTATCACCTTCTGGTTGGTGGTGCCGAACGGCGTGTAGTAACGCGATTCGGTCGACACGTCCAGCACCGAATGGCCGCGCAGCAGGATGCCGTAGGTATCGGCCACCAGATCGATCTTTCGATAGTCGAACGATGCGGTCAGCGTCTGGTCCTTCGCGGGAAGCCAGGTGAGCGATGGGAGGATCTCCAGCGTCTTGTTCTCCAGCCCGCGATAGCCCGCCTTGGTCTGATATCCGAAGCTGACCCGCCCATTCAATACGTCGGTCGCGATCGGCGCCCCCGCGTCCACAACGGTCTTGAAGGCGCTGAAGCTCCCCGCCGACTGGTAGACCGAAAGGGCCGGATGCGATGGAGCCGGCTTGGTCACAAGGTTGATCGTCCCTCCGGGCTCGCTGCTGCCGTACACCGCCGAGCCTGGCCCCTTCAGCACCTCGACGTGATCCACATCGGTCAGCGTCCGGGCGTAGCCGTTGGTGGTGGGACCGTCAGGAACTCCGTCGCGGAGGAACCGGAGCCGAAGCCCGCGCACGACGTAGTTGTTGAAGAACCCGTAATTGCTCTGGCTGCTCTGGGTGATGCCGCTTGCGTTGCCGATCGATTGATCCAGCGTGCCGGCCCCCTGATCCTTGAGGACGATGGAGGGGATGACGACGATCGATGCCGGGATGTCCCGTATCGGCGTCATCGTCTTCGTCGCCGTGGAGCCGATGCGCGGCACATAGCTGCTGGAGCGTTCGGTGGAGACCGTCACCCCCTGGCCGATGATCGGCTCGGAGACCAGCTCGATGGTGACGCGGGTGGTTCCGGAACCGCTCCCGGAGATCGTCCGCCGGTCCCCCTTGAACCCAAGCCCCTTCACCACCAGTATCAGTTCGCCGGAGGGGAGATTTGATAATGTGAACGCGCCGGTGGAGGATGTTATCGTCCCCCTGGACGTTCCATCGAGCTTGATGGAGGCCCCCACGACGGGCTCCTGTGTCTCGATATCAACCACGCGACCCTCGATCCTCCCGGACTGCGCCAGGCCCGGGGTGGCGGCCAGCAGCGACAGTAGTGGGAGAAGCGCGGCAAGGGATGTACGCTGACAAGATTTCATTCCCGATGCTCCTCTGATGATTGGGATAAGGATCTGCTGAAGCCCTCATAAGCCGCGATCCGCATATGACATGCGGGAAGGATGCGGCGGAGGCCTGAATCAAGCCACAGAATGGGCGGCTGGCGCATTGAAGGGATCGTGCGGGATATCGGCTCCAGGCCCTTAGATATGGACTTAGATCGAATCCAAATAAAATTCCGTTCAAAAAAATCCGCCGAAGCGCGGGCCGTTCATGGCCTTTCAGATTCGGCGGCCGTCATGGAATACAGGAGATACCGGTAAAGAAGAGATAGGTCGGCGCGTCGCCGAAATAACCGATGCCCCCCGCGAAATCGCATTGCAGTCTGCTGGAAATCCGATACGTGAACCCGGCGTCCAGGATGTGCGATTCGCAGTAGCCGACCGGATGCTCTCCGGTCAGATCGAAGAAGATCGAGGAGCGCTCGAACAGCGGGATCGCCGCGGTCGCGGTATAGGTAAGCAGCACGGATCGCCTGAAGATCTCCCACTCGCACCCGAGGTTTCCCGTCAGCCCTATCCCATCGCCCACCGTATAGTCCGCCTGGAACTGCCCTCCCAGCACTGTCCCGATCCGCCCGTCCCCCGTTCCCGTGGGAAACCGGAGGTTGGTGAAGACCGAAAATTCAGGGAACACGGAATCCATCTCCCTGATCCTCGACTTCGTCCCGAGCGAAACGTTGCTGATCCCCTGATCCAGGCGGTAGCAACGATCCATCTTCTCGAACGTGTGCCCATACTGGCAGCCCAACCGCAACTCCGTGGCCGATGCAATCCCCACGCGGAGGTGGAGCGTCGATGTATAATCGTAGATCGGTCGCCGTATCCTTGATGCATCCAGCTCGTGGTCCCCCTCCATCTGCACCGACGAGGCGATCTGCACCTCCCCCTTCCGGGAGAGCGGCGTGATCTGGCCGGGGCGGTCGCCGATCACGCCGGATGTCATCTGCGCGCGTGCCGTAACGGGGCCCGCCACGGCAGCACAGCAAAGGATGAGCGCCGCGAGCGACCTGGCGGAGGGAAGGTTCCGGGGGATCAGCATGACGGAATCGTTTGAGTTGAGGATATCGCGGAAGAATCATGGATGGGCCTACTCCACCCGCACCGCCTTGAACCTGCCGTCAATCGCCAGCTCGTGATGCTCGCTATCCTCGATCGTCCCTGAAAATGATCCGCTCACGTATTCGCCAATCGATCCGAATTTTTCGATCTGGGTCATCCCACCCTTCGATGAGTAGACAACCTCCTCCCCATCCCCGATCGTCAGGTAGGCATTGGTCGGAGATGATTTCTCCGACGGCACCCACTTGAAATCCCCCTCGCTCGTGGAATTCCCCGGAAGCGCCAGCAGAAGGATCATCGGCTTCCCATCCAGCTTTCCGATATCGAGCCTGATGGCGCGTTGCAGGCCGAACGCATCGGCGAACTCCACGCTCGACTTCTCGCAATCCACGGTCACATGAGGCCCGCTGATCCTGTGGATGACATACCCGTTGCTGCCGCTGTATTCCTGTGATACCGGCGCCACCATCGCGTCGCCGTTGCAGATTGTGCAGCCACTCAGGGCGGCCGCCAGAAGGAGAGGAAGGAGGATTCCTGGCTTCATAGCTGTCTTAGTCCGGATCAATGGAAATGGGATCGATCATCCGCACCACGAACGCCGGCCATGTATGGGAAGCCGGATGCTCGAAGAGTGCGAATTTACTTGGACTATGTCCAAATATAGAACGAAAGACCCGCCGAATCTCAATGTGTCGCACGGATCGCGAAAAAAAATTCATCCCCCCTACCCGACCTCCCCCCCAAGCCCCTTCTCCGCGGCGGCAAGCACCTCTCCGCTCTCGATCAGCCGCTGCGCGGTCTGGAGATCCTCGAACATCGCACGGTCCTCATCGAGATGCGGGACATGCCGGCGAAGCAGATCGTGCGCGGGCTGGGCGCCGGCGCCGGCCTTCAGCGGAGCGTGAAAATCGATCCCCTGCACGGCGCAGAGATATTCCACCGCCAGCACGCTCGCCAGGTTCCGAACCACCGTCAGCCCCTTCCGCGCCGCTATCGACCCCATGGAGTTGTGGTCCTCCTGGTTGGCCGATGTGGGGATGGAGTCCACCGAGGCGGGATGGGCCAGCACCTTGTTTTCGCTCACGATGGAGGCAGCTGTATACTGCGCGATCATATACCCGCTGTTCAGCCCTCCATTGCTCGTCAGGAAGCGCGGAAGGCGGCTCAACGCGCCGTTGACAAGGCGCTCGGTGCGGCGCTCAGAGACATTCGCAAGCTCGGCCGCGGCGATCGCCAGAAAGTCGAGCGACAGCGCAAGCGGCTGCCCGTGAAAGTTCCCCCCCTCGATCGGCTCCCCGTCGGCCGCGAAGATCAGCGGGTTGTCGGTGGCGGAGTTGATCTCGATCTCCATCACCCGCGTCACGTAATCGATGGCATCGCGGCTGGCGCCGTGGATCTGCGGGATGCAGCGGAGCGAATAAGCGTCCTGCACGCGGTCGTCGCCGTGGCGGTGCGATTCCCTGATCTCCGAACCGGCCATCAGGGCGCGCATGTTCGCCGCGACCCTTCCCTGCCCCGGATGCGGGCGGACGGCGTGGAGACGCGCATCGTACGCGCGGTCGGTCCCCTTCAACGCCTCCACCGAGAGCGCCGCTATCACATCCGCCGTGCGCGCCAGCCGTTGCGCGGCATGCAGGGCAACGCAGCCGAACGACGACATCATCTGCGTCCCGTTGATCAGCGCAAGTCCCTCCTTTGCCCCGAGCTTCAGCGGCGCGATTCCCATGCGATCCAGCTCGGGACCGGACGGCACCACCAGCCCATCGCGCCAGACGCGCCCCTCCCCCATCGCCGCCAGCACCAGATGTGCAAGCTGCACCAGATCGCCCGATGAGCCCACCGATCCCTGCGCCGGGGCAACCGGGATCACATTTCTGTTCAGCATCTCGATCAGCGTCCGCACCGTCCCCACGCGGATGCCGCTGAACCCCTTTGCCAGCGCGTTGATCCTGAGCACCATCATCGCCCGCATGATCGCCGGCTCTATCGGCTCCCCCGCGCCTACCGCGTGGCTGCGGATCAGGTTCTCCTGAAGCCGGGTCAGATCATCCCGGCCGATCGTCACGTTGGCGAACTCGCCGAACCCCGTGGTGATGCCGTACACCACGGCATCGCGGTCCACCCATTCATCCACCACGCGACGGGAGTCGTTCATCAGCCCGACGGCCTCAGGCGAGAGATCGATGGTGATGGATGGATCGTATGCTGTCTGCACGACCTGATCGATCGTCAGGCCGTTTCCGTCGAGAATGATTGTCGGCATATCAGTGATTGAGAAACGATTGCAACGATTACGTAGAGGGCGGTTTCAAACCGCCCCCGACTCCCCCGACATTTTATCGCGACGCGGCAGCCCGGACGATGCTGACGAAGCTCGCCGCGTCGAGCGACGCGCCGCCGATAAGCCCGCCATCAACGCCCGGCCGGGCAAGGATCGATGCGGCGTTGCCGGCGTTCATGCTGCCGCCGTAGAGGATGGGGATATCCTCCGCCACCTCCGGCGTGTAGATCTGGCCGATGATCTCCCGGATAAACCCGTGCGCCTCCTCGATCTGTTCCGGCGTGGCGTTTTCGCCGGTCCCGATGGCCCAGATAGGCTCGTACGCGATGGCGCATGTCCGCGCCGCGAACTCCAGAATCCCATCCAGCGCCGTCCGCACCTGACGCTCCACAACCTCCCGCATCAGCCCCTTCTCCCGCTCGACAATCGTCTCCCCCACGCAGATGATCGGCGAAAGCCCAACCTCCTGCGCGGCATTGACGCGATAGCAGACATCGAGATCGGACTCCGCGAACATCGTGCGCCGCTCCGAGTGCCCGACGATCACGTAGGCGCAGTCCACCGACCGGAGCATCTCCCCCGAAACCTCGCCGGTGAACGCCCCCGACGGCTCGTTGTTCATCGTCTGCGCCCCCAGCCTGATGCGCCCGCCTCTGATTCTCTCCCCGACAAGCGGAATGAAAACGAACGGCGGGCAGAGGACGATGTCGAGATTATCGCCCAGATGTTCCGCACGTAACCCATCGACGATCGCATCGGCAAGGGCGATGCTGGATGAACGGTTGGTGTTCATCTTCCAGTTACCGGCAATGATAGTGTTGCGCATGAGTCGAGATCAGAAAGTGAATGTGAGTTCCGCGACGGCGCCCCGTTGCTGAACGGAGCCGCGCCACGGCGTCTATTGGCTTCGCGTCGTCCTTCCCGACGCGTTGAATATCCTGTAGTTCTTGAGCCCCTCGTCGCTCTCGAAACCCTTCCCCTCCAGCGTCCGCCCGCGCACCCCATCCACGATCCTGACATGCGCGTCGGAATGGAGAAGGCGCCGCTCGTTGGACCAGTTGAGCTCATCGGTATCGACGGTGGTCTTGTTCCGGTCGCTCTGCACGTGGACCGCGCCGTAGGCCACCATATCCCTGGTCCTGTCATCCACGCGGGCGCTGTCGGCGATCAGCGTGGCGCTGATGCTCCCGTCGATATCATAGAACTCCACATAGACGCCGCTGTCCAGGAGGGTCATCATTTTGCTCGCGTACTTTCGCGCATGTCCCACCACCAGCCGCGCCTTGGTCCTGGCCGAGTCGGTGAAGAGGATCGTGGTGCGCCACGACTCGTTCTCGGGGGCATCCTTGGAGATGTTTATCACATCGCGAGGCGCATCCGGCTTGGAGGCACAGCCGGTGAAATGGCCGAGAGCGATCAGGAAGAGCGCAATCGGAAGGATGATGCCGATGACCCGCACGGTGAGCGGCGAACGGAGATATGCCCGCGTCATGATTTCAGCCCCGCCTCGATAAGATCGTGAAGATGGACGACGCCGAGAAGCCCTCCCGCCGCATCGACCACGGGAAGCTGCATCCGCTTGTGCTCCTCCAGCATCACCAGCGCGGCCGAGCCGAGCATGTCGGGGGGAGCGGACATCGGGTCGGTGGTCATCATCTCGGATGCGCGCATCGCGTAGATATCGGCCTTCCGCTCCAGCAGCCGGCGGAGATCGCCATCGGTGATGATCCCGCGCAGCAGGCCCCCGTCCACCACGAACGTGGCGCCAAGGCGTTTCCGGCTGATCTCCATCACCACCGCCTCGAACGGCGCGCCCGGCGCAACCGCCGGCACCTTCTCCTCGCGCTTCATGATATCCTCCAGTTTCAGCAGCAGGCGCCTCCCTATGACCCCTCCCGGATGGGTGGCGGCGAAATCGGCGCGGGTAAACCCCTTCAGCTCGTAGAGGACCACGGCAAGCGCGTCCCCCAGGGCAAGCATCGCGGTGGTGGATGATGTGGGGGCCAGATCGAACGGACAGGCCTCACGTTCCACCGAGCAGTCCAGGACGATATCGGAGGCGCGGGCAAGCTGGCTTCCGGCGCCGCCGGTCAGGGCGATGATCTTCACCCCCAGCCTCCGAAGCGGCGGCAGAAGCTGCGCCAGCTCCGGGGAGTCGCCGCTCTTTGAAAGGATCATCACCACATCGCCGGGCCGGGCCATGCCAAGATCGCCGTGGAGCGCGTCGTTCGGGTGCATGTAGTAGGCGGGGGTGCCGGTGCTGTTGAGCGTTGCGGTGATCTTCTGCGCGATAATCCCGGACTTCCCGACGCCGGTCAGCAGCACGTGCCCGCGGCATTCGTGAAGAAGCTCGATCGCGCCGCCGAACGCGCCGTCGATCCGCGCGGCAAGATCATCCAGCGCATCCCGCTCGATCCGGATCACCTCGCGGCCGCGCGCCGCCGTCGCGGAAAAATCAATCATCCCCGTTTCCCTTGAAGACGTTGAGCACCCTCCCCAGGAGCCCTTCCCTGCGCGGCTGGCTCGGGGTCGCTTCGCGCAGTCGCTCCGGATCGATCTTGCGAAAGCTCATGTTGTATCTGATAAATGCCAGGCGGAGATCGACATCGGTGAAGTCATCGAGCGCCGTGAAGAGCCGCCTGTGGTCGAGCGCGATGCCGGGATCGCGAATCCCCTTCAACAGCATCAGCTCGTTATAATAGTTGGTGACCGGGACCAGCGTGCTGGTCATATCGGCGCGGTCGTGCAGCCAGAGAACGCGTTTGACGGGGGAGACGGTGAGCAGCAGCTCCCCTTTCGCATCAAGGCCGATCTCCCGCACGGGGCCGCCGGTGGCGGGGCATGGGTTGCCGGGGTTCCAGCGGGAATAACTCCATCGCCGCGCCTCCGTCCACTCGCCGGAATCCGCAACGGCATCGAGCCCCGATATCTGGAACTCGACCAGGCCATCATCGTTGGGTTGATGGACGGCGAGCGTCATCACCTCCTCCCTCCCGCCGGGAGCCACCATGATGATCTCCCCATAGGCGACGATCGGCTGCATCCCCTCCGTCCTGTCGATCTCCGCGCCGCCGACCGGGCCCAGCACGAAATCATCGGTTCCCCAACGCCCCTCACCAAGCAGAACATACCCATCCAGGCTCCCGAGAAACCGGGCATAGCCGGGACGATCGGCGGGGAGCAGATATGCCAGCCATGCCCATTCCACGGGGGAAAGCTCGCGCGGGAATTGTGAGGGATCAGCCATGCGTCGCGATTCCGGAGAAGAACTCGTGGGCGGCCACGCACTGGCGCACGAAATCATCAGCCCTATCGAGCGGCAGTTGCGACGCGGCATCGGAGAGTGCGCGGGATGGATCGGGATGGGTTTCGAAGAAGACGCCCTGAACGCCGACAGCGATCGCGGCGCGGGCAAGCGGCAGGATAAACTCCGGCTGCCCGCCGGAAACGCCGGACGCGCTTGGAAGCTGCACGGAATGGGTGGCATCGTAGACGACCGGAACGCCGGCGCGCCCCATGATCACCAGCCCGCGCATATCGACCACCAGATTATGATATCCGAACGTGGTCCCGCGCTCGCAGAGCATCACCGTATCACCACCGGCCGCCCGCGCTTTCCGCACGGCGTGCTCCATATCCTCCGGCGCAACGAACTGCCCCTTCTTGATGTTGAGCGGCTTCCCGGTCCGCGCCGCGGCCTGGATCAACTCGGTCTGCCGGCAGAGAAACGCGGGGATCTGAAGCAGATCCACGTATCGCGCGGCCAGCTCCGCATCCCGCTCCGAATGGATATCGGTCACGGTGGACATGCCGAACTCCGCGCCGGTCTCCGCCAGGATGGCAAGCGCCTCCTCATCGCCGATGGACATGAAGGAATCGCCGCTGGTCCTGTTCGCCTTTTTGAAGGAGCCTTTCAGGATGATCGGGACGGCGTAGCGCTCGGAGAGGCCGGCCAGATGGCCCGCGGTCCGGCGGAGCATCTCCCTCCCTTCCACCAGGCATGGCCCGGCGAGGAAGAAGAAGCGGGACTGGAGATCGAAGGTGCCAAGAAGCATAATGTGGGCAAGGATACAACGGAGAGGAGCCCAAGTGCAAACGCGGGGGAGCAACATTAACGAGGAAAGCTCCCCGACGGCGCAACCATCGGGGAGCTTTCGGAACGTATCGCGATGCGCCGAGGGCTATCGGCCGCGCTCGCCACCGGCCGGGATAAGCGGATCGGTGCCGTTGAGCACTTCCTGACCGTCGCTGATGCCGTCCTCGTCGGTATCGGCGCGGAGAGGATCGGTGCGGCGACCCGGCGTCAGGATTTCCTGACCATCGCTCAGGCCGTCGCCATCGCTGTCGCTGACAAGCGGATTGGACTTGTAGGTATTGACCTCAAGGCCATCGCTCAGGCCATCGCCATCGGTATCGGCGTTGTTCGGATCGGTATGGGTTATCGAGTTCTCCACGCCGTCCGGGATGCCGTCGCCATCGCTGTCCTGCTCCGGCATATAGATATCCTCGCCACGCTCATAGAGCGCGGAGTTGGAGCGGAACGGCGGCGCGTACCGGACGCCGAGGAAAAGCTCGGGGCGATTCGGGCCCCGCGAAGGGCGGTAGAATGAGTGTTCCAGATGCTTGGCGCCAACCTCGAGATCGAAATCCTTGATGCTCCTGACGACAAGCGCCGCGTTCACATCCTCGCCGGAGATCTCGAACTCGCCGATATAATCCTTGTAGCGATAGCGAACCGCGAGCATCGGGTTCATGCCGAGCACCGCAAGGTTGCTGCTGTCCGCCGATGTCTCCCGCATCTTATCGGTGTAGAAGAGATTGAGATACTTGGAGATGGGCCCGGAGCCGGAATATTTGCCGGTTCCAAGGCCGAGCGCCACGCTGAGCCCCTTGCGGGTGACATAGCGGACGGGGACCGGAATCGGCGTGATGTTCGGCGGAAGGAACCCGCGGACGTAGCTGTTGGTATCGAGCGGCAGGGTGCGGTAGTTGTTGGTATCGACAAACCCACGGCCGCTGTAGTTGGTATCCATCACATTCCGCATCGCCATCCAGCGCCGGAGCTGCTCGGGATCGAGATCGGGATACGCCCTGGCGATCACCTCCGCCCGGTCGCTCACGCTCGGCTTCTCGCCGAACCAGTAGGAGACCAGAAGGCTGTAGGCGTTCTTGGGGCTGAAAATGCTGTTATCGGACTGAAGATTCTTGGTCGGGCTGAAGTCCTTGTCGGAGGCGAAGATCCCCTCCCATCCGATCGACGCGCTCCAGCGGGAGCTGTCGGTGCCGAAGCCATCCCGGCCGACCTGCGGGTTCCAGAAGAGGAACGGAGAGATGGCGCTGAAGGCGTTGATCTTGAGGCCGCCGCGCATCTGCCAGTAATCGAGGGAGATGGAGCCGTTGACATCGACGACGGTATCGAACGGGATGTTGACGCGCGCGGTCGGGGCAAGCTCGCTGTGGATCGGGCCGATGGCCTCCCCACTGACGATCACCTTCCAGTTGGAGAAGCGTTCCCAGACATGGCGCATTTCAAGCACCTGCGCGCGCGCGGCATTGTTCACGGCGAACAGCGCCACGGCGGCAAGGAGAAAGCGTATCGCGATACCGGCAGGTTTACGTGCAAAATTCATAACGATTCCATTTCATTCGGAGCAAGCCGGGTTGCCGGACCCGCGCCGAAGGGAGTACATGGAGAAGAGGGCTTCCTGCCCAATGAGAACAACAAAGGGGATGCCTCGACACTCGGGCCCGCCATGATGACGTGCCTTCCCGTGAGACCTCCCCGTACTATCTCCCCCTCCGCTCCCGTTTTATGGACCTGCTACCAAACGGCTGGAGAGGAGGAATATATCAATGAACCGTGTCGTGCGCGTTCAGCATCAGACGGCTCCCGCCGAAACTGATATCCCCGGACTCCGCAAGAAGCGTGCTGACAAGCTCCTTTACTTCGCCGACGCCAAGGGCCTGAAAGCCGGAGACATGGGCGCGACTGATGATCATCTCCAGTTCCATCTCGTCAAGCAGACCGATCTGCACCATCAGCAGAAGATAGCCGTAGGCGTCGGTCTGGAAGAGCGCACGCTCCGATTCATGAAGGATACGGAACGACTGCGTATTGCGGGCCGGCGCGGTGCTGGTGGCCCCGAACACGGCGCGATCGGCAATCCAGCAGAAGGCCGTGCCGATCTCGACATCGGTGTAGCCATCGGTCGCCAGATGCTTCACATCTATCGATTCAATCGGGGTATCCTTGCGAATCTGCGTAATGAGGTACAGAATGATCTCAATAATCCTCTCGTTCATTATGTTCACTCGTAAAGTAAATCGCCAAGAGTCTCATGAATCAGCTCCTCCGGCGAGCCGCTTGCACCCCGCGCCGTCCAGAATCCGGGGCATGACCGACCGGAAGCCGTTCGATGCGCCCGAGTATGAAAATCGGCGAAAGCGAAAATAGGGCGTAGAAGCACGGGAATCAACGCCGCCGCCAATCCTTACAAAGAAACTTACGACCCCAGAAACCTCTCCTCAAGCCGGCTCATTGCCTCCCGCTGCGGGCCGGTGGCGTCATCATGCCCCAGAAGATGAAGCGTTCCGTGGATCGCAAGTCGCTTTATCTCCTCATAAAGCCCGACTTTGTACTCGGCGGCCTGCTCCCTGGCGCGATCGACGCTGATGTAGATCTCCCCCTCCAGCGGCTTCTCCTCCAGCAGAAATGTAATGACGTCGGTATAATAATCGTGCTTCAGATGTTCGCGATTCATCCGGAGCAGCTCATCATCATCCACCAGAATCACGTTGACCGTCGCGCTCCTCACCTTCCCGGCGGTCAGCACGCGCTCCACGGACGCGCCGATCGCCTCGCGACGAAGCCTTGTGCGCGGGTGTGCATTGATCACGGTGATATCAAGGTTCATCGGATGATGGTGTGAATCGGATGGAGTGATATTCCCGGGGCCGGCCGAACGGCGCCGGTGCGTACCATGCCGACGAGGTTATTCGGCGGATACATTTTCGGCAAGGCCAAGCTGCATCGCGGCAAGCAGAAGCGATGGCTCCAGCGTGACGAAATCGGCGGCGATGGTGGCCCGGTCCACATTTGAAAAGAGCGAACAGGTCCCCGATGCCCCGACGACGAGGCCGGAGATCTTCTCCCCCTGCTCGGCCACGAAGATCACCTCGCCGGGCTCCACCGGAACGTACCGGGTGACATCGTGCAACTCGAAATAACCATGCACGGTCTGCGCCGACAGGATGATCCGCCCCCCTTCCAGCGTCGTCAACGTCAGCACAATGGCCGGTGTGGCCGCGCCGTCGCCGATATAGCAGACGGTCTCCGCGCCGTTTCGCTCCTGACGTGCGTCGAGGATCGTGACGATGGCATCGATGGATTCACTGGAGAGCTTCACTGCGTCGGCAAGGATCGGTTAATGGGTCTGTGAGCCGGGATGCAAGCCCGCGACATGAGCCGCGTTCTCCATCCGGGAAAGGAAATAATATAGCTCCATCCCCATCGACCCACAAATGCGTGATGCGGCCGGCGCGGATTTGCCCGCTCCCCGGATATATCTAATGAGACATCCTCCGAAGCATGCGCTGCCGGAGGATGATCTCTCTCTCGGTTACGATATCCCTCAGCGAAGCCGTCCGGTTCAGGCCTCCCGAGTGGAGCCGCGATTGGTAAGCGCAACGATGATGATCAGGAACACTGCCACGCCGATCGCCCAGATCCACCACGTGCCATACCATGCGCCGCCGGCACCGGGCGATTTTACATCGACATTGACATCCACTTTCTTCGGCACGTCCTGCGCGAACACGACCGCCTGGAAAACCCATCCCTGTACTGCCAGCAGCGTGGCGATGATCGGGCGCACAACTGCGCTATTGACTATGTTCGACATGATAATACCCCCAATCTTTTGGTCATGACTGTTTCGACTCCTGAAACTCCCGAACCACCCGGCCCGGAGCCACATGCGGGGATGGCCGCGGTTCCGATCGCAGGTCCATTCCATCCCTCATGAATCAGATTGCTGGCAACTACCATGCCGCGAGCGAGCCCGACACTGTCACACGCCGGGCTCAGGCGAAAATCGAATCATTATTCTATGCTCTGTAAAGCTCCGGCCGCCGGTCGGCAAAGATGTCGTTGTACGCGTTGAACGCCTTGTTCCGCGTCGCAAGCGGATCGGCCTCGGCGGTGATGACGGTCTCCTCATCCGGGCCGGCCATCGCCAGCGGGGTGCTGTTATGGGAGATGATCCGGCTCTCGCCGGTGAAGCTCAGCTTCTCGCCACCGATCTCCTCGGCCCCGCATCGGTTCGCCGTGACGATGATCACCTTGTTCTCCAGCGCGCGCGTCCGCATGGTGGGCCCCCAGAGCGATGCGGCCGCCACCAGATTTGATGGATGGGCGATCACGTCGGCACCCGCCAGCGCCAGGGCGCGCGCCGCCTCCGGAAACCGCCAGTCGTAGCAGATCATCGTCCCGATCCGCACGCCGTTCCACTCCACCACGCCGAACCCGCTGTCCCCCGGCTCGAAGACGAGCTTCTCCTTGTAGAAGAGATGCGCCTTCCGGTAGACCGACCAGCTTCCATCGGGGAGGGCGATCAACGCCGAGTTGTAGAGCTTCTCCCCGGCCAGCTCCGCAAACCCGGCCACCACAACCATCCCCCGCCCCACCGCCATCGAGCGGATGAACCGGCAGAAACGGCCATCCTCCGGGCTCTCCGCCAGCCCCGCCAGCGCGCTCCGCTCGGTAAAGAAATAGCCGGTGGACGCCAGCTCGGGAATGACGAGAAGGTCCGCCCGAACCCCCTCCGTCAGGCTCGCTATCCGTTCGATATTCTCCTCGATACCCCCATGAATCGGGGCAGTCTGTACCGCGGCTATGTTCATGATATGATGCGTTGTTTCCGTTGATGACCGGCCGGCGATATTCGCCGCTGCGGCGCAATATGGCGGCACGATGCCCCAAGATGAAAATCCGATGAAAATGATCCATGAATTCCGAAACGGATATTCGATTGAATTCTTTATGAATTTTCGTTCATGATTTTCGATTATTACAGAATCGTCATTGCCCTGCAACCCTTGCCGGCACTGCATTCCGTGTTCGGTGGCGGAAAAACATCGCCCTGAAATCTTGTTACATGCGGCCATACGGCACATAATCCGCGATTATCTTTTTCGGGCCGGTTTCATTACAAAGATTTCATCCCCGCCCAACACTTACTTCCCTAAATTCGCGTCCTCAAAAACCCACCGTCCGAATCAGGATCCGCTGGATCCAACACTTGGTGATTGTTCAAGCAGCGCGGGACTCCCTCGCGGAGAGAAACCTTGTGCTTCATTCAAACTATTGCTTATGACCCGCACTATCGGCAGCTCAGTTCTCGCCCTCATCGTCGCCGTCTCCATCGGCTCTCTCATACATTTCGGCTCATCCTCCTCCGTCGCCCGCGCCGGCTTCGATGCCCCGCCTCCGGTTACCCCGCTCGCACAGATCACCGACTCCCTTCATCGCGTCACGCTGCAACTCGACGACCGTATCGGGGAGCTTTCAGCGTTCGACTCGGCGCTCGCAACCCGGCTCGTGATGCCGGTGATGAGCATGGAGCTTCTGCAGATCGGTGATGCCCGATGCGCCTTCCAGAGCGAAACCGAGCTGCGCCCCTACACCGATGCCTTTACGCTGAACAGCCGGATCATCAGCCAGCGAACCTTTATCGATTCCCTTTCCGCCGCTGTCCGCGCCCGCCTTGCGCTCAACGATCAGCTTCCGATGATGATCCCGTGCGAAGGGAACTATACCTCCGGGTTCGGCTATCGCATCCACCCGATCACCGGCAGGGAGAAGCTCCACACCGGCACCGATATCGCGGCCCCCACCGGCACGCCGATCTATGTCTCCGGTGATGGCGTGGTGGTGTTCGCCGGCGTGAAGAACGGCTACGGCAACGTGGTCGAGGTGGATCATGGCTACGGATATCACACGCTCTACGGCCACTCCTCCAAACTCCTTGTCGCGGTTGGCGATACCGTGAAGCGCGGCGATCGTATCGCCCTGGTCGGCTCCACGGGGATGTCCACAGGACCCCACCTCCATTATGAAGTCATCGTTGACGGCGCAAAGGTCGATCCCTCCGATTTCCTCCTCAAGCCGCTTGTCCCGCATCTCCCCGCCGTCGCGCCGAAGGCTCCGGTGCTGATCGCCCGGAAATAATCCCGGACAACAACCCTGATCTCCCCTGCGATCCCCGCCCGATACCGAGCGGGGATTGTTCGTTTCGGGGATGGCCGCCGCCGCACAACAACCTGCAACATCCCCAGGGCCCCGGATCGCGATGGGGTTTCATGAATTGCCCTTACATTTGCGCCTCCACGAGAGGCGGCAGCGCCGCCGGCAGGTTACTCTCTCATTTTCAACTCCGATCACATCCATGCAGAAGATTTCCCGTGCCCTGCTCAGCGTCTACGACAAGACCGGCATCGTCGATCTGGCCCACAACCTGGTTGATAGCGGCGTGGAGCTGATATCGACCGGCGGAACCGCGCGCACCATCCGCGAGGCGGGGCTTCCGGTGACCGATGTCAGCGAGATCACCGGCTTCCCCGAGCTGATGGAGGGGCGCGTCAAGACCCTCCATCCGATGATCCACGGCGGGCTGCTGGCGAGGCTGGACAATGAGCTGCATCTGGAGGCGATGAAATCGCACGGCATCACATCGATCGATCTCCTTATCAGCAATCTCTACCCGTTCGAGCAGACGGTGAATACGCCGGGCGCCACCCACGATGAGATCGTGGAGCAGATCGATATCGGCGGGCCGGCAATGATCCGCGCCGCCGCGAAGAACTACCAGTTCACCGCCGTGGTCACCAGCCCCGAACGCTACAGGAGCATCGTCGAGGAGATGCGCTCCACGGATATGGAGATATCCCCGGCAACCCGCGCGGAGCTTGCGGCCGAGGCGTTCAGCCATACGGCGGCCTACGACGCCCTGGTGGCGAAGTATTTCGCGGAGAAGACCGGCGGGAAGAGCCAGGGCGTTATCGCGGAAAGCGAGAGCCCGGCGGATGGCGGGTTCGGTGAGCATCTTCTGGTCGATCTCCCCCGCTCGCAGGCGCTCCGCTACGGTGAAAACCCGCATCAGGGGGCGGCGCTCTACGGCGCGTTCGATCAGATATTCCAGCAGATCCACGGCAAGGAGCTGAGCTACAACAACATTGTGGATATCGACGCGGCGGCGAAGCTGGTGATCGAGTTCAGCGAGCCGACCGTGGCGATCATCAAGCATACCAATCCCTGCGGCGTCGCAAGCGGCGCGACGCTCCTCGAAGCGTGGCGGAAGGCGTTCGCCACCGATGTAAAATCGCCGTTCGGCGGGATCATCGCCATCAACAGGCCGCTCGATCTGGAAGCCGCCGAGGCGATCAACGCGATCTTCACCGAGGTGATCATCGCGCCGGAATTCCCCGAGGAGACGCTTGCGCTCCTCCGCAAAAAGCGTGACCGTCGCCTTATCCGCGTCGACTACGCGGCGCTCGCGCGCTCGTTCGGGCTTGAGCTGAAATCAGTGGCGGGGGGCGTGCTGGCGCAGAGCTCCGACGCGGCCCTCTTCAACGAGAGCGATCTCTGCCTGGTGACAGAGCGGCAGCCGACCGAGGCGGAGCATCGCGCGTTGATGTTCGCGTGGCGCATCGCGAAGCATGTGAAATCCAACGCCATCGTGTATGCAACCGGGGATAGAACGCTGGGAATCGGCGCCGGGCAGATGTCGCGGGTCGATTCAGCGATGATCGCCTCCAGAAAAGCCGCGGCCGCGGGGCTGGATCTGCGTGGCTGCGCGGTCGCCTCGGATGCCTTTTTCCCCTTCGCCGACGGGCTGCTGGAGGCGATCGAGGCGGGGGCCACATCGGTGATCCAGCCGGGAGGATCGGTGAGGGATCAGGAGGTGATCGACGCCGCGAACCAGCATGGCATCACGATGATGATGACCGGGATGCGGCACTTCCGGCACTGAGAAGTCAGGCGTGGGTGGCTGCCATCCCGCACGGGTGCCGTGCGGGTGGGGCATCCTCCGCAGATCCGGCCGATTCGCTCTGGTGCACCTTGTGGGGCAATTCATGAAGGCAACTATATACCTGGTGGGACAGGGATCGATAACGGGCGTTATCCTCTGAATATCTCCGACGGTCATACTCGCGCAAGCGGGAATTGATCTTCAACACGGGATGAATTCCCGACTGCGCGAGCAGGACAA
>JAQBOZ010000026.1 GCA_028287785.1 Chlorobiota bacterium
ATCATCACATCGCACAATCATCACATCGCACAATCATCACATCGCACAATCATCACATCGCACAATCATCACATCGCACAATCATCACATCGCACAATCATCACATCGCACAATCATCACATCGTCAGCGCCGCGCGGATATTTCTGGAGAGGCGCATCAGCTTCGAGAAATCCGCCAGCGGAAGCGCCTGGGCCGCGTCGCTTTTTGCCGATGCGGGATCGTGATGGACTTCGACGATTGCGCCGTCCAGCCCCGCGGCTATTCCGGCAAGCGCACCCTGTACAACAAGGCTCCGGCGTCCGGCCGCGTGCGATGGATCGATGATCACCGGAAGCTCCGTCTTCTCCTTCAGCGCGGCGGCTCCCAGCACATCGAGCGTGTTGCGCGTGATCGATTCAAACGTCCTGATCCCCCGCTCGCAGAAGACCACCGTTGCGGCCCCGGCCACCAGCGCATGCTCCGCCGCGCCGATCCACTCCTCCACCGTCGCCGACATGCCGCGCTTCAGAAGAATCGGCAGACCGCTCATGCCGGCCTCCTTCAGCAGCGGAAAATTCTGCATCGATCGCGTGCCGATCTGAATCATGGAGATATAGCTTGCAGCGAATTCCACATCGCGCGGATCGACGATTTCGCTGACAAGCTGGAGGCCATAATCCCTGGCGATTTCGCTGGACATCACCAGCCCCGATTTTCCCGAGCCCTGAAAATCGTGCGGCGATGTACGCGGCTTGTACGCGCCGCCACGCACGAAACGGAGCCCCTCGCCGGCAAGGAATTCGTAGATCGTGGCGACCTGTTCCTCGCTTTCGATGCCGCACGGCCCGGCGATCATTGTCAGCCCCTCGATTCCCGATTGAATATCGATCGGCGGACGATCGTGCGCCACGCGCAGATTTTTCTCCTCCTGCTCCATCACCCCCGTAACGCCGGGAAGCGATGAATATTCATCGAGACGAATTTCATCGGCGGGATCGCTGATCAGCAGGACCACGCGCGCGCCGTTGAGCGTCGAGATGCCGGCAGCGCCATCGTGCATCAACTCGCGCCGCACCGCCGCGATCTGCAACGGGGTGGCATCGGATGTAAAGAGAATCGCTTTCATCGAAAATCAGTAAATCGAACAATCGTCCCATCGCATTTCATCGATGGGATCGGGAAAACAATCATGCCGACACGGCGATATCCACCACCGTTGCCACGGCGAAAAGGATGCTGACGTAGCCGTTGAGATTGAAGAATGCCAGATCGATCCGGGAGAGATCGCCGTTCCGGAGAATCCATCCCTCGTAGATCAGAATTGCGGCAATCGCCGCGACGCCAAGATAAAATGCAACGCCCATCCCGGCCAGCACGCCGAAGAGCGTGTAAAAAACAACGGCGGTGGCGTGTATGGGACGGACAAGTTTGATGGAACGGAGCGCACCGAGCCGCGCCGGAACCGATTTCAGCCCCTGCTTCCGATCGAACTGCTCATCCTGGCAGGAATAATAAATATCGAAACCGGCGGTCCAGAGGGTCACGCCGAGACAGAGAAGGATGGGCACCCAGGAAAAAGCGCCGGTGAGCGCGAACCAGACGCCGATGGGGGCCATTCCCAGGCAGAGCCCCAGCACGAAATGCGCGGCGACGGTGTAACGCTTGGTGAGCGAATAGCCCAGCAACAGCACCAGCAGCGGCAGCGAAAGAAATCCGCAGAGCGAATTCACGGCGAACGAAGCGGCGATAAATACGGCGCACGCAATTCCGGTGAAGAGTCGCGCCTCGCCGATATTCACGGTTCCGGCCGGCAGCTCGCGATTTTTCGTGCGCGGGTTGATGGCGTCGATATCCACATCGGCCACCCGGTTGAATCCCATCGCGGCGGTGCGGGCCGCGACCATGCAGACAAGCAGCAGCACGATATCCTTCGCGGTGAGCGTAACGTGCCCCGTCCTGTAGGCGATCAATCCCGAGACGAACGCAAACGGCAGCGCGAAGACGCTGTGGCTGAACTTGATCATCCGGCCGAATGTGGCCGCGCGTTGAAGTAACGACATGAATTCCGTCCCCGAGCGAGGAATAAATAAATGCGTGCGCGGGACGATGCCCCACGCATCAGGGATTGCGCCCCTCCGGGGCTTGAGAAATGTTTTCCGACAGCACGGCGGACAACGTTATTCAACTTGCCACACCGGCGGCGCACTATGAAAATATTCTCCGAACATTATTCTCGTTTTCGATTCCCCACACCGGCAGCGCGCCGGATCAGGCCACGCGATCGCGCCGGATCGGTGAGAGAATAATCTGCTGTTCGAGCGATCGGATGTCATCGGTGATCCGCTCGATCTGAACAGCCACCAGGCCGGGGACGTTCCCCGGGGCGATTGCGCCAAGATCATCGAAGCCGAGAATGGCGGCCCCTTCGGTCGTCAGCGCATCAAGAAAAATACCGGCGGGAAGATCGGGCCAGCGCTCCAGCAGCACGCGCGCCTCATCGAAGACATCGATCCCGGGATTGGAACCGCGGCCATCGGTGCCAAGCGCGAACCGGATGCCGTTTCCGACGATCGCATCCAGTTTCGGGAGAAGACCGGTGATGTGGAGATTCGATACGGGCGAGAGAATCGCGCGGACGCCGCGAGCGCCAAGCATCGCAAGCTCGTCAGCCGTGGCGTCGGCCAGGTGAACCGCCACGAAATGATCATCCAGAATCCCCATCCGATCGTAATACTCGATCGGCGAACAACCGGCCGGCGTCCATTCCGGCTCCCACGCGCCGATCTGCTCCAGAAAATTCCGCCACGGCCCCGACGTGCTTTCGTACAACAGCCGTTCATCGGGATCTTCGGCCAGATGCTGATAGATATTCACATTCCGATCGCGCGTCAGCCCGGCAATCCGCCGCATCAACTCCGGCGAAACGGAATAGGGAGCGTGCGCGCCGAGCGTATGCGCCATCGTCGCGGGCCACTCCACATTCTTCCGCGCCTCCTCCGCCCATGCGATCGTCGCATCGACGCGATCGCGACGGAAGCTGATCAGCTCGTGAATGAACCGGCAATGCATCCCCGAGCGGGCGATCGCGCCGAACGTTTCATAGTTGTTCACCACCTCGCCGACCGCGACCGTGCCGGCGCGCCGCATCCTTTCCAGCACCTCGGCAACCGATTCATTGAGACCCGTCCCCCCGCGTGGCTCGCCGGAACGCTGCGAAAGAAGTTTTCGCACCCACGCGTTCAACCCCGCGCCTCCCGGCACCGGCGTATCCTCTCCGGCATCCGTCAGATGGACGTGGCAGTTGAGAACGCCGGGCATCAGCACCTGGTGATCGCGCCGATCATCATAATGGGAGTCGAGCGTCGAGCGCGGGCCGGCCGCGACGATGCGCCCCGAGTCGTCAACAATGACGCCGGCGGCGGGAATCGGCTGGGAGCGTTCCCCCATCGGCAGGAGAATCTCAGCGGTATGAAGTGTGTGAGCGGACAATCGGCATTAAAGATCTGCCCGGCGGCGGCGCGGCGGAAGCCACGCGGAAGGCGCCATCGGATTGGGCGAACTTACGGTCAATGAAGTTATCCGCGTATTGCAAATGTTATCGGCATCAGGAAAGCCGTCCGAAGTAGATCATCGTATCGTACTCGAAAGCGATTGTCCCCTCCGTCTGGTGCTCATCGAAGATCTCGCGGAGGCGAGCGAGCATCGGCGCAAACCCCGGCTCTTCGGGGCCGGGCGTATAGGAAGAAGAGAGAAGCCGCCCCTTCACCCCGTCGAAATCGAACTGCTGAACGTAATCGGGGATGATGCGCGCGGTAAATCCACAGGGACGGAAAAAATGAGCGAGAACATCGGAATCGATGGTGGTGATGCCGTTGTGCCGCACCGTTTCGTAATCGGTGCCACAGGTCAGGAGCAATTCCTCATACGCGCGAAGAAACGGCGATGAATCCAGACGGCGATCGTTCCAGATAAGGGCGACATATCCCCCCGGGCGGAGAACCCGCATAAACTCCGCGCGTGCCTTCTCGCGATCGAACCAGTGAAACGCCTGCCCGGCGATCACGAAATCGACGGAGCCGGCGGCAAGCGTGGTGTTCTCCGCCGTCCCATCCACGCTGTGGAACCGCGAAAATTCCGCCAGATATTCCTCCCCCGCCTCCCTCATCTCCAGATTGGGCTCAATTCCATAAACCTCGTTGCCGTAGTTGAGAAACGGCTCGGCCGAAAACCCCGTGCCCGAGCCGATATCGGCGATCATATGATCGGGCTTCAGCCCGCACGATTCCGCGAGAACATCGATGATGGCATCGGGATAATGCGGGCGATAATGGAGATAATCCGAAACGCGATTGGAAAAGCGTCTGGTGGAAGAGGAATTCGTGGGATTGCTCATGATTTTTTCGATAATGAGTTTCTCGGATATCCGGCATGAGGCCGCAGGTTCCCGCAAATGTCGCGATTTCTGACGAGCTGCGGAAGTATACGATGGCAACGAATTTTCAACTCTGTAACTTCCGATGGCTATGCCGGGTTCCGGACATTGACAGAGAAAATCGCGGTCGGCAGGCACTCCGGGCAATGCCGTGACTCATCGATCAGATAAATCACACTCCGTGAACATCCATCACGGGTTGGGCAGATATATGTCCTGAAAACACCCTCATATCGCATTTTTCCTCCGTGGCATGTCGATTGACGCGCATCGCTTCAGGAATCGCGGTCGGCACCGTCATTATCGCGCGATCGCCGCCGGCATCGATCACACAGCGTCCGGGAAAAACAGAGCAGAAAAAAAATCACACTACTATTTCGCACCGGAACACCCGTGGATTTCCACGGAACAGTTACCTCACAGCGAATGTTCCACACACCTCACCATTTACAGGGAACACCATGATATCGCAACGGATAACATCCCTGCACGCCATTATCCTCCTTGTCGCGCTGGCATTCGGCGTCGCGTGCCCGGCCGGAGCTCTGGCGCAACAACCCGATCCATTTTTTGTTGACGCAAAGGATAGAAGGTCGGCATCGCTTCCAACGCCATCCGGCCTGATTATCGGAATCGATCAACCGATTGCCCGTCTGGACCGTGATAGAGCTATGGGCGTGCTCACCAATTTCGATATCGAAGCTTATTACGACGCATGGCAGATCGGGGTTCATAAAAGAAATCAGGGAACAATGGCAAGTCTGACGCTCAGAACAATCGGACGGGAGCGATATTCCGGATTTTTTCTGGAGGTCGGACGATCGCCGCTTACAGCCCACGAGGTATTGCCGAACTCATTTGGTTATACCACCACGGAGCAGCGCAGCCTTGTCTTCGGCGCCGGATACAGAGGGAATGTCGGATTCGGCAAGGATGGGCTGATGAACGTAGCGTACGAATTTTCCAGCGGCGATTCGAATTCCAAATTCGGCAACCCATCATATTTCCATATAGGGGCGGATTTTGGATTCCGCTTCCCCATTTCCATCTCCGCGTTCATCGTCGGCATTTCCGGCTTTATGGACATGACGCCGCAACGAGAATTCACCCCTATGCTATCGCATCCATCCCCCGACCAGTCCTTTCTAACGGGAATCGGGTTTCATGCCCGCTACGCACTTAATTTCGGGAGCTGACACATGATACGAGCCACCGGATACATGCTTGCACTGATATCCCTGCTGTTGCTTGGCGGTTTCTGCACCGGCTGCACCGGCCTTTTATCCACCGACGCGGGGAAATATTTTCACTGCGAACGAAAGGGGGATATCCGAACCGATAATATCAAGGCGGTGGGAATCTATACATTTTCCAGCGGCCCGATTATTTATGCCGAGGGACTTGAGCCCGATCTCTATCCTCCCGAAATAACGGGCACAACATTGCTGGCGCCGGACACAATCAACACGGAGCCGAGCCGGGAGCTTGCCCGGGCGATCAAACGAGAGCTGGAATTGAGGGGATACAAGGCGCCGGTGATGTCGGGACTTGGTCACTCGAAAGCGGTAAACGTGAACAACTGCCTGGCTGATGCGAGGAGCAAGGGCATGGACGCCGTCTTTATCACATATTATGCCGGCATTTCCTCACGATGGCGCTACGCCCGCAGCACCGGGAGGGCGCCTTCCCTGGAAACCACTTCAACACACAGGAACGGATATATGTATCTCCCCAACTCCGCGCTCTTCGATGCACGGACGGGTGATCTTTTATGGAGCAATTCCTATTACGGCCTGGTGGAGAACGCACATGTGGTAAATATCAGCAATGAGGGATTTATCGATATCGTTCCCGAGGCGCTTATAGAAACCGGTGATGAGAATTTCGTCGGGGCGGCATCCAAGGCGGTGAAGAACATCTTCACTCCCCCGCTCTGGCCGGACAGCTTCAGGGAATTTCCGGTGCGCGAACATGTTGAAAAAGGGGGATGATGAAAATCCATTGAAGAGCCCGGGCGCCGGAAGCAATCCAGCAGCCGGTTCAGGGCATATCCCCGCGGTAAAGAGCATCTTCGAGCCCGCTCTCTGGCCTGAAAGCTTCAAGGAATTCCCGACCAGGGGGGATAAGAAAAAGCACCTGTAGCCCTTCGCCATGCGCTCTGATTCCGGGGAGAGAGATTTCTCTCCCCGTTTCTGCTTTCCGGGAAAATCCATTCCGCGCATTTTTCTCGCGGGGATGTGACCTTATCCCATTCCGTCCGCTCGTTTCACCGCTCGGCGTTTCAACCACATCGTTTCCGATGCGCTGGACAGCACTCGTGGAGGGAATTATTTCGAGGCTGCTCCAAAAGCTGCCGGAATGATCTTTGCTCCCCTGCTCCGGCCCGGCAGCCTCAAGAAATTTCCTCTGACGGGGGATACGAAGAAACGGTGATGAGAGATTTCCCATCGGAGGAAAAAAGTCGGAGTGAGAAAAGATGAACCACCCGTAGTTCCGGGCGGGGTGATATATTCGCCACGAGCCGGACAATCGTGATTCGAACAATCAGGCTATCGGCCGGCGTAATAGAGAGCACCGATGTGTTCTCTATTATCGTAACCGGCCTCTCCTCTCTTCTCCCACTGAATCGATGGGCCCGATCGTGAGCTTCAATCAATCCCGTGGCCGTAAGGCTGAGGCCATGCTGGTGCTGGTAACTCTCATCTGGGGAGGCACCTTCGCCACCACGAAATCGCTTACCCACACCATCGACCCGGCGTCGCTGCTGGCGCTTCGATTCGGCATCGCGTCGCTCGCGTTCTTCCTCTTTTTCTTCAAGAAGCTCAGCACCTCGCTTCACGGGAAGGTCTGGCTGCACGGGATGATCCTGGGAATGTTCCTGTACGGCGGTTATATCCTTCAGACCATCGGGTTGCAGTCCACGTCGAGCAGCAGATCCGGGTTTATCACCGTTCTCTATGTTGCGCTGACGCCGCTGCTTCAGATGATTCTCACCAGGAAACTTCCCCGGCGGCGTATCAGGCTGGGGCTGGGAATGGTGCTTCTCGGGCTCTGGGGGCTGACCGCTCCCGGAGAAAGCATCTCCGGGATGATAGAACCGTGGCGGACCGGCGGATTCGGCATCGGCGATCTTCTCACGCTCGGCGGGGCATGTTCGTTCGCCATCTACATTATCCTGCTGGACCGATTCGGGTCGTACGATGTCATCCCGCTGACCGGCGTCCAGATCGCCACGATGTTCACCCTCGCTCTTGTCCAGGTGTTCTTCTCCGGCCATCCCACCCTGCCCACGGGAATCGCGCAGTGGGGGGACATGCTCTATCTCTCCATTCTTTCCGGCGTGCTTGGCACATACTGGCAGACCCGCTATCAGCGCTATACCACGCCGACGCGGGCGGCCGCCATCTATACGCTGGAGGCGGTCTTCGCGGCGCTGGTCGGCGGGGTGTTTCTTGGGGAATGGCTTGGGCTGATCGGGGTGATCGGTGGCGCGCTGATCGTGGCTGGTCTGCTGATCGTCGAGTGGCCGTCCGGGGAGATCGCGATTGCCGATGAAATCTGAACGGGGACAATCGATACATCGCACGTGATATCGATCCGGGTCACGAATCCCGCGGCGAATTGTCACTCCTGTCATGCGAACCTATCTCCTTCCACTTCTGCTGATTGCAATCGCGCTGGGATTTATGCTCCAGGCGGCCTGCGCGCCGCTCTACATCCCGCCGAAGGTCCAGGCGCCGCTGCTGAGCAACGCCGGGGAGGTCCACGTAGCGGCCGACGCGGATATCGGCAGGCAGGGTTATGACGCCCAGGTTGCATGGTCGCCGTACAACCATTTCGGGCTGTACGGCGACTTCTCCATCGCCCCGCGCGAATCCAGACTACCGGACAGGGAAGCGCATCTGCGCCATACCTACGGCGAGGGAGCAGCCGGATGGTACACCAGAACCGACGAGGGGACGCGCGTGGAACTGCTGGGGGGGATCGGCCTCGGCACCACGACAAATCTCTGGTATCAGGATCGGGGCGGAAACTCCTACTACGGCAGCCCCACGACAGGAACGGATTCGCAGTTGCACGTGATACGCGGAACATATAAGCGCTACTTCCTCCAGGCCAACTGGGGACGCACGCGGCCCGTCCCCGACACGGTCACCACATTCTCCGAGAAAGGGTTTACCATGCGCGCCGGCTGGCTCCAATTCATCCACCTTTCCGACATCAATGGAAACGACGTGCCCCGAAGCACCTTCTTCCTGGAACCCGCGATGTTCATCCGTGGAGGTTCCAGGCTGGTGCAGGTCGAGGCGCAGGCCGGCTCCTCCCTTGTGCTGGGGCAGGGACGCTACGATTCCTACACTCTCTATCTGCGGCTGGGAATCCATTTCATGTTCGGGCGCGGGCTGTGAGATATCGATCCGGTCACAGATTTTGCCGTGATGTGTCAATCCGGCAATGCGAACCTATCTCCTTCCACTTCTGCTGATTGCAATCGCGCTGGGGCTTATGATCCAGGCGGCCTGCGCGCCGATCTATGTCCCGCCGAAGGTCCAGGCGCCGCTGCTGAGCAACGCCGGGGAAGCCCACGCATCGGCAGCCTTCGAGATTGGAGGAGAGGGCTACGACGCGCAGATCGCGTGGTCGCCATATAACCACTTCGGGCTGTACGGCGGCTTCTCCATCGCCCCGACCGATTCAGGTCTGCCGCACTGGCGGACGCACCTGCGCCATACCTACGGCGAGATGGCCGCAGGATGGTACACCAGAACCGACGAGGGGACGGGCATTGAACTGCTGGGGGGAATAGGATTCGGTACCACCGCAAACCGCCTGAATCGCGAGCTTACCTCGGACACTCTCCCCCGCTATCCCGGAGTGTATTACGATTCCGAGTTGTACGTGGCGCGCGGAACGTACATGCGCTACGTTGTCCAGGGGGACTGGGGGCACACGATTGCCATCTCCGGCGATATCGTCACGTTTGCCGAGGGCGGATTTGCCGTGCGCGCCGGCTGGGTTCAGTTCCTCGATCTCAACGATGAAAACGGAAATAATCGGCCCCGAGGCGGCGGATTCCTGGAGCCGGCGGCATTTATCCGTGGAGGTTCAACGCGGTTTCAGGTTGAGGGAGAGGGAGAGGGAGGATTTTCCGTGCTGGTCGGCAGGGATGCATTCAACAGCCTCGATCTCTACCTGCGGCTGGGAGTCCATTTCATGTTCGGGCGTGCCCTATGAGATATCGCATGATGCTTCCGCTCTGGATTGCGCTTCTCGTCTGCGGATGCGGAACCCTCTATCAACCATCCTCGGTGGCGACGCATCAGTTCAGGGGCTCAGGTGAGGTGATTGCGGCCGGATATTTCGGGCCGAGCGGATGGAATGGGCAGGCCGCGTGGTCGCTGCTGCCACATGTGGCGCTGCATGGAGGTGCCGCGTGGGTCAATCCCTCAAGCTCCGAATACACCTCCCCCACATCACTCCCCCCCTATTTTGGTCAACAGATCGTGGGACAGAATCTACTGGCGGAGGGGGCCGCGGGATGGTACACGGCAACTGGCAGCCTGGAATTGCTGGCGATCTATGCCGGTTATGGGGCGGGGCACGTCGTCATCTACCACTATGCCAACAGGTTCCCCGCCGATACCGCGTGGGAACGCGCCGAGGGGGATTATCACCGCTACACTGTCCAGGTAAATATCGGCAGGGTGATCGTGGAGAAATCCGAAGGCGCGACATCGAGGAAACCGGAGGAGGCGAACATTGGCGCGGTGGTGAAGATATCCTGTATCAACTACGATCGGCTCGACGGAAGCCTTCAGCGATTGAATCCACCGGGGGGCATTGTGCTGGAGCCGATGGTGTACATACAGACGGGGACGCGGTATCTCCAATACGGCATGCAGGCCGGCTTTGCCACTCCGCTCCGCAGATGGAACGGGCTTTCAGTCTATCCGCTACAGATCAGCGTGGGCATCCGCGCGAATCTCGACAGGCTTTTCTAACAGACTGTTGAAGGACGTCATCTGCGGCGTTGACCTTCTTCTCAAGCCCCGGAGGGGCGCAAGAGCCAGGTGTGCAGGGCATCGCCCTGTGCACGCCCTTCAACTGCCTGCCGGAAAATATCAGATCGGCTTGAAGCCCTCGAAGGACTGGCGGCAGGAATTGCAGTAGTGGATGGAACGGCAGAGCGTGGGGCCGAACGGCGATTGAAGCACCGTGCTGTGGCTTCCGCAGAATGGACATGGCGTATTGTTCAGCACTTCCAGCTCCAGCACGCCCTCGTACGGCGCGGGGGGGGCAAGCCCATGCTGCAACAGGCGTTTCCTCCCCTCCTCGGTCACCCGGTTGCTGTTCCACTGCACATCGAAATCGATCTGTACATCCACATCGGCAAAGCCCATCTCCCCAACCCGTCGCCGGACATCATCGCGCATGTAGTCGATCGCGGGACAGCCGGTGAAGGTGGGAGTCATCGAGATATGCGCCACATTATCGGGCGAGATGGAGATGTTCGTGATCACGCCGAGATCGACCAGGGAGATTGTAGGTATCTCCGGGTCCATCACGCCGCGAAGCGCCTCGCGAATATCGTCGACGGTGGGCATCGGCTTCACCACTCCGCCGATGGATCGATGCGGAAGACCTCCGTCATCTCATCGAGAAGGGGTTTCAGATGCTCGGTATGATAGCCCTTTCTTCCGCCGTACGCCGGCGTGACGGCATCGAGCGACGGAAGAATCAGCGTTCCCTTTTCCAGCGTGACGGCGATCGTCTCCAGCCACTTCCCCCGCAACGCCGCCTCGCCGGGGAAAATCCCCTCGGCCGCCAGCTCCGTCTCGTAATCCGACGGCTCGAAGATGCCGAGCGCGAGCGGGAAGACCTCGTTCAATGCCGACTGCATGCGGGCGTGACTCTCCTCGCTTCCGCGGGCGCCAAGCTGCGCTATCCAGGTGTTGGCGTGGAAGAGATGATACTTGATCTCCCCCTTGATCTTGGTTGCCAGGCGCGCGAGCGGCTCGAAGCTGGAGCGCTCCAGCATCTCGTAGCGGAGAAGCTCGGCGGTATCGTGGAGGAAATGGCGCATCAGGCTGAAATCGTAGCCGCCGATGGGATACTCCACAAGCTGGCAGCAGCGGAACTCCCCCTCGCTCCGCCCGAAGGCTACTGCATCGGGCTCGGCGCCGCCGAGCGATTCGAGAATCCTGTAGAGCCCGAGGCTGTGTCCCAGCTTGTCCTGCGCGATCGATGAGAAGGCGATATCCTCCTCCATGATCGGCCCAAGCCCCGTCCATTCGGAATTCCGATGGGCGATGATCAGCTCGTCATCGGCCATGCGGAGGAGAAGATCGCGTAATGCCGCCGTATCGTTCATGGTTCAGTCGTGTTTTGCCGTTTGTATGCCGTGATCTTTCCACCAACGCGATATCCCTTCGCCTCGCGATAATCCTTCTCCGGCGTCGTGGCGAAGATGTCGGCATCCTCCACGCTGATCACCGAGATATCCTCAGTGCGAACCACCCAGATGCTGACGGTGCGGGAGCGCCGGCCGTACTGCTCCTTGGCCCAGAGGAGAGCGATCTCCGGGTTGGGGGCGTGAAGCGATCCGACATGGACCGGATGATCGCCACGGGTTTCCAGATGGAACACCTCGTAGGATTCCAGTTGATCCAGCGGCGGAATCGGCGCCATCTCGGTTTCATTCTCCTGCGGGATCGCCGCGCGCGTCACGCGCGGGTCGAGCGACTGTATTGTCATGCTTTGAGGCTTCCTAAAAGCTCTTAACAGAATGGGCAGTTGGCCCGTTAAAGAGGCCCTTCCAGGGCATATCGTCAAGCTCTCCAACGGACTGTTGAACAACGTCATCCGCCACGCCGGGATGAATGCGACCGAAGGATCTCCCACCCATGCGCCGGAGATCCTTCGCGATTATCCGCGCTCCGGCGATATCCGGAGCCGGTGGAGACGTCAGTTACGAGAGCGGCGTCACATATTTCATATCCGGCTTGCGGAGCGCCTCGCGGACCCAGCGTCCCTGCTCCTCGGCCATGCGGCGGACGGCGAGACGTTCCCTGTTGCAGGGGCCATCGCCGTTGATCACCCGCTTGAACTCCGCCCAGTCGGGATCGGAGAACTCCCAGACGCCGGTTTCCGGGTTCTTCCGGAGGTTCGGGTCGGGAACGGTAAGGCCCAGATCCCAGATCTTCGGGACATATGCGTTCAGGAACTCCTGCCGCATCTCGTCGTTGGAGGCCATCTTCACCTTCCACCGGGTCAGCTTTTCGGTGTGGACGGAGACGGTATCGGGCGGGCCGTGGAAGTGCATGATCGGCTTCCACCAGCGGTTGAGCGCCTCCTGCACCATCTCCCGCTGCTTCGGCGTGCCGGTGGCGAGCGTCACCACGTTATCGTAGCCATACTTCAGATGGAACGATTCTTCCTGGCAGATCCGCTCCAGCGCGCGACAGTAGGGGCCATACGATCCCTTCGAGTTCGCCACCTGGTTGATGATGGCGCCGGCATCGATCAGCCACGCGATCACCGCGGTATCAGCCCATGTCTCGGCCGGATAGTTGAAGACGTTGGAGTACTTGGATTTGCCGCTGATAAGATCGGCGATCATATCCTCGCGCGATTTTCCGAGCGTCTCGGCCGCGCTGTAGAGAAGCTGGCCGTGCCCGATCTCATCCTGCACCTTCGCGATCAGCGCCATCTTCCTGCGGAAGCCCGGCGCCCGCGTGATCCAGGTCCCCTCCGGCAGCGCGCCGATGATCTCCGAATGCGCGTGCTGCTCGATCATCCTGATAAGCTGGCGACGATATTCGCGAGGCATCCAGTCGTGCGGCTCGATCTTTTCGCCACGAGCGATCCGCGCCTCGAACTCGGCCAGCAGCTCCGGATCGTCCACCTGGTTGGGGTCGAGCGGCTGGGCGTCGATGACAGAGAGGTTTCCGTACATAATATTCCGAAGTACAAACGTGATTGTTCGATCGCGAAATTACGAAAGATTCCGGTCCGGGTAATCCGTAAAAGATCAAGAGGTGTAAGCTCGACGGCGTCGCGATGCGGCCGGAATTCCCGTATCACTCCCCTTTCCGACGTTTTCGGCCGGTCGCCATTGTCATATCCGACCCGGCGGCTACCTTCTGATGCACGCCCGGAACCCCGCCGCCAGCGCCCCGCGGTCCAGCCCCCTGCCGATCATCACCAGCAGATTCTCCCGCTCCCCATCGCCCCACGGCCTTCCATACTCCCAGTTCGACAGCGCGTGAACTGCCTGGAAGAGATAACGCCGTGGCTGCCCCGGCAGATTGAGTATCGCCTTCACGCGATAGAGATTCTCGTGGTCCCGCTCCAGCAGCCCCGCAATCCACGCATCGAACGCGGTTCCATCGATCTCCCCGCTTACGCTGATGCTCACCGAATCGATCCCAGCATGATGGTGATGATCTCCCGCGGTGGCCGCATCACCGGCCGCGACCGCCATCCGCTGAAGATCGAATCCCCCCAGGTCGAGGATCTCCATCGGATCGATCGCGGCGTGCCGCGTCCGCTCGATTCTCGCGGTCGGGTTGATGGCGCGTATCGCCGATGAAAGCCGCGTCAGATCGCTCTCGCCGGCCAGATCGGTCTTGTTGAGGAGGATGAGATCGGCATAGGCCAGCTGCGCTGATGCCTCGGAGCCATCATCGAGATGCCGGCCCAGGTTGACAGCGTCGGCAACGGCCACCACGCCATCAAGCTGGAAGGTTTCGCCGGCATCGGCATGCGTCAGAAATGTCATGATGATCGAACCGGGCTCCGCCAGGCCGCTCGTTTCCACGACGATATGATCGAACGAAGCGCGACGCTCCATCAGCTCCTCCACCGCGTCGATCATATCGTCGCGGACGGTGCAGCAGATGCAGCCGTTGGTCATCGTGTAGACGTTTTCCTCGACATTGAGGAGCAGATGATGGTCGATGCCGATCTCGCCGAACTCATTGACGATCACAGCCAGCCGCAGCCCGTGATCGCCGCTGAGGAGATGGTTGAGGAGCGTGGTTTTTCCGGCGCCCAGATAGCCGGTCAGGATCGTGATCGGGGTTGGCCCGGATGAATGGTAGCTCACCTCCCCCGGGCTCCCTCAGGAAAGGTGATCTGGATCAGCGGGACCACGTCCGGGTTCTCCTGCTGGCGGCGCTCAAACTGAAGCGTGTCGTAATAGACGCAGCGTCCGCCGCCGTGGGTGGGCCATTCGCGGCAGACCTCCGGCCGACCCTCGTAGATGGAACAGAGCCGTTTCACGGGGTCCTGAAAGATGCACGATTCCCCGAAGATCGGGTCGGGGGTTCTTCGGAGCACGCGCTCGCCGCTTGCGTGCTTTTTGGTATATCTCCGCCGTGCCGCCTCCGGCAAAATGCCGAAATGATTTCCGAGACGGATGATATCATCCTCCGACACCTGAACCCGCTCGTAGATCGCGCAGCAATAGCCGACACAATTCAGACAGTCATATTTGATTTTAGCCATGAGATACAGCGTTGCGACAATGGGGGAAACGAACACTATGTCAGCGCGGAATGAATATTGAAGAGGCTGTAAAGGATATATGTGGACAGGAGCACGTAGAACGAATAATGATCCAGCTTTTTCGCGAATGATTCGCGGCCGCTTTTATAGAGAAACAGCGAAACAACCGATATCACCACCGTCAGGAGAATATAAATAAATGTGACCAGATGAATTTTATCCACCAGCGTGAATGTCACCGATGACGGCAGGATGGAATCGACGATATATTTATTTCCGACGGTGGCAAATATCGCGCCGACCGGGAGGCCGAATCTGGGATCGACATCGACGGGATCGATGAAGAAGACCATGATGGCGATAACGAACGCCACGTAGACGCCCGTGAAGAGCTTGAAGAAAAGGCCCAGCCCGTCGCGCTTCAGCTTGATCGTGGCGATCACGGCCGGATAGGTGCTGCTGGTCCCGAGCGACGGATCGCCGTAGGTGGTCTGGTAGCGACTCAATTGCGAGGTGACATGAAAGCTTGAGATTTTCCAGCCGTTCAGCTTCACCGATGAATCGATTTTCGTGTTGTTGATATCGGCCACATAGACAAGGCTGCTGGTATCGTGCGTCGCATCCTCGATCACGATTTTCAATGTCTGCTCATCGAAGGGAAAATCATTGACATCCCATCGCTGCTTGATCGTCGCCTTGCATTTCACGGTGCCCCAGTTCACCCCCATTTTCTTTTCAACATCCGGGAGCGAATAATTGTAATTCTTGGCGTTGGTGATCTCCGCCGAGGAGAGCGGGTTCAGCGAATCGCGTGAGTAGAGAGCCCACACCCAGAAATCGCTGGCAAATGCCTCGTTCGGAAAATCGAGGTCATAAATCGAGAGGATATACATGCCGATGGTGCATGTATCCTTCCCCTTTATTTCCGGTGTCTGAGACGCTACTCCCCTCGCGCCAAGCACAAGCAGGAGCAGAACCGAGGCAACAAGCAGAGAATATTTCATGGCCCGTGGATGTTCTCCAATACGGCGCGCCGGTACGACGGCCTCCATTGATCGATCGCGAAATATAATATAGAGAAGGAGTCACGATGTTCAACCGTCCGAGCGGCCGGAATGGCATTCCGGCAATACACTGATCGAATGGAACGGCGGAACCGCCGGGAGTCAACCTTTGCCATGAAGGGCGGGTTCGCGATATTGAACGGATTTTGCGAGTTGCTGTCTGCCTGGAACTTGCGATCACCCCGGGCCGCGGAGACGAACCGCGGTACCGTCGGGGCCGGAACGATGTGGACCACATTGCTCCAACCTTCACCCGCGTTACGCTTCGCGCCGCCTCGCATGTTCACGCCGATATCATGGATGCCGCCGGCGGAACCGTTCGCGTGGTGTACGATGGAAGGATGGATGCGGGAAACCGGACGATGACGATCGATGCCTCCTCCCTACCGGCCGGAAACTACTTTATCCGCATCGAGACGGGCGATGGGATCGTGGCGAAGACGCTGGTGGTGGCTCACTGATCCGCTGGAGCTTCCGAGACATTCAACTGTCACCGTCCGCGGCGGCCTCCGTTCTTCACGAGAGGCTGCCGCACGGTGATGTCGAACAGATCACCGCCCCTGGCCTCAGATCCCAGTATCAACCTGCGATCGGCTCCCCGGATGGACATGGCGACATTTGAGATATACCGCTGCCGGTATACGTCGACAATGATGCGTACCAGCCTGGCGGCCCCGTCAATGTTGCCTGTGCAGGATATGCTGACAGTCGCCCCCGTCCTTATTCTCCCGGCGATCTCCGCCGCCGCCGCACTGTTCCGCTGCCCGACCACTCCCGAGTCGACCGAGCCGGGGAAAAGACCGGCGCTCACGAACTCCACGCCTCCGGCAACCCCGCTGTCGATATCGCGCGAATATCGCCGGACCACGATCGGAATCCTGCTGCTGACGGTCTTCAACCCGCCAAGGCTGTCCTCCACCGTCAATTCCGCGATCAGCGGATCAGGAAGTTCCCCGCTGATATCCTCTCCCACGCGCCACTCGCTGCTTCCGGTTCCCGCCCCGTCCGGATGCCGGCTTGTGTAGCTGCCCACGGTCCGCCCCTGATGGCTGAGCGTGATGCGCCACGAACGGACGCCGGCATCGGCATCGATGTGGGGATCGAGCGCAATGAGGGGTGGTTCAAGATCGTGATCGATGCGGCCGGGTGTCGCCAGCCGGAGCATGAGCGGCTCTCCGCCGGACACCAGCACGACGCGACGGGAGATCGGGTTATCGTTGTCCCTCCCGGTTGCGTGTTTGTCCGCATGCGGGTCGATCGAGAGGCGGCTTGTATCGATGTTCCAGACATCGGCGAGATATCTTCGCACCGCCGCGACGCGCGCGCTCCCCAGGGCCGGCGATTCATCACGGTCGCTGAACCCGGAAAGTGAAATCCCTGCGGCTGAATCCCCACGAAGCCTGCTCCCCAGAATATTCAGCGTCTGCGCCTCGATATCATCAGGCCCAAGCGAATCGATCATGAACAATTCCGTCTCCCCGGGACGAAGCATCCGATACCGCCCTTCGATGACGGCCGATCCGCGCTCGAAACGGATTGCCTCGGGAACCGGAACGGCGAGATGATGGTGCGTGTCGAATATCTGGACGGTGGCAACGGAGAGCCGCTCCCCTCTGTCGCCCACGCCGAACAGCTCGATCGATGCGCGAATCTGACGGCCGTGCGTGATCGTCTCGGTTCGCGATATCGTATCAGCCGCCGGAGCTATCGCCAGCCCCGATCCCGTATCGGCCAGAGCCGGCGCGATGGCCGGTGGCGGCACCTGAAGCTCCGGTTCCGCCAGGGGATTGTAGAGCACCGCCACGCCGATGCCGGCGCCGAATGTCCGCCAGGCGGCCTCGCGAACCGGCGAAGCGAGGCCGGCGCGCACTGTGATCTCCGGCGCAATCAGCAATCGCGAACGCGATGGCGCCTGATAGGAAACCCGGAGCAGAGCATCGACGATGATGGGGCTGGGGGAAAAATCGATCCCTCCCGGCAGGGCTTCCTGGCGCGAGCCGGAGCGGAAGCGGTCGGCCCCGGTGCCGGTGATAACATCGATCTGGCGGAAATCCGCCGAGTAGCGGTAGCCGAACGCCGCCCCTGCTCCCACGGCAAAACCACCGCCGACCGGGTAGTTCGCGAGGAAATCCAGACGCAGATCGCGGAAGATGGCGTTGAGGCGATACTCGTTGGGAATCGTCAGTGGCTGGTGGAGCGCCGTGTCCAGAACAATCAGCGGATCGGTCGGCGTCGCGACGAAATAGCCGGTGGTATAGGCGGCGCCCAGACCAATCGAGAGACCGAGATCGCCGGCGAAGAGTTGCGGCAGCAGCAGACGGCCCGCAACGAAGCCGGAAAGCGCCCGCCCGCCGGTGAAGCGATCGCAGTCGGGCGCGTCGGTGAAGACGGGAAAATCGCCAGGCTCCAGGTTGCCATCGACGCCGGCGGCAAGGCCGATCAGCAGAGGCGCGTGCCGCGGCTGAGCCATCAGGCGGCCCACGCCGGACAACGCGGCCACCATCATCATGATGATGGCTCCATGCCGGATTCGTGGCGGCGTTCGATCCCGTCTCAGACTCTTCACCGTCACCTCTTATCGGGATAATACCATCGGAACAACGCTCTGATCGCCGGCCGCGACAAGCGCGACGAAGTAGAGGCCACCGGGAAGGCCCGCAAGCGAGAGCCGAACGTGAGCCTCCTCCCCGGTTCCCTCCTCCAGCGTCCGGCGGAGGAGTTCCCGCCCGGCCGCGGACACAACGCGAACCACACCGCGCGAACCGGCCGGCGCGGCATAATCGACCGCTACCGAGCCGTCCGGATCGAGCCTGACGGCGTGAACGGCGATCCGCAGGCCGAGCTGCGGCACATGCCCGATGATGCATCCCTCCAACAGCACGCGGCCGTTGCCAGGGACAACCGTATCGCCCGGCGGAAGCCCGGTCACACTCTCCATCACGACGCTGTTGACCTCATGTCCGGTGGCAAGGCCCAGGAAATCGAGATCGGCCAGGTCTCCCCCCGGACCACCCCCGATCGTCAGCTCGGCGATGCCGTCGGATGGATGCTCCACCGCAACCCCGGCAACCGAGGATGTGGCCGAGCGGAGGAAGAGCGCCGTGGAATCGTAGCGGAGGCGGACCCGCAGCCCCGCCACGCCATCACCGGCCCCGAGCGGGGGCTCGATCCGGAGTCGCAACCGCGCAATGCCGCCGACACGCGCCGTGTTCGAATCGAGCCATATCGTCCATGACTTCAGGGCCCGGATCGGGCTTGTCCCGCGCAGCAGCAGATAGCCGGGGCCAATCCCCTGAAGAGTATCGATGCCGGTGTAATCGCTCCCCGGAGCATCGGGGGTGAAGCGAACGCGCACAACGGCGCTATCCCCGGCGGGGATGACGAGCCCCGATTGCGCCGGCGCGCCCGGCGAGAAAACCGGAAGGCTGAAGCCCTGGCCGCCGAGCGTGACCGGGGACGCTGTGTAATTATGGATCGTAAAGGAGCTGTCGCGATGGCTCCCGAACGGGACATCACCAAAATCGATCTCGGCGGGATCGATCACCACCTGCGGCGATCCTCCGGTGCCGAAGAGGGATATCTCGAAGATCTCGGAACTGGTCACCAGATGGACAACGACGCCCGCGAGCCCCAGCGTGGTGGGACAGAAACGGAAACTGAACGGGACAAAACTTCTCGGAGGAATCGTTATCCCCTCCGGCGGGATTACGGTGGTGGCAATGAACGGATCGCCGGGCGAGAGATCGGTAAGCGCGCGGATCACAACGGCCGTATCCCCGCCATTGTAGAGATTGACCGTGCGATCGGTGCACTGGCCGATGGGAACGCCCCCGAACCAGATCAGGCCGTAGATGACCGGCGGAGCCGTATCGACGGCGCAGCCGGTGACGATGAGCGTATCCGATCCTCCATCGGAACGGAGGACGATACCGGCGGAGACACAGCCGCTGTCCACCGGCGCGTACTCCACGATCACCCGGATAAACCGCGATGATGGAAGGGCAACGTCCCCGGCCGGAGCGATAATCCGGTAATCTCCCCGACTGCCGCCGATCAGATACGGCGCCTGAAGGTGCAGGGTGCCGGTCCCGACATTGGCAACGATAAACGAATCGCGAGCGCTCCCCCCACGAGGCACCCTGCCGAAATCGATGAAGTTCCCAGGCACGTCGAGCACCGGCCCCGCCGACTGCATCCGCCTCTCCGCGCGTTTGCCGGCGGGTTGCGCCGAAGCCCCCGTGACGATGGACGCCAGGAGGAGAAGCGCAGCCAGGGCTTGTGATATCAATGGGTTCATCGGTGTTCAAAAGGTCGGCATCAATGATCGCGCGGCCGGAAGAGCAAGGGTCGCGGAGCCGTAAATATCTCAATTGGGAGCGCAATGGCAATAGACATGGGATAGTGACTCAGTTTGAATCCATCCCTCGGCCCCCTGAACGATCATCGATCGCGACAATTCCTTGATCAATCTTCAAGCTCCAGAGGAGCGCGCCGGTTGTAGCAACGGTACGCCCATCTCCCGCTCAAGCTCCATCGGAGCGTACCATCCCCACATCCATGAAGAACGGTACGCTCCGATGGAGCTTCAGATCAAGGCGTGGCATCGCTACAACCGGTTCGCCCCGATGGGGCTGGAATGACAGATGCAGGATGCCGGCCCTTCGCCACCAACCGAGTCACTACAAGACACGGCCGTCATGGGCATATCTCACCGCCGAAGAATTATTTTCCATGTATGTGATGAATCGATGGCATCGGGTGTCCTGACCTCCAACGCGAGCAACATAAAGCGACCGATGTCCATATGAACCGATATACTTCCATCCTATCGCCGGGATCGCCCGTGAAACAGCAGGAACGGCCAACGCCTCGGGAGCGCGATGCCGACGATATCGCCCTCTTCAATCGATTCCTCGAAGGGGATGACGCGGCGTTTATGGCGTTCTTCAACAGGCACACTCCCCGGCTCTTCCTCTACTGCCTGAAATTTCTGAACAATGACCGGCAGATGGCAAACGATATCATGCAGGATGTCTGGGAACGGGCCATCCGCTTCCGATCGGAGAAGAAGGAGCCGCCGCGCAGTCCGCTCGGCCTGGTGCTGAGAACGGCGCACAACCTCTGCGTCAATCAGATCCGCAACGCGAAACATCATCTCTCCTACGATGAGCTACCCGAGTGGAAACATCCGGGAGGGCGGGGCGGGGAGATGTCGGAGATGGAGGAGGCCGTGACGCTTGCGCTGCCAAGGCTGCCGGAGCAGCAGCGGGAGGTGCTGATACTGCATGCCTACGCCGGCTACAAATTTCAGGAGATCGCGGAGATGCTCGATGAATCGGTTGGATCGATACGGACGCGCGCATGGCGGGCACGGGTCGAGCTGGGAAGGATTATCGGAGCACTGATCGGGATGGAGGAGAACAATGAGAACAACGGCGGCCCTGGCGGACATATCGGCGGCCTGGAGGATCAACCATGACGAGAAATGAACGCGAAGAGCTGATCCGGCACTATATGACCGGCGAGATGAGCATGGCCGAGGAGCATGATTTCTTTATCCAGGTGGCGCTCGACAACGAGCTTCGCATTGGCCTGAAGGCCCACCGGACGATCGACAGCGCCATTCGGAAGGACAAAGAGATCGATCCATCGGAATATGCGCCGCTCGGCGCGGCCGTTGCCACGATGCTCTCGGCCTCGCACGGTGCGCCTTCCACGTCGGGCGGAAGCGCCGGCGCCGGACATGCCGGCTGGTCGCTGCCGGGAGGCTCGTTCCCCGCCGCGTTGTGCGCCGTCGGGGTGATGTTCGGCTCGCTGCTGGTGACGCCGTTCCTCCCCGTGCCATCGCTCCCCCATCCGCGGGCTTCCGTGACGGTGGCGGCTCCCGCGGCCGTGCCGGCCCCCCCGCCACCGGATAATAACATGACCGGGGGAACGATATCGACCACTGACGTTTCAGGGGAATCCGCCATATTGAACGGCGAGCATTCCTCGCATCTCCCAGGAAAGCCGACCCGCCAGGAAACCACGCTCCATCAGGAGCCTGCCCGTGGCGGGATCGACAGCACGAACCGGCGGAATGTCACAAAGCCGGCGCGGCAGGGGGACGACAGCACGCATATCGGCGTCAGGACGATCATCCTGCCGCCGAAGAAATAACGCCCCGTCAGGCTGTTGAATTCCTTCCGGTCCTCAGACTGTTCATCCGGGAGCGATCCATGGACTCCGGGGCCGTTCGGATCGCACACAAACGGAATCCCATGAACATGAGAGCATTTCTCCCGATTCTTCTGATGTTCGCCGGAGCCTTCAGCGCCGTCGCGCAGCCGCGTATTCCCCTTGCCGGCAACCGGCCGGCCGAGACCTCTCCCTGGAAAGTCTACGGCCCCTCCAACTCCCCTCTTCCCACGTTCTTCCGGTTCGTGCTGGACAGAGACCGGAGCGTGGGATGGTTCGGAACGGGAACAACGGTCACCAGCTTCGATGGATCGACATGGACAACCCACGACTGGCCGGCGACCGGGCGGCTCTGTGGGATGGCGATCGACAGCAGCGGCGATCTCTGGGGGGCGATCAGCGGCGAGCACACATCGATCGTACGGAGCCACCGCGGTGTCTGGACAACATTCGACGGCACCGATACCACGACCGGCCTGACAAAGCAGATGCTGATTGCCCTTGGCCTGACGCTCGACGTGGGACGTGTCCAGGCGGGACCGAACGGCCATCTCTGGGTGATGGGCCCCGGCGCCCTCCTCCATTTCGATGGCGCGCGGTGGCGCATGTTCACCCCCGGCAATTCCAAATTCCCGCCCGACCCCTATGCTCATATCGTCGATCGCCAGGGAAACGTCTGGATCGGGAAAAGCACCGGCGGATTGCTGAAGTTCGATGGAACGTCATGGACGGAGATCCACCCGGATCAGTTGGGGCTTGGAGCGCACGGCACCGATCATACGGGAACATTCCCCGTTTCGGTCGACCACCGGAATCATCTCTGGGTGCGCGTGGCGGCGACGGACGGCGATCAGTTTCTGGAATTCGAGGGGGACAAGCCGATCCATGCCTACGCCGGCGATTCGTCCGAGCTGGCCTGGGGAACGCCGCACTTCGATGCCGGCAACGAGCCGTGGATTGGAAGCTATCGGGGTCTGGCGCGATACCACGCCGCGGCCTGGTGGAAGTATACCACGGCGAATTCCGGGCTGCCTGACGACAACGTGACCGCCGTGGATATCGACAATGGGCACATCGGGTGGATCGTGACGGGGGATGCAATGCTGGCAATGCTCGATGGCAATGTCCCTCCGGGAGAAGGGATAGCGGGAATAACTCCGAACCCGATGCCGATCACCGTGCGGAACATCTCCATGGAAATCCTCCCCAACCCGGCACGCGGGATATCGACCGTCGGCTTTATGCTGTCGGAACGGGAACGGGTCCGTCTCAGTCTGGTGAACAGTCTGGGAGATGAGGTTCAGGTGATGATCGACGGAGTGATCGAGCCGGGAGAGCATGCCGCCAGGCTGGACGCCGGAGGGCTCGCCAACGGCGCATATTTCGTCAGGATCTCCACCGGGGCCGCCGTTGTGACAAAACCGGTGGTGATCGTTCATTGATGCTGTGTAGGTGATTGGAAGCGTCGAAGCGTCCGGGGTAATAGCGCCACGGACGCTTCGGCATATTCAGACACCTCCCCTGTGCCGTCGCCATCTGTCGATGATCAGCTTCCAGATCAGCAGCACGATCGCCGCCATCACCGATCCCACGAGCGCGCCGCCGATCACATCGCCCGGATAATGGACTCCCACGTAGACTCGTGAAAATGCAATAACAGATGCCACCCCGAACGCATATGGCGCCGCGCGACGGAAGAAATAACTGATGATCACCGCGGCCGCGAAGTTGTTCACCGCGTGCGATGATGGGAACGATTTTCCACCGCCACACGGCACCAGCAATCGCACCCCCGCCAGCGCCTCGCAGGGACGAACCCGCATTACCATCTCCTTGATGATGCGGCTGTTGACCGGATCGGTGATCAACACCGTCACGGCCATCAGCAACGCGCACCACCGGCCACGCGAGCCCCCCTTCCAGAGAAGAAGAATAAAGAGGATCGCATACGGGATGTAGGCGTTCCTGACATCGGTGATCGCCGGCATGATCAGGTCGAACAGCGCGTTGGCGCTCCCGCCGTTGATCGCCCGGAATGCCGTGCTGTCGATTGCGTAGAGAGCCCCGTTCATGGCAGCCTGATTGATCCGCAGATGACGGGACGCGATGCCCCGGTGACGCTCGGGACATTGGACGGCACCTCGTTCAGCGTCTCGTTGGCGAGAATCGCGAAACAGATGGCCTCCTTCGCATCGGCCGGAAGGCCGAACGCATCGGCCGGAGCCACTGCGGTGCCCGGCATCTCATCAGCAAGCATGTGCATCATCGTGATGTTCCGCGTCCCCCCGCCTCCGACAATCAGCTCATCGACATGACATCCCCCCGCCGCGTGGTCGCAGATCGCCCCGGCGATGGTTCGCGCCGTCAGCAACGTCAGCGTGGCGATGATATCGGCATCGGCCAGACCGAGCGACCGGCCATGCCGCGCCATATCCCTCCCCACCTCCTCGCCGAACCGTTCACGTCCGGCCGACTTCGGAGGGGAAGCCGCGTAATAGTCATCGGCCAGCAATGTCTCCAGCCAGCGCATGTCGGGCGTTCCGGTCGCCGCAAGCTCGCCCCCCCGATCATAATCCACCCCGCGAAGCTCCCGCATCGCGGCATCGATCAGCATGTTGCCGGGGCCTGTGTCGAACGCGATCAGCCGGGCCGCGTCGGCATCAACAGGGAGCCAGGTGATATTGGCAATGCCGCCGATGTTGAGCGCGACACGATTGCTCTGGGCCGACCTGAGAAGGGCGAAATCGCAGTACGGGACCAGCGGCGCCCCCTCACCACCGGCGGCGACATCGGCGGAGCGGAAATCGTTCACCACGATTGCCCCGACTCGTCCGGCAACGATGGCGGCGGAACCGATCTGCACGGAAAGGCCGTGCGGAGAGCGGCGCGGGGCGTGGTAGATGGTCTGCCCGTGCAGCCCGACAGCATCGATCCCGGAAACAACAATCCCCGTATGCGAGGCCGCGGCATGGATGGCGGCGGCATAGACGCCCCCCAGATCGGCATCCAGCTCGAAGAGATCCCGAACCCTCATCTCCCCCGACGACGCGGCCAGAATGCGCTGTTTCAGCTCGGCCGGGTAGGGCACTTCGTGATAGCCCGCAAGCCGGTGGCGAAGCGTGCTCCCGGCGCCCGATATCTCCACGAACGCCACATCGACGCCGTCCAGCGATGTGCCGGACATGACGCCGGCAACAAGCCTGAGAGGTTTCCCGCGATAGGATGAAAGAAGCGATCGGGACATGATAAGAGAGTGCTGATAGGATGTTCGGGAACGGGCCGGCCTTCAGGCCCGGCGGACGCGCCGCTCCGGCGTCTTCCGGAGACGGAGGGAGTTGGAGACGACGCTCACGGAGCTGAGAGCCATCGCCGCGCCGGCGATCATCGGATCGAGAAGGCCGAACGCCGCCAGCGGAATGCCGACGATATTATAGATGAATGCCCAGAAGAGATTCTGGCGGATGATCCGCATCACGCGTCGTGAAAGCTCGATAGCCTCCGGGACGCGGGCGATCTCCCCCCCCACGATCGTCACGTCGGCGGTCGCCATCGCCACGTCGGTGCCGGTCGCCATTGCGATGCCGAGATCCGCGGCGGCCAGCGCGGGGGCATCGTTGACGCCATCGCCGACCATCGCCACCCCTCCTGAATCGCGCCGGAGGCTTCTGACGCGATCCGCCTTCTCATGCGGCAGCACGCCGGCGATCACCTCCCCGATCCCCAGCTCCGCGCCGACGGCGTTCGCCACCGCTGCCGAATCCCCCGTCAGCATCACCGTGGCGATCCCCGCCGAAGCCAGCGCCCGTATCGCCCCGGCCGCCGAGGCTTTCACCGTATCGGCAACCGCGATCATGCCGGCCGGCTCGCCATCGATCTCCACGATGACCGGGCTGGAACCGGCGGGAATATCGTCAATGCTCTTCATGCCGTTCACCCGGCCCGGACGGGCAACACGGACGAGATGCCCATCGACAATGCCCCGCACCCCCATGCCGGTTTCCGAAAGGAACTCCCTCACCGGAGCGCGCCTGATGTTTCCGGCATCGGCATGGCGGATGATGGCCCTGGCGATGGGATGTTCGGAGCGCTCCTCGACCGAGGCGGCCAGACGGATGATCTCCTCCCCTGGCATGGCGCCGAGCGCCATCACCGCAACCACTTCGGGGGTCCCGTTGGTCAGCGTGCCGGTCTTGTCGAAGACCACCGTGGTTATCGCGCCGGCCCGTTCGAGCGCGGCGGCATTTCTGATGAGAATCCCCCGCTCGGCGCCGTTTCCCGTTCCGGCGATCACCGCCGTCGGCACGGCCAGCCCCATGGCGCAGGGGCATGCGATCACCAGCACCGCAACGGCGTTGATCAGCGCCGTTGCCACCCCCGCATGTCCGATCGCGAGCCAGCCGGCAAACGTCAGCAGAGCGATGCCGATCACCACCGGGACGAAGACCGCGGCGACGCGATCGGCCAGACGCTGGATAGGCGCCTTCGATGCCTGGGCATCGCGCACGGCGCGGATGATGGAGGCAACCGCGGTTTCATCGCCGACGGCATCGGCGCGCATCGTGAAGGAGCCTGTAGAGTTCAACGTGCCGCCAAGCACGGCGGCGCCGGGGAGCTTCTCCACCGGCATCGATTCGCCGGTCATCATCGATTCATCCAGCGCCGAGGCCCCTTCCAGAAGCGTCCCATCCACCGGCACGCTCTCCCCCGGCCGGACCATCAGCAGATCTCCCACATGAAGAAACTCGATCTCGACATCGGTCACGGCGAGAGGATCGACGGGGGAAACGCGATGCGCGATGTTCGGCAGAAGCGAGACGATGCGGGAGATCGCGTCGGATGTATGCGCCATCGCCCTGGCCTCCAGCCAGCGACCCAGAAGCACCAGCGCCACGACGACCGCGGCCGTATCGAAATAGACAGTATTCCCGGAAACGCCATGAAGCGCGCCGGGAGCGAAGATGATGATCGAGCTGAGGATGAACGCCGCGCCCGTGCCGACCGCGACGAGCGTGTTCATATCGGCGGCGAGATGGCGCGCGCTCCTGGCGGCCAGAATGAAGAAATCCCGCCCGGAGTAGAGGAGCACAACGCTCGTCAGCATGAACTGGATGATGTTGAGCAGATCCATCCGCCGCATCGCGAAGCCGGAGAGGCCGGGAAGGATCATCGGCAACATCGAGATAAGCATCACGGCCGCCGCGGCCGGGGCGGCCACGAGGAACTTCCGCCTAGCGGCGCGGACATGCTCCGTCCGTTCGCGCTCGATATCCCCCTGCTGCTCCCGCTCGATCACCCGTGCGCCATAGCCGGCACGATCGACACGATCGCTCAACGCGGCGGTATCGACATCCGGCCGGGCCTTGACCCGAGCGCGATTTGTTGCCAGGTTCACCACCACATCCTCCACCCCATCCACCTTCCGCAGAGCCTTCTCCACGCGGGAGACGCAACTGGCACATGTCATCCCCTCGATCGCCAGATCGATCCTGCGCGCCGGCGCGCCGGCGGATGCCCCGGCAGCGACGGCGGTTTCGGAAATCCCTTCCTGTATCATAATTCCCTCAAGTTAGCAGAGTTGCCCGACTTCAACGGTTGAACTTTGTCAGAGCGTTTCACGGGAAGACCAAATCGGCCTCCTTCAGCCGGCCGGTGGCCGATACCCTTGCTCCTGATAATAGACGGCCAGCCTCCCCACCCGGTAACGCGATGACGAACGATTACCGATAGGCGGCACCGCACGCCGGAACTGAAACGCAAAGCGCGCCATCCGGCATTGAGCCGAATGACGCGCCTGATCCTCCCTGCGTGACTATCGTTACTTCATCAGCACCAGCCGCATCGTCATTACCCGGCCGCCGGCCTCCAGCCGGGCGAAATAGGTGCCAGCCGGAAGCCCGGTGGCATCGAAGGGAACCTGATGCGCGCCGGCCTCCAGATCGCCATCGACAAGCCGCGAGACCTGGCCCCCGAGCGCATCGGCGACGGTGAGACGAACATGCGCGGCGTGTCCCAGAGCAACATGAAGGGTCGTGATGTTCTGAAATGGGTTCGGGGCGCCGGTCAGCACCGGCGAGGTTATCGAGACCCGTCCGCGCTCATCCTCCACTCCGCTTGCCGGGTCCCTGACAATCACGCGCAGCTTGATGACGGAGACCTTGCCATCGCTCGTAAAGAACCTGATGGTCACCGTGCGCGATTTCGGCGTCTGGGTGACGGGGATGTAGCTCAGATCCACCGGGATGGTATCCCCGGCCTTGATCGAAAAGGACCCCTTCGGCGCATAGACCGTAAAGCGATCGTCTCCAAGCACGCCATCGGTAACGATCTGCGTTACGTAGATCGAATCGCAGGAGGTGAGATAGACGTTGTCCAGCCCGTTGGCGCCGAACCGGACGCTGTCGTATACGCTGACCGAATCGGTCAGGAAGAGCGTATCCTGAATCAGCACGCGATCGTAGGTGACGGCAAATGTGCTGGCGCTGGAGTAGACGGTATCGATGCGCGTGGAGAGAAACCCAAGCCCCGGCTTCGCGTCGGCGACGTGCATCGTAAACTGCGCCTGCGTGGTAAGCGGGACCGAGTCCTGATCCATATGATAGTAGATATTGACCAGGATGCTCCTGGTCCCCGTTGCTCCGGGGATGAACGAAAAGCCGGCAAACGAGATGCTCCCCGCCGACAGCGTTTTTCCGTTCACATAATGCCAGAGAATGGGGTTCAGATAAAGCGCCCCGGAACCGGGATCGATATTGGATGTGAAGTCGATCGTATCGCCGCTGGCAATCGCGGAATCGATGATCAGATCGGTGGTTCCGATGTTCATCATGTCGAACGGCACGGTCACGGTCTGCGCGATATCGCCGCAGAGGATAAGCGGCTGCGTCCGCTCCGATGAGGGCACCACAAGCTGTGCGTGAAGCAGCGATACGCCCAGAAAAAGGAAGGCGATAATGCAGAGAGTCGTTGTTTTCTTCATAAATCCGCTCGTGAGTGTAATAGCGTTCAGAGTCCGAACCGGGAAATCCGGAGAGATTCCCCCCGGCAGGCGAGGCTCCTGGGGCCGCTGGACAGCCCCGTCCCGACAACGGCGGTGGTAAAACTCCCGGAGCGGCCAAATGTTACGCTCCGGGCAATATTCCCGCAACCGAATCGGTGTTGATCGATAAAAAATCTCCCGCCGCCAGCCCGCCGGTTGCGTTACCGATCCGGGGTGGGTATGTTGAATGATATGAAAATCGGTGCTCATACATCAGTTGCCGGCGGCCTTCATCTGGCCGTGGGGCGTTCGCGGCTCTTCAACGGCACGGCGATGCAGATATTCTCGAAGAACAACAGCCGCTGGACGGCTCCCCCGCTCTCCGATGAGGCGGTTGCCGCGTGGCATGACGCGGCCGGCGCGTTCCCGCTGGATTCCGTCGCCATTCACGATTCCTATCTTATCAACCTCTGCTCTCCCGACCCGGTCACATTTGCCCGTTCGCTGGATGCCTTTATCGACGAGCACCGGAGAGCGGCGCAGCTTGGGATCAGGCTGCTGAACTTTCACCCCGGCGCGGCGGTGGGACGGGACCGGGGGTCGGCGGTGGAGATCGTTGCCGCGCGGATCAACATGGCCCACGAGGCCACGAAGGATCTGGATACCATCTCGGTGATCGAGACCACCGCAGGACAGGGAAGCACGCTCGGATATCGCTTCGATGAGATCGCGGCGATCATCGGCGACATCGATGACGGCAACCGGGTGGCAGTCTGCATCGATACATGCCATATCTTCGCGGCGGGATATGACATCAGAACCGAGCGCGGCTACGATGAGGCGATGGAGGAATTCGACGGCATGATCGGCATCGAAAAGCTGGCGTTGATGCATCTGAACGATTCGAAGGCGGAGTTCGGCTCGCGCGTGGACCGTCACGAGCATATCGGCAGGGGGCGGATCGGCGAGACGGCGTTCAGGATGGTGATGTCGGACGGCAGGCTGGCGATGATACCGAAGGTGATCGAGACGCCGAAGGGAAAGGATCTGCGGGAGGATGTGGAGAATATCGCCCTTCTCAGAAGCTTTATCCCCGATGGCCTGACATCGGAATGCGAGGCCGGCGCGACGGCCACGATCGATCAGTAAGTTCAAGTTTTCCTGAAGCGCGGCGATCTTTCCAGGTCGCCTGCACACAGGCTCTTATCCCCGGGGACCGATGGAGCACGAACGGAACCACGACCGCGAGCTGATACGGGACTACCGTCTGAAGCGCCTTCAGCGCTCGGCGGAGTACGCGCTGCTCGCCACGATGCACATCTTCTTCCTCCTGGCATTCCGGGAGTACTACCGCTGGTGGATGGCGATTATGCTGGCGGCGGTGATGTTCGGGATGAACTTTCAGTTGACGCAGCTCCGCGAGGGACGCCGCACATCCGGCGTGCACGACCGCCAGAGGATCAAGGCGGATGTGTTCGAGTCGATCCTCTTCCTGATGTTCATCGTGATCATCTCCGCCGGCGGCCTGCTCAGGAACTGGCTTCATGTAAGCGATCAGGAATATCTGGCGTACGTCGCGGCCATCCTCGGCGGATTGTTCCTGGCCGGGATGGCGGGAGAGGTCTACTGGCAGTTCTGGAATTTCCCGGAGCTGGAGGAGGAGAGCCGCAGCAATTACATCGCCAACCTCAAGCGCACCATCATCCTCCCCTACACGTTCTCCCGAAAACGTTGACCATCCGCCGCCGGTCACGTCGCGATACGAATTGTTGTCTCACAACGTGCGGGGCGGGACGCGGAAGGTTCGTAGATTGGGGGGTCGATTGGGAGCGCCACGGCTTTCGGGCGTCCGGGGCCTGATGATCTCCCGCACGGCAACCGCCGCTGACGATCTCCTTTCGGTTTTCTGGAGCCCTCGCCGCGCATCTCCGTTTCTCTCTTCTGGTTATCTTGCCGGTTCAATGAACATTTCGGAATTCTACGATCACTCACTCCGCGAAAGCGTCGAGGTTAAAGAGCGGACGATCGATGCATGCCGTGACGATGTCTTCAGCGCCATCGAGCTTATCACGGCGGCCTATCGCGGCGGCGGCAAGGTGCTGTTCTGCGGCAACGGCGGAAGCGCGGCGGACAGCCAGCATCTCGCCACCGAGCTGATGATCCGTCTGAACCACGACATCAACCGGCCGGCGCTGGGCGCCATCTCCCTCTGCACCGATCCATCGAACGTCACCGCGTGCGGCAACGATCTCGGCTTCGAGCAGATCTTCGCCCGCAATGTGGAGGGGCTCGGCTCACGGGGAGATATCCTTGTCGGGATATCCACCAGCGGCCGGTCGCGCAACGTTGTGCTGGCCGTGGAAGCGGCTCGCCGCAAGGGGATGCGGGTGATCTGCCTGCTCGGCGGCACCGGAGGAGATCTGAAGGCCATCTCCGATGTTGCCATCGTGGTTCCATCCTCCAACGCCCAGCGGATTCAGGAAGCGCATATCACCCTCGGCCACATCATCTGCGAATCAGTCGAACAACTGCTCCACGGAGAATCATGATCAGGCGCCTAGCGGTTACCACAGCCATCCTCTTCCTCCTGGCGAACGCCACCCGGACCGACACGTTCCGCAGCAGCGCCGTGGCCCGGCAGCAGCTCCCCGACTCCACGCGTCGCGGCCCGCTCCCGCAGGCGGATTCGCTTCATGCGCTGGAACGGCTTGCGGGCGATATCGGCACGTTGATCGATCTGCCGGCCGAGATGAAGGCCGGAAAGGTCGGCGTGGAGGTGCGTTCGCTGACGACGGGCAAAATTCTCTACCGGGCAAACTCCGACAAGCCGCTTACGCCGGCATCGAACACGAAGGTCGTCACCACGTTCACGGCGCTCTCGGAGCTTGGACCGAACTATAATGTCAGGACCATCGTGGCATCCGATGGCAGCCCGTTCGGCGGCCTGGTTCATGGAAATCTTTATGTGAAGGGATATGGCGATCCGTTCCTCTCGATCAACGAGATCGACGCGCTGATCGACGGCGTAGTCAACTCGGGGATCAAGCAGATCGACGGGAATATCGTGGGGGATGGGACGTTTTTCGATAACAAGACCGAACGGACCGAGTACAGTGGCGATGCCGATCCGGTGGAGAATCTCCCGCCGATCGAGGCGCTGACGATCGACCGGGGCGGGTTCACCGTGGTGATATCATCACCACGCACCCCCGACTCCCCGTGCAATGTCCAGACGTTCCCCCATTCCTACGCGTTCCAGATCGACAACTCCGCCGTGAGCGCAGCGGCACGCGCCGTAGCCCCCCGTCGCGGCAGACGACGCGCCGACCTCCCCGAGCCTCTCCCCGGCACACGCCCGGCCGACGATCAGCGCCAGCTCTACGGCGACGAATGGCCGGCCGCCGGTGGTACTGAACTGAACCAGCGGCATCCGGCAAAAAAGGCGCCGGTGGTGGTTTCTAAAAAGGCGGGTGCAACAAAGAAGGTGGTGACTCCGAAGAAGGTGGTCGCCAGGGCGGAGGTAAAGCCGAAGAAGACCGCGCCGAAGGCAGCGGTTGCAGCCCCCAGGGAGGAGCCGCGCGCGGCATCGCCGGGGCGCGGACCGTTGAAGGTTTCAATGAGCGCGGGAGAGAATGGTCGCCAGATCATTACGGTTACCGGAAGCCTTCCCCCCAACCGCACAGTAAGCTATCATTACCGGATGAAGAACCCGCCGCTGGTGATTGCCGGCATGGTCTACGATCGTCTCCGGTCGCACGGCATTCAGATCAGCGGAGGAATCATGGCGGGGCAGACGCCGGCCAGGAGCAGGGTAATCGCGGAGGCTGGGCGGCCGTTGCTTGAGATTCTTCACTTTGTGATGAAAAATAGCAATAACTTTCTGGCCGAATATGTGTTCAAGATGATTGGTGGAGCTGCCGGAGGGCAGCAGGAGACAGCGAAAAAATCGGTTGAGAGGATTGAGCAGCGGATGGTGATGAACCATGTCCCATTCGGGCGATGCATCATCAACGACGGGTCCGGGCTTTCGCGGGCAAACTGCCTGTCGGCCACGGTTCTTTCCGGCATACTGGACGCAGCCCACAACGATCGCAAGCTCTTTGACGCCTTCTATTCCGTCATGTCGATCGCCGGGATCGATGGCACGTTACGGCATCGCATGCGGGGAACATATGCCCAGGGGAACGTTCATGGGAAGACCGGCACGCTCAACAACGTATCGGCGCTGACCGGCTACGTCACCACGCGCGACGGAGAATTTCTCTGCTTCTCGATGTTGATGAACGGCGGGAATCACGGCGCCTACCGGGCAGCCCAGGATAGAGTTGCCGCGCGGCTTGCGGCCTTCAGCTACACGGCGGCGCCTCCCGCGATCGCCCCGGCCGAGGGAAAGTAACCAAACCGACGGGTTGGGTGTAACATCATGGCCGCGACAATGCTTTATCATCCGTGGCCTTCCGAACATGTTCAGCGAACGGCATCCGCGACCGGCGGTGATGCCGGGAAATGGCCCGATGTTGGTTGAAGGTTTGGGCTTTATCAGGCGGCGGCAACGGCGAATCCTTTTCGCCGTGATGCGGGCTCTTCACGTGGAAGTATTGAAATGCAAGACAGCAATCACCGGATCGAGGCAGGATTACGATGAAATGAGGGAAAAAGCTCGATATCCGGGAGTACGGTGGTAATAACTTTCTGTAACGAACGGAGGAGGGGGAAAGAATCTTCTTGCCAGTCACGATGGGCATCATGATATTTGCATCCGAGCTCAACATCCACTGGATCACTCTCCCAATTGATCTCTGAAACGTCCCCTCTCTTGTGAGGGAATCCCTGAAATTTTACATCGCATTCCCACGCAGATGGAATAATCGCCCGCCTGGCGGCGCGAGCATCTGCCCCTCTACCGGCAGCCTCAGACTTACCGCTGTCCTCGCGGGTATCTCTCGTAGCACGCAAGTGACGCTGGCGTTCTCCCCCCAACCTTCGGCCGCCCAACGTTCTTGACGCTACGCATATCTTAATTCTCAACATATCTCCGGCATCTCATTCCTTCAGATTCTCGTGTCGATCCAACTGGTCGATTCCCGAGGTCGCTTCACGCATGGTTCGCTCGGAACCGGCCGGTCGCCAGGAATGCGAAGAGGTATACATATTGCACAGAACATAATCACGGCACACAATCACGCCATTGTTTTCCTAACAAGGATCAGGTAAGCATGTCAACATTAGACGAAGCGGTCAATCCGCTGCTCGATATCGCCGAGCTTAAGGCGAAGAGAATCGCGGAGTTGACCGAGATCGCAAAAGGCCTTAACGTCCCCGGCTACAGCGATTATCGGAAGCAGGAGCTCATCTTCAAGATTCTGGAAGCGCAGACGCAGATGCAGCGCCAGGAAGGAAAAGATAACGGGATCAACTTTTCCCAGGGAGTCCTTGAAGTCCTTTCCGATGGGTACGGCTTCCTCCGCTCCTCCGATTACAACTATCTCCCGTCGCCGGATGATATTTACGTCTCGCCATCGCAGATCAAGAAGTTCGGCCTTCGCACCGGAGATACCGTCAGCGGACAGGTTCGCTCGCCGAAAGAGGGCGAGCGATTCTTCGCGCTGCTGAAGGTGGATCAGGTGAACTACCAGTCGCCGGAACTGATGCGCGACCGGACGATTTTCGATAACCTTACGCCGCTGTACGCCAACGAGAAGCTCCATCTGGAGACGACCCCCGGCGAGTACTCGATGCGTATCATGGACCTTCTTTCGCCGATCGGCAAGGGACAGCGCGGTCTGATCGTCTCCCCGCCAAAGTCGGGTAAGACGGTGCTGCTGCAGAAGCTGGCAAACGCCATCAGCCGGAATCATCCGGAAGTAAAGCTGATCGTCCTGCTGATCGACGAGCGTCCCGAGGAAGTCACGGACATGGAGCGCTCCGTGCAGGCGGAGGTGATCTCCTCCACGTTCGATGAGCCGCCCGAGCGGCACGTTCAGGTGGCGGACATGGTTCTGGAGAAGGCCAAGCGACTGGTGGAAGCGAAGTACGATGTGGTGATCCTGCTCGACTCGATCACCCGTCTGGCCCGCGCCCACAATACCGTGGTCCCGCACTCCGGCAAGATCCTCTCCGGCGGTGTGGACGCCAACGCGCTCCACAAGCCGAAGCGCTTCTTCGGCGCCGCGCGTAATATCGAGGAGGGTGGCTCCCTGACGATCATGGCAACCGCCCTTATCGATACCGGGTCGCGCATGGATGAGGTGATCTTCGAGGAGTTCAAGGGAACCGGCAACATGGAAATCATCCTGGATCGCCGCCTCGCCGATCGCCGCATCTTCCCGGCCTTCGATATCATCCGCTCCGGCACGCGTAAGGAGGAACTCCTCACCGAGCCGACCGATCTCAACCGGATCTGGATTCTCCGCAAGGTCATCGGCGATATGACGCCGCTGGAGGCGATGGAGTTCCTGCTGGACCGCATGCAGGGAACCCGCCAGAACAAGGAGTTCCTGAAGGCGATGAGCTCGTAAGCCTTCTCGGGCAACGGTTTTGCTGAAACAGCATAGGCAGGGGTCGGACGGTTGTTCCGGCCCCTGCCTGTGTATGCCATGCTGGTTTCAGGAATCCCTACGCAAGATCGAACAGGAGCAACTCCGCTCGATCAGCGGCAATCAGATGCAGCCCCGGCGCATCGATGATCTCGGCAACGTCGCCATCGGCAAGAAGTTCACCGTTCAGACGGATGGCTCCCCGCAGCACGCGCAGCCATCCGGCGCGGCCCGCGTCGAGATCGATATCGATCCCCTCCCCCGCCTCGATCACGGCGGCATACAGCCCGGCATCCTGATGGATCGTTACCGTATCTCCGCGACCATCCCGTGAGGCAATCAGCAGCCATCGGCCGGCGGCCTCCTCCTCGATAAACATCCGCTGTTCGTATCCGGGGATCATCCCCAGGCTCTCCGGCGTGATCGAGATCTGAAGATATCGCGCCGCCTCGCTCTCCGAGTTGTTGAATTCGGTATGCGAAATCCCCCGTCCGGCGGTCGCGCGATGGATATCTCCCGGAAAGATGATCGTCCCGTTGTTCAGCGCGTCCTGATGCCCCACGCTCCCCTCAAGAACATAGGTGATGATCTCCACATCGACGTGCGTGTGAAGCGGGATTTCCTCATCGGGAGCCAGCCGAATCTCCTCGACTCCCAGCAATGCGCGGAAGCCGGCCGATGTATCGCCGGAGCGGTGTAGTGTGATCATGCAATTCGCAGAATGTCGTATAAATCCCGGCAATCGGCCGCGCGGCGGCGCTGTTCCGGGCTTCTTCCCGGAATACGGAAGTTGATGGCTTCCGCGTACATCGCCCAATTCCTTCAAAACCAGAGTGAACGCAAGAGCGCGCAAGTTACGGTCGATACTTCCTCTCCTCCTCATCGTGGCGGCGGGGTGCGATAATGCCGGGAATATCCGTTCTGATGGGAAATTGAGGAGAATAAACCGAAGATGGCCGGGGTAAACGAAAAAAACGGCCCCGCATTTCTGCAGGGCCGTTCAAGATCATCGGGAGAGAGAATATTATCTCACGACGATTATTTTTCCGGCGAGCGTCGTTGATCCCGCGTGGAGAGCGTAGTAATACACTCCCTCGGCCAGCTTCGACGCGTCGAACAGCACAGTGTGCGTTCCGGCTTCCGAATATCCCGGTGCAAGGATCGCAACCTCGCGGCCAAGACCATCGCTGATCGTCAGGAGAACATCACAGGCAACCGGAAGAGCAAACGAGAAATTCATCGCTCCGCTTACCGGGCTGGGGTAATTCGAAACCGAATACCCACCCATCCGTTGCGTGACATCCGCTCCCGCCGCGCGTGATCCGATCGAAAACGGCTCTGATGTCCTCGTCATCCCCTTCGAGCTGGTGATGCGGACGAAGACGGAATTATGATATCCCGTTGGCGTCGTCATCCAGGAAGTGTTCGTTGCCGCGGATGTCTGAACCGTTGCTATATGAGCCCAGGTAGCCGTGTAGTCAAGCGAGTACTCCACCTCCATCGACTCACCGATGTCCGGCGTAAATGTCCAGCCGATGCCAAGCGGCTTATTATTTCCGATGTTCTTCAGACTATCCAGGCCAGCCAGCGTCAGCGAATTAATCGAGCCGACCCCGACCGTCTTGGTGATCGTGAAAACCCCGCTTATTCCCACGGCATGATTTGCATCTGAAATACGGACGAGCGCCTGTGTCGTCGCCTCATTCGGCACATCAGCCCATGTGAAATTGAACTGGTCGCCGGTAATCGCGCCGATCGAATGCCACGTCGCGCCGCTATCGAGCGAGTATTCGAAGGTTTTTCCGGCGGCTATCTTCACCCCTGTCCAGGTGATATTGTAGTTGCGCGTTCCTCCCGCAACAACCTCACCCATGGCCGGCGTCAGCACAACGATAGTTCCAACCTCCGGCCTGCTCGATGTAATCGTAAAGATCCCGCTTTTCCCGGTGAGACTGTTCTTATCGGTTATGCGGACAACGGCCCTGGTGGAGAACGTATCAGGCACATTCCAGTTATAGAGATAGGTATCGGTGTTTATATCACCGATCGTTGTCCACGTCGCGCCGCCATCGAGAGAATAATCAAGGGTCTTTTTTGCGTCGATTCCCGTTCCCGCCCAGGTAACCTGATAGTTCTGCGTTCCGCCTTTTACCGAATCGCCAAGTGATGGGCGTACAACGATCAGGCTGTTTCCCGGACCATTGCCACCATCAACCGGCACAGCTACAGTATTGGATGCCATCGTGACAGCGCCGACAAGCGCAAGCGCCCTTCCTTCGAGCGTTGTGCCACCGTAGAGGTGAATGGAGCCGTTGGCAATGATCGTCCCCTTGAAAATCGAATTATCGAGTACGCTCACGGCACCATCGACAATCCAATAGATATTGACGGCCTGCGCGCCATTAGCGAGAATAACATGTGTTCCCGCGGCCGCATTGAGCGCCCCCCCTATTTTGACAACGAAAATCGCACTGGGATCTCCCTTTGCATCGAATGTCATAGTTCCGGTGAGCGTTGAGGCCGGACCGGAACAATAGGTTCGGGGGGTAAGGACCTGACCGTTTCCGAGCGTGACATTCAATGTGGTATCACATGGGATAAGATTTCCCTGATTCCATGCAATGGTAAGATCGTTCTTCGCCACAAGCGCCTGGGGATCGGCAACATGTTTTGCACCGCTATACTGGCCCGGAGGGAATCCCGTAAATGCGCCGGCATTTGTCCCGACATCTCCCGTAATCTGGGTCAGCCCCGTGTTCCCGATCGCGCCGGCACCACTGAATGCACCGTAGGTCGACGTTGTTCCCAGGTTCGGCGGAGTCGGCGGAACCTGCGCTGGCGGCATTGCGCGACCGAATGATGTGACGGACGCAAGGATGACGGCGATAAACGCCATGATAAATACCGTCTGCACGCGCATTGTTTTGAAATATCTCATGATTCTTGTTTATGTTAGAAAAATCGAATGGGATCGTGCGATGCGCGCACAATCTCCGAAACCGCAATTGGCGGAAATTTTACAAGAAGAGTAGTAGAAAAGGAAGGTGCGAGTTAAGGAGGGCTCGGATCTCTTCGGTTTGAACTAGAAGTTCTTTGGACCTTATCAGGAAACGGAAGCCATGAGGACTATTTCCTTGTTTCCTGACTATCAACCGGTTTCCCGGCTGTCATCGACGCCGCACTATTTCCGGACCTGGATCATGCGCCATTTATTCAGCAGACCGAAAAAGAAACCAGAGGCTTAACGAAGCGCGGAAAAACATTTTTTTCGTTCGCTTGTTTTCATCCCGGATGATCTCATCATCCACCGCCACGAGCAGAAAAGCGGCGAAATATGCCGTGCGATCCGATTATGGCTGCGGCCGTGATTCGGAACAATTTCAACAGGACCTGTTGCGGACCGGGATACAATATCAAGATAGAGAGCAAACGACGTGCCGATAGTGTGGGGCTGAATTTCGATCATTTCCCGATGGAGCGGCGGCGCCATCGTATTCCCGGCGGACAGATCTCTTCTCATTTTTTCCGGGAATCGTGGTAAACAACCCGGAGCCGGCCTGGCATATTCCGTTTCAGACGCTCTTATCCGGCTCGAAATCCGTTTTTCCATGTGCTCCGTCGCAGAACGGCTTGTTTCCGGAGCCGCCGCAACGGCAGAGCGCAACGCGAGTGTCCTTCAACAGCGTCTCACCATCCTCGCCGATCACCTCGATATTGCCACGCACGAACAACGGCCCATCGGTGGTGACGATGATGCTGGTCGTTCATAGTACTCCCTCCTGCCGGCTTACTCCCTCGTCTTGCAGCGGGGACACTCGATGAAATTCCCCTCACCCGCCACAAATCCTTCAACCAGCCACTTGTTGCCGCATTTCGCGCAGGGACGATTTACCGGCTTCTGGCTGGATGTAAACCGGCATTCCGGGTAGCGCGTGCATGCGAAGAAAATGCTGCTGTAGCGTCCTCCCGTACGTGATACGATGCTCCCCTGATCGCACGACGGGCAGGTGATGCCGAGGGAAACCGGCTTTGTCGCCGTGCAGACCGGATAGGTAGTGCAGCCGTAGAACTCGCTGCCGCTCTTCGCCTTCCGCAGGCGCATCGGGGCGCCGCACTTCTCGCAGGTCTCCGCGGGCGCCTCGGAAACCGCGCCGGCGACGGATGCTTCGCCGGTGCCGGCGATATAGCGTGGTTTCGGCGCCCCATTCTCGGTAGCCGAGATGATGTTCCGGCACGCGGGGAACGCAAGGCAGGCCAGATAGTGGCCGTAGTTTCCCACGCGCAGTTCCATGGCCGCGCCGCACTTGTTGCAGACAACATCGCTCTTTACGCCTTTCGGCCGCTCACCTCCGCGCGATGGCGCCGTGATGCCCCGCCCTCCGGTAGGCCCAAGAGCCACGCTGCCGAGCGCTTTCTCCAGCGGCGCGTAGAAGCCCTGCATCACCTTCAGATAGGTTGTCTTCCCTCCGGCGATCGTGTCCAGATCCCCCTCCATCTTCGCCGTGAACTTCATATCGAAGAGGGCGGGAAAGCCGGCCACAAGGGCATCACAGACCTTCATCCCAAGCTCCGTCGCGTGAAGCTTCCGCTCCGTCTGTTCAACGTAGCCACGATCCTGAATTGTCGTGATGATCGCTGAATAGGTGCTTGGCCGACCAATCCCCTTTGCCTCCAGCTCCTTCACCAGCAGGCTTTCCGTATAGCGGAGCGGCGGCTTGGTGAAGCTCTGCCGCGTGATGATCTTCTCCAGAGCCAGCTCGTTTCCCTTGCGGATGTTCTCCGGGAGCACCACCGTGGCGGCCTCATCATCCCCCCCTTCGGTGTCCGCCTTCTTCCCCTTGCGCGTCTCCTTCTCATCTTCATCATCCGCATAGACCTGCATCCACCCCTTGAAGCGGGTGATGCGCCCCGTGGCGCGGAAGAGAAACGGCCCCCCCTCGATCTCCACGGTGGTCTGATCGAAGATCGCAGCGGCCATCTGGCTGGCGACGAAGCGACTCCAGATAAGCTCGTACAGATCGGCCAGTTCCTTGTCGAGGCTCTTGCGCGCCTCTTTGGGCGTGATGGTTACATCGGCCGGACGGACTGCCTCATGGGCATCCTGCACGTTCGCTCCCCCTTTGGCCGGCTTCTTCTTTACGGGGGCATCATCCTTCGCCTTCGGCCGCGCCGGCGGGAGGTATTCCTTGCCGTAGTTTCCATAGATAAACCCCTCCGCCGCGGCAACCGCCTCCTCGCTGATGCGCGTGGAATCGGTTCGCATGTAGGTGATCAGCCCGACGCGCCCCTGCTTCCCAAGCTCCACCCCCTCGTAGAGCTGCTGCGCCACCTTCATCGTCCGCCCGGTGTTCATCTTCAGCCGCCGCGAGGCCTCCTGCTGAAGGGTCGATGTGGTGAACGGCAGCGGCGCGTTCCGCTTTACTTCCTTCTTCGCGATCGAGGCAATGGCGTAGCTCTCCTTCAACGCGCGCTCACGAAGTGCTTCCGCCTGCTTCCCCGTCGAGATGAACGGCAGCGATTCCGGCCGATCCTTCAGATCGAGCGCCGAGCCCGACGGATTTCTGATCTCGGTGCCGTCGAACCGAACCAGCCGCGCCGTGATCTCCTGATTATCCTTCGTCCGGAAATGCCCAACCAGCCCCCAGTATTCGATGGGAATAAAGCTGTTGATGGCCCGCTCCCGCTCCACCACCAGCCGCAACGCCACCGACTGCACCCGCCCGGCCGAAAGCCCGCGCCCCTCGCCGGTGAAACGCCGCCAGAGATAGGGAGAGACCTTGTAGCCGATCAACCGGTCCATCACCCTCCGTGCCTCCTGCGCCTCCACCATATGCCTGTCGATATCGCGTGGCGACCGCATGGCGCTGGTAACGCCGCTTTTGGTGATCTCGTTGAAGAGCACCCGCTGAATATTCCGGTTCTCCCCCCGTATCTCCTCGGCGATATGATGGGCGATCGCCTCCCCCTCGCGGTCGGGATCGGTCGCCAGATAGACGCGCGAACAGCGGCCCGCAAGGCTCCGAAGCCGCTTGACGATATCCTGCTTCCCCCGGATCACCTCGTATGTGGGGATAAATCCCCCCTCCACGTCGATCGAGAGGCCATCCTTGGGAAGGTCCTTCACATGTCCCACCGACGCCTCGACGATAAAGTCCGATCCCAGATATTTGTTGATCGTCTTCGCCTTGGCGGGAGACTCCACTATCACCAGCGATTTTTCCATGAAGAAGGCCATGCGCCGGGTCGTAAACCCCGGGAAAACGTTGATACTGATGCGCGGGGCGATGCCCCGCGCATCAGGGATTGCGCCCCTCCGGGGCTTGAGAAGATTCTTCCGCCAGCGCAGCGGATGGAGTTGTTCAGCGTACTTCGAAGACGCAGACTGTTCAACAACGATCAGATGCAAGGCGGCCGAGCGCGAGCGAATGAGGCGTCCTCTCCCGGACGCCGCAGTGAGCGAACGCGAAGGCCAACGCAGCAGATGGCGTTGTTCAACAGTCTGCCGGCTCCGGGCGCTGAACTACCCGTTGTGTTACGTCAGGAAGCGCGTGGAGCGCCGTGCCGAGAAATGACGGACGGACCAGGCCTGGATTGATCGATTCCAGCGGAAACCAGCGAAACAGCAGCGGCGTTCCGGCCTCATCGCCATAAAACACCTCCCGCCAGCCCAGAAACCGATAATCGTCGGGAAACTCCATCGCGTAGTAAAGCCCCAGCTCGTGGCAATCCATGCCGTTGTAGTTGAAGAAGTTCTCCACAACCCAGAGGAGCCGTCCAACATGCACCGCGACGCCGAGCTCTTCCACCATTTCGCGGCTGAGCGTCTCGGAGCTTGTCTCCATCATCTCGCAACGGCCGCCCGGAAGCGTCCAGAAATCCTCATCCTCCCCGCGATGCAGAAGCAGATATCCGTCATGAATGGCAACGCCCGCGATGCGGAGGACGAAGCGGACACCGTCTCGTTCAAAATTTATCATCGTGATTTCGGAATGATGCTCGAATGGCGATGGAATATAGCATCTTCGAAGGCGCTGAAGAGCACGGCGGGAGGATGAATCGGCACGGTTGAACGCTTCCGGAAGCGGGTCGGTGCAACCAGAAGCCCTTGACGTGAATTTGTATCCGGTAACGTATCAGGCTCCTCCTCTCCCGGAGTATGACACGGCGTTTTCATCCCCATCGCCAGTCGCTACGCCACCTCCCATCCGCGTGGTATCCGCCACAAGCGGATCGTTGATCGGACGCTCATCGGCAATCATGCCATGCTCTCCCCGGCCCGGCCGCACAGTTGAACGCGGCCATGTCACGCAATCGCCTCGACGATTGTCCTCATTATTGATCAACAGAAGGACTGGTTATGAAACGGCGCGATATACTGAAAGGAATCGGAGCGATTGGCATCGGATCGGCAATTCCGATGCAGATGGCGCTCTCCGCTCGGAAGAACGGAACGACTGCGCCACCGGCGTGCCTTCTCACACCCGCCGAAACCGAAGGCCCGTATTATTTCAACGCCAATCTCGTGCGGCAGGATGTGACCGAGGGAAAGCCTGGCATTCCGTTGCGACTGCGGCTGACCGTAGTCAATCAGGACTGCGTGCCGATTCCCAACGCGCTCGTGGATATATGGCACTGCGATGCCACCGGCGTTTATTCCGGCTATTCCGGGCAGGGCTCGAACGGAAACGTCAGCACCGTGGGGCAGACATTTATCAGGGGAATTCAGGTGACCGATTCGGCGGGCCAGGTGGAATTTCATACGATTTATCCCGGATGGTATCCGGGCCGCGTGACGCATATTCATATCAAGGTCAATCTCAGCTCGACCACGGCAGTGACATCGCAGCTTTATTTTCCGGAAAATATCTCCAGCCAGGCCTACGCCACGTCTGAATATTCGGCGCACGGCCAGAGCCCGTTGACAAATTCCAGCGATTCAATCGCCCGCAATGACGCAAACCGGCTTCTGCTGAATGTCTCGGCCGACGGCAATGGATATCTGGCAACGCACACGATCGGCATCAGCGCTGTTGCCTCCGTTAACCATTCCGTCAGGGAAACGGGCGGACAATTCAGCATGCAGCAGAATTTTCCGAATCCATTCTCCAGGGCAACCACGATCACATTTTCGCTATTGCAGTCGTCGAAAGTGGAACTGACGGTATTTGATGTGGAGGGGAAGCCCGTTGCGCGACTGCTCGATGAACGAATGGGATCGGGAGAACATAAAATCGATTGGGATATATCGTCAGGCGCTCGCGTTGCGGCGGGAAATTATCTCTGCCAATTAACTGTCAGGAACGATCGCGGAGAATTCCGGCAGACGCAGGTTGTGACGGTGCGGTAGAATCATTTCGCGTCGATAGTATAAGACAGTTTTTCGCCGGTGCATGCATGAAATTCTCCATTATGCCGTCCGCGCGACCAACCCGCTGAACGATTCCAGAGAACGATAAATACCAACGATTAATCGTCGCGACAGGGGCCTGTCGCGACGATTTTTTATTTATGCCGCAACCAATCCAATATGCCGGGCCGGAAGGGCGCTCCCCGTTTATGATGCGGAAAATTCGGTAGCGGACCACCCACCGCAACCATGCGCCGGCAAAGGATCAACAATTATTTCCACGTTGTCCCGATAGCCGTAACAAAACAGATCCCATCGACATTATCAATACTGTGCATCTGAATCAGACAATTCAACACCGATTGTAGCCTATGTGTCCTTGATAACCCAGCATCGATCTCAGGACGGTTCGCGCGCTGAACACGATATCAATCCGATGCATTCCCTGTCCCGGCACCAGCCGGCCGAAGCGCGAATCAGGTAGCGATGACAGAGCCCCAATCATCAAGGGCCAATCAACTCAGCAATCAAACAGGATACTTCAATGAACAGCATCTTTCACGGCACCTCGGGCCGTACCCTCGCATCCTTCGGCGGCGCAATGCTGCTCGCTCTCTCGCTCGTCGCCTGCAACTCCAGCCTTAGCTCGCCCGACGCAACCACGACGGCCGATGCCAGCAAGACGGCAGCCGAGATCGCCAGCGATATCTCGCTGACGACCACGACAACCGACAGCCTTGGCAATGCGCTGAACTGCCATATGCAGGGCGATCCCGCGCAGCTCTGGAATCTTGCGGTCAAGTTGCAGGGAACGCTGACCGATTCGCAGAAGCTGGTACTCTTCAGCCGGGCGGAGTCGCGCATCGACAGCATGACGGGGAATCCTGACAGCATGAAGTGTGGCCGCCATGATGGTGATCCGCGCCACGGTCTCCAGCGCCTTCCTGCAAACGACATGCGTGGGAACGATTCGGCGGCAATGGGAACGGCGCTTGGACTGACCGATGCCCAGCAGACCGCGCTCTATAACCTGAGAGTTCAGCAGCACGCACAGGTCGATTCGCTCGAAGCGCTCCTGAAGGCCGGCACGATCGACCAGGCAACCTTCCGCGCCGAGATGGACAAGCTGCGCGCCGCCAGGGATGCCGCGCTTGCCACGATTCTCGATGCGAAGCAGCTCGAGATCCTGAAGATCCATGACGCGCTGGTGGTACGGCTGCATGGCCCAGGCGGCCCGGGCCATGGCGGCCGTCCCGGACACAGGTAGGCGTTCGCGGAGATACTGAAACGGAAAGGGGGACTCGCATGCGCGAGAGTCCCCCTTTCTTCGTTCAAGCCCTTCTCCTGATGACTGGACATGGAGAGAGTTCTGATACCGGAAAGCCGCTCGCAGAACAAACCCGTGCCGGCTCGCATCGATTCCGATGGCATGGGAATGATCGGGCGGAGCCGGTCCACGAAGAGAGACAACATCACACCATCGTCTGCGCCACACGCTTTCGCACATCCGGGCGCTGCTGCCGGTCTCTATGCCAGGCTGGAAAATCGATTGGAATATCCCGTGGAATCGCGGGCAATTCCCCATCACCGATAATTCATCACCCTCATTTTCCTGGAAAGAAAATTCAGGATATCAATCGTGATCGGCTCAAAGCACGATCCGACGCCATCAACGGCGCCATTGTCATATGATGGGGGCACATCATGATGTACTGGCGTGCCTGATAGTAATAAACGTTATTTGCCCGCAGGCTCGCGATGATAATTACAGAAATTCAACGGGCTTCCTGTGACACAGGCTTTATCGACGTGTATCACCCAACCACTCATCCTGCCGGGAGATTAATAGTATGAGAACGCGTATCACAACCGCAATCGTCGTGGTGGCGATCATGGCAATGGCAATGGTGCTGGGCTCACGGACCGCACACGCACAATGCGCCTCCCTCTCCGTCTCCAATTTCACATCCTGCGATATCGAGCTCTGTCTCTACGATGCCGCGGGAAATCAGGCGTGCATCACGCTCGCCGCCGCAGGAAACCCGACATCGACGGGATTCATATCGGCATTTATGCCGGTCGGGGCCATCAGCACCGCGAAGAACCGCTATCCGTTCAGCGGAAACCCGTTCTGCACTCTGTGTATCAGAATCCCTGGCTCGCACGTGGTGACCGGATGCTGCGCAACCGTATGCTACGATGTGCTGACCTGCTCCATTACCGTAAACCCATGTCCGGATCACTGCCTGCCATGATGAGATAACCGTCCATCTGATCGTTGTTTATCAGCCCGAAGACCTGGCGGCCCGCCAACACCCATATATCACCGGCTATCGTCGATGCTCCGTGGAGCAACGACGGGTCCGTCAGGTTCCGGTCCACCACACCCACTACTGCTCTGATTGGTTTCCCCCCGGTTCTTCCTATTTTGAGCGCTGTAAAGAACCATTCCAAACCCACGAACGTGGAGACCAGATGAAGGACGAGCTTAAGAACGCGGGCGCACCATGGTGGCGCGAGATGATCACGCGCCGTGAGGCGGGAGGCCGTATCGCCAGGATCGGGGCGACGGCACTGCTGATCTCAACAGCCGGTATCACGATTGCGGGCTGCGGCGACAAGGACGACGAGGAAGTGCAGCGCGATGCGCTCGATCTTCAGCAGAAGGAAGGCTGGAACGTCGGCTCCACCGATAAGTCACTGCCATACGCAAACAAGACGGGGACCAGCAGCAGCGGAACGGTCGACTGGAACAAATACCTCGATCCCGCCACGCTCCTTTCCGCCTGGTCCATCAACGACCCGCGCTGGCAGCCATACGTGGTGCCGACACTGGTGCAGTCGCTGGCGCAGCAATCGCTTCGCGGGCAGATAGCGCCGGTCTATTCCCGTGGGATGGAGGAGGCATACGCGCGCGGGCTCGGGATGAAGGAGATCCTTTCCAAGAGCAAGAACAAGGACAACACGATGCTGGTGGTGGACCTTCCCGGCCCTGAAGCGGTGGCATACGCCGCGGCGCTGGCCGATGTGGCAAACCCCGTCATCACGTTCGATAACTGGCCCCATCCGCTCGGCGTGGTTCATTCGCAGGAGACGCTTGGCGCCATGGTCTACTACGCCGATGAAGTTGCAACGAAGGCCGCAAGCCGACCGAAAACGGCGCCGGCTGTGCTGATCCTCGACAGCAACAGGCTTGCCCCGTACACCGATGAGGACAGCCAGTTCGATAATCGCTATCTGGCGAAGATCCCGACGGCCGACAGGCTCAAGGCGATGAACATCTCCACGGTGCTCTATGCCGTTCCCGATTCATCGCGCACATCCGAGCTGGATGATATCAACGAGGATTTTGCCGACTACAAGAGCAAGGGCCTCGCGGTATCGATGGTCGCCCTCTCGGATTTCCAGCCCGACAAAAGCGATTCCACCGCCCTGGCGACAAACGGCACCACGACGATCCACCACACGTATTACTACGGTGGCGGCCCGATGTACAGCCCGTGGTTCTTCTATCATTATCCCGTCTTCGTTCCCAGCTATTCCATCCCGTCGCGCACAAGCCTCCCCTCCACCTCGCTCCGCGGCAGTTCCTATACGCCCGCGCTCCGGCCAACGATGTTTTCGTCCCGCAGCACCGGGGGCGCAAAGGGGGTCGGAAAAGCAAGGCCAAGCGGGTTCGGAAGGGTTTCCACGCGCGTCGGCAGCGATGGGCATACCACCGGTATCAGGTCGGGACGCTCCGGCTCGTTCGGCAGATCGATGGGCGGACATTCAAGCTGATCCTGATGGCGATGGCACGGCGTCGCGCAACAACTATCTCGAACCGGAACTATCAAAGAACAAATGAACAGACGTGGATTTTTCTCGAATATCAAATCGGTATTCCACAGGAAGCACGAGGGCGATCCGTTCTTTTTCGGATTTCAGTGCGTGATCAACATCTATGGCGAGGATGACCTCAGAAGCCGCATTCATAAGGTGATTGCCGGTGGAGAGGAAACCGAATCGCCCGAGCAGAAGCGCCATTTCTATAAAAGCATCACCGCGCTGCTTCAGGAAAGCCTCCCATTTCTCGAATATGGCTACTGGGATTATCTCACCGATCGCGACGAGGCGATTGGTGAATTCCGGAGCTGGGTTGATGAGATCGAGGCAAGCATGGCGACCGAGGAGGAGGAGATGGGAGCCGAGCCTGATGAGGCGCAGCGGCTCAGCAGCGAAAAGAATTACGTGGTGGTGAGCCTGGCATTTCTTCTGGAATTCAGCGACGAACTCAGCGAGATGATCGGCATGATCGAATCGATCCCCGAGGATGATCCGTTTACGCCGACCGCGTTCCAGACACTGATTCAATCGGTGAAGTATATCGATTTCGAATACAGCGAGGGGGATGCCGTGTTTATCATGCCGGGAAATGAGGAGGATGGATTTTCCTGGACCGATATGCGCGGCGAGGGATGGGAATATCTGAAGCCGATCATGGGGACGATCAACTGATTTCATGGCGAACGGCCGCGGCACTTCCATGGCCGACCGTTCCAGCAATGACGGCCTCCGCGTTATCCCGGACAATCGGGAGATACGCCGGGGGCCGTGCGGTTTCAGATCGATCATGACCGTAGGATCAGATCACGACAATCGCGGTGTTGACGGCCTTGGCGATAAACATTCCTATTCCATCGCCATGGATATTCCACGCCACTGTCTCCGAAAATGCCGGGAGATATCGGTCCTTCAGCTCAAGCCGGCTGTCTCCCGAGTGCGAAGATTCCCAGTAATCATAGTACGCCCGGTCGTAGGCGTAGACTCTGCCCACGGCTGGATAGGAAACATTATCGCCATCCGGGCGCTGATAGAGAAATGAGACGCTGACCACATCGTTCGAATCGATATCCCCACGTTCCGGAACCCAGTTCGGATAATTGCGGGCGAAAACCTGGTGACCGGACCAGTAATCGTACGAATCGCATCCGAGCATATAGACCTCGTGTGCGTGTGTGCGGACATACGCGGTAACCATATAGATGCTGGGGTCGCGCGCGCCATTGATGGTTGTCCCCAGCTCGGCGGTCATCCTGAGGATTGTCGGAATTTCCGGCGCAACTGTCGTGGCAGTTACCTGTTCCCCCTCCCATTGGGCCAAAAGGTGGTATTCCCGGCCGGCAACCGGCGTCAGATCGGTTGCCTGATAGTATCCATTGCCGATCGGCTTCAGCGGATATATTCCGGTTGCCGTCTCGATCCGCGCCGTAACATTATCCAGCCCCACCTCCTGCTCCGAATATTTCCGGCTCAGCGGAAGCGTCCGTGAAAAACGAATGCTGTCCACCCGCTCCCCAACCGTGATAACGCCGTTAACGACAATACGCGGCTGATATTCGATCTCGCCGGGGTCGACCATTGAATCGCAACCGCAGATAATCGAACCAAGCAGAAGCAGAATAAGAGAACGTTTATTCATGAGGTGCATTCAGAATGTGCAACTTAAGCCGACGGTCGGAAGGATCGGGAACAGGCTGACCTGATGCAGTTCAAGTCGTTGAGTCGGCGCCCCGGTGATGGGATCGAAGTCGATCGATTGTTCCGCGTACTGCGAAAATATATTCCGGTGATTATAGGCGTTGTAGATATTCATCGAAAACTGCCACGGGATATCGAACAACCTGAATGAATAAGTTGCGTTCAGATCCAGTTTATGGAATGCCGGCAGGCGATGCGAATTTCGTCCCGGATAATCGAACCTGGAAATTATGGAGACATGGGGGTGATATTCATCACGAAGGCCCGGAAACTGATATTGCCCTCCGGCAAATGTATAGGGCTGTCCGGTTACATATGTCCATGTGGCGCTCAGCTCCCACCGATCATTCAATTTACAGGCGGCCACCACGGAAACATCATGACGGCTGTCGTATCGCGGATAGAACGGACGCCCCTGATTGAGATAAGCGAATGCGCGGGTGGTCCAGGAAAGAGTATACCCGATCCATCCGGTCACCGGCCCGATTTTCTTATTGAGGAACAACTCCACACCATACGCGCTTCCGCCCCCCCGCACCAGATTTGAATCCAGTAGAATATCCGCGGAAAAATCCGCGCTCTCGCGATAATCGTAAAGATTATCCATCTGCTTGTAATATCCCTCGGCCGACAGAAGGAACATATTATCCATGAGATTCCATTCAATTCCCAGCGACCCCTGCATCGCCTGCTCCGGCTGGTCGATGCCGGTGGACATGAACCATGTATCGCTCGGGAGGGGAAGATCGTTCCGGGCGACCAGGTGCATGTATTGATGGGAGAGAGAGAAGGCGGCCAGAAGCGAGATATCGACACCCGGAGCGTATTTCAGCGATAATCGTGGCTCCGCCTGCAGATATGCACCGCCGGAGAACCATGAGAGCCGCCCGCCGTAATCCATCGTCAGGGCATCGGTAAGGTTCAGCTTGTTCTGCAGGTACAATCCGAATTCCACGGCGTCCGCGGTATGCGGATGAAGCGTGCTGTCGGAGTCGGGATATTCATAGCCGGATTCGCTCAGGGTTGCGTGCGATATCAGTTCGAATCCTGCTTTCACTTCCTGTGTCGAATCGGGATGTGCGGTCAGATCGGCGCGGAAAGTTATGTCGTGAATTGCCGACGCGGAGCGAAACGAAGAACGGACGATATCGAGCGAATCGCGGTAGTGAAAAAGATTTTCCACCTCATACCCGCTGAAGCCGAGCTGTCCGGCAATTGATATCACCGGAGAGAAGACATGGCTCCACCGGGCATTCGCCAGCGAGTTTCCCCACACCATGGTGAACGGGACAGGCTCTTCCGGGCTGCTCGTCAGCCGATCCCGCCCGATATACCCGCTCACTGAAACCTGGTCGTTGATCGAGGGTTTCCAGCCGATCCTGCCGTTGAGATCGTAGAAATAATAGCGTGGAATGGTATCGGCCGCGGGAACAAACGGGGCGATAAGATCGAGATACATTCTCCTTCCCGATACCATGAACGTTGCGTTATCGGAGAGCGGCCCGTAGAGCGCGAGACGGGAACTGAGCAGACTGATGCCGGCTGTGCCCGAGATATGCCCGGCGGTCCCATCGCGCATCGTCACATCCAGCACACTGGAGAGCCGCCCTCCGTATTCGGCGGGGAACGATCCCTTCACCAGCTTTACATCCCGCACTGCATCGTTGTTGAAGGAGCTGAGAAAGCCTCCGACGTGCGAGGGATTATAGATAACAGTTCCGTCGAGCAGCGTCAGATTTTCGTCCGGCGAGCCGCCGCGCACATATAATCCGCTCGATATCTCGCCTATCGATTTCACCCCCGGCATAAGCTGAAGCGCGCGAAAGATATCAGCCTCTCCCCCGAGCGACGGCATCCTGGCAACAAACTCCGATGGCAGCTCCACCACGCTCACTTTTCCCATCGCCATCTGCCGGCGTGCTTCCACTGTCACCCCATCGCCCATGATATCCTTGCGATGAAGCCGCACATTCAGATGCACTTCACGTTTTTCCCCTATCTCCACCGGAGCGCTCCACGCGCCGAATCCCACCGAGCGAACGTTCAGGAAATACTGGCCGGCCGGCATATCACGAAGAGCATACATCCCCTCCCGGTTGCTCACGCCACCGCGAAGAACCTTTCCGGCGGCCGTGCTGTCGCTCAACAGCCGCACCGTGGCGCCGACAACCGGCTCGCCGCTCTCACCATCCGTCACCCGTCCCTCGACGGTCCATGCGGTCTGCGCCGCAACCGGAGCAACGGCGAGCATCATCCAGAACATAATGGGCGGCAGACCGGGAATAGCAAGTTTCGATAGCGCTGTCATACTGCGTACAAGCTCTTGCATCAGTGGGGTTTGGGAGCGGAACATGCCGATACGGCGGCAGATGGAGCTTCATCATAACGGACGGCGAGTGTAATGGAGGTACATTCCTCCATGTGACTCAACCATGTGACGAAACGGTTGCTCAATCCGTTACTATGTAAACCGTTACCGGGCGCCGGGCAAGGCAATAATAGCTCCGTAGTGGAGTCCAGCCAGGCACATGAGAATGGAACTGCCGTATTGAATAATTTCTAAAGGATTGCGAGGAATGAATAGAACGATCCCCTCCGGCCCGCATGGGATTGCGTTGCTGCCGGCGCGATGGTATAGATGGATGTTCGTTGCAGCCGCACTTGTGCTATTGACGATCTCCGCGCATGCTCAGCCATGCAATCCCGCTGTCTTTACCGTCAATGTGCTTCCCACCGTTCCATCGTGCGCCTATCCTCTCCAGCTTGAGTGGAATTTCGGGCCTTTTCCCGGCCTGATCGGATCTTCACCGAACATTCCCGCCGCGGGCGTCTACAACTTTCCCGCCCCGGCCGGCCCCGGAGGGCCTCTGTTTCTGAACTGGGCTCAGGTGGCATCCACCCCCCCTCAGGCAACGCCCATTCCGATCAATACATGGTATCATGTTTCCCTTGGCCCAAACTGCTGCTGCTGCGTGCAGCTTAATGTCACAAACGTCGGTGGATGCTGGATCATCACCGTCGATAAGGGCGGCTGCCCTCCGTAGCCGTCTCACTGTTCCGGCCGCGCTCCCTTCTCCCGTCATCTGATACGAACCCCATCCCTAGTGAACTTCCTGGCGCATCACCGATCGATTCCGGCCCGATCGGCACGGCGTTCAGGAGGTTCCAGCAAAACATCGTACAGGCATGTCCCCATTTCGTTTCCTCATCCCGTCACAGCGGCGCATTGGCGTGCTGCCGATAGCACTGCTTCTCCACTTCCTCCTTCTCCCGGCGGCATCCGCCCAGCAGACGGTGGCGGGGATCATCAACAACTACTACGAGGTTGTTGCGATGAACTCCTGTACCCTCACCCTCAACTTCACGGGGGGGCTGAACATCGGGGATCGCATCATCATCATCCAGATGCGGGGGGCAGCGGTGGACGAGTCCGAATCATCAACATATGGTGATGTCACCAACGGCTACGGCAACGCAGGGCTCTGGGAGGTGAACGGCGTGACCGGAGTGACTTCAAACAAGATATCCCTGCGTGAACAGCCCATCAACACCTACACCGTCGGCCCTGGACGCGTCCAGGTGGTACGGCTCCCCTCCACCACCGGCGATATGACCGTCACCAGCACGGTCACCGGGTTCCCGTGGGATGGAACCGTGGGCGGCGTGGTTGCCATGGAGGCTGACGGAACGATTACCCTGGACGCCGATATCGACGCCTCGGGTTTGGGATTTCCCGGAGGGACATCGTTCCACGGAACCAATGCCTCCAACTGCAGCTCGTTTGCGATGAGCAGCAGCGATGCAGGAGCGCGCGGAACCGGAGTGGCGGCGATCGCCGGAAACAGGGCGGGCCGGGGGGCGCCGGCAAACGGCGGCGGCGGCGGCGCCAACCATAACGCGGGGGGCGGCGGCGGCGGAAACGGCGGCGCGGGAGGCCTTGGAGGGGCGCAGTTCCAGGGGACCCAATGCTCGAACATCGTCCTCAACGGCGGCGTTGGCGGACACGCGATCGATTACGGGAGCCTGCCGCTCCGTCTCTTCATGGGCGGCGGCGGCGGCGGCGGCCATGAAAACAACGGAGGCATCTCCACCGGCGGAAAAGGTGGCGGCATCATCATCATACTGGGGGGAGATGTCAAGGGAAACGGACATTCGATCATCAGCAACGGCCAGGACGCCGTTGCGGTGCCGGATGACGGCGCGGGGGGCGGCGGCGGCGGCGGCGCGATCTACTTCGGCACCTACAAGGCTCTCGGCCCCCTGACCGTTTCGGCGCAGGGAGGACGGGGGGGCGATGCGAATTCTCCCAACGAGGTGATTGGACCCGGCGGCGGCGGCGGCGGCGGCGCGCTTGCCTCTCCAGCCATCGCCACCTTCACTGCCAATCTCTCCGGCGGAGCCACGGGCCTCTCAGCCCTTACAGGCGATTCGCACGGCGCGCAACCGGGCGCGTCCGGCACCGGCATTGTGGGACATGGGCGCAACTATCCCGAGGGAACGAACAGAAACATCGTCGGGTTGGTGGTCAGGGCCACAGGCCCAACCTCCTTCTGCAAAGGTGGAAAAGTCACGCTCAATACCGGAATCCCCTATACCAGTTACGAATGGATCGATCCCGATGGAAGAAAATCCTACGGCGCGGAAGTGGTTGCCGATCGCACGGGCGATTATCAGTTGACCGTGACCACCGCCGATGGATGCGAGGGGGTGGATCGTATGACCATCACCGTCTGGGATCCCCCCGAGGCGCACGCGGGGGTGGATATCCCGCCATGCGATGCCACGAAATTCCAGTTTATCGGATTCGATGCCACGGGAGGAACTCCCCCCTACCGCTATTCCTGGTCGCCCGCGGCCGGGCTGAGCGATGCGACGATCAGCCACCCTTCCGCCAAGCCGGACAGGACCACCACCTATACCATGACCGTGACCGACGCCCACGGCTGCACATCGACCGATGATGTGGTGGTCAACGTCGTGACGCCGATGAACGTGGATATGCCCTCGGAGGTCTCCACCTGCGCCGGAACGCCCATCACCATCGGCAACATCGCCACCGGCGGTACTCCGGGATATGGCTATCAGTGGAAACCCGCGGTCGGACTGGATAATCCCACGTTCGCGCGACCGCTCGCCAACCCGGACAGAACCACGACCTACTACCTGCGGCTGAACGACGTGAATGGCTGCATCTATTTCGATACGATCACCGTGGTGGTCAAGCCGCTGCCGATCGTCTCCGCCGGACCGGATCTCATCCTCTGTTCCGGCAGCTCCGTCCCCCTCACCGTGACCAGGGGAAGCGCCTACAAGTGGACTCCGGCAACAGGGCTCTCCTGTGCCGATTGCCGCGCGCCGATCGCGTCGCCGAAAACAACGACGCGCTATATCGTTGCGGTTACCGATTCCCTGGGATGCATCGCCTCCGATACGGTGATGGTCGTGGTCCGCACGCCGAAGATCTCCAGCGCCTCGGGGACGATTGATTTCGGCAGCCTGCTTGGCTGCACGACCAGCGCCCAGCATGATTTCGTCCTCCGCAACGACGACAGTGCCGACATCGATATCGATCAGGCGACCTTCAGCGACGCCGGTTTCGCCGTGGTCGCTCCCGGCTTTCCCATTCATATCAAGGCGCACGATTCGGTTACGATCCACCTCCGCTTCACCCCGGTCAAGGGGGGCACATCCACCGGACGGATGACGCTGAAGGCGCTCTGCAACACCCAGTATGCCATCGATCTTACCGGCATCAAGCCGACCACGGCCATCGCATCCGATCCGGCAGTCGTCGATTTCGGACGGTCGTTCGCATGCCAGACGGTCACGGCCGATTCCACAATCATCATCAGCAATACCGGAACCGCCCCCCTTATCGTGGGAACGGAGGTTGTCTCGGCCCCCTTCTCGGTGACAGGCCCGGCGCTTCCCCGAACCGTTCAACCGGGAGATACGATCCATCTGGTGGTCCGCTATGCCCCCGTTGGGGCGGGAACGTTCGCCACCGATCTGGCCCTCCCGTTTCAGGCGGGCGCCTGCTCCGATACGCTTCGCATCACGCTGAATGCCACGCGGCTCCAGCCTCGCGCGGCGGCATCGCTGGCATCGATCAGCTTCCCTCCGTTGCTCGGCTGCGACGCCACACGCGATACGAGTATCGTCGTGGTCAACACCGGCGATTCGCCGATCACCATCGATGGAGGCATCGGCGCGGCCGGCTTCAAGTTGACCAACCCGACGCCGACCGGGCCGATTGCGCCGGGAGATTCCATCACCCTGACGCTTGCGTTCAGGCCGGCGGCCCAGGGAGCCAGCTCTACCCGGTTTGCTCTGGTCTACGGCCCCTGCCACGACACGATTCCGGTCAACCTGAGCGGCACCAAGGAGGGTATCAGCTTCCAGCTTCCCGACTCGATCGACTTCGGCGATCTGGCGGCATGTGCCGGCAGCACTCTTCACCGGAAGCTCACCATCACCAACAACAGCGATGGGACGATCGCCGGGTTGATCCGGGAGAGCAGCATCACCGGGGAGTTCGGCTCGTCGATCGTCGACGGCGCGCCGGTTCCGAACGGTCAATCGGTGGATTTCGATATCACGTTCACCCCCACCAGGGATGGCACGGTTGCCGGCACGCTCGATATCACGCTCGATCCATGCGGCATCAGACGAAGCATTATCCTGACCGGGCGTCGCGTCTCCCCCGCTGTTACGGCGGTGGCCCCGCTGAATCTGGGACAGGTGCCGGCCGGTGGAACTGCCTCGGGCGCCATCCGCTTCCGTAACACGGGCACGGGGCCGATCACGATCGACAGGATCGATGGCGTAACCGCGCCGTTCAACCTGGCCGGGACACAGCCTGCGCTGCCGGCGATACTCCTGCCGGGCGATGAGCTGATTGTCACGATTCAGTTCGACGCGACTATCGGAGCCCATCAGGAGACCATAACCGCGGTGGCGACAATCCCCTGCTCGATCAGCACCGATGCGGTTGTGGAGGCGGAGGGAACTTCGCTTGGGGGCACCACCGCCATCATGATTCCATCGGTAACCGCGGCTCCCGGTGACACGGTGGTCATTCCGCTGACCATCACGTCGGCAGGCAGCGCCCCGGCCGCTTCCATCGGCAGCTATCGCACCACGCTCCGGTTCGACAGAAAGCTCCTGATCCCGGTAACGAAGCCGGTATCCGATGCGATCGTCGGAGGAGACCGGGTGGTGACATATACCGGGCAGAGCAACGGCGTGACCCCACCGGGCGTGTTTGCGTCGATCAGATTTATCGCGGCGCTCGGTGATACGCTTATCACTCCGGTCGCGATCGATTCATTTGCCTGGAACGACCAGAGGATCACCGTAACCACGAGCGACGGGCTTTTCACGCTGCGCGATATCTGCCTGACCGGCGGCCAGCGCCTGATTAATGCCGACGGGAATCTGACGCTGAAGGCAGCCTATCCGAACCCGGCCGGAGCCGTTGCCGATATCGAATATGAAGTGGTGGAATATGGGCGCACGGAACTCTACGTCACCGATCTTCTCGGGCGCAGGGTGGCGCTGCTGGTTGATGCCGAGCTTGTCCCCGGCGGATATATCGTCAGGTTCGATACGCGGGAATTGAATTCCGGCACGTATTTCTACACGCTGCAGACGCCGACCGGACGGCTGACCAGAATGATGCAGATCAGGAAATAATCGATCGCAAAAGATCGGCGAACTGAAAAAGGCGGAACCGAATTATCGGCTCCGCCTTTTTGCGTATATGATATCGCCAGCACTAAACGGCGATGATTGGATGTTACATCAGCTTCGTGTAAAGCACCGGCTTATCCAGTTTGCTGACATCGTAGAGGAAGAAACCGGATTCGGCGGTAACAACCAGGAGATTTCCGCTCAGGATAACATCATACGGCGTGATGCCGCCGATTGTACCGATCTGCCGGACATTGCCGGGATTGTGGACATCGAGAATTTTCAATCCCGCGGCCCCGTCGCAGACAATCGCAATCGAATCGCGCACGGCCAGGCCGTATGGCCCGGAAAGAGACACCGTCCGGACAAGCACCGGATTTTCGATATCCGTGATATCGAGAATATCCATCTGATCCCCGTTGGAACCACACGCGGAACCCGAACGGAGCGTGACATAGGCGCGGTTTCCCTCCACAACAACGGGATCGCAGCTGCGCGCATGCTGAAATTGAGAGATCTGCGTGGGATGCGTGCGATCCGTAATCGAGAAGACATACATCCCCCGCTGCCCTCCGATAAAGAGCCTGTCGCCATCGGCAAATATCGTCTCGATATCCCACCCGATATTCGTCACCGATGACTGCACGGGCTTTGCCGGATCGGAAATATCATAGATGGTCAGATTATATGTGTTGACGCAATAGAGATAATGATCGATAATCGTAAACCGAGCCAGCGATCCCCCCTGCCCGCCGGTCTGCCCGCTCAGCGTGGTCGGAGCGACGGCATCCTCCTGTCGCCCACAGGAATTGCACCCGGAAAAACCGCTTTCCGGCATGTTATCGACGGGCATTCCCACGAGATAATGATCGAACGTCCCGATGACGGTATCAACCGGAACCGGCCTCGATTTATCGGCGATATCGTAGACATTCAGATTCTGCCCGTCGTCCGCGTACATGTAGTGGGATTCCACGGCCACATCGTGATTATTGGCGATGATGATTGTGGAAAGCTGCCGTGGTGACGATGGATTTTCGATATCATAAAGCCGGATATCCGAACCGGGCGTCGTGCGGATAAGTGTTGAACCAATAAGATAGATTTTCGATATCGAATCGGTATCACCGATGCTCAGCTTGAACCCGAATGAAAATACAACAAGCGAAAAGAGACAGATAAACATCGACCGTTTCATACTTCCTCCATTGGTTTGCGCGGGGCCGGCCGGACGACCGATGGCGATTTGCTCGTGATATATGAAAAATATTCCGCAATCGTGGTTATTATCGATCGGATGATGCGGAGATCGTGGACAACCGGATCGGCAGTGCAATCAGCAAACGAAACACCCGAAGGAATTGCGATGGCATCGTTCCGCTGTCGGCCGATTCAGATTCCGGCCGTATCCCGGACGATGCGGCCCGGTTCTTACGATCCGACCCAAGACACGCTCTCCGGACGATGTAACCCAGGATGATGCCGGGTGAGTGTTGCGATACTCTTCTGCAGGTAGTGACTCAGTTTGAGATACGGTTCATGCTGTTTGGACTCATCGAGGGGATTCGACATCTGTCCTTCCAGCCCCATCGGGGCGTACCGGTTGTAACATCGCCATGCCCCCATGATTCCAAGCTCCATCGGAGCGTACCATTCGGCACGGATGCGGGGATGGTACGCTCCGATGGAGCTTGAGCGGGAGATGGGAGCATTGTTGCTACAACCGGCGCGCTCCTCTGGAGCTTGAAGAGTGAAGAAGGG
>JAQBOZ010000030.1 GCA_028287785.1 Chlorobiota bacterium
TCTCCTTCCAGCCCCATCGGGGCGTACCGGTTGTAGCGATGCCACGTCTTCGATGATCTGAAGCTCCATCGGAGCGTACCATTCGGCACGGATGCGGGGATGGTACGCTCCGATGGAGCTTGAGCGAGAAGATGGGAGCATCGTTGCTACAACCGGCGCGCTCCCACGGAGCTTGAAGAGTGAAGGAGGGATCGCCGCCCGGTGATTGTTCAGCAGACGGAAGCGTGGATTCAACCTGAGACACTACCGAACGGATGGGAACGCGCGTTCCGGCATTGTCTCTAAATGCGCCTGATGGCATGCGCTGGAAGGGCCTTCGGCAAAGGGTCGGCGGTCTGTTCCGTTCTGAGCTTTGCAGGCTCATCCTTGATGTTCCTCACTCCGTGCGTAACAAAAATCCGCACATGGCATTCAATACTATCGTGTGCATGATGGCATAGGCTTCCCGGAAATCCTCCGGGGAGCGCGATTTCCCCTCGTCAATCAACATCCGCCCCCGGCCGGCCATCCCCATGTGCCGGAGCCTGTCCCGCTCCCCGCCTCACTGGCCGGTGGCGCGTGGATTCCGGGGCGGTCCCGTCTCACCCAAGTGAAACAGAGGTTACGACAATGTCTTCCGGTACAACCTGCCGTCGCATGTTCGCGTGCATCGGCATTGCCATGCTCGCATTCATAACCGGGCTTGGCGCCCGGCCCGTCCATTCCCCCGTTCAGTTCCAGTTTCCGTTGCAGGGCTCACGATGGGTGTTGCCCGGAGCGGACATCATCATCCGTCCCGGCTCCCCGCTCGATCCCTCCATCTCCTCATCGCTGCTGAACGTGCGCGGGAGCATCAGCGGCGGGCATGCGGGAAGGATCATCATCTCCGCCGACAGGACCACGCTCACCTTCAGGCCGGAGAAGAGCTTTGTCCCGAATGAACGGGTGACCGTATCGGTGGGGCGCGGCCTGCGCGATGATGCCGGTGCCGCCATCGCTCCATTCACCTTCAGCTTCGGCACCAGCCTGACGAGGACGCCTCCCACGGTCGACCGCGCCGCGCTGGATGAGCTGAACCCCGGCGTCGCCGCATCACCGATGGCGATCTCCGCCGCGTCCGGCATCGGTGGCGGGGATACGCCGCCGGCAGACGCCAGCTATTTCCCATCGAGCTTTCCGAAGATCACGATCACCAATGCCGTCGACCCGAGCCCCGGCGTCATCTTCCTGAGCAACATCGTGTTCAACGCGGCGATACCGACCACCCAGTATCTGATGACGCTGGACAACGCCGGCGTGCCGACGTTCGCGGCGCGGGCCGGCGGGCAGTCGTACGATTTCAAACGGCAGACGAACGGCACCATGACATTCGCCAGCGGCAACGTTGCCAAGTTCTACGCGCTCGACAGCAGCTTTGCCGTGGTGGACAGCTTTGCCTGCGGCGGCGGTTACACGCTCGATATCCACGATCTCCAGATCCTTCCGAACGGGCACGCGCTTGTGCTGGGGATCGATCCGCAGGTGATGGACATGAGCCAGATCGTCCAGGGGGGAAGCTCCACCGCGGTTGTGGTCGGGCTGGTGATTCAGGAGCTGGACTCGTTGAAGAACGTCGTCTTTCAGTGGCGGAGCTTCGATCATTTCCAGGTCACCGACGCCACGCACGAGGACCTCACCGCGCCGACGATCGATTACGTTCACGTCAACGCCATCCAGCTCGATAACGACGGGAATATCCTTCTCTCATCCAGGCACATGGATGAGGTGACGAAGATCAATCGCGCCACGGGGGATATCATCTGGCGGCTGGGGGGGAAGAACAATCAGTTCACCTTCACCAACGACACGCTCGGCTTCTCCCATCAGCACGCGGTGCGGAGGATCGCCAACGGGCATATCACCCTGTTCGACAACGGCAATTTCCATATCCCGCAGTTCTCGCGCGCCGTTGAGTATAGTCTTGATGAGAACGCCAAAACCGCCACGCAGGTCTGGCAGTACCGGCATGTGCCCGATATCTTCGGCTTCGCGATGGGGTATGTGCAGCGCCTGGACAACGGCAATACCATCGTCTCGTGGGGAGCCGCCGACACCGCCGTGACCGAGGTACGTCCCGATGGAACCGTCGTCTTCGAGATGACCCTTCCGCACGGCGTCTACAGCTACCGCGCCTACCGTTTCGATGGGCCGTCATCGCTCGCGACCGCGCTGGTGGCGCCGGCGGACAGCTCATCGGGCCTGTCGGCCGATCCCATCCTCCGATGGAATGCCGTGCCGGGCGCCGCGGCGTATCGTCTCCAGGTTGCCAAGGACAGCAGCTTCACGCGCCTCGTGCTGGACGACTCCAGCATCACGACGGCATCCATGCGCGTTTCCGGCCTTCTGCTTGGCGCGTTCTATCACTGGCGCGTGATGCCGCTCTATCCGGCGGAGGCCGGCCGGTGGTCCGATTCCTGGAGCTTCTGGACGGCGCCGAGAACAGTTGCGCTTATCTTTCCGGAGGATGGCGCCCGCCATGTCCCGCTGGCGACGGAGCTTCAATGGGTTGTGATTCCGGGGAGTCTGACCTATCGCGTTCAGGTGGCTGCCGATCCGGCATTCACGCTCCCCATTGTCAATCAGCTTGTCACGGAGCCGCGGGCACGGCCGGGGATATTCGACAGCACGACGACGTACTACTGGCGGGTCCGGTGGGAGCATGATACGGCCGTGGGAGAATGGTCGGCGGCATGGAGCTTCTCCACCGTGCATCCCTACATCCGGCAGCGCCTGCAATCGCCGCTGAACGGCGCGGCCGATCTTCCCCTGGCAACCACGCTCAAGTGGCTTCCGTTCGATGACGCGATACGCTATCGCCTTCAGGTTGCTACCGACTCCGCGTTCACTTCTCCGCTGCTCGACGATCCTGCAATCACCGCGCTCTCCCGGCGGGTCGATGGGCTGGATACCAACACCGATTACTACTGGCGCGTGCAGCCAACCACCGATTCGTTGACCGATCTCTGGTCGCCGGCATGGTCCTTCCGCACCGGCCGTCTTCCTGATAGCCTTCCGGCTCCGGCAATCCCGGTCTATCCGCCCGATCAGGCGCTGGTAACGTCCGACAGCCTCCGCTTCGTCTGGGAGTCCAGCCGGCCGTATGTCTCCGATTATCGATTCGAGCTGGCGGGCGATTCCGCCTTCCTCAGCCCACTGATCGACTCGGTGCTGGCCGATACCACGGTCATGGTCTCGACATCGCTGCTCGGGAATGCGACATACTGGTGGAGGGTAAGCGCCATCAACGCGCTGGGAGAGGGTGGCTTCAGCCAGGAACGGAAGCTGACCGCCGATATCCCGATCGCGTTCGTGGATGATGGTGCGATGGCCGCGCGCGGGATGTGGCTTCGCACGGATGCCGCCGATCTCCGGGGCGCGTCGCTGACGGTCCGATACTCGGTGCCGGCGGACGGCCACGCGCGGCTTGTCGTCGCCGATGAACGGGGCGCCACCGTGGCAACGCTTCTGGATGCGGCAGTGGCGCGCGGAGAGGGGAGCGTCCGGTTCGATGGACGAGGCATTCCCTCCGGGAGATATTTCATCAGGCTTTCCACCGTGGATGGGGCGATCGTGCGGAAGATCGTGGTGGAGCGATAGGCCGCGTGCGGCGGGAAGAACTGTCGATTGGATGATGACGATCCGTTGCGTGGCCGCCGGCTCTCCCCCGGAGGGATGTCGGCGGCCGCGCGATCATATCGTCAGATCGGCTTCAACGTGCCAAGCAGGCCATGCTCCTCGCCATCCGGCCCGGCCGTGAAGTAGAGCGTGGTCGATGTGGCGGTCGGCCCGAACGTCAGCCCCCAGAGCCCGTCGATCACGATCGATGCGTTGGCGGAATCGTGAAGGAACCCGATGAAGCTCCCGTCGGTCGGGTTATACGCGCCGATCATCCCATCGCCGAAATTGCCGATCAGGATATCACCCGCCAGGGTTCCGAATCCGGTCGGCGCCTTGACGACGGCCCACGGGGAGTTGAGCTTGCCGTTGGAGGCGAAGCGTCTGGAGAGCGTCCCGTCGGGGTTGAAGATGTCCACATAGCCGTTGCCGACCCCCTTCTCATCATCCTCATTATCGGGAGCCTTCTGCTTCGCGAAGGTCACGTAGAGCTTGCCATCGATGGTCTGGATGCCGAACGGGGCATATCCGGCCGGGACGCCGGGATCGGTGAACGACTTCACGTACTGGTAGTTCCTGTCGAAGACATCCACCGAGTTCTTCTTGAAGTTGGTGGCGTAGAGGAAGTTCGCGCCGTTGTTCGCCGCCATCGCAATTCCCTTGTAGACCGCGCCGCTGTCGGATCTGTTCGCCACGATCCTGGCATCGGTGGTCACCGTGGTCCATGCCGAGATGGTGCCATCCTCGCCGGCGTAGATAAAGAGGCCGGCGCCCGCGCCGGGGATCACGAAATCGCTCGTCGGGTTGTAGATCATCCCGGTTGGCGCCCCGCCGGCCGCGCTATCCTTGCCGGGAACCTTCACCACGAGCGTAAGCCTGGAGCCATCGGCGTTGTAGAGGGTGGAGGTTCCGGAGTGGTTGTTCGCCACCCAGAGAATGCCGGTGGGGCCGAACGCGATTCCCCAGGGATTGACCAGGGCAGCATCGATGGCCGCCGCTCCCATCCCCGCGGAATCGGCAATGAGCCTGGTTTCAGCGTACGATGATGTTGTTATCGGGGTTGGATTGGTGGTCGTGTCGGAGCATGCCGACAGCAGAAGCGGGAGGGCCATCGCGATTGTAAGTAGCCCGTACCGCCATGGAGAAAATCGATTCATAACGCCTCCTTGTTGCTCTCCTCTTCCTCCCGGCGTTCGCCGGAAGAGAAGGGAGAAGAAGCGTGTCATCACAGCAAGTTTCACGCCATGCGACCACATCATTCCTGCTACATTCGGTGCCTGATCAAACGCTCTTGAGGAGCGCGGTGACAAGCCCCGATGTGTTCTGGGTCATGGGCCAGAGCAGGTCCATCTGCTCGCGACTCAGCAGATCCAGCCGGTGGGCCAGCATCAGGTGCGTTTCCAGACGGAGCATGGCGCTCCGCGCGTTGTTGAGATGCGCGCGGATCTCCTTGGTGCTGTAGCGGACCACCCATCCCTCGGCGATGCTCGCCGGTATGGAAATCACATCCTTCTCGATCTCCCTGAACAGCACATCGGCCCCGTCCGGTCGCGCTGTTGTCTGCCGTAGCACGGTTTCCGCCAGGGTCATCCCCTCCTGCCACGCCTTTACCTCGTCGTACGATGCGGTCTGCTCCATCATGTCCGGAATAAAATGTTGATCGCCCCTTCAGCGCGGCAATCTAGCCAAAACATCGGGGATGTGGTCTGCCGGCCGGTTGCCGATGGTCACCCGGTTCCGGCACCGTGCCAATCCATTGGCGGGGCGCCCGGTTCCGGCATCGGGTCGATGATCGGAATGTGGCATTTGGTACTGACAACCGGTTACGGACAACCAATTGCGTACTTTGTGATTCTCACGTAGGTTTGCGCCTCGTTTGCGGGGGATGGGCTCCGCTCGCGATCTCTCTCCCGGCCGAACCGGAATGCGGGGTTCTCCCGCGTGACTCAACACTGTTTTTCGTTCGATTACGACGCATCGACCAATGGATCACCCGCGAGTACGGATCGTTCTCGACGCTATGGGGACCGACAACGCGCCGGCAGAGGATGTGCGGGGCGCGGTGGAGGCGCTGAGCGATGGTCGGCGTGGCGCGGGGCAGTTCGAGCTGATCCTGATCGGCGACCAGGCCGCGATCGAGCGTGAGCTGGCGAAGCATCAGGGGGTAGACCGTTCCAGGATCTCCGTGGTGCACGCCTCCGATGTTATCGCGATGGATGACGAGCCCGCGCAGGCCGTCCGCTCGAAGCGCGAAAGCTCCCTTGTCCGGGGCGTGATGCTCCACAAGGATGGCGCCGCCGATGCGTTCGTTTCAGCGGGAAACACGGGCGCGGTGATGGCCGCTTCCACCTTTATCCTCGGCCGTCTGCCGGGGATCTCCCGTCCCACGATCGCCTCGCAGTTCCCCGCCGCCAACGGCTTCACCATCGTCGCCGACGTGGGGGCGAACGTCGATACGAAGCCGAAAAATCTTTACGAGTTCGCCGTGATGACGAGCGTCTATGCCGAGGAGATCTTCGGCTACCGGAACCCGACGGTCGGCCTGCTGAATGTTGGGGAGGAGGAAGGAAAAGGTGAGGAACGGGCAGTGCAGGCCTACGAGCTGCTGAAGGGGAGCCGGCTCAACTTCGTGGGGAATGTGGAGGGTCGCGACATCCTGAAAGGGACGGTGCGCGTGGTGATCTGCGACGGGTTTACCGGGAACATCATCCTCAAATTCGCCGAGAGCGTGCCGGGGCTGCTTCGAAGCAAGCTGGGGGGATACGCGGAGACGGGGCTGCTGGCAAAGCTCCGGCTGGGCCTGGCGAAGGGGGCGCTGAAAAGCGTCTTTCGCGAGATGGATTATCAGGAATATGGGGGCGTTCCGCTCCTCGGCGTCAACGGCGTTTCGATTATCGGTCATGGCGGCTCCAGCGCAAAGGCCGTGAAGAACATGATCTTCAAGGCCGAGGAGATGGTGCGGAAAGAGGTGAACAGCCGTATCGGCGAGGCTCTCTCCGGCGCGTGACGGTGCCGGCGCGGCCCGCGATGGAAGGGTATGCGATCGTACGCGGCGATCGACGTTGCTACGAACCTTGGACTACTTCGGACAGGCATTATGATGAAATCGCTTAAGCGAGCGGCGATCACATCGGTCGGGCATTATCTCCCGCCGGATATCTACGACAACAAGTTTTTCGAGAGCTATCTCGATACCAGCGATCAGTGGATTCGCGAGCGGACCGGCATTCAGGAGCGTCGCGTGCTGAAGCAGGGGGGAACCAGCGACATGGCAGTTCCCGCCATCGAGATGTGCCTGAACCGGCGCGGGATCACCGCCGAGGAGATCGAGTGCATCGTGGTGGCGACGGTGACGCCGGACATGCTCTTCCCATCCACCTCCAGCCTGATTCAGGGGAAGATCGGCGCAAAGAACGCGTGGGGATTCGATCTCGAGGCCGCCTGCTCCTCCTTTCTCTATGCGCTGAACGTGGCAACCCGGCTGATCGAAAGCGGCGCGCACACCAAGGTGCTGGTGGTGGGCGCGGACAAGATGACGGCCATCACCGATTATCAGGATCGCAACACCTGCGTTCTGTTCGGCGACGGCGCCGGCGCGGTGCTGCTTGAGCCGATCGAGGACGAGTCGCTCGGGCTGATCGATTTCGATCTGAAGACCGACAGCACCTGCGGGAAATTTCTCTACATGCCGGCCGGCGGCAGCCTTCTTCCCCCATCCATCGAGACTGTGACCAATCGCCAGCACTACGTGATCCAGGATGGCAAGACGGTCTTCAAGTCCGCCGTTCCCGGAATGGCGGACGCGGCCGAGAGCATGATGCGCCGGAACAACCTTTCGCCGGACGACATCCGCTGGCTTGTCCCGCATCAGGCCAATCTCAGGATCATCTCCGCCACTGCCGAGCGGATGGGGCTTCCGATGGAGAAGGTGATGGTGAACATCCACAAGTATGGCAACACCACATCCGCGACCCTTCCGATCTGCCTGAGCGAGTGGTGGGAGCAGGGGCTGCTGGACAAGGGTGATGGCGTGGTGCTGGTGACATTCGGCGCGGGCTATACCTACGGCGGTGGATATATAAAGTGGGCGTATTGATGAGGCATTCAACGGCGCCGGTCGCGATTCCCTTCCGCCGGGGACCATCTACTGCTGACAGCTATTGATTACGAGCCAACCCTCATGAGAGCATTTCTTTTTCCCGGACAGGGATCGCAGTTCGCGGGGATGGGGCGCGATGCCTTCACCAGAAGCGGGATCATCCGCGATATCTTCAATCGCGCCAACGACGTGCTGGAGCGCGATCTCACCGGCGTGATGTTCGAGGGGCCGGAGGAGGAGCTTCGGCAGACCCGCAACGCGCAGCCGGCGATCTTCCTTCACAGCTACGCGCTCTACCAGCTTCTGCGGAGCCCGCATCCCGCCATGGCGGCCGGGCATTCCCTGGGGGAGTACACGGCGCTGACCGTTGCCAACGCCCTGACGTTCGATGACGCGCTTCGCCTGGTGCAGCTCCGCGCCCACGCCATGCAGGAGGCCGGGACCACCGCCGCCGGGACGATGGCGGCGATCATCGGCATGGAGGATGAGGCCATCGACACGATCTGCCGCGCGGTTCGCGAGGAGATCGGCGTGGTGCAGCCCGCCAACTTCAACTCCCCCGGTCAGGTGGTGGTGAGCGGAACGCCGGAGGCGGTGGCCGAGGTGATGACGCGCGCAAAGGCCGGCGGCGCAAGGATGGCGAAGCAGCTCAATGTCTCCGGCGCCTTTCATTCGCCGCTGATGGAGCCCGCCCGCGTGCAGCTTGCCGAGGCGCTGGAGCGCGCCCCGATGCGTGACGCGGAGTTTGCGGTGTACGCCAACGTGACCGGCATGCCGCTTACGCATGCTGAGGAAATCAGGGCCTCGCTGCTGCAACAGCTTACCGCGCCGGTGCTCTGGACCGGAACCATTCAACGGATGGCCGCCGACGGCGCCACGGAGTTTATCGAGGTGGGGCCGGGCAACGTGCTTCAGGGGCTGGCGAAGCGGATTGCGGGGGAGACGGCGCAGCACGGCGTTGCCGATATCGCCGGGGTGGAGGCGTTCAACGCCCGGTGATGGCCGCGTTGAGCGTGCTCCCGTGCCTCTGAATTAATTCAACAGCCTGCTACGAATCAAGAGGGCAGAATCGATATGAGCGAAGTTTCAACAGAGTCCGCCGGGCAGCCGGTCGCGGAGGGAAGGCTTGCCGGCCGGGTGGCGATCGTCACGGGCGGGGCCCGCGGGATCGGGAAGGCCATCGTGGAGCGTCTCGTGGCCGACGGGGCGCGGGTGGCGTTTACCTGCAACTCCTCTCCCGAGGCGGCCGAGGTGCTTGCCGGGGAGCTGGGGGCGGACCGCGCAATGGCCGTTCAATGCAACGTGACGAGCGCCGAGCAGATCAATTCGTTGGTCGAAAAGGTTCTCACGGCGTGGGGGAAAATCCATATATTGGTCAACAATGCCGGAATTACGAAGGATACGCTGGTGATGCGAATGAGCCAGCAGGACTTCGAGGACGTGCTGTCGACCAACCTCACAGGCGCGTTTCTTATGACAAAGGCGGTGCTTCGGCCCATGATGTCGGAGCGGTGGGGGCGGATCATCAACATCTCCTCGGTGGTCGGCCTGGTGGGCAATCCGGGTCAGGCCAACTATGTGGCATCCAAGGCCGGGCTGATCGGCATGACGAAATCGATCGCGCTGGAGGTGGCTTCGCGCAACATCCTCGTCAACTGCATCGCGCCGGGCTTCATTCAGAGCGATATGACATCGAAGCTGAACGAGCAGCAGCAGTCGCAGCTTACCTCCCTGATTCCGCTGAAGCGGATAGGGCAGGGGGCCGATGTGGCGGCGATGGTCTCGTTCCTCGGAAGCGGTGATGCGGCGTATATCACCGGCCAGACGTTTGCGGTGGATGGTGGAATGACGATGCTGTAAGCCGTGGATCGGATGGGATCGGATCGATCCCGCCGGGCGCCGGCTTCTTCTTTTCGTACAGGGTACTTCTTTCTAATCTTCAATACACTTTCAGAACTCTTTCACGGAGATACACAATGGCAGCAGACGTCGAGTCAAGGGTCAAGGAAATCATTATCAACAAACTCGGTGTCGAGGAGTCGCAGATTACTCCTTCGGCTTCGTTCATCAACGATCTGGGTGCGGATTCGCTCGATACCGTCGAGCTGATCATGGAGTTCGAGAAGTCGTTCAACGTCACGATCGACGATGCCGACGCCGAGAAGATCCAGACCGTCGGGGACGCCGTCAGCTACCTGCAGACGAAAACCGGTTCCGAGAGCGCGTAACGGACACGGCTTTCATACCGTAGTTTCCGAGAGAATCGCCCGGTCTTCCCCTTGTCGGGGCGCGAGGCCGGGCATTCTTTCACTCGATCGTTCTATCGCGATCCTATCAATTTTTGCATCCGCTGCCAGCCATCAGGGCAGCGTTCTATCTTCCAGCAAGCCTCATGGTGAAATACTCCGATCGCAGAGTGGTTGTTACCGGCATGGGAGCCGTAACGCCCATTGGAAATACCTGCTCCGAGTACTGGGATGCTCTTCTCGCGGGGAAAAGCGGAGCCGATTATATTACTCGCTTCGACGCAAGCGATTACGACACGAAGTTCGCCTGCGAGGTCAAGAATTTCGATCCGGTCGCGCTTCTGAAGGACCGCAAGCTGGTCAACCGCACGGACCTCTATTCGCAGTTCGCGCTGGTGGCCTCCGATGAGGCGATCGCCGACGCGGGCATTCAGGTGGAGGCGGTGGACCGCGAGCGCGTCGGGGTGATCTTCAGCTCCGGCATCGGCGGGATGTGGACCTATCACCGGCAGCAGGAAACGCTGTTCGAGACGGGTGGGCCGCACAGGATCAGCCCGTTCTTCATCCCGATGCTGATCTCGAATATCGCCGCCGGGCTGATCTCGATCCGCTACGGGCTGAAGGGGCCGAACTACGCCACGACATCCGCATGCGCCACAAGCTCCAACTCGATCGCCGACGCGTTTATCCTGATCCAGCGCGGCAATGCCGATGTCATGGTTGCCGGTGGCTCGGAGGCGGTGGTCACGCCGATGTCGATCGGCGGCTTCAACGCAATGAGGGCGCTCTCCACCCGCAATGATTCTCCGCAGACCGCAAGCTGCCCGTTCGACCTTAACCGGGATGGGTTTGTGATGGGAGAAGGGGCCGGCGCGCTTGTGCTGGAAACCCTGGAGCACGCGCGGCAGCGGGGCGCCACCATCTATGGCGAGATCGTCGGCGTGGGGATGACCGCCGATGCCTATCATATGACCGCGCCGGCGCCGGGTGGCGAGGGCGCCGTCCGCTCGATGCGTATCGCCATCGCCGATGCCGGCCTTACCACCGATGACATCGATTACATCAACGTTCACGGCACCTCCACGCCGCTCGGCGATATCGCGGAGGTGGAGGCCATCAAGACGCTCTTCGGGCCGCATGCCTACAAGCTCCTGATCAGCGCCACCAAGTCGATGACCGGCCACCTGCTTGGCGCCGCCGGTGCTGTGGAGGCGATTGCCACGCTGATGACGCTGCGAACCGGCCTGGTCCATCCGACCATCAACAATGTGACGCCCGATCCCGCCGTGGATATCGATTTCGTTCCGAACGTCGCGCGCCAGGCCGATGTGCGCGTGGCCCTCTCCAACACATTCGGCTTCGGCGGGCACAACGTCTCGATCTGCTTCCGGAAATTCGAGGAGTAATCGGTGATCGCGGCCGCCGCGACACTATATCATCAGCTCCTTCGTTGCTGCGATTCGAGGTCATGCTCGACAACGCTTCCCCCCTCCGGAAGAGCCGGCCGGCCATGACGAGCCTGCTGGTTCTCCCATCCCCGCTTCCACGCCATCTCCGGCTCCCCCCCTGCCGTGGGCCGCGTGATTTGTCAATGACGTAGCAGCGGTGGTGACCGAACTCGTCCCGCCCGGACATCTCCGTTCGGGGACCATCCAGACCGGGCGGCGGATGCGCGCCGGTGGGGCCGAATCATCCTTCTCATTCCTCGCGTGCAATGATCCGCCAGCTTGTCAACAAACTCTTCGGTCGCTCAACCAGCGGCATCCCGACGACCGAAGCCGTCTTTGCCCCCTACGCCGACAAGAAACCATTCGTCAGCCACGACCTATTGACCCCCAGATCTCTCAGGATGCTCGAGGACTCCATCGGGTATCACATCAGCAACCCGGCGTATTTCGAGCAGGCACTGGTGCACAGGAGCTATCTCCAGGTGGCCGAGAAGGAGGCAGTGGTCAGCAACGAGCGGCTGGAATTTCTCGGGGACTCGATCCTCAACATGCTGATCGGGGAGTTTCTCTTCCATCGTTATGTCGATATCCAGGAAGGAGAGCTGACCAAGCTGCGAAGCAGGCTGGTCAACCGTAAGGCGCTTACCATCTGCGCCCGCGCCATCCGCCTGGAGGAGGTGATCCTCCTGAACTCCTCCGCCGAGCAGTCGCTGGTGCAGGGGAACGATTCCCTTCTCGCCGATGCGTTCGAGGCGATCATCGCCGCCATCTATCTGGACAGCGACTACAGGCTGGGGGCCGTCAAGGAGTTTCTGGCGCGGACCCTTCTGACGCCGGAGACGTGCGAGAAGATCCTCTTCATCGATGAGAACTTCAAGAGCATCCTGCTGGAGTATATGCAGGCGCAGGGGCTTGGCGCTCCACGGTACGTGGTGGTGAAGGAGGAGGGGCCGGACCACGAGCGGATTTTCACGGTGCAGGTGTTCGTGGGGCCTGATGTGAAAGGCGAGGGGCGCGGCCGGAGCAAGAAGGAGGCGGAGCAGCAGGCGGCGGCCGAGGCGATCGAGAAGCTGAATGTGGAGATACCGGCGACGTAGCAGGTGTGCGCGGGGCAGCGCCCCGCGCACCAGAGATTGCGCCCCTCCGGGGCTTGGGAAGGTTCTTCTGCAACACAGTGGATGAGGTTGTTCAAGGGTCCATCCCATCCCAGGCTTGCTTCTGAACCGCTTCATCGCTATCATGCCGCCCCCCAAATTCGTTGATAGAGGTTCGTGCCACTGATGCCGCGCGATGAGAATACTTCTTTGGTCGCTGGCGGTGCTCTGCTGCGTGCAGGCGGCGTCGGCCCAGGTACATAACGTGAATGGAATTCCGGTCGACACGTTACGCGTCGATCGTCCCCCCCTTGACCCCCCCGAATCCCGCGCAAGCTCACCGCTCGATCCCGCGTCGCTTATCCCCGATCCTCTCCGCAGCCGGCTTTTCTTCATGTCCAGCGGCCAGTTGATGGAGCCGGAACAGTTCTCGCTGGAGACATTCGACCTGTTCGGATTGCGGGGAACCTATGCGTTCAACGATTTCATGCAGGTCGGCTTTACCGCCATCCTGCCGCCGTTTCAGGGGTTTCCGTTCCACGCATCGGGGAGCGCCAAGATCAGGCTTCTCGGGCCAACGGGGGGCCTTGCGGGGCTGGCGCTCGGCGCCGATTTCGGCTACTTCTTTGTGCGCGGCACGCCGTCGTTTCGAGGGACGTTGCAGGATATGAGCCTTTCCGCGACGTTCGGGCGTGAGGCGGCCTCCGGGTTTGTGACGGCGGTCTATCTGCCGAACGGCATACCGGATTCCGCCACCTTCGGCGTGAAATATCTGTTGCAGGTAGGCGCCAGCCTGCCGATCGGCATGACCGGAAAGGATCGTGGGCTGAAGTTCATCACGGAGGGATGGCTGGGGGGAACCAGCATCTTCGACGCTCATCCCACGCTGGCGGCGGTCGGGCTCAGAAGCTACGGGCCGGCCTTCGTCGCGGAGCTGGGGGCGGTCTTCGGTCCTCCATGCTTTGACAATTGTCCCGATGCGGGGGAGGGGGTGGTGCTGTATCTGCTTCCGTATGCCAGCGCTACGGTTTTCTTTTGATTGTTGATTATCGATATCGTTGTCGATCATTGTTGTCGTCGTCGTCGGGGGCGGTTTTAAACCGCCCCCGACAATCGCCCCCGACAACCGTTTCTAACGATTTCCATCTACACCATCCGGCTTCTCAGCGTCCCCGAAATGAAATCGATTGCCATTACCAGCGCCACGATCACCAGCAGGATCATCGAGACGTTCTGATACTGGAACTGCCTGATGTTGTCCACCAGGAGAAAACCGATCCCCCCCGCGCCGACGATGCCGAGGACCACCGCGGAGCGGATATTGAGCTCCAGCCGGTAGAGAAAAAAGGAGACGATATGGGGGAGCACCTGCGGCACAACGCCCCAGCGGATCACCTGCGACCGCGTCGCCCCGGTCGATTCGATAGCTTCGATGGGGCCGCGATCGATCGATTCGATCGCCTCGGCGAAGAGCTTCCCGAGCGAGCCGATGGTGTGGATCGCGATCGCCAGCGTTCCGGCGAGCGGGCCAAGCCCCACGGCCGCCACCAGCACCAGCGCCACAATCATCACATCCACCGAACGGTCGGCGTTGAAGAAGAATCGGGAGAGAGCCCCCACGGGGATCGATGGCGCGATATTCCGCGCGGCGAGAAAGGAGATCGGCAGGGCGATGATCGCGGCGATCAGCGTGCCGAGCCATGCGATCTGGATGGTGACGAGCGTCTGCGCCGCCACCTGATCCAGAATCGTCCAGTTGAGAGGCCAGAGCCCCGCCAGGAACTGCCGGAAGAAGGGCTTGCGGAAAAACCCGTCGATGATCGCGGCCGGATCGAACCCGGTGGCCTGAAGCGACCAGACGGTGAAGCCGATCACGACGGCCGCCAGGAGTATGTTGAAGGTACGTTTCGGCATGTCGCTGCTGTGCTATGGTTGCAGAGATTACGATGGTACGTCACGCGCGGACCCCGAGCTTCGTGGCACGCCGCTACATCTCCTCAAGCTCCGCGCTCTCCGTCCGATAGATCTCCTCGACGATCTCCGGCGTCAGCATCCCCGGCGCGCCGTCGAAGGCGATCTCCCCCTTTCGGAACGCCACAATCCTGTCGGCATATTCGGTGGCGAGCTGAAGGACGTGGAGGCTGACGATCACGGTGATTCCCTCCTCACGGTTGAACCGGCGGAGCAGCCCCAGCACGATCTCCGCCAGCTTGGGATCGAGCGATGCCATCGGCTCATCGGCAAGGATCACCTTGGGACGCTGCGCCATCGCGCGGGCGATCGCCACGCGCTGCTGCTGGCCGCCGGAGAGCCTGTCGGCGCGGGTGTTCATCTTTTCGGCAAGCCCGACCTCGCGGATATATCGCATCGCTATCTCCCGGTCCTCCCGCGGAAACCGGCCCAGCATCGAGGGGAGCCAGGAGACGTGGCTGAGGCGGCCGAGCAGGACGTTCCGGAGGACGGTGACGGTGCGGACCAGGTTGAACTGCTGGAAGATGAAGCCGATCTCCCGCCGGAGCCGCGTCAGCGCAGGGCCGGAGATGTGCGTGATGTCCGCGCCGTCGAAGAGCATGACGCCGGCCGATGGCTCGTTCATCCGGTTGAGCGCCCTGAGAAATGTCGATTTCCCCGCCCCCGACAACCCGATCACCGCCAGGAACTCCCCCGGCGCGATATCGATGTTCACATCGCGGATCGGGGTGAACGGCCGGCCGCGATCGTCGAGGAAGGTGACGGCGAGCCCGCGGATCGAGAACCGCCAGCGCCTGTCCGGCGCGCCGTTGCCTGCTGCCGGCGATGCCTGGACGGCCGGTCGGCGTCGCGCCCGCAACGTCTGCACCAGCAGCAGGAGTATCCCGGCCGCCGCGGCAACCCCCAGCACGATCATCGAAATCCGCCCGTTGCTCTTCCGCTCGGCGATCCGCGCCACATCCACCGCCGATGTTCCCGTATCAGCCCCCACATGGCCGGTGATATCGAGCTTCAGCAGCCTTGCCGCGTTGCGGACCGGCTCGTAGTCGGCGCTGGTGGCGGGGATCATCGCGTCAACGTGGTACATCGCCTGCATCAGCTTCTTCCCGGCGGAATCGGCGGTCAGCCCCTGAACGGTCGCGGTCAGGCGGGTGACGATATCGCGATGGTGATCGAGCATGAACTGCGAGGTGGCGAGGTTATCGCCGGGGATCGGGCCGGAGAAGAAGATGGGGCGGATTTTCGTTCTGTACGCGCCGTTGCCGAGCTGTGTCCATGAGCCATCGATCCCGTTCGTGTCGTTTGCGAATGTCGCCCCGGCGGCGATGGTCCCGTTGATCACCGAGAGGATCACCGCGTCGTGTCCGCCGGCGAAGGTCTGGCGACCGAAGAAATGCTCGGGATCGATGCCGGCCTCCATCAGCGCGGCTTTCGGAAAGAGGTGGCCGGAGGCGGAGGTGGGATCGACCCAGGCGATATCACGCCCGCGGAGATCGGCGAGCGATCGGTAGGCGCTGTCCGCGTTGACGACGATGCAGCCATAGTAGTAGGGCTTTCCCTTCCGCTCCGCCTTCAGGAGCACGCGGGCATCGGCGATCCGTTCGGCGAAGACGTAGCTGACCGGCGCGAAGAAGGCGAAATCGACCTTCCGGCTCCTGAGCGCCTCCACCAGGCTGCTGTAATCCTGCGCCACGAAGATCTTCACCGGCATCCCCATCCCCTTCCGGATCATCTCCGCGAGGATATCGGCGTTCCGGGCCACGTTCTCCGTCCGCTCGGAGGGGTTCAGCCCGATGACGATCTGGCGCTTTACCTCAGGCTCCGGGGCGCAGCCCGCGCCGGCGAGCATCGCGGCAAGGATGAAAAGGAGGATTGATCGGTGTCGCATGGGGCACCTGTCGTGGAATGCGTGACGTGGAAGGGTTGCCGGGGGAAGGAAAGGGGGCTCAGGTTTCGATCTTCACGGTGAACTCCCGCCCGCAGTGGGTGCATCGATAGACGATGGTGATCCAGTTCACCGAACTATATGCCTCAAGCTCGACGAGTTCGCCCTTGCAGTCCTTCCAGATGCAGTGGGAAAGCTCCACATCGTATTCGCCAATATCAGCCATGATCCATGCCTGTTGGTTGCTGGAATCGGAGGAGATAATCGAACTGCCGCGTGGCTCTCCGGGGGCTCATTTGGGAGCGATCACCCGCATCTCCACGCGACGGTTCATCGCGCGACCTTCCTCAGTGTCGTTGTTCGATGTCGGCTGTGCGGAGCCGTAGCCGGCCACCGTGATCCGGTCGGCCTTGATCCGGTTTCCCACAAGATAAGATTTCACCGATTGCGCGCGCTGCTTCGAGAGCATAATCGCGGCCTGCGCGTCGCCGGTGTTATCGGTGTGGCCGGCGATCTCCACGGAGATATCCGGGTTGGCGTTCATAAAGCGGACCGCGCGGTCGAGATCGTTCGTGGACTCCTTCTGGAGATTGCTCTCGTTCGATTTGAAGAAGACCAGCAGGCGGATGACGCCGTTGATCGGCTGGAGGGTGAAATCGACCGTCCTGGCGGAGTCCCGCTCAAGATCGCGAGCGACGATGATCTGGCGCGAGTTGAAGAGATAGCCCGATGCCTCCGCCGTGATTGCGTAGTTGACGCCACGCGGCAGCACCAGCGTGTACCTCCCGGTCTCCGGGTCGGTCGCGAAGCTCCCGAGCGCCACCTCGGATGTAAGGTCGGTGACCTCGACGGTGGCGACCATCGGCTTGCCGTCGCGACCGAGAACGCTTCCGCGAACCACCATCAGCGGATCGACGGTGGTTGGAACCGGGGAGACGGTGTAGAGATCGTACCCTCCCTTCCCTCCTTTTCTGTTCGAGGAGAGAAACGCCCTTCTGCCATCGGTGGAGAGGGAGAAGCAGATCTCGTCGGAGGAGGAGTTGATGGGGGTGCCGAGATGAGTCACCGCGGTAACGCCTGAGGTGGTGGCCGCGCTGAAGACATCGAAGCCGCCGATTCCGGGGTGTCCGTTGGAGCTGAAGAAGAGCGTCTGCCCATCGGGCGCGAGCCAGGGGGAGACCTCATCGAACGGTGTGTTGATCACCTCGCCGGCATTGATCGGGCTGTCCCAGGTTCCATCGCGCTTGCGGCGGCAGGCCCAGATATCCCGGTTGCCGAAGCCTCCGGGTCGGTTGCTCGAGAAATAGAGGACGCTTCCATCGGCGGAGATGCACGGCTCGGAATCCCAGTAGCTGCCGTTGACCTGGAGGCCCAGATTGGTGGGGATGGACCAGGGGATGACCTCGGGAGGGATTGCGCCGCGCGGGCCGATATCGGCGCGATAGAGATCGCAATCGCCGAAGCCGTACTCGTGTCCGGCAAAATAGATCGATTCGCCGCCGGGGGTGATCGCCGCCGTTCCGTTGCTGTGGGCGTTGTTCAGCTCCACCGCCAGCGTCGGCGTTCCCCACGTCGCGCCCGCCATCCGCGACTGAAAGAGGCTGTGCGGCCCGATCGTCCCGTTGCGCGACGAGGAGAAAAAGATGATGGTGGTATCGAGCGGCATCGTCGCGCCGAAGTCATCCTGCGGGGAGTTCAGCGCGTCGATCGGCGTGATCGTGGCGGCCGTCTTTTTGATCTCATCCCCCACCAGAATTGGCGAGGAGACGCTGGCCGTCGTGCTTCCGCATCCGGCCAGCAGCGTCAGGAGCCCGCCGCCGCAGAGGATCATCGCCAGTCTCAGTCCGATATCGTTGGGGTTCTTCATCGGAGATCGTACCGGATAATGGCGCTGATGCCGTACACTCCGATATCGGAATTCGGCGACTTGTTGATCCTGTTGAAACCGTAGTCCAGCGTCAGCTCGGGGGAGAACTGAAAATGGTCGTTGAGCTGATAGACGATTCCCCCGCCAAGCCTGATCGAGTAGTGCAGCCCCGATGGGCTCGGCACGTCGCCGGATTCCTCGATGGCCCGTTTCAGCGGCGTTCCGGACCCGGGATAGAAGCAGTCCTGGCCGCCGAGCCTCCGCGTGCGGGTGAGCGAGGTGGAGAGGGGATGCTCGCCGGTGAGCCCCGCGGTGATATACCAGGAGGAGAATGTGAGCTTGGCGGATGCCGCGATCTTCAGATAGTTGATGTTCGCGCGCCAGTCGTGGATCGATGTTCCGAGCGATTGGGTGCCATCGCTATGGACGCATGGTTCCTGCACGGAGCCCCCGCCGCCGAAGCTGATATGATCGTACTGGGCGGTGAAGAGGAGGGAGAGCGCCTGGTTGAGCGGGTACTCGAAATCCCCCCCGAACTGGTATCCGAACCCGGCCGCGCTGGTATAGATATCGGTTTCGCCGCTGACATCCCCCACATCGAGCGGGACATTGTTCAGATAGCGGTCGTTGGTATAGCTGGTCCGGTTGATGCCGGCGCGAATCCCGATCTTGAGGTTCGGCCTATTGCGGCGGTTGTTCGGCGTAAGAACATCGCCGGTCTTTGGACGGAACGATGAGCCGGAAGTGGTATCGCCCGACTTCGGTGCTCCGCCGGGAGAGGGCCGCGTTGCCGATCCGGGCGTTGCAATGGAGGAATAATATGCCGGCTGGGCCGAAAGCATGGCGGCCCCCAGCGGGAGCCATAGCGCCATCATCGTGGCGATACCTCGCAATCGAACCAATTGTATACTCTTTACACAGCCGATCATACACGCTCCAGGCTTATGCCTCTGTCGCTTGGTTGCCAAACAGCCCTGCCCCCGAGGATTCCCACGGTCGGCAGGGTTGGCGGGTATTATGCCTCATACATGATGCCAAACAATGGTAACCGGGGGGATGAAGTGAAACTAACAAAGAAGGAGGGACCGAACCGTAAGTTTCTATCCCTGTGATGGACTGTTTGAGGCGAATGGTTTCAAACGCCTGCTGAGAAGAATGGGGGAATGACGGGTTATTGGAGTCGGCGGGAACAGCGGCATATGGACGATATCATCCACTGTCGATGCGATGGGAGAACATCATGGAAATGCAACAGTCTCTGGTTCGATGGGCATTGCTTTGTCTTGCGGCGATCATTCCAGGAGCGGGCGTTGCGCGTGGGCAGGGGACGATCACGGCGAACCCGGGGGCGGAGGTGTTTCACGGGCCCTGGAGGGATGACGGCTATTCCGATCCCAGGGCAATGCCGGCGGAGTACCGTTTCCTGGGTGCGCCGGGCTCGCTCGGGGATATCAATAACGACGGGCTCGATGATTTCGGCATCCACGTGTTCCCGGATGGGGCGTGGGAACTCCATCTGGGGGACACCACGAACCATTTTCATGGGCTCAGGATTGCCTGCGGGTTTCCCGGTTACGGGAATGGTCCAATCGCTCCGGATCATCCGGTGGTCGGTGATTTCTGGGGGACGGGACGGCGGGCGGTGGCATTCGGCGGCTACCAGGGACAAGATCCATTGTCCAGGTATCAGCTTGCTATCTATCGGACCGATTCAGGCGCTCTGGCTCCATGCCCCACTCTGCTGCTCGATCCGGTCAGGACAATGACCCCATCGACCGACCTGACATTGACAACAATCGTGACCGGGGACCTTGACGGCAATGGGGCGGATGAGCTTGTGGTCGTCAGCTCATCGGTCAGACGCAACGGCATCGATGACGGGCCGGAGATCTGGATCTATCGTGGCGGGCCGGATTTCCAGGTGGATCGCCCCTCCCTCATTATCCGCACACCCTGCACCGCCGCGGGCATGGCGGATCTTGATGGCGATCACCGCCTCTGCGATATGAGCGGGAAGATGATGGCGGCCGGCCGGGTGGAATCGTGGCGAGGCGAGGCGCTCTGGAACTGCGCGGGAACGCCCGCGGGCGTCTATCTGCTGAGCATCTTCGATCGCGACGGCGCGCTTATCGCGACGCGACGGATCGTCAGAGAGTAGCGGGCATCACGTCGCGTGATAATCCCCGGACTTCCCGCCATGTTTCTCCAGCAGCCGGACCCGTTCGATCACGATCCCCTTGTCGATCCCCTTGCACATGTCGTAGATGGTGAGCGCCGCCACCGATGCCGCCGTCAGCGCCTCCATCTCCACGCCGGTCCGTCCCGTCACCTTCACCGTCGCCTCGATCGTGACGGTGGAGGCGGTATCGTCCATGGAGAAGCCGATCGTCACGCCGGTGATCGGCAGGGGATGGCAGAGGGGGATCAGATCGCTCGTCCGTTTGGCGGCCATGATGCCGGCCACGCGCGCCACCCCCAGGGCATCCCCCTTCTTCAGCGTCCCGGCCGCCAGCGCGGCGTATGCCTCCGGTGCCAGCCTGACGACGGCCTCCGCGGTGGCGACCCGCTCGGTGATCTCCTTGCCGCCCACATCCACCATGCGGGCGTTGCCGTGTTCGTCGAGATGGGTAAGATCGGGCATTGTGCCTGCGATTGAATGCTTGAAACAACGAGGGGGCGCAATGGCCCCCTGTCGAAGTCGTTCTCGAAATCATTCGGTCGAACGTTACGCCACAGCTTCCTCGGACTTCCGGTCCGCCTCGATCAGCGCGTCGATCGGGAAGATCGTTCCCGGCTTCGGATAGCCCTTCGGATGTTCTCCCTCCATGCCTACCTCGGTCATTGCCTGAAGCCCGTTCCACTCGCCGGAGCGGCGCTTCAGCACCTTCTTCACCGAGTTGTAGACATCCTTCGCGGTCAGGCCGAACGCCTCCATCAGCTCTCCCGGCGAGCCGGAGCCGCCGAACGTATCGGCGACGCCGACGAACTCCATCGGCACCGGCGTGTTCTTCACCACCACCTGCGCCACGGCGGAGCCCATGCCCCCCATGATCTGATGTTCCTCCGCGGTGACGATGGCGCCGCACTCCGCGGCAGCCTTCGCGATCGTCTCGGTATCGATCGGCTTGATCGTATGGAGGTTGATCACGCGCGCCTGAATCCCCTCTTTGGCAAGCTCCTCGGCGGCCACCAGCGACTCCCAGACCATCCAGCCCGTGGCGATGATCGCGACATCATTCCCATCGCGGAACGTCTCGGCCTTGCCGATCGTGAACGGCGTATCCTCGCGCGTGAACGACGGAACCGCCTCGCGGCCGAAGCGGATGTAGGCGGGGCCGTGCATCCGGCCGATGGCGATGGTCGCCTTTTTCGCCTCCAGATAATCGCATGGCACCACCAGTGTCATGTTCGGAAGCGCGCGGAGGAAGGCCATATCCTCCAGGATCTGGTGGGTGGCGCCGTCCGGGCCCACGGAGATGCCGGAATGCCCGCCGCCGATCTTCACGTTTGCCTCGTTGTAGCAGACGGAGATGCGAAGCTGGTCCGCGTTGCGAAGCGCGCAGAAGGCGCCGTAGCTGGCGAAGAAGGGGACCTTCCCGCTGAGCGCGAGCCCCGCCGCGACGGTGGTCGCGTTCTGCTCCGCGATCCCCATCGAGAAGAAGCGATCGGGGAAGCGATCTCTGAAGTAGTTGGTGAGCACCGACCCGGTGATATCACCCCCCAGCACGACGATCCGTTCGTCGGCCTCTCCAAGCTCGACGAGTCCCTCGCCGAAGCCGAAGCGGGTTGCCTTGGAGCCGTATTTCTCGAAGTTCATGTGTATAGCCAGTTCAGCTTATGTGAAGTCGGTCGGGGGCCGACGGAGCGTTCGATGTTCGGATGGTCCGCGCCTGCTGTTGATCAGTTGCTGTTCGGCAGCAGCTCGTCCAGCGCCTGCTTTGCCTGATCGGCCGATGGGGGTTTGCCGTGCCACTCGTACTTGTCCTGCATGAAGGAGACGCCGGCGCCCATGTAGGTTCTGGCGATGATGCAGGTCGGCCTTCCCCTGGTATCCTTCGCCTCGTCGAACGCGGCAAGGAGCGCGGCGTGATCGTGTCCGTTCACCTCGATCACATGGAAGTTGAACGATTCGAACTTCTCCTTGATCGGATAGACGTTCATCACGTCGGGGACGCGGCCGTCGATCTGGCAGTCGTTGTTATCGACGATCATGCAGAAGTTGTCCAGCTTGTAGTGCGCGGCGGACATCACGGCCTCCCAGATCGAGCCCTCCTGCAGCTCGCCATCGCCGGTGAGGCTGTAGACGCGGGCGTCGTTCCTGTCGACGAGTTTATCGGCCATCGCCATCCCCACGGCAATCGAAAGCCCCTGGCCGAGCGATCCGCTGCTGGTCTCGATTCCCGGCAGGTGCATGTCGCGTCCCGGATGTCCCTGAAGCCTGCTGCCGAACTTCCTGAGCGTAAGCAGCTCGGACTTCGGGAAGAAGCCGGCGTTGGCGAGCGTGGCGTAGAGGACGGGGCACATGTGCCCGGCCGAGAGGACGAAGCGATCGCGCCCCGGCAGATCCGGGTTTTTGGGATCGTACTTCATGACGCCTCCCAGATAGAGCACGGCGAAGATATCGCTGGAGCCGAGCGGGCCGCCGGAATGGCCGCTTCCCGCCTCGACAAGCGAGCGGATGATGCTGCGGCGGATCTCCGTGGCGATCCCGGCCAGCTTCTCGGGAGATTGACGTTCGTTGGTAAACGGCATGGGACGGAAGGAATGAATCTTGATCGTAGAAATTGAACCACGAAACTACGAAACCTCGGGCGATTGGCGAGTTACTAGTGGTTAATTGCGAGCGCATGGCCCCGGTGGCACGCGGATCTGACGGGGGCGTCTTGTGCGTAGCAGACGTTTTGAGTAGGTTTACCCTTCTCTGTATCAAACCACGCCCTGACGGGTATTGTATCTTGGCTCGAGTTCAAACTATATCAATCGATAGATCATCCAATCAACCGAACATTCTATGAGAACAACTCTTGTTGCTCTGTCGGCCGCCACGCTCTTTCTGGCATTGAGCGGGTTCGATTGCGCCTCGACGGAGATGACGACTGCGAAGCTCGCTATACGCAACAGGGATTTCCAGAAGGCTGCCGATAACCTCAAGAAGGAAGTTGCCGCCCATCCTCAGAACGGCGAGGCATGGCTGATGCTGGGGGATATCTACAACGGACAGGGAAAGTTCGTTGATATGTCCAACGCCTACGAGAAGGCCCTGGTCGCCACCCAGCCGGCGATGACGAAGGAGGAGCGGGAGAAGATCACGATCGACCGCTTCAATGCGTGGCTTACCAAGTACAACGAGGCGCAGACCGACTACTCCGCGCACAGGCTGGAACTTGCGTCCGCCAATATCGATACCGCCGCCATGCTCCGCCCGAACTACTCGGAGAATCTCTTTCTCCGCGGGCTGATCTACCGGGAAGTGCCGAACAAGGAGAAGGAGACGGCCGCCTACAACCAGTATATAAGCCTGGTGCAGCCGGAGGTGGATGAGGGGATGAAGGCGGGACTGGCGCTCGGCATGACCACCGCGCAGGTGGAGGCCAGGCTCGGCAAGCCCACCAAATCGCAGGTGAGCGATACTGCCGGCGGGTTTCTCTACTATGCGCCGAAAAATGTCTCGGTGTTCTTTACTCCCGGCATGCGCGGAGGGGCGCCCGAGGTGGAGGGATGGACCTTCTTCAAGACGCCGCCGAGCGATATCGAGCAGCAGTTGAGCCATCCCCTCAGGAGCGCTCCCTACTACTCGCTCGCCGTCGATGCGTACCAGGAGGGGGAGAAGAACACCCAGCGGTACGATGACGCGCTGAAGTACTTCAGGCTGGTGGAGAAGCTGGATACCAAGCAGGAGGCCGTTGGCCCGATTATCGCCGATATCTACACCAGAACCAAGCGGACCGGGGAGGCGAAGGTCTCGTACGAGGACGCAATCCGCCAGAGCCCATCGGACCCGAGCCTGTATATCAACTACGGAACGTTCCTGGTATCGCAGAAGGATTACGACGGCGCGGTCCAGAATTTTGAAAAGGCTCTGACGATCTCCAAGGGGAAGGATAAGGACAAGGAGGAGACGGCCCTCTTCGATCTGGGCGCGGTCTACAAGAACTGGGGCGCCGATCTCCAGAATGCCGCCGGCGATAAGGCCACGAACGCGCAGACCGCCGCGTTCAGTGAGAAGCTGAAGAAGTCGCTGAGTTATTTCGAGGAGATCAGGAAGATCAAGAAGACTCCGGATTTCGCGCTGGAAAGTGAAATCGCGAACCTCTATGAGGTGCTTCACAACGACGCGGGGTTGAACCAGAGCGTGAAGATTCTGGAATCCCTCCAGAGCACGGAGGGGGGGAATGCGGCATATTGGGACACCATGGAGCTTGCCTATGCATACCTGGGCAAGAATGATAAGGCCGCAGCCGCTCACAAGCGCGCGGAGGATCTGCAGAAGGGGAAATAGGCACTCCCCCCTCGCTCGCGCGCTCCACGGAAGCAGGATGTACACGGGGCGGGAGGCCGGCATGGCCTTCCCGCCCTTTTCGGCAGACAATCACGGATGGGCCGGGATGTGCCCGTCCATTCAATTCATCAACGCAGCAATTGCCGGCATACGCGCCATGAGCAACAATAACAATAACGAAGATCCCCAGCAGGGACAGCAGATCAACATCGAGCTCGGTGAAAAGGAAGCGGAGGGGATCTACTCCAATCTCGCCATCATCAGTCATTCGCCGGCGGAGTTCGTTATCGACTTCACCCGCATCCTCCCCGGCGTTCCACGCGCCCGCGTTCACGCGCGCATCGTGATGACGCCGCAGCATGCCCGCCTTCTCCTGAGCGCGCTTGAGGATAATATCAGCAAGTACGAGCGGCAGTATGGGGAGATCCCGATGAACGGCAGCGGCCAGTTCGGCTTCCAGACGCCGGAGTCCGGGGAGAAATTCCACTAGGATTCCGGTTCGCCGTTTGTGGTGACTCAATTCGTCCTCCTCTTCCGGGTTCGGGGGAGGAGGCGTTCGTTACGGCGGATCGATCATCCGGCCATCGGACCCGCCCCGCGACAACGGCCACGCGGTCCGTCCGGCCCACAGAAGCGGCATCCGCCGCCACCCGATCATCGAACTACACAGGCATCATGGACGGCTCCCTCGTACTGATTCTTCATACGCATCTCCCCTATGTGCTCCGTCACGGCAAGTGGCCCCACGGCTCCGACTGGCTCTGCGAGGCGGCGGCCGAGTGCTACATACCGATATTGAACGAGTGCAACGCGCTGATGCGCGATGGCATCACCCCCAACATCACCCTCTCGATCTCCCCGGTGGTCCTGGAACAGCTTGCCGACGCGGAGTTCCCGGCCATCTTCAACGCCTATCTCGATGAGAAGATCGAGGCGGCCGTGAGCGATCGCGCATACTTCGCCGACCGGCCGGCGGAGGCCGGGTTCCTTCCCCTCGCCTCCTACTGGCGCGACTGGTATGCCGACCGGAGCGATGATTTCAACGTCCGCTACGGACGGAACCTTGTGGCCGCCATTGCCGATCTGGCGGAGCGCGGAGCGATTGCCCTTCAGACCTGCGGCGCCACCCACGGATACTTTCCTCTCCTCGGAAGAGATGAGAGCATCAGCGCGCAGCTCGGCCTGGCCGTGGCAACCCATCGCGCCCATTTCGGGGACGCGCCGCGCGGGGTATGGATGCCGGAGTGCGCCTATCGACCCTGCTATTTCTGGACTCCCCCGGTTCCCACGCCGTATGCTCCGGCCATGGTTCGGAAAGGGGTGGAGCAGTTGATCGCGGAGCACGGGCTGGAGTATACCGTGGTGGACAGCCACCTGACGCGGGGCGGCAGGCCGCTGGGAATCTACGCCAGCCGTTTCGACGCGATGCGCGGAATGGAGGGGCGCGGAGAGCGCTTCCTGCCGCTCGATAATACCCGCTCCATCCACGATCTCTATCGCGTCTGTTCCACCGGCGACCCGGATTCCGGCATGACCGCCATCTTCACCCGCGATGCCGGGACCACCCTCCAGGTCTGGAGCGGCATCTACGGCTATCCCGGCGATCCGGAGTATCTGGAGTTTCACAAGAAGCATCACAACAGCGGCCATCGCTACTGGCGCGTGACCGATTCGCAGATCGATCTGGCGCTCAAGACGGAGTATCGCCCCGAGCTGGTCGACGCCAGGATTCGGACGCAGGCGGCGCATTTCGTGAAGACGGTGGAGGAGGAGATGCTCCGCTTCCGCGCTGAGACGGGGAGGGCCGGCACGCTCGCCGCGCCGTTCGATACCGAGCTGTTCGGGCACTGGTGGTTCGAGGGGCCGCGCTTTCTTGGAGAGGTGATCCGCCTTGTCGCGGCCAGCCGCACCATCCGCATGCGAACGGCGCCGGATGAACTGGATGACAAGGACCCCGGCATCGTCATTCAGATCCCCGAGGGCTCCTGGGGGGAGGGGGGAGCGCACGATGTGTGGCTCAATCCCTCCACCGAATGGACATGGCCGATGATCTACGAAGTGGAGGCGCGCTTTCACGATCTGATCGCCGGCAGGGGGAGCGATCCGCTGGAAAATCGTATCCTGAGACAGATGGCCCGGGAACATCTTCTGCTTCAGGCCTCGGACTGGCAGTTCCTGATCACTACGGGATCGGCTTCGGACTATGCCACGAAGCGTTTCCGGGAGCATTACGACAACGCCATGCTCCTGGCCGGCTGGGCCGATTCCCTCAGGCGCGACATGCCCCTCAGCCTGGAACAGACCAACGCCCTGGCGGAGATGGAATCGATCAACAGGCTCTTTCCCGATCTGCGGCTCGATCACTGGATCACCCCGGAATCGCTCGTATCGCCTGCTCGCCCCGCTTCCCGGCGATCGGAATGATGTTCCGCCGCGCCGGTCCTGCGGCAACCTCCGGCGCCCTGGGGGCATACAACGTGTTCCATAATCATGAACATGAGAGAACAGCTCGGGTATCGCTATCCCCTCGTCATTACCGGAGAGTCAGGTGTCAGGAAGCTCAACCTGTTGATGGAGAAAGGATGGTATCTTGAGGGCCTTAATCCCGGCCTGGGGGCCTCACCTGTATTCTTCGTTCCGTTGCGCGCGGTGCTGCCGCTGCTCAACCCGGAGGAAGTTCCCGTCCCGGATGACGCGGATGCCCGGAAGCGCCGGCGGCCGCTGATGCTGCTGCTGACGTACGGAAAACGGCAGCTCCAGCGCGGTGATCGTCCGTCGCGATGCCGGTGGATACTGGGATTTCGCGACGCTGGACAGGTTGCTCGAGGAGGAGGGGGATGGGTGGTATGCGGCGTATTCGGTGCCGCTCAGTGAGACGGGAAGGCTGACCATCCTGGAACAGGGGAACGGCGGCCTCAGAATACTCAGAGGATAATTTTTATCGTTTTATAGATATCGAGATGGGTAAAAAACTAGTCATCGTGGAGTCGCCCACAAAGGCGAGGACGATCAAATCCTTCCTGCCGAAGGACTACCAGGTGGAAGCCTCCATGGGGAGCGTGCGCGATCTCCCGGCAAAGGCGGTCGATGTGCCGGCCTCCATCAAGAAGGAGAAATGGGGGCGGCTTGGCGTGGATGTCGAGAAGGGATTTCAGCCCTTCTATGTGATTCCATCCGCCAAGAGCAAGGTGGTGAAGCTGCTGAAGGATGCGATCAAGGATGCCGACGAGGTGGTGATCGCGACCGACGAGGACCGCGAGGGGGAGTCGATAGGATGGCACCTGCTGGAGATCCTCCGGCCGAAGGTGCCGGTCAGCCGCATGGTGTTCCACGAGATCACCCAGGAGGCGATCCGCGAGGCGTTGAACAATCCCCGGCAGATCGACACCCGTCTGGTGCGCGCCCAGGAGACGCGGCGCATTCTGGACAGGCTCTATGGTTATACACTTTCCCCTCTCCTCTGGAAGAAGATCGCCCGTGGCCTCTCCGCCGGGCGCGTCCAGTCGGTGGCGGTCCGCGTGCTGGTGATCCGCGAGCGTGAGCGCCGCGCCTTCCACAGCGGATTGTACTGGGATCTGAAGGCGCAGCTTGCGCCGCAGGATCGCGGGACGATGGAGTTCGAGGCGACGATGATCGCGGTGCGCGGAAAGCGCCTGGCCGGCGGCCGCGATTTCGATCCGTCCACCGGAAGAATAGCGCAGGGAAAGGATGTCCTTCTGCTCGATGAAAAGGAGGCCCGCGAGCTTCAGGCAACCCTGAAGAGCGCCCAGTGGAAGGTCTCCGAGGTGGAGGAGCGTGAGGAGGTCCGCCGCCCCTATCCGCCGTTCACCACATCGACGATGCAGCAGGAGGCGAACCGGAAGCTGGGGCTGAGCGCCCAGCAGACGATGCGCGTGGCGCAGAAGCTCTACGAGCAGGGGTTGATCACCTACATGCGTACCGATTCGGTCAACCTCTCGGAGCAGGCCATCACCGCCGCCCGCGACGCCGTCTCATCCAAGTACGGAAACGAATATCTCAGCCCCGTTCCCCGGAAGTTCACGACAAAATCGAAGGGAGCACAGGAGGCGCACGAGGCCATCCGCCCCGCCGGAACAAAGATGCCGACATCCTCGGAGCTTCGTCTGGAGGGCATGGATGCCGCGCTCTACGATCTTATCTGGAAGCGGACGATGGCGACGCAGATGGCCGATGCCCGTCTCCGCCTTGTCTCCGCAACGATCACCGCGGGGGATGCCACCTTCCGCGCCAACGGCCGCCGTGTGGAGTTCGCAGGGTTCTTCCGCGCCTACGTGGAGGGCTCCGACGATCCCGAAGCAGCCATCGAGGATCGCGACGCGCCGCTGCCGCAGCTTCGCAACGGCGAGGCGCTCGACTGTCGCGACGTGCAGCCGATCAGCCACGAGACCAAGCCCCCGGCCCGCTACAGCGAGGCCGCGCTTGTCCAGGCACTGGAGCGCGAGGGAATCGGCCGGCCGAGCACCTACGCCACGATCATCAACACGATTCAGGATCGCGGCTACGTGCGGAAGCAGGGGCAGCAGCTTATCCCCACATTCACGGCGATGGCGGTGACGGCGCTCCTCGAGAATTACTTCCCCCAGCTTGTCGACCTGAACTTCACGGCGCAGATGGAGCAGACGCTTGACGATATCGCCGCCGGCGACGCGCAGTGGCTCCCCTACCTCACGGAGTTCTACAGCGGCGATGAGGGGCTGGAGAATCAGGTGAAGCAGCGGGAGGAGAATATCGATCCCCGTGAGGCGTGTACCATCCGCTTCGAGGGGCTGGATGCCGATGTCCGCGTGGGACGCTTCGGCGCGTATCTGGAGCGCGAGGCGGACGGCGAGACGGTGAAGGCGACGCTGCCGGAGAGCGTTGCGCCGGCCGATCTGACGAACGACGAGGTGGACCGCGTGATCAAGCAGAAGCTTGGCGGCGCGGAGGCGCTCGGGCTTCACCCGGAGACCGGCGAGCCGATCTACCTGCGCGTTGGCCCGTACGGCCCGTATGTGCAGCTTGGCGAGGAGGCGGAGGGGAAGAAGGTGGTCCGCACGTCGCTGCCGAAAGGGGTGACGCCGGAGAACCTGACGCTGGATCAGGCGATCGGCCTGGTGGGGCTTCCGCGGACGGTCGGGGTGCACCCGGAGACGGGGAAGGATATCAAGACGGCCATCGGGCGGTTCGGCCCGTACGTGATGCACAACGGCGAGTTCGCATCGCTCAAGGCCACCGACGATGTGCTGACCGTAATGCTGCCGCGCGCGCTGGAGCTTTTCGAGCTGAAGAAGCTCGGCAGCGGCAAGCGCGGTCTGGTGCGCGTGATAGGCCCGCATCCCGCCGACGCGGAGCCGATCGAGGCCTACGTTGGCCGCTACGGCCCATACGTGAAGCATGGTGATCTGAACGCCCCGGTGCCGAAGTCGATGGAAGTGGACGCCATCTCGATCGACGACGCGGTGAAGCTGCTTGCCGAGCGCGCCGCCAACCCGCCGGAGAAGAAGACCAAGCCCAAGGCAAAACCGAAGGCGAAGGCCAAGGCGAAATAGCCCGCCGGTGATGATTTCCGAAAGCCCTCCGTTCCCATCCGGGAGCGGGGGGCTTGTTCATTCCGGAGAGAACTTCTCTTCGAGGTAGTGGCTCAGGTTGAGATGCTGTGGATGATGCTCAGAGTCATATCCGGCATCCGGCTTCCCAGCCCCACCGGGGCCAGCATCACCACGCCTCCCATGATCCCAGGCTCCATCGGAGCGTATCATCCTCACATGCCGGCAGAATGGTACGCTCCTCTGGAGCTTGCGTGAGAAACGGAGGCATCGTTGCTACAACCGGCACGCTCCTGACGGAGCTTGAAGAGTGATCAGAGGATCGTCGATGGATCATTGCGCTGTCAACCGGAGGGCTGGATGTAACCTGAGTCACTACGCTCCTCGACTCCTCGTTGCCCGATCCCCGCCATTTCCGGATATTGCGCCGCTTTCGCGAAGCGTCCCGCGTTGATGCATCCCGTATCGGCGAAGGGCCGCGTGGCGATGTCACTGCCTCCCGAGGTCAAGCACTGTCCGATTTCATCCCCTTCGGATGTCGTATCCACGTACCATCGCCGGCGAGTATTTCCGCCGCCTGATGTACGGGGAACGACAGGCGGCAGGCATTAAACCGTTATCTCTCTCATGGCTCTCACGGCGTCGTCACCCCTCCCCCACGCACCTTGCCGCTGAACGGCGTATCTCTCCGGGGCTTTCCCGGACAGAGTCGTGATAAAGCAATCAGCGTATGCGCCGAACCGGCGCGTACCCGGCGTCCGAACCGTATCGTTCCAGTCATCTCTCCACCGGGAGTGTTGCAAGTACCTGTATGAAATCATACTCTCTACTGGCCGCCCTGATGCTCATCGGCGCATCCGCCGGCCTTCGCGCGCAGACCACGTTTGTCGGCTTCGGGCCAACCTATTCGCTGCCACGGCCATCGTTCGATTCCACCAACAAGGCATCGTTCGGCGGGTCGGTGGTCTATGCATCGCGGAAATACTGCCAGCTCTGGACGGGGCTTCGGCTGAGCTATACATCGTTCCAGCGGAAGACCGATACCACGCGGAGCTACTACACCAATGCCGTCACGCTTTCGCCCGAGGCGCGCTACTTCTTCGCGCAGCCGCTCGATTTCCCCCTCTACGTTCACGCGATGCTGAACCTGAGCGGCATCGGCGGCACCGATTCCGCCACGCGCGCGGGGCTGGGGCTGGGGCTCGGCGTGGGATATCTTCTCTTTTACAACTCCAACTGCTGCGGCTGGTTTCTCGATCTCCACGCACAGTACCAGTTGCCGAACCTGATCCTGCGCGACAGCTCCCGGCCGTCGCTGCCGTCGATCCTGATCGGCCTGAGCTTCAATCTAGGACTCTGACATGAAGACGCTCTCTATCACGCCGCAATCGATATGCAGGTCGTTCCTCCCGATTCTTCTGCTTGCCGGGTGCGCCCTGATCGTCGCCGCCTGCTCCACGGCAAAGCGATACGATGACGCCGTCCGCATCACGCCGGCGAAGGAGGGACGCTACAACAGGGCCCCGAACACGACAACCCTCCGCGACGGACGGACATTGCGCGGGATGGTGAAGGAGATCCGCATCACCAACCATCGCGACAAGGAGGGGAAGATCGATACAACGGGACGGCTCGATACCACCTTCGTCTTCGTGGCGACCGGCGCCGAGGACAGGAAGCAGAACTACGAGATGATCCCGTATGCCGATATCGAGCCGGTCGACAGCGCGTTCGATATGGTGGAGTTCTGGAACCCGGTCATCGGTTCCCCCGATATCCGAAAGGTGCCGGTGAAGACGTATATCGTCCCGGCCGGCGGTGGGACCGGCGACGGCAAGCAGCCGGATTGCGGATGCCAGCCTCTCTCGGTGGAGTTCGAGCTGCCCGAGATCACCTGCCCGGATCGGCGGTATCAATTCTATTTCGCGGAGCTGCGCGCGGTCTACGGCGCCTACAGGGATAAGCAGAGCCAGGAGATCATCATCGGCAAGGATGCGATCTTCGGAGAGGCGGCGCTCGGGCTTCGCTTCGGCGCGGCCGATGAATGGGGGATCGGCGTGGCGTATACATCGGGACTTCCGGCGTTCAACTCGACCGATGGCACGCTCCACCAGCATCCGGCGGTGCTGCTGCACGCGCGGTATCAGACCCCCGGCCCGGTCACGAACGTCCTCGGCTTCTGCATGAAGCCCTTCATCTACGGGGATATCGGCGGCTCGGTGGATGACGTGACCATCAACCTCTTCAAGTTCAATTTCTCCTCGAAGACGACGTGCGAGAAGTGCGGCGAATCGATCACGCAGCTTGCGGCAAGCGGCCAGCTCGGCGATGTCGATCTCTCCGTGCCGATCACCTACGGCCTCGGCATCGGCGTCGATTTTCCGATCGCCAGCTTTATGGATCTCTCCGCCGACGCCGGCTGGCGCTCCGCATCGTTCGGGGAAACGGCGAATCTGGGAGGGATCATCCTTCCGTCGCAACGGCGGCTGAACGCGTTCTATTTCCGTCTTGGGCTGACATTCTAACCGACTGTTCAAGGACGTCATCTGCGGCGTTGTCCTTCACCGTTCGCTCACTGCGGCGTCCAGACGGATGCCGCATTCGCTCAGGTTCGGCCGCCTTGCATCTGATCGTCCTTGAACAGTCTGCGTCTTCGAACTACGCTGAACAACGTTTCTCCCAAGCCCCGGAGGGGCACAATAGCTGGTGCGCGGGGCATCGCCCCGCGCACACTCAGGTTCGGCCGCCTTGCAGCTGATCGTCCTTGAACAGTCTGAACGCGGATGTAATTCAACAGTCTGCCGGGATCGTTTACCATACTCTGGAAGGGTTTCTTCAAAGCATCAGCACGATTATGAGACATCACATCCATAGAGCATCGCTCGTCGCGATCGCCATCCTGCTTGCCTCCTGCGGCTGCCCCGATATCACAACCGGGCCGGTGGACGATCTGAAAGTCCACTCCGATGATATCTACGAGTTCGTCCCGGATTATCTGGTGGCGCCGACCGACAGCACGGCCGGCATCAAGGATGATCGCTGGTCGATCACCACATTCCAGTTCCCGTCAGCCGTCAACAGCGGCGGCGAATCGGTCACCGATACCCGCGTCAGCGATGCGCGCGATCTGGAGATCCGTCCCGGCACCCCGTTCGACGACCTGACCGCAAAGCCGTCCGTCACCTATACCGCGCGGCTGTTCACCCGCAAGCCCCCCAACGGAACCCTCTCCGGCGATGTGATGGTGGTGAGCGTCGATCCCCCCAACTCCGCGCGACTCCGGCTGTTCAACAACGCGCAGCTCTGGAGGACCAGGCAGCCCGGCATGAGCGTGCAGGACTTCGTGGATTATATCGACGTGAACGCCCCGCGCCCAAGCCGGAAGCCCAACGGCGATTTCATCCCGCTCTCCGATACCATCGTGCCGAGCGGCGGCGTTATCAAGTATTTCGACGCCAACGATGTGCAGGTGGGAATCGAGGGGGACAACGGCGCCGCCGACAAGGCGTTCAAGGCCGATTCCCGGAATCTCGATCAGCTCCTCAGGAACAGAACGCAGGCGCTGGAGCATGATATCATCGTGAAGCCGGGGGAGGTCTACTACTATGTGGCCCGCAACGGCGTTCCCTTCGCGGTCTACATCTGGGATATCAGCGATCGGCCGACGGGGCAGCATGGCGCCCGGCAGAATTATGTCGCCATCAGGTTTGCCGCGCTTCGCGGACCCGAGGCGTGCGACGCGCAGTGACCGCTCGACGAACTATCAATCCGACCCGTGCATCCATCATGATTTCGAACAGACTCCATTTACCCGGAGCGGCGGTTGCGCTCTGCGCGCTGCTGATCCTCGGCGTCGGTCTGGCCGGTTGCGGTTCCGCCCGGCCGCTGCGCCCGTACGGCAACCTGGGGGATACCATCAACTCCGCGGCGAACGATTTCGCGCTCGCCATCCGTCCCGACCGGCACTCCGTCTATTTCACTTCCGACCGTTCCGGCAACGAGGATATCTGGGGGGCGAAGGTGGATGATCCGGCCGCGTTCCATCCGGCCTGGGACACGTCGCAACTGGATCTGAAGGCGCTGCGGCGCCTGTCGCAGCCGACCACGAACGACGGCGCGATGGTCTTTATCGATGAGACGCACGGCTTCTTCGCCTCCGGCCACGCCCCCGATACGCTCTTCGCGAAGGACGAGGGGCTGTTTGGCGGCATCATCGGCGGCACCGATATCTTCGAGTTCTCCACGGCCAGCGGAATCCCCGTGGTGAGAAATCTCGGGCCGGCCATCAACTCCGGCCGCTGGGATTCCCACCCGACGGTGGCCTCGACCCGCGGCGGTGATTCGCTCCTGCTGATCTTTGCGTCCGATCGCCCCGATCACGGCGGCGGCTTCAGCTCCCCCTACGCCCGCCAGCTCGACGCCGAGGGGAACGTTGTGGACAGCGTCCACGGCAACGCCGATATCTACTACGCGTTCAGGATCGGCGGGACGTGGGGGCCGGTGCGGAACTTCGCGGACCTCCCCGGCGGGCTCGATATCAACACTCGAAAGAACGAGTATTCCCCCTTTCTCTACTGCATCGGGCAGAAGCCGCTTCTTCTGTTTTCCAGCAACCGGAACGGCTCCTACGATATCTTCCAGACCGGCCTGAGCATCGATTTCGCCCACGCGTCGATCGGGATCGCCGGCGTCTCGCGGCTTCCGTTCGGCGCCGACTCCATCAACACCGATGCCGACGAGCGGTTCCCCTTTATCGCCGACGGGGCCGATGGGGGAGCGCGCTATCTCTACTTCTCCTCCAACCGGGATCAGCACGGACGGGCGTTCGGCGATCGGGAGATCAGGGGAGTCGGGGGCTTCGATATCTACAGGATGCCCTTCTCGTGCGATTGCCATCCGCCGAAGATCCGCTACGAGGTGACAGTCCTGAACGCCGACAACCCCGGCGAGCCGGTGCAGGCGCCCCTTGTGCGGCTTCACCGGCTGCGCGGCGATGAAAAGGTGAGAGAGGAGCCATCGGTCAGGGGCGATATGGAGTCGCGCGGCAACCCCGCCGTCTTTACGCTGGATTACGGGACCGATTACGGCGTCTTCGGCGGGTCATCGTGGGACTCCATCGATTGCGCCGGCGGGCGCGGGATGGTGGAGTACTACATCTATGGCCGCGAGCGGGCGATAACCCCGGTGGTGGCGGTGACGATGGTCCCCACCCCGCGCGATTCACTCTTCGGCGTGCGGCATATCGTCTCCATCGATACCGTCGTTGTTGACACCGTATCTCTTGCCGATGCATCGACCATCGCGGCGACCGCCACATCGACCATCGAGCGGATTGCCAGGGATGGCGAGTATCTGCTTGTGACGCGGCATGTACGGGAGAGGCAGGAGAGGGTCACCGGCGGAACGATGCGGACGGTAACGGTGAACATCCCCCGCTACGACACCCTTGCCCGGTTCGACACGGTCTACCTGAGAACCGGCGACACATTCCATCTGGCCCCCTCGGCGCGGGTGCGGCGGTATGGGGCATCGGCGGTGCCGGTATCGCAGGCGGACGTGGTCATCCGCGATACCGTCATGGTGCGGCCGAAGTTCTACACGCCGCCGCTCTGCGAGTGGCTCTATACGCGCGATGTTCCGTTCGAACGCAACGTCCCCTATTTCCAGACCGGGTTCTGGGAGGTGAACACCAGCGCCGGGCTGGAGCGCGACCGGCGAAGGCTGGGGTCGGCGGAGCTGGCGGACGCCAACTTCATCGAGCTGCATCCCGATAACAACTACTTCGGCACGGTGACGGGGGAGAAGCGGGAGCGGCGCGTGAGGGAGTACACGGCATTCGCGCAGAAGGTGGACCGGAATCTGGGGCAGATGGCGAGCGAGCTGACGGGGCAGATCATCCCCGAATATCTCGAGTTCGAGGCGCGGTCCAAGGGAAGCAACCCGAAGCTGGTGATACAGATCCTCGCCTTCTCCGATTTCCGTCCGGTGCAGCGCGGCTACTATGCCGGCAGCGAGCCGGTGCGGTATGTCGGCGGGCGGTACGATGCGGCGAACGGCGCGCTGACGGCATACGATGTCAGTGTCCCCGCCGGCGCGTCGCTCGTGGGCCAGGATAACGATACGCTCTCCAAGCTGCGCGCCTATTTCGGCTACCGCGAGCTGCTGAAGCATCTGGAGCGCGACCCGGTCTTCTCGCGGATGATCGCCGACGGCACGGTCCTCCTTCCGTTTCCGAATATCAACGCCGCGGAGTACATGCGCCGGATGAGCAGGGCGAAGATCATTGTGACGATGGAGGGGAGGTTTGTTGATGGGCGGGTGCAGCCGACAACGGCCGGGTATACCGACAGGAAGGGGGATTACTACGATCTGGATGATGTGCGGCGGATCGACGTGCAGGTCAACAGGCTGGAGTACGACGGCGTATCGCTCAGGAAATCCCCCTGCTGCTCGGAACCGCCGCCGAAAAAGTAGAAGCATGAAGATAAAGCCTTGCATGGACGATTGCGGGGGCGGACTGACCCGTCCCCCGCCGTATCGTCAATACAATCGAGACCGATCGGAGAAGATGACTAGTTTGGAAACACCAGCCTGATCACCATCAGCACGACGACGCATGTCATGACAAAGCCGAGCGCAAATCCGACGGCCGCGCCATCGCGCCTTCCGAGCAGATACCAGCGTGGGAACGAGGAGAAATAGGAGCCGCGACCGCGATAGTGCATGGCGGTCGCCATTGAATGGTGATTCCTGTAGGAACTCGCCTTCAGAAGCTGAAGAAATGCCATTGTTGGACCTCCGGCATATGTGTGGATTCGGGTCGCCACGACTTTCGGGTTCTGGATTCCCTGAGAATGGCGGACACGAGGACTCTGGACGGGGCTAATATATATCGCGGGAAGGAAAAAGCAAAACGGTGGCGTGGTGACTCAGGTTAAATCCAGTCTTCCATCCGCTGAACAATCATCGATCGGCGATCCCTTCTTCTCTCTTCAAGCTCCGTAGGAGCGCGCCGGTTGTAGCAACGATGCTCCCATCTCCCGCTCAAGCTCCATCGGAGCGAACCATCACCGCATCCGTGCCAAATGGTACGCTCCGATGGAGCTTGAGATCACGGAAGGCGTGGCGATGCTACAACCGGTACGCCCCGATGGGGCTGGAAGGAGAGATGCCGAATGCCCTCCATGCGTCCAAACAGCATGAACCGTATCCCAACCTGAGTTACTGCCAGCGGTGGCGTAGTGACGCAGGTTAAATCCACCTCTCCGGTTGATAGCGTGATGATCCAGCGACGATCCTCTGATCACTCTTCAAGCTCTGTCAGGAGCGCGCCGGTTGTAGCAACGATACCTCTGTTTCTTACTTAAGCTCCAGAGGAGCGTACCATTCTGCCGGCATGTGAGGATGGTGCGCTCCTCTGGAGCCTGGAATCATGGGGGCGTGGCGATGCTACAACCGGTACGCCCCGATGGGGCTGGGAAGCCAGATGCCGGATGCCGAATATGACTCCGAGCATCATCCACAGCATCTTAACCTGAGTTACTACCAGCGGCCGCTGGAAATTCATTTTGCGTGATGATCTTTTGTTCCGCGAGCGGTTCCATGTATCCCGATGCGTGCCGGCGCGGGAGAAACTGAATCTATTTTTCCCCCGGACCGGCCGTTACCAGCTCGCGCTGAACGCCGGCATAGAGCGCCGGAGCCAGGCCCGGGGCCCCCTCCGACTGTTCCTCCACGGTCCTGAGCAGCGGGCGAACCGCCAGGCCGCCACGGGTCATCTCCACGATCACCATCACCCCCATTCCCAGCAGCGAAGCCATCAATGCGACCGGCGCCACGGCCATCTCGGTCAGCCACGCGGGGCGCTCGTGTCCGGTGATCACCGCCGCCACCTCGCTGGTATTGGAGCGCGTCCTTACCGATCGAATGTCGAACCCGAACCGCTCGGCGTATCCCTTGATCACGTCCAGGCTGAGGAGGTATTCCGATGTCATGGCGTACCGCGCCAGCCAGTTGCCCCGCCGCATCCGCGCCGGGAGCGATCCGAAGTTGAGCGCCCCCACCAGGAGCGTTCCGCCGGGAGCCAGCCAGTGCCGGGCGCGATCGAAGAGAAGGGATGGCGATGTGAACGACTCCAGCCCGCGGGCGCAGAGGATAAGATCGAACTGATCGGGAAGGAAGGAATGCGTTTCAAATTTCGCCTGGAAGGTGGGAATCCCCGGCACCTCGCCGCTTCCCGGCTCCGAGAGGACCATCATGCTTACCCCCAGATCGCGCGCGGTCGCGGCCACGGCGGCCGAGGGAACGCCGACCAGCAGGACCGACAGCATCCGGTTCTCCGCAAGCCTTTTCAGGAGATCGATCATCAGGGCATCCGGCATGCCGGCGCGACCCCGCGGATCATCACGGAGGGCATGCTCGCCCCGTGCGACGCTTACCAGGCCGCAATCGAGACAGCGGCGTGCGACCACGTCCGCGGAAAGCTTCACGGACTGATGCCGGAAGCTTCCGCAGAGATCACACGGGGGTATCCACGTGTCGGATTTCGGATCGAATGCCATTATTCCATTGCTTTGATCATCGGCGAGGAGTACGCCACACCAGCTCTCCTCCAACGATGAAAACTACAATCCCCACACCAAAAACGCTACTCCGTAATGTTCAGGGATACCGCGCCGCTGTTCCCCCGCACTTCGGGGAAATACATCAGCGTGGCAACCGAGGGCATCACCGAATAGGTTCCGGGGATCTGCGCCCGCATGATATAGCTGAACTCGTACGGCCGCGCTCCCACCTCGCGGGCGAAGAAGGAGACCTTCTCATCGCGCACATCGCGGTCGGCGTACCACCAGTTCCAACTGTCATCGCCCTCCAGCGCGCGCTTGTCGTCGCCGTATTCCGCCTCGCCGGCGATATGATATCCCTCGGTGTTGGTCACCACCTCGCATCCGGCCGGCAGCGGGTCCTCCAGCATGAAATACTCGTAGCGGCTGTCGGGGATCACCTTCACCTTCACGAATATCTCATCGCCGGTGCGGACGGTGCCGGTCATCGGGGTCTTGGTATAGACGTAGATATCGCCCCGTTTCTGCTTCCTGAGCGTGTAATACTCGCGCACCACCTTGAAGCCGGAGGTGGCCGGACGGAGCGCGGCGCCCGTTGCATAGTACACCACGCGGGCCGATGTGTAGAGCCGTCCCGTCCCGTTCTTTTCAACCGTGACGCTGTTGCTGCCGTTGCGGAGCGCGGCGTTCAGGCGCACCCGCTGTTCCGGCTGGAAGACATCGGCGCGGGTCATCTGCCGGGAGAAGACCTGCTGGCCGTTCACCTTGACGATGACGCTGTAGTCCGGGTTCACCTCGCCGGAGTTCTTGAGCTGATCGACCAGCGCGTAGATCACCGTGGCGGTCTGCCGCGTGTTGTGCCAGGAATCCCCCTGCTTCTGCGAGAGGAGCCAGCGGACTCCCTTGCGGGTAAGATCGGACTCCCCGCGCGTCTCCAGCAGCGCCTTTACGGCAAATGCCGTCATCTCCACCGGATCGCTCTGCCAGTCCCAGCGTCGCGCCTTCGGCTGCCAGTAGGCATAGGTCTCGGCAACCACCGCGCTTTTCTCCAGCACGCCGGCGATGGCCGATGCCTCGGTCGTCATCCCCTGATAGCTGGCGGCAAGGGTCAGGAGGGCACGGCAGTAATTGTTGATCGTGTCGCGCCGCGCCATCTCCCTGATCCTGTCGGTCAGGTAGCGCTGGGGTTTCCCCTGGTTCACAAGGGAGAGGACATAGAGGGAGTACGCCTGCGTCGTTGCCTCGATCGGGCGGATGACGGTGGCCGGAACCGCCTGCGGCCAGGGGGCGGGGACCTCCATCTTTCCATCGACCACGATTTTCTGGAGCGCGGTCAGGCCCTTGGTATACCGGTCGTCCAGCACGTCGTATCCCTCGCGCCGCGCTATCGTCATGCCGTAGATGACATAGGCCGTCATGTATGGATCGGTCTTGTCGTTGACCCACCATCCCCATCCGCCATCATCATGCTGCATGCCGTAGAGGCGGCTCAGGCTCTTGGCCGCGATCTTCGGGATCGCCGCGCGCTTCTTGGTATCGAACGGCAGATCCAGCTTGCGGAGCACATCCGCCACCACGATCGACGGAAGGAACCGGCTCATGGTCTGCTCGACGCAGCCGTACGGGTAGCCGATAAGGCTGTCGAGCGAGCCGAGGATGGAGCCCGCCAGCGACGGGGAGAGCGTTACATACAGCTCGCCGGTGGAGGGATCGGAGCCATCGGGGAGCTGAAGGTTGATGGTCCTGTTCCCGGTAGGCTCGCTCACCTCCGCCATGGCGCCGGTCGCCAGCCGCATTCCGCGCGCCAGCACCGGAACGGTAAGCTCCATCGCGTCCGATTCCTCGTTGGTCAGCGCCTTTACCGTCAGCGACGACGTGCCGCTTTTCGGGGCCGTCACCTTCCAGTCGATCCGTTTCTCGCCGTTGGCCGGGATGGTGATGGTCCGCTCGCGATCGGCCACCGAGACGTTCTCGCCGGAGAATTCCACCTTCGTGATCTTCTCGCTCTTCAGGTAGTTGTGGATCGTCGTCGCGATCAGAAGCTCATCGCCCTGAATCATGAAACGCGGCGTCTCCATCCTGACCAGCAGATCCTTCCGGGCGATCACCCTCGCGGTTGCCTCGCCGACGGCGGTGTTGGCGGTAACGCCGCGCGCGGTGATCCGCCACGTGGTGAGATTGTCCGGGAAATCCAGCGCCAGCTTGGCGCGCCCATCCGCACCGGTCCGCACCGATGGCGCCCAGAGCATCATATCCTTGAAGTTCTTCCGCACCACCGGCTGGAGGAACATGTTTCCCTTCACATCGCCGAACGCCAGCGATCGTCCGCCGTTCTTGCCGCTCATCGCAAGCCGCGCGTTTGCGTCCGATCGCCTGCCGGCCGCGCCGTAGAGGGCGTCGGTGGCATCCTTGTCCAGCTCCGATGTCTCGCCGTAGAAGCTGAAGTTGAGCGACGATGTCGTGGAGACCTCGTTCCAGCGGGTGCCGTAGAAATAGTGCTGGATGTTCGGCGTGGCGTCCGGGCGGATGGCGTAGACAGCTTCATCCACGACGCCGAGTGCGATATCCACGTTCTCCACGGGCGTTCCCCCCTCATCGAGCGCGCGGACCATCACCGTCCCCTTGTCGCCGGGGCGATAGGTGTCCTTGTCGGTCGTCACCTCGATATGGAGGAGCTTTCCTTCAGGGACCACGGAGATCCGCTGGCTTTCGCTGTACAGCTCGTTGTTGACGATGGCGGCCGCGCTCAGGTAGACCGACGGCGCGTAGCGCGCCTCGATCGGGACATGGACGATGGCGGAGGTCGAGGTAAGCCGCTCGATCTGATGCGAGTAGATGGTCGATCCCTCCACGGTGATCAGCGCGTCCAGCCCGGCGGCCGGCATCACGATCATCGCGTTCATCGTCTCGCCCGGCTTGTAGGCGGGCTTGTCCGGGATGATCTGCACGTTGCTCGATCCCTCGCGATACCAGTCGGTGTAGTTCGCGTCGGCCACGTAGATGTAGTTCGATTCGGTGATCTCCGTGCCGCGTCTGTCGCGCGCGGAGATCTGCACCTCGAAGTAGCCCGCGCGTTGCGCGGTGTAGTAGAGCGTCCCCTTTCCCGATGCGTCGGTGGCGCCGTTGCCGGTCCAGATCGTCTCGGTCCGCCGTTCATAATCGAACTGGTGATCCTCGGTCGGCGTCTTGGCGGCGACCTTCTCCCACCAGGTCCTGCGGACGTTGACATTGAAGGGGGTTGCCACCGGCTTGTCGCCATCGAACGTGGCGATTTCGACATCGAGGCGCGCCTTGTCCGACGGCTTGTAGACGTACTTGTCGGTGCTGGTGGAGACGTAGAATTCGCCGCGCGTCACCTCCACGGATTTCGCGCCGGAGATGGAGCGGCGGCTGTTGTCGACCACGTTGGCCTGCACGCGATAGACGTAATCCTCGCTCGCCGTGTCGGCGGTGCGATAGGTGATTGCCAGCGTACCGTCGCTGTTGAGCCTGGCCGTATCGGATTCCACCATCTCCATCCGGTAGACCGAGAAATCATCGTTATCCGACTCGTAGAGGTAGGCCCAGTCGGAGCCCCGCCACCAGGGGCGCCAGTAGCGCGCGCGATAGATGAAGTACTCCACCTCCGCGTTTGCCACGGGGGAGCCGAAGAAATAGTCAGCCTTCACGGTGGCGTTGATCACATCGCCCCGCGTGTAATTCTGCTTGTCGGTGGTCACCACCACCTTGTATTCCGGCTTCTTGTACTCCTCGACCTCGAAGTTGAACCACTCCTCGCTGGAGGGAACATTTTTCCGGGTCACCTTGATGGAGTAGCTGCCGAGCGGCGGCTCCTCCCCGAGGGTGAGCTGGCCGTTGAAGGTCCCCATGTCGGAGAGGCGGAATGTGTCGCGGCGGACCATATCGCCACGGGAGTCCTGGACTTCCGCGATCAGCGTATCGGTGCCGGTGGTGTTGGAGTAGGTGCCGTCCTGGGCCACGTTGCGGAAGATGCCGCGGTAGTAGACGGTCTGCGCCGGACGGTAGACGGGGCGGTCGGTATGGAGGAAGACCCGCATGTTCCCCTCCGATCCGAAGCTGTAGAAGTAGGGGTCGGAGATCACGAAGTTCCCATCCTTCTCACCGGTGACAAGCACCTGGCGCTCGCGGTAATCCCATCGCCATTCCTCTTCCTCGTCGGCCTCGCTGTTCTCCCCATCGGTCCCGGCCTTGTGGACGCGTTCCGGCGGGGCGGGGATCTCCGACATGAGGATGCCATCGCTGCCCGTGGATTTCTCGGTGATTCTGTTGCCGGCGCGGGAGACGACCAGCGGGACATCGGCCACTTTTTCACCGGTCTTGGTGTTGACCACGTAGGAGAGAAGCTCGGAGTTGGACTGCTTGATCACCATTCCCAGCTCCGAGATCACCAGCACGGTGATCGAGCGCCGTCCGCGGGCGCGGGCCTCCACCAGATAGACGCCCTTCTCCTTCACCGGAACCGGGATGGAGACGTAGCTCCAGGCATCCTCCTTCTTCGGCTGGAACTGATATTCCCATGAGCTGATGATCGGATAATGTTCGGCCCCCTTTGGGATATCATCCACCACCAGGCCGTTGGTCGGTTTCGGGCCCGGCCCCTTCTTCTCATCCTTTGCCGCCTTTGTGCCGTTCAGATCCGCCACATCGCGGATGGCGCGGCGCGATTCCGCCGGCATCACGTCGCGGGCGGCGTAACGGGCATCGCGCGTCACCTTCTCGTAGCCCATCCTGATCATATCGAACGTGTTCGGCTGGGCAAGGGAGCGGAGCGTTGGGGAATGGGGATCGGCCTGGGCCTGGAAGAACTCCACGGGGTCGTTGATCTTGAACGCGCGGAGGTAGATCGTCCCCTTGCCGACGGCGTTGCCGTTGAACTCGATGGCGGTTTCCGGATCGCCCGGCGTGTAGATCTTGTTGGATGAGATGCTGAAGTAGAACGAGCTGTCATCCCCCGCGAACGCGAACGCGCAGAGAGTGGAGATGACGATCAGAATCCTCGTTGTAAACGACCGGAAGTTCATGAAGATATCCTCGAAAAGCTGGAGTTGGCCCCGTAAAACCGGCCGTGAACTTACGGCAATTGACGTTCCCGATGAATAAGGGAATGCCAGGTGATGAAGTTAGATGATCGAGGGGTGAGCCGGAGGGGGATACGGAGGCGGCCGCGGGGATGATCTCCCCGCGGCCGCCCGTTTCCGATTCGTTATCGCCATGCTCAGTCGCGGATCGTCATCGCGATGGCGTCGCTGTTGCCGCGGACATCCGGGTAGTACATCAGCATGCCGACCGATGGCATGATGGAGTAGTTGCCGGGGATCTGCGCCCGCATCACATAGCTGAACTCGTAGGTCTGCGCCGCGAGGGAAGGGGCGAAGAACGCCACCTTCTCATCGCGCACGTCGCGATCGGCATACCACCAGCGCCAGATGTACGGCATGTATCCCCGCTTGCCGCCGCCGTTGTAGCCACCGTACATCCCCTCGTCGATGATCGTGTAGCCGTCGGTGTTGGTCACCACCTCGCAGCCGGCGGGGAGCGGGTCCTCCAGCATGAAGTACTCGGACGCGGCATCGGGCGTGATCTTCACCTTCACGAAGATCTCATCGCCGCTCCTGACGCTGCCGGTATACGGCTGCTTGGTGTAGACATACGCGCCGTTCCGCTGCTCGCGACGGAGCGTGTAATACTGCCGCTCCACCTTGAACCCCGCCGATGCCGATTTGATCGACGCGCCGGTGACGTAGTAGTTCATCCTTGCCGACGCGTAGAGCTTGCCGCTTCCCGATTTCTCGATCGTGATATCGTTCGCGCCGCCGCGAAGCCCCTCCGGCCCAACGGTGATCTGCTGTTCCGGCGCGAAGATGTCCGCGCTGGTAATCCGCTTGCTGAAGACCTGACGGCCGTTCACCCGGACGGTGAGGGTATAGTCGGGGTCCAGCTCGTGCGAGTTGCGGACGTAGTCGATCAGTGAGTAGATCACCATCGCGGTCTGCCGGGTGTTCTCCCAGGCGGTTCCCTTCTTCTGCGAGAGGAGGAAATGAATTCCCTTCCGCACAAGATCGTCCTCGCCCCGGATTTCCAGCAGCGCCTTTACGGCGAACGCCGATGTCTCCACCTCGTCATCCTGCCAGTTGTAGTGCCAGCTCTTGCCGCTCCAGCGGGCTATCGACTCGCTCACCTTGGCGCTGGCGCGGAGGCGGTCCGCAAGCTGACCGGCCAGCCCGCTCTGGTTCTGATAGTGGGCCGCAAGCGCCAGCAGCGCCTGACCGTAGTTGTTGATATCGCTCAGCTTCGCCAGCTCGGCGATCCGGTCGGTATAGAGCCTGTCCGGGCTGCCGTTGCTGATAAAGCTCGCCACGTAGAGCATGTACGCCTCGGTGGTCGGCTCCAGCTTCTTATCGCTGGAACCGAGCCCGCCGCCGCTTCTGCGCGACTCGATCAGCCTGCGGAGCGCCGTCAGGCCGTTGTTGTAGCGATCGCCGGGGATATCGTATCCGCTCCCTTTCGCCACCGTCAGGCCGTACATCACATAGGCTGTCATAAACGGGTTGGTCTCGTCGTTCTCCCACCAGCCCCATCCTCCATCCTCGTGCTGAAGCTCGCCAAGCCTTCCCAGCCCCTTCGCCACCATCTTCGGGATCTCCAGCCGCTTCTCCTCGCTGAACGGCACCTTGATCTTCCCGAGCGCGTCCGCCACCACCACGGTGGGGAGGAAGCGGCTCATGGTCTGCTCGACGCAGCCGTACGGGTAGCCGATCAGCTCATCCAGCGCGCCGAGGATGGAGCTGGCGGCCGATGGCGCAAGCGCCAGCGTAAGCCCAGCGCTCTCGATGGCGCTGTTCGAGGGGATGGTCAGCGTCATGGTTCCGGCGGTCGTTCTGTCATCAAGATCCGCGATCGCGCTGGCGCCGGAGCGGACTCCCTGCGGGAGAATCGGCACCGAAAGCTCCATCGCGTCCGACTCCTCGTTGGTCAGGGCTTTCACCGTGAGCTTCGCCGTGCCGATCTTCGGGGCGCTGATCTTCCAGTCGATCCGCTTTTCGCCGTCGGCCGGGATGGTGACGGTCTTCTCGCGCTCCGCCAGGGTTACTCCCTCGGCCGCAAACTCCACGCGCACCTTCTTCTCGCTGCCGAGGTAGTTATGGATCGTGGTCGCGATCACCAGGGCATCTCCCTGCGTGATAAACCTGGGCGTCTCCATCCGCACCAGCAGATTTTTCCGGGCGATGACGCTGGCCTTTGCCTGTCCCACTGCCGTGGCGCGCGTGACGCCGCGGGCGGTGATCCTCCAGGTTGTCAGGTTGTCCGGGAAGGTCACATCGATATGCGCCGTGCCGCTGCGATCGGTCCTGACCGATGGCGTCCAGTACATCAGGTCGCGGAAGTCCGTGCGGATCACCGGCTGCACCAGCACATCTCCCGGCGGCGGCGTTGGTGAGAATGCCATCTTCGGGGCGGCCATCGACTGCGCCGCATCCATTCCCACCGCGCCACCACGCGCCTCATCCTTGGCAAGGGAGCGGCGCGCGCTGGTGTAGAAGTTGAAGTTGAGCGAGGTGCTGGTTCCCACCTCATTGTTCCGCGATCCGTAGAAGAATTTCTGGATGTCCGGCGTCGCGTCGGGATGGATGGCGTAGACCGCCTCATCGACCATCGAGAGGGCGATATCCGCGTTCGCCACCGGCTCGCCGTTATCGTCCAGCGCCCGTATCGTCACGCTCCCCTTTTCTCCGGGTTTGTAGACATCGCGATCGGTCTTCACCTCCAGCTTCAGGATCTTCCCCTGGGGCACCACGGTGATCCGTTTGGTGACGGTGTGGAAGTTCTCGTTCACGATCGACGAGGCGGTCAGATAGACCGTCGGCGCAAATCGTGCCTCGATCGGCATCCTGATGATCGCCGATGTGGAGGAGAGGCGCTGCACCTGGTAGTTGTAGAGGGCTATCCCCTCGGTGGTGATCAGCGCGTCCACGTTTGCCACCGGCATGATCACCAGCGCGCTCATCGTCTCGCCCGGCTTGTAGATCTCCTTGTCGGGGATGATCTGCACATCGTTGTTGCTCTCGCCGTACCAGTAGGAGTACGAGCCATCGGCCACGTAGACCGATGTCGATGTGGAGATCGCCGTGCCGCGGGAGTCGCGCGCGGTGACGGTCGCGGTGTAGTAGCCGGCCTGCTTCAGGCTGAATGCGACCGTGCCGACGCCGTTCTTATCGGTGGAGCCGGAGCCGGTCCATGCCGTCTCATTGTGATTGCGGGAGTTCCGCTCCCACCAGTAGCGCTCCACGCTCACATCGAACCGCGCGGAAACCGGCCTGTCGCCGTCGAACGCGAGCGTCGTCACATCCAGCCGCACGTCATCCCCCGGCTTGTAGACATACTTGCCGGTGCGCGCGGTCACGTAGAATTCTCCCCGCGTCACCTTCACCGCGGTCATCCCGCCGATCGACCGGCGGCTGGCGTCCACCACATTCGCCTGAACGCGATAGACATAATCCTGATCATCGTTCTTGTCCTTCGCCTTTTCCGTCCGGTAGGTGACGGTAAAGGTGCCGTCGGCATTCAGCTTTCCATCGCCGTTGGCGACCTGCTCCATGCCGTAGTTGGCGATCCGCAGCTCATCCTCCATTCCCTCGTAGAGGTAGGCCCAGTCGGAGCCGGCCCACCACGGCCGCCAGTAGCGGGCGCGGAGGATTGTGTAGTGGACATCTCCCTCGGAGACCGGCGAGCCGAAATAGTAGTCGGCCTTGATCTTCGCGGTGATCTCATCGCCCAGGGTGTACTGCTGGCGATCGGTGGTGACCGTCACTTCGTACTCCGGCTTCTTGTACTCCTCCACGGTGAAGGTGAAGGGATGCTCCGATGTGCCCCGCGTGACGTTGATGGTATAATCGCCCAGCGGCGGCTCATCCCCCAGCGTCAGCTCGCCGTTGAATGTCCCCATGTCGGAGAGCGGGAGATGATCCTTCCTGATGGATGCCCCCCTGGCGTCGGTCACATTGATCTCCACCGAATCGTTCGTCACCGTCTCGAACGTCCCGTCATCGGTCACGCGCCTGACGATGCCGCGGTAGTAGACCTTCTGCGCCGGACGATAGACCGGTCGGTCGGTGTGGAGATAGATCTGGGTGTTCTCCCCGTTGCCGTAGGCGCCGTAATAGTAGGAGTCGGAGATCACGAAGTTCCCATCCTTTGCCCCAAGCGCCACAAGCTGGTTGCCGTATCCCCACGATTCATCATCCGGGGCGTCCGCATGGGCCATCAGCCCCGCAATTGCTGCCTTTGCAACGCCGTCGCTTCCGGTTTTTGACGCCGTGGAGTTCTTCGTTCCGCGGGCGAATGTGACCGGCATGTCCGCAACGCGCTCGCCGTTCTTCCGGTTCACCACGAACGCAAGGGCCTCCCCCCTGGTCTGCTTGACGATCATCCCAAGCTCGGTGATCACCACCGGCGCGGTGGCCGTCCGCCCGTCGATGGTGGCGGCGATCAGGTAGACCCCTTTCTCCTTGACCGGAACGGGAATCGACTGATACTGCCAGTAGCGATCGCGGCCGGTCAGCTTCAGATCCCACGATGTGATTTTGGTGAACTTCTTCGCATCCCTTGTATCAAGCGCGTATGCCTTGCCGCTGTTCTCGTCATCGCCGGAGGTGCCGGGGGAATGGGGATTTTTCTGGGAGAGGAAGAACGCGACCGGATCGATGATGCGGTAGGCGGTAAGGTCCACGCGCGTTCCGTAATCGACCTGGCCGCTGAACTCCACGGCGATATTGTTCTCGCCGGGGGAGTAGATGCGGTTCGATGAAAGATAGAAGTCCACTGGTTTGCGGTCCCCCTCGAATGCCAGCGCTCCGAGGGCGGAAAGCAGGATGAGGATTTTTATGGAGATCGATTTGAAGTACATGACGTTTTCGGTTATCGAGCAATGACTATCGCGGTATGCGATCGGATCAACGTACGGCACTCCGACCGCTTCCCCAACATGACGTTGCATCGCGGGGGCGTAACAGTTACAGGATGTTGATATCGATGGCGGGAACATGGGGCGGCGATGGGATATCGGTAGTGACTCAATTTGAGATGCTGTAGATGATGCCCGGAGTCATATACGGCATCCGTCTTCCCAGCCCCATCGGGGCGTACCGGTTGCAGCATCACCACGCATCCCATGATTCCAGGCTCCATCGGAGCGTACCATCCTCGCATGCCGGCGGAATGGTACGCTCCGATGGAGCTTGAGCGGGCAACGGAGGTATCGTTGCTGCAACCGGCGCGCTCCTGACGGAGCTTGAAGAGCGATCAGAGGATCGTCGATGGATCATTGCGCTGTCAACTGGAGATCTGGATTTAAACTGAGTCACTACCGGGATCTTCCCCGATTTGTCCCGGCGCGCGCGATTCTCTACATTCAGCCGCTTGGAACATATCAACTCTCGTCATGGAGTGGGCCGCTGACCTGTCGAAGGTGGCCCTTCCAGGGCATATTGTTACGCACTCGTATGATCATCAACGATTATCACACATTCCTCGACGCGGCGGGCGCCGCCGGGGGGGAAAAGCTGGTCAAGATCAACCAGTTCGAGTCGGACCGGATGTTCGTCGATTACTATTTTCTCCGCCCCGGAGAGGAGCAGAAGCCGCATGCCCATGCCGACAGCGACAAGATCTACTTTGTCCTGGAGGGAAACGGGACGTTTCTCATCGGCGACGGGGAGCATCTCCTCGCGGCCGGCGAGGGAGCCGTGGCCGCCGCGGGAAAGCCGCACGGCGTCAGGAACCATACCGACAGGATGCTGGTTCTGCTGGTGGCGATGGCCCCGCATCCCCGCATGAAGCCGAAGCCCTGAAGGCGTTCCGATAGAGGAACGGCATGGCCTTCAGGCCGGGGATGTTCAATCCAATTCAAACTTCAATACAACCGAACAACATGCTTCAACAAGGTGATAAGGCCCCGAACTTCACCGCCGTGACCACGGCCGGTGATACCATCTCCCTCAGCGATTATCTCGGTCGCAACAATGTGGTGCTCTACTTCTATCCGGAGGACGATACCCCCGGCTGCACCGTCGAGGCGTGCGAGTTCCGGGACGCCAAGCACGACTACGACGCGGCCGATGCCGTCATCCTCGGCGTCAGCACGGATGACCGGGACGCGCACCAGGCGTTTACGGCCAAGTACTCGCTGAACTTCCCGCTGCTGGTGGATGCCGACAGGACGATCTGCGATCTGTACGGCGTCCCCGTCCGCGGTCGCCATCCGGCGCGCGTCACGTTCCTGATCGATACCGACGGCGTCATCAGAAAGGTCTGGGAGCAGGTCGATGTCCGCAGCCACGCCGTCGATGTGATCTCCGAGATCAAGGCGATGGCGAACTCGTAGCGATTTTCCGGCGCCGTGTCCCTCTTCGGCGGGGGACACGGCGCCTTCGTTCTCATCGTGCCGTCCGCGGCGCCCCTTCCAGGGCATGACAGTACCGGCTCTCAAATCCCCGCTCATCATGAAACGAAACCTCCTTCTCTCCATCGCCATCATCCTTGGCGGCATCCCGTCGCTTCGGGCGCAGACCGCCTCCGGTGGCGTCTTCAACGTGGACAGCCTGCGCGCCGCGGTGCGCTATCTGGCAAGCGATGCCCTGACGGGTCGCCGCACCGGGACGCCGGGGAATGAGGAGGCGGCGCGATATCTCGCCGGGAAGTTCAGCGCGGCCGGGCTGACGGCGGTTCCGGGAGTTTCCGGCGGGGGATATCTCCATCGCTTCAGCTATCTGGCCGGCGTCACGATCGGCTCCCGCAACGCGCTGGAGGTGAAGGGGCCGAGTGGGAAGATGGTTTCCGCGAAACAGGGATCGGATTTCTCTCCCGCTGGCTTCTCGGGCTCCGGGAGCGCCGATGGCCCGGTGGCGTTCGCCGGCTACGGCATCACCGCGAAGGAGTTGAGCTACGACGATTATGCGGGCATCGATGCGAAGGGAAAGATCGTGGTGATCATGCGCCGCTCCCCCGATGGTGATAACCCGCATGGAAGTTTTGCCCGCTACGAGGGGCTGACCGCGAAGGTGAGCAACGCGCGCGAGCATGGCGCTGCCGCCATCATCTTCATCAACCAGCCCGATGATTCCTCGGCCCTTCCGTCGGCCCGCTTCGATCGCAATTTCACCCACGCCGATATCCCGGCGGTCATCGCCCGCGCCTCCCTCTTCGATGGTCTTCGCAATGCCGGAGGGGAGGGCCCCGCCGCGTTGCAGGCGCGGATCGATCGCGACAGGAAGCCAGCGTCGTTCGTCTCACAGGGCTTCACGGCGCGCCTCCGGGCCGATGTCTCCCTGCAGCGTCGGGATGTCCCCAACGTCATCGGGATGCTGCCGGGGCACGATCCGATGCTCAGGGATCAGATCATCGTGATCGGCGGGCACTTCGATCATCTGGGCTGGGGAGGGGAGGGCTCGCTGTACGGTGGAAAGGAGCCGAGCATCCATCACGGCGCCGATGACAATGCGTCCGGTGCCGCCGGCGTTGTCGCGCTGGCCGACCGGTTCGCGCGGATGGGGGATAACCGGCGGACGCTGATCTTCGTGGCGTTCAACGGCGAGGAGGAGGGGCTGCTTGGCTCCGCCGCGCTGATGGAGAAGCCGCCGTTCGATGCCGCCAGGGTTGTGGCGATGGTCAACATGGATATGATCGGCCGGCTCGATACCAGCCTGATCGTGCAGGGGACCGGGACATCGCCGCTCTGGAAGGAGCTTCTGCAGAACACGAACGCCGGGCGCTTCCCGCTCAAGATGGTGGAGGATGGATTTGGCCCCAGCGATCACTCCAGCTTCTACAGCAAGGGGATTCCGGTGCTCTTCTTCTTCACCGGCCTCCACTCCGACTACCACAGGCCCAGCGATACGTGGGAGAAGATCAACTACCCCGGCGAGATGCGGGTGCTCGATTACGTGGCCGATGTGGTCCGCGCGATCGATCGGCATCGCGAGCCGCCGGTCTTCACCAAGACGCAGAACTCCGCCGAGCGCGGAAACATGGGCTTCAAGGTCTACGTCGGGACGATTCCCGATTACGCATTCGACGGCAAGGGGCTGCGGCTGACCGGCGTTGCCGAGGGGGGACCGGCGCAGAAGGGGGGACTGAAGGGGGGCGATATCATCATCGGGATGGGGGGGAAGCAGGTCAACAACATCTACGATTATACCTACGCGCTCGGCGAGTTCAAGCCGAAGCAGATCGTGGAGGTGGAATATCTCCGTGACGGGGCCAGGATGACCACGAAGGTGGAACTTGGGAGCCGCTGAACGTTCCGGCAACCGGGGCACGCGCGCGACAACCGCAACAAGCCGAGGATAGAACAATGGCACGACACAACTTCGCGATGGCGTCTCTTCTCTGGGCGCTTCTCCTGACATCGGTCGGCTGCTCCAACGCCGGAAGCCAGAGCAATGGCACCGTCCCGCAGCGGCCGAATGCGCCTGACGCGCGCTTTGCCGCCTACTGGAATCAGGGGAAGGGGGAGATCACCCGGTATGCTCTGGAGCAGGCGCGGTACGGCGAGATCAGGAGCGGCGATGCCGTCCTGATTTTCGTCACCGAGGACTTCCGCGGCGACAAGCAGGTGAAGCTGGAATCCGACCCGGCCGGCAAGGATGTCATCCCCGTTCTGAAGCTCAACCTGACCAAGAAATTCACGACCGGAATCTACCCCTATTCGATGATGACATCGGTCTTCACCCCCGTCGCGCTTGCGCCGGACACCCGCGCCATCAAGATCACCACGTCATCGCAGGAATGGTGCGGCCATACGTGGACGCAGTTCAATCTGCGGGGCGGGAAGTACGATGTGCAGGAGCATTCCTATTTCGAGAACGAGGCGGATCTGGCCTTCCCGATGGATGCCGCGATGCCGGAGGATGAGGTCTGGGCGCGGATCAGAATCGCCCCCGGCACCCTTCCCATCGGCGATATCTCCGTCATTCCGGGGACGATGACCGCGCGTCTGCGCCATATCCAGCCGGCCGTGGAGCCGGCCACGGCGGTGATGACCGTGCTTCCCGCCGATTCCACCGGCGCAAAACTGGCCCGCTACAGCCTGACGTACGCGAACTCCGGCCGCTCCCTCGCCATCGATTTCGAGACGGAGTTTCCGCACAGGATCATGGGGTGGAGCGAAACCTACAAGGATGGATTCGGCCCGAAAGCGGTGATGCTCACCACGCGCGCGGTCCGCACCAACTCGCTGATGATCGACTACTGGACGAAAAATTCCACCGCCGATGACAGCCTGCGGATGGAGCTGGGGCTGCGATAAGGCATCGGCAACCGCTCCGGGACGGGCGGGCGGTTCCTGGATCGAAAATTGTTATCTCCATCTCTCGGCGTTCATTTATCAGTTATCGGGGATCCGATGCGCGACAGCGTGCAACTACTCTCGATCGTCGCCGTGGCGATCATTTCAATCGTGCTCTGTGCCGGCTGTGGCGAGCCGGGGCCGACCATCGGTCTGGGGCTTCATCTCGAAAAGGGGAAGCGCTACGGCGTTTCTACCGTCACCGATCAGTCGATCATGGGGGAGATGAAGATGCGGCAGTCGGTGGGCCTCTGGACGAACTATGCCGTGGAGGATGTGGACGCGGCCGGCAACGCGACGGTCCGCGTTACCTACGATTCCGCCGCCTTCTCCCAGACCACCGACAGCACGGTCAGCTACCACTCCGGCGATACGACATCCGAGATCCCACCGGCCGCGGCCGCCTACATCTCGATCGTCGGGCATGGGTTCGGCGTGAAGATCGCTCCCGGCGGGCGGGTGATGGAGGTGATCGGCGGGGACGCGCTGCGGCAGGCGATCATCGACAGAATGAGCGGGTCGAACAAGTTTCTCTCCGGCGTGATCGATCAGAATCTCCGGACGATGTTCAGCGACAGCGCCTTGAAGCTGTCGATCGGGCAGATGCTGGCGTTCTATCCGCCGAAGCCGGTCGCCGTCGGCGATTCATGGACGAGCAAGGGGGATATCGGCGGCGGCTTTCCGATGACGCTGGAGAACGAGTACACGCTGAAGAGCCGCGGCAACGGGGTGGCGGTCGTCGAGCTGAAGTCGAAGATCGAGCCCACGGCAACCCCGGCCGCAGCCGATGTTTCGCCGATCAGCTACGATATCACGGGCGCGCAGAAGGGGACGATGGAGATCGACGAGCGAAGCGGCTGGATGATGAAGAGCGAACAGACGGAGGAGTTCTCCGGGATGATCAGGCAACGGGCCGATTCCGGCTCCGCCACGGGGGGGGAGATGCCGGTATCGGTGCGCGGGACGACGGTGACAAAGTCATGGGAGATGAACTGAACGCGCGGGGCGATGCCCCGCGCACCAGGAATTGCGCCCCTCCGGGGCTTGGGAGGATTTTTCCGTCAACGTAGCGGATGACGCCCCTGGATGGTCTGATCGCTGTCGGGGGGCTTTGGGGGCTGCTGCGATATCCGCAGAAGGAGTATCCCTCCGACCAGAAGAATCGCCGTCCAGAGTATCGAAAGCGTTGCTACCCCCTCCATCATTCCCCCTCGCCTGCTTCCTCCATGCGCCGCCGCAGCTCCACCGTATCGCGCGACAGATTGAGCCTCCGCGCCTCCGCGATCGTCGTCTTTCCGGATAGATTCCCCTCATCAGTATGGGGGGGGCTCGGGGGGGTACGCATCGCCTCGATCCTGCGCCGTATTTCAGCCGCCTGAAGCGGGACGGGGTTGCTCTGCCGGGGCTCGCTCGCTATCGGCTCGGGGGCTGGTTCCGCTTCCGGCGCTGTTTCGGCGATCGGTGCTGTTTCAGCCTTCGGGGCGGTTTCGGCGATCGGCGCTGTTTCCGCCTTTGGTGCCGTTTCAGCGGTTGGCGGGTTTGCCGGCTCGAACGCCGTCGGCGGGCTCGGGACGGTTTCCGGCGCGGATGGGATTTCTACCTTCGGTGCTGTTTCCGTTGCCGGTTCCAGCGGCGGCGGTTCGGAGGCTGCCCTGGCCGCCTTTCTGGCCTTGTGCGCCGCGTAGATATCGGGGGGCGGAGCCGCGCGTAGTACCACCTCGGGCTTCGCGATCGGCGCGGAGGGAGCTGCCGGCTTTGTCTCGGCGGGTTTGCCGGCGGCCGGCTTCGATTCGGGAAATGTTATCCGCTCGCCCGCCTGCGTCATCTTCGCGTTTTCCTTGCCGCGCCGGGCAAGCCATATGACAAGGAACACCAGGCCCAGGAGCAGAAGCGTTCCCACGGCGATATAGATCCAGCGAGTGTCGTTCATCATCGTACGGCCATATTCCGGGGGATCAAAGTACACCCTTGTCGAGTCCCTTCCGCGTTCGCGAACGCCGGGTCCGCTCTCCGGCGCCGGGCCGTTCATCGCCTCCGGTCCCGGCCCGCCGTTTGCCCCCGACGCCGCCCAGTCGGGATTGCGGTTTGCCATCTCATGGTCGAATCTGCTCCGGCTCTCGGTGGCCCCGGTCGCATCACCGTTATGCTGCTGCACGGCCGCCTTGGCGGCGTAATCATCGGCGTCCTGGGGCTGCGAGAGATACTGCTCCGCGCGTTTCAGATCGCCGTGGCGGGCATAGTAGACCCCGAGCACCGACGATGCGCGGGAATCGCCGGTGGCGTGCGCCACCTGGAGAAGATCCAGCCCTTCCTTGTCGATATTCTGCTCGAACGCCAGCAGCCCCTTGTAGTACTGTTCCTGCGCGTAATCCAGGCCGTTCCAGTCGAACGTATGGATCACCAGCGTCTTCGAATAGGGTCGCCAGAGCGTAACGTATCCGAATCGTGACGGCGATTGTATCGTCAGGCGAATCTCCTTTCCCTGCGCCTGGGCCATCACCGCGTTCAACCCGCCGGAGCGCAGGCTGATCTCCCCGGTTGTATTGGCGGGAAGGGCAATGCCTGGGATATGAACAACGAGCTGCACGCTGTCGCTCTGCGCCAGATCGATGGTGTAGCCGGTGCTGTCGGAAAAGCGGATGAAGAGATCACCCTTCCTCCAGCCCGCGTCCAGCACCTCGGTGGCGCGCGCGGCGCCGGTTGCCAGAAGAAGGCCGGTGAGGAAGAGGAGCAGGCGAGGGAGGCGTACGCTAGACATGCTGCGTCTCCATATCATGATCGGGAAGGGGAACGCCATCGACCGCCCATTCTCCGAGAGGAGTATCCGCGGCCGAGAGGAGATCATCGGGGATGGCGGTGCCGGGGGAGATATAGCCGAGGGGAAGCCCCATCCAGTGGGCGGAGGAGATCATCGCGCCAAGCGACGGGGCCTCATCGAGCTTTGTGAAGGTGACGCAGCTCAGGCGTTCCCCGAGGAAGAGGGCGGCGGTTTCCTGAAGCGCGCGCTGGCTCATGGTGGCCGAAAGCACCAGGTGCATCTCATCGGGATTGGCGGCGGCGAGAAATCCGCTCAGCTCCTCGCGTGCCGCGCGATCGGAGCGGCCGGCGGTATCCAGGATCACCAGATCGGCGTTGGAGTCCTCGATCAGCCTTCGCACCTCATCCGCCTCGAACGCGATGCCGAACGGCACGCTGAGGATATCGGCGATGGTCTGCACCCCTTCCACCGAGCCTATCTTGTAGGTATCGCTTGAGATGATCTTGACCTTCAGCCCGAACTCCAGCACGCTCCGCACGGCCAGCTTGTACATCAGCGTGGTCTTGCCGGCGCCGGATGATCCCACCAGCGCAATCACAAACGGTCGCCCGCCATCGCCTCTCCGCTTCACATTCGCCAGCCCGTCACCGAAACGGTCAAGCGCGGAATCGATTTCCCCGGCCGCCGCCGCGTGCAGTTCCGCGTCCTCCGCCTGATGGGCGCCAAGGCGTTGAAACACCGCGCGGGTGATATTGGCGGCGTAGCGCCGTTCGAAATCGTTGGCGACAAGGTGGGAGAAGAGCCGGCGATAGGGCCCCGGAAGGGATGTCACCTGCTCGGAGCGCATCCAGTCGTGCAGATCCCCTATCAGCTCCTCGATGTGGGCCAGACGCGCCTCCAGCGCCGCCGAGAGGAGGTTGTTCTCGTCGCGCTCTTCCGTTTCGCTATCGAATCCTTTCATGCTTTCCGGTCAGATTGGTTGGGCGATGAAGCTACTGCTTTTCATGCGAATTTCGCCCAGATTTTTTGCGGAATCCCCGTGTGGGGCGGCGGTTATCGAGGCGGGGAAAACCTCCGGGCCGATGCACCACGGTCATGCCCCGGGCGATATACCGATTCGGGTCGGCGGTCCCTCCGTCGGCGGGTGAGCGGATGAATACCCCCCAGCCGTAACAATGTGAATTCCGGCGTGAAACTTGTTTGTCAGAGTTGTTAAGTTCGCTGCCGTGCCATCCGGTCATAAACCCTGATTGTTACACCCATCGAGACGTGATGGGTGTAACAATCAGGGTGATCGCATGTTATAGGCTTTCCTTCCCGCAGTTCACGGGAGGGAATCGTGGACAGATTCTCCCTCAATTATTCGTTCAGGGGTCCCATGGATAATTTCGAATTGAAGGTCTGTTGTGAGTCGGGTGAAAACATGTCGTTCGGCTTCGACACATCGGATGATCTCATCGCCTGGATGGCCGGCCCCGACGTTGTCGACGAGGTCGATTACGTGACCATCGAGGCTATTGCGGAGGATGGGCGACGGGTGGAGATCAAGATCAAGAGGGCGACCGGTGAAGTAACCGCGCATGTCTTCGATGTCCCAACGTCGCTGGCCGCGTAGAGGGTTCGGAGCGATTTCCAGGTCAGGGACCGGTTTGTAATGACGGCGTCCGCTGCATCAAACGATTGATGTCATCGGGCGCCGTTGTCGTATGGACGCGGTTGCCGGGGGAGGAGGGAGGGGACCCGTACATTTCGTAGCTTCGAGATCGTGAAACTTTTCAATCACCAGAGTGTTCCTGCCAGCAAATGCGTCAGAGCCCAACCAACCCGCAGCTAAGCGACGAACAATTGATGGGGCAGTTCAAAGGGGGGGAGGAACGCGCCTTCGTTGAGCTCTACACCAGATACAATCGGCGTGTCTATGCCTACTGTATCAGGATGTTGAACTCGAAGGAGAGGGCGGAAGATCTCTTCCAGGAAGTCTTCATCCGTGTATCGCGCAAACGCCATCGATTCGAGGCCGGAAGTTTTTCGGCGTGGCTGTTTGCGATAGCCCGGAACCTCTGCCTGAACGCGCTCCGCGACAACGTATCGCACGTGGATCTGGATGAGGTCCAGGATACGCTCCAGACCCCGGCGGACGAAGCGGAGTACGATTCAAGCCTGGAGATACTCCGGCGCGCCATTGAACAGTTGCCTCCCGATCTGCGCGAGCCGCTGGTGCTCAGAGTCTACAACGGTTTGAGCTACCAGGAGATCGCCGATATGACGCAGACAAAACTGGCGACCGTGAAGGTCCGAATCTTCCGGGCCAAACAGAGATTGCATGAAACATTGTCCCCCTATTTCCTTGATAAAGTATGACTACCGAAGAACTGATTCTTGGGCATTTCGATAAGGCGTTGACGCCTGATGAAGAGTCGCGGCTGCAGAAGACATTGAGCGGTTCCCCGGAGGCGCGCGCGCTGTACGATCAGCACGCGGCGCTCCAGCAGTTGCTGGCCTCCGATGTCGCGGGGCTGGCTCCCTCGGCCGGGCTGGACAAGCTGGCGATCGCCGGAGCGCTGGGGGCGGTCCCCGAGGCGATCGGTGGCGGCGCGGCCGGCTGGCTTGGCGGAAAAATGGTGGCCGGCATTGCCGCGGTTCTCGTCGGCGGCGCGTCGATCGCCATGCTGGTCAACTCCGGCTCGAATCAGAATCAGATTCCCCCTGTGAACGTTCCGGCAAGCCAGCAGGCTCCGGTCGTGCGTGTCGCCCCGGCCGTGCCGACGCCCGAGTCGCCGAAGACCGAGGCCGCCCCGGAGACCGTGAAGCCCGTCGCCGACGTTGCTCCCGCCACAAGCAGGGTCGTGAAGCCGGTGCGGAAACAGGCGATTGCCGCGGTCGGTCGTAAGGCCGGTACACGGCTGAGCATTGATTCCAAGGGAACGGATATCAAGGACAGCGGAATCAAGGTGCATGGGGCGAACTCGAAATAGTCCCTGAAACTCCGCCGCGTATCGAGTGGGTTCAGGTTGTATCTTATGTGGAATTCTTTTTCCGGCCTGATACACAAGAACGCTCCTTGCATCGGAACCCCCCATATCGCGCGTTGATCGTAGCACAGGCCATGCTTCTCAGCATGGCCTGTGCGGCTTTCGGCCAGAACGACAGCGCCTCCGCGAAGTCGGCACCCCTGTGGTATGTCGGCGGGTTCGGCGGGTTTCTTACCACCATCGAGCGGGTCGATCTGACGGTCCCCGGCTTCGATGAGTGCGGCACGTTCCGGAAGAACGGCGCGGCGATCGGCGCGGGAGGAACCGTGCTCGTTGAATTTCCCATCACCCGCTGGCTCTCATTTCAGGCACGTCCCGGCTTCGTCTCCACGGCCGGAAGGTTTCGCGAGGCGATCCGTGGCGATCATCCCGTGGCGCTCCTCAACGGGGAGATCGTCCCGGCGGAGATCGATCAGCAGCTCGATTTCACCACCGTGAGCCTGGGCCTCTCGGCGCTGCTCCGCTGGGCGGTGACGGGTGGGCTGAGAGCGCAGGGGGGAATAGCGCTGGAGCATCAGATCCGCGCCACGCAGGAACATAAGGAGATAGCGATCTCACCGGCCGATCTCCTCTTCGGCAATAACTCGCGGGAGCTGGGTCTGACGAGCGGGACGATCTTCAAGGCCCCGCCGCTGCTGCTGGGGCTGGAGGCAGGGCTGGCGTACGATCTCCCCATCTCCGCTCACTCGACGCTCTCGCCGGAGATCTCGGCGATCTATCCTCTCACAAGCCGCGCAACCAACGGCGACTGGCGTACCATCACCTTCCGGGTGGGGGCGGCGCTCCGGTTCGGCATCGGCAGGCCGGAGGTTCCGGTGCGCCACGATACGGTCGATACGGCGCGGGTCCCGCAGGCTTCGCCGCCACCGCTGCTTGCCACGTCGATCACCACCGATCCGGCATCCGTTACCGTCAGGATCGATGAGTACGATTCCACCGAGGTGCTTCCCCTTCTCAATCAGGTGTTCTTTGCCGAGGGTTCCGCCGCGCTTCGCGATGAATACCGGCAGCTTACGCCGCTGGCCGCCAACACCTTTACCCGCGCGCTCCTCCTGGGCTCCGCGCTCGACGTGTACTACAACTTCATCAACCTGATCGGGCTTCGGATGCGGGAGACGCCGGGGGCGACGCTGACGATCAACGGATACCGGAACAGCCGCGAGTCCGATCCGGGGCTGGCCCTGCGGCGCGCGGAGAGGGTGAAGAGCTATTTCACCGACGTCTGGAACATCCCGTCGCGAAGGATTGTCGTTGCCGGCGGAGGGCTTCCGCCAAACCCCGCCAAGGAGTTGAGTCGCGAGGGGCTGGAGGAGAACGCGCGCGTGGAGATCCTCTCGTCCGATCCGAACATCCTTGGCCCGCATCGCAGGCGGCATGTGCAGCGCATCGCCACGCCGCCGGCCATCAGCTTCTTTCCCCATACCGTGGCGGAGGCGGGAGTCGCCCGGTGGAACCTTCAGATCTACAACGAGGACAGGGGGATGTGGCGCACATTCGGCGGCATCGGGTCGCATCCCGATTCGATCTTCTGGAACTGGCGAAGCGATGCCGGCGATCTTCCCGATCTGCCGATGCGCCTCCGCTACAAGCTGTCGGTGACCGACAACACCGGCCACGATACCGCAACCGACGCGCGACCGATCGACGTGACCTATCAGGCGGCCCACACGTCGCTGGAACATCGGGAGCGCGATACGATCATCGAGAGCTTCTCGATTCTCCTCTTCAACTTCGACAGCCCCAGGGTAAGCCCCAGCGATCAGGAGCTGCTCCGGGCGATTGCCGCCGGCGTCAGGCATGGTGCCAATGTCCGGTTCGTCGGGTATACCGATTCGCTGGGGGGCGTGGAGCATAATCGCGCGCTTGCCACGCAGAGGGCGCGCGAGGCCGCCCGCATCTTTCAGAAGCTGGTGCCGAGGGATGTCTCCATCGTCGTTGACGAGCATGGTGGCGAGCGGGAGCGCTTCCCCTATGCCACGCCCGAGGGACGCTCGCACTGCCGCACGGTGATTATCGAAGTCCGTACCCCGGACGATGGCAAAGGATCGTAACTTCTCCGATGGCATCGGCCCGGCTCTCTCCTCTCCCTTCATGAATTCCGGCGAAGAACATACCATCCCGCGCGCGGGCATATCATGGCCGGATTTCGGCGGCCACGCCTTGTCGCGCCCGTTGCTCTACCTCGCGATCCTGCCGTTGCTGATGATGATGGTGCCGGTCCGGGGTCTCGGCGCTCCGGGGATGAATGCCGGCATCGGCGCGTTCGTGGAGAACAGGGGGCAGTGGGGGCGGGAGGCGCGCTTCATGTTCGAGCTTGGCGGGATGCGGACCTGGTTCACGGGACGGGATCTTCTCTTCGTGCTGGATGGCGGTTCCGGGAACGGTCACGTGCTTCGCCAGCGGTTCCTGGGAAGCGGTGATGATGGGCTCACTGCGCCGGAGCCTCTGGATTCGCGATGGAACTTTATCGGGCCCGGCGGGACGATCGCCGGCGTCGCGGGATATGGCGAGCTTCGTCGCGACGCCATCTATCCCGGCATCGGCGCGCGGTATTATCGGCGCGGAGAAGCATTGAAGTACGATCTGATCGTGGCGCCCGGCGCCGATCCGCGGGCCATCCGCTTCGAGTACGACGGCGCGGACCGGACGATGATCGGCGACGACGGCGCGCTGCATCTGGGCACATCGGTCGGCGAACTGCTGGAGGCCGCCCCCTACTGCTATCAGGATATCGGCGGAACGCGGAGGGGGGTTCCCTGCCGCTTTGTCCGCGACCGGCGGGGGATCGGGTTCAGGGTTGGCCGGTACGATCGATCGCGGCCGCTGGTGATCGATCCATCGCTGGTCTACAGCAGCTATTTCGGTGGCCGGCTGGCCGATGCCGGGCGTGGGATCACGCTCGATACATCCGGGAATATCATCATGACCGGAACCACCATCTCACCGGACATCCCCACCACCGTTGGCGCCTACGGGCGGTCGCTCAACCCGAGCGGCGCGCTGGATATCTTCGTGGCAAAGCTCGACCCCACCGGAAGCCGGTTGATCTACGCCACCTATATCGGCGGCAGCGGCGATGACGAGCCGGCATCGGTCAGGATGCTCCCCAGCGGCCGGGTGGTGGTTGCGGGCTCCACGGCATCGCCCGATTTCCCGGTCACGCGGAATCAGAGGGCATATCACGGGAAGGGGGATGGGTTCGTGCTGATCCTCGATGACTTCGGCGCCGCGCTGGCCCTCTCCACCTGCGTTGGTGGCGGCGACGATGATCATATCGAGGGCCTTGCGATCGGCAGCGGCGGAGATATCTACGTTGCCGGGCGGACGCGCTCCGCCGATTTTCCGACATCGGCCAACTATCCCACAACGAAGGCATCCTACAACACAACGCTGAGAGGGGAGGAGGATGCCTTTATCACGCGGCTGACGCAGGCCGGCGTCTTCTACTACAGCACATATCTGGGGGGCGATTCCAACGATATCGCCACGGCGATTGCCGTCGAGCCGGGAGGAGCCGCATGGGTGACGGGATGGACCTACTCCGATAATTTTCCGACGGCCGGCCTCCCCTTCAGCAGCGTTCTCAGGGGAAAGCGCGACTGTTTCGTGACCCGTTTGCGATTCGACGGCACGACGCCCGAGTACAGCACGCTGATCGGCGGCGACGGCGATGACCTGGCCCGTTCGATAGCGCTCGATGCCGGCGGAAGCGCGTATATCACCGGCTCGACATCATCATCGGATTATCCCTTCACGATCGCCAACCCCGTCCCCTCCGCATCGTGGTTCGTCACGAAATTCCTCTTCGTCAGCGGCCCCAGAACCACGACCCGTGACTACAGCAGGCGAATCGGGGTGCAGGACAACGGCAGCGGCTGGACGATCCAGGCCGGCGCGAACAACGAGGTGTTCCTTGCCGGCTCCACCGATGCCGCCGATTTTCCCCTGACCGCCGATGCCTATACCCGATCGCCCCGCGGAGGGTTCGATATCGCGTTCGTGCGGCTGGGGGCGGCCGGTAATCTGCTCCACGCAAGCGTTGTCGGTGGCGCCGGAAACGATATCCCCTGGCATGAGAGCTACCTGACGCGGCTTGGCGATCTGATCGTCACCGGCGTTACCGGCTCGACGAACTTTCCGCTCGCCAGGGGAGCATACGACAGCGTGTTGAACGATTCCGGGCGCGCCACCGCGACCGATGCGTTTATCATGAGCTTCAGCTTTCTCCGCCGGCCGGTGATCTACTCTCCGGTGAGGCATCTGGATACACTGGGGTGCAGCGATGAGCGGATCATCACCTTCCATGTCTACAACACCGGCGATTCCGATCTGAACATCACCCGGAATATCTTCGGCACTCCCTCCCCGTTCGAGGTGATGGAGCCGGACCCGAACAACCCGGATTCCAACTACATCCAGCCGCCCGGCGGGATTCCGTACTTCAGAATCAAGCCGGGGGATTCGCTCCGCTACGTTGTGAGGTTCGCCCCGAAATCCGCGCGCGACTCGGCCGATACGCTTCAGATCTACGGCAACGATTCATCGGCGGGACATCTTCCGTTGAGGATTGCGTTCAATGTGTCGCGCGCCGCGCCGGCGATCTCCGCCGTGCCGGTGAGCTTCACCTTCAAACCGCTCCTCTTCTGCCAGGGCTTCCGTCACGACAGCTCGCTGGCGATTGTCAACAGCGGCACCGGGAGCGTGACGGTGACGGGCGCGCGGCTGATCGGCGGGAACGGGACCTTCAACGCCGATACCTCGCTGTTTCCGCGAAGGATAGCCAGGCCCGGATTCTTCCTGTTGCCGCTGCATTTCCATCCGTCGAGCGCGGGGCTGTTCAGGGATACGCTGCTCGTGACGATCGCCGAGTGTCCCGATCCGCTCCGCGTGCCGGTGGAGGCCCGAGCCGACTCCATCCTGCTGGCCTATGCCGATACGCTGCTCCGCATTCCCGCCCTGGCGCCGTGCGATGATTCGGTGGAGGTGAGCGAGACGATCGTCAACCGCGGGACCGCCCCCGCGGTGATCGACTCGATGGCGCTGACCGGCCTCTCCGGGATCATCCTGACACGGCTGCCGGATACTCTCTCCGCCGGGGCATCGGTGGTGATACGGCTCAGGATCAAGGCGCCGGAGGCGTTGGGGCCGTTCGGGGCGGAGCTTCGCCTGAACGCCGAACCGTGCGGGATCGTGCTGAGGCTTCCGATCACGGGGGAGCGACTCTCGAAGAGCGCGCTGACCGCAAGCCTCGGCGCGCTCGATTTCGGCACCGTCACGGGATGCGCCGGGGCCGCCGCCCATGCCGACAGCGCGATCGTGATCAGGAACTCCGGGGCGGCGACGATAACGATTCCCCCGCCGGTGATCTCCCCTCCGTTTACCCTGTCGAGCGGTTCAGGGGGGGCCGCGGGGGGGCTCCAGCCGGGGGATTCGCTTGTGCTGGTGGTGGCATATGACCCGTCCGCCGAGGAGACCGTTGCCGGGGTGCTGATGATCTCCTCCCGCTCCGGCGCCTGTCTCGATACCATCCGCATCCCGCTGCGTGGCGAACGGAGGGATCAGGTGATCGATCCTAAACTCTATCTGATCGACATGCCCGGCCTGGTGGACTGCCAGAACCTGCGCGATACGATGATCACATTGCTCAACCGTTCATCGCTTCCGCTGAAGATCGATCGGGTGATCAACTCTGCGGGCGCTCTCCATCTGGATACGCTCGGTTCCGGCGCGGCATTCACGATTCCCGCGAACGGGAGCGTTCGCGCCGGCGTCAGGTTCATCCCCCAGGATTCCGGGCGGAATCAGGATACGCTCTTCTATATCACCGCTCCCTGTGGCGACAGCATCGTCGTGGTGCTGCGCGGCAACAAGTCCGGCGCGGTCCTCAGCGCGGTAAGCGATACCGTCACATTCCGCTCGCGGCTCGACTGCCAGGCGGGCGTTGCCGATACCCTGACGGCGCTGATACGGAATGCCGGTGATGATGCCGGCGTCACCATCGGCTCGGTGAGGATTATCGGCGGCGCGCCGTTCGATACCGTCGGCAGCGTTGTGGGGCTTCCCATTCCTACCAACGGCACCCTGCCGATTCCGATCCGGTTCACGCCCGGCAGCACCGGGATCCATCGCGGGATGCTGGAAGTGGTGGCCGAGCCGTGCCGCGACACCTTCAGGATTCAGCTTCTGGGAGAGGTCTTTCCGGCAACGCTGACGGTTGCCGGCGGTGCGTTCGGGGCCGTGCCGATCAACGACAGGAAGAGCGGCTCGGTGGCCCTTGTCAACAATGGGCCGGTGATCGTTCACATCGATTCCATCGCAAATATCTCGGCGCCGTTCCGGCTTCTGGGGAGCACGCCGGCGCTCCCGGCCGATCTTCTTCCCGGCGACACGATCCATCTCACGATCGAGTTCGCCCCCGAGGTGGCAAGCCTCTACGCCCCGACGCCATCGGTCTCCATCTCCGCCCCCTGCATCTTCTCGACGCCGTTCCAGCTTACGGGTGAAGGGGTGCTGGCGAGCGACAGCATCGATATCTGCATCGACCGGACCGGGCGTCAGGGATATGTCGGCGATACGGTGGAGATCCCCGTCATCGCGTCGCGCGCGCTTCCGCTTGGCGCGCCAACCGATATCGTCTACCGCGTGCGCTATGACTGGCGCCGTCTCCAGCTTATCGGCGTCGATCCGGCGGCGGTGATCGTGGAGGATGCGCGGCCGGCGAGCGGCGTGGCGCATCTGCGCGAGCGGAACGCCACGCTGCTTCGGGGAGTGCCGCTGCTCCTCAGGTTCAGGCTTCTGGCGGGGCGCGAGGCGGCGGCGTCGGTCCGGCTGGATTCCGCCGGGACAACGGACGGCAACCCCTATCTCGCCGTCTGCGCCGATTCCGCCATCATCAGGATCACCGATCGCTGTATCATCACCGGCGTGTTCGGCGGGAAGTTCAGCAACATGCTGGAGGGGGCGCGCCCGAACCCGGCGGCGGCTTCCGTGGAGATCACCTACCAGCAACTGGAGGATGCCCGCGCCACGCTCCGCGTCTTCGACATGAGCGGTCGCGAAGTCCTCCGTCCTCTCGATGAATTCCTCCCCGGCGGGCGTTATACGCTCCGCTTCGATATCGTCACGCTCCCCTCCGGGTCCTACTTCTACTCGATCGAAGCGGGGAGCTATCTGGCATCCGGCAGGCTGGTGGTCGGGAAATGATCAGCCGTGTGATGCCGGGGGGCGGGGCGGATCGCGGATCATAGTGCCTCAGTTTGAGATGGTGTGGATGATGCCCGGAGTCATAATCCGGCTTTCCAGCCCCATCGGGGCGTACCGGTTGCAGCATCGCCACGCCCCCATGATTTCAAGCTCCATCGGAGCGTACCATTCCGTCGGCATGCGAGGATGGTACGCTCCGATGGAGCTTGGGTGGGAAATGGGAACATCGTGCTGCAACCGGCACGCTCCTGACGGAGCTTGGGGAGAGGATCGTCGATGGATCATTGCGCTGTCAACCGGAGGGGTGGATTTAAACTGAGTCACTACCTCACGGATCATTCCGTTGCGGTAGTTCATCGCCAAGCACTATTATTGAGATCGATCAGGGGCGCGGGCCGATACCGCGCGATATCAACAGCTTCAAATCCGGGAAGGTTGTCCATGCCCATTGTGAAAGATTTCTCCACGATCGCCGGGATGTTTCTCGGGGTCACCGGAACGTTCAGGAACACCCGCAAGGAATCGTTCAGGCGGAAGGTGAACGGGAAATACACCGGCATCTCCTACGGCGAACTCTATAATCAGGTGGAGGGGATGGCGCTGGCGCTCCGGGCGCTTGGCCTTTCGCATGGCGACCGGATCGGCCTGATGTCGGAGAACCGGCTGGAGTGGGTGGTGTCCGATTTTGCCTGCGCCTGCTCCGGCTTTGTCGACGTGCCGGTGTTTCCCATCCTGACGCCGAAGCAGGTGGAGTTCATCTTCAACAACGCCGAGGTAAAGGCGGTGATCTGCTCGAACTCCCTCCAGCTTGGAAAGCTGATGAAGGTGGCCGGGAACATCCCGACGCTCGAGCATATCATCGTGATGCAGGAGGATGCCTACTACAAGGACCCGACGGCGCACGAAAAGGGGGTGGTGCTCTACAGGCGGATGATCGAGGAGGGGCGGAAGCTGGCGGCGGCGGTGCCGGGACAGCTTGAACGGCTTGTGAAGGGGATATCGCCGGAGGATCTGCTGACGCTGATCTACACGAGCGGCACAACCGGCAACCCGAAGGGGGTGATGCTGACGCACGCCAACTTCACCGCCAATATCGTGGGGGCATCCGGCGCCTTTCCGATCAACGATCAGGATATCGTCCTCAGCTATCTCCCGCTCTGCCACGCCTACGAGCGGACCGCCGGCTACTACACCTGCTTTGCCTCCGGCGCCACCATCGCCTTCGCCGATTCCATCGAAACCGTCTCGGAGAACCTCCTCGAAGTCCGTCCCACCATCATGACATCGGTGCCAAGGCTCTTCGAGCGGATCAAGAACCGGGTGGAGAAGGCGACGAAGCTGGAGCCGGAGAAGAACCAGAAGGTCTTCCGATGGGCCATCGCAACCGGCATCAAGCGGGTGCGGGTGGAGCAGCGGAAGGGAAAGGCCGGGCCGATCCTCGCGACGAAGAACGCGCTTGCCGATCGTCTCGTGTTCGGGAAGATCCGCGCGAAGACCGGCGGCAATATCAGGATGTTCGTCTCCGGCGGCGCGGCGTTGCCGAACGATATCGCGGAGTTCTTCATGGCGATCGGCCTGAAGATCATCGAGGGATATGGCCTCACCGAATCATCCCCCATCATCGCCGCCAACCCGTTCGAGCGGCCGAAGATAGGGACGGTGGGAAAGCCGCTGCCGAACGTCGAGGTGAGAATAGCGGAGGATGGGGAGATCATGACGCGCGGGGCGCATGTGATGCGCGGCTACTACCGCGACCCTCTCTCCACCGCCGAGGCGATCGACCCGCAGGGCTGGCTGCACACGGGGGATATCGGGGAGATCGATCGCGACGGCTACCTCAGGATCACCGATCGGAAGAAGCATCTGTTTATCTCCTCCGGCGGCAAGAATATCGCCCCCGGCCCCATCGAGAGCGCCCTCTCCGCCAGCCGGCTTATCGATCAGATCATGCTTGTCGGCGACAAGCGCCCGTTTGTCACCGCGCTTATCGTCCCGGACTTCGACGCGCTGAAGGAGGTGGCGGAGATGCAGGGGATTCCGGTCGGCAATCTGAAGGAGCCCGCCGCCCGCCAGGCGTTCGTGGAGCTGGAGGCTGTGGAGCTGGCGATGGAGGCCGATATCAAACGCCTTCAGCGCGATCTCTCCGCGTTCGAACGGGTCCGGCGGTTCGAGATTCTGGCCGAGCCGTTCACTGTGGAAAACGGGATGATGACCCCGACGCTGAAGGTGAAGCGGAAGGTTGTGGAGGAGAAATATGGCGATCTGATCGAGGGGATGTACGAGGGAGTGGAGCTGGACTGACGCTACCGCGGGCCGCCGCCGGCAACCCCGTCGATGGCGAAGCCGTAGAGGTCGTAGCCTCCGCATCCGCCGGGTCGCTTCGAGGCCAGATAGAGGATTCCGCCGAGCGGGAAGGGGGTGAAATCGTCGTACTCGGAATTGTACGGCGGCGGGAGCGGGCGCCGTTCGGTGGCGCCGGAATCGAGCAGAAAGATATCGAGCCCGGAGCCGGTGGTGGAGGCGCTGAAGAAGAGCCGTCCGGTGGCCTGATCGTAGCAGGGGGAGAGCTCGTCGCCGACGGTGTTGACGGCGGGGCCGGCGTTGCGGGGAACGCTCCAGGCGCCCCCCGAAGCCCGATCGGAGATCCAGATATCGGTGCCGCCGAAGCCGCCGGGGCGGTCGGACGCGAAGTAGAGCCGCGCTCCATCGCGCGTTACGAACGGCTGCCCATCCCACGACGCCGAGTTTACATCCTTTCCCAGATTGACGATTGCCGCCTCTCCATGCTCGGTCACGGCGTAGATATCGCATCCGCCGATCGTATCGGCGCGATCGCATGCGCTGACGTAGGCGATGGTGTTGAAGGGAGAGCCGGGGGGGGCGAAGGTGATCGTGGCGGCCGCTGCGGTCCCGCCGTCGATCATGAAGCGATAGGGCTGCGCGGCATCCCAGATCGATTCCAGCCGCATCGAGAGGAAGAGCCGCGTGGGGCGGACGGTCTGATAGAACTGCTGAAGCCCCCCCTCGCCGGGCTCCACGCGATTGCTTGTAAAGACAATCGTGGCGGTATCGCCAAGGGCGGGGGCATAGTCATCGTACGGCGAGTTGACGGCCGGGCCAAGATTGCCGAAGGCGCTCGTGGTCAGGCAGCGCGTGGGGCCGCAGCCGCCGAGCATCGCCGCCAGCAGCAGAGGGAGGGCGGCAAGAAACCGGCCCCGTCCGATACTCCGGCGAACGGAGGACCGGGCGGGGCCGTGAGTATTCCCTCGATCAAAGGACATAGCGGCTGCGCTCGCGGTTCTCGATGGTCGGGTTCAGCTTCTGCCGTACCATCTCCGCGGTGACGCTGATCGTCTTGTTCGGGATGTTGTCCGGCGCCTCGAAGAGCAGATCCTCCAGCAGCGTTGTCAGGACCGTATGCAGCCGGCGCGCGCCGATGTTCTCGATCTCCTCGTTCACCGCGGCCGCCACATCAGCGATCTCCTCGATCCCCTCGCGGGTGAAGATCAGCTCGACTCCCTCCGCCGCGAGGATGGCGCTGTACTGCTTCACCAGCGCGTTCTCCGGGATGGTGAGGATATCGACGAAGTCATCGGCGGTGAGGGAATCCAGCTCCACGCGGATCGGGAAGCGACCCTGAAGCTCCGGGAGAAGATCGCTCGGCTTGGAGAGATGGAACGCGCCGGAGGCGATGAAGAGGATATGATCCGATTTCACCGGGCCGTACTTGGTGTTCACCGTCGAGCCCTCGACGATCGGCAGGAGATCGCGCTGCACGCCCTCGCGCGAGACATCGGGGCCGCTGCCGCCGCCGGCCCCGGCGATCTTGTCGATTTCATCCAGGAAGACGATGCCGGAGTTCTCGACCCGGTCGATAGCCTCGCGGATCACCGCCTCGTTGTTGAGCAGGCGGGTGGTTTCCTCGGAGGCGATATGGCGGCGCGCCTCGGAGAGGGGCATGATCCTGTGCGATGTCCGTTTCGGCATCATCGATCCCATCAGATCCTGAAGGTTCTGTCCCATCTCATCGCCGGCAAGCTGTGAGAACATGGACGCCATCTGCGATGACTGCGAGTCATCGGACACTTCCATCCCGATCGGCATCTCCTCCAGTTCGCCGGCGCGCAGCCTGCGGCGGATCTCATCGCGGTTGTACTGGTGCTGCGCCGGATCGGAATGCGTCATCGTTGGGGACTGCATGCCGGGCATCACAAAGGGGAAGTTGACCTGCTGCTGCATCGGCGGGTGGATCATATCGAGCAGGCGCTCCTCCACCTGCTCGGCGGCCCGCTCGTTCAGGCGGGTGGAGTGCTCGCCGCGGACCATCGCCACGCCAAGCTCCATCAGATCGCGGACGATCGATTCGACATCGCGTCCCACATAGCCCACCTCGGTAAACTTCGTGGCCTCCACCTTCAGAAACGGCGCCTGCGCCAGGCGTGCCAGCCGCCGGGCTATCTCCGTCTTGCCCACGCCGGTCGGTCCGATCATGATGATATTGTTCGGCATGATCTCCTCGCGCATCGAGCTGCTGATCTGCTGGCGGCGCCAGCGATTGCGGAGCGCGATCGCCACCGACTTCTTGGCGTTATGCTGCCCGACGATATACTTGTCGAGCTCCGCCACGATCTGGCTGGGCGTCAACTCGCTGGCCGATGCGGGCAACTGGGATGAACTCATATACTGCTCCTGTAAGAAAATTTCGTGACTGTAGAATACTGTCGGCCATCCGTTCGGCCGGGCATCCCCGGCCGGGACCATGACGTGCCGATATCCCGTCCGGCGGGGCGACGGGACCGGATCATCGAGCGATAGCTCCGAATCGAGCGAGGCAAGATAATCAGGAGTTGGACGATGGAGATGACGTGGCCGGTTCCGGACGCCGAAGCGGCGACAAAAGAGGAAGCACCGGGCCGGCGGGCCGGGCTTCCTCCACGCGATCGTTCCCACGCCGGAGCGCGGCCCGTTACGGGCCTACCAGCTCCCTGACGGTGGGATGATTATAGTTCACCAGGATGATGGAGTAATCATACGGCTCGCCCCGGCGTTTCTCGATCCGGATGGCGCCGGCCGCCTCCAGCGTGGTCAGAAGCGCCTTCCGCTCGAAGTCCGCCAGGCGGGGAAGGGCATCGGAGAGCTTTCTGAGGAATGGGCTCATCCAGACTTCCGGGTGGCGCCCGTAGTTCTTCAGGAGGACTTCCAGGCAGAGGCGCTCGGTATCGCCGAGGATCGGCACGAGAGAGTTGAAGGATTGCGTGGGGGCGGGGGGGGAGAGGACATCACCATCATCGATCATCAGATCATCATCGTCATAGCCCTCTTCCGAATACTCGTCATCCCGTTCCGGGAGTTCCGCTGATTCGTCGCGGGCCGCGCTCTCCTCCAGCAGCGCCTCGCGGCGGACAAGCTCGGCGGTGCGCTGTTCATCGCGTTTCCGTTCGGCTGCCTCGATCTCCCTCTGGCGGCGGGCGGACATCTCCAGGCGTTTCATCATCTCGGGATCGATCAGCGTCACGGCATCGATGAAGTTCTGCGGGCCGACGTTCAGCAGGAGATCGCCCGAGATATTTCCGCGGAAGGCGACCGCGAAGACGGAGCGCGCCTGTTTCTTCAGGTGCTGGATCACGGGGATATAATCGCGATCGCCGGCCAGAAAGATGAAGGATTCTATCTCCGGCCGCGTATAGAGCACCTCCAGGGCATCGATGCAGAGCTTCATGTCGGCGGTGTTCTTGTGGTCGGTCCCCAGCACGTTATGCGTTTCGACTCCCATCAGATAGAGCGATCCCTGCGGGGCCGATTTCAACCGTTCGAAATCCGCGTAGGCCTTCATGATGATGCATTGTAATCCAAGGCGGCGTTCCAGGTGGCGCTGGAGGTTGCGGAGCATGTCGAAGAGGTAGTCGTTCAGATCGGGGAGGTCCGCGTAATTCTCCTTCAGGTAATAATAAATATTCTCGAAATCGATAAACACCGCCGCGAACCCGCGCGAATGCCCCCCTTGAGGCTTATAACCATTGGAGTATGTCATGGAATTATTCGAAGTATGGATGCCAGAGTGAGCAACAGATCAGTCCCGACAAGTCCGCCAAAGAGGGAGTTTGTAGCCGAAAAGCTCGGAGCGTCTGCGTGAACATGGGCAGAGGTACGGGTGCTCTGGAACGCCGTGCATAAAATTTACACCGGCTTCCGTTCCCGACAAACAAGAAGACGCGAAAGATAACACCCGGATCATAAACCGTCACTGTCCGGCTGATCCGATGTTCTCTTTCGCGTCCTTGAGAGGGGATGTGCGAGACACTCTCTACAATGCTCTGCGGAGGCGGGCAACGGGGATGTTGAGCTGCTCCCGGTATTTCGCGACAGTTCGGCGGGCCACGTAGAATCCGGCGGTCTCCATATCCTTGCTGATCGCGTCGTCGGAAAGGGGCTTGTTCTTGTCCTCCGCGTCGATCATCTCCTGGATGCGCGACTTCACGATCTTGGTGGAGACCTCCTCGCCGGAGGTTGTCTCGAGCTTCTCCGAGAAGAAATAGCGAAGCTCGAACGTGCCGTAATCGGTCTGTGTGTATTTGCCGTTGACAACGCGGCAGACCGTGGAGATATCCATGCCGATCCGCTCCGCGACATCCTTGTAGATCATCGGGCGGATGAAGTTGGGGCCGTGCACGAAGAAATCCATCTGAAGGTCCACGATCGCCCGCATCACCTTCATCATCGTCTGGCGGCGCTGCTGGATGGAGGCGATAAACCACTTCGCTGCCTCGAACTTGTCGCGGATGAACCGGCGGGTATCGCGGTCGATCTCCTTCTTCTTTCCGCTTCCCCGGCGCATCAGCTCCTGATAGGCGCGGTTGATCCTGAGAATGGGGATATGCCGGTCATTCGGGATGATGACGAAATCATCCACATCCCGCTCGATCACGAAATCGGGGGTCAGATAATTATCCTCCACCATCGACGAGGAGCCCTCGCCCGGCTTCGGGTTGAGCGTCTTGATCACATCGATGGCGTCCTTCAGTTCCTCGGTGGAGCAGCCGATCTTATGGCAGATCTTCTCGAAGTGCTTCATCGTGAACTCGGTATACGCCTCCTGGATCATACGGAGGGCCACCTTGTGGGCCGCCGACCGATCCTGCTCCAGTTCGAGCTGCACGGTAAGGCATTCGCGGAGATCGCGGGCGCCGATGCCGGGGGGGTCCAGACGCTGAATGCGGTGAAGAACCCGGTCGGCCTCCTGAAGCGTGAAGAAGATCTCCACCTCTTCGCTCGTTCCGTTGGCGGCTCGTTCAAGCTCCACCATGCCGTCCATCGTGGCGACGGAGTCGTGGGACTGACCCGCCGGCGCGAACGCCGAGGTTCCCTGTTCCAGCAGGCGGGCCAGATCCTCGATCGAGAGATGGGACATCTCCTCAAGCGAGAGGGTTGCCATCGACGGCGCGGGGGCAACGGACTGGGTGCTTCCGTTGCGCGATCCGTTCAGTGTGCCGTTCGTCTGGGGTTTTCGCGCGGGAGGGGTCGGGAAATCGTCGTCATCGTAGGAGACGCTGAAGGGGTCGATGGGGAGGTCATCCATGTCATCGCCGTTGCGCTTCGGGGAGGCGATATCATCATCAGGATCGTTGAGGATCTGCGCCACCAGCCTGTCGCGCCCGAACGGCGCTTCCACGACCGATTCCTCGTAGGGCTCGAAATGACCATCGCCGATCTGGGCCTGCTCCCTGTTCTGGGCCTGGATTGCCGTGCGGCGGGTGGAGGAGATAAACTTGTTCAGATCATCGACGATTTCGCCGAGATCGCGGCGGAGATATCCGTGGTCATCGATATTGCCGATAATCTCCTCGGCCAGCGCCAGCTCATCCTCCCCCATAAGCTGCATCCGAAGCTGCGTCAGAAGCAGTTCCGACAGCGATTCCTCGGAGCGCTGGGGAAACTCATCCTGATCCTCATTCTCGGTGCCGGTAAACGAAGGGGCCTTATAGCCCTCGTTGTCTCCCGCCACATAGTCCTCCCACTCAAACTCACGCTCGCGCACCGGTTCGTCGGTATGGCGATCATCGCCATCGCCCCCTTCATCGGAGGTCTCGGTCCGCCGCTCGGTGATGCTGACCTGCTCCGGCTCGAACTCCTGGTCATTCTCCTGAGTGACCTCGGCAAGCTCTTCAAGAAGCGGGTTGATCTCCAATTCCTGCTTGATACGCTGTTCAAGCGCTATCACCGGAAGCTGAAGCATCTTCAGGTATTGCACCTGCTGCGGGGAAAGCCGCTGCTGCAGGGATTGGCGTTGAGAAAGTGAAAGCATATCTATCTATGATCTAGCTTAAAAATCCGCGATATAAGCGCGATAAAAGGGAGATAGGTTGCCTAACAGCATAAATGATGCCAAAACGTTTTCCACTCCCTGGACGAGCCTGCGTAATATAACCAACAACTGGTCGGAATGGGGAATTTCGTGCGGTCAGGCCTTGGTTATACGGGGCGGAATCAGGGCTTCCGTTTCTCTATCCGTTTCACCAGCTCATCGTAGAATTCCTTTCCGAAAGCGCGCGTCAGCGCATCCTTCAGAAAGCGGTAGAGCGGGACACCTTCCCTTGCCCCCTTTGCCAGTGCGGGGCGGCACTCGGGTATCTGCTCGTAGCGGAGGTAATCGGCATCGAACACGCGGCTGACGCGGATCGGGAAGAGGTGGCAGCTCAGCGGCTTCCGGAAGCTGGCCTCCCCGTTGAAGAACGCTTTTTCGATGGCGCACTTTGCCACGCTCCCGTCGTAATAGACGAAGACGCAATCGCGGTCGTCGATGCATTGCGTGGCGTGATCGCCGTGGCCTCCCTCCACGGCGCCCAGCGTCGCGATAATCCCCCGGTTTCTCTCCGGCAGATATTTCAGTGCCGCGGTGATCGACTCGTTGACCAGCGCCACCTCTGAATCCTCCAGGGGCGCGCCACGCCCGCCGGGCATGGTGCAGCAGGCACCGTGACATGCCCCCAGATCGCACGCGAATTTGGTGGTCGCGAGGGCTTCATCAGCTATGGAATCGAGTATTGTGAACATGGCCGAATAATAGGGAGTTACGGCCGTATGACGGCTATGTACTAGACATAATGTTACACTATGAAGGGAGGGGTCTTTGTAAGATTGCTAGGTGGAGTTTTCAGGACTGCGTGAGGTTCGTTGCTCCGATTCGGCTGCTGATCCCGACCGGCGGGAAAAGCGTTTCCGAACCCGACGTGAGCGTTCATTCGCACCGATTTTTCAGCGTCGGCCTGGTGTCCGATAGTGATCCGTGAGCATGGAATAGTTCCGCCAACTTTTTTTCTTGCCGATACCAGCAGCTTCGATCGCAGCTACGAAACGCGCTCTTTTTTTATTAATCCAATGCAGTCCAACGCGCAGCACTCTTCACAACATCAGGGGGCCGGGCCGGCTTCCGATGCCGGTGTGGTGCGTGAGTTCGCCGAGATCGTCCCGGAGTATCTCAGCTCGGGCTATCGGGCGCTGATGATCGGGGACGGCGCCACGGCGATCGAGCTGTGGGAGAATCTCTACAAGCGTTATCCATCCGCCGAAGTCTGCGGCCACCTTGCGCGCGCTCATTATTACCAGACGTTTTTTCTCGGACACGGCGTCGGTCATCCCCTCCATGTCGTTCATATAAAACGGATGCGGGAGTGGGCGGAGCAGGCGCTGGAGCTGAACCCGAACTCCGCGATCGGCCATGCGATGCTTGCCGCGGCGATCGCCCGCCTGTCGCTGATCAGCGGATCGCAACGGCAGATCCTGGGGAGCGCGATGGCCGTCCGCCAGCATGCCCAGCAGGCGATCCTCATCGACAACACATGGGTGGGGCATTACGTGCTGGGGGGCTGGCACCGGGAGATGGCATCGATCCATCCGGGAATTCGCGCGCTGGCGGGGCTGCTCCGCATCAGGCTGCCGGAGGGGAAGTTCAGCGATTCGATCAAACACTATGAAGAAGTGCTGAGGCAGTATCCCGAGAACAACACCATCTACGCCGACATGGCATATACGTACGAGGCGATGGGCGATCTCAAACGTGCCCGCGAGATGTACGAACGATGTCTTTCGATGCCGCTGTTCCGCCATCCAACCGCCTCCTACCTTACCCGCGTCGCAGCCGAACGCTATCGCCAGCGATTCGGCAACGGAACATAGCCCTCATCATCCGGCGGGCGGTTCCGCCTCCGGCCCCCGCTCCCTTCATTCATCTCGCGAACGATGACGCCGACCAACCCGCTTGTCCAGCCACTGCTGACCGATCTCTATCAGATTACGATGGCCTACGGATACTGGCGAAGCGGCATCCACCGCAAACCTGCCGCGTTCGAGCTCTTCTTCCGCAAGAACCCGTTCGGCGGGGAATACTCGATCTTCGCGGGACTTCGCGAGGCGCTGGCATTCCTGGAAAGCTATCGGTTCGCCGATGACGATATCGCCTATCTCCGGAGCGTTCCGGCGCTGGCTCATGTGGAGGATGATTTCTGGGATTGGCTGGCGGCCGTCGATGCGTCGGAGCTTACCGTGGAGTCGATGCTGGAGGGGACGCCCGCCTTTCCGCGGATTCCGCTGCTCCGCGTGGAGGGGCCGATTGCCGTGGCGCAGCTTATGGAGACCACGCTGCTCAACCTGATCAACTTCTCCACGCTCATTGCCACCAACGCCGCCAGGATGCGCTACGTTGCCGGCGATGCCGCCACGCTGATGGAGTTCGGCATCCGGCGGGCGCAGGGGCCCGACGGGGGGATGACCGCGACGCGATCGGCGGTGATCGGCGGGTTCGATTCCACCAGCAATGTCCTCGCCGGAAAGCTGATGGGGATTCCCGTTGCCGGGACGCATGCTCATGCGTTCGTGCAGGCGTTCATGGAACTGCCGGACGGGCCGTTCACCATCACCGATGCATCAGGCGCCGGGCGGGATATCCGTCCGATCCTCGACAGGATCATCACCGGGGATGGCGCGATGACCAACATGGGGGAGCTTGCCGCGTTCCTGGCCTACGCCCGCTCCTTTCCCGGCAGCACGCTCCTGCTGGTGGATACCTACGATACGCTCGGCAGCGGCATCCCCAACGCCATCAGAGTCTTCAAGGTGCTGCGGGAGCTGGGACACGCGCCGGTCGGCATCCGTCTCGACAGCGGCGATCTTGCCTATCTCAGCCGCGAGGCGCGCCGCATGCTCCGCGATGCCGGCTTCGGGGAACTGAAGATCGTGGCGAGCAACTCCATCAACGAGGGGGTGCTGATGGAGCTTAAATCGCATCAGGCGGAGGTCGATTCGTTCGGTGTGGGGACCAACCTGGTGACGGCGGAGGGGGAGCCGGCGCTTGGGGGAGTCTACAAGCTGGTGGAGCTGGATGGCATGCCGAGGATCAAGATCTCCCAGGAACCCGCCAAGATCACCATCCCCGGACGGAAGCACTGCTACCGCCTGACCGGCGGCGATGGCTCCTATCTGGCCGATGTGATGACGCTGGAGGATGAGGCGCCACCGGCGGTGGGGGAGCCGTTCCTCTGCCGCCACCCGTTCGTTCCAGGACAACGCGTGAGGATTGTCCCGAGCGCCGTCGAGAGGCTGCACATCACGGTCTTCTCCGGAGGGAAAAGCCTGATCGGTGAGGAGGGGATCGGGGAGATCCGGGAGCGCTCGCGACAATTGCAGAAGGGGATTCGCCCGGATCACCGGCGCGCGCTCAACCCGACCCCCTACAAGGTCTCGCTTTCCGAGGGGCTGTTCGACTACATGTACCGGCTGTGGGAGCGCGAGGCGGTGGTCCGCACAATTCAGTAACCCCTGAAACGACGGAGGCCCCCGGTATGCGAGAGCCTCCATGATCATGTTTGTGGGGAGCGGGGTTCGATCAATCCTTGTCGATCGCGATCCGCTCCGAAGTTTCATCCACCGGCTGAACCGGCCCATACGGCAACCTTCCTTCCAGCTTCTCCCCGGCCGCCTGCTTCTGGCGGGCACGCGCCCATTCGAGAAGCGGATTCGATGCCACCGGCTGCGAGGGCATCATCCTTGCCACGGCGACGGTTTGCGTTGCGGCGACCGTTGCAACCTTATCCGCCGGCCTGTGCGTCGCATGTCCGTCCGGCCTTCCCCCCGCCAATGCCTTCCCCTGACTCGCGGCCATCACGACCGCGCAGACTATTGCTACTACCACTGTTCGTTTCAATGAGGGAATCGATTACTGAACAGATTGAGGAGATGGAGGACCTTCTCCCGACAATTACACAGGGAACTTACCATGTCAGGATGAAGCAGGGATGAACGGGATGGTTGACATCGTTCATAAGGCATCTCCCGATCTCCATTTCTTCCGCCGCGGTTGTTATTCGTTCGGTGATTTGCCGGGTGACTCTAACTTTGCGCCGGTTCCGGCATTGCCGGCCGTTCATGTAATCCCGATCGATCCATGATCTATATCCAAATCGCGCTTGCCGCTCTGATTGCCGGCGCTCTCGACACTGTTGCCGGATTCGGCGGCGGCCTTCTGCTGATACCGTTGCTGGTGCTGGCTGTCGGCAGCAGGGATGCCGTGCTGCTGGCGGCGGTGATCCCGCTTGGCTGGAACATCCCACGGATGATCGCGATGCGGGAGTGGATCAACTGGCGCGCTACATGGCTCTTCGGTCTTGGCATTTTTCCGGGGGCGATCCTCGGCGGATATTTTCTGAACTCGATCAACCCCAACATTCTCAGGATGGCGATCGGCGCGGTGCTGGTCATCTTCGGCGCGTACTACGTTGTCCGGCTCTATGTGGATCTCCCCCCGCCGCGAGGGTTGAAGCCGTCGATGTTCCCGGTTGCCGGGTTTGTCACCGGCGTGATCGGGAGCCTTCTGGGGGCGGGACATGGGCCGTTGCAGACCGGGGCGCTGCTTGCTGCCTCCATGCCTCCCAGGGAGATTGCCGCCACCAATGGCGCCGTTGGGCTGCTGACGGCAGTGTCCAGGATCATAGGCTACGCGATAACGGGGGAGCTTCACCAGGGGCTGCTTCTGTGGGGATTGGTCGGCGTCGCCGGGGCGTGGGCCGGCTGCCTGATAGGGCTGGATCTCAGTCGACGCTCCAAGGACTCGACGCTGGAGCTGGTGATCGGTATCGTGCTGGTGATTGCCGGGATCAAGATGCTGCTGTAAATCACTGATGCGCGGGGCATTGCCCCGCGCATCAGTGATTGCGCCCCTCCGGGGCTTGAGAGGACGCCGCTGGTCGGCAGCCCGCTAGGACAGAGTATAGTAATCCTCGCCGTTGCCGGTAAAGATCCTGATAAGCCCGGCGCGGACCAGACGGACCAGGCTGCGCGATGCGCGCCGTTCCGAGATATTGACCAGGTTCCGGAATTCCCTGAGCGTGATCCGCTCATGCCGTTCCAGATGGTCGAAGAGCGTCCGCTCGATATTCCCGATCTCCAGCACCAGCGGGGGGGCCTCCGGCTGCGTCGCGGCCAGCACGCGGGCAACCTCCCGGCTCGCCATCACGCTCTTATCCCCCTGCCTGATGTAGACACGCGTATCGCGCGCGTCGACCTGCCCGTTGCTTTCCGAGGGTGAGGGGACCAGGTGATGTGGCTTTGTCCGGCTTTCCGGGATGCGAACGGCGATCACATCGAACCCGTCGATATCGACGATATCGATATCGGTCTCGATCGGCGGCTCGCTGTAGAACTCCGCGGAAGAGGTGATCAGGTCGATCTCCGATTTCTCGCTGTCGACGCCGACCACGGTTCCATCATCGTCCACGCCGACCAGCAGATAGCCTCCCCGCGTGTTCGCCAGCGCGATCATCTCCTTGGCGATCTTCTCGAATCCCGAGAATTTTCGCTTGAACTCGACGGTATCGGTCTCGCCAAGCTCGATGATCGCACGGAGTTTCTTTGCGTTCATTAATCTGTCAACCGGTCAAAATGGTCGCCGGCATCTGCCGACGCTCTCGGAGGAAAATACAAACTTCACCCAACTATATGCGTACCAGTTCCCACAGTTACATGGTGAGCTGATGAATACCCATGTCGCGTGTCCCCGCCCCGGTGATGGAACAGGCCCGGCGGACGTTGTTCGATGCTCTTACAAGAACCAACCCTATCAATCAATGGGATTCAGTAAGTTTGAAGGATCATGAAAATGGACGGCGCCGGGCTGTAACGGACAGGGGCTCGCGCGTGATAGAGAGTCTGGCAGGAATACACGATGGCGAACGAAATACTACAGGACAGCAAAACCATAGAAGCACCACCGGGAGTCGTCAACGGCAACGGGGGGGAGGCCGAGGTGAAAAAGCCCGATACGCGCGTCCGCTGGGGCACGCTGATCAAATATCTGCTGATTGCCATCGTGGCGATGTTTCTGCTGCTGGTGCTTCTGGACAAGGTCCTGATGCCCTGGTATGTGAAGCTCGGTGCGGTGGAATCGGTTCCCAATGTGGTCGGCCTGCCGTTCGCCGAGGCGTCCGGCAAGCTCCAGAAGCTCGGGTTCGAGGTGAAGAAGGGGGAGCCGCGCTTCGACGATCGCTATCCGGCGGGGACGGTGGTGATGCAGCTTCCGTACGGGCAGACCCAGACGAAGCAGGGACGGCGGATCTATCTGACGGTGAGTCGCGGGACGGAGATGATCCCGATGATCGATCTTCTCGGCATGCCTCTGCGCGAGGCCCGCATCAACCTGATGCGGAACGGGTTCGAGCTGGGGGAGATGACCTACGAGCATAACGACACGATGATGAAGGATCTGATCTACGCCCAGAGCATCCCCTCGAAGGTGGGCGCCCGTCCCGGAGCAACGGTGGACGTGATGATCAGCCGCGGGCCAAGCACCCGCTTCACCATGATGCCGAACCTTCTCTCGCTGGATATCGAGCAGGCAAGAACGCGCCTCGAAAACGCCGGCATCGTCCTTGGCGTCATCCGCTACAAGGATGATCCCGCCTACGTCAAGAACACGGTGATCGAGCAGGCGATCGCCCCCTACACGCAGGTGGCCCAGGGAGCCGCCGTCGATGTCACCATCTCCGGAACCCCCGACGCCGATGAGAGCGTCTTCTCCGATGAGGATGAGGGCGATGGCCCGGCGGTGCATAACATCGCCCCGAGCAAACCTGCCGCCAAGCCGACCCCGCCGGCACACAAATAATCGATCCCGTCATCAGCGACTCAATGCCGGCCGTCTCCCAGTGAGATGGCCGGCGGGCATATCCATCATATCCAACGGTAATCCGGGCCGGTGAAGCACATGGGGATAGTCGATCGCCTCTACCATCGCTTCTTTCTGGGCCGTCGCGATCTTCTCCTTCTCTGGATCGGCCAGCTTGCCTCCGGGTTCGGCGACTCCCTTGCGTCAATCGGCTTCCTCTTTCTGATCCTCGATCTTACCGGCTCGGAACGGAAGGTCGGGACCTTCCAGATGGTCGCCTATATTCCGATTGTCCTCTTCGGGCTGGCCGCCGGCGTCTATGTGGACAGGAGGGACCGGAAGCGGGTGATGCTGATCGCCGATGGCGGGCGGGCCCTGGCGCTTGGCCTGCTGCCGGTCGCGGCGATGACCGGCAGCCTTGGCGTGGCATGGGCCGGCGGCACGGTGATGATCGTCACCACGCTTACCACCTTCTTCAATCCCGCATACAACTCAGCCCTTCCGATCATCGTTGATGATCCCGCGAAGCTCTTCGGCGTAAACGCCGTGATGCAGTCGTCGCGGCAGTTCGCGTCGATCGCCGGGCCGATCTTCGCTGCAATCGGCGTGGGGCAGCGGGGGCCGATCGTCCTGCTGTCGGTCAACGCGATCACCTACCTGGTATCGTTTCTCTCCATCAGCACCATCAGGACCAGGCTTGCCACCGGCAATCCGGCCCGCATCCGCTTTGCCGAGCTTCGGGAGGATGCGATGGTGGGGCTGCGGACGGTGATGGGGAACCGGAGCGTGCGGTGGGTGTTTCTGGTATCGCTGATAAACAACCTGCTGCTGATGGGGCCCGCCATCGTTGGAACGCCGCTGCTGGTGAAGAAGGTGTTTCACGGCTCGCTCGGCGATTTTGCGCTGATCGAGTTGATGTACGCGCTCGGCATGACCCTTACCGGGCTGATCCTCCACCGGCTGCCGCCGATCAGGAAGGTGGGGCGCCTCTGGGCAATCGGCCTGACGTTCGACGGGTTTACGTTCGTTCTCTATCTGCTGGCGGGCAATCTGGCGATGCTCAACATCGCCACGTTCATCCATGCGCTGGCGATTCCCCTCATCATCGTCTCCCGCGCCACCATCATCCAGCGACTTGTCCAGCGCGAGCTTCTCGGCAGGGCATTCGGCTATATCGATATCGCGGTCTACGGCGTTACCGCCCTCTCCGCCGGCATCACGGGGTTCGTCAGCGCCGCGATCGGGCCGTTGCTGACGATCGTCTTCGGCGGCGTGCTGGCCGGCATCTGCGGCATCTGCGCGCTGATGCTGAAGCCGGTGCAGCGGATCGTGTTCGATGATGCCGAATCCCTCCCCACGGCCGGGACGGGAGCGTAACCGCGCGACCGGAAGATCACCACCCGTTCCCGAATCAGATTCATTTGATCCCTCAGTCAATTCCCAGACGTTGCAGCCGCGTCGGCTCGCGGTGGATTGCATCGAGCGAAAAATCCGCGATCAGATCGATCGGCCTGCACGGTTCGTTCAGCCCGCGCAGCCCGCAGCTCCACGCCAGCCAGCCGATGACCTCGTCGGGGGAATGCCCTGCCCCCCGCAGCTCCGCGATCGACACGGAGCCGTGCCGTTTTGCCAGCCTGACGTTATCGGGCCCCAGGATCAGCGGGACGTGGGCGTAGGCTGGGCGCGGCGCGCCGAATGCATCGAACAGAAGGAGCTGCCGGGGGGTGGAGGAGAGGAGGTCATCGCCGCGAAGGACGTGGGTGATTCCCATCGCGATATCGTCCAGCACAACGGCAAGCTGGTAACCGGGGATATTATCGGCGCGGGCGATGATGAAATCCCCCGTGGTTTCATGGAGATGCTCGCGGCGATCGCCATGCACACGATCGTGGAAGGATGTGGCTTCCCCGGCCGCCACTCTGAAGCGGATTGCCGGCTCCTTGGTTTGCCGCCGTTCCCCGCGTTCGGCTTCGCTCATATCGCGGCAGTATCCGGGATAGTGCTGACCGGCTTCCCCATGAGGGGCGCTGGCGATATCGTGCAGGTTTTTTCGCGAGCAGAAACACTCGTAGGCCAGCCCGCGATTTCGGAGATCGGCGATGACATCGTGGTACAGGGCGAACCGGTTGGACTGAAAGTACCCGGGGGACATCGGGTTGTCCCAGTCCAGGCCAAGCCAGTGGAGGTCGCGGATGATGCCGGCGGCAGCCCCTTCCACCGCTCGCAGAGGGTCCAGATCCTCGATGCGGAGGATGATCTCACCGCCGACCGAGCGCATCTGAAGCCACGCAAGCAGGAAGGATCGCGCGTTGCCGAGATGGAGATAGCCGGTGGGGCTGGGAGCAAGACGGCCGCGCGGCGTGGATGCGACAGCGTTGTTGATGTCAGTGTCGGTGCAAGCGTTAGTATCAGTGTCGGTGCAAACATTAGTATCAGTGCAAGCGTCGGGGCAGGTTTCAAACCTGCCCCGACAGTCACGACTACGACAACAACTGTCGCAACTACGACCGCTCAAATCACTACGCTGACTACTATTGCTAAAATCTTCCATACTGATCGAACAGTGAGCGGGCGCCACCGCCGGCGAGGAGACCCCGCTGCGTCGCGGCCTCTTCCGTAAACGCCGTCTCCAGCTCATGATAAACCATCGCAAAATGCTCGCGGGGGATGGCGATCACGCCGTTGGCATCGCCGAAGAGAATATCGCCCGGCCGGATGATCACGCCACCGCACAGTACCGTGACATCGTATGCCGCCATATGGCCGCGCCGCCGGATATCCTTGATACAGCGTCCCGTGCCGAACACCGGAAAATCGAGCGCCGCGATCTGCTCCATATCCCTCACGCCTCCATTGACCGCGGCGGCAACCGCCCCACGCGATTGCGCCCGCGCGCTCATCATTCCCCCCCAGAGCGCGGCATCCACCGGCTCATCGGCCGCCACGATCACGAACGCGCCGCTCGGGATGGCGTCGATCATCTCCAGCAGCGTGTCGATCTCCACGTATTCCGACGTGGGGACCACGCGGCATGGGAACGCCGGCCCGCAGATCTTCAGGGAGGGGATCATGGGGAGGGACTGGATTGCGTCATCCAGCGCGCCGCTCGGCAGGCCGAGGCGTTCCATTGTATCGGAAATCAGCGGGGAATAAAATCTGAGCATCCCTCCCAGCATCGCCATCAATTCCGTCGGTTCGTTCATATGTCGTGCAATCGTATATCCGGGCAACGGCCCCCGTAAGCCTGGCCGGCGGACGTATGTCGCGGCCGGTAAAATACACCCGGAATATCGTTCCTGATACGGCCGATGAAATCGGCAATTATTTCCTTTGTCTCGACGGGAATATATCACCGGTGAGAAATTCGGGAATCGTATGCGATTATTCAAAAGCTGCCGGTAACTGACCAGGGAGAGCAAGCTGATGGTGATGTTGGTCTTGAACAACCATTTCATCACGCGCGGCATCGATGAGGCGATCGTCCCTGAAATATTCAGCGGCCAAGCAGTGAGACCGACCTTGTGAGCGGAAGAGCGGAGAAAATGCGGCCCTCGTACTGTTTACGCGCGAGGGCCTTTCGATAGCGGCGTCATCGGCCGCTACGAAACGAAGGCATGAACTTTCCGTTATGAATCAAACGCCGCGCCGATCGATATCAGACAACCGCTGCTTTCCAGGTTCCCATAATGGCATTCCGTTGTATCCTCCGTGCCGTCAGGAATAACAACGTTGCCCGTGTACAGGTTGCTGGAGGTCTTCACCGCGTCCTGCTTCCACCACACAGCGGCGATCCGAGGCTGTGGATCGTCTGGAAGGACTGTTAAGATATCATCTGAAAGCCTGGAAAATTACTTCCGATGAAATCCGGATCTATTATCATTTTGTCCGCGATATTTTTCTGAATCACTAATTAATTGGAGAAACAATGGAAGCGAACGCGCAACACGAGGATGAACCGACCGGGAACGACGATGAGCCGATGACCCCGCATCTCGGGAATATCGCCTTCTGGGTTAATGATTTCGAGAACATGCGGAAATTCTACAGCGAGGTAATCGGGGTGCCGGAGCGGGCATCGAGCGGGGGACACGTCTATTATGTGCAGGATGGCTTCTCCTTTTCGATCATCAGAATGGGGTTCGATCCTCCCAGGCGCGGCTGGAGCCGCTGCCCTCACGATCCATCGCTCGGCGTTACCTGGGACCCCTATATCACTTTCTACGTTCCCGATCTTGCCGCCGCCATCCAGCGCTGCCGCCAGGCCGGCATTGCGATGAAGAGCGATGAACCGTTCTCGCTTGGCGAGGGCTACGGGATGTCGATCGATGTGATGGACCCGGATGGCAACCCGGTGGCGCTTACCGAGCTTTAGCGCCGGTAGTACAATGCGCCGGAGAAGGATGGGCCAGCGGGGCGTCTGTTTCATCGAGAGCCCGCAGGGCGGAAAACGTGCGGGGATCGCATCACCATCACGGCGATGCAATCCCCGGCATCAATCGATAATGTTCAGGTTGCGATCTCCTGGAATCGGAACCTGAACTATCGAACGATCATTTCCCAAATCTGTTGCCCTCACGCTGACGAAAGTTACCTCGGCGGGTGGGGGGGAGTATAGGACGATACGTGGGATCAGAGGTGCTTTCCCATCATGCTTTCACGGAACTCCTGCGGCGTCATTCCGGTGTGCTTGCGGAAGAAGCGGCTGAAATAGGAGGGATCGTCGAAGTTGAGCTGGAAGGCGATCTCCTTGACGCTTGCATCGGTGTGATAGAGCAGCCGTTTGGTTTCCAGGATGATCCGCTCCTGGATCAACTCGCCGATGGTGGTTCCCAGGAGCTTCCTCACGGTGCTGTTCAGGTGGTTCCGCGAAACGCAGAGGAGTTCCGCGTAGGCGGCCGGAGCATGGAGGGTGACGAAATGGCGATCGATCAGCCGCATGAGCTTTACGATCAGCTCGTGCGCCGGGCGCCCATCATCGGCAACGCCGTTGCCGGCCTCGAACAGCCGCTGCGCCTGGACCAGGAAGATGCCGAAACAGGCCCGGAGCATCTCCTCGCGATGCGGACGATCGGATTCGAACTCGCCGCGCAGCAGGCCGATCGTCTCAAGAACACGGGCCGCGTCGCCGGGGCCGGGTCTCAGGATGGGGCTGTGCGATCCGTGGGTCAGCAGCGGCAGCTCCGGGCGGATATGACCAAGCGTGTGAAACTCCGGCGTGAAGAGGAGGATGAACCCGTGCGAGCCGCTGCCCCGGCGCACCAGATGAACCTGTCCGGGGTTGACGAAGTGGAGGGAGTCGTCCTCGATGGGATATTCCCGAAAGTCGATATCGTGCCAGCCGCCTCCCCGCGCAAAGTAGAAGATCTCGTGATAGTTGTGCCGGTGTGGTTTCGACGCATCGTAGCCGCCGTCGGTCGTCTCCAGAACAAGGAAGCGAAACGGGAGCGAGAGATTATCTCCCTGATGAAGATCGTACGATGGAATCGATGCCGTGCTCATTGCGTCCCGCTGATGAATGCGATCCGTGCCATGCCGCCGATGCGCGACCGGCGATCGTTCCGGGGCTCCGCGACGAATATTCAATCAACAAACACGGAACGGCTCGTTAATTCTCGCCCGGCTCAATGTTCGATATGGAAATCACCGGCCGGAGGATCGGCTTTCCTCCGTTGCAGGACCAGATTGAGCGCGTAGGCCATCACCGGATCGCGTCCGGCAATGATGTCGTCGATCGCCGGCGCGATCGGGTGATCCGGTATCACCCCGCCGGTAAATCGGCCGGAGATGGCGAGCGTGCTTTTGACGAGCGGTATTCTCAGCCGTATCCCCGTGTTGGGCAGTTTCCCGAAGGCATAAAGGCCGGTGACGCCGCCACGGTACGCCGCTCCCGCCTCCTCGCCGATAAACTCCCCGCGTTGCCGACCCTTCACCATTGCCGCGAAATGTCCTGCCGCCGATTGCGTTCCGCCATCGATCAGCACGTAGACGCGGCCGTTGAAGTTCGCGGCGCTGGGCTGCTGGAGATCGAGGAGCGGAAAGTTCTTCCAGACCAGCCTGCCCGCGCTGTCGGGGACCGAGGATTCCGGGAAGCCGGGATAGAAGGAGCTGGAATCGTAGCGGAGATCCGGGAGCCTGGTGGCGCGCGTCACTTCCAGGCGTTCCAGCCAGGGGAAGGGCTTATTGGTGAGATAGGAGTAGAGGAGGGGGCCGTTGAAGGATGAGCCGCCGTGATTGTCGCGGAGATCGATCACCACATCGCGCACGCTCAGATCCCTGATGGCGGCGAACGCGGAATCGATGAACAGGGAGAACCTGGTTCCCGCGAACTCGATGATCTGGTCGTCGAATGTCCTGAGCGTGAGGATGGCGATGCTCCCATCGACCCGCATCTCCAGCGGATGCAGCGCGGCGGCGGGGATCTGATCGGCGGTTCCGTACCGGCCGGCGCGTATCTCCCCGATGGTCCGCAACGGCAGCGCCGCGATGGTGACGATGCTTCTGCGTCCGGTTGTCCGGTTCAGCATCTCCATTCTGAAGCTGTCGGGACGGGCGATGGCGTTATGATAAAGCCCCTGGAAATACTCCCCCAGCTCATGATACTTGGCGGTCAGGTTGGTCCCATCGGCGGTGATGGACGTGAGGAGCGTTTCGATGATCCGTCGCGCCGGCGTCCCGTTGATGGAGAGAATACGGGCGCCGACCGGCAGCGCGGAATCGCGGCTGTAATTTTTGTAGAGATAAAGATCGCCCGCCGTGTATCGGAATTCCAGCGGTAGAAATATCCCGTTGCGATCGCGTTCGTTTTCGTAGCGATCGGACGCCCGGATCACCGTATGCTGATCGCGGATATCGACCACAAGCGGCTTGAGAATCCCGTACAGAAACTCCCGTTCGGTCATCGCCGAATCGAGCCGGAGCGCGGCGTTGCCGAAGAGGGAATCGAACCGTGGTTTCGTCGTATAGCGATAAAGGCCGGGATGTGCCCCCTCCAGGCTGCGCCGGAACAACTCGAAATCCTGACGGAGCTGCGCCGGTGAAAACGTGGCCGATGTGTCGTAGCCTGTCGTGATTCGCTCCTGCGCGCGCATGGTCCCTGGAAGCAGGAGCGCGAGGAGAAGGAGGATTTGTTTCATCTGAGGATTTCGTGGGAATCGCACGGCGCCGCCGCCGGTGTATAATGCTCAAAATATACGATGATCCGTCGGGGGACGTTTAAAACGTCCCCTTACAAACGTCCCACGTCTCCCGACAAACCATCAGCAGCACGCGCCGGCATTTTTCGTCGCGTCCTTCCGTATGCCGGACGGTATCGGCGCTCCCTCCAGCGGCGTCGGGAGCTTCGGCGCGCAGCAGACCCTGACCAGCCGACCGCGGTCCTTTTCCATCTGCGGGTCACGGGCCAGCCACCGGCGCACTTCTCCGAGAATATGCGCGGCCGATGGATCGGCGGGTTCCACGATCCTGTAGTGAATCCACTTCCCATCCCTCCGCGAGCCCACGATTCCCGCCCGGCGCAGGTAGGCAAGATGTCTGGATATCTTCGGCTGATTTGTCTGAAGGATCTCCACGAAGAAGCAGACGCAGACCTCGCCATCGTTCATCAGATTCAGCAGCCGAAGCCGCGTCCTGTCCGCCAGGGCGCTGAACAACACTTCAAGATCGATCCCTTTCGTTCGCCCGCTCATGGAGTCTTCCGGTAGAAAAAAAACATATATGCGTTTGCAGATATGTTGAAGCTTTGTATGTTGCTTTACACATATGCCTGGACGAATATAAACCATTCGGAGAAACATCCATGAATACGAGCAATTCCTTCCCTGTCACTGCTCTCAAGGCCCATATCGCGCTGAATGTCCGCGATGTCGCGGTCGCCACGGAATTCTACGGACGGATGTTCGGCATCGAGCCATGCAAGGTGCGGACAGGATACGCCAAGTTCGATGTCCAGAACCCACCGCTGAACCTCACGCTCAATCAGGTTCCGTTCAACGAGCGGGGGGCGCTCTCCCATCTCGGGATTCAGGTCGCCACCACCGCCGATGTCCTTGCCGTCCGCGAACGATGGGCCGATGCCGGCCTGGCAACGCGCGACGAGATGGGGACCAACTGCTGCTACGCGATCCAGGACAAGACGTGGGCTTCCGATCCCGACGGGAATGAATGGGAGGTCTTCGTGGTGCTGGAGGATAATCTCGCCGAGACCACGATGTGCTGCCTCCCCGATGCCGTGGAGAACGCCCTGAACACCGCTGAACCCGTGGCGCTCGAAGCCGCCAACAACGCCCTCGGCTGCGCTCCGGGATCGGGCTGCTGTTGATGGTCGATTTCACACGAACGTTACCGGAGAGAGTGCATGGCATCTGAGAAATCCACCGGCCGGACGGAGGGGCTTGCGCGGAGGGGAGTCGCGGAAGCGCTGGGGACCGCGCTGCTGCTGGCCACGGTAGTTGGCTCGGGGATCATGGGGGAACGGCTTGCCGGTGGCAACATCGCCATTGCCCTCCTCGCCAATACCCTTGCCACCGGTGCCGCACTGGTCGCGCTGATCCTCACGTTCGGGCCGATTTCCGGCGCGCATTTCAACCCTGTCGTCACCCTTGCCGATGCGTGGCAGGGGGGGCTCAGGGGGGCCGCCATTCCGGTCTATATCGTGGCGCAGGTTCTGGGGGCATTCGCCGGCGTCGCCGCCGCAAACCTGATGTTCGGCAATCCGGCCTTCTTTATCTCCCGGCATGTTCGTGCCGGAGGGGGGCAGATGTTCAGCGAGTTTATCGCCACGTTCGGCCTTCTCGCCGTGATCCGGGGATGTGCCCGTCGCCGCTCCGATGCGGTTCCGTTCGCGGTCGGCGCCTATATCACCGCCGCGTACTGGTTTACCGCATCCACCTCCTTCGCCAACCCCGCCGTGACACTTGCCAGGGCCTTCAGCGATACATTCGCCGGGATCAGGCCGGAGGATGTCCCGGGGTTTGTGCTGATGCAGGTTGCCGGTGCCGCGGCCGCCACGCTCCTCTTCCGCTGGCTGGTTCCATCGCTCCCCGCCGATGCCGCAGCCGTGGTGGTTCCGCATCCCGAGAGGGACGCCGAAGTCAGAAAGATTCAACCATCATGAGCGATATCGGACAGGATATGAATCGGCATCTCCCGCCACCGATCGAAGTTGCCGGAGATGCATGACGCAATCCAGATCATCAATCGAAAAGCATATGACCATTGGAATATTCAGTGATGTTCACGCCAACCTTCCCGCGCTGGAAGCGGTGCTGGCTGATATCGACCGCCGGGCGATCGACATGCTCTTTTGTCTGGGGGATCTGGTGGGCTATGCCCCCTGGCCGAACGAGGTTGTCGATGCCGTGCGGCGGCGGCGGATACCCACCATCGCGGGAAACTATGACGAAGGAGTGGGGCTGAACTCGGATGATTGCGGCTGTGCCTACAGGACGGCCGCTGAAAAGGAGCTTGGGCGGCAGTCGATAGGCTTTACGAACAATGCCGTTACCGATGCAACACGCGCCTATCTGCGGGGACTGCCGGGTGAAATGCGTCTGGGGTTCGGCGAAGGGAGCGGTCGCCGCCGGCTGCTGATGGTGCATGGCAGCCCGAGAAGGATCAACGAATATCTGTTCGAGGATCGTCCCGACCAGAGCTTTCACCGGATGATGGAGGAAGCGGCCGCCGATGTGATGCTGTTCGGGCATACTCACAGGCCGTATCACAAGGTCCTTCCATATCAGGCCAACGGCGTTACGGCATACCGGCACGCGATCAACACCGGCTCGGCAGGCAAACCGAAGGATGGCGACCCGCGCGCGTGCTATGTAATTCTCCAACTGGATGCGGAGGCGCTGGCATCGGGCGGGGAGGGGCTTGATGTCGAGTTTGTTCGTGTTGAGTATGATGTTGAAAAGGCAGCCGGGGCGATCGAGGCGGGCCCACTGCCGGATGCATTTGCGGAGATGCTGAGAAACGCCGGATAGATGCCCCCTCCCGTATTCAGGATAATGATATCCCGGCCCGATCATTTGTCCGATGTGAATGATGATGGCCCGCAACCCCCCTGTACAGGGAGGCATAAGGGAAATTGCGGATACAGGAACGAGTCATGTGCATAAATCCCGATTCATGTCCTCTTAGTGGATAGTGGACGGAATCACCCCCCCTCACGCCGATTGATCGGTTTATTATAACTGCACTATAATTCACGGCATATTGTCGCGGCATTTCGCCGGATGGTGCTGAAACCGGAATATCAGAGCGAACAATAGGGGAAGGTGGATACATATCTATCCGCACAGTTGGTCCTGCCCACTACACAAATCATTTCTCACGTAATTCTGGAGCTTGCATGAAGTTATCCACGATCTTGAAGTCGGCCTTCATTATGGCAGCGCTGGTGGTGGGGGCGTGTATCATGGGGACCACAAAAGCGTCAGCGCAGCCGGGCTGCATCCCCACGCCATGTCCGCAATACTGGATCAATTACAACTACGTGTATCCGCCGGTCATGGTCCCGTTCAACGTCAATGTTCACTGGCAGAGCGGCTGGGTCGATGTCACCAGCTCCGCCATCGACGGCCACTTCACCTATCCCGAAAGCCCGGCATGGGGATCGCCGACCGGCATCTGCATCAACAACCAGTGGATTCCGATTCCTGCTATCGGCCCGAAATATTACATCTCCGATCCATCGCTTCCGCCGGGCCTCTGCCTTGAGGTAGAGGTGCGCTGCACGCCGTGCCTGGAGATCAGGGTGCATGTGGGCGCCTGCAATCCGAATCCGCCGGACTATCTGAACCCGAGCCCGTTCCCGTGCTAGGATAATGTTCGATAGAACAGCAGGATACAATGGGGGAGGCTCCGGATCATGCCTCCCCCATTCTTTGTGCTTTCATGTATGATCATTCGAATCATCACCAGCCCGATTGTTTCCAGGCGTTTCGATAATTGAATGCGGCCGCGTATCGCAGGGTGGATCTATCATCGGTCTGCTATTTGACGAGCGATTCTCCGTGCACACCATTCCCTGCCATTTGCCGGAATAATGCCGGCAGTGAAATAAACTATGCCATCGGACACCGTCATATCATCCGAATTATTCTGAATTATGGAGAAGATCAGGACAGCGATGGGTCGCCGGATAAATAAAATGCGTGTCGCAAAATAATATGTGCAAACATGGACTTTCATGTCATCTTACCTGATGACCGACGGCTTCACACCCCTTTCGTTTTCCGGCCCGTCCAAATTAATGGCGCCATGGATATGGATGGTCCGGGCAATCGTTCAGCGTTGCATCTCCCGTATCGTCAGATCAGGAGTTGAATATCCGCGCGATATTCTCCGCACCTGCTTTGTGGCCGACGGTCAGTCGCGGTACATAACTCACATTTTTTGGAGAGCCTATCCATGAAGACAATGACCATGTTCAAATCGGCCATGCTGATGGCGATGCTTGTGCTCGGGTTCGTCTGTATCGGCGGAACCAGCGCGTACGCTCAGCCCGGCTGCATCCCCGCGCCCTGCAAGCAGTACTGGGTCAATTACAACTACGTATATCCGCCCGCAACGGGGCCGATCAACGTCAATGTTCACTGGCAGAGCGGCTGGGTCGATGTCACCAGCTCCACCATCGACGGCCACTTCACCTATCCCGAAAACCCGGCATGGGGATCGCCGACCGGCATCTGCATCAACAACCAGTGGATTCCGATTCCTGCTGTTGGCCCGCTCTATTATATCTCCGATCCATCGCTTCCGCCGGGCCTCTGCCTTGAGGTAGAGGTGCGTTGCACGCCGTGCCTGGAGATCAGGGTGCATGTGGGCGCCTGCAATCCGAATCCGCCGGATTACCAGAACCCGAGCCCGTTCCCCTGCTAGGAACTGTGGCGGTTCAACGATATGAAAAAGGGGAGGGCACGGGACGCCTTCCCCTTTTTGCATTCTGACGAGTCCCCGACCGTTACCGGGCCCTCACTTTCTCTCCCAGTGCCGATTGCGCGCCATAGGGAGTTACCACCCGCACCGCATATGTCGTTTCCGATGTCGCCGGCTGCCCGTCGGTGAAGGTCCGTTCCCGCGATGTGATCCTGGCGTACTGCCGGAGCCTGCCATCCTCGCCGCCGCGATAGACCACAAACCAGTGCTCCTCCGCCAGCCCGCCATACTCCCAGCGGAGTATCACCTGTTTCCTGATCGAATCGGCGACCGCGGTCAGCCGGGTTACGCCGGGGCGAATGCCGGGATCGTCCGGTCGCGCGATGACCGGAGGCGAAAGCTCCGAGCGGAGCCCGCTGCTGTCGGTGGCGCGAAGCGCGTACTGATAGATCGTGTTCATCGTTACGCCGCGATCCAGGAAAAGCGTGTCGTGCCGTCCGGTGCGCGCGATGCTGTCCCATTCCGCGCTCTCGCCCACCCGCCTGTAGATGGTGTGATAGGCCAGATCCTCGCTGGAACTGGCGGCATAGATGAGGCGCACGGAACTGTCGGTGACGAAGACATCCGTGATGACGGGAGCCACCGGCGGAATCACGTCGGGACGGGGGACGGCGAGGACGGGGGAGAAGTCCGACTCATTGAAATTCCTGTCGAGCGCCACGGCGCGATAATATGTCCACCGCGTAAGAGTTCTGATCTCCACGGTATCATGATAGACCGTGTCGGTGGCCGCGGTGCTGTCGCCGAACGATTCCCGGACCACCGAGAATTCATGATCCGGCGCGTTGGCGCGGAGAAGACGATAGCCCATCAGATCGCGCTCCGGGTTTGCGTGGAGCCGCAGCGTCACCACGCCATTGCTGTCCATGCGGCCGTCGATCCATCGCGGCGCTCCCGGCGGCGCGCTGTCGATCAGCGCCACGTAGGCGGAGTTGGAACGGCTTGCATTGCCGGCGGTATCCACCGCCTCCACCAGATAATAATTGGAGCCGTCGAGCTGAAATGTGCTGTCGATGATCTCGCGCGTGGCCGGTGGGAGCAGCGCGCGCGTGAGCCTGTCGAACGGCCCTGAATCGGTGCCGCCGCGCCAGACGCGAAACCCCGCCAGATCGGCCGTGGCGGGCGCGCCCGGCTCCCAGCGGACGTTGACCCGGCGCGCAGATATGTGCGTGGGGTTTGGAAGAAATGGCTTTGCCGGCGGCGTGGCATCGCGTGCCATGCCGCGCACATCTCCCAGCGATTCAAGATCGGCGAACGGGGTTGTTCCCCTCACGCGGTAGACATACGGTCGGTAGTTGATCGCGGTGGAATCCAGAAAGATCTCCTCGTCATCCTCGCTCGGCAGCGACAGGCGGAGCGTGATCAGCGGCACGGCGTTCATCCGTTTGAACGATATGCCCTTATCCTCCGAGCGTTCCACGTAGTACGAGGAATAGTAAGGATTGGCCTTCCAGCGCAGCAGAACCTGTCGCTCGCCGCCGGCCGCGATAATGGCCGGTCGCGCGGCCTCCTTCGCCGCCGCGGCCGTTACTGAAACAAGCCCCGTATCGGGAAGGAACTCGCCGGGGCTGCCGGCCAGGTAGACGCGATACTGATAGCTGGCTCCCGGCGTCACGTTCCGGTCCACAAATCGCAGCCCCAGCCCCTCCGCCGCCGTCGCGTTCCGGTCCACCGCGTACATCGCGAAGGTGAAACGCATCTCCATCTCCTGTCGCCGTTCCGCGATCGACTTCGCGTCGTCGGGAGAATAGCTGTCGCGGGCCGGGGCCTCCTCGCCGTACTGGTTCAGGAGGGTGTAGGCCATGTTCATGTAATCGGCGGAGTCCGGGCCTTCGTTCAGCGGATGGGCATCGTAATGGGCAAGCCAGCGCTCGTACGGCCACGGCTTCAGGGCGGAATCGAGGAGTGGCCTGAACTCCGTCGCGCGGCCGTTGGAGCCCACCACCGCGCGCTCCACGCGATATCCCGTTCGGTTGCCGATCAGCCAGACGCCCGGCTTCGATGGCGCCCAGCGGAGGATCACCGAGTCCTTTCCTCCCCGCGCTATCAGCCCTATATGCGCCCGGAGCGCGTCGTCGGGATCGCGTTTGTCGGCGGGTTCGGTGATCGGCTGGGCGCGCAGTGTCGCCGCGCTGATGATCAGGAGAAGAATGCCGGGAAGATATCTCATGAGGAATTCCGTTCGTTCGATTCGCGATACGTGCATGATCGATGAAATCTCACTGCCCTCCGCCTCCGGGCGGAGGCAGGGGGATGCCGGGCGTTGGCGCTCCGGGGGCAATCCTCGGGCTTACGCCGGTGGAGAACGCGGATGTCATCGTCTCCGATATCTGCTGGCCGTTCCGCCTGGTTGCTCTTGCCCAGTTGTTCCCCTGCTTCTCCCACAGCTCCCCTGTCACCGTGAACCTGTAGCGGATGTTGTCGTCCAGGTTCTTCACCCAGACGCCAAGCCTGCCGATGATCCCGCGATCCACCCTGTACTCGTATTCGCCAAGGGGATTGGCCGCCGCGCTCCGGCGCAGCACCGGCGGAACCGGGGGAGGGGCGCTGCGTCGCGCTACATTGGGCACCATCAGCACCGGCACGGGGGCGTTCACCACCGGGCCGAGCGAATCGAGCTGCGCGCTGTACCGTGCCTGGAACGTCCGTTTCCTCACGGTGCCGTCGGCCTGGCGTTCGAGAACCTCGAATGCGTCATCGGGCTTGAAGCCGCAGACCACGCCGATCGCATTGTCGGGAGGATGGCCGGTGCCGCCGTTCTCCGGGTTCACCGACAGCAGCAGCGTCCCCTGCTGGTCGATCGTGGCGACCGCGTCCTCGGCGGTGAACGCCGCGTTCTGCTCCGGCTGCCCGATGCTGCACTGCTTGCCGATCGCCAGATTCGCCGTGAAGTTCCCGGCGATGGTTCCTCCCAGAAACGAGAAGCTCCCCGATGCCTGTCCCGTCAGCCAGCTTGGCCTGGGGAAGCCACCGTTCAGCCGCGCTCCGATCTTGATATCCAGCACATTGTAGTAATGCTCTCCGCAGTAGATCGCGCAGCATTTGAACGGGTTGCAGCAATCCTTCCAGACCTTCGGGCAGCAATCGCAGTCAGGCTTTGGGGAGTGATCGATATGGATGCCGGCGTACCCGTTGAACCAGCCGGCAATCCCTCCCTGCGCGTACCATCCGTTCATCCCGAGCGGGGTTCCGTCGCAGAGCGTGGTGGGGGGATAGCGGAGCATCGACATGTTGATCTCGAACCCGCCGTTGGCGGCAAATCGCAACTGCGTCCGATACATCAGATCGACCGACTGGTTGCCGGTTCCGCCGAAGATCGTGAAGCCGGCCGCGAACCCCTGTCCCAGGCTGGCCTGCGAGGAGATCCCCTGATTCTGAAACCCGACGCTCACGCCGGCCTGGCTCAGCCCCTGGATCGTGCTCGGAAGAAACCCGGTCTGCGGCTGGATGTTGTTGCCGAACATCAGGTACTGCTGCACGTTGTACGTGTTGAACACCAGCACCGTGTTCGGGTTGGCCGGCTCCCCCAGCTTGAAGTACCAGAGGCCGGTGCTTCCGTTGATATTGAGCTTCAGCGATATGCCGCCTGCGGTGGTCTTCACCACGCTGCCATCGGCCGGGTACTTGAGGTTCACCAGCGCGTTCAGGTCGAACACCTTCGTGGGGGGGACATAGCTTATCGTCGCGTTGCCGTAGATCGGCGCGGTGTTCCGCTCCAGCAATTTGGCGCCTCCCCATGCGTCCAGGGCGAACTCGATTTTCGTCAGCCCGCCGTTCACGCTGAACTCCCCCAGCAGCGTCGCGTCGGCATTGAATGTCTTCGGATCGGGGACGGTGCCCAGCACGGTCGTCACCTTGAACCCGAAGCCGTTGTTCGGGTTCGGCGTGAAGACCGCGCCGGAGCTGGTCTGCGTCGATGTGGTCGTCGCGCCGGCCACCGCGTTCACGTCCGGCTTCGTCATGCCGGTCACGTTCATCCGTTTCCACGCCCCCGCGCCGAAGCCGTAGAAGGCGACGCCGGGGAGGAAGACGATGCCCGGTTTCGGGAGGATCGCCTTTGCCTCCACGCCCCAGTAGCGATAGCTGTTGCCGGGGCTCTGGTACTCGGTGGTCCCGAACCGCGCGGAGGCATCGATCTGCATCTGCACCGAGTTGAAGACCGCCTTCAGCGCCCCCTGGAAGCCGTCGCCGTAGGTCGGGTCATCGTTGTAGAAGTTGATCTTCCCATCCATCTTCACGGCCGCGGTGTTCGCGTGGATATCGATCTCCTTCACACTGACCCCCACCAGTCTGGGGGCGAAGTTTCCCCCCGCCGGCTTGTCGATCGCCCCGGTTACTTCCATCGTGGAGCGGCCGGAGACCGCGTTTTCCGAGAGGTTGAGCACCACATCGAAGGAGAGGGCGCCGCGGAGCACCTCGCCGGGGGATTTTGTCTTCATGTCGAACCTGATCTTCTCGATCGTGATCGGGAAGTGCGCCAGCCATTTCGGCGGGCTTGCAAATCCCCACGTCCCCTGCTGAAACGTCATCCCGCTGTTCTCGGTGTAGGCCATCTTCATGTTCTGGAACTCCAGATCCTTCATCGTCACCTTCACCTTGTTCCCGATCTTCACATCGCTCCAGTCGAACTTGCCGTTCAGCGTCAGATCGAACGCCGTCTGCCCGCCGCTGATGGTCATGCTCATGGTCGATGTCTCCGCCAGCGTCAGCTTCGCCCCGGCGAACAGCTTTGCATCGATCGCGTGGTCCGGCTTCATCGTCAGGAGAAACCCGTTGTTGGTGTTGAAGAGCGCCTTGTAGGTGATGGCGTTCGGCGCGGTGATATCGGAGACGGGGAGGACGATTCTGCCGCGCATGTAGGCGCTGAGGAGGGAGCTGTTCCTGACGGAGATTCTGATGGTGTCGATGCTGGCGCCCAGCCCCGAGATATTGCCGTTCGGGAAGTTCACCACGTTCTGCGCCAGGAGATCGCCGGTCACGCCCAGCTTGTCGATGATCAGATCGGGGATGATGATCTTGACGCGCTGCGCGGGATCGTTGAAGGTCCTGAGCTTGTCCGGCAGATCGACGCTCGCGGATTTCAGATAGAAGCCGTGGAATGCCTCCGTGCTGTCGCCGGTGTAGATGGTGGGGAATGTCATGCCCGGCAGGTTCCGCGTGTCGGAATGATCATATACCATCGCCTGCACTTCCATTTCCAGCCCGTTCGAGTTGGCGATGGCGCAGCGCGGCAGCGATGTCTGGATAAGCCAGTCCTTCCAGGAGACCACGTTGGTCAGGACGCTTGCCTTGACGCGGTCGGTCCCGTTGTCCGGAATCGGCACCAGCCACTGGCGCGGAAACGCCACCTGCATATCCACATTCAGCTCGCGGAACCCCTTGCAGCCCCATGAGACGAAGGTGCCGGGGGCCGGCAGATGCTCCGCCTTGAATGTTATTTCGTAGGTCAGGTTGTTGATGATGTTGCCGGAAAATATCTCATCCGCCAGCAGCCCCAGCTTCCCCGCGCCGACCTGCGGCGCGGTCGGGCTGAAGGGGAAGTTGGCCCCCTTGAAGCCAAGCGTGTCGTTGTGATCGAACACAATGGGAAACGCCGCCACGCAGTTCAGATGGGCGCCGGTCGGCTCGAACTTCATCTCCGAGATCGCTATCGTCACCCCCTCCAGGTTGTTGAACCCGAGCGGCACGTTCACCGGCGGCGCCGTCTGCTCGGCGAGCATCTGGTTCAGGTCCAGGCTGTCGGTCAGCTTCTTCAGCTTTGCCGGTCCCTGCTGGTGAAGCCATGCGTTCAGATCCTTCACCTGCTTTTTGGTCCAGTTGAAGGAGCCGACCATGTTGATGGCCCATTGCTGCGGATAGGCCGCTGGCGTGGAATCGACCGCCGCCATCACGACGCCGGAGCAGACCTGGCCGGTGGAGTTGATCTTGATATTGCTGAACGTGACCGCCACGTTGGTCCGCATCCACGGAACCCAGATTTTCCCCGTGCCGGTGAGCGATGAGCTGGTCCCGGTCGGCGCGCCGGTGAACTTCATCGTGAAGTTGCAGATGGTCACCGAGTCGCCGTCGGCAAAGGTGCCGGGGGCGTAGGTGACGCAGGCCGGCGCGGGGCATGTCGCCGCCGGGTTGCCGCAGGTGTTGGCCGGGGCCTGCGGGTTTGCCTGCGCTATCAGGTTGGCCGCCACGTTGGCGTCGTTTCCGTTGTTGGCCGCCCGCTGCTGAACGCCTGCTCCTCCCATGTCGACCAGCGTATCCACGGCATTGCCATTTCCTCTAGCCATCCGCGCGCCGCCGTTGCCGCCATCGACCAGTGTGTCCACGGCGCCGCCGTTGTTTCTTACTCTGCCGGCGCCGCCGTTGCCGCCGTCGACCAGCGTATCGATCACGCCGCCCCCTGGGTTCCTTCCTATCCCCACCCCTCCATCGATGTTGCGACGTTCGCCCAGCGGCGCGTTCACCGTGAAGACGAAGGGGGAGGCGAACCCGTCGGGATCACCAATCGGATTGCCGTCGGGATCGAGCGCCTGAACCGTCCAGATATAGGTCATCCCCGGCTCCGGGCTCGGGAACTCCGGCAGCCATAGAAGCTGCGCCAGGGCAGGCACCATCCGCTCCACGATCGGCTGATTTCCACGGAATGCCGCCATCGGCGCCTGTCCCGCCATCACCTCGAACAGAAGAAATCGATAGGTGATCTGCGTGGGAGGATTCGGCGTGACCGGCGTCCAGCGGAACGTGGGGCGATCCTCCGCGCGTATCGCGCTCCTGTCCGCCGGAAGCAGCAGCGAGGGCGACTGATAGCTGGCGATGGTGAACGGGCGGCAGACCTCGGGGCTCAGCGGCGCGGCGGAGACGGGATCGAGAAGGCGAAGGCAGAATGTGTAACTCCCGGCCGGAAGCTGGCCGGTGCGGAGGGTCTTCGTCTCCGCGCCTCCGTAGAATTTCATCGCGTTGAAGGGGACCAGATCCTCGCCGTAGAATGTCTGCGTGGAATGGGCGGGGATGGTGAAGACCGGAAGCTCGTTGAACTTCGACTCCGCCTGAAGCGTGGTCCCGATCAGGATCTTCACGGAGATCTTGGCGTCCACGGGGCGGGCGCCGGGATTGGTGACGGTGAGGATTGCGGTCTCGCGCCGGGAGGCCCACTCGGAGATATAGGGGTTCGGTCGCGCCGTCAGGTTCAGCGTCACTGTCAGTAGCTGACCCCAGGCGGCGGTGGCGGCTGTCGCCATCATCAGAATCGCAAGGAGTATCGGCTTCGGTTTCATTGATCCCTCGCAGTTGAAAGAGCGCGATGAGCTGGAATCTGCTGTCGTCATGCCCGGAAGGGCGTTGATCGATGGGGTGAAGTCCCCATGTCGTCGGGATGCCGGCCGGTCAGAACTGCCAGCCGAGCGCGGTTCGGAGAAGGTTCTCCCGGAAGGAGCCCCCCGAATGTGATGAGCCGTATGTATAATCGTTGGTCGATGCCGCCACGGTCAGCCGAAGTCTGGATGTGATCCGCCATATCGCCGAGAGCCGGATGCCGAGTTCGGAATCGGCGGTGGCATCGGCCGGCCGGCTCCGCGTATGGGTTATCGTCAGCCCCGGCGCCACCTTCCCGTTGAAGAGCCGGTAGCCGAGCCCGAACGAAACGCTCTGCACGGTAAGCGCGCCGATCGGCAGATCGTTCGTCAGATAGGTGCCGGTGGCGCTCGCGGTCAACGGGATCGTCAGGAACGCGGCGGCATAGGAGCCGAGAATTGTGCGCGTCCGGTTGCTGCTCTGCGCGCCGGTGATCGGGTTGAGATCGTTGTAATCATCCAGCGCGAAGCTGGCTGTGATGGTGTGAACGATCACGTCGGTGGGGAGGGCCCAGGTGGGGGTAAGGCTGAACGATTGCGCGATCGATCGTATCCGGAACGTATCGTTCGAGACATCGGTTGTCAGCCCGAAGTTGGAGTATGCCGTCGCCAGTGTCAGCCCGTCGGCGATCAGCGCGTCGATGTTCGCCGAGATCAGTATCTGTCGCGTGGTGGCGCCGCTGCTCTGCGCCAGGTTGCTGGTCCTGTGGCCGAACGTGCCGGCCACCGTCAGGACGCTGTCGAACAGCCGCGCGGTGGGGGCCACGGTGAACTCCAGGCGATCCGACTGCATGTAGGGATAGCCGAGCGTGACATATCCGGGGCCGATATAGAGCGCGGTGACATCGACTCCCCACGTCTCTTTCTTCAGGGCCACGGAGACCTTGCCCGCGCCATCGGCGCGCGAGGATATGCGCTGGCGCATCAGCGTGTTCAACGTCGCCGCGCGTTCGCCGATATCGGCCGAATTCATATCGCGCGTGAAGAGCCCGGCCCCCGCTTCAGCCGCCACGTTCAACCCCTCGACGATCGGAATGCGCGCGGAAAGGGTAGCCACAAACCCCTCCTGCGGGGTGGGCATCAGCGGGTTGCGGGTGTAGGTGGTATCACGGTACGAGGGGTCTGCGGAGTCGGGGGCGACGATCAACTGCGAGCGGAGTTCCCGGATGGAGGCGGGGTCATCTCTGGCCCGCACAACGTTCAGCGCCACCTCCGACTCTTCCGTTCCATAGCCGACGGTGGCCGCATAGATATGCCGCGCATAGGCGCCGCGCGTAAAGGCCACGGTATCGGTCTGCACCGCCCGTTGCGCCACGCCCGCCGAAACCGCCACATGAAATTTTCCCGGCCGCAGATCGGCGCCGATGCCGAAGAGCTGCGCGTCGCCGATCGACAGCTCGGAGAATTTCGGTGTGTGCGATCCAAGGTTGAACTGCGCCCATCCGAACTTCGGGGAGATGCCGAAGCTGTTGGCCTGGTTCAGAAGAAACTGCGTGAGCGATGCATCGTGCACCGGTGGGGTGATCGTGCTGGTTTCGCGGGATGAAAGGACGATGTTGAACGGAAGGTCCACCCGGCCGCCGAGCGTGACGGTGGGAGTAATGATCAACCTGATAAGCGATGGAGGTCGGCGCGCCGCCACGGGGATCGATCCGTCCGTGGTAAAGTCGTAGAAATCGCCGGTGATCGTCGCGGAGCCGGCCGCCTTTATCAGCGCGGGGTCCTCCAGTGGCGGGGCCTCCTGCGCTCCGCACCGTACTTGAATAAACAGCACGGCCAGGGCGGCGAAGAGGAATCTCCACAGCGCGTGACGGGAGGTGCAATGAGTGAGGGGAGGGACAGGGAGAGGTCCCATGAGATCCTCCAGCGGACGGTGACTTCTACGGTAATGCCCCGCATCACGGTTCCCTCATCACGGGCGTTGCGCCAGGAATCTCCGCAGGAATCTCCGCGTGGGGTCGGGTCCGACGGAATGGCAGGTGGCTGGGTTGCCTGTTCACAGAAGATAGAGCAATGAGGGGCGATCTGAAAAGAAAAAATCAGGGCCGATGAGGAAGGAGCCTGATAAGATTGGATCGGACCCGATGTTTCCATAGATTCTTTTCCCCCCACGACCCCTCATCGGTTGACAGCGGACAACAACAGGCAATTCCCACGAACAACGACAGGGTCGTAATGCCAATGGGTGATCAACAACGAATCGCGGCCGGAAGGCCCGCCACGCGAAACTTCGTCCCAGTGCGCGGCGGGGTTCTTCAGCGCAAATGCGCGTGCGGCAATCATACGATGGCCGGCGGGGAATGCGATGCCTGCGCGAGCGGGAAATTCCAGCGGAAACCACTCAGTGTAAACCAGCCGGGCGACCGCCATGAACAGGAGGCCGATCGCGTGGCGGACCGGGTTGCGAGCGGCGGAATCGCATCGTCAATCCCGGGGGTGGGAGCCGGGGAGCTATCGCGGAAGGAGACCGCTGGAGGAGAGGCGTCGATGGCGCCGCCGATCGTGAACGATGTGCTGGGCTCGGCCGGATCGCCGCTGGACACGGATACCCGGCGGTACATGGAGCCGAGGTTTGCCCACGACTTCTCCGGCGTCCGGGTGCATACCGATACGCGCGCGGCGGAGAGCGCGAATGCCGTCAATGCGCTTGCCTATACCGTTGGCGACAGCATGGTGTTCGGCGCAAATCGCTACAGGCCGGGGACGATGGAGGGGAAGCGGCTGCTGGCTCACGAGCTGGCGCACGTCGTCCAGCAGCGGGGGGCGCCGCCGGAGACGGTCCAGCGCGCGCCGCGCAACGATGATCCCATCCACGCTCCCCTGCTCGATACCTACAGCCAGGAAACCGGGATGCCCCGCGACACGGCGAACCAGCACACCGAGAACTACGAGGGCTGGCTGGAGACGAAGCCGCTGGCCGACGAGCTTCAGAAACTGATCGACGGCGCGGTCTGGAAGGAAATCAGGAAGCGCGTCTATCCGAAGGAATCGGCGCCGGGCATCCAGCGCGCCAAGGATCGCCATGCGGGAAAGCTCCCGGACCTGACGGGCCTGGGCCGGCTGACGACGCTCGACCGTTTCGCGACGGCGGTGCGCGGCATTCAGAGCAGGTGGGCAACGCTGGGGACGCCGGACAACCGGGTGAAGGAGCTTGGCAGGGCCGCCAATACCGAGCTGGCCGCCGCGGATGTTCCCGCATACCTCGCGGTGGACAAGAAACTGATGGAGATAAAGGCGTTCTTCCAGCCATCCACATGGATGTTCGTGATAAGCCAGGATCTGGTTTCCGCCAGCACGCTGAATGACAGGGATGCCGCGGAGGTGGCGAACACCACGCTGCACGAGGGACGCCATGCGGAGCAGAATTTCCTGGCCGCGCGTTTCTCGGCGGGGGGCAACGGCAAGGATGCCGCGGCGAAGGATGCCGCGGCGATCGTCCTGGAGCAGGGAATACCCCTCGTGATAGCCGGCAAGGCGGTGGCAAAGAAGTTCGACGCCAGCACCGACAAGGGGACGAAGGATCTCGGCAGGCGGATGTTCCAGGCAACGGTCACCGACGGAGTCGCAAACCAGGCGATCAGCGACGATGACGGATGGGCGCTGATGGCGACCATGCGGAGCGACGCGATAAGCGCATTGATGAAGCTCAGAATCAAACCGGGAGCGGCAACCATAGCCGACGCCGAGGCGAAACGGGACGCGCTGAAGGCGCAGATCAAGGTGGTGGAGGATAAGTACACGCTCTATCGCCGGATACCCTACGAGGCCGACGCGCACGAGGTGGGGGATGCCGCGGAGCAGGCGTTTCTGGGGTGGAAATGAACAGCGCCAACAACAACGCCGTCCCCGCCGATGACGAAGGGCCGGCCGATATGATTCTGGATATCGCCGGGTTTCTCTCTCGCGATCCGTTGAGCCTCGATGATGTCATCGAGCGGGTGGGAGAGGCGGTCGCCGATCCCGGAATTCCGATGCCGATCGCGTTGCGCCCCACGCTGCCGGGAGTCCGCTCTGCCAGCCTGACGCGGTATCCCGATACCGGACTTCCCTATCTCCTCACCCTTGTTCCCTCCCCGGATCTCCACCTGACGCCGCGCGCGCTCGCCGCCGTGCTGGGGGAGTACCGTCGTCTTGCGGGGGATCGTGGCCGGAATCCCGGGCTGATATTCTATCCCGGCATCGGGGGCGCGCGATGGAGCGTTGCGGTGATTGTGGAGGTGGAGCGGATGGGTGATGAGATTGATATCGCTCCCGTTACCAGCATTGCGTTTCGTCGCGATCCGGTCGGCGGTTGATGCGGGCGATGGAAAAGCCGGGATGCGTCCGCCGTCGCATCATCCCTCCCTCGTCAACTCCAGAAATGCGATGTTTCCGTGAGGATCGCGATAGGTCTCGCATGCCGCGACGCGCTCCCCCGGAAGGCCCGCCGCCAGCTTCGCCAGCCCCGTTTCATCGCGGTAGATCAGATTCCACTCCATGAACGCCTCCATATAGCCGGCATCGACAAGCTCCGGGGCGAAGTTCGAAATAATCAGCCGTCCTCCCGGCGCAACCGCGTCGAAGAGCGTGCTGATAAATCGCGATGCCGTTGTGTCGGTGAGGTTGTCGCAGAGGGGGGAGTAGAGAAGGTCGAAGTTCCGGAAGACGGATCTGCCGCGGAAGAGGGAGCGGAGATTTCCCTGATAGGTGGTGATGCCGGGGAGATGTTCCAGCGTGTCGATTGCCGCGAGCGTCCGCGCGTCCTGATCGAACGCGAGATATTTCTCCACGCCGCCGGAGCGCGTCGCCTTGGAGAGGCGCGCCTCCCAGAGATGCCCCGACATCACGGCGAGGACGCGCAGCGGCCGCTCCGCCGCCATCCGGTCGATTGTCCGCGCCATCATCGCCGCGCGGGCGCGAACGCTCCTGGGAGCCGGGCCATCGGTGGTGTAGCTGAAGATCGAGGCCCCGAGCGGAGTTGTCAGCGCCGGGATCGTCTCCGGTGAGAAGATGAAATCGAGCATCTCCGCGTCCCCCGCGTAACCACGCGGCTTCCAGGCGGACCGGTGCGTGAACGGGTCCTGCCGGAGCATCTCCGCGATGGGATGCGCCCGGCATCGATCGCTGATAAACCGTCGCCACTGATCCATGTTCTCATCGCGCAGCCGCCGCAGTCCCATCACGATCTCATCCATGCCGAGCGTCACCATCCCCTCGCGAAATCTCCCAAGCGCGGAATCGAGCAGCTCGACGCCGCGATCCACATATGCCGATCGCTCATCATCGGCGGAGCGATCGGCCCGGCCCGGCTCCTCCACGTTCGGGTATCTCTGGGGGGATATCATCGATGCTGTTCCTCGAATATTATGGGCCGCCGGCCCGCGAGCCGATGCCCTGACGGGCTTTCTATTATCCTCGAATATTATGGGCCGTTGGCCCGCAAGTCGATGCCCTGACGGGTTTTCTTTTATCCTGAAATATTATGGGCCGTTGGCCCGTAAGTCGATGCCCTGACGGGTTTTCTTTTATCCTGAAATATTATGGGCCGCTGGCCCGCAAGTCGATGCCCTGGCGGGCTTTCTTTCATCCTCGAATATGATGGGCCGCTGGCCCGCAAGTCGATGCCCTGCCAGGCTTTCTTTCATCCTCGAATATTATGGGCCGCTGGCCCGTAAGCCGATGCCCTGACGGGCTTTCTTTATCCTCGAATATGATGGGCCGTTGGCCTGCAAGCGTTATGCATCATGGATGCGCGGTCAATTGTACTGGATCTGATCGGTCGTCGTCATGCTCGATTCGCCCCCCGTTTCCGTCACCGCCTTCACGCCGTAGCGATAGGTTGCGCCGGAGAATATCTCCGTATCCACGAACTCCGTTGCCGTCCCATCGAGCGATCGATACATCGTCATCCCCCCCTTGTCGGTCGCCTTGTAGAGATAGATTTTCGTCACCCCGGCCGGCGCGTTCCAGCGAAGCACGATCCTCTTCCGCTCCCGATCCACCGCCCCCTTGATTCCATCGACGTTGCGTGCCGTTGCCGACGGGTAGACGCGTCCCGATACCACGTTGGAGCGGGGTGAGAGATGTCCCGCGTCATCGCGCGCGTCAAGGCTGTACTCGTAGACCACGCCGATGCCGGCGGTGGTGTCGGTGAAGCCGGTAAATGAACGGTCGGCGCCGCGGGCGACCGGCTTCCAGATCTCCTCGCCGGAGGCTCTTCTGTAGAGGACATGCTCCACCACATCGCTGCTGGGGCTTGGCTTCCAGGCCAGGGTGATGCCGCGCGCGTCCACCGACATGTCGGAGATCAGCGGCGGGGCGGGGGGGACCACATCGGGCTTCGTGAGCGTGAGGGGGGATGTGAACCCAGAGTGGTTGAAATGATTGTCGAGCGCCACCACCTTGTAGTAGATCTCCCTGCTCAATGTCTGGAGCGTGAGCGTATCGGTGAAGGTCGTGTCGTTGGTGATATCGGTGGTGAGCTGCTGATATTCGTGATCGTCCTGGTTGGCGTAGAAGACGCGATAGCCCTTCAGATCCTTCTCGCCGTTGGCGTTCCAGCGGAGCCGTACAACGCCGTTGGAGTCCACGTCGCCGGCCAGGCCGGATGGGCTTTCCGGCGCGATGGAGTCGGGGAACATGCCGCGGAGCGCGATCGAGTTGCGGCTGTTGCCGGCCGTGTCGAAGATCGTGACGACGTAGAAGTATTCGGGGAGATCGCGGACGTTCCGGTCGGTGAACTCCCGCGCATCCTTTGAGAGCATCGTCCCGATCGGCTCGAACGGCCCCTCGGGGTTGACCCCCTTGCCGACGCGGAAGCCGGCCATGTCGCCTTCGATGGTGTCGAGCGTCCATGCGATCTTCAGCGACGTTCCATCCACCACCTGCGGAAAATCGATCAGCGCCTGCCGTGGCGCCGTGCGGTCGCGTCCCATCGCGGTGATGACCCTGCTCTTCGGCGATGTCTCGCCGAACGCATCGAAGCCGACCACGCGATACTGAACCGGGCGATAGTTCTCCTCCAGCCTGATCTGATACTGCGCCTCCGCGCCATTCTCCTTCCGCTCCCCGCTGGTGGTGTTCTCGGCGGCGATGAAGGGGAACCTGTCGAGACGCTGAAAGCTCTTGCCGCCGTCGGTGGAGCGCTCCACGAAGTAGCCGCTGAACGGGACCGCGTGCTCGTACTTGTTCCACTTCAGCACAACCTCCTTCTCCCCCTCCGATGCCGTGAGGCTCTCCACGTCAGGCGTCTGCCGCACTTCCCCGGCGGCGACAACGACGGTGGCCGTATCGATCGGCTGCTCGGGATGGCGCGCCAGCGAGTAGACGCGGTAGATGTAGGTCCTGCTCCGGTCCACGTTCCGGTCCACGAAGCGGAGCCCGAGCCCGTTGGCGAGGCCGGGGGACATATCGGCGAGCATCAGCCCGAACCCGTGCATGTTCCGCTGCTGGATATACATCTCGTAGATGCTTCCGAACGGATCATCGTCGGAGGTGACCGCCTTGCCGTAGAGGGTCTGCACGGCGGCGCCGGCCAGCGTATCCTCCGGCCGGTAGCGCGCCTTCCATTCATCGATCGTCAACGGCTTGAGCGGTTGCGGGGTGAGGATCGTTCTGATCGGCGGGGCCCCCTTGGCGCTTTGCAGTTCGATCCGTTCGATCGTATATCCGGCGCTGTTCGCCACCTTCCACGCGGCGTCCGTGGTGGTGCCCCAGCGGAGCACCACGGAATCGCCGTAGGCGCGGGCGGCCAGCCGGAGATTGGGGCGAAGCCTGTCGGTCGTGTCCGTTGCCGTGGTTCCCTGGGCCAGGAGCACGGCGTGTGCCAGCAGCGCCAGCATGAGCGTGAGAAGAATGTATTTCATGAGATTGATTGTTTGCTCGGGTACGATGTTCCGGTTGCTGATGCGGGTTGGAGAGTGAGGGCCATCCGGGCGGGGAGATATCCCCGGCGGATGGCCCGCGCGCTCATTTCGACGGCGGATGGAATATGATCGATTTCGGATGGGACTGGCCGTATCCGTAGCTGATATCCACGCGGAAGCTGCCTCCCTGGCTGAGATGCATATCCCAGTAGTATGGGTTGTTCTCTCCGCCGTGCCCCTCGATCACCGTCTTCGAGTTGGCATCCAGGAAGCTCCACCACTTCGGCTGCATGCTGAAGGAGCTGGGGTTCAGGCCGTATCTGCTCATAAGCTCCTTCAGCACCCTGGCCCTGTCCTGCACCAGCACGGTGGGCGCATCGTAGCGGATCAACAGCTTGTTGATCGTATTCTGCTGAAGGTTCATGTTCTGGTTTGCCATGCCGTTCCCCGGCTTCTTCGGTTCCTCCTCTCCCGCGATCCTGATCGTGCCGGGGTTTCCTCCCGGTCCGGGGCCGATATCATCGATCCCCTTCCAGTAGGATGAATTGATCTCCGGGTTGGAGAGCTTCGTTGCCGTGCCGTTGCCGTCGTACCACATGCCGACCGCGTGGGTCGGGAACATGGAGTCCGGGATGCTGGAGCCGTTCGTGAGGCGGCTTCCCTCACCATAGGCATCGGCGGCGGGATAGCTGCGGAGGCGGGCCGGATTCAGCTTGTAGGTGATCGGGTCGTAGGTTGCCGGCGTCAGGACCAGCTTGTCCTTCAGGAACGGGACCCTGATGTAGTCGAAGTAGCTCTCCTCCAACTGAGCCCCGTACGGATCGCCGCCGATCTTCGACATATCCACCGCCTCCAGCCGGATGATCGGCTCCACGTAGCGGGTGGTGTTCGGGTTCAGCGTGTAGCTGGTGGCATGCAGGTCGTACCAGTCCATCGGCTCCTTGCCGACGAGGGCCAGGTTCATCGTGTGGCTGTAATCGCCGGTGCCGGTCGTGACATCCTTCAGATCGTAGCTGGAGTACTTCTTGTCGAACGTCTCGAACTCGCTCGTCTTACAGGCGAGCTGATAGACCATGAACTCATCATCTCCCAGCTTGATGGCGTTCAGGCGGGCCTGGCGGATATCGATCGTCTGCTTGTCGCCGATCGACGTGGCGACCGTCGATTTCGATACGCCCGATCCGGTTCCCTTCCCCATGCTTCCGGGGTTCTTCACCTTCTTCCGCACGATCTGGATGATGTAGATCGTTTTGGGCTTCAGCGTGCCGGGGATATCGTAGGTGACGCGCTTTCTGGCCGCGTCCCATCCCAGCGGCACCTCGGAAATCACCTTGCTTCCCGCGCCCACTTCCTGAAACCGTGCCACGTACCTGTAGGAGTAATCGTTGTCAGCCGGCTTCAGATCGCGAACGTTGCTCGGGAACTGCTTGAAATCGATATGACCGTCGTAGGTCTGCTTGTAGAGATAGTACCGCTGCATCCGGGCGGGGAGCGTGGCGATCACATTGCTGTTCGGGAAATCCTCCGGCGCGGACGCGGTGGTGAAGTCCTGGCTCATCGAGTCCAGGTGCTCCTTGTCCGGGTTGGCGTTCTCGCCGATCCGCTTCCAGCCGTTCTTCTCCAGCCTCTCGCCGTAGACCCTTGCGGTCATCCGGTACTTCGTCACTTCGTCCAGCATGTCGTCAGGGGAGAAGAGGGAGGAGAAGCCCTTGTTTGCCAGCTCGTGGGTTCCCGCCACCTTCGCCTTGGTTTTCTGATTGACGATATCGATGCTCTTCACGCCGAAGCGGAAGGTGTTCACCGTGATATCCCCCTTGTCGTTCGCCACGTCCACCGCCACGGCCTCGCCGATCGGCAGGTTGTAGACCACCTCGGGGTAGGAGAAGACATCGGCGCTGTCCCCCTTCGGGTTGATCTCGCTGATCACCTTCACGCCGCCGAACGGATCGCCGGAGTTCGGATCGCAGTAATCACCGTACTTGAACTTGAAGTTGCAGTGGCCGGAGAGGAGGCCGTTGAGCGCGGAGTATTTGCCGCTCACCTCTCCCTGCATCCATGTCGGGTTCGGAAGCCCCGCCTTCAGACCGGCGAAGAGCCCCACCTTGAAGAGGCTGACATCGGCCTTCAGGAACCAGAGGTTGATGGCGAGGCCCACTTCCGCCTCCAGGCCGGCGTAGACCTGGCCGGTGGCGTACCATCCGTTCAGCCCCATCTTCCCGTTCGCGAACTCGCACGTCTGGTCCAGATCGAGTATGGAGATATCATAGCCGAAGCTGATGGCGATCTGCGCGTAGAAGATCAGGAACTTCAGACGGCCGGTGTTGATATCGAGCTGCTGTCCCAGCGCGAACCCGGTGCCGTTGCTCACCGCCGCTTTCCGCGGGTTGGCGTTGTTGAAGCTGGGAAGTTCCTGCTGGAAGTTGATAGGCTCGGTCGGCAGCGCGGGCATCCCCGGAAGGCTGTTCTTGCCGAGCATGAGATAGGAGTTGATATCCACCAGGCCGAGCACCTTCAGCTTGATCCGGTCATCCGGCTCGCCCAGCTTGATGAACCATTTGTGCTTGCTGAAGTGGATCATCGCCGCGCCGCCCCCCTCGATCAGCGAGAGCTTTCCGGCCTTCAGGTTGATATGCACGTCCAGCTTGCCGTCGAACGCGGCGCTGTCGGCCGAGTACTTGAACATCACGCCGGCCCAGACCAGCGCCTTGTCCTTGGCCGGCCGCGCCTTCGGGTCCGGCACCGTCACGAAATATCCGTTGCCGGAAAGGCTGATCTCGTTCAGCCCGCCCCCCTGGAAGAACGATGCCTCCAGCGTGACATCGCCGTTGAAGGCGTTGGGCCTGGGCATGGTCCCCATCACCAGCGTGGCCTTGAATCCGAGGGCGATCTTGGAGCTGGGGAGATAGGTTACGCCGGTGTTGGTCTGCCCGGCCTCCTCCTGCTTGAACTTGGATGCGCTGTTGGGATCTCCCTCAAGGCTGGCCGCGACCGGGACCACCGCCTGTGGCTTCATATGGTAGTACGCCCCGCCGCCGAAGCCGTAGATGCCGAACCCCGGAAACACCGGAATTCCCTCGCCCATCACCGCCATCGCGTCCACGTACCAGTAGCGGTAGGTGCTGTTGTTCTGGTAGTTCGTGCTGCCGAACTGCACGGTTGCCGAAAGGGTGACCAGCGGTCGGAAGGCCACCTTGATAGCGCCGCGAAACCCATCGCCGAAGGTCGGATCTCCCTTGTAGAGATCGATCTTCCCCTCCATGTCGCAGCTTGCCACGCTCGCCTTGATGTTGATCGATTCCAGCGTCGGCGCGGCCGGCACCCAGGTCTGCTTGCCATCCTGCTGGTTCATCTTCCCCCAGAGAGTGAAGGTGGTTCCGCCCGAGATCGCGCTCTCCGCGTTGCCGTCCAGCCCCACATGGAAGCCCAGCGTCAGCCCCGCCTTGGTCCCATCCTCCGCGAACTTCACCTGAACCCCATCCTCGGGTTTGATGGAGACCGGAAACCCGGCGAAGAACTTCTGTGGGCTTGCGAACTTGAAGAGTGAGGCGGAGAGATACGGCTTTCTGTTCTGAACCGTGAAGTCCTCGAACTCCATCCCGGGGATCTTTACGCTTACCCCTTTCAGCTCCACGAACTTCTTGTCGATCGATATCCCTCCGCTCAGCGTGGCCTTCACCGTCACGTCGTTGCCGGCGGAGGTGATGCCGATGCTGGAGCCGTCGGCGATCGTCAGCTTCGCCCCCCACATATCCACGTCGATATCGCCGATGTTCTCCACCTGGAAGGTGGTCTTCACGCTGTCGTTCGCGCTGGCGATCAGGCAGTTGTAGCCGATCTGCGTGGAGGTGATCGGCATCTTCAGCTTGCCGTTGAACGCCCCCTTGGTCAGCGAGTTATTCACCACGCCCAGCTCGATCTTCTCCATCGAGAAGGCCCATCCTCCCACATCACCGGAGCCGATATCGAACACCGGCGCCACCGATGCCGTGCCGGTGAAGCCCTGCCTGTTGATGAACGCGTCTGCCAGCGCAATCTCCACGGCCTTTCCGTTCTTCTTCAGGTAGTTCGGAAGCGTGGCCTTGATCTCCTTGAAATAGAAGCCGCGCCAGTCATTTCCGGTGCCGCCGTTATAGTTGGCGGGGAAGGCCATTCCATCGGCGTTGCGGGTGTCGGAGAAATCGAGCACCACTTTGTTGAAGGAGAGCTTCAGCCCTTTCAATCCCTTGATCGTAAATGGGTCCATGGTGATCTCGCCGAGGAGATCGCCCCACGATTTCGCGTTGGAGAATGTGAACGTCGCCTTCACCAGCCCGGCTCCGTTCGCCTTCTCGATCAGGGTGCTCTTGAAGGTGAAGAAGCCGTCGATCTGCATCTCCCTGTATCCCTCGCAGTCCCAGCGGACGTAGGTGCCGCCGTCGTTTCCGCCGGCCGCCTTCAGGGTCATGTCGATGTTCGCTCCCCACGGGAAGGTCCTGTCCTTGCCGAGCATCGTCAGCTTCTGGAGCCCGCCCATAGAAAGGCCGGTGGGGTGGAAGCAGATATTCTTCTGGCCGAACGCGAGGATCTGATTCTCCGCCTCCGGGATCGGCATCTCCAGAAACGCGTTCATCCGCGCGCCGTCCGGGGCGAACTCGATGGCGGCGATATCCACCATCTCGAGCTGGCTGTTCACGATCTTCTTCCACGCGAACGGCAGCCCCTGCGCGTCGGCATTGACGAACTTGTCGATGTACTTCTCGTTCGTCTTCACGTACTCCGTCATATCCTTCACCTTGTCGGCGGCCAGGTTCGCCAGATCGCCCTGGAGGTTCTTCAGGGCCTGATCCACCTGCGCTCCGGGGTCGTACGCGCCGATCGCCCTGCCGGCGTAGACCTTGTTGTCGGGGTTCACCTTCAGCCCCTGGAACGTCGCCTTCAGCTTCGTCTTGAAGATCGGCGCGTCGATCGTTCCCTCGCCGCTCAGGTTCCCGGCCGATGCGGAGCTGAGGCTTGTGAGCTTCAGCGTGAAGTAGCCTATCTGCACCTCATCCCCCACATTGTATGTGGTGTTGCTCGGGACGGCGGCCGGGGGAGGCTGAGGGGCGCAACTGAGGGCGGTGCAGGGATCGGCGTAATCCTCCTGCACATCCTTCTTCTCATTCTGATCGGCGGAATCCTTCTTCGGGATATCGTTCTGGTTTGCCGCGCCGTAGCGGAAGAAGCAGACCACGCTGTTGCCGTTGTTCTTGAAATAGAGATCCTTGCCGTTCCCCTTGTTCCGCGCCGTGACGCGGACCGCGTACTTCCTGCCGGTTTCCAGTTTCGGCGCCGCGGCATCGTAGAGAAACGATGTTCCCTGCACGGTCTTCTCGAAGAACGGAGGATCGGTTGCCGCGTTCATCGCCTGGTTCGGGGCGATATCCTGCGGGATCATCTCCACGATCTTCAGATTATACTCCACCTTCGTTGGCGGGGCCCCCGCCGGGAGCGTCCAGCTGAAGAGAATGCTCTGCGGCGTCTTGGGGATAACCGTGCCGCCGCATGACGGCTGGAGGATCGATGGCGGCTCCAGATGGGTGATCGTAAAGCCCGCGCATCCTGATGGGGACGGCCCCGATCGCGCTGCGCCGGTGTTGTAATCCACCGCCTGAAGGCAGAGGGAGTAATCCCCCTCCGGCAGCCCGTTCCCCTGAATCACCGCCTGCTTGGAGATGCCGCTGAACTGGAGCACGTCGGGATCGAAATACTCCTTCAACTGGGCTCCCATCAGCACCTTCACCTGGTTGGGCCCCAGCGCTATCGGCGCGGCCGGGATAAAGCTCTTCGGGATCGTCACCGCGATGCCGTTCTCCCCCTTTACCTGCCCCACCAGGCGCACGCTCTGCGGCGTCGCCTTCTTGTTGATCAGGGTCACCACGATCTTGTTATCGAGCCCCACATAATCAGAGAGGTACGGCGAATACGGCGGCTTGACCAGCGTGGTCACGGTCACGTCGTCCTGTGCCCGCGCCTCCTGGGCGAGCGTGATCGCAAGGAGCGCCAGAACGCACGCCGCCAGCGATTTAAAAAGTGTACGCATAGCTCAGCACTGTGATGTATTCATGAATGGACCGGCGCACCGCATCCGACGCGCTCGATGTTGTCAGCGAAAGGTTGAGGTTGATGGTCTGATGTTCGTCCGGACGCCATACGCCGCCGGCACCGGCGTTCACGGTGTTTCCGGCGGGGAAGAGGGAGAGCCCCAGCGATCCGTTCAGGCTCACCTTCCTGCCGGCGAGCCCCTTGCTGCCGGCCAGCGCGAACCCCGTGCTCCCGTAGGTTCCCCCCACGTTGGCAAGGCTGTTCCTGCTCACCGACGCGGTGATGCCGGCATCGGCCGGGGGGAGCGAAAGCGTGTAGGAGATATCGGCGCCGAGCGATGTGTACTCGGAGTATTCCGCGGTGAACGCGTTGCCGTCGATCAACCCCTGATAGCTCACCGAGCCCTGGAAGCTGTGGGCGATTGCGCTGTCGTCGATGCTGTAGCGCGGGCTTATCACCAGCGACGGGTTCCGTTGCGCCATCCTGATGGTGTCGTTCAGGGGGATCGTTCCGGCCCGCTGCGAGGTGAGCAGATCGCCTGCCTGAAGCGTAAGCCCGAACGGCCCGGCGGGGGAGTACGATGCGGTCAGCATCGGGGAGATGCGCTGTGTGGTGGCGCGCTTCTTCCCCTGAATGTTATCGTGCTGGAACCCCAGCGATCCATTCAGATAGAGAGTGTTGTCCAGCAGCGCGATGGCCGGCGTAAGGGTCACGCTTTCCAGATCGCCGCTCAGATAATAGGCTCCCATCGACTTGTAATCGGGATCGATTCGCGAGTAGATTGCGCCAAGATTGAATGTTCCTATATTGAACGACAGCCCCGCCGTCAGCGCCATGCACAGCTGCGTGGAGGTCCGTGGAGGGATGGCATCGCTGAGGATTTCCACATCGGAGGCGTTCAGTTTGTCGGAGCGGGTGTCGCGGGTGTAGTCGCTGATCGCGAAGTCGCCGTAGATGCCCAGCCCCTGAACGAGGGTGGCCCTGCCGCTTGCTCCCAGCACCAGGTTTTCCGCCGGACGGACATCGCTGCCGATGGGGATCGTTCGGAGGGAGCCGGCATCGTCAGCCGCCTTCAGCATGATCAGGTCGATGTGATTGGCCTCGCTCCCATAGCCGATCCGCCCGCTGAACCCGTTGCGCTGATACGCCGGCGCCACCGATGGCCTTGTGGTATCCTCCTCCACCGCCCGGTTCAGCCGCCCGGCGATGAACCCGAGCCGGAAGTCGCCGGGGTTCAGCTCGATGCCGCCACCCAGCATCTGGTAGCCGGCAAGGGTGTAGGGGGAGAATGTCAGGTTGCGATAGCCGAGATGCGCGGTGATCCACTTGTAGTGCGGGCTTACCCCGAACTGATTGAACGGCTGGCTCAGGCTCCTGTCCTGCTCGCTCAGCGTGAAGGAGAATGGAAGGTCCAGATCGTAGATGTTCACATCCACCGAGCCGGTCAGGGAATAGGAGAACGGGGAGCGGCGACGGGCGATTCCGTCGGAAGCATAGGCAACGCCCCGTCCGGCAACCGACCCGGCCACCGTCACGGCCGGCTTCTCTCCGATCCCTTCCAGATCCTGTGCCGCCAGCCTTCCGCCACCGGGCGCCAGAAGGAGCGCAACGGCCGCTATTCCTCCCCGATGGAGAAGCCGTTTGATGGTTCGACGATGATCGTGTGCTCTCTTCATTGCCTCTGTTCCCGTGATTCCACTCCGGCCGATGCATCGGCTCCACAGTATGGCTATCAATGTAGGCGAGGGTGGTTGCGGCAGCGATCCGTGGCGACCACGCGGCGGAAGAGAGTTGAGCGGTTTGAAGAAATATCGGCCACGGTTCCGGCCGTTCCCGGCCACGCTTCGCGGAACCCGCGTTTTTCGCCGGAAAACAGCCGTGGTGGTGAAAGCCCGGAATATCAGTTATCCGGTGGTGGATTGCCGACCGGGCACCCGGATGCCCTCCCCGCTGACAACCGGCGGCGGCCGGTTGTCGATTGTGAGATCCTCATGAATCTGGAAGAGAGATGACCGCGCTCGAAGAATTCCTCCATCAGGGGATGCTCCCCTTCGTCGGCAGGGACGCCGAGCTCGATCGGCTGATCGGGTTCTGGCGGGCAACTCCCTATGCCCAGATGCTTCGCGCCTCGCTGGTGCAGGCGGAGGCGGGGATCGGCAAGAGCCGTCTCCTCGATGAGCTTATCCGTCGCGTCGCGGCGGAGGAGGGGATGGTGGTTCATGTGAAATTCTATCCCGAGTCGGCCATATCGCTCGGGCCTCTTCTTGCCTCCGCTCTCTGGAACTCCGCGCTTGGCCGGGAGCTTCTCCGCGCCGAGCCGGAGGGAACGCTCCCTTCGGTGATCGGCGCGCTCCGCCGTCTCTGCCGTCTCCGCCCCACGCTTATCGTGCTGGAGGACACCCATCTTCTCTCCCCGGAATCGACCCCCGAGCTTGCCTCGCTGATGAACGCCCTTTCCGATGAAACCGTCTCGGTGCTCTGCGTCTGCCGGCCGAGCGAGTGGAAGGGGCGATCGGTGATGGAGGGGTTTCTGGTGGAGAGGATCGAGATGGAGGGGCTGGATGAGGCGGGGATCGGGGCGATGTGGGAGGGGCTCTTCGGCGCGCCATGCGATGCGGTGGTGGCGGGGCTGCTCCATCGGGCAACGCTCGGCAATGCGCTGGCGCTGCGCTCCGTGCTCCGCTCCGGGATCGACTCCCGCGTGATTGCCCGCGCCGGCGACGGGTGGAGCATCGCCGATCCCGGCGGCTCCTTTGCCCGGCTGATGAAGCGGAATGTGGAGCTTCTCTCCGCGGCCATGGTCGCGCATCTCGAAGATGACGAGATGCGCCTTACCGAACGGCTTGCCTGTCTGGGGGAGATCTTCTCGCGCGAGGCCGCCGGCGCGCTGATCGGCGAGGATAACCCGCTGCTGGAGCGGCTGCTTGCAAAGGGGGTGCTCTCCACCACGTCGATGCTGCCGTCACCCCTGGGGGGGCTTCCTCCAATGCCGGGCGTGACGCCGGGGCCGGCATTCCCATCCAGCGCCCATCCGCTGCTGGTCTTTACGCACACATTGCTCCACAAGCATCTCGCCGAGCGCGCCGCTGTGGATGCGGAGGCGTTGATCGGGGTGATCGCGGGAAATCATCCCATCTACTCGCTGCTTCCCTTCAGCCTGGCGCAGCGTCATGTGGCGTCGCTCCACCCTTCCGTCCAGGGGCTGCGGATTGCGGCGGAGCGCGCGCTCTACGTCGCGTGGCTGCTGGATCAATCGCTCGATCAGCATTCGGGGATGAAGGCGTGGGAGACCGCCTCGGCGATGTTCGATGTGATGCGGGGCGCCGATCCCGACGAGGATGAGCGCTGGGGGCTGCGCCTGATGCAGATAAGGGTTTCGCTCCTCCGGTTCGGCTCTCCCGAGGTGCGGGAGGAGTGCGCCCGGAAATTCTACGAGGCCACGTCGTGGGAGGACCGTCCCGCGCTGATCCCGTTCCGGCTTACGGCGCTCGGCTTCTATACCGGCACGCACCGGGATATCTCGCCGGGCATCCATGTGCGGGCGTGGGAGGAGCTGGAACGGATCATCGAAACCGCCCCGGCATTCCGGCTTCACCGCTCCTACATCAAGTGCCTTGGCGCCGTGGCGCAGACCGCCGCGCTTCAGATGGATCACTCGCTCATGGCATCGATCAGGATACGGGTGGAGGGGCTCCTGGGGGAGCTTCCGGTGGAGGAGCGGAAGCTGTTCGAGTGGATGATCTACCCGTTCTATCTGCTGGCGTTCGATACGCCCGAGGAGCTGGAGGATCGGAGGGAGATGTACCGGCGGATCGAGGGGAACGGGCCCGGCAACCGATCCAACGACGGGCGGGTGCTGGGATTCTACAAGGTGAAGTTCCTGGCCCATACCGGTGAGATGGATGCCGCGCAGGCCGCCGCCTCCGATGCCTCCCGCTGGTTCCGCGAGCAGGGGATCTGGAACAACTCCATGCAGTGCGCCATGGACGGGCTGAGCGCGCAGAGCGTTCTGGGGCGCGATCTCCCGGCGATCGAGGCGGAGATGCGGACGTTCCTTCAGGACATACCCTACAGGGATGATTCCGTGATGGACGATGTCGCGTCCGAAGTGGCGGCCATCGGTCTGCTGCGCGGCGATCCCGCGTGGGGATGGCGGCTGTGCCGGGAGCTGGGCGCCGGGCGGGCCGGGACGCTGCCGATGGGGGCGCTCGTCGCCCTTGCGCTTGGCGATCTCCCCCTTGCCGATGAATGCCTGCGCCACCCCTGGTCGCCGCAGTTCCTTGTCGATCGCCCCGGATATGACCTGCTTGGCGCGATGCTCCGCCTGCTTCTCCATGCCGATGGCGATCCGGGCGATATCGCCCCCCGCGTTGCCGGTCTTCTTGGCCGCCCCGTCCTCCGTCTCCACGATACGCTGGTCATCGGCGCGGTCATCACCATCCTCCGGGCCATGCGCGGCTCGCCGGCCTGCGCCCCGATTCACGATGCGCTGCGGGACGCCATCGCGGCCTCGCTCGATGCCCGTCTGACCTGGTTTGCCGACCGGCAACTGGCTCCGCCGATCTCCACGCTCCTCGATCTGTTCGGCGAGTATCTTGAGCCGACGGCAAGGAAGAGATGGGGGGAGAGGGAGGTGGGCATCCGTGATGCCCGTTCCGGCGATGGAGAGAGCCAGGGAAGCGTCACGGTTTCGATGCTTGGCACCATTCAGGTGGGCGCGAAACATGGGAAGCTGGCACCGCTCCGGGGCGTCCGTATCCGAACGCTTCTGGGGCTGATGGTGGCGGATCAGATGATCGGCGCGTCGTTGACGCCGCAGGAGTTTATTCTGCTGGCGGGGGAAGATGACGATCCCGAGCTGGCCCGAAAGAAACGGAACATGGGGGTGGTGCGGCTTCGAGAGATCATGGGGGCCGATGCAATCCTCACCGACGGCCGCACGCCCCGGCTGAATCTCGCGCTCGTCGAAGTCGATCTTCTCCGGGCGGACGAGCTGGTAAAGCGTTCGCTGGCCGCCGCGCGCGAGGGGGCATGGGTTCGCGCGCAGCCGCTGTTGCTGGAAGCGCTCCAGATGACGCGCGGCGAAGTCCCCTTCCCGACGTTGTATGAGGGGTTCTTCGAGGCCGCGCGGGAGGATTTCGATTTCCGTCTGCGGTCGGCCGTGCTCGATATCGCCCGCGGCCTTCTGCGCGAGGGGGATACAGGCGGCGCCGAGGAGATTCTCCGTCGCGCGTTCGATGCCATGCCGGACGATCAGGAGATCGCCGAGCTGCTGCGGGACGCGCTCGTCAGCCGCGGGAACCGCGTGGAGGCCGAGCGCATCAGGCTGCGGGCGAAGGAGGCCGCGGCCTGACTTACTCCTCTCGCTGCCGCCGGTCCAGCTCCACCACGATTCTCCGCTTGGCGGCGTAATCGTCCTTGTCCGCGCTTACGCCGGCTCCGATATATCTGAAGATGATCCTTCCCTCGTTTTTCAGGATGTTGTAATCATCCCCCGCCTTTGCCGATTCGGCGCTCATCATGCTGTCCAGGAGTTGCGCGGAATAGTAGGCGCGGAGGCCGGAGAGCCTGTCATTATCCATCCTGTCGCCGTTGCTGATCGTATGCGGCGTGCCGTTCTCCTCCTGGTAGGTGATCGGGGTATCCTCCACATACTTGCCGGAGATCGGCGTCGGGTCGGCGAAGCCGGAGACGCGGATCTCGATCACCTCGGTCGGCAGGCCCCGGCGGCGGAAGTCGGGGAAGATATCATCCACGCAGGAGCGGACCAGGGTGTTGAAGAGCGATTCCACCGTCTTCGAGTAGGCGTCGTAATCCTGGTATTTCTTGGAGCCGCGGGTGAACTCCTCGATATAGTCCGCCTTGCGGAGCGGCCCATCGCGCAGCGCGAACAGCTCCTCCAGATTGCGCGATGTGTTTGGACGATAATATCCTGTGACGAAGAAGGGGATATCGTACTTCCCGAAATCGACCATCTTGATCACGAGCCGTCCGAATGTGAGGCGCACATTCTTTTCGCCGTTGGCCGGCGTCTCGGCCAGCACCACCGACTTCGATGTATCCCTGACCTGCCCCTCGATCCTGTATTTCCGGCCGGCCGGCAGAGGGATCATATTCTCCTCCGTCAATGCCGATGTGGAGATCGACTTGATTGCGCGACCCGTTGCCATGTCGGTGATGGTGATCGTCCCCGGAAGAGGTTTGCCGGTGGTGGAATCGACCACGCTGACGTGGAGGCGGACCATGCCGGCGCCGTAGATGTTGGGCGTGCCGGAGTAGATATCGAGCTTGCCGTAGCCATCCGAGCGGGAGGAGGAGAGGAAGAACTGATCGCCTTCGACCGGGGCGTGGAAGAAGAGCTCGTCCGCGGAGGAGTTGATGGTGGCGCCCAGGTTCAGCGGCGTGCTCCATGCGTTGCTGTCGCGGACGCTCACGAAGACATCGTAGCCGCCGTAGCCATCGTGCCCCCTGCTGGAGAAGTAGAGCGTGCCGCCGTCCGGCGTGATGTACGGCGATCGCTCATCGCGGCCGCTGTTGACGTTCGGGCCAAGATTTACCGCCTGGGACCATTCGCCGTTGGGGCCCTTGCGGGTCATCCAGATATCGGTTTTCCCGGAGCCGCCGGGACGGTTGGACGCGAAATAGATGGCGGAGCCGTCGCCGCTGATCGTCGGATGGGAATCCCATTTGCTGGAGTTGACGGCCGGCCCCAGGTTGCGGGCATTCGCGATCTCGCCATCATGAAGCTCGCCGATATAGAGATCGACATCCCCCAGCCCGTCCGGCCGTTCGGCCGCGAAGATCACGGTTCTGCCGTCCGAGGCGATCGCCAGGCCGCCATCGTTCTTCGCGGTGTTCATCGATGCGCCAACCCCCCTGGGCTGTCCCCATCCGTTGCCGCTGCGCCGCGCGATAAACTCGTCAGCCTCACCGGCCGCGCCGGAGCGGCTGTACGACGTAAAGTAGAATGTGGAGCGGTCCGGCGTGATGGTGGGGGCGTAATCGTTGCCGGGGCCGTTGATGGCGCTTCCCATCGAGCTGAGGGCGATCTCATAGTCCGCAAAGCTCTGCGCGCTCACGGTGATTCCGGAGGCGGCCAGGGCCGCGGCGGCAAGCGTGAGAAGTCTCTTCTTCATGCTGTCGATCCTCTAATGCGGGTATGACGTGATCAGAATGCGAACAGAAGGCCGATGGTCCCCTGAAGCGTGCTTCCCTTCCACTGGCTGGTCTTCGAGAATCTGGTAAGCGGGAAGCCGTAGAGCGCCTCGGGGTTCAGCCAGAGATTATCGGAGATCTGGATGTTGGCCCCGATGCCGCCGCGCAGCGCCGCCTGGAATGTGTTGATCAGATCGATATCGCCATGAAAGACCTCCCTGGTGGTGCTCCCGTCCAGGAAGGTGGCTCCCGAAGGGGATGCCACTGTCGATATCTGGCGGAAGTCCTTGCTGACCACGTACGATGCCGACGGACCCGCGGCAACGTAGAGGCCGAAATCGGTGAGGGTATAGCTGGCGAGCAGATCGATCCCGACGGTGCCGATCGATGCCCTGAACTCCTTGGCGAGGATCATCGGCTCGGGACGCTGGTCCTTGCCGAAGATCGGCACGGTATCGGGCGTGCCGGTGAAGGTGCCGCCGCGCCCTTCGTAGAGGATGCGCGGGGAGATGGAGAAGAGATCGCTCAGCGGGATGAACGCCTTTCCGCCGGCCACCAGCCCAAGGCCATGTCCGTTATCGGCCTGGCAGCAGATGAAGCGTCCGTCGGTGCTGGAAAATCCCCCCGAGTGCATGTTGTAGTCCACGCCGGCATAGGGGCCTATCAGTATCCCGCCCGCCCCTCCCGGATCGAGAATCTTATCGCCCGGAACCGGCGCGGGGCCGGGGAGCATGATGGAGTAGCGCGCCAGGGTCTGTGCCCGGAGCGATGAGCCGGCGAGAAGGAGCGCGGCGACGATCGTCATGATCGATATTCTCTTCATTGCCATCTCTCTCTCCTTATCTCGTGATGACTATCATTGCTCCGTCGGCGGTGTTTCCCGCCGCGACGCGTACCAGATACAGCCCCGAGGGGAGCCCGGCCACGCCGAGCGTTGCCTGCCCGCGCCCGGCATCCATCCACCGATCATCCTCGTTCGTGACCAGCCTGCCGAACATGTCGTACAGCCCTGTCCGCGCCCGCCCGGCGTCCGGCAGCGTAAAGCCGACAAGCACGGTCCCGGGGTCGGCGACGGCGGAGAGCTTCAACGTGCCGCCATAGCGCGCGCGGGCGTTGATCAACTGCAACGGCAGGTAGCACATGCTGTCGATGGCGAACGATGCCGACGACGTGATCCCCACCTTCGGGTTGCCGTCGGCGAAGCGGGCGCCGATGATCGATACCGGCGTCGATATCTGATTGCCGAGAAGGGCAAGGAGTCGCGCGCGGACCAGGACGCCGCCGGGAGTGCCGTTGACCAGCGGGCCGCCGCTCATGACCAGGGTGGACTGCACGGCGGTATCGCTCGCCTCATACGAGTTGTTCACCGAAAACGTGGTGAACGATGATCCCGACGCGCCGGTGGTGGCGGCCGACGGATCGAGCGGCGCCAGGAGCGTCTTGTTGTAGCGGAGGGTGATGGCGATATCGCGCACATCGTAGACCGCCGGGATTGCATTGAGCAGATAGATCGGGAACTCCACGCCGCTTCCGGGGCGCGCGATGATGTTGTCGTGAATGTCGATCACCACGCTGTCGTAGCCGACGCCGCGCAGGTGGATGCTCTGCGGCGGGCGGCAGGAGTTGTAGGCGACGGGGAAGAGCGTGTCGTGGATTCGCAGCCGCGCCGGGGCAAAGCATGCATCGACCGTCGCCGAGCCTCCGGGGGGGATCACAGGGGGGGCCCCGTTGAACGTGAATCCGAGCGCTCCCGGTGGAAGCGCTCCCAGCACCAGCGGGGCATCGCCCGTGTTGGAGAGCGTGATTGGAAGGCAGCGCTGCCTTCCGACGCGGACCGAATCGAAATCGGCGATCGCCGGGTTGATGACGAGCGTCGGCGCCACGCCCCGTCCGCGGAGGAGGAACGATCCGGGGATATCGTGGCTGAGCGACTGGGCGATCGTCTGATAGATCTGCACCAGCGTATCGGGGTTGCTGGTGAAGTAGCTCGATCCCCCCGTCAGCGCCGCAAGCTGCTGGAGCGTGTTGATGCCGTTGGCGGAGAGCCCGCCACCGCCGCCGCCAAGCCCGATCGTGAAGATCCTGACGTTGTTCGCCGCCCGCGCGGCCATCGCGTTGATGCGTCCCTGGCGACCGGACGGATCGGAGAAATCCTGATCATCATCGCCATCGGTCAGCAGCACGATCACGCGGCGTCCCGGCTGGTTGCGGGTGTTGAGCTGGTCGATCGCGGTGTTGAGCGCCTCATAGAGCCTTGTGCTTCCGCTGGCGCTTGCCGGCACCGCGTTCCGAAGCTGCGTGGTGTTGGTGCTGAATCCCTGCGCCACCGTTACCGCGCTGGAGAACCGTATCACCTCCGCCTCGTCGATGATGCCGCGGGCGGGATCGTTCACCAGATTGTCCAGGAAGACGCGCCCCCCGGCGTTCGCGGCGGCGATGCGCGTAACGCCGGTGCCGATGACCGTTGTCATGCTGCCGCTGGTATCGAAGACCGTCGCGATCGACAGTGAGACGCGATTATCCGCCGTGATGGTCACCCGCTGCGAGTCGTTTTCCGGCGCCGCGATCGGGTTGAAGCAGAACTGCACCGTCCGCGACTCGTTCGGCTGGAGCGTAAACGGGACCGCCAGCGGCGTCGATGCGCTGAGGGAGAAGGGAGCGATAATCCCATCGATCCGGGAGAAATTCAGCGGGGAACTGCCGAGGTTTCGGAACGTCATCGTCTGGCATTTCGTGGTGCCGCAGAGCGTCGTATCGAAATTGAGCGGATCGGGGTTGATCTGGAGCACCGGGCCGAGCGCGACCTTCGGCGGAAGCGCGCCGACGCCGTTGAGCGTGATCTGTCCCGACTGCGGCGTTCCGCACGCCGTGTAGTTGAACACCGGCGTCACCGATGCCGCCCCCTCCTTCGATGGGGTAAAGCAGACAAGGACATCGGCGCTCCCTCCGGGGGCCAGCGTCGCGGGCGGCAGGGTCAGGAGTGAGAAGGGGGGATTGACGCCGCTTACCGCGCCAAGGGCCATCGCGCCATCGCCGGTGTTGGTCAGTTTGACGGCGAGACAGATCGTGTTGAAGATCTGCACCGTCCCGTAGTTCGGGTTGTTGGCGGTAACGGAAAGGACCGGCCCGGTCGATCGGCCCGTGAGCGTGTAGGATACGATGCTGTTGACATCGTAGCGGATAAGCCCATTGAACGATTCAGTCTGTCCCGCCGCCGTGGGGGAGTAGCATGCGATAAATATCAGGGAATCGCCCGGCGCGATATCCTTCGGGAAATTGAACGGCGTGGATGGATCGAGCTGGAACGGGGGGAGGAACGCATCGATCGATGTGATCGTGATCTGCGTTGCTCCGATATTCTTGAGGACCAGCGGGCGGCATTTCGTGGTGCCGCAGAGCGTTGTGTCGAAATCGGTCGTCCGGCTTCGCACATCAAGCTGTGCATGAGCCATGGAGACCGCCATCAACGCCAGCGCGATCAACGTTGGCACGGTGCGCGCGTGCCATGCAAGGAGCCGCGAAACGATGCTCATGACCAGGCCTGATTATAGTTGAACGGTGTTACCGGGGAAGAGAGGGGCAATATAGTGGAGCGGCGGTGGGAAACCCAATGGTGATATCATTGCGTGCGTAGTGGCCCAGGCTGAATCCGGCCTCCGGTCTGCTGAAGGGGCACCGATCGACATTCTTTTCGTTACTCTCCAGGCTCCGTAGGAGCGCGCCGGTTGTAGTAACGATGGTTCCTCTTTTTTCTCAAGCTCCATCGGAGCGAACCAGCCCCATATCCATGAAGAATGGCAGGCTCCGATGGAGCTTGGAATCATGGGAGGCGTGGCATTTCTACAACCGGCGCGCTCCTGACGGAGCTTGAAGAGTGGATCGTCGATGGATCATTTCGCTGTCAACCGGAGGGCTGGATTTAAGCTGAGTCACGGCCCATCATTGTTATGAACCGACGGTGATCGGCCCCATGATCAGGCCGGTGCCATGTTCCCCATATCCTCCATCGGGTCGTCGGGAGGAATGGGAGGGGATGATTGTGGTGCGACGGCAACCGGGATAAACCATCGAAGCAGACCGCGCATCGATCGGCTTCCCGCACCGGGGGAGGCCGATCGATCCATCCTGACATCATCCTGTTATACCCGCCGTTCCTTCCAGCGCCCGCGACGGAAGACGAGGCCGCTCACGACCGCCAGGGTGGAGAAGGAGATGCCGATTGCCACGAACACGCCGTGCGGGCCAAACCCGAATGTCACGGCAAGGATGTAGGCCAGCGGGATCTCCCAGAGCCAGAAGACGGCGATGTTGATGATCGTGGGGGTCAATGTATCCCCCGCGCCATTGAACGACTGCGTGAAGACCATCCCATAGGCGTAGAAGAGGAAGCCGCATGCGATGATCCTGAGACAGTCCACCGCATATGGGATGACCGCCGCCTCGGTTGTGAATATCCCGACGATCGGCCGGGCCAGCAGCACGAACGCCACCCCCATCGCCCCCAGGAAGATCAGGTTGTACAGGCCGGCCCGCCAGACCGCCTGCTCGGCCCGTTCAGCTTTCCCGGCGCCGAGCGACTGCCCCACCATTGTCGCCGCCGCGTTGCTCATGCCGAACGACGGGAGAAGGGCAAACATGATGATGCGGATCGCGATCGTATAGCCGGCAAGCGCCTCGCTGCCGAACTTCGAGAGGATGCGGACCAGCCCCACCCAGCTCGCCATTCCCACAAACACCTGGAACGCGCCGGACGCGGAGATCTGCGCGATGCGCTTCATAAGCTCGGGATCGAAACGGATATGCCGTCGGCTGATCGTGACGCGACCCCCCGGCCTGAACAGAAGGTAGAGAGCGAAGAGCGCCCCGATCGACCGGCCGATGGTGGTGGCGACCGCCGCGCCGGTCACCCCGAGCCTGGGAAACGGTCCCACGCCGAAGATGAGGCAGGGGCCGAGAACGATGTTGATCATGTTCGCCAGCGCCAGCACCCGCATTGCCACCGCGGCATCGCCGGCGCCGCGAAAAACGGCATTGGCAAGGAAGAGGAGGACGATGGCGACGTTCCCCCCCAGCATCACCCGCATAAAGCTGGTCCCCTGCTCGATCACCGCCGGAGAGCCTCCCATTGCCGCCAGGAGTCGCGGGGCCAGCATCACGCCGGTCACCGCCATCGCCACCGACAGCAGAATGCCGATGATGATCGACTGCACGGCGGCGCGGGCCGCCCCGTCCTGATCCCCCTCGCCGATTCGTCGCGCCACGGTCGCCATGGCGCCGATGCCCAGGCCCATCGCAATCGCGTAGATCAGCGTAAGCATGGACTCGGTCAGCCCCACGATCGCCACCGCGTCCGATCCGAGCTTGCCGACGAAGAAGACATCGGCCACGGCGAAGATGCTCTCCATGATCATCTCCAGGACCATGGGGATGGCGAGGAAGAGGATTGCCTTATCGACCGGGCCTTCCGTGTAATCGCGATGCGCGCCACGGACCGCCTCGGTGATGATGGCCCATGCCGACTCCCCGCCTGTTGAGATGATTTCCGTTCGTTCAGTTGTCCGCATGGTCGATGATGGATTCGTATGGGGGTACCGCCGCACGTCCGCGTGACGTCGCGCCCGGGAGCCGGCCGTGCTCAATATCCGGCCCGCTCCTGGCGGAGGGAGGGCAAAAGTAGGGGAAAGGGGGAATTCGTGATGTAAAGAATGTTGAATATGTTGCGCCCGGGCCGGAACGCCCGTTGCCATCGCGGCCGCCTGTTACATCGGCCCCCGGCATCGTCATCCACCAGTCGGTAATGCGCCGGGGCGAAGGTCGCCACGGTGATGGGGATATCCTGAGAACGCACATGACCAATTGAGGCCACCATGATTACACGCCGAAATCTCCGGGCGATGACGACCAGCATCCTGTTCGCCATCGCGATATGTTCAGCACCATCGCCACGTGCTTTTTCCCAGACGCAGTTGATTGCTCACAGGAGCCACGGCGGCGCGATCGAATCGTTCAAGGCCGGGAGGGAGGATGATTTCGGGACATCGCCCGAGATGGAATATCGGATGTCGAAGAAGGGGCTCTCGATAGGAATTATCGACAGTGTGATCAGGCTTTCCGATACTTCCGCGATTGAAATCGGCAGGGGGACGATGAGTCCCGGCAGCGAGGCAAGGGGAATACCCGGCACGGTGAGAGACACCGTGTACAGGGATCACTACTGGAACAATCCGCGCATCCCGGTCGACAGCCTCCGAAAGCTCTTCCCGGAGATCACCTTCATCGGGTTCGAACGGCCCAGGAAACACGCGGATAACGGCGTTGATTCGGATCGGGGAAGCGCTGTGGCGCGGGACGATATGCCGGCACGGCGGGGAGATGGAGGGCTGATGCTGATGGCTCTCTGCGGCGCGATCGTCCTTCCGGCGCTTGCGTACGGCCTTCGGAGATCATGATCGAAGAGGATCGCACGGATATCCAGCGAGCCCCGCATGAGAGCGCAGCGCGATCGACGGGGCTCCGGTTCGCCATTCTGTTTGCGTTCCTGTTCGTCATCACGCTGCCATTTCCGTATCACCTTCTTCCGAACATCGGTGGATATCTGGGGCCCATCACGGAAATCGAGGCCCGATGGGCCGGGGATCATCTCCTCCACCTCCACGGGCCATACACGGCTGCGGTGGTTTCCGATTCCACCGGGATGTATATTCACGTCGTTGTTCTGCTGATCATCTCCGCCGCCGGCGCCCTGCTCTGGAGCGCGATATCCCGCCGGAAAAACCATGCTTCCGCGCTGCGATATCTTTTTCATGCGGCAATCAGCTATTATCTCTCGCTCCAGCTTCTCAAATACGGGTTCGATAAACTGTTCAAATATCAGTTTTATCTCCCGGAGCCGAATACGCTGTTCACCCCCGTCGGTCATCTCTCCCGCGATATCCTCTACTGGAGTTCCATGGGCTCCTCCCATGCCTATAATGTGCTCGCGGGAATGCTTGAGATTATCCCCGCATTGCTCCTTCCGTTCAGGAGAACGCGGGTTCTCGGCGCCATCGGCGCGACGATGGTGATGGTGCATATCGTCATGCTCAATTTCGGTTTCGATATTTCCGTAAAATTATATTCCTGCTTTCTCCTGTTTCTCTCGCTTGTGGTTGCGCTTCCCGGCATATCGCGACTGCTCGATCTGCTGGCGTTTAATCGGGATGCGGCGATCATGCCGGCATATCCCGCGTTCAGCAATCGCAGGAATATCCTTCTCTATTCCTTTGCCAAGGCCCTGGCGATTGTGCTGGTTGTTGCGGAGGCGTTGTTCGTCTACGTGCGGGCGGGGGAATTCAACGACGATCATGCTCCGCGCCCTTTCCTGCACGGCGCGTATGCGGTGGAGACGTTTATCCGGAATGGAGATACTCTTCCGGCGCTGACAACCGATTCGAACCGGTTCAGGCGAATCTTCATCCATCGAAGGGGATATTTCATCGCGCAATTGATGAACGATGAAATGCGCGATTACAGGCTGGACTACGATCTCCATCACGATATGCTGATCCTTCACGGCAACGATGGTTCCACATCGACATTCGATTATTCGGTGTTCGACAGGGATAGCCTGCTGATTCTGCGTGGAATAATCGGAGGCGATTCTCTTGCGATCCGGGCGCGGCGAATCGATTTGAACGCCCTTCCGCTGCTTCAGCGATCGTTTCACTGGACGATCGATGATTATCGGTAAACAGGCATCGCGACATTGCGATATCGATTCATGATTTGGCTTTTTCGCATCCGCTGACTATCATGGTGCCGAACGGATCTTCCCGCCGACCCCCACGGCAATCTCGATACTTATCATTTCCACAACAGGAGCCGGATTATGGGCAACGACGAAAACGGTATTGAAAGTCTCGCCATGAAAGGCGCGTTGAACCTGAACGATCTTCAGGAGATGCTTGGAACCACCTCTGCCAGCGTCGTGACGGCCGAGGATTGGGGGATAACCTATAATTCCGGAACCGGGCAGCTCAGCGAGTATTGCACGTTGGTCGCCAATAATCCCGGCAACCCGATCACCGGCGTCGGCATGCTTGCCTATTCCGCCGATGGGTCGACTCTGTACTGCCTGCAATACAGCAACGGCTTCAACAGCCCGCTGATCAACACGTCGATCGGCACGACGCTTTACAACCCGCAGGATGGAAATCAGGCGCTCTGTGTTGTCTATGGCTGGACCGAGCAGGCCAGCTTCTACATGACGAAGACCCTGACAATTGGAAACGAATAAACGAAAGCCGCGAAGCTGTAAGAGGCTTCGCGGCTTTTTCCTACGCAGATATGAACTGCGGTGCGTCGGCTTTATTCAATGTTCAGTGGTATGGAGAGCGTTGTTGTTCCATATTTCAACTGAAGTCGATACGCTCCCCTCGGCAGCCCCTTGATGGCAACCGGCACCGCGTGCTGACCGGTCTTACGCATCCCCTCGTCCACCACCATTATCAGCTTTCCCGCCGTGTTGTACAGCCCCACCTGCGCGTCGGCATCCTTGTCGATCACGTAGTGGATCGTGGCTTCCCCGGTGGCCGGGTTTGGAACGCTGACAAGGGTCGGGCGGGCGGCAAGCTCGGAGTTGTTCGGCACCGCGCTCAGGCCCTTGATTCCCTCGTTATTCTCCACTCCTGGCCTTCCGGCGGTGCAGAGGTCGCAGTCACAGCAGTCCGGCCGCCGGAGGATTCCTCCCTGGATATCGACAAACGCATCAAGGCCGGTTACCGCGCATCCCAGATCGTGGACATCGAACTCGAGGCAGTTGCAGCCCTCTCTGAGTCCGACGATAAATGTCCGGGTTGCGGGTGTGGTATAGGAGCCTGTATTGGCCAGATATACGCCATTGAGGAAGATTGCGGCCGAGTCATCGGCCATTGATGTAATGGTGATGATGAACGTTCCCGCTCTATCCACGCAGAGGGGATGTATTGCCTGGGAGTACATGATGATGTACCATCCCCGTTCCGAACGCTGATGGCGCGGAACATGCGGCCTCGTGGGGTTCGTTCTTTCCTGCCGATTGTGGTGCCCCTCAGGAATATGAGGGGGTGAAACGTATCCGCCGGGGAGCCGAACGTGCCGGGATAAGAGTCGTATTCACTATGAACCAGACGGTCGTCGGGATACTTCAGCGTGACGAAATCCCCTGCATCATACAGCGGGGCTTCCACCTGTACATATCGAAATACGGAGGCATGGTGTAGCAGAACGTGGTGATTGCCAAGGTCACACAATCGCGATCATTATTTCTCTTCGATAACCGCCGATTTTTCCAGATTCCTCTTTGCTCTGAACTCGATAATCCTGCCTATCAGATCGAATGGGACTGGCTTGTTGAATGGAAATCGTACGGTGTTTTTTTCGCCTTCGCAGGCGGATAATTCATCCTTGAATGTGTCCACATCTCTTGGAACGGGATACATGACGATATGCTTTTTAAACGCGGCAAAGTGAATCAGGTTGCCGTTCAGAGTAAATGTCGGCATCTGATATTTAATCGTCTCTTCCGCGTCCGGCGCCGCCTTCCTGATCGTCATCCTTATCTCTTCCAGGATGTTCCGGATTTCCTCCGGGAATCCAGCAGTATATTCATCGATGGTTTTCGGTGCTGTCTTCATCCTTACTATCCTTCGTAAAGTTCTGAGGATTATTCATGGATTACCTGATCGAGATCAATATCCCGGAGTGACTCCGTGGGCCGCGTCAAATCCAGAGGGACAGATATGGACCCTGTGGCAATCTTGCAAATCTCCAGGCTGCATCTCTCGTTCCGGAGATGGCTCATTTCATGAGATACGCTCACAGCAGCCTGCCCGGCTTTGCCTCCATCTGCATCAGCGTCCCTGGTGACAGGCCCATCATCATGGGCGCTCGTGCAATCATCTCCGCAGAATACTATCCTCGTGTCGCCCGTAACGGGAAAATCGGTCGAACATTACCGCAGCCCCGTCTCCATCTGAAATTCCGGCTGCACGTTCACACCCCCCAGTTTCCTGTAGGTCAGATCTTCCAGCGAGCAGAGTATCCACGCGAAATTGATCGGGTAGCCCGGCACCGCCACATTCGGATGATATCCCTTCACGATCACCACGGCATCGTCCTGGTACACCGGCGCGATCAGCTCGGGGTTGTCGATATCGGTGTAGACATACTGCGTCCCGAAACGGGGCATGTCGAAGAACACATACAGCTCCTCCTGGGTGGCGGCATGTTCGTGCGGCGGCCAGCTTGTCCAGTTTCCCGGCTTCGACATGGTGACGCCGGTCATCAGTTTGGCCCCCTGCACGTTATCGGCGATCGCCTTGTGGATCTCCCGGTAATACGGCTCCGCTCCCACCTTCAGATACATCCCCTCCTGATGCTGCGCCTCCTCGTGCCTGACATGCGCCGCCGGAAATGTCAACCCGGTTGGCGCGCTCCCTTCCAGGATGTCCAGCGTTTCATCGGTCTCCACGGTGAATTCCTCTCCGCGGGGGATATATACGCCATCGAAGCGGGAGACCTGATAGGTATTGTCCCCCACGGTCACGCTGCCGGCGCCGTGAAGCACAAGCAGGGTTGTCTCCGCCCCATCGTTGCGTGCGGTGATGCCCGGAGTTTCGGGGTTCAGGATGATCCGCGCCGCGGAGATGAATTTGAAATCGCTCGTTGCTGGGGTTGCGATAACCGTCCGGCCACTTCCGGCGGCGGTGTTTCTGATATGCCAGTTCTGCATGGGCATGGTCCCGGTTTCCTTTTGATGAGTCGATCGGACTGTCTTGGAAGCTATGAAGAAAACCGTGAGATCCGCAACAAAACATCCCGAAGGAGATTGGACTATCGGGCTTATCGGGTCGCCGGCCCGTTATGAACGTTGCGCTGAAATCGCCCCGGCGTAATCTCCCATCATTTCCTTTCATTCAACCCCCTGAAGGCTCCGGCGTCATGGCGTGACAGGCCAAATCGGCTGAAATGGATGATGGCGAACCGCGGCGGGAAGTTTGGCAGATTGATTGCATGGGTTTTGCGGGGTAAGCGAAACAATAAACCGAAGATTTAGCTGGAGTGGATGATCATGGTCAAGGATCTTATACATTCATGGGGGAACAGGGGAGGCCGCTTCCTTGTTATTGCCGTCGTGCTGGTGTGCGGCATGAGCGGATGCGTCACCGATCCGGTGACGGGAAGCAAGAAATTTTCGCTCCTTTCACGCGATCAGGAGATTGCGCTGGGGCAGCAGGGGGATTCGCAGATCGTGGCTCAGTACGGCGTTTATGACGATCCGGCGGTCGCTTCCTATGTGGAGGGGCTGGGCAAGTCGCTGGCGGCGAAGTCCGAGGACCCCAACTATCCCTATACATTCCGCGTGCTCAACACCCCGGTGGTAAACGCCTTTGCGCTTCCCGGCGGATGGGTCTATATCACGCGCGGGCTGATGGCCTATCTGCAGGATGAGGCCCAGCTTGCGGTGGTGATGGGGCATGAGATAGGCCACGTGAACGCGCATCATACGGCGCGGCAGTATTCAACGCAGCAGCTTACCAGCCTCGGCCTTGGCCTTGCCTCGATCTTCTTCGAGAAGGCACGCCCGTTCCTCGGCGCCGCGCAGACCGGCCTGCAACTTCTCTTCCTGGCAAACAGCCGCGACGATGAGCGGGAGGCTGATGAGCTTGGCGTCCGTTACGCCACGAAGCTCGGATATCAGGCCGGAGAGGCCTCGAAGTTCTTTGAAACGTTGCAGCGGATTGAAGATCAGTCGCAGGGGGGCGCGCTTCCGACCTGGCAGAGCACCCATCCCGATCCGGGGGAGCGCGTGGTGAATGTGCAGACGCTGACGGCGAAATATCAGCAGCAGTATCCCAGTGCCCAGTATACCGGCACCGATCCGGAGCAGTATCTGCCGCATCTGAACAACATGGTGTTTGGCGAAAACCCCCGTCAGGGCTTTGTGCAGGGGGGAGTCTTCTATCAGCCCGATCTTCAGATTCAGTTCCCGGTGCCGAGCGGCTGGCAGGTTGCCAACTTCGCGACGCAGGTGCAGATGGCGCCTGCGGCCGGCGATGCCGCAATCATCATGACAGCCGGTGGCAATACCGATCCGACAAGCGCGGCAAACCAGTTTATTCAGGGGAACAACGCTCAGGTGACGAGCGGTGGTCCAACCACGATTGGCGGGTTCCCGGCATATCAGATTCAAAGCAATCTGAATGTTGATGATGGCAATGGCGGAACAACCGTGTTGACGGCATTGAGCGCCTTTATCAACAAGAACGGCATCCTCTATGTGTTCCACGGTTATACTACCCAGGCGCAGTTCGGCACCTATGCCTCCACGTTCCAGTCGGTGGAAGGCGGTTTTGCCCAGGTGACAAATCAGTCGGTTCTCTCGGTGCAGCCATCGCGGCTACAGGTGTTCCACGCTCCGCGCACCGATCAGTTCCAGGCGCTTGTACAGCCAAGCGCTCAGCTCAACTTCTCGGTAAACGATCTTGCCATTATGAACGAGCGTCAGTTGACCGATCAGGTGGCAGCCGGCACAAGCCTGAAACAGGTGCAGCCGTAAGATGATGTGATGGTTCGGTTCTTCATTGGTGGATGATTGGTTGTGGATAGGCGGTCGCGGGAGATGAGAGTCTCCCGCGACCGTTTTTTTGCCAGGATGCCGCGTGATGGATGTTACACGGCTGGGTCGGCATCGATCATTTGCGATGCGACTGCAATTTCCCGCACCACGACGAAAAAAGATCGCCATCCAGCATATTCATGATCCGGCAGGGCCGACTGAAAAAGTATCCTCCCGGTACCTTTTTCGCGGAGTGAAAGTGCCGGAGATTGTGGTGGGAAATATTCATCGAATTAATGCGATTATTTCCATATCCACAATCTTCACAACCGGGAGTATATCATGATGCGATTATTACGTCGATTCCGCACAGGCAGCGGATGGGGACTTGTCATGCTGTTGTTCTGTCTGATGCGGGCAGACGCTTGGGGACAGGTTTCTTTCGAGCATGTGTACGCCGCCCCCAACGGAAGCGGTACACGTGGTGTGAGCATGGATCTGGGGTGCGGCACAGCCGGAGGATTTATATCGGTCGGAAGCCGGCCGGGCAACGGCACGAATGCCGATGTCTACGTGGTCCGGACAAAAGGGGATGGATCGGTGATCTGGGCGCAATCGTACGATATCGGCGCGATAGGCTGGAACGATTATGCCACCAGCATCGTGGAATTGAATTCATCCAACGGATATGCGATTACGGGTATAACGCAGGACAGCGGATCACATGACACCTTCGCATCGTTCGATATTTTCGTGATGCAGATCGACTGCGACGGTAATGTCGTCTGGGTGAAGACCTTCGGTGACTCCGCCCACGCCGAACGTGCCCAGGATATCAAGACCGCTCCGGCGCTTCTCGGAGATGGAACGGAGGATCTGGTGATAGCGGGGGGGCGCAGCACCGCCGGTGGCGGCGTCCGCGATGCTCTTCTTTTCCGTCTTTCCTCAACCGGCGCCCCGATCTGGGAGCGCACATACGATCTCGGAGTAGGGAAGAGCGAGGGATTTACGGCTCTGACGGTAACCACGGTCACTGGTGCCGGCGATATCGTCGCCGTCGGGAGCCGGGAAGTTCTGGTTCCGGGATTGGGATCGAGATCGCAGGGGTTCATGATGCGGGTGGGACCGAATGGCCTGATCGGAGGTGGTTCGCAGGGAGCCGCCGATTTCGGGCCCGACAGCAGCAATGAGATATTCCAATCGGTGATTGAATTGAAAGTCGGGCCGCTGGCGGGAAATCTCGTCGCGATCGGCGAGACCAACGTTTCGCCATCCGGCGACAGGGATATTTATGTGGTGAGAACCGGCTATTCCCCCTGTTCGCCGAGCGTTCAGAGGAGGATTGGAAACCACGTCGATTCCTATGGGCTGATCGATGACAGCGGTTACGATATCAAGGAGCTGGCGGGCGATATGACGAATTACAATGGCATGAGGGGAGGCTATCTGATCCTGACCGGGTACAGCGGCCAGCGGATTACCACACCCACGCCGAATCATCCCACGCCATATCATCACAACAATCTTGCTCTCCTCGGGCTCGATCCAACGACCCTGATCCCTGTCCGCGGCCCTGTCAGCGGGACTGGACGTCTGTTTGGGGGGGACAGCCTGAATTACGGATCGTATGGGTATTCCCTGGCGGAGGTGGATAATCTCTCCGGCAGCGGGATGAGGAGGGGGATTATCATATGTGGCCTATCGACTGATGATCTTACGCAACGCCTAGCCGGAGGTGAATTCTACATCGTAAAGACGGATGATGCGGGTCGCACCGGTTGTGAGTTCAATTGGTTCCCTCCTGACACGCCGATATTGATGTTCCACTGTCTCACCCCCATTCCTGCGGCACTCGACCTGGGTGTGGACGTACGATACGAGCTCTGGGGAGCGGATAATGATACGGATGTCTGCCCGCGTCCCATATTCCCCAAGCTCACCCCCGGATTCGGAACGGATGATGAGGCTCCGGTAATCGGCTCCTCCATCACATCCGCGCCGAACCCGATCGAGCGTGGACAGGTATCGACACTCAGTTATACCGCCGCGACCGAAGGGAAGATCGTTCTTACGGTGGCCGATGAGGTGGGAAAAATCGTCAATCATTCTTCGCTGGACGCGATGCGGGGAAGAAACGCGATAGCGTTCGATACGCATGATCTCCCCGCGGGAGTCTATATGATCACCATCGCCAACGGCGATGATGTGCAGCGAACGCGAGTCGTCATTGTGAGCCGACGATAGCCGCTACGTCCGACCTGGCGTCGAAGTCCTTGGCCGGATATTCAGGCCGGCATGCAGACGGGGGAGTCGAACAATCGGCTCCCCCGTCCTGTTTATGGCGGGATACCGCAAATCGAGCCATGAACAGCACCCGGCGGCATCTTCGGCGAAGCGATGATCCCTGGCGGGGAAGCCCGGCACATCATGCCGAACCCCGCGCCACGCACCGTATATTTATGGCCCGGAACTCCTCGGCGTGTCCCCTGTTTCCCTTCGATACGCGAATCTTTTGTCTGGGAACCCGCCACGCGCGAACTTTACCGATAATAATTCTTCATTTCCCTAGAGAGACTTCGTCCATGATCCTTTCCGATAGTGAAATTCTCCGCGCAATCAGTGCCGGTGAGATCGTCATAGAGCCATACCGCCGTGAGTCGCTCGGCAGCAACAGCTACGATGTTCATCTCGGCGAAACCCTCGCCATGTATGACGAGCTTCTGCTGGACGCCCGCAAGCACAACACGATCACATCGTTTCGCATCCCCGAGGAGGGCTTCGTTCTGCTACCGGAGCGGTTTTATCTGGGGGTGACCATGGAGTATACCGAATCGCACAAGCACGTTCCATTCCTGGAGGGAAAGAGCTCTGTCGGGCGTCTCGGCATCGATATTCACGCAACGGCGGGGAAGGGGGACGTGGGGTTCTGCAACCACTGGACGCTGGAGATATCGGTGAAGCAACCCATCCGAGTCTATGGCGGCATGCCGATCGGTCAGCTTATCTACTTTGCCACAAGCGGCGAGGTGGAGGTTCCGTACAACATCAAGGGGAGCGCGAAATACAACGGCCGCAGCACCCAGCCCGTTGAGAGCATGATGTGGAAGAACTTTGAGGAGAAGTTGTTTATCGAAATCGACCACAAAGCAACAGTAGGTGAATAGAGGATTTCAGGGGGATCTCGCGGATGCTGCCGGCTTCCTCAGGATGTTCCACACGCTCTCCCCGCGCCGCGATATGAAGCGTCAGCAGATCGTGCAGGGTCGGCTTCTTCAGGTCCACCATCGTCCGCAGGGAGAGAGTGATCCCCTTCATATTCGCGTGGACGGTGTTGAACCAGCGCGGGTTTTTCGTGAGCGATAGATCGCACCAGATCACCTTCCTCTCCACCACGTCGATGACAAGCGGAATCGCGAGCCGCGTGTTCGCGGTGATATCCACCCGGTCCTGAACGGTCCTCATAGCATTTTCCGAGAGCCGGCAGCGCGCGGACGGCAGTTCCGGGAGGGCGTTCTCCACTGCATACGCGTTCGCCAGGTTTCCCTTTGGGAAGAAGGTTCGCAGGCCGTTTCCCTCTTCACCGGGAATATCGTTCCGTCGTTTGAAGTGCATGACAACCTGAAGGAGTACCGGGGTGGAGACGCCATCAGCGACATCTCCGATGCCGTTGCCCCCTTGTGTCCCATGAAAGGCGATGAGGCCTTCCGCGCGTGATTCACGGATAGCGGAAGCATTGCGTGACACATCCCGCAACCCTAGTATATTTGCCGCCACTTTCACCCCGGCCCATCGTTCACACGCCGCGTATGGTTCGTATGCGCGGTACATCCATTTCGGTTAATGAGGTATTCAGCATGAAGTTCAACAGGCTTCTCATGACGGCACTGCTCCTCGGAGCTGCGTTGACAGTCCAGCGCGCACATGCCCAGGGAACCACCGGCGGCACACTTCCCAGCGAACAGTTCGGCATCGGAGTGAACATCGACGGCGTTTCAGGGCAGTATGCCTTCTCGCCGAACTTTCAGGCCGGGATGATTGTCAACCTCTGGCATATGTCCGGCGGCGCTGCAAGCTCCTCCTCCTATGCCATCGGCCCGTTTGTCCGCTATATGTTCGATGGCGTCGTCAACCCGTTTGTCCAGGGAAATCTGGCGTTCACCGGCTCCACGGGGGCTGATTCACAGACGAATATGACCTTCCTCGCCGGCCTCGAATATTTCTTTACCCGCAATGTCGGCGCGTTTGCCGCCACTCCCATCCTCGAGTTCAGCATCGGCGGCGCGGGGGGGACAGGTCTTGGCATCGGGGCCAGGGTGATTGGCGGAGGGGAGTGGTTCTTCAATCGGTGATGGAGATGGAGAGCCTGGCGCGGCGGCGTGATGTTCCCCGCTTTGCGGAGATGATCGATGAGCTGCTGGATGTGGCGCTTCCACGATTCCCCGGCCGCTCGCTCCTCCTGCGGGATGTCGCCGTGCGACTGCTTGGCCTCCGGCGATTTCAGTCGATCGTCGATGCGGCCTGGGGAAGGGCGGCCGATGGATGCTACATGTCCGAGGTGCTGCGGGAGATGGAGATTACGTGGGATATCATGCGACGTGGCTCCGTTCCGATTCCTGAACATGGCCCGCTGATCGCCGTCGCCAATCATCCCACCGGCATGCTGGAAGGGCTGATCCTTGCCGAGATGCTCCGTTCAGTCCGTCAGGATGCCAGGGTCATGGCGCTGCATCTTCTCTCGATTCTCCCCGGCCTTCGCGATGAGCTGATTCTGGTGGACCCGTACGGACGGAGCGATTCCCCACGGTTCAACATCGGGCCGATGCGGGAGGCGCTCCGATGGCTGCGCGATGGAAATACGCTTGGCATGTTTCCCGCCGGTGCCGTTTCAAAACCGATCCGTCGCGAGCGCCGCGTTGCCGATACTCCCTGGAGCCCAACGCTGGCCCGGCTGGTCAGACGGAGCGGCGCGACGGTGCTCCCCGTCTACTTTTCAATCAATAATCGGTTTCCGTTTCATCTGGTCGGCATGATCAACCGCGGCCTTCAGGCGCCGCTGATCGTGCGCGAGCTGTTGAACAAGCAGGGGATGAAGATCACGGTGATGGTGGGCGACCCGATATCGCCCCACAGGATGACGGAGTTCGCGGGGGATGCTGAAATGGCGGAGTTCCTCCGACGGGAAACCTATGCGCTGGCCGCCACCACGGAATAATGTTCCTCCCGGTGCGTTCAGGGGCGGTACGCCGGGCGCGTATATCGGTAGGCCCAGGCGATAAACACTGCCTGCAACGGCAACCGGAGCCAGAGAATGGCCGGATCGATGCCGGGAAAATAACTGGGATGGAGCGCCATGTGGATGTTGGCCGGAAAAACCGCGATCAGCAGCGCGATCGACCCCCACGCGGCCAGCCTCATATACCGTGGAAACAGAATCAGCACGCCAAGGAGCAGCTCGGCAAGGCCGCTCAGACCCACCAGCAGTTGGGGGAATGGAAGATACGGTGGGATGATTCGAACGTAACCGGCCGGATTGATGAAGTGGTTGAGCCCCGCAAGCGCCAGGGATATTCCGAAAATATATCGTGTCACTGATCGGTTGAGCGTGGATGAATATCCGTAGCCCGAAAATGGATCTGTAAGCGTTCCGTGCATCGTCGGAGTAAATATATCGGAAATTCGGTGACCCGATGCGCTTTCACGATACGTATCGCAAAACGCGAAGGCAGAGCTTCCCATCGGTTTTATACAAATCTACGCCGGTGGTGAATCAGGAATGCTACGTACAAATTACTTAGCTGACTGTTGAACATCATGGGGTTGTCCCCCCCACAGAAGCTATGTCGCCCCGTTGGGGCTTGATCAAATCTTCTCTTCCTTTCTTCAAGCCCCGGAGGGGCGCAATCCCTGCTGCGTGGGGCATGGCCCCGCACATCAGGAATAATCAGGGCCATCCGTACCGGCCAATATCTCCGTCGATATCACCGATGCGGCCCGCAGGTGGAGAAAAGGGGCAAGCTCGTCGTCCCGGCGGTACATCGCCAGCCGCCCGGCGTCGGGAAACGCCACGATATGGATTTCCTTCACTGTGCCGTCATCATCGGGATTATCCGCCACAACCGTCCGCTCGATCGCGCCGCCATATTTCGCCATTACCCCGGCGGCGAGCCGTTCAAATGCCCGGAATTCATCGAGATGACTCCGCCGGACGGTGAGAATTGCGACCAGTATCACCCGGCTGCCGTTCATGATGGAAATGATATATCCGACGTGCCGCGCATGACGCGATTATTCGTACGATCTGAAAAGATAATCGAAATATCCCGGCACTTCCCTCATCAGGGAATAGATATCACGCAGCTCGAAATAATTCGCGTGCGCCGAATATACCGGCGATATTCCGGAGCGCTCCACCGCCAGCATCGTCCGGGGAATATGAAAATACTGGGAAACCACCATCGCGTTCCTCCATCCGTGCGCCTTCATTATCCTGGCGGAATTGCGCGCGGTGTGATACGTCGTCAGTCCGTTGCTGTCGGGATAGATATGATTTCCCGGAATTCCGTGCGCCACCAGATATTGTTTCATCACCGCCGCCTCGTTGCAGCCCTCCTCCCCAATGCCGCCGCTGACGATGATATCCCTTATGTTTTTCTCCCTGTACAGCTCGATGGCCCTCTCCAGCCGGGCCGCCAGCCGAGCCGAGGGAGTGCCGTCTCGCTGAACGGTGTTTCCCGGAATAATCGCCACGTCCGCCACCGCGATATCATCGCGCAGCCCAAAGACCGCGATTGACACCGCGGCAAAACAGTATATCGCGGCAAGGGCGATCGCCGTGGTTATCGCAAATCGCCGGGCGCGCCGACCATCCATCATGGTTCCATCGGCATAGAATGGAATTCCGGAACCGGGTTGATTATCGATGTTGATTCGTGATTACGATAAATATCGTTCGCGAATAACCTCGCGATGGTGGATTTCATGGCCGGCGATGATACGGGCCAGGGCCCGCACGCTGACGGGATAGCCGCTTGCCACTCCCTCACGCTTCCAGCCTTCATCATCCAGATGGCGGAACAGGTGGATGTTGGCGCGGCGGAGAAGCGTGAACTCCTCCACCAGATCGCTCAACGGAATCCGGTCGAATGCGCCGTTGCGTACATATTCGTTCTGATCAAACCCTTCGATCGGCGTCGCGTCGCTGCGGGAAAAGCGGAGGACGCGATATCCGAAAATCCGTTCGCCGTCGATCATATGGCCGAGCACTTCCTTGATGCTCCATTTTTCCGGCGCATACCGGTGCATCGCTTCCGACTCGGATATTCCGGCGAAAAAGGCGGTGGTTTCATCAAGCTGCCGGGTCAGGGTTTCAACGACATCTCCGCCGGGAAAGCGGGAGACGTATTGTTCATAATAGGGAGCGTACTCGGAAACTTCGGGCTGCTGGGCGATCGATGCTGGCATATCGGTATCCTCGGGGAATGTTGTGCCGGGCGTCCGGCCGGACGCGGTTGGAAACGAACATACGAAGCGGCGGGTTATGGGGCGATCTCACGTATCATGCTGTTACCGAATTGCGTAAAGAGACGGTTCAGAGGTTGCGTGCCCCACGTGCGACAAGCGCGATCACCGCCTTTGCATGTCCACGTCGCGTTGCCATCTGGAGAGGGGTTTCGCCGTAATCGTCCTGCGCGTTGATGTCGGCGCCGGCATTCAGAAGGATCTCCGTCAACACCGGCTCCGGCGGTTCCGGCGCGTTGGACTGCGCGGCGGCGTCGATCTCGATATCGATGGCGTGATGCAGCGGGCTGAATCCCAGGCAGGTGGTCGTCAGCGATGCGCCACGCCGCACCAGAAGCCTGGCCACATCCTCCCACATGTTCTCGATGGCGGCATGGAGTGGCGACCATCCGTGATCGGATGGGTTGATCTCCGCTCCCGAATCGATAAGCGCCCGCACCCGCTCGATATCGCCGTCGAAGCAGGCCTGAACAAGATCTTCCGTGATATCGGTATCCATGAGCGAATGTTGGAACTGAGAAGAGCTCACCCCATTGGGGCCGGTCCGGGAATTCTCCGGGGTTGTTTCCATACCGTTGGCCGGTCTATCGGCCGCCGTGGCCGGGCCGCCACGTGCCGGTGCCGAAGGCGATCTCGATCGGCGTCATCCCCTCGGTGGTCCATCCCCGCTCCGCGATCGTGCGACGCAACGTGGCTTGAAGTTCCGGCAGCAGAGTATCCCCCGCCGGGTCGAAATGCTCGAAATATCTGAGCAGATTCAGGCTCGCCTCCCGCAGCCAGGGCATCTCCTCCACAAGCGCCGCCAGCTTGGCGAACGACTGGTTCATCTCCCCGATCCTCCCCAGATGGTAGGCGTGATGCATTCGGAAATATGGGCTGTCGTAAAACTCGATCTCGGTCTTTCTCCAGAACTCCGCCGCCCAGGAGCGCTCGCTGATCCGTTCCCCCATCTCGATGGCGAATATCGGCGAGGGAACCGCCCCCTCCTCGCGGGAAAACTGGCTTCGGAACATCTCATCGATCGGGTCGGCATCGGCATCCTCTCCGGCATTTCTCCGCAGCAGTTCGGTATAGATGGTAAATGCCTCCGCCCGGCATCCGTTCAGCGCAAGCGTGTCCGCCAGCACAACGCGAATCCCCCGGTCATCGGGGGCGGCGGCGGCGGCGGGTCGCGCCCAGTTCAGCGCGGCGGTGAACTGCTCCAGCGGGATGTACGCCCGCGCAAACGCCGCGGCATGGTGTGCGTAATCCGGCGCTTCCGGCATCGGCTCGGGGATTCCGTCCAGCAGCCTGAGCGCATCGTTCGGTCGCCGGACCGCCGTCAGGATATTGGCGATCTGCCACGGCCTCATCGCGTCGTGCGCCGACTCCAGAAAGAGATGGAGGAAGAGCGCCCGGCGATCCCACGGGGAGTGAATCTCCTTCCATTCCCGGAAGGCCCTGGGGAGCGCTCTGTGCGCGGGTGCGGGCTCCAGGGTGATCGGGTGGAGGAGATCGAACTGGAACTGCGGGAAGCCGGAGATGATGATGAAGTTCTCCACGGCCGCGCGAAACTCGGCGATGAACCGCGCTTCATCGCCGATCGGCTCCCGATGGGGGCCATCGCTACCGCCGCCGAACAGCTTCCTGAACAAGCTCATGGAGATTCTCTGCGAGGTTGATATCCGGCCGCGCGGCTCTCCGCTCCGCTCTCGAAGCCGGATGGTCCCTGTCGGCGCCGATCCGCTGGCGCCCTCCGGTGCCGGTCGATTCATCAGTTGCCGGAACGATCACGGCGCGTGCCTGTGCTCAATCTCGATTGCTGGGGCCGAGGTTGATGGGGTGATATTTTCCGTCGCCATCCGTCCTGATCCGGACGTACAACCACGGTGTCTGCCTGTTTCCACTGCTGTTCCATCGTTGGAACTATCGCGATGCCGGCGCGGAGAGCCGGGCCGGGAATCTACGCACAATATCCGGACTGATCCATGATGGAGCGCGGGGGAAATCAATCGGTAAACATATCCTCCGCCTTGTACCACTCGTGCCGGATATCGCGCATCACCAGAGCGTGATCGAACTCCACCGTCCCCTCCGGAAAAAGCTTCCGATCCGCGAAAAAGCTGGATTCCACCTGTTCGATATCGAGCGCCCGCACGCGCCAGTCCAGCGTCCGGAGGAGCAGCCCGTCAAGACGGCCTGCCTCGCGCGTGACCGAGTAGCCCAGGCTTCCCCCCTCGAAGAACCGCGAGGATTCGGCGAGCGATGCAAAGCAGGAGGTGGCCGGAAGCAGATCGGCGTCCGCGCCGCGGACATGCACGGCAACATCGCCATCGCGGGATCTCATCACAAGGTCGATATGCGCGCCGTCATCCGTGACGCTGAACGATGCAAGGTGATGCACTCCCGGAAACAGCCTTCCCCCGGCGATATAATTGAGGCGCGACCCCGTATCTCTCCGCGGGATGAAGACCCCTTCCAGCGTTTCGCCGTTGGGGCCGTTCCATTCCACCGCTATTCTGTGCGCCGCGTTCTCGCTGGAGATGCCGATACATTCCGGCGTTCCGGCCGGATGAATTCCCTCCAGCCTGATCAGGCAGATCCCGGCGATCGCGTGCCCATCGTGCAGTTTCGGGCGGAAGGGGGCGGGGAGGAACCGGCTCATTACATCCGCATCCACCCTGAAATTGACAAGCAGTCTTCTCCTGATGAATCCCTGAATAACCGGCAGGCGCATGGTGTTTCTCCTGAAATACGGGCGCGGGGCGATCTCCCGCGCCCAGGAATTGTGCCCCTTCGGGGCTTGGAAGAAGGAACGAAGACAAGGATTTGCCCTACGTCCCAACGGGGCGCCATAGCTTGTGCGCGGGGCATCGCCCCGCGCACGCGATCGATTTCCTAACTTGTCCCTTTTTCAACATCAATCATTCGCCAGTATCCGGAGATTCTCGATGTCAACGTTCTTGCGCCGGCCGCGGCCGGGAAACCTTCTCGCCATCTGCGCTTTTCTTTTTATCGTCGCGCTTCCATTGCGGGCCGGCATCACGGCTGGGACGCCGCCGGCCGGCGATACCGCCACATTTGTCTCCATCTCCGATATTCACTTCAATCCCCTGAGCGATTCTGCCATAGCATCGCGCATCCTTCATGGCCGGGGGAGCAAGTGGGAGCCGCTCTTCCGGTCGCTTCCGCCACGGAAGCCCGGCAGCTACGGGGAGGAAACCACCTATCCGCTGCTGATCTCGATGCTCGATCACATGCGGAAGACCAATCCGCATCCAAAGTTCATCATCATCACCGGCGATTTTCTCGCGCACGGGTTCCGGAACACCTTCAACGCCGCCGTGAACCGGTACGGCGGCGACAGCAGCGACGCGGCTTATGATCTCTTCATCTTCAACACGTTCGAGTTTCTGACCGGGACGTTTGCCGCGTACTATCCCGCCACGCCGGTGATTCCGGCGCTCGGCAACAACGATTCCTACTGCGGAAATTATCAGGTGGGGCCGGCCTCGGAGTTCCTGAAGGATTTTGCGCGGCTGTGGGCGCCGCTGATGGGACGGCCGGGAGATCAGATGAAGCGGCAGTTCGCGACCGGGGGATATTATTCCATCGCCAATCCCGGCGTGGCGCGCCACAGAATCATCGTCCTGAATACGATCTTCTTCTCGGCAAAATACAGAAACAGTTGCGCTCCCGGCGCTCCCGATCCCGGCATGGCCGAGCTTCACTGGCTCGATTCCGCGCTCGCCGACTGCCTGGCGAAAAAGGAGCGGGCGTGGCTGGTCTATCATATTCCCCCAGGGATCGATGTCTTCGGCTCGGTGGACAGCAGCGGGATCTGCGGGCCGAAGCCGGTTCCGTTCCTTGGCGATCAGTACGAGGCCGGTTTCGAGGGGCTGCTGCTGAAGCATCACGCGGTGATCGAGGCATCGTTTGCCGGCCATACCCACGTCGATGATTTCCGCCTGCTGGTCGATAGCGGCGCCGCCATAGGATACATCCATATCTCCCCCGCGGTCAGCCCCGTGTACGACAACAACCCGGCATTCCAGATTTTCCAATTCAGCCCGGTGACCGCCGCCATTCACAACTACACGACGGAGTATGTGGACCTGAACGCGTCGGAAGGCTGGGGCTGGAAGAAGGAGTACGATTTTGCCTCCGCCTATGGTCTGCCGGGCTACAGCGTTTCCACGCTTTCCACGCTTGCACGCCTGATCGACGCCGACATTCGGACCCGCGCCCACTACCAGCGGTATTTTTCGGTCAGCAGCACGTTCGGGAATGCCCTGACCGATAGAACCTGGCGGGCGTTCTGGTGCGGGATAGATCACTGGAAGAGCGATGATTTCGTGGGCTGCTGCGGGGCGCGCTGATTGATGGGGGTATATAGCCAGACAGCCCTCGGAGACCTTCTTCCCGAGGGCTGTCTGACATGACCTCATTGTGTTCCGTTCTCGCGACCTGGACTGCCGCACTGGTATTGAACTGCCACCAGAGAATAATACGTATGTTTCAACACGCTGGATTTCGTTGAATTCAAAAAAAGTGCACCAACCGCGATTTTTTTCTGACCCGCCGCAAAATCCTCCAATCCCGCCCGATTTCGACATCTTTTACCCATAATTTGCCGGGCTCTGCCGTTCTGTTGAGCAGATTTTCGTGACCATCGCATCGTAGGTTCGCCCCAGTTCATCCGGGATCGGATGGATTGAATAATCATTTCAATCAGGAGGGCGGGTTATGATCGGTCCAGATCAGGATCTCAGCGAATTCCCACGGTGGATATGGCCGTACATCGATGTCGCCAGGCTCAGCAAGGCGACCATTCATGTCAATGAGGCGGAATTCCGCGTGCCGGCCAGTGCCATCAACGCGCATGTTGCCGCGATCCATACCGCCGCCACGATCAAGGCTCTCAGCGGCAGAGTGAAGGATACAGCCGGGAAGGAGTTCGGAGGGGCGGCTTCATCAATGATGTCGGAGGAGATCGATTTTGTCTGCGGGACTCCGTTCCCCGGATGGCCGCGTCCGCACTTCGGCATTCTCGAAGTTGCCGGGCAGCTTGCCGCCATTGCGGCCTCCACCGCCGATGCAGCGCTGAAGTCGGAGCTGGGACGCGTCGTGGAAACGCTTGCCGGCAGGGCGAAAGAGCTTGCCGCCGGCGCGAATATCGCCGACGGATCGCGCGTGGTGACGCACGGCGTCAACCAGTAGCACAATGAACGGAGCCTGTCAGGAGCGCTGAGAAGAGGGGCCCCGCCCGGATGGCCGATCCGGGCGGGCCGTGTTGTGTCCGATGCCTCGATGGCGGCCGGGTTCGCGATGATTCACCAGATGCCACAATCGGATCGAAACAGACTTCCCCAGACAAACGGACACGTCGATGGATCATCAATCGGAATCGTCCCCGCTACGTAGCCCTTACGTAGCGTCGCGTGGGCTGAATCGCGCCATGTTGTTCCATCGATACTACACTATTCACAATCCCGATCAGGAGTGGAGACATGAGCTACAACATCGACATTCACTGCCATCCGACGCTGAAGATCTCGCTGTTCAACCGCACATTCTGGGAGCGGCACGGCACCATCAGCGGGTGGGACCCGTTCGAGATGCAGGTCGATCTGCCCAAAATGGCCGAGGGAAATCTCAAGGCGATTCTCTCGGCGGTCTATCTCCCGGAGCGTGGGCTTCTGGAATTCTGCCCCGTGCTTCGCGATACCTATCCGATGATCAGGTTCTTCTGGAACGGCATCGACGGCAGGATCGAGAAGAACAGCTATCCGTCGCAGCCGTTCGATCAGACGATGGCGGTGATCAACCTCTTCGAGGCGAACATCCAGAAGGCACGCGGAAAGGGGTTCGATGTTGCCGTCGCGCGTTCCAACGGCGAGTTGAACGAGCGGTTGACGGCGGGAAAAACCACGGTCCTTCACACGGTGGAGGGAGGTCACAGTCTGGGGCGTGGGCTGGCGTCGGTCGATGACTATATCGTCAACCTCCACAAGCTCTTCAAGGCGGGCGTATGCGCCCTGACGCTCGGGCATTTCTTTCCGAATGATCTTGTCTCGCCGGTGATGGGGCTTCCTCCGTCGATGGTGCAGATGATCGGCTGTACGTTCAAGCCGGACCTCGGCGCGCTGCTGCGGCCCGCCGGTGAGGCGGTGGTGCGGAGGATGCTGGAGATCGGGATGATCGTCGACCTTACCCACTGCACCCCGGCGACCCGCAATCAGATCTACGGCATCAACCACGGGAAGCGCCCGCTGGTGATCTCCCACGTCGGAGTTTCCGGTATCTTCAACGCCCCGATGAACGCATCCGATGCCGATATCGATGCCATCAAGGCGTGCAACGGCGTGATCGGCATCATCCTGCTCAACTACTGGCTCTCCGGTCACGATGACAAGCTGCTCGGGTTCCAGCCGGGGCTCGATTCCGTGGTCCGGTCGATCCAGTATATCAGGCAGCGGACCGGGACATACGATAATATCGCGATCGGGAGCGATTTCGACGGCTTCACCGATCCCGCCGATGACCTCCAGGACTCCTCCAAATTCATCGCGCTCCGCCATCGCCTGGAGAGCTCCGGCATTTCCGCCGCCGATGTCGATAACATCATGCGCGGCAATATCCTTCGCGTGCTTCGGAATGGATGGGGGTTATAGGGGGAACAATGACATCATATCATCATGGAATGCCGAACCGGATGCGGCGCATGCTGCATCGCCCCATCAATCTCCTCCCCGATTCCCGGAATGCCGAACGGCAAACCGGCGGGGGCGCGCTGCGTTCAGCTTACCGGCGATAACCGCTGCATGATCTTCGGCATGCCGGAGCGACCGGAGGTCTGCAACTCCCTCCGCCCGTCGATGGAGATGTGCGGCGCAGGCGATGCCGAGGCGATGAGCAATCTGGTGCGGCTGGAGCTTGCCACGGCTCCCGATACGAACAAGGCCCGACGATAGCGCCGGGCCTTGTTCGATGAAATCATCATCATCGCGTTCTAGAACATGTACTGGAAGCGGATCGTCCCCTTGTTGTCCTTGACATCCGGGAACGCCAGAAAATCGCCGTTGCCATCCTTCTTGGCAAGCTCTCCCTCCGCGATGTGGGGGATATCGTACCAGAGGGTGATGCGGAGATTATCGACGAAGATATTGCCGCCGAACCCGAAGACGGTGGAGGCCATGTCGGCGATCGACGTGGCGAAGTTGCCGGTAAGGTCGGTGTTCCTGTCGAACATGTCGTACTTCGCGACGGCCTGGAAATGCTTGCCGATATTCTGGATGAAGTAGGCGTAGTAGCCGCTCTGGTTCCGCAGCTCCACCAGCTTGCTGGAGGAGGGGAAGGTGGGGCGCTGTCCGGTCATGAACTCCCCGCGGAGCATCGTGCTGCCGATGCCGAGAAGATCCATCGTCACCTGGGCCTCCACATTGACATTCCGCTTGTTCCCCCAGCCTGCCCAGCTTCCGGTCGCATCGTTCGGGGCCGGGCGGTTGGCGTTGTTCACCACCTTGACGATCATGCTGTCGGTCTGCGGGATGCCGCCATAATAAAAGGATGCCCCCACGTTTGCCTTGACCGGCGATGTGGCGCCGAACGGAAGGGGAAGCGTGACGCGGGCGATGATATCCTTGTACGGATCGCGCTCCGGCGCGGTCCCCTCACCGTTGAACATCCCGAGCTGGATGCGCGGCTGGAACGCATCGGCGAGGTCCAGTTTCGAGGTGAACATAAATCCCAGATCCCGCTCTCCCGGATAGAATGCCAGCGTCACCTGGGAGCGCTCCGGCGATTCGCGGTGGGAGGAGGAGTAGGCAACCTCGAAGTTCGGACGGAGGAACAGGCCCACATCCACCGTAAATGCCTCGTTGGGGAGAAGATCGACCGAGCCGTAGGCATCCTTGAGCACCACGCCACGCTCGGTGAAATCAGGCTGGACCGTCACCCTCATGTTGCCGCTGGTGTAGACCAGCTTGACGCGGCCGCGCCGGATGGTGAAGAGGTTCTTCCGCGCGTCCCAGTAGAACGCCTGTCCGTTGGCGGAATCCCGCCGGTCGAAATGCAGCCAGTCCGCCTGGATGTATCCGCTGATCTTCAGGGCCTTCAGCCGTTCCACCTCCTCCTTGGTGAACCCACCACGCCCCCGAAGGCTGTCGGGCCAGGGGCCGGGCTCCGCCGGGGTTGAGCCCTGCGCGTGCGCCACCAACGCGAACGAGCACAGCATGGCGATAAACGCGGAGAGAGTGCTGATACTGAAACGGACGATACGGTTCATCGGACCTCCAAGATATGGGGACGGGTGCCGGACGGAATGCGCGCGGGAAGCTCCGGGGCGTTCTCTGCTCTGTGCAATGGGCTCTCCCGGGAAAAGCCGTTCCGCGGCAAGGGGCTGAACATGATAAGGAATGGGTCGCCGGCTCGCTGCGAGAAATCCCTTCCGGCATTCCTCCGCATGAATATATACGCCAGCAAGCGGCAAGCGGGCTTCATGGGGGGGGGACCAGGCGCGCAAAATTAGCAGTCGGCGACGTGATAGCCACGAAAAATAATCCTGATGCCCATTCTCCGGGGCCGCTTTTCCGCCGGTTCGTGGCGCGCTGCCGTCCGCGATGCCCGGTAAAACGGCAGTCCGGCGAAAAGCGCCCTTGGAGGGCGTGTGGCCTTGGCGCTACCTTCCGCGATGTTCCGCCCATTTCCGGGGCGGGGCACCCCCAACCCCACGGACATCTGATGCCGAAGGCATGCCGGTATGAAACAACCGAAATTACGCAGGAACCTCGCGATCGGGCTGGTGATCTATCTCCTCCTCCTGACGCTGCTGGTGATGGTGGAGCGGGATAGCGAAGGGGGGAATATCAAGGGATTTCAGGACGCGGTCTGGTACTCGCTCGTGACCCTTACCACCGTCGGCTACGGCGACAAGTTTCCGGTGACGATGGCCGGGCGCGGGCTCGGGTTCGCGTTTCTGCTGGGGAGCCTGGGCCTGCTCGGGTTTCTGGTCGGGATGGTCAACGAACGGATTATCGATAAACGGGAAAGGAAAAAGCTCGGCATGAACGGCACAAACTTCACCGGACATATCGTGATCATCGGATGGGATTCCTTCGCGCGGTCGGTTGCCGGGCAGCTTGTCGCGGCCGACAGGCGCATCGCCATCATCACCGACTCCAAGGATGACGTGGATCACATCCACGAATCATTTCCCGGCGATCAGGTCTTTGTCCTCTTCGCGGAGCTGCACAACGTCTCGGCGTTCGAGCGGGCCAATATCAGCAGCGCCTCGGTGATTCTGCTGAACTCCGGGAACGATACCGACAAGCTGATCAGCATCATCAACCTGAAGAAGGAATACGCGGATCTCCATTATCTGGTGACGCTGGAAAACCCCGATCTGAAGGAGACATTCCGTTCGGCCGGCGTCACCTACGCGCTGTCGCAGAACGAGATCGCCTCCAAGATGATCGCCAGCTACATCTTCGAGCCCGATGTCGCGGTCTTCAGCAACGACCTCCTCTCCGCCACCGATGCCGCCGGCAACTACGATATCCAGCAGTACCGCGTCCTCACGGAAAATCCCTACCGGGGTCGCCCGTATGGCGAGGCGTTCTGGGAGCTGAAGAAGAACTACAACACGGTGCTTCTCGGCATCGGCAGGGGACAGGGGGATGAGCGGATGCTCCACAAGATGCCGCCGGATGATCTGGTGATCGGCGAGGGGGATTTTCTTCTGGTGGTGACCGACGGCGTGGGGGAGAAGAAGCTGAAGAAGTTGTTCGGGACGATCGAGGGGGTTTAGGGGGAGATGTATAAATCTCTTACGCCATCGCATGCCGCGCATTCTCTATCTTGCAGGTTCGTCCGTAACGTGCGGCGCGGGAAGCGCGCCGGCGGATAACCCCAATCCTGAAATGTAGCATGATCGCAGCGCAATCTCTTGGAATTCAGTTCGGTGGAGAATATCTCTTCCGCGATGTCAACTTCATGGTCAGCCCCGGCGAACGGATCGGCCTGATCGGGGCGAACGGGGCGGGGAAGACCACGCTCATGCGCGCGCTGATCGGGCAGCAGCAGCCGGATGACGGCCGCATCAGCGCCAGCCGCCATGCCTCGATCGGATATCTGCCGCAGGAGGGAATCGTCCTGAGCGATTGCTCCGTCCGCGATGAGGTGATGCAGGCGTTCGGCGAGGTGATCGAGCTGGAAAAGGAGATCGACCGGATGAGCGATGAGCTCTCCAGCCGAACCGATCACGACAGCCAGGAGTTCCACGATCTTGTGATCGAGATGGGGGAGGTGCAGCATCGATACGAGTCGATGAACGGCTTTTCCGCCAAGGGAGAAGTTGAAAAAGTGCTGATGGGGCTCGGGTTCCTGCCGGAGGATCTGGATCGCCATTGCCGCGAGTTCTCCGGCGGATGGCAGATGCGGATAGAGCTGGCAAAGCTCCTCCTCCGCCAGCCGGACCTGCTGATGCTCGATGAGCCGACGAACCATCTGGATATCGAGTCGCTCACATGGCTGGAGATTTTCCTCCAGAAGTATCAGGGGAGCATCCTTCTGATCTCCCACGATCGCACGTTCCTGGACGCGATCACCAACAAGATCTACGAGCTCTCGATGCAGCGGCTGACGATCTACACCGGCAACTATTCCCGCTATCTGGTGGAGCGGGAGGCGCGCCGGGAGCAGCAGCAGTCCGCCTACGAGAACCAGCAGAAGATGATCGCCGATACCGAGAAGTTCATCGATCGTTTCCGCTACAAGGCCACCAAGGCCACGCAGGTGCAGTCGCGCGTGAAGGCGCTGGACCGGCTGGAACGCGTTGGCCCGTTGGAGTCGGAGGGATCATCGGTCAGCTTCAGGTTTCCCCCGGCCCCCAGAAGCGGCCGCGTGGTGGTGGAGATGAAGGGGATCGATAAGAGCTATGGCGATAACCACGTCCTCCATTCCGTCGATTTCGCGCTGGAACGGGGGGAGAAGGTGGCGTTTCTGGGGCGTAACGGCGAGGGAAAATCGACATTCAGCAGGATTATCGCCGGGATCGAGCCGTATCAGAACGGGGAGCGGATTATCGGGCACAATGTCTCCATCGGCTATTTCGCGCAGCATCAGGCGGAGGATCTGGACCCCCGCAGAACGGTGCTCGATACGCTGGATTCCGTGGCGACGGGGGAGATCCGCACCAAGCTCCGGTCGCTGCTGGGAGCGTTTCTTTTTCAGGGCGATGATGTCTTCAAGACTGTCGGCGTCCTCTCCGGCGGCGAAAAATCCCGCCTGGCGCTCGCCAAGCTCCTGCTGGAGCCGGTCAACCTTCTGATCTTCGACGAGCCGACGAATCACCTGGACATGAAGAGCAAGGAAGTGCTGAAGCAGGCGCTGATCGCGTTCGACGGCGCCATCATCATCGTCTCGCACGACCGCGATTTTCTGAACGGGATCGTGGGGAAGTGCGCGGAGTTCCGGCACGGGAAGATCAAGGAGTTCCTTGGCGGCATCGAGGATTACCTCCGCAGGCACAACACCGTTACGGTGAACGATGCGTTCGCAAAGAAAACCCCGTCGAAAGGGGGGGCGCAGGCGGCCGCGCAGCAGCAGGAGAAGCAGAAGCCCGCCGGCGGCGAGTTGCAGAAGGAGCAGATCGGGAAGCCCGGCGTGATGAAGCTGGCGCCGCTGAAACCAGCCCCGGTCGAGGACCGTTCCGGCGCCGATGCCAGGGAGCGGAAGCGGCTGGAGGCGGAGCAGCGGAACCGGCGGTACGCGGCAACAAAGGATCTGAAGAAGAAAATCGCCGTAATCGAGGCGAAAATCGCGGAGCTTGAGAAGGAGAAGACGACCAGCACGGAGACGATGGCGCTTCCGGCCGCCTACAGCGACGCCGAGAAGACGCGGACGCTTCAGGCGCGGATCATCCAGATCGACAAGCTTCTCGTTGATCAGTACGAGTCGTGGGGGAAGATCGCCGCGGAGATCGAGAAGGTGGAATCCGCCCTCTGATCGGCGGAGCCGACCTCTTATTCCCTCGATTCTTCCGCCGACACCCCGTCGGCGGTGACTTCGGCATTAGATTGGTGCGGTTCCAAGTGCGATGAATCATCGAATCCTTCTTTCCGGAACAATGCGAGTGCTGATGAGACGATTTTTTCTCCTTGCCGTGCTGATGCTGAGCCTTGCCGCCGTCTGTCGCGCGCAGCCGTATCCGCATGGAGTAGCCTATCCCCGCCCCACCCCGGCGCAGCTCGATTCCCTGCTCAGCCTGGGGATTGTCCCCACATGGCTCGGTCGCGACCCATCGCTCTACTGGCCCCGTTCGCGCTTTACGATCGCCGCCCGCGCTACATGGCGGACCTATATGACCCAGGCACTGGACGGCGGATTCGGCGCCGAGGCCGACATCGCCATCCCTCTCGGCACCACCGATTTCGGGCTTTTTCTCTACGCTCGCGCCAACGATTACACGGTTCGCAGCCAGGGATGGCTGGACTGGGACGTGCAGAACGGCGAGAGCGGCGTGTTGTTCAATGGCGGTATAGGCGCGTCGCTGGCGATTCCGCTCTACATTCGCGGTTTTTCCTTCCCGCTCTCGATGAGCGTCGGCTCCGCCTTCTTCCAGCCGGGAGGGAGCGTGGCGCCGGCGGAAACCTATATCGGCCTGGAGCCTAGCCTTGGGCTGCGCTACAGAATCACCCCGATCCTCTCGGCGCAGGTGATGGCGCAATCCGCCTGGATGGTTCCGCTGCGGGAGGGGAACAGGGGAATCGGCTCATGGAATTTCTCGACGGGAGTGGAGCTTGCGCTGGCGCCGTATCAGCACGACGCGCTTCCCCGGTGGGTTCCGGCGCTGGTTGCTACCGCGCAGGATGTGATTCATCTGATGGGAACGCAGCCGGAGGATGAGCTGGATGTGCTGGACAGGAATATGGATTTCATCAACACCGAGGTGAAGCCCTACACCGGGTTCGGCTGGTATCCGCTCGGGTTCTTCGGAAAGGTGCGCGGAACGGTGGAGGCATCATCGCGCGCGGCCAGCGGCAATGTCACGGCGCTCGATATCCGGCTTGACAGCGCCGACCGCTACGGTTTTCAGGTCTGGAGGACATCGCTGCTTCTCGATCAGAAGCTGGCGACAAACTATCTTGTCGGCAATAACCCCGGCGATACATCGTTTCTGAACAAGAAGCAGAAGGTTGTCCTCGATCGCATCAAACGTGGCGACTACTCCTACAGGCTCCCCGATATGTTCGGCACCCGTTATTTACGGGCGGAGCTTTTCCCCGAGGCAAAAGGCGACTCTCTCGATGTGGTTCCGCGAGTAGGCTCGCGCGTGGAGGTTGCCGGAGAATTGTGGTGGGATGGAGATGGTCATCTGGAGATTCACCCTCGACGCCCGTCCGACGTTGTCCTCAAGACAGGGCAGTTCCTCGATGCCGCTGATGATTTCATTCTAGAATGATAATCATCTCGATTGCTAACTAGCACGTTTTTTGGTACGTTATCTAGGTGGTATTCATTTTTTCTCGCCGAACCACGATAATACGTGGCCGGATCGAGCTTCAGGAGAGCCTACAATGACGTTGAGTCGCCGACAATTCCTGGCAGCACTTGCAATTTCCTCAGTTGGAGCCCCAAAGCTCCTGGCCGGGGTAAAGGCCGCGGCACCGCCGCCGGTTCCTGCGCGCCGTTGCTCCTGGGTCGATAACCTGAATCCGAAGACGATAGCGATTGTCGGCGATGTCCAGCGCACGAGCATGGCTGAGTACAACTTCATGGGGCGCGCGCAGAACGATACCGAACGCGAAGCGATCCTCAACGCCATCGCCGACGACAAGCCGGATATGCTGCTGATGCTCGGCGATCAGGTTGTGACCGGCGATGATGATTCCGAGTGGGCATATTTCGACCGCTGCATGGAGAAGATCGTGGAGGGAGGTATCCCGGTCAGGTCCATTCTCGGCAATCACGATTATGGCGAAAGCAAGGCGCGCTCGCTCCACTGCTGCTACGATCGCTTCCCCTATCAGAATGGCTCCATCCATACGCTTGTCAGGCTTGGATCGCTGGCGCTGATCACGCTCAACACGAATCTCGATCAGTTGAGCTCCAGCGAGATCAAGAACCAGGAGAAGGATTATAACGACTGGATCACGGAGCTGGACAAGGACTCCACGGTGCGTGGCGTGCTGGTCGCGGCGCACCATCCTCCCTATACCAACAGCGATCTCGGGATGAGCACGGAGATCGTGGAGAGCTTCGCCAAGCCGTTCCTGAACGCCAGGAAGACGCGGCTCTTCCTCTCCGGGCACGTTCACTCCTACGAGCGCTTCGTGGCGGGTGATAAGATGTTCGTCACCAGCGGCGGCGGCGGCGGTCCGCGCCGTGTGATCGATATCTCCAGCTCCCGTCCGTTCCAGAACGATGCCTACCGCGTCGGCAGCCTCCGCCCGTTCCATTATATCCGGCTGAAGGTCGGCGATAATGATCTGAAGGCGGAAGTGGTGATGCTCCAGAAGGGGCAGTTCAAGGTCGGCGATCGCTTCTCGGTCGGGCTGTACGGATAATTTCCGACGGTGCCGGGAAGAATATCACGCATGAAAGATTACTGAAAGGGCCTCGGCGATTGCCGAGGCCCTTTTGATGTTCCTGCCGCGCCGCAAAAGGAGCGATCCCCTCATCATGAGGGCAACGATAATATTCGTAATTGACGGCGCATACTACCGGATTCGCCTTTTGGGGGAGAGGATGAATCGCTCGGTTTCAAGCGTCATTCCATACGCCTCCCTCATTGGCATTGGTGAGCGCAGTTGGATCAGGAATTTCATTTCGATTTCCGTGGCCGGTTGCGAACGTCAGGCTCTGATGTTCCGAATTTCCGATATAAAAAACAATAGAGCCGCAGGGCGCCAGTGATGATAATGCAATCATGGAAGCTCGACGAGCTGGCCCTGATTGAATGTCCAGGAAGAGACACTATATCCTCGTTTGTTATTCTCGGCGTGGATAATCATGATTTCGGCCATCGTCCTTCTGGATTTCAAGATGCCGATAGGGTTGCCATCATTGATTTCCGACAGGCATTCCCCAGCCAGGGTGTTATCGTACATCCGGGCCAACATCGCAATCAACAGGTTCAGCTTGTGCTGCGGGTCTTTCATTTTCGGGAATTCATCTCTGTTTACGTGTCGCTGGGCTGATGAAGTACATGAAATATCAGCGCGCCGGGAGAGTGATAATCGTCCGATTTTCCGGGTCTCTGCTTCCGTTCCCCGCCTCTATTTTTCAGCGCGGAATATGTGGGAAGTCAGGAGATAAGAATGTCGGGCGCGTCCACCGCGAGCAGCTTAAATGATTCTCCCGGCAGGGAAATCCTGCTGACCATCCTCCAGGCTCATCTCATATTTCTCCTCCACAACATCCACTCCCCACTGGTGCGTTGCGTGCTGCTCGGTCTTGTGGAACCCGGCCGCTCTGTAGAGACCTCCCGCGGTGGTCAGCGCGCCGACGGTCCAGAGGATGATCGACCGATAGTTCCGCTCCCGGCAGAACGCGACGGCATCGCCCAGCAGTCGTTTTCCCAGCCCAAGCCCGCGCGCCGAGGGATCGACCAGGAACCAGCGGAGCTGCGCCTGATCGGTGGAGGCGGCCACGATGGCGATGCATCCCGCCAGCCGCCCGTTCCGCTCGGCTATCCAGATGCGATCGCGATCGGTTCCGGAGATCACGAACTCCGCGAGCGGCCCGGCCACGTACGCTTCAAACGTCGCGTCGAAGTTGTATTCGCGCGCATAGAGAATTCCGTGGAGATGGACGATCGAGCCGATATCCCCCGGCCGGATTGCGTGGCGGATGGTGGCGGAATCGGGCGCGTTCTCATGGGAGCTGTTCAGTGCTTCGGTCTGCATGGGAGGCTGTTGGATTATTTCGGGGATTCGGGTTGTTCACGTCGCGGATGATGGTGTTCAACTGTTCAGCGATATCGCCTCCATCTCCGCCTGGTTCAGACGCTCCTCCATCCACCGATCGATCCGCGCGTCGATCACAAGGTGGACGCGGTCGGTGACGCCGCGGTTCGCCACCGAATGCGGATCGCTCAGGCGGAGATACCAGCACTCCCCCTCATTCATGGTCACGCGTTCGCCGTTCAGGCGGAAATCGACATCGGGGTTGGTGATCACCGGGATATGGAGGCGGATGGTCCCCTCCTCGGCCGACAGCGCGTGATCGGTATGCTCTTTGATCACCGATCCTGGGGCCAGCTTCATCAGCCGGACGGCATCGAGAGGGGAGCCGAGGGAGGCAAGCACTTCCTGAACATAGTGGGCGCCATCGAGAAACGGGGTATCGACGAACTCCGTGCAGGAGGGATTGGGATAGATCATCCTGATCACATGATGTTCGCCGGCGGGCGCCCGCAGTGGAATCACGCTCCACGCCCCTTCATAATTCCGGCGGACGAAATGTTCGGTCCAGCCCGAGCCTTCAATGCGCGTCAGATCCTCCCGGAGCCGTTGCGGGTCGAACTTCATCATCAGTTTCAGCCGATCTCTCATAGCCATTCAGCCGTCCGTGTCATGCTCATTGAATGCCTCCGCGCGGATAACGGCGCGGAGCCGTGCCGGCTTAATCGGTCGCAATCTATTCATGCCGGCCGGTTCGGCCATGCGGTCGGGGTGGATGTTCATGGGAATCCGCGATCATATCGCCGCCAGCACCGTCTCCAGCCTATCTGCAGGTTGCAGGCCGAGCCGTTTTCTGAGCCTCTTCCGGAGCGCCTTCAGCCCCTCGGCTTCCAGATCCATCAGCGTGGCGATCTCCTTCGATGCAAGGCCGGCTCTGATAAGCCCGCAGAGCCGTTCCTGTTTCGGGGTAAGATCGGGATAGCCGACGCGGAGCCGCCGATAAAAATCCGTGTCGATGCCGGCCAGATAATGAAGCGGCGATTCCTGTCGCCCGGACGATGGCCGCAGTTCCTTCAATGCCTCGCGCACCACGCTGACCGCCGATTTCTCACGCGAAGCCTCCATCCCTTTCAGCGCAATCCGGAGCTTCTGCTCCACGGCATCAACCATCCGATCCCTCTCGCCGAGCGATACCACCGCTTCGGCCAGCTCGTGTTCCACGCGGCGGCGGTGCTCGCGCTCCAGATCGGCCTCACGCTCCAGTCGATCGGTTTCCGCCACGATGCGCGCATTCTTCAGCGATTCCTCCGCGCGGCGCTCCAGCAGCGTTCGTTCCAGCGCCGTTGCCTCCCGCTCGTGCTCCAGTGCCTTCCGGATATCGCCATTCGCCTCGGCGATCGCCCCCCGGAGCCGAATCACGCGGACCTGTTCGGCCAGGTTCAGCGATGGTACGTCGGCGATCCCGCCGAGAATGTTCACCACATCGGCGTTCCTTCCCAGAAGATGGATGATCTCCGCCAGGCAGACCCTGAGCGTTGGCGAACGCTGGGGAAAATCCCTGTCCGATATCCCGATGGCCCTGCACAGCTCCTTCTCCGCCTCGTCGTATCGGCCCCGCCGTTGCGCCACATCCGCCAGCGTCTTGTGGGCGAACATTTCCAGGTCGGGACGGGGAAGGGTTGTTACTTCATGGAGGATCATCCGGCATATATCGGCTGCCTCGTCGTGGCGATCGCGGAAGGTGAAAAGCTGCGCCCGTTTGGCGGCGATCGAGAGGCGGAGTGCGCGCCCCGGATCGTTCCGCGCGCACTGCTCCGCGCGGTCCAGCATCTCCTCCGTCCGATCGAACTCATTCAGGCTGATATGCGCCTCCGCCAGCCTGTAGTATCCCCATCCCTGCACGCCGTGGGCGCCCAGGGTTTCAGCCAGCATCACCACCTCGTGCTGGCACTCGATGCTCTGCTGGTAATGTTCCAGCCGGAGATAGACGGAGCCGAGATGGGCAAGAATGGCGGCGCGCTCCATCGGCTGTTCATCGGCGCCGGACCAGCGGAGCGCTTCGCGAAGCATGCTGATGGACTCTCCGTAGCGCGTTCTGAACATCATGATCCGCGCCTGGTGCATCAGCAGCGTGGGGTAATGGCGGTCCATCGGTCCCCCCTTCACCAGCGCAAGCCCCTCGGTGCTCAACTCCTCGGCCTCATCCAGCCGCCACTGAACGATCAGGAAGGAGCAGAGATTGCCGAGCGATGCGATGATGGCCCCGCGGTCCGCCGAATCGCGCGCCACCGCCAGCGCCTTCCGGCAATCCTCCTCTTCGCCGCCCAGATCGTTCATGGCGGATCGGATCGGCGCCCGCAGGCGCCAGATGATCGATTCCTGAATGCGGTCGCCGGCCGTGATGCACCAGCCAAGCGCCTCGTTGGCGGTGTTGAGGGCCTCCGTCGGATGCCGTCGATAAAAATGACAGGCGGAGAGATAGGCAAGGAGCGCGGCCATGTTCACGACGTATTCCCGCTCCCGTTTGGGAAGCCGGATCACCTCCTCCCGTCCGGCCCGCGATGGCTCCATCCCCGCGTCGTGGAGGCGTTCGCGCGCGGTGGCGGCCAGCCCCGCCAGGAGATCGCCAAGTTCCTCCGCATCCCCCTCCATAAGCTCCGGGGAGTGATATCGCAATCCCCGTCCCACGCTGTCGGGGGGAAATCCGCCCCGTGCCGCGCGTATCAGCTCGCGCAGAGCCTGGGCGGTCAGATAGGATTGAGGGGGCAACGAGGGGGCTTTCATAAATGGCCGGATCGGGTTGATCGATTGAATGGGGATCATGTGGGGATGTCCCTCATGTCCATCATGGGGCCAAGGTAGCGACATCACCATATCATCTGTAAACATCGAAGGGGGGCACTGGGGGGGCGCCCCCCCGATGCCCCCCTTCGATGTTTTCCGTCGCCTCGGATATCATGTAGTTTTGCCGCACGGTAAGCACTTCCAGTGTTGCCCCACCGACTCCTCCGCGCCGAGCGGAGCATCCAGATCGATTTACGTCGCCTCAATCCGTTCAGCTCATGACTATTCAATCGCCGTCGTTCATGGCTCTGTTTATCGCGATCGCCCTCGGGGGGATCGCGGCGGCGCCACGCGCATGTGCCCAGATAACGCTTACCCGCTCGGTGATCGCCGGGGGAGGGGGGACCGTTTCAGACTCCGCGCATCTGCTGCGGGGGACGCTCTCGCAGACGGCGGCGGGGCGGGCAATACGGAACATCGATGACCGGCACGACGCGGGTTTCTGGTACTGGGCGTACCGGCCGGAGTTCGTGACCCGCGTTTCGATTCCCCATCTCCAGGCCGAGGTCGGGACGCGCCTGACGGTGCCGATTCATCTCTCGGTTTCCGGGACGCGCCGTCCGTTTCTCCCGCGCGCATTCCACGCCCGCATCCGCTTCAACCACACGCTTCTCCGCGCGGCCGGGAGCACCCCGGCGTGTACCTCGGCCGATCGCGACTGCCTGCTGGAGATCGATGGAGTGGCGAAGACGATGGATGGAAATATCGCGGAGCTGGAGTTTGTCGCGGCGCTTGGCGATTCAGAGAGCACGCCGCTGACGATCGAGGAGTTCGAGTGGACGAAAAGCAGCGATGAGAGGATCGCGACAGTGCGGGAGCCGGGGGTGTTTGACCTCCTCGGCGTCTGCCGCGCCGGAGGAGAGATCAGGCTGATTCGCTCGGGCGCGTTTGCCTCCCGGCTTCGCGTCTGGCCCAATCCCGTTGTCGACCGCGCCACGCTGGAGTTCGTCGCGGCGGAGTCCGGGCCCGTCAACGTTCGCCTGGTCGATCTGCTCGGCAACGACGTGGCCCGCCTTGCCGATGCCGATGCCCAGGCGGAGCGGCTCTACAGTTCGGAGATCGATCTGCGCGGCATCCCCAGCGGCCCCTATATGCTGGTCTACACCACCCCGACGGCGGTGGTGACCCAGCGACTTCTGATCACCCGATAACAGGGGGATCGAACCATGATGTCGACAATCGACAGCACACCCATCGAGAGTTTGGATATGATACGATTTATCGACCCGCGCCTGCTACGGCCCCTGCTCGCCACGGCGCTTCTCCTGCTGCTGCCCGCATTCGTTTCGGCGCAGAACACATCGGACGTGACATCACTTCAGAGCGAGCTTTGGAGGATTGGAGGATATGCCGGCGCCCAGGTGTTCGCCTACAACGCCGATATGAGCGGCCTTCCGGGCGTGCCGAGCTGTTGCCCGCGCTATCAGGATGGGAGCGGGGGGGGAGTGGTGTTCGGCGTCGCGACCGAGATCCCGGTTGTTTCGCGGCTCTCCGCCGGGGTTCGTTTTCTCTTCAACACCTACAGCGGGGAGCTGAAGGCGGAGGAGCGGGAGCTTGTCACCTCCGGCCGCGATACCGTCACCGCGGTCTTCGGCCACACCATCCGCGTATCGCAGCCGGCGCTGGGGATGGATGCTCTTTTTTCGTACCGCGCGGTTGCCGGCCTGAGAGTGATTGCCGGGGCGCACGCCGATATGATGATCGGCGGGACATACCACCAGAGCGAGGAGATTCTGGCCCCCGGCGATATCCGGTTTGAAAACGACAGCCGCCAGCGCGGCCTGTACGATGGCGATCTCCCGAACGAGACGCGCGTCCATGTGGCGGTGATGGGCGGCCTCCGCTACGATCTCCCAATGAACAGGGACAAGAACCTTCTGCTGGTGCCGGAGATCGATCTGTGGCAGGGGGTGAACGATCTGGTGCGGGGGGAATCGTGGAAGATGCGGGGGATCAGGGCGGGGATCAGCTTCTACTTCATCCAGCCGGGCGCGCGGGCGCCGACTCCGCTGGAGCCGGGACGGCTCTGAGAACCGATACGTGAGCGGGCCGCGCGGCCCGTGGATCGAAGCCCGCGCGGGCATACCGCCGGGGGTGTAATCGCAGGAAATAATGACAACGGATAACCAATTATAGAATCGCACGAAACCATGTCTACCATCAACCTTCGCGGGGCATATCGCATCTCCTTGGTCCTGTTGCTGGGAGTTCTCGGCATCACCGGTCGTCTTGCGGCGCAGGGGCCGCTTCCACGCCTCCTCTCGTATCAGGGGGTCCTCTCCGACAGCAGGAGGACGGCTGTTCCCGACAGCACCTACACCATCACATTTCGCATCTACGATGCGGGCACGGGGGGGACGCCGCTCTGGAAGGAGACGACCACCGTGCGTACGGTGGATGGAATTTTCGAGACGATTCTCGGAAGCGTCTCTCCGCTTTCGCTTCCGTTCGACAAGCCCTACTGGATAGCGATGGAGCTTCAGGGGGAGCCTGAGATGTCGCCGCGTGTCAGCTTCGTGGCTGCCCCGTATGCCATGCGGTCGATCGAGTCGGAGAACTCGCTGCGGCTCGACAGGAACGCGCCGGGGGTGGTCCACTCGCTCAACGCGCTGGATGGAAATCTGGTACTGGTGGGAGAGGGGACGGCGGGGATACGGATCTCCGGCGATACGCTTGCCGTGGTTGTGCCGCGCGCGCTGCCATCGGGGGCAAAGGATGGGGATGTCATCCGCTGGAACGCGGGGACTGGTCAGTGGGAGTCGGCCTCCTCCTCTGTTGTCACCACCCCGCGCCTTACGGGGAACGGCTCCGCGGGCTCGCCGCTCGATATCGCGCGGATGGGCGCCACCGACGGGGAGCCCCTGATCTGGGATGCCGCGCTGGGCGCATGGAGGCCGGGGACGGCCGGGGTGAAGGTCGATCCGCCGCTGAGGGGGGATGGCTCCGCCGCCGCGCCTATCGGGCTGCGCGATGGGGATTCCGACCGGCAGGTACTGGTCTGGGATGCCGCCGGCAGGGGATGGAAGCCGGCCGCGCAGCGGGTGGTGGTCGCCACGGAGATCACTGGCAACGGGACATCCTCCGATCCGCTTCGCCTGGCATCGCAGGGAGCCGCGAACGGACAGGTGCTTCGCTGGGATTCTCTCACTCGCGCATGGCACCCCGGCCCTCCGGTGAGCATCTCGACGCCGCCGCTGCGCGGAACCGGCACGCCGGCCGATCCGCTCAGGATCATCGAGGGGAGCGCCGCCGGCCAGCTTCTGATGTGGAATGGAACGGCCTGGAACGTGACCACGGCGCGGAAGCCGCTGCAGGGGGAGCTTCTCCGCTGGAACGCCGGCAGCGGAGTCTGGGAACCGGCCGGGCTGACGGTGACGAACGTTGCCCCGCTCTCCGCCGGCGCGATCTGGTATGGCGACCCAGCCTCCACGGCGACCGAGCTTCCGATCGGCCGGCCGAATCAGGTGCTGGTGGTTGCTCCCGGCGGGGCCAACCCAATGTGGTCCGCCAGCCTTACGCTGGATACGGTGCGCGCCAACACCGCGAACATCAAGGGTGATGCGGCCATCGGCGGCGATCTGACGGTGACGGGAAACACGACGCTGAAGGGAAATCAGACGACGGGAGGAAACGCGATCTTCAACGGAGATCTGATCGCCAACGATTCCGCCGCGTTCAACGGCCCGGTGCGGTTTGCGCGGTTTCCGGAGATCGGGCTGTTGAAGAACGCGATGATCGTGGGGGATGCGAGCGATCGCGCCGCCGTGTTTCCATCAACCAACAGCCGCGGCGCGGTGCTCCAGCAGGATGCCGCCGGAACGCCGGTCTGGTCGCGCAGGCTCGATATCGATTCAATCGCGGCTCTCGGGCTTCGCACCGGAGGCGACGCGGTGATCGGCGGAAATCTGTCGGTGCGCGGCACATCGGTCGATCTGCCGGCCGGCTCTATCGACAACGCGGAGCTGGCGAACTCCTCGATCAAAATTGCATATGGGGCCGGCGTTGCCGGCGATGCCTCGGTCGCGCTTGGAGGGACGCTCAACATTCGGAACAGCGGCGTCACATCGATCGCGGGAACGCCGCGTCAGGTGATCGCCGATCGCTCCACGGGGGATGTCACGCTCTCGCTTCCGCAGGATATTCATACCGACGCCACGCCGACGTTCGACGGGGTGATCCTGGACAACCTGAGCGCCGGCAGCCTTTCCGATACGCTCCTGGTTTCCAACGGCGGCAGGGTACAGAGCCGGACGGCGGCATCGCTCACCGCGCTGTTCGGATCGAAGATGTGGACGACCACGGGAAACGCGGGGACGACGCCGGGGACGAACTACCTTGGAACAAGCGATAACCAGCCGTTCCAGATCCACGTCGATCAGAGCCACACCACCGGCACCGACGGCCGCGGTCGCGCGATGCGCTACGAGCCGAACGATACGGCCGCCAATGTCATCGGCGGCTATCAGGGGAACAGCGTAAGTGCCGGAATCACCGGCGCGGTGATTGCCGGTGGCGGTCGCAACGGCGGCGCGAACACGATCGCCTCGCGAGCCGGGACGATCAGCGGCGGCTACGGCAACTCTATCTCCACCGGATCGGATGTGACGACGATCGGCGGCGGCTACACCAACGTGGTGGCGGCCAACGCGGTGCGCGCCACGATCGGCGGCGGGTTCAATAACACCATCGGTGCGGGGGCCAGGAACGCGACGATCGCGGGAGGCGTGGTGAATATGATCGACGCGGGATCATCGAACTCCGTGATCGCCGGCGGCGCGAACGACACGATTCGGACGAACTCGGTGAACTCGACGATCGGCGGCGGCAACTTCAACGTGATCGGCGGCAGCGCCTCGACAATCGGCGGCGGGTTCACCAACACGATCGGCAACAGTTCCTCCAACTCCACGATCGCCGGCGGCAACGTCAACGCGATCGGCAATAGTTCCGCCAACTCCACGATCGCGGGGGGCAACACCAACGCGATCGCCGCCAGCTCCAACACATCGACGATCGGCGGCGGCAACGCGAACACGATCGCCACGGGCTCCACCATATCGACGATCGCAGGGGGCAACACCAACGCGATTGCCGCCAGCTCCGGCATGTCGACGATCGGCGGCGGCAACGTGAACACGATCGCTACGGGCTCCGCGGCCTCGACGATCGCGGGTGGTTCCGGCAACTCGATCGCTGCCAGCTCCGGCACATCGACAATCGGCGGCGGTTCCTCCAACTCAATCGCCACCGGCAGCGGCACCTCCACGATCGCCGGCGGATCGAGCAACACGATTGCCGCCACCAGCAGCACGTCGGTGATCAGTGGCGGATCGGGGAACTCCATCGCTACGACCGCGAGCACTGCGACGATCGCAGGTGGATCGGGTAATTCGATCTCCTCGACCACCTCCGTCATCTCCGGCGGCGATCAGGCGGCGATCGGCACCAACGCCCGCTGGTCGATGATCGGTGGCGGGCATAACAACAAGATCTTCGACAACTCCTACGAGTCCACCATCGGCGCTGGGGAGGGGAATCAGGTCAACGCCGGGTCCGTGCGCGGCACGGTCGGCGGCGGATCGTTCAATATCATTGGAATCAACTCCAGCAACTCGACGATCAGCGCGGGGTACGGCAACAACATCAGGGCGAACTCTGACCGTGCGACGATCGGCGGCGGCATGAGCAACACGATCAGCCCGGGCGCGGCAATTGCGACGATCGCCGGAGGATTTCAGAACACCGTCGATACAAGCGCGACGGCGAGTACTGTCGGCGGCGGTCAGAACAACTCCATCGGAACCAGCTCATCGAATTCCACGGTCGCCGGTGGCAATGGCAATGTCATCGCGGCAGGTACATCACAGTCGACGATCGGCGGCGGCAACACCAACAGCATCGCGGCGGGTGCGTCGCAGTCGACAATCGGCGGTGGCAACGGCAACGTCATCGCGGCGGGTACATCGCAGTCGACGATCAGCGGCGGCGTGAGCAACTCGATGGGAACGAGTTCATTGCAGTCCACGATCGCCGGTGGCAGCAGCAACAAGATCGGCAACAGCACCACCGGCAGTACAGTGGGGGGGGGCGTCGTGAACACGGTCGGTGACAACGCGCGCTATACGGTGATACCGGGCGGGCGCGGTCTAACGGTCAACGGCCGCGGGACCTTCGGCTTCCTTGGCGGGAACGACGTGGGAACGCGGAACATGACCGTCCCGGACAATGATGTGGCGATCTTCGGCAACACCGACCTGTGGCTGGCAAACAACGACAACACGCCGAGCCAGCTCAAGTTCTTCTCCAACTACAACACGGCCGGGGCCTACCCGAACGGCACCCACTATGTGGCGATGCAGGCTCCGAGCGGTCTCACGGCCGACCTCACCTACACCCTCCCAGATACCGCCGCGATCGTCGGCGATGTGCTGAAGGTCCGCTCGATCGCTGGCGGCGTCCTCACGCTCGACTGGGATGCCGATCAGGGGGGGAGCGCGTGGGGGCTGGCGGGGAACACGGGAACCACGCCGGGGACGAACTATCTCGGCACAAACGATGACCAGGCGTTCGAGGTGCGCATCGGCAACACGGTAAGCAGCGGCACCGACGGCCGCGGTCGCGTGATGCGCTTCGAGCCGAACGCCACCAGCGCGAATATCATCGGCGGCTATCGGACCAACAGCATCACGGCCGGCGTGATCGGCGGCACGATCTCGGGGGGCGGCCAGAACGGAGGGCCGAACGCGATCTCCTCGAACTACGGGACGATCAGCGGCGGAAACCGGAACACGATCGGCGCCACATCGATCAACGCCACGATCTCGGGGGGCGTGTCGAACAGCGTGACCGGCAGCGCCGGCAATGCTACGATCTCCGGCGGTCTGGGGAACGTGATCACCTCGGGCGATCACACGACAATCGGCGGCGGCTTCAACAACAAGATCAACACCGGATCGTTCGGCGTGATGATCGGCGGCGGCACCAACAACCAGGTCTCCTCCCACACGTCGGTGGTCTCCGGCGGCAACGGGAACATCATCGGGACCTCCTCGCAGTTCTCCACGATCACCGGGGGATTCGATCACATGATCGGCAACAGCTCGTTCGAGTCGGTGATCGTTGGCGGCTCAATCGACACGATCGAGGCATCGGCGTCCTACGCATCGATCACCGGCGGGACCAGCAATGCCATCCGCGCAAGCTCCACGCGGAGCACAATCGGGGGAGGGTATGATAATGAGATCGGGACCGGTTCCGACCGCGCGACGATCGGCGGCGGTGAGCAGAACAGAATCAACGCGGGGGCATATCGGACAACGATCGGCGGCGGCGTGCAGAATGTGATCGATGTATCGGGACGCTGGGGGACGATCGGCGGCGGTGAGCAGAACTACATCAACGGGCTGAGCTCGACCATCGCCGGCGGCACTCACGACACGGTGGAGACCGGATCGCAGAACAGCTTCATCGGCGGCGGCGATCTCAACGCGATCCGTTCCTCGACGCGCTATGCGACGATCACCGGCGGCCGGAACAACGTGTTGGCCTCCAGCTCTGATTACTCGGTGATCGGCGGCGGCAACGCCAACCAGGCGCAGGCGGCCGACGCGGTGGTCAGCGGCGGCGAGAACAACGTCGTCTCTGGAGCGCGGTCGGCCATCGCGGGGGGCTACGGGCTGACGCTCAGCGGCAGCGGGAGCTTCGGCTATCTGGGAGGGAACACCGGCGGGAACAACATGACGATCGCGGCGGCCAACACCTCCGTGTTCGGCAACACCGATCTCTGGCTGGCAAACAACGACAACACGGCGCGCCAGCTCCGCTTCTACGAGGCGAACGGCACAACCGGTGCGTTCCCCGGCGCCGCGAACTATACATCGTTCCAGGCGCAGGCACAGGGAGCCGACATCGCATATGTCCTGCCGGCGGCGGCGGGGGTGATGGGGGATCAGCTTACGATCAGCGGCGTTGCCGGAACGCAGGTGACGCTTGGCTGGGCGGCGCCATCGGACAGGAGAATCAAATCGGACTTCCTTACGCTGAACGGGGAGGAGATGCTTCTGAAGCTGCGGGGCGTGGGGCTGGGAACATGGCGATACACGGCCGATCCCTCCGGTCGCCGTCACTACGGCATCATGGCGCAGGATTTCAAGAAACTGTTCGGCAGGGATGCTCTGGGCGAGATAGGGACCGATACCACGGTCAATAATATCGACATGATGGGGGTTTCCTATCTGGCGATCCAGGGGCTGGAGAAGCGGACGAGCGAGGATCGCGGACGGCTGGAGGAGATGGAAATGATGATCCGCGAGCTGAAGGATGAAGTAAAAGCGCTTCGGCAGGAAAATCTCGATCTGCGCGGTCAGGTTCACTGACCGGCTGCGGGTATAAACAGCGACAATCAGCGGCGATTCCGGTATATGGGGTCGCCGCCGTCGTTTGCGCCGGTTTATTCCGTATCCCGGCATGGTTCACCGTGATTGCGAGGAGCGAAAATGCTCCTGATGAATGGCATGGTTAACAAGTGCACTCACCGGCAACGCGAAATCACATCATCACGATAATAATCGACTCGATAGCGATGGGAAATTCACAATGGGATGCGGGCGATTTCCCCACCATCGCCAACAATTCACGACCTCTGTAATAGCAATGTGGAAGAAGAACTCGCTTACATGGTTCCGTAATATTGCATCGGTTCGAAAAGCGATGGCCTTCATGACCCCTTCACGATAACCGGTAATCATGCATTGTATGGAAATTCAGGTTTTCATCGGGCGCCAGGTTCATGATGCCGTTTATCGAGGATCATGGCAGCGGTACCGGCCGGACGCGAAACTCGAATCGCGCTCTGGGCATATGGAAGATTAACGGTGAATATCGCCCGCGGTCCATTCCTTCTTCCCTTGGCAATCAATCAATCACTATCATTAGGAGCAGTTTCATGAAGAGAATTACAATCCTTGCCGTGATGGCCTTTGCCATTATGCTGGTATCGAGCATCGTCTCTCACGCACAGAGCTATACCTGCATTATCGTCAACGGCGTCAAGTGCTATGTCAATTTCGATGACAAGGGCAATCCCATCGATACCGTGTGCGACGACAAGAGCAGCGGCAGCGGCACATTCAACAGCCAGACCGGTGCCATCCCCAAGGAAGGCGCGGTCAAGACCGAGCTGACCCCCGATAATATTTCCGCGACGGTCACCGATCCGAAGCTCGGCGTGGTTACGACGAGCCTCGATCAGAGCAGAAGGTCCGACAACACGACCATCAATTCCGTCGGCCGGGATCGTTATCCGCTGGATGTGCATATCAAGTTCTATGCGGAGGCATCGGTCTCCTCGCAGCCGGATACCAAGTATGTCAGCCGCACCCAGCTCGAGTTCTCGAGCGACAAGATCAACAGCGTCGATCCGTTCCAGAACGAGATTCTGTCGCTGGCACGTGACGTGGAGTTCTACGACTCGGCCGATCGCGACCAGAAGACGGTGTTCCAGCTGAATGCCGGATCGACGACCGTGACGCTCGGCAGCCGTGACGCCGACGGCGGCGATGTGAAGTAATAACATCACGTTTGAATATTATCGATTCCCTCGCCGGCCGATATTATTTCATTCACGGAAAGATATCTGGAACGCGAACGGATTTGATTGATGGAAAAAAGCCACGCCCGGCAACGGACGTGGCTTTTTATTTGTGCGGGAATAATAGCCCTCGTCATTCCACCGGCAATGCTACACCGGCTGAAGGGGATCGCGGAAATACTGGGCGATAAAGAGGAGATTATTGTCGGGATCGGCCAGCGCGATATGCTTCATAAAGCCGGGCGCCTCCTGGATATCCTCCAGAAATTCCACCCCTTTCGCGCGCAGATCGCTCACGGTACGTTCGATATCGGTGGTGCGATACATCACCGTGGTGTTCGGGCCGGTCTCGCTCTCCAGATCGAGCCTGGTTCCCCCGCCCATCACGCTGAACCGTATCGATCCCGATCGGAAGGCAAACATCTCCGGGTGATCCTCGATCACTTCGAATTCAAGTTTTTCGCAATAAAATTCACGTGCCGCGCTCAGGTCCGAGACGTTCAGCATGATGTGGCCGCATTCGAGGTCCATACGCTCTCCCTGGTTGATGCTTTCAGATACTCTGAAAATGTTCTTGATCGGCGCGCCGGCGACGTATTTCGATACGCGCAAGGAATTGTCGGCGGCCGGACGAATTGTTCAAGCCGGGCGAAGATACAATAGTTCGATTCATTCCGGCCATGAATGCATCCTCAGGCGCATGGGGGACGGGATAAACGGAAAATCCATTCCGGCCGGAACCGGACACTGTACGAAATTGAATCGATATTCATCGCCATCGTCCGTGATAATTCCATGCTGTCCGCGGTTTTCGCGCGGTGGATATCAATGCCGGTCGATATCGCCGGATGCGGCGCCTGATATTCCGTCCGCGCCGCGCCGTATCCTGAGCGCATGGATAATGGTCGGGATATCGTTTTTCCAGACAGGAAGAATGCAGGAGATAAGCAGCCCCTCGATATCCGCGATGATGCCGAGATAAATTGCGACGGAGAAGAGAAGCCCCGCGCGGGCGAACACCAGCGCGGAAAAGAACGCGAGAAACAATGCCAGTCCCCAGAGCTTGGAACTCCACATATGGTAGCTGGCCTCGCGACCGAATTTCGAGAGGTCGAACACATATCGCGCGATTTCAAGCGCCAGGAGTATCCCGAGCGGAACTGCGCTCTCCAGAATAAACTCCCGATGCAGATGCCACACGGCAATCACCGCCGCAACGTAGAACATCGTATCCACCACGCTGTCGAGCCGTCGCAGACCGGGTGTTGCCACGCCAAGCCTGCGGGCGATGACGCCATCGAAGATATCGGAGAAGAGGGCGAGAAGGAGGGAGATGGCAAATGCCGCCGGCGCCGGCAGATACCAGGCGAAATAGAGAAGCAGGGGAGCCAGCAGCGCGCGGAGGAGCGTAAGCGCCAGCGGAATCATCGCGTGCGCGGGGCGATGCCCCACGCGCCGGGGATTGCGCCCCTCCGGGGCCTGGGAGGGTTCGTGGCGGGGGGCATTGTTCAACTGTGTGTCAGGGATGGAATTTCTCACTATTCTCCAGCATGCGGATAAACTCCTGAATTCTCTTCGCGCGCGTCTCGGCTTTTTTCGCCGTCTGAATTCTGAAGGTCATCGCATATCGATTCGCGCTGTTCAACGTGGCGAAAAATGCGAGTGCTTGTGGATGCCGGTTCAGCTCGGATTGAAAATCCTCAGGCACCACGGCCTTGCTGGGGGAATCGTACGCGGCATCCCACTGGCCGTTCTGTTTTGCGCGCTGGATCGCCGCCAGGCCCGCGGGTCGCATCCGGCCATCGTTGATGAATCCTTCGGCCTTGTCGCGGTTGATTTTCGACCAGATGCTTCTGGGGCCGCGTGGCGTGAACTTCTGGAGCCAGGTGGCCGCGTCATTTGCTTTCTTCTGACCATCGATCCACCCGTGGCAGAGGGCCGCATCGAGCGCCTCGGCATACGTTACCGACGGGATATCGGAGCCCTTCTTCGCAAACATCAGCCAGACGCCGGGGGAGGAGGCATGATGTGCTTCCAGCCACGCCGCCCAGTCATCAGCGGTTTCAAACGGGAGGATCGGGAGATCGACCGAGGATTTCGACGGGTTCTTTACAGGCATCTCCGTCCCCGGCTTATACGGTTCTCCGTCGCCGTGGTCGGCCTCTCCTTGTATCCGATTTCATGATCGACATCAACCATTGCGTCCCACGCCTCCGGCCGTGTTCCGCTCTTCGAGAAGCCGCTCGGTGAAGCGGAGGCGATCCTGGGTATCCGCCAGCTCCACATGCAGCGTGGCTACCTGCTGCTCCAGCGACTGCACGCGGGTCTGCAATTCCGGGTTGACCGCCTGGCCTGCCTGGGCCTGAATGCTCGCCATCTTCCTTCTGTGACTCAGAAAGATCGCGGAAATCGGGATTGAGAGCGCGAGCGATGAAGTCAGAGTGATCGCCAGAGCGATCAACGCATCATGATCCATGATAAACCCTTCGATAGAATGTAAGCCGGTGTCAGTGGAAATCCTTCAGGGCTTCCGGTCAAAAAGCTCCACTGAAACAGATCGAACCCATCCCGCACTGAAACCGGGTTCGATGCCCTAACGTAGCGGGCCGGCAATCGGTTGCGTGCCGGTTGCGGCATCGCCATGATTTCGATTATGCGCCGTTTCTCCGAGACAATTCTCCTCGGTCCGCGCCGACCCGTTTACGCCCCTCGGCAATGCCGCCGCGCACCAGCGCGCCGTAGCCGTTGGCCGGCAGTCCCGCCACTTCCTTCTCCGCCAGCGTGTAATATCTGGCCGCCTCGGCCCTATCCCCAAGCACCTCGTGCGACCATCCCATATTCAGATAGAGCGATGGTCGGAAGCCGTCGATCCGTCCGTCATCCACCGCTTCGGCGCGGTTCAGCGCCTCCAGATTCCATCGAAGGGTTTCCTCCGGCGTTTCCTGATGGCGTGCCACGTAATGCGCCGCGATACACGCCTCATAATCATCGGTCGCTCTGTCCCATGCCCGCATGAACAGGTCGCGGGCATCGTCGGGGCGCCCCTCCATTTCCGCCTGCATTCCCTCGGCGCAGAGCTTTACTACCGGATTTTCCGGGTCCATAGGCAATTGTCCGTCGCGTTTGTTGAACTGGAATATGATCAGCGCGCGCGCATGCGATTGTTCTTCGGGTTATGCTCCACCTCGGCAAGGCCAAGCGCCTCCATCAGCGGCGGCAGATACATGCCGAACCGGCCGCGCAGACCTTTCTTCAGGCCGTACCATCCGCCAACCGGGTTCGCTTCCGAGCGGCCCCACGACTCCACGGTTCCATCGGCCGCGGGCTTCTGCTCATCCGCGCTGCCGAGCGGCATCCAGTCGCCATGCTCCTTCAGCATCGCGTGCAGATCGTCGATGCAGCGGAGATCGTAGCGGAGCTGCGTTTTCCCGACCTGGCATACAAGCGATGGGGGATCGGACGCTTCATCGCGATACATCTGGTATTCCGATGATCCGCTCGGCGTTTTCAACTGCCACGGATCATCCTTCGTTCCCGAACCCTGTGTGTCGTTCGTCGCCATCGTTCAATGTCCTTTAAAGCTTTGTGGATATCGTGATCGCATCCGGCGCTCTTCGGTCCGGCCACGATGATGATCTATAATGATGTTCGATCCATGCGTGCGGGAATACCACGCCTACGTTTCGGTGTTCTTGTGTGACGCTGCCGATGTCTCGATCAGCTCCCTGAATACCGCCAGGTCGATATCCTCGATCCTGTTGATGTAGAGGCATCCCTTCCCCTGCCTGTGCTTTCCGAGCTTCTTCAACAGCTCTTCATAATTGCAAAGCCCGCCCGTGATATAGATTGTCAGGTTGGCCTTGCGGGGAGAAAATCCGGTGATGAACCAGTCCCCCTCGCGACCGCTCTCGTAGACATAATGATACTGGCCGAAGCCTATCATGCTGCTTCCCCACATCCTGGGTTCCATCCCGGTGGCCCCTTTCATAAGATCGAGGATGACGCGGGAATCGTCCCGCTTTTTTTCGTCGGCAACGCCGTCGAGAAATGCATCCACGCTCTCATCGGTCTCCTTCGTTTTCAGTTCAGCCATGATTGTGTTCTCCAGGGTTCAAACGGAATCGGCGTGATATGCCCGGCGCAGCTCACCGGTCAGTGCCTCGACAGCTTCCGGCCTTCCATGAAAGGCGGCGGGGGTATTCTGAAGGAGGGCGATACGCCACGCGCCGTTCTCCTCCACGGCCACCACCGATTGAATCGCGTTGACATCCGGTTTGATATCCGATCCCCCCGGCGGCACCATTCCCACAACCGCGAGCAGGAGCGCCACGCCCGGCTTCGGGAAGCTGATGCTTCGGACGATTCCCACATACGATGCTGTCTGATGGCCGCTGAAGATCAGGCTGATGGTCGATTCAATCTCCGCCGCGCCGTTCATCATGCTTCCGTCGAAACCGATGGAGTTGCCGTCTCTGGTGAAGAGGGCGGCCATATTGCCGGCGCTGCGCCTGTTCCAGCCGTCGAGCAGTGCGTGGTAGAGTTCCCGGACTTCGTTATCCGCGGTTGTGCGGGTGTTGCCGGCTGCCGGCCCGGACGATCCGGCTGCTGTTTCCATGATGATCGTGGAATAGTTCAAACGCGATGTTTCCTCGCGCCCCCCCTCGCGGCATTGCTCCCAGGGGCGGCCAGTTCCCCAAAGATAGCGATGAAGAGTCGTTCGCGTGCCGGTTGACCGAATAACGGTAGCGACTCAGTTTGAATCCACTCTTCCGTCTGCTGAACAATCATCGGGCGGCGATCCCTCCTTCACTCTTCAAGCTCCAGAGGAGCGCGCCGGTTGTAGCAACGACGCTCCCATCTTCTCGCTCAAGCTCCATCGGAGCGTACCATCCCCGCATCCGCGCCGAATGGTACGCTCCGATGGAGCTTGGAATCATAGGGGCATGGCGATGCTACAACCGGTACGCCCCGATGGGGCTGGAAGGAGAGATGTCGAATGCCCTCGATGAGTCCGAACAGCATGAGCCGTATCCCAAACTGAGTCACTACCCGAATAACCATGCTCCCTGCCGGACATCGGTTGTGCCGTTATCTCACCACCACGATCCTCCGGCTTGCCTCACCGAATTCCGTCCGCACCAGCAGCGTGTAGGTTCCCGATGGAACTCCTTCGACCGACAGGGGAAGCACCAGCGTGCCGGCGGGGAAATATCCGCTCGCAATCTCCCTCACCGTTCCCCCGCGCGTGTCGGCAAGCGTGGCGGTGAGCATCTGCGGATCATCGAGCTGGATTTCAATCGTGGCGCCGCTTCCCACCGGCATCGGCCGGACGCGGAGGATTCTGGGGCGTGCCACCAGATGCGCCTGCGCGTCGAAGCATCGGCCGATCGTCGTGAACGATCCGTTGACCGTGTCGGCCATCACGCCGGGGCGATCCCATGCAAACGATACGAACGTGAGAGGGGTGCTGTCGCTCTGAATCACTTCGCAGAGGATGATGGCCACCGTATCGCTCCCGCCATATTCGCCGTCGATCGTCACCCGCTGTGCGCCGGTACGCACGTCGAAGCTCATCGAGGTGATCGTCCCGCGAACCGCCGGGGAATCCGGGAGGAGGACCAGGCCGTTGAAGGCGATGGTCGTCCTGAACGCGTGGGCGCCGGATGCGTTGAAGGCGGCCCTGTCGGGGATCGAGAGCCGTATCGGAATCGGAACGCGCGTTCCGGGTCGCGCCGAATCGGTCGGCAGAGCGGCGATGGTGCGTACCCGCGCCACCACGGTTGCCGATACGATGACGGTATCGGCAATGCCGCAACGGTTGTCCCGCAGGATGATGGTGTCGCGATGCGTGCCGGGCGCGCTCCCGAGGAATGCAAAGCCGATCTTCGCCCGTTCCGCCGTATCGATCGCCACGGAGGGCCGCACGGTGATGTCGCCGGTGGCGGACGTGAGAAGCGTTGCCGGGGCGGTTCCTGTGTTCAGCGCGGTGAACGCGCTGTCGGCGGTGACGCCCGCCACCACCACGCCGAGATCGATCGCGCGGGGAGATGCCGCGAATCCGATCCGTCCCAGAGCCCCGGTCAGCAGGATCACGGAATCCCCGGAGGGGGCGTCGCTGCTGATAATCAGCCGCGCGGTAAACGTCCCCCGGCGCGCCGGCACGAAATCGATGGCGATCGTCGTATCGCCTCTGACGGTGATCGGCCGTTGATCGAACCGGAACATGGCGCTGTCCGCCCCTTCGAAGCGGAAGCCGGAGATATGGAGATCATGATTGCCGGGGTTGCTGAGCCTGAGCGTTCCATGCGCGACGGAATCATCGGCGCAGAGGAGATCGGCGAACGTGGGGCCGGTCGCCAGAAGCGCCGGCTCGGAGCCGGTTTCAAGGAGCGGCACGGCGATCTCGCCGGCAGGGCAGGAGGGGGCCAGGGGGAGGCGCAGCGTTGCCCTGAACCCGGCCCCGGCAACGGGGCCAAGCGCCCGCACGTGGACGTTGTGGCCTGCACCGGGGAGGATCAGCATCGGGAACTGTCCGGGCGGGATATCGAATCGCGAGGCATCGGCGCCGGTGATGGTCGCGCCGCTGATCGTGACCGCAATGCTCCCCCTGTTGTCGATCGTGCCGGCCATGTCAAGCGGATACGATCCCGCCGAAAGCCCCCCATCCATGGTCATCACGGGCGGGTTCACCCGCACGTCGATCGTGTCGCGGCGGCCGTAGAGCTGTACTTCGGTCGGGCTCTCGTGGGAGTTCGAGAAGATCTGCACGGTAGCCTTCTTCGGGCCTGTGCCGGCCGGCATCAGGCGGACGCGGATGGTGTCGGATTCGCCATGCCTCAGCACCTTCGGGGAGGACGGGCTGGGAAGGGGCGGGGAAAGGGAAAACCCTTCATCGTTCAGCGAGAATTCCACGCCGTTGACGGTCAGCGGCGCATCGCCGAGATTGGTGATGATGATGGCGGTATCGGCGCTTTCCGATGGGCAGAGGATGGAGGGGAGGATGATCGGGTTGCTGACCGATATCTCCTGCAGCACGATGCCGCGGCCGATCAGGAGGGTGGCGATGGGGCCGCATATCTCCGGAATGCCGTAGTCTATCTTCCCGCTTGTCCGTCCCGTCTCGGTCGGGAAGAATCTCAGGGTGATATCCCGGCATTCGCCGGGGGCCAGGGAGAAGGGGCCACCCCCCGTCACCAGCGAGAATGGTCCGCCGGCCGGAGCGACCGTGATGGTTCCGGCGAGCGCCCCGGCGCCCCGGTTGCAGATGGATTTGACGATGATCGTGTCGCGGGATGATTCCGTCACCACATCGCCAAAGTCGATGCCGCTCACGATGCTCTGGCCGCAGGCGGGGAGCCCGGTGCCGCTCAGGAGGATCGTGTCCGCCCCCGCGCACCGTCCGTGGAGAATGGCGATGGCGGAGCGCGCGCCCAGAGCCTCGGGGCGGAACCTGATCTCCACCGTGCGGCATTCGCCGGGGGCCAGCTCCGTGGATGTCATGCCGGAGACGACCTGAAAATCAGCCGGATCGGTTCCGGCCAGCTCGATCGAATCGGGGAAGAGTGGGATATCGCCGCGGTTGCAGAGGAGCCCGGCAATCAGCGAATCGGTGGCGCCTCCCAGGGATGTCGGCGCAAACCCGACTTCCTTTCCCGCGACTCCCGCCGCGATGCGCGCCACCGATACGGTGAACGCGGAGTGCGACGAGTCGACCCTGCCGGGCGTTCCCAGCCGGATCAGCCTGACACGGTTGTTCAGCATATCGGCCACGAAGATCTTGTCGCCATCGGCGGCAAGCCCTCCCGGTCGGTTGAACCGCGCGTCCAGTGGCGGGCCGTCATCGCCGCTCGCCCCGGCCAGGCCGTTTCCGGCGATGGTGGTGATGATCCCGCTGCTCCTGTTCACGCTCCTGATGCGGTAGTTGCCCGCATCGGAGATCACGATCGATCCTCCCGATATCGCCACGCCGAGCGGCGTATCGATGTGGGTGGTATCGGCGCGGCCGCCATCACCCGAAAATCCCCTGGTCCCGTCCCCGGCAACCGTGGTGATGATCCCGGTGTGAAGGTTCACCCTCCGCACGCGGTGAGCCCCGGATTCCGCGATGAAGAGGGAGTCCCCATCGATCGCCAGCCCCGCCGGATCGGTAAGCCTCGCCGATGTGGCGGGATCGCCATCGCCGCCGGGGCTGGCGCCGCCGCCGGCAATCGTCGTGATAACGCCGGTGATAAGATCGATTCTGCGGACGCGGTCATTTCCCCGCTCGCTGATATAGAGCGCGCTTCCTCCCACCGCCAGATGCCACGGATCGTACAGCGTCGCGGCCGTCGCGGGGCCGCCATCGCCGGAGAATCCGACCACGCCGCTTCCGGCGACCGTGGTGATGACCCCCGTTCCCAGATCGACCTTCCTGATCCGCTGGTTCGTCTGATCGGCGATATAGAGCCTGTTCCCGTCCAGCGCGATGCCGGTGGGGTTGAAGAGCCTTGCCGACGTTGCCTGGTTGCCATCCCCTCCAAGGCCGGCCTGCGATGTCCCCGCCACGGTGGAGACGATCCCCACGGAAAGGTCGATCTTGCGAACCCGGTTCCCCCCCTCCTCGGCCAGATAGACCAGATCCCCCAGCGCCACCACCGACGACGGAGTGCTCAACAATGCCGCGGTGGCCGGGACATTATCGAGCCCGTTTCCTCCCCCCGCGAAGTTCACGATCGTATCGCGCCGTCCGGCGGATGTCGATATCCTGATCCTGTACGTTGTTCCGGGGGCCGGGGGCATCCAGGGGTAGAGGAGGCCGGTTGCGCTGTCGGCGATCACCTTCCATCCCCCATCGTTTGCCGTGCTGTATTCGATCGTGACGTGGTCGGTTGGCGCCACTCCCTTCCAGCGGATCATCACCGAATCGCACGACGTGAATATCTCACCGCCGATCGGGCTGACCAGCTTGAGCGCCGCCGGGGATCGCGAGCCACGCACCCCACCGGAGAGTGTCACCGGCTGGATGGGGCAGGGATAGGCGCTCAGGAAGAGGCTGGCCCCGTAGATATTGCTGTCGGCCGGCGCGAAGTGGATTTTGAGCGTGCGGCTTGTCCCCTTGCGGAGGATGAACGGTGGAGCCGTGCCTCCCCAGTCGGTGATGCTGAACGGTCCCAGCGGCCCCACGTTGTCGATCGATATATCGCTGCCGGTCGCGGTGATCAGCAGATCCTTATCGGCGGTTTCAGGAGGGCCAACGGGGCCGAACCAGACAAAGGCGGGGGATGCATCCAGGCGGATGATCGATTGAGGTGGCGCGTAGTAGAAACCGTTTCCCTTCCGGCTTATCGGGTTGCAGGTCAGCTCCAGACTCCGGTAGAGGCTGTTGGGGCCGCAGCCCATCGTGGAGCGCCACGACATATGGCACGGCTCGATTCCCTGCGACTTGAACGCCAGTTTCGTGTAGAGCGCCTTGAGCTGATCCGGGTTTTCGACATCCTCGTAGAACTCCCCGCCGGTCGCCGTGGCGATATCCTGGAGGGCGATCGTCAGAGGAGTCCCCATGGTGATGGTGTAGATGGTGACGTTTGCCGCCTGCGCCTCGGAGATGATCCTCTGGACATCGGGAGGATGGTTCGGCTGTCCATCGGTGAGGAAGATCAGGACGCGCTTGGTGGCCGGCGATGTGCCCCGCAGCAGCGCGATGCCGCCGGCGAGCGGATCGACGAACGCCGGCGTGTACTCGGTTGCGCCGCCGACGGTCATGTTGTTGATCGCATCGGCGAGATGGGCCGCCGACGTGCTGAAATCGCTGATGATGATGGGGACTGCATCGAACGCGGTGACCGCCACCGATGTAAGCCCTATGAATTGAACGGACTGGATAAATGCCAGCTCCCCGCGCCGCGCCAGATCGATCCGGCTGGAGCCGGACCTTGTCAACTGGCTCATCGATCCGCTCCGATCGGTCACCAGCACCACGCTCATCTCACCCGAAGGCGGTTCCGGCGGGCAGGTGATGCTGAATGCGTCGACAGGGTTGCCGTTCTCCGTCAGGAAGCAATCGGCCGGGGTCACCGACCTGATGGGGCGGCCGTTGATATCGAGGAAGATCACCTCGGACCGGATATCGGGGAACCCCGATGGATCGATATTGAAGATGGATATGCTCTGGGCAGCGATGACGCCGGGCACCAGAGCCAGCAGCGCCACGAGAAGGATACGACGGATTGCTGTATGGCGTTGGATAGTTCCCATAAATGCGATCGCTCCGGGAGAGGTAGATTCGATTGGGAAGGACGACGAACAGAGGCGGAGAAGATGAGGAATCCCCCGGTAATAAGCTAGACAGCTCGGGGGCCGGTCGCGCGTCTCGGTTCAGGGGGCTGAGCATCGGAAGTAGATTCCGCGGCCCGTCAGGTATATGACGTTCGTGGCCGCTGAATTACACACCTCGCGGGAAAAAAGCCGGGCACAAGGGAGCCTGCCGATGAATTCTCCGGTGGGTTCCACCCGGTTCGCTCCGGATAGTAGTGGGAACCGGGGCAATTCGGATCGGGGCGAGACGCTGCACCATCGGCATGTATTCCCATGGACCCACCCCGGAAAATAATCGACAACTTCTCGAATATTGATTTTCTGTTGCCGAAGCTCGCGATTTCACATCTGGAACTTTTCTCCGGTAATTGATATGTATATATTTATATATTCTCCGGCGTGCCATCCGTTCGCAGTGGCGATTTGAGATTCAGGGCCTGGACCCGGTATGTAGGATATATGTAGATCAGGCGCTCGAATCCCGGTCTATCTTTGCGTCCGGATGATCAATCAGGGGAAACTGCGTGCTTTCCCGCTCGAATAATCAGGCTGTTCTCGACATCCGGTTTCTCGAATATTGATTTGTTGGAGCGGGCACACAAAGATGTACCCCCACTGGCTCCTCAAATCATGTACATTTCGATCTGTCAACATCAACCATCGGGAGAAGTGGTTATGAAATACCTGGTCGCTGTATTAACCTTGTCAATGCTTGCCACTGCGTCCGCATTTTCTCAGTCTGGACAGATGATCCAGATGCAATACGTCGCCGGGTTACAATTGAAGAATATTATTCAGGTCGGTGGAGTTATAGGCACCGATGAGACCGTACAACCCCTTGCGTTTCGCCATATCAGCGTCGGCTCCGCCAGGTTCTTCCCGGTCGACACCTGCGTCACCGATCTCCTGAATACATCCTCCCAGGCCACCTTTGATATTCGTCTGGAGATGCACATGCATCATGGAAAGGTTGGCTGGGGGAATGTCGCCGGGATTACGCTGGACATCGTCGACGCGCGCACCGGTGCCATCCGGGAGCGGATTTTCCACGAGAGGATCGATATCGGTGGCAGGGATAATGATACGACGCTGGCCTGGCGCCGCGCCGTTGACCTCGGCCGGTACCAAGGGGAGCAGGTCTACGCTATGATCCGAACTGACGCGCTCTCGAACGCTCCAACAACCTCCTATGTCCCCTACAACCCCGCCCTGTTCAATCGCGAGTTGAAATAATTGCCCCTATCACATATTTGTATCACGTTTTTTTCTGGGAGAAGTATGGTTAATCAGATTTTTGCGATCGTGGTCACGATAGCAGTTCTGGCCGCGACCACTGCCTCGGCAAAGATCGAGGTCTTCACTACGCAGAGCACGAACGGCGACGGGGACTGCATCGACTATGTCCACATGCACAACACCGAAACCGGCGGGTGGAGACATATGTGGCGTCCCTGCGGGTCGAGCGGCGGCTGGCATGATGAAACAGGTTGGGTGAAGGTCGATCCAGGCCCGTATCCCTACATGGACCCCGGCTATGATAATCAGGGAAACATGCTGATCCCTATCATGCCCGGAGCTGGCGGTGTACTGAGCGCAACCCCGACCACGGACGGATGCCGTCCATGCACCCCGAACTACTCGCTGATCCTTGTGATGCCAGCCAGCATCATCTACTGACGCCGCCCCCGCCCTTCGTTCCCATTCACATGTACTGGAGACATCAGTGAAACCAAAACGGTTTTGCCTGGCGATCGCTTTGCTCTTTTCGTTGTCGGCCGCGGCCGCACGGGCGGAGATCCTCGCCGAGTATTGGACGGATGGATGCAGCGAATGCGTCTACGAGTACGACGACGCCAGTGACGAATTCAGGTATTTAGAGAAAGCATGCGGGGATGGATGCTGGACCACGTCCCCCTGGACGGCATGCGGCGGGAACTGCAATTTTCGGCCGCCGAATCCGAATGGTCTCAGCACCGGGCCACAGCCCGCCGTCCACGCAAGTGATTACGTCATTGTGCATGTTCTATCCGGGAAGGGTGGGGGAATCAGCCCCTACAGTGGTGGGACCGGAGGAAACTGCAGGACCTTCACGCCAGACGGGAGCAGCTATATCCGCATTCCGGACGCGGTGACCAGCTTCGACTAACCAGTGTCGTGGCCGGTATGTCGCGCGATAACACGCGCGTCGCGGAACGCTCTTCTGGCTGGAAGGGCGAAATACAATAGTCCCAGACATCTGCAACCTGGGGCTGTTTCCGTGATTTCAATTGAGCCACCACTAATAATAATTATGATGACTCTCCGGTCCCTGCGCGAACGTACTATAAAAGAAAACAATGCGGGTGGAGCGGAAGATCATCTTTCATTAAATCAGGTCCCGGCCACGTCCGGGCCCTGCCCACGCAGCGATCGCCGCCGGAACCGGAGCGCGTGCATCACCGCCGCCACCGCGAGCCCGGTGGTAAGCCCCCACCAGAGCCCCGCGCCTCCGAAGCCGAGTTTGAAGCCGAGAAGATATCCGAACGGCAGCCCCACCAGCCAGTAGGCCACCATGTTGACCACCATCGGCTGGGCGGTATCCTTCAGGCCGCGGAGTGCACCCATCGCGGAGACCTGGATGCCGTCGAAGATCTGGAACGCGCCGGCGATCATCAGTAGAATCATGGCGTAGTCGATCACCACGGGATCATCGGTGTAGATGCCGATAATCAGCCGTGGAACTGTCAGGAAGAGAACCGCCGTGAAGCTCATAAAGAGCGCCGCCAGCCCGATGCCCACCCCGCCGGCCAGCGCCGCGTCCGCGCGCCTGCCAGCTCCCATCGCCTGGCCGACCCGCGTGGTGATCGCCGTGGAGATGCCGAGGGGGACCATGAACGTGACCGATGCGATGTTGATCGCGATCTGATGCGAGGCGAGCGCCAGGGTGCTGATCCATCCCATCATCAGCGAGGTGAGGGAGAAGATGCCGGCCTCCATGCCGTTTCCCACGCCGATCGGAACGCCAAGCCGGAGCAGCCTGCCAAGTCTGCGGAGGTCGATCGGGAGGATCTCGCGGAGAAATCTGTAGTCGCGGATCTCGCGGTCGCTCAGGACATACCAGAGGACGGAGCCAAGCATCATCCACTGCACGATCGCCGTGGCGTATCCGGCGCCGGCAACGCCGAGCGGCGCAAATCCCAGTTTGCCGTAGATCAGCACATAATCCGCCGCGATGTTCAGGATGCTTGCGCCGATTGCGATCACCATCGTCACCCTGGTTCTCCCAAGCCCGACGGTGAACGCGCGGAGAACGGCGTAGAGGAGGTTGGCCGCCTGTCCGTAGCCCATGGCGTGGATGAATCGCTCGGAGAGAGGGATCAGTTCCGGCGGCTGCCCGAGAAGCCTGAGGATTGCCCCGATGTTCCAGACCACGACCAGCCCCAGCGCCGAGAGGGCGATCGCCACCCAGAACGCCTGCCCGACGCTCCTGGAGATCTCCCGCCTGTCCCCGGCTCCGAACGCGTGCGCCACCGTCGGCCCCACGGCGGAGATCACGCCGAAGGCGAAGACCATGTAGAAGAAATAGACCGACACACCGATGCCGACCGCGCCGAGCGATTCCTTCCCGAGCCTGCCGACCATGATCGTATCGACGAATCCCATGCTCATCATGCCGATCTGGTCGGTCACCACCGGAAGCGCCAGGGCAACCATCGCGCGGGCTTCAATCGATATGGATCTGTTCGCCGGTTTCATCATCCGCCATAGTACATCCTTCTTGCCAAATCGTCTCACGGATGATAGCTTTCAATGTGTGACAGGCGTCCCACTCCGGCCTTGCCGGGCCATGCCCCACCGGCGCCCGGCGTCCCCAAACCAGAACCTCGGTCATTGCACGAACACCATGAAGCTGTTTCTACTCTCCGCGCTTGCCCTTATGCTTCTTTCCATCTCCGCGCCGGCTCAGGGCCCGGTCCTCTTCAAACGGGACAGCGGCACCCCGAAAGGGCACGATACCACTGCGATCGACGGTTGGGAGGAGACAGTGATCTTCAACCCCGGCGGCCCATGTGCGCTGAAGCAGATCTACATCTACTACGACGGCACGCGCGCCGCGGACGACACGCTCTGGATTGTCGGCGATCCATCGGAGGGGGCGCTTCCCCCCACAAGCGCCGTCTGGAGCTACAATTCGCTGACCGATCCGATCGTGACGCACTACAGCGGGACGCCGGGATGGGATACGATCGATGTGAGCGATCGGAAGCTCCAGTACGACGGCTACGACCGCATCGCCATCCAGCACAGGGTTCACGATGACGGCCCCTGGTTCGCGACCGACAACAACGGCGTGGCAAGCCCGCTCTCATCCTTCCTCTACGATCCCTTCCACTATCCCGACGGCTTTCCGGTGATCGGGAAATACTTTGCCGCGCGCGGCGATTTCATGGTGCGGCTCCTTCTCCAGTTCGATTTCCCCTCCGGCAATGGCTCCGCCAAGCCCCCGGCGGCAACGCTCGTGGAGTGCGCCAGTGCGGTCGGGGTTGTCGACACGGCCGGCAAGCCGCTGAAATCGGCGCGCGTGAGCGTCGCGGACTGGAACGGGGATGGCTGGGATGATATCGCGGTCGGCTCCAGCTTCTTCCAGAACAACGGCGACGGGACATTCAGGAATATCTCCGCCACGATCGGCATCCAGGCCGGCGCCAGCGTCTGGGGGGATTACGACAACGACGGAAAGCTCGACTGCTACGCGATCAACGGCGGCGCGGGGGACAGGCTCTATCACAACAACGGCAACTCCACCTTTACCGATGTCACGGCCGCATCCGGCCTCTCCAACCCATATCCCACCGTCACCCCTATCTGGTTCGATTTCAACCAGGATGGGAAGCTGGATCTTTTCATCTCCAACGGACGAACGGAGGATGCTTCGGGCGAGGCTTATTTCCCCGACCAGATCTGGCAGGGGAAGGGGGATGGAACGTTTATCAACGTGACCGATTCCACAGGGATATCGCCGCAGGAGATGGCCGCCAGCCCGGACGGCGCCCAGTATTCCGACTGCTGGGGAGCCAGCGTCGCCGACTACAACCAGGACGGCTGGCCCGATATCCACGTGGCAACCTATCGCCTCGCGGCGGACCTCCTCTTCAGGAACAATCAGAACGGCACCTTCACCGATGTGGGGGAGAAGACCGGCGTGCGGGGCGTGGCGACCGAGGACCCCACATATTTCGGTCACGGGCTGGGAACCGAGTGGGGGGATTATGACAACGATGGCGATATGGATCTGATGGTCGGCAACCTTGGGCATCCCGACAGCCGCGGGGCTGTCTCCAACCCGTCGCTCCTCTTCAGAAACAACGGCGCGCCGAACTACGATTTTGCCGAGGTCCACAAGCGGGCGGGGATCAAGTTCTTCGAGATGAACGCCGGCGTTGTCTGGCTCGATCTGGATCTGGATGGATTCCTCGATCTCTTCCACTGTCAGTATTCCTACTCCGCGCAGGGGACCAACGGCGAGCCGCGCAGGCTCTCCCGGATGTACCTGAACGAGGGGCCGGCCACCAACTATCATATGAAGGATATCACCTGGAGCACCGGCCCGCTTGTGCATGGCGCATGGACCGCCGTCCGCACCGATTTTGATAACGACGGCGATATGGATCTGATCGTCGCCAGCCCGACCGACGCGCTGAAAGTCTTCAGGAACGATATTCCCCGCCGGGGGAACTACGCGGAGTTCAGGCTGGTGGGCAACCCGGACGCCAATATCCCGATGGATGGATTCGGCACGAAGATCACCCTGTACGCCGGCGGGAAGAAGTTCTTCCGCGAGCTTCAGGGGGGCGGCGGCGGCGTCACCGGATCGCAGAACAGCAACGTTCTCCATTTCGGGCTCGGCACGGCCGACCAGTTCAACATCGAAGTGAAGTACACCAATGGTTCCCTCCGGACATACTACGGCCTGCACGCCAATCAGCGCTTCACGTTCCCGTACGACGGGCCGTACTACGTCACCAGCGGCGTGAAGACGGAGACCGGGGAGGCGGCGGAGAAGCTGGCGCTCACCAACACCGGCTTCAGCGACGGTTCCTTCTTCTGCTACCTGAGCGGCGCCGATCAGCGGCTCGACACCCGTATCGACGTGGTGAACAGCATCGGCAGGAGAGTGGCCTCCACGCGCCTGGATGCCGGGACATCGGGACTCCGGACGATCCGTCCATCGGGGGCGCTTCCGAGCGGCGTGTACTTCATCAGGGCCACATCAGGCTCCCGCTCCACGGTGGCGGGCGTCAGAGTAATCCGTTGATGGTAGTGACTCAGTTTGAATCCAGTCTTCCATCTGCTGAACAATCATCGATCGGCGATCACTGCTTCACTCTTCAAGCTCCATCGGAGCGAACCATCCCCGCATCCGTGCCGAATGGTACGCTCCGATGGAGCTTCAGATCAGTGAAGACGTGGCATTGCTACAACCGGTACGCCCCGATGGGGCTGGAAGGAGAGATGCCGAATGTCCTCGATGAGTCCAAACAGCATGAACCGTATCCCAAACTGAGTCACTACCCCGTTGATCATCCGCTTTCCCAATCGACCGGGAAGGGCTATTTTCACGGCAGCCATGCGGAATATGCGCCGGTGCGAGGCGGGCTTTTCTCCAACTCATTTCGAAGAAACCTTATGAAGCGGTTGTCATATGCGGCGGCGGCCCTTGTCCTGATCGCCGTTGTGTTCGCTGGATGCCAGGATTCCCCTCTCAGCCCGTCATCACAGCCGATTATCGGCCAGTGGTCCGCATCGAAGGTCGGCGATGCGTTCGTCGGCTCGCTGGATGTGGAGTTCAAGAGCGATGGAACGTTCACGATGGAAACCGCCGGAGCAACGCTGGAGGGGACGTTTACAACCTCCGGCGATGCCACCAGCAGCACCGTCAGAAACATCACGATGAACGTCACATCGCCGGCATCGGCATTCGTCGGGATCTATGAGATCACGGGGAACGAGATGAAGCTGGAGGTGGTTCATAATCCTCCGCCCGCCAACATCACGTCGCCGGACCCCACGGGGGGAATCGGCAGCACGACTGTGGACGGCAAGAAGACGATGGATTACGTCAGCGTTCTCACCAAATAGGATCTCTCTCTCTCCCGGAGGTCACATCGGGCGGCGGGCTGATTGCAGTCTCGCCGCTTTCATTTTCAACCGTCGGCATGCAGCAGGCTCCCTTCCAACTCGGCTATCGGCGTTCGCTGGACGGGCTCCGGGGAATATCGATCCTCGCGGTGATGGCCTTCCACGCCGATCTCGTCATCGGCGGCGGCGGGTTCCTGGGGGTGGATATGTTCTTCGTGCTGAGCGGGTTCCTGATCACCGCGCTTCTCTGCGAGGAATGGGGGAGCCGTGGGGGGATCAATCTCAGGAACTTCTACGTTCGCCGTCTGCTTCGTCTCCTCCCCGCGCTCGTCTTCTTCCTGATCGTCCAGATCATCCTTGTTCTTGTGCGCCATCCCGCCGATATCGTCCTCTGGCTGCGCGCCGCCGGGTATGTGGTTCTCTATGTCGCCAACTGGGCGCTTCTCTACAACCCCGCGCTGATCCCCTACAACCTGGGGCATACCTGGTCGCTGTCGATCGAGGAACAGTTCTATCTGATCTGGCCGTTTCTGCTGCTGCTGCTGTTCCGGCGGGGGATTGCGGGGAAAAGTCTGATAAGGATCGTGGGGGGGGGGATACTCGGGGCGGCGCTCCTCTATCTTGCGCTCTGGTCCGGCGGGAGCCCGTTCACAAGGGTCTATTTCAGCCTGGACACGCGCGCCTACGCCCTGCTGATCGGCTGCGTTACAGGGATGATGGCTTCATGGGGGATGCTTCCGCGCTCGGCGGCGGGCATCCGGGCGCTGCGGACAGGATCGGTGGCGGCGGTTCTTCTTCTCTGCGTCATGGTGGTGACGGTCGTCTACCAGAAAATCTATCCGTTCCATCTTCCCTTCCTGCTGGCCGCTCCCGCCATGGCCGCGATCATCGCCGGGCTGATTGCGGCGCCGCTGCGACCGCTGACGGCGCTGCTGGAGCTTCCCCCGCTGGTCTGGATGGGTCGGCTCTCCTACGGGCTCTATCTCTGGCACTATCCCATCTACACATTCGGCAACTCCGCGCTCCCGCGCGATCGCTACGGCGCGTTCTCCACGATCGCCTCCACCGTCGCGATTATTCTGGTTGCCGCGGGATCGTACTATCTGGTGGAGCGACCCTTCTACCGACTGAAAAAGAAATTCGAGAGCGGACGGACCACGGCTCCGGCGGGGAGCAAGGTGGGCTGATGCCATCGTCGGCTTATGCATGTTCTTTTCCGGGCAGCCGCGTCTTCATGGCGGCCTGATTATCATCACACATAAATATCCTCTATTTCCGGTTGAATAATTCCCTCCGTGAATGCCGGCCCGTGAACATCCGTCACGGAGCGTGCAGGGGCGTACGCATCCGTACGTTGTTCATTGCCATAAATCGCTGAAAACGGGAGCATGGGGATATCGGCCCGCGAATTGTACTTCGGCTTCCCATGCCGGGCGCGAATAATTACGCAACCGGATTTGAATCTGCCAGGGAGAGGAGTGCACACTACATCGAAGGAGCCAGCGATGACCAAACTGTTCTCTACCATTATTCTGCTCATTCTCACCGCCTCCTTTGTTTCCTCCTGTTCCGGCAATCCCGTCGATGCCGAATGGCAGCCCGATCCCTATGGATACTGGGCATACAGGGCGGCAGTCGTTCATTATGATGCCGGGTCGACGTTCGACTTTGGCAACTGCGACAGCCAGGGACATCTTCTTCTCAACAGCGATGGCACGTGGTCGGAAAAACGGAATTTCGACGGAGTATTTTTCCCGATTGGCGGGAATTTCATCTACACTGAGAGCACCGGCGCCATCATCTTCAATTATAATGACGGGACATTTTTCGAAAGCGGCACGTTGACGACAGCCGCTGACACGGAGGGGGCCGGGGACAGGATCATGTACCTTATGATCAACAGCCATCCGGGATATCAGACCCACTATACGCTGAGAAAGAAAAAGGGATGATGATCGATGCCGGGTTATGATTTGATTTGCCGGGATCGGGTGTTGTATTTCCCCGATCGATATAAATCCGCCGGAGATATGATATCAATGCTCCGGCCCCGTACAGGTGAAGGCCGCGATGGTGCCGAACAGCGCCGGCATCCCGCGAAGCCCGATGACATATAGATTCTGGTTCGTTCTTCGAATAATGTGAGGCTGTTGGTTGACAGACGATATCCGTGGCCGGAACGGTGTTGACTCAGGAAATACCGGGTCACTGCTTCGACGTTCCACCGCGGATATCGTATTATCTCCCGCAGATCATCGAAGCATGCATACACCACACTGACCGCAACCACCATGAAATCATATCTACTCTTCCCTCTGCTGCTTGGAATTCTTGCATCGGGATGCTCGGGTCTTACCGATCCCGAGGCAGGAAATGGCGACAGGATTATCTACAACGAGGTCGATTCGAATAAATCCTATATCAGTTCCATTGGAACTGATGGCCGGGAAAATCGAAGGATTACCGAAGGCGTATACATGCTGACATCCCCGGCCGGCGGAAGGATGATGTATATGAAGATCGACAGCGCGCGCAGGCTGGTGACCGCGAAGATCGATGGCTCCGATCTCCATGAGATATATAATGATTTTATTCGAGGGAGTATTTCGCCGGACGGGAGGCATGTGATCTATGTTGTCCTCTCCGCCGGGCAGCATAATTCTTTTCTGGTCAATATCGACGGCACGGATAAGCGGGAAATCGTGAATAATGATTGCGGATGTCGCGATGATTTTTCTCCCGACAGCAGATCGTACTCCCTCAACAGCCGTGGCGCGCTCTATGTCGGTGATGTGGCAACGGCTTCAACGCATTCCATCGTATCGGTCGACAGCGCCCATCAGATAACGGAGTCAGCGTGGTCGCCGCTCGGGAACGCGATCATGTATGTCGTGGATGATACAACCAGCCTGATGGGATCGACGATCTACATTGCCGATCCGGATGGCGGGCACCAGCGTGCCACATACAGCGGCGCGACTCTCTCCGAAATCGAATGGTCGCGCGATGGGCGAAAGGTCGCCTTTATTCAGGGGGAGCGGCTCTGGGTGATGAATGCCGACGGGACCGGGCTGAAGCCGTTGACCGACGGCAGCCCCGCGGTGCAGGGGTTCCGGGTTCAGTGGTCCGCCGATAACCGGCGAATTGTGTTCACGGAGGATCAGATCTCCTCACGCAACAGTTGCGTAGCCATTGTCGATGTGGAGACCGATGCCGTGGCGGTGGTGGCGCCGAGCGGATATGCCGGGTTCTTCGCCCGATGACGGGCGCCCGTTGAACTTCCCGGCGGGATCGTCGGGAAGTTCAACGAATCATCATCACCAGATCTTCTGACCCATGGCCCGCTCCAGCGAATACTGGCTCATGGTGTAGTTGTACTGCGACTGGAGCCGGGCAAATTCCGCCTCCTGCAGCAGTGTCTGCGCGTTAAGCAGCTCCAGGCTTGTGATCACGCCGAACTTGTAGCGGGTCCGCGCCAGCGCCAGCGCCGCGTTTGCCTGCCGCACCTGAATATCCGCCGTCGCTATCCTCTGCGCGCTCGACTCCCGGTCGGCAAGCGCCTGCTCCACCTCCATTCTCACATTCTGCTCCAGATCGGCCACGCGCTCCTGCGCCGCGTTGAAATTCGCCTGCGCCTCCTCCTCCATCGCGCGCGTGCGGAACCCGTTGAATATCGGAAGGGCGAACCGGATGCCGCCAACCCAGTTGAGCTTCGGGGCGTTCAGGTCGGGGGGGTAGCCGTTCTTCACGCCGCCGCTGATGCTGAGCGCGAGCAGGGGGGAGTCGCTGGCGCCGGCCACGTCCATCTGAAGCTTCGCCGTGCCTGCGGCATCGCGCGCAAGGGCCAGCTCGGATCGCTGCTGAAGCGCGATGGTCGTCAGTGAGTCAACGGCGGGGGATGTGGCAGTGCGGGTAAATGATCCCTTCAGCGCGAGCGGCGCCGTGCCGGCAATCCCGAGCAGACGGCGGAGCGCGGCATCCTGCTTCCTGAGGTTGCTGGAGACATCCACCCGCTGGTTCTCCACGGTGGTCAGGCGGACCTGCGTGGTAAGGACATCGTACTCCGTCACCGTCCCTTCCTTCAACTTCTGCTGCGAGAGCGAGAGGCTTTCCCCGAGCGCGGCGATCTGCTCATCCAGCACGGTGATATGCTGTTGCAGCAGCAGCGCGGTGTTGAACGCCTGCACCGTCTGGTAGGCGATCATCGCCCGCACCTGATCCTGATTGTCGAGCGCGGATGCCTCCCCCGCGCGCGCCAGATCTTCCGCCGCCGCCGTCTTCCCGAAATCGTAGATCACCTGCTGCGCCGTGATGGCCGCCTCGTAGTTGTCGTTCGGGACAAAGGAGAAGGTCTGGAGCGCGCCATCGAGCGGGAGCTGGACGCTGACGGTGGGGTCCATGCGACGGTAGGAGGCATCGGCCTCCACCTGCGGGAGATAGGCGCTGTGGACCTCCCGTGTCCGCGCCTGCGATGCCGCCAGCGCCTGCTCCGCGCCACGGAGCGCGTGGGAGTTGCGGAGCGCCGTCGCGATGGCATCGTCGATCGTAAGGGAGTCTTTCCCCTGGGCCGGCGCCGCGGTGGCGCCCAGAAGGAGCATCGCGGCCGTGAGATATATGGGTCTTCTGTTCATCGCTGCTTTCGGTTGGAGCTTGTGACGGGAGGCCCGGAAGGGCCGCCTCATGCTGGGGTTTCTTCAATACCCATTCCATTACGCTGTCAGGGAGAGCATCCCGCGCGCCGGCCTGTTCGAGAGATGCCGCCCCGTCCGCGTCAGTGCGCCATCGGGATATCATCCGATACATCATCATCCTTCTTATCGACCGGAGCGTCCGCATTCTTCTTCATGCGGACGATGATGATCAGGGGGATGCAGGCCATGAAGAAGATCGCCACCAGGACAAACGCGTCCATGTAGCTGAGGAGCATCACCTGTCGCGTGATGGTCCCCTCCAGCACCGCGAATGCCTGCTTCTGCGCCATCGCGAACGCGGCCCCCTTCGCCATGAAGCCTCTTGTCATCATCGCTATCCGTTCCTGCGTCGCGGGATCGTAGGCGGTGATATGGCTTATCAGCCCTGCTCTGTTCGCCGCCGCCCGGTGGGCTATGAACGTGTTGATCATCGCGATGCCGAACGAGCCGCCGAACTGCCGCATCATATTGTTGAGCGCCGCCGCCTGTCCCACATCGCGCCCCCGCAGCCCGGAGAGCGCAAGGCTCGTAAGCGGCACGCTGATGCACGCCATGCCGATTCCGCGGATGATCAGAGGCCAGAGAAAATCGTTGGAGCTGGTCACCAGCGTCGATTTGGAGACCATGAAACTGTAGAGCGCCGTCAGCACGAACCCTATGAAGATCAGCGGCTGCGGTTTTATCCCTCGCTGCATGATCTTCCCGACCACCGGCAGGAGAACCGCGGCGGTGAGCGCTCCGGGGAGCATCAGGATGCCGGTCTGCATGGCGTTGTACCCCAGCAGCCGCTGCGCGAACACCGGGACGATAAAGACCGATGAGAAGAGCCCGAACCCGAGGACGAAGGTGAGGATGCCGGCGATCACCAGCGTTCCGCTCCGCGTCAGCACGCTCAGATCCACCACCGGGTTCTTGTACGTCAGCTCGCGCCAGATAAAGCCGATCACGCAGGCCCCCGCCACGATGGCGAGAATCGTGATATACGATGTATGGAACCACTCCTTGGCCTCCCCGCGTTCAAGCACGAACTGGAGCGCGCCCACGCCGATCGCCAGCAGGCCCATCCCCATCCAGTCGATCGATCCGGCCCTCCGCTTTTCCGCCGGCTCCTTGACGTACATGATCGAGAGGATGGCCGCGACGATGCCGATGGGGATATTGACGTAGAAGATCCAGGGCCAGGAGTAATTGGAGATGATCCATCCGCCGAGCGTGGGCCCGACCGTGGGGCCGATCACGATCCCCAGGCTGAATATTCCCGCTGCCAGTGGCCGCTCCTCCAGCGTGAACGTCTCGAAGAGAATCGCCTGCGATGTGGAGAGAAGCGCGCCGCCACCCGCCCCCTGAAGGAAACGGTAGAACACCAGCTCCCAGAGGCCGGAGGCATGGCCGCACATGAACGATGCGACCGTGAAGAGGAGGATGGAGCCAACGTAGTAGTTGCGCCGTCCGAACAGCGATCCAAGAAAGCTGGTCATCGGGATCACGATGACGTTGGCGATGGCGTATGCCGTGATCACCCACGCCGCGTCCTCGATGGTGGCGCCCAGATTGCCGCTCATGTCGGTAAGCGCCACATTGACGATCGACGTATCGATAAGCTCGATGATCGCCGCCGAGATCACCGTGATGACGATGATCCATTTCCGAAATCCTTGCTCGGCCATCGCGTTTCCCGGGGATGAGGATTACTGAACCGATACTGTGACATCGGCGCTCATGCCGGGGCGGAGCGTAAACTGCGTGGCCGGGCTTCCGGTGATGGCGATCTTTACCGGCACCCGCTGCGTCACCTTCACAAAGTTGCCGGTGGCGTTGTCAGGGGGGAGAAGGGAGAACTTGGCGCCCGTGGCCGCCGCGATCGACTCCACCTTCCCCTCGAACTTCGCGTCGGGATAGCCATCCACCAGAATCTCCACCGGCCGGCCGATGCTGAGACGTTCCAGATCGGTCTCCTTGAAGTTCGCCGTGATCCAGACCATGCTGTCCTCGGTGATCGCCAGCAGCGGCTGTCCCGCCTGAACGAACTGCCCCACCTCGATGCTCTTCTTGGAGATTCTGCCCCCCGCCGGGGCGGAGATCCTCGTATAGCTCAACTGAAGCCGCGCGTAATCGACATCGTTCTGCTTCTGCCCGAGCTGTGTCCGGGCCGCGGCCACCTGAGAGCTGGCGACGCCAAGCTGTGCCCGCACCGCATCCACCTGGCGCTGGGCTGTTTCAAGCTGCGCCGCGGCCGCGTCGTAGGCGGCCTTCGTGGTTTCGAACTGCTGGCGGGTGATGGCGCCGCCGGCCACCAGATTCTTGTCGCGGGCCAGATCGCTGGCGGTTTTATCGCGGGCGATCTGCGCCGATTTCACATTTGCCTCCGACACGGAAACGGCGGCGGCTCCGTTCCGCTGCCCCGCCTCCGCCGTCTGAAGCCCCGCCTCCGCGGTCTTGAGCGCGTCTTCGGCCGCCTCCAGCTTGATCTTCAGCTCGCGGGGATCGATCTCCGCGATAAAATCCCCCGCCTTCACCTTGTCGTTGTCGGCCACGTTCACGCTTGTGACATAGCCGGAGACATGGGCAATCACCGGATCGATATGCCCATCCACCTGCGCGTCGTCGGTGGAGACGTGGGTGCGGCCGAAGGAGTAGACACTGTAGCCGTAGATGCCGCCATAGATCAGCAGGGCGGCCACGATCACCAGGATCACCGCCCGCCGGATCGCCTTCTTCCGGTCGCGCGGTTCGCGCAGCGGAGGGGGTGGCGCGGTCGCGTCGCCGGGGAATGGCGCGGCTGCCGGCGCGGTTTCGGTACGTTGAGCATTCATGATTCTACACGCGGGATGTCATTGATGCGAAGCCTGTTGCGTCCCCACCGGGAGGGGGTGTCAGTAAATGACTCGCTGGTCATTTATCGACTATCGAGTATGAAATTACCTATCCCGATTTGCTCGGACCAAATTATTATTTGTAATTGGGACGGTTCCGTCGGGTCGATTTCCCGATCATTCCGGCGCTCCGAGGGAAGTTATTGAGGGGACGACATCTCCCGCAAAGCCCTCTCCGACTTGATTGCATGGGGCTTCGAGGGGCATTTTACTCTTATATTGGCAGTGCTCGGTGGGAATCCGACTGATCAGTCACTTCATAACCATGCAGTATTATTTACAGGTCCTCAATCTCTCCTCCCAGGCGCTTGCGCCCAAGAGCGGGCTGCAGGGCCTTCCCCGCCGGGAGCGGGCCCGGCTGCTTCGCCGTGGGGAGATCATCGATGCGGGTCGGCATGTGTTCGCGCGGAAAGGCTATACCAGCACCACGCTCGATGACGTGGCCGATGCCGCCGAGATGGCGAAGGCGACCCTCTACAGCTACTTCGACAACAAGGAATCGCTCTTCGAGTCGGTGCTGGAGGATTCCTTTTCCACGATGAAGGCGATCGGCCGGGAGGCGCTTGCAGGCGATGGCACGTTCGAGGAGCGGATCAGGATGCTTATCGCGGCGCTGCTGGATTTCTTCTTCCGCAACCCATCCAGCCTCCGCCTGATGATGTCGGAATCGCACCAGTTGCGTGGTCGCAACCCCATGCTCCACCTGATGCCGCAGTTGCTCAACCTGATGGCGGCGGAGATCGCCATCGAGCAGCAGCGCGGGCATATCATCCCGAACGCCGATCCGCTCGATCTTGCCGGCATTCTGATCAACACCATGTACGGCCGCGTGATGTCCCGCATCTACGGCACCATCCGCGCATCGATGGAGCCGGGCGCCCGCAGCGTCAGCGATGAATGCGTGGCCGATGCGTTTCGCGAGATGACCGATGAGAAAGTGGAGGAGCGTGTGATGGGGGCCACGGAGCTGATCTTCACGGTCTTCTTCTCGGGAATCAGAGCGGTGAAGAGCTGAAATGAGGGATGATGCGATGCTCCGTGCCGATAACCATTATCGTTCCGATTGTGCCGGCTCGGTGAGGGCCACCGGACGGGAGCATCCGCCGTTGCACTAATGCGCGCATCGCGACGTTGAAGAGGCGCGCGAGGGGAGCCGTGGGGAGTGCGATCGGCGGGCCGGCATGTGATCGGGGTTGATGCGCTACATCACCGGAGGTATCGATGGACGCGAGCGAGCATCGGCGAAGGCTGATACGGATTCTTCAGAATGCCTATTCGGGCGAGCAGGCCGCGGCCTATGCCTACAGGGGGCACTGGAAATCGCTCGGGAAGCATCCCGAGTTCAGGGAGATCCAGCGGATAGAGGCGGAGGAGTGGTATCACCGGGAGGAGGTGGGGCGGATGCTGACCGAGATGGGAGCCCGCCCGGTGCGGTGGAGCGAGATACGGACCTGGGTCATCGGCCGGACGCTCGGGGTCGCCTGCCACCTTATCGGATGGTTCCTGCCGATGTACTTCGCCGGTCGCCTCGAACGCGGAAACGCCGCCGAATACGATTACGCCGCCAGCCACGCCCTTGCCCTGAACCTCCCCGATTACGCCCGCGAGCTGACCGTGATGGCCGATGTGGAGCGGGAACACGAGATATATTTCCGGAGCGTTATCGTCGGCCACCCCATGCTGCCACGGATGAAGAAGCTCTTCGGATGGGGATAGATGAGGAGTGGCTCGGCTGGAATCCAGATTCCGACCCTCTGAACGATCATCGATCCGTTCTTTATTCTGCAAGCTCCGTGGGAGCGCACCGGTTGTAATAATGATGCTCCCGATTCCCCTCACGCTTCATCGGAGCGAACCATCTTCGCATCCATGAAGGATGGTGCGCTCCGATGGAGCTTGAAAACATGGAAGAGGTGGCATTCTACAACCGGTTCGCCCCGCTGGGGCTGGAACGGCGAATGCCGGATGATGGTCGGAATTCCGGCCATCATAAATCCCATCCCAGACTGAGTCACTATCCATTGATCTCTTTCCCGGAAACACAGAAACGCAAGCGGGCTGAAGATTCTGCTTATGCTGGTCGTCACCTATCCCTGGATCAGCCACGGCGCGGAAATCGCCTGATGTATGTTGCCGCGATGGATCGTCACGAAATCGAGATCGCCGCAGAAACTCTCCCAGGCATACGCGAGCGGTTCATCGACGGCCGTCAGAATTATATTCATGAAATTCATTCGGGATTTTAATAACGATTGCACCGATAAATGTACTGATTTTCCGATCGCCATTTTATCATCCGGTATGATAAATGTTCCGGCGGTATCCTGCATGTGAAAAGTGCGTAACGGGAAGCCCGCAGGTCCGCATCCTGAACGGGGCTCCGTGGCGCATCAACAGCCCATTTCATCAGGAACTAAGTATTTTCTACGTAATGATATGGCGCCGGCTTCACCGTATGTTCGTAGCCGAAGATGATGTTCTTATTCTCCGCGAAGACGAACGCGGGGATCTGGAATATCGATCAGCATCACCGGGTCGATCCGACCGTTTCACATGGATTGTGGAGAATTTGTTTGCAATCATCGGTTGGTCGGTAGTATGTTGGCCGGCCATCGTTCCTCCCAATGGTCATAATCCGGCCCGGTGATCACCGCCGGCCGATATTGATGACACGGCTCATATCCCGGGCCCGGGTGGGAGGGGAGGATGTTCTCCGGTCCATATTGCGGAATGCCATTCGCAGGCGATGAATGATGATATCAGCGGCCCGCCATCGACACCATGGTCGGGATTGACGACCGCGAAATCAATCATATCGGCCCGATTGTTCAGTATCAGGTCATCGATTCGTTATTGTCCACTATTGTTCTCCGATGCCAGCGTAATTCACCAGTATTTCCATTGCGCCGGTGTCCTCCCTCATTCTGACTCTCAACAATGCTCCCCAGTAATTCATCCTCGCGGATGAATATTCGCCGTATTCCCAGACATGGACTGCCCATGCCTTCACGATATCCGGCACGGGAGGATCATGTCCTGACCGTATGACGGCATTTTCTCGAATGCCGGAAATACAAGGCATGCTTCCCTGAAATATCATGGCGCGGATTCGGAATCGAGAGCTTCCGGCGGAATGCATGTTCCGGCTGGAAACTCTTTGACGGTTATGACCAGACCGAACCTCCGTAACGTTTTTTCGACGCATGTGGCCCCAGGGTCCGCGCGGTTGAGAGGTTACCGAAGGCGGCATATATCGGCATCGGCCCCATATTCTGATTGCCCGGAATTATCCGGCAACTATTCTTCTTCACGGTGGAGTATCGGAGTTTCACTATGCGAATAGGCCATTGCGTACGCACGAATTTCGTTCGACCCCTCCTCATCCTTTCAACGCTTATCGGCGTTGCCGGCACCGTTGCCGCGCAGCCCAAGGTGCAGCGGCAGGTGACGGCTCACGTCGTTGCGCTGGACCAGCCGATCATGTACAACCGCATGGGGGCGACGCAGCCGGCCGGCATGATCTTCGCGCTTCAGCGCGACGTGTCGCTGATCAATCCCGGCCTGGGATATGTGCCCGGGAATGTCTATCTCCGTGAAGGGAAGCGCCCCCGCCCGATCGTCCTCCGCCTGAATCAGGGGGATCAGTTGACTGTCTATTTCACCAACTGCCTTACGCCCAACACTCCAACGGCGCAGCTCAAGCCGTTCCCACCGGACTCCGTGGCCCTGAGCACCGTGGCCGCCGGAAAATCCGCGACCGCGCCGCTCACGCGCGAGGCGGGAATCCATGTGATGGGGATGGAAGTCGTTTCCGGCATAACCGACGACGGTTCGTGGGCGGGAAGCAACCCGAGCGGGCTGGTGGCGCCCGGCCAGAGCACGGTCTACAAGACATTCGCGGAGCAGGAGGGGAGCTTCCTTCTCTTCAGCACCGCCGCCAATCTGGGCGGGCCGACCGATAATGCCGGCCAGTTGGAGATGGGGATGTTCGGGACGCTGGTGGTTGAGCCGACCGGGGCCGAGTGGTACCGCAGCCAGGTGGCGCGGACCGATCTGCTTGCGGCCGCCACAAGCTGGGTAAACGAACAGGGACAGCCGGTGGCGACCGGGGCAGGTCTGCCGATCATCAATTACGCCGCCACCTACAAGAGCGGCCCGTTCTCCGGGTCGCCCGTGCTGAGCATGCTTCAGAACTTCAAGAAATCATACGCGGCCGATTCCAACGAGATCATCTACAGCGATCTGACGGCGGTGATCACCGGGCCGAATGCCGGGCGGTTCCCCACCAGCAACCCAAGCCCGTCGTTCTATCCCAACCCCGCCTATCCCGATCGCTTTCAGCCATACCGCGAGGTGGTGATCCACTATCACGAGGCGCAGAACGCCGTGCAGGCCTTCCCGATCTTCTACCAGAGCTCGATGGCGCAGGTCGTCGGCGCGGGGGCCGATAAATTCGCCATCAACTACGGCACCGGCGGCATCGGCGCGGAGATCTACGGAAACCGCATCGGCGTGGGGCCGATGGCGAACTGCGTGGACTGCGCCTACGAGGAGTTCTTCCTGAGCGCCTGGGCGGTGGGCGATCCCGCGATGATCGTCGATGTCCCCGCCAACGCGTCAGGCACTTCCCAGAGCGCGGTCAACGCGACGCTCAACGCGATGTGGCTGGATGGCATCGCCAACAAATCGAGCGGAACCGAGCCCCCGCTCGACAGCGCGAACAACGGCTACAAGGCGACAAAGGCGTTCTATCCCGACGATCCCTCGAACGTCTATCACAGCTACATGGATGACCATATCAAGTTCCGCATCAGCCACGGCGGTGCGTTTATCACCCATGTCCATCATCAGCACGCGCATCAGTGGCTTCACACGCCCAACAGCGACAACAGCGAATATCTCGACAGCCAGACGCTGAGCCCCGGCAGCAGCTTTACGCTTGAGATGGTCTACGGCGGCAGCGGCAACAGGAACAAGACCGTGGGCGATCAGATCTTCCACTGCCATTTCTATCCGCACTTCGCGGAGGGGATGTGGGGGATGTGGCGCGTTCATGATGTGTTCGAGGCGGGGACGCAGCTCGACGGCAACGGCCGTCCCACGCCCGGCAGCCGCGCGCTTCCGGACGCGGAGATCAAGACCGGCACGCCGATCCCGGCAATCGTCCCGATGCCGACCATCGCGATGGCTCCGATCCCGGCGGCCGTGTCGATCAACTCAAACGGACAGATCGTTGTGAGCGACACCACGCGCAGCCCCGGCTTCCCGTTCTATATCCCCGGCATCGCCGGCAGCCGCGCCCCGCATCCGCCGATGGACTTCGCGCAGGGAAGTATTTATGATTCCACCGGCAAGGTGATCGGCACCGGGGCGCTCGATGGCGGCCTGCCACGGCACGTGATCGCCGGCGGCGTGGTGGAGTTCCATAACGAGTCCGCGACGGACTGGACGAAGATCATCGGTGATCTGGTGGCCGTTGTGCTGCCGGAGAACGGAACACCGGTGGAGCAGATCGCGATGGCGACCCACGCCATCCGCAACCACCAGACGGTAACGCCCGATGGCGGGAAGCCCGCGACCTTCGTGCTGAACGGGCTTCCGCCGGTCTCCGGCGCGCCGTTCGCCGATCCCGCCGTCAACGACAGCGGCCAGCCGGTCGGCACCAAGCGTGTCTACAAGGCGGCCGTGATCCAGCGCGACGCGGTCTTCAACAAGAAGGGATGGCACACGCCGCAGCAGCGGATGATCACCCTCTGGGATGATGTGGCCTCGACGGTGAGCGGGTCGCGCCCGCCACAGCCGTTCTTCTTCCGCGCCAACTCCGATGAGTACGTGGAGTTCTGGCACACGAACCTGGTGCCGGAGTATTACGAGCTTGATGATTTCCAGGTACGCACGCCGACCGATATTCTGGGCCAGCATATCCATCTGGTGAAGTTCGATGTCACCGCGTCCGATGGCGCGGCCAACGGGTTCAACTACGAGGATGGAACGTTCAGCCCGGATGTGGTCCGCGAGCGGATCAGCGGCATCAACAACGGTGGAAAGCAGTACACCTACAAGTTCGTCCCCGGCGCGCCGGTGAGCGATACCACCAAGTACACGCAGAACCCAACGCCGCTGAAGCCGCAGTTCCCGAACCCGGTCTGGGGAAAGCCGCCCAGCTACAACAACCAGAGCTGGATCGGCGCGCAGACCACCATCCAGCGCTGGTTTGCCGATCCGCTGCTGAACAACAACGGGTTCGACCGGACGCTTACCACGGTCTTCACGCACGATCACTACGGCCCATCCACCCACCAGCAGGCGGGTCTCTACGCCGGTCTGCTGATCGAGCCGCAGGGCTCAACCTGGCTGGACCCGATCTCCGGCGTGACGATGGGAAGCCGCGCCGACGATGGCGGCCCCACAAGCTGGCAGGCGAATATCATCGGCCAGAACCAGTCGAAGAGCTACAGGGAGTTCGCGCTGGAGTTCCAGGATCTTCAGCTTGCCTACTTCGCCAACAGCATCAACACGATGAGCCCCTATCCGGTCTTTCCGGGGAGCGTTACCCCCGCGTTCCTCGCGGCGGTGAACAGCTACACCGGATGGAGCAGCCAGAACCAGTCGATCAACTCGCCGGCGAACGGCGCGCAGCTCATCAGCGGCAACAGCGCCGGGACGTATTCGCTCAACTACCGTAACGAGCCTGTTCCGCTACGCATCGGCGCCACGAGCGGTGTGACGCCGCCGAACGGCGGAACCGTCATGCCGGCGCCGGGGCTGGCCGGGGATCTGGCCTACGCGTTCGTGACCGATACAAGCGTGGTAAAGCGGTACGATCCCGCCTTCAACACGCAGCCGGTGCTTGGCTCGAATATCACGTCCGGCTCCACCTTCACCTTCCCGAGCGCGGCACTGACGCCGGGGATGACGGCGGGCGATCCGTTTACGCCGCTGCTCCGCGCCTATCAGAACGACAGCATCCAGATCCGCACGCTTGTGGGCGCACATCTGCTGACGCACGTCTTCAACCTGAACGGGCTTCGCTGGCTTTTCGAGCCGGCATTTGCCAACTCAGGCTACAAGTCCAGCCAGGAGATGTCGCTCTCCGAGCATTTCGAGATGTTCTTCAAGCTGCCGGTGACGCCGCGTCCGGCGCCGCAGACATCATCGACCGATTATCTCTATCGCCCCAGCTCCGATGCTCAGGGGATGATCAACGGCGTCTGGGGGCTGATGCGCGCCTATCCCACCCAGACCAAGCTCCCCGATCTGCTCCCGCTCCCGAACAATCCCTCGGGGGGATATGCCTCGGGTCCGCAGGGTTGCGGATGCCCGCCGTCCGGCGCCCCGCTCCGCTACGATACGGTGGTGGCGCTCACGGCCCGGCAGGCGCTGAAGAGCGCGGGCGGCGCCCTTGTCTACAATTCCAGGACCGGCTTCGCCGATCCGAACGCGCTGATGTTCTTCCGGCTGCGCGATGTTGACACCACCAAATGGCAGCTCCGGTCCACATCGAACGTGGAGCCTCTTATCCTCCGCGCAAGGGCCGGCGACTGCTACATGGTGACGGTGAAGAACCGGTTCCAGCCGACCGACTCCGCGTTCCTGAAGACGGTTTCCACCGAGCAGTTCGAGAACAACCAGATCGGCTCATCGTTCGGCATGCTCCCGTCGAAATCCGTCTCGCTCAGTCCCGAGCTGGTCTCGGTGAACGTGACCACGGACTACGGCTACAACGTCGGCCTGAACCCGATTCAGACGATCGCGCCGGGAAGCGACAGAACCTACTCCTGGTACATGGGCGTCTGGAGGACGAACACCGGAACGCAGACCGCCGTCCCGGTCGAATTCGGCACGGTGCCGCTGCTGGCTCCCGACCCGCTGGTGCAGTACACGAGCGGCCTGTATGGGACGCTGATCGTCGAGCCCCAGGGATCGCTCTGGGTGGAGGATTCCAACTCGCACGCGTCGGCAACCGTTGTCTCCGCCACCAAGTCACCCCTCTTCCGGGAGTTTGTGATGGTGCATAGCGATGGCGTTACCAGCAAGGGGGCTAACTCCCAGTCCGGCACCAACACGATGGCGGTGAACTACCGCACCGAGCCTATCATCAGCCGGTATCCGGTGGGGACGAACAGCAATCTCAATCTGACCGATATCTCCGCGGCGCTTACCGATTCGCTGGTGGGAGGCCCGCCGCAGACGCCGACGTTCGTGGCCTTTGCCGGGGAGCCGCTCCGCATCCGCCTGATGACGCCGAACAGCTCCGGCAACGAGGTTATCTGGACACTGCACGGCCATGTGTGGCAGGAGGAGCCGTATATCAACGGTTCCACCGCGATCGGACGGAACGATACATCGCAGTGGCAGGGCTCGCGCCCGCAGTTGAACGCGCTCACGGCCTACGATCTCCCGATCAGCAGCGCCGGCGGTGCGTTCAAGCAGCCGGGTGAGTATATCTACCGCTCCTACATCCAGAAGAACTTCAGCGTCGGCTCGTGGGGGCTGGTGAAGGTGACGCCAACGGGGGCCAACGATGCAATCGCCATCTCCGATGCCGAGGTGGTCCCCACCGGGGTGAATCTGAAGGGGGTCAACACGGTGAGCCCCGGCACCGGCGCATTTGCGCGGCAGGTGAAGGTGTATGCAGTGAACGGGAAGGAACGGCAGGAGGTTGGAACGGCCAACGTCGATCCGAAGACCGGGACGTGGAGCCTGAAGGGAACGAACAAGGCGCTGGTGCAGGTGCTGCAGAAGGGCGGCTCGATTGCCGTGGAGTCGGATCGTGGAGGAAAGAAGCTCTACTCCGTGATGGCGGTCAAGCGGATCGATGCTCAGAACCCGCCGGCGCGCGCCGTGCTCCCGGCTCCCCGTGCGCCCCATACCAGCACTCGCGGCCTGCTGCCAGCGGGTGAGAAGCCGTAATTCCGGATCAATCAATCAGTGCTCCCGCCGGAGCTCTCTCTCCGGCGGGTTGGTCGGATCGTGCAGCTAACGAGGAAATCGTGGTGATGAGATCGTTCCTTGCGTGTGGCGGAGCAACCCGGCATCGCACCCTGCTCGCGGCTCTGGTGATCGTGGCGCTTGCCCCGATCCTGGCGGCGGCGCAGGGGAGCGGGCCGTATCGGCGGAGCGTGGTGGATCAGGGAATACGGGTCGTGCTGTCGATCGACCATATCGATCCGGGGAAGCCGGCCGGCCTGTTCAGGGAGGGGGATGACGTCCGCTTCCGATTCGCGATCTCCGATACCGCGAGCGGGAAGCCCGTGCAGGGGGCATCCCCGGCGGCCTGGATGGACCCGCATCGCCCGGAGCAGGACGGGGGGCCGAAATCGTGCTCGGAAAAGGTCGCGCGCTTCCTTGGCGGCAGTTATCTGAGCCGGGCGGAGCTTGACCTCAACGTCTACTACGTGCTGGTGATGAACGATGACGCCACCATCACCGTCGTCGATCCCCTCTTCGGGTTCGGCTCCACCAAGCTCCTGTCGCTGGTGCAGCTGGCAAGCCCCGGAAAGGACTGGGCGATGACATCGCGCGAGGACAGGGTCTTTGTGTCGATGCCCGATTCCCACGCGGTGGCCGTTGTGCGGACCGACTCGTGGGGGGTGGAGAAGAATATCGATATCGTGGTGGCGCCGTACAGAACCGTCATCCAGCCGGACGGGCGCTATCTGTGGGTTGGCTGCGATGATGGCGATGCCGATCATTCCGGCGTGGCGGTGATCGACGTGGATGCCGGCCGTCTCGTCGCCAGGATACCGACCGGCCGCGGACATCATGATATCGTGGTGGATAACGAGGGACGGTTTGCGTACGTGACCAACAGCGTGGAGGGGACCATCTCGGTGATCGATGCCCGGAAGCTGGTGAAGCTGCGCGATGTGTCGGCGGGGGCGCGCCCCGTCTCCATCTCCTATTCCGCCGTCGCCCGCGCCGCGTATGCCGTGGATGAAGCCTCCGGCGATATCACCGTGGTCGATGGCGGCCGCGATCGCTCGGCCGGCCGCATCCGTACCGAGGCGGGGGCCGTGCAGATAGCGTTTGCGCCGGGCGGGCGTTTCGGTTTCATCGTCGATCCCATCACCGATCGCATTCATATCCTGGATGCCTCCAGCAACAGAATCGTTCAGAGCGGCAAGGTGGACTCCATGCCGGAGTCGGTCTTCTTCTCGGCGGGGCTGGCGTATGTCCGCCACGCGAAGAGCGATCTGATTTTGATGATCCCGCTCGATCAGGTCGGGCACGAGGGGGAGCCGATCCCGGTTGTCGATCTCCCCGGCGGGCAGCATCCGGCCGGAACGTGCGCTCATCCGACCCTTGCCGCCGGAATCGTTCAGGCCCCCGGCGACAATGCCGTGCTTATCGCCAACCCGCTCGACAAGACAGTGTATTATTATACCGAGGGGATGGCCGCGCCGATCGGGAGTTTCAGCAATTACGGTCGCGAGGCCCGCGCGGTGCAGGTGGTGGACAGAAGCCTGCGGGAACGCTCCCCCGGCGTCTACGAAACCGTCGCGAAGCTGGGGCATTCCGGCCCGTACGATATCCCCTTCTTTCTGGATGCCCCGCGCCTGATCCATTGTTTCGAGATGGCGATACAGGGGGATTCCGCGACCGAGCGGGCGCGCGCGCGGAAGATCGTTGGCCCGGTCGCCGTGGAGCATCTGACGAAGGGATCGATGGTCCCGGCCGGCACCGAGTTCACGCTCCGGTTCAGGCTTACCGATATCACCACCGGCGCGCCGGTGGTGGGCGCCGGCGACGTTACGCTGGTCAGCATCCTTTCGCCGGGAACGCGGCGGAGCGATGCCCCCGCCACCGAAACGGCGGAGCCGGGAATCTACCAGGTCACTACGCGGCTGTCGCAGCCCGGTGCCTACTATCTTTATATCGGCTGCCAGTCGCACGGGCTGGCGATCGATAATCCCCAGTTCAGGGTGCTTGAAGTCACCCGGAGCACAATCTCCCAGGAACATCATGAGAGCCGTTGATATCTCCCTGCGCCGCGCGCGCGTTATCATCCTTCCGCTGTTGCTTGCCGCGGTTCTCCTTCCGGCCGCATCGTACGGTCAGAGCGGGAAAAAGAAAGGGGCATCATCATGCTGCACCCCCGCCGCCGGCGCGTCCAGGGATGCGGGCGTCGTGGCGGGAGGAGTTGAATTCCCCGACGTAACGCTGCTGGACCAGAACGGCAACCGGACGCGCGTCCGCGATCTGGTGACCGGGAAGGTCGTGGTGATGAACTTTATCTTTACGACATGCACCACCATCTGCCCGCCGATGGGGGCTAACTTCGTGAAGCTCAAGGGGATGCTTGGCGACCGCGTGGGGAAGGATGTGGTGATGATCTCCGTCAGCATCGATCCCACGACCGACACGCCGGCGCGGTTGAAGGCGTGGAGCGAGAAGTTCAACGGCGGGGCCGGCTGGACGCTGCTCACCGGCGAAAAGCGGGACGTGGACAATCTTCTCAAAAAGCTGAAGGTCTTCGCGCCCGTCAAGGAGGAGCACGCGCCGATCGTGCTGATCGGGAAGGAGGGGGAGGGGAACTGGATACGGGCCAACGGCCTTGCCAGCCCTGACAAACTGGCGTCGATCATCCGTGGCCGCCTTGCCGATGCGTCGGGTTTCACGCGCGATCCCGTTCGCCGCGTCGTGAATCTGGAGCCGGCGCCGCGGGAGGAGAACCCCGAGCTGAAGTACTTCACCGATGTGAAACTGAAGAACCAGTATGGCGAGGAGATGCGCCTCTACTCCGATCTGCTTCAGGGGAAGATCGTGGTGATCAACCCGTTCTTCTCCGAGTGCACGGGCAGCTGCCCGGTGATGAACACCACCATGGAGCAGTTGCAGAGCTACCTCGGGGATCGCGTGGGAAAGGATATCGAGCTGATCTCGATCACCGTCGATCCCGCCAACGATACGCCGGAGAAGCTGGCCGCCTACGCCGAGCGATTCCACGCCAAACGCGGCTGGTACTTCCTTTCCGGCGATCCGGCGAACGTGGATCTGGCATTGAAGAAGTTCGGCCAGCAGGTGGATGTGCGGGAGAATCACAAGACCATCATGCTGATCGGGAATATCCCCACGCGCCTCTGGAAGAAAGTGAACGGCCTGGCGCCGCCAAAGGATATCATCGGCGTGCTGGAGAAGGTGATCCAGGATAAGGGGCCGGAGAATAAAGGAACGGAGAAGTGATGTCCCCCTTACCCCCCCCAATTGCTTTTACTACCAGGCCGCGGTCGCGCATGGGGAGGGCCAGCGGCCTGATATGCGCGCTGCTGCTGATTCCCCCGACCCTTGTCGCGCTGATGGCCGGCGCCCCGCCCGGCGACGCGACGCCCGAGGAGAAGGGGAAGCGGATCTACACGTCCGGGACCGGATCATCCGCGAAGCCGATTGTCGCGGTCCTCTCCGGCGCCGAGGTGCCCGCCTCCGTGCTCCCGTGCAAAAGCTGCCACGGCGCCGACGGCAGGGGACGCCCCGAGGGGGGAATCAGGCCGGCCAATATCACGGCGGACGCGCTCGGCGCCGAGTATCACGATGAAAGCTCCTCCAGCGGGCGTAAGCGTCCCGCCTACGACGAGCGGAAGCTGAAACGGGCCATCAGCATGGGGCTCGATGCCGGTGGCAATGAGCTTCACAGCGCCATGCCCCGCTACCGGATGAGCGCCGAGGATATGGCGAACCTCGTCGCCTACCTGAAGGCGCTTGGCCGGGAACATGAGACGGGGCTGACCGATTCGACGATCGATGTCGGAGCGCCGGCTGGCGCGCATGGCGCCGCCGGCGACGCGGCGCTCGCGGCGGTCCGCGCCTATTTCGATCAGGTCAACAGCGATGGCGGGATCTACAACCGCGCGCTTTCGCTCAGCACCGATGGCGGTGCGTTCGCGATGCTGAACTGCGGCGCGGCGGATGATCCGGTGAGCGGCGATCCGGCTATTCCGATCATCGGCGGGACCTCCGGCGCAGCGGCGGAGCCGGCGCGGGGCGGATCGACCTTCTATCTGATGCCGGGCCTTGCGCGGCAGGCGTGGGCGCTGGTGAGCTATGCCCGTGAGAACTTCACCGGCCGCCTGGCGATCGTCCATCCATCGGGTGAGCGCTGGAGCAGGCTGGCCGCCGCGCTGATCGATGACGCCCGCCCGCGCGGTGGCGCCGATATCGTGGCCGGGGTTTACGATGCCGATTCCACGCGGCTTGCGGGGATGCTGGAGCGGGAACATCCATCGGCCATCATCATTATCGATCCCGCGCTGGCGGAGCGGGGAAGCCTTGCGGTTATCGCGCGCGGCGCGCATTCCCCGGCGGTGCTGATGCCGGCGAGCTTCGCGGAGTCCGATCGGTTCGATCCCCCCGGAGCGTTGGAGGGGCGGATCTATCTCTCATCCCCCGCGTGGCTCTCGTCGGTATCGAGAGGGGGGCTGGAGGGGTACGCGCGGCTGCGCGAGCGGTACCGGCTGCCGGCGGATCATCTCGGAAGCCAGCTTGTGGCGCTTGCCGGGGCAAGTATTCTGGTGGAGGGGCTGAAGCGCTCGGGTCGCGATCTCAACCGCGAAGCGCTGGTGGCGCAACTCCAGCAACTGTACGAGTTCGGCACCGGGTTTATTCCCCCCGTCACCTACGGCCCCAATCGGAGGGTCGGCTCGGACAGCATTTATATCATTTCGATCGACCCGTCGCGGAAAGGATCGCGTGTCGTCGGCAGTTATCGAAGCCCCGCAACGATGGGGACTGAACAACCCTAGCATTACCGGAAGGTACTATTGTGATTGCAGCATCGCTCATCGCCACGCTCGCCACGCCACCGGGAGGTGACGAGCCGTTTCGCGCACTTCCCCGATCAGCGCGATGGATGGAGGTGCGCGCACGTCATGCCGGGAACCCGCGCGCGGACTGGCTTCGGGGACGATTCAACGGGGAACTTATCTATTCCGCCGGGCACGATGATCCCTCCTCCGACGATGACCGTCATCGCGGGATGATGGCGGCCGCCGACGAGTATGACATGATAGACCTGGATGCCGGGCGCGATCTTGTTCCCGAGCTGCTGCAACGGATAGCCCCGGAAAAACGGATCATCTCATGGCGTGGCGCTCACTCCGGCCCCCGCGATCTCCACGACATCTTCCGGAGCTGCTCATCGATTCCCGCCGCCCTCTACAGGCTTGTCACCGATCCCCGTTCCACCGCCGATGTCATCGCCCCGCTGCGGCTGCTGAAATCGCTCGGCCGGAAGGATGTGACGGCGTATGCCTCCGGCCGTTCGGGAGCGTGGAGCAGGCTGATGGCCCCGCATCTCGGCGCGGCCGTGATCTCCGGTGGCGTCGGCGAGGAGGATTGCGAGCCGGGAGAGCTTACGATCGCGCGGCTTGTGGAGGACTACGATCTCCCGTGGCTCTATCCGTTCGAGGAGATCTACGGGATCGTCGGCAACGCCGTCCTCCGTTCACTTTCGCCAAGGCTTCACAACGGCGCCTACAGGCATCTCGGGAGGCGTGCGCTCTTCCTTCCGATTCACGTCGAGGAGTTCGGCGATTTTCATCGGGTGATGGGGGCGGGGGGGAGCTTTGAATCGCTCGGCGTCCGCTTTGCCGGGGGGACCATCTCATCGCCGCACAAGGAGGCCGCGCTGGGGATCGCCTCGGGGAACAGCGCCCTGGCCCGCCGTTGCGGCGCTGTCAACAATCTTGTTCATCGCGACGGCTTCTGGTGGGGGGATACCACGGATGCCGCCGGCGCTCTTGTTCCGCTTGGAAAGATGGGGCTGCCGATCGACTCCCGGCGGATGCTGGTGGTCGGCTGCGGCGGCGCGGGGCGGGCGATGGCCGCTGCGCTGAAGCGCGCCGGCGCGGACGTAACGCTGATGAACCGGAGCGTGGAGCGGGGGGAATATGCATCGCGTCTGCTGGGGCTGCCGCTGATGGGGCTGAACGATTCCGACATCAGGGATTTTTCGGTTGTGGTCAACGCCACCCCCGTCGGCCGCGATTCCGACGAGGCGCCGTTCTCCCTGTATCGCCTTGGCGCGGGGGCCACCGTGATCGATCTTGTCTACGGCGCCGGCCCCACCTCGCTGATGCGGAGCGCCCGGAGCCGCGGGATGACCGTGATCGACGGTCGGGACGTGCTTCGCGCCCAGGTGTACGAGCAGTTCCGGCTTCTCACCGGCACGCGGTTGCCGGCCGAGGTGATGGACTCCGTGCTGGGGCCGGAGATGGAAATGGAGAGGCCGCTGCTGGCGGTCTCCGGCGCATGACGCCGGCATGGGATCAATCAGTTCATATAATATCGTAGATGATGAATTCTGCAAAGTACATGAGAGGCGATACGCTGGTTTCCACGGCGGGGGGCGGCGATCTCTCACCGCTGGTCGGCACCTGGACCAACACGGATACCGATACCAATCACTTTATGAAGGTGATCACATCGCTTGCCCCCGATGGCGCCTTCTCCGTCAGGATGTTCGGCGTGGATGATGACGCGCTGATCGACTGGGGGGAGGCCGATGGAACCCCCTTCGTCACCAGCGCAACGCTTCAGGGGGTCGGCTTCCACGCGCGCTACGATTTCGGCGATGCCGAGACGCTGATTGCCGCCAATCAGAGCAAGGGAGTGCTGGTGATCCAGGCCTACACGATGTTCAAGGACGGCAGCGGCCGCCCCAACTACTTCTCGCGCGAATTCTTCCACCAGTAGCACGCGCTTCCTCCTTGGCCGGAAGCTGGAGAGGGGGGATCGCGATGTACGGGCACGATGCCCATGCCATTGAACATTTTCAGGATGAGAGATATGGAGACATTGCAGTACACCCGCGCCGCCGATATCCCGGCCGCGCAGGGAAACATGGTTCCGGTGAACATGGACCCGTTCCTCGGGAGCTGGATCAACACCAACGCCGCCAGCCGCGGCATCACCTCCTTTACCCTCACGCGCCGGGGGGATGCCGTGATGATCCACCCGGTGGCCGCGGAATCCCCGTCCGACTGGGGGGAGGAGACCATCACAACCTACGCGGCGAACGTGGATGGCGGAAAGCTCTCGGCGTTCAACGCGGTGTTCGATGCCGATTTCGCCGAGACGTTTCTGGCCGCGAACCTGAATGCCGGGCTGATCATCATCGCCGCCTATACCCGGTTCAAGGACGGCAGCGATCGGTCCAACTACTTCTCCAGAGAATTCTACTACCATGATAAATAATCACGACGCGGCGGTCCTCCCCGCCGAACCCGCGATCAACCGTGAAGAGCTTGTCGGCAGGGTCCGCGAGCTGGCGCGTGGGGCGTTTCTGGAGCGCGCGGCCCACTACGACCAGGCTGCCGAGTTCCCGGCCGAGGATATGGCCGATCTGGCCCGCGCCGGCCTTGCCGCCCCGACCGTTCCCCTGGAGTATGGTGGGCTGGGGCTTGGCCCGCAGTGCGGCGATTCCTACACACTCTGGATGATGACCAAGGAGCTTGCAAAGGTCGATCTCTCCCTTGCCCGATGCTGGGAGGGACACGCCAATTCCCTTGTGATCCTCGATGCCCTTGCCACCCCCGGGCAGAAGGCACGGTGGTTTGCCGGCGTGGTGGAACGTGGCGAGCTCTGGGTGGCGTGGAGCGGCGAGCCGCAGGCGCCGGCGCCTGGAGAGAAGAGCCGTTTCGGAACCAATCTCACGAAGGTCGATGGCGGATATATCGTGGATGGGACCAAGGTCTTCTGCACAAGCGCCGGGGGCGCGCGTTGGGCCATCCTGCTCGTCAGCACCGCCGGTCCCGGAGGCGCCCGTCATGCCGGCGATGACCCGGAAAGCCTGCTGCTGATGGCCTGCGATCTGGCCGATCCGTCGGTGAGCTGCGATGGCTCCTGGTGGGACCCGATCGGCATGCGGGGGACGGTGAGCCATCTGGTGAAGTTCGACAGAACCTTCATCCCCGATGAAAACCTGATCGGCCGGCCGGGGGAATATCTGAGCCAGGGATGGCAGACGCGGTTCATCCCCCATTACGCCGCCGCCTTCCTTGGCGCGGCGGAGGGCGCCTACCAGTTCGCGCTGGACTATGTGCGGACGCAGAACAAGGTGCGCGACCCGTATGTGCAGCAGCATATCGGGACGATGGCGGTCAATGTGGAGACGGGCGATCTCTGGCTGCGGCATGTGGCGGAGCTCTGGAATCGCGATCCCGAGGAGGCGAAGCTGGCCGGAAGCCGCGCGCGGCATGTGATGGAGCATCTGGCGGAGGAGACGGTGAAGCTGGCGATACGGACCTGCGGCGCCCGCTCGTTGAACCGTCCCGGAATCCTGGAGCGGATCTACCGCGATCTCTCCTTCTACGTCCGGCATGACAACGACGACCACAACCTGGCGATGATCGGCAAATCGATCCTGGGCCAGTCGTACGACGCATCATTCTACAAACCCTGACCAACCGGCGGAGATACACCCATGAGCAAAGGAAGAAGCGCTGTCGAAAATCTGCTCCGTGGCGATTCGATGTTCATCCTCGGGCTTGGGTACTTCCTTACCTACATCCCCTACAGTTTTCTCGCGAAGGCCACCACCTCCGGCCTTCTCTCGGATGGCGGCCCGCTCTCAGGATTTGCCGTGCTCCCCGCGGCATCGATTGCCACCTGTCTCTGCCTCTATCTCTTCGTCACGCTGAACGGCTGGTGGCGGTATCTCGGTCGCCGGACCGTGCTGGGCATGGACCTCCCCATGATCCGGTGGCAGGCGGTCCTCTCCGGCATCGGCACTGCCGTGGTGATCGGGGCCACGACGCTCGGCTACAGCTTCCCCGGCGTCACCATCGTCTTTATGATGGTCCTCTTCCGGGGCGGGGTTCTGCTGATAGCGCGTGTCACCGACGCGGCCACCAAACGGCGGGTCCGATGGGAATCGTTCGCCGCGTTCGTGCTGGTGCTCGGCTCGCTGCTGCTGGCGTTGAACGGGCAGAGCAGGCTGGGGCTTACGCCGGTGGCGATCGGCGTGGTGGCGGCGTATCTCATCGGGTATATCAGCCGGTTTCAGGTGATCCACCATCTCTCGAAGACCGAGGACTGGGATGCACGCATCCGCTACTTCGTGGAGGAGCAGGCCGTGGCGACTCCGGTCTTCATCATCATCTGTGCGGCCTGGGCCCTTGCCGGACATGGTCAGTTCGCCGGCGATCTCAGGGCGGGCTTCGCGATGTTCTCGAACGGCGCGGCGCTCCTTCCGGCGTTCCTGGTCGGCGTTGCCTATGCGACGCTCTACGTCTTCGGGACGATGATCTATCTCCATCCCCGCGAGTACACGTTCTGCGTTCCGGTGAACCGCGCGTCCAGCATCCTCTCGGGCGTTGTCGCCAGCTTCGCGATAGCGCTGCTCTTTCACAGGCCGGCCCCCGCGGGACAGGATCTGGTGAGCGCGTCGCTGCTCGTCCTCGCGCTCGTGGTCCTCTCGGTTCCAACGATGGTCGCGGCGCTGCGCGGCCGTCCGGCAACCACAACGCCTCTTCAGCATCTTTTCCTCTTCGTCTGCAACGGCAACACCGCCCGCTCGCCGATTGCCCAGGCCATCTGCACGTCGGCGATGGTGGACCGGCTGAATATCCCGCACGACATGCTCCATCAGCGCGGCGTCCGGGTGGCGAGCGCCGGCCTCGCGGCCCGCACCGGCAGGCCGATGAAGCCCGAGGCGATCGCCGCGCTGGAGCGGCTGGGCGTGGCAACGCACGATCATATCGCGCAGCCTGTCACGGCGGAGATGATCCGGGAAGCGCGCGCCGTCTACTGCATGACCGCCGAACAGCGGGAAGCGCTTGTTGCGATGGAGCCATCGGCGGCCGCGAAGATCCACACGCTTGGCGTCAACGGCGAGCTGGATGAGCCGGTCGGCCACGAGGCCACGCACGGGTTCGCCGAGCGGATGCACTCCATCATCAGCGGGCGGATCGATGAGTTTATCGCCCATCTCCAGCCGGTCGGGGGAATGGCATGACCACGCGACTCCGGTTCCACTGGTCGCTCTCGCAGGCCGGCGATGGCTTCCGGCGGAGCGGGGCCACCTCGCGGATGATCGGCCTTCCCAGCCGCGACGCGCAACTGGAACTCTGCCGCTGCGCGGAACGCAACGGCATTGAATCGATGCTGATGGCGATCGGCTTCACCCGTCCCGATCCCACTCTCCTCTCACTCTCGCTCGGCATGGATACCACGACCGTCAGCTTCATGGTCGCCTGCCGCGCCGGCCTGATCTCGCCGACGATGTTCGTGCAGCAGATCAACACCCTTTCCGCGGTGCTGGGCGGGCGCGTCTGCATCAACATTGTCGGCGGGCACACGCCGACCGAGCAGCGTTACTACGGCGACTTTCTGGAACACGATGACCGCTATGCCCGGACCGGTGAATTCCTCTCGGTCTGCGAAGCCTTCTGGAGCGGCAGGGAGGAGGTCGATTTCAACGGACGGTACTACACCATCGAGAAGGGGAGGGTGAGCACGCCGTTCGTGTCGCCGGAGAGGCGGGCGCCGGAGATATTCGTCGGGGGGAATTCCGGGCAGGCGCTGGAACTGGCGCGTTGTCACGCCTCGTGTCTCTGGCGGTTTGCCGAGTCGCCGGATGCGCTGCGGGAGAAGATCGCGCCGCTTCTGGTGGATGGCGTGGAGACCGGCCTGCTGATGGGGCTGATCGTCAGGCCGGAGCATGACGAGGCGGTGGCGGCCGCGAACCGGCTTATCGAGCGGTTCGGCGCGGAGGCGAGGGACGCGCAGCGGAGCTTCGTGGGGCGTTCCGATTCCGTTGCCTACAACTCCACGTTCAGCCTGGCGAACAGCTCCGCCGATGGCTGGATCACCCCCACACTCTGGTCCGGCGCGGTTCCCTATCTCGGCGCCCCATCGATGGCGCTGGTCGGCTCAGCGGAGGAGGTGGCCGATGCCATCATCGAATACCGGCGCTCGGGCATCACCCAGTTCCTCTTCATAGGCTGGCCCGATCACGAGGAGATGGAGCGATTCGGCCGGGATGTTCTGCCGCTGGTGCGGGCAAAAGAGCGGGCGCTGGAGGGAGCATGGGCCGCGCGCCAGGAGGTGGGGCCATGCCGATAAGATTTCACTGGCGCCTGATGCCGGGAGGCGAACGGAGCGGAAACATCCGCGACAGGGGACGGACGGCTCGCGAGATGGCGTTCCCCGATCTGGAGGCGCAGACGGAGTTCTGCCGCGCGGCGGAACATGCCGGCGCCGACTCTCTTCTGGTGAACATGAACTACGGCATGCCCGATCCCGTCCTGCTCGCGGCCGCGCTGGCGCACGGGACCGAGCGGATCAGGTTTATGATCGCCAACAGGCCGGGGCTGATGTCCCCCACGCTCTTCGTCCAGCAGGTGAACACCCTGGCGGCGCTCTCCGGTGGCCGCGTGCATCTGAACATGGTGGTGGGGCACTCCCCGGAAGAGCAACGCTACTATGGCGATATGCTGGACCATGACGCCCGCTACGAGCGGATGGACGACTATCTGTGGATCTGCCACGCGCTCTGGGACGGCGGTGGGGCCGATTTCCACGGGAGATATTATCAGGTGGAGAAAGCGCGGCTCAACACCCGGTTCGTTGCAGGTGACAGGGACCGTCCCGAGATATTCGTCGGTGGCAGCTCCGCTCAGGCGCGCGCGGCCGCCATGCGGCACGGCACATGCTGGGTTCGTTTCGCCGGCGCGCCCGACGCCGTCCGGCGGGAGGCGGAGCCGGCGCTCGATGCCGGCGTCGAGCTGGGGCTGCGCCTGTCGATCATCGCCCGGCCGACGCGCGGGGAGGCGCTGGATGCCGCGTACGGGCTGATCGATCGATCGGAGAGCGGCAGGGCCGGGGAGGAGCGGGATTTCGTCAGGACCAGCGACGCGGTTTCCATGCGGGCCATGTTCGCGATGGCGGATACCGAATGGCTTACGCCGACGCTCTGGACCGGCGCCATCAGGAAGCACGGCGCCACGGCGGTCGCGCTGGTCGGCTCCCATCGGGAGGTCGCCGATGGGCTGATGGAGTTCGCCGCGTGCGGGGCATCGAACTTCATCCTCTCCGGCTGGCCGAAGCTGGAGGAGATGGTCCGCTTCGGGGAGCATGTTCTCCCGTTGATCAGAGCGATGGAGGGGAGCGCCAGCCCCGTGCCGGCCGCCGACGGGGAGGCCGCATGAGCGCCGACGGGCGAATCCGCGTTACCTACATCGTGGCAATGCACGTCCGGTGGATTGCGTTCGAGTGGATCGTCCGGGAGATCGACCGGGAGCGGTTCGATATCAGCTTCATCCTCCTGAACGATGGCGAGCCGCCGCTGGCACCCTATCTCCGCGAGCAGGGGATCGCCCATCATCATATTCAGTACCGGGGAAAGTCGGGGCTGCCGGGGGCGATCCGTCAGGTCTATCGCTACTGTCGTGACAACAGAGTGGAGATCGTCCATACGCATTTCATGAACGCATGCCTTGCCGGGCTTACCGGCGCGCTGCTGGCGGGAGTGCGAACCCGCATCCACACGCGGCATCACGCCGGCCCGTTCCCCCGCGAGGAGCGTCCGCGCCGCGGCTGGTTCTACGACCGGTACAACAACCTCCTCTCCACGCGGATCGTGGCGATCGACAGGCTGGTGCGGCAGGTGCTGCTGGACGAGGGGGCGGCGGCGAGGAAGATATCGGTGATCTACCACGGCTTCGATATCGGCGCGTTCGGCGCGGTCGATCCTGACGATGTTGCCGCGTTCAGAAGCCGCCATATTCCCGATGGGGCGGGGCCTGTGGTGGGAGTGGTGGCGCGGTACAAGAATCTGAAGGGGGTGCAGTATATCATCCCGGCATTTGGGAAGCTCCTGCGCGATCATCCGCGCGCGCTCCTCATCCTTGCCAACGCGCAGGGGCCGGACACGGCGATGATCCGCGCGCTGCTTGCGGATATCCCGCGGGAGAATTACCTGGAGATCCCGTTCGAGGATGATCTCTATCTCCTCTATCGGCTCTTCGATCTCTTCGTCCATGTCCCGATCGCGCGGCATCTCGAAGCGTTCGGCCAGGTGTACGTGGAGGCGCTGGCGGCGGGGGTGCCATCGGTGGTGACCGGGGCGGGGATCGCCGAGGAGATCATCGAGCATGGAAGAAATGGATGGGTGGTCGGCTTTCGCGACAGCGACGCGATTCTGGAGGGGATGCGGAAGCTGCTGGGGGATGATGCGCTGAGGGAGTCGATCGTCCGGGAAGGATTGAAGAGCATCGGGCCGGAGCTTCGGCTGGAGAGCATGGTGCGCTCGCTGGAGCGGCTGTATATCGCAACGTCAACAAGTCCGAGGAGAGCAGATGAACCCGAGAGAGCAGGAAACGGCGGAGAGTACGGTCGCGTCGGCGGGGCCGTTGGAGAGGGCCGGTGATGCCATCGTTGATTCCCTGAAGCTTCATGGCTACGCGCATGTAGGCCGGCCGCACGGCTATCAACAGTTCGCCGATGCGTGCGACATGCTCGGCGAGGTGGAGTCGCGAACCGATCTGAAGATCGACGGGGAGATGAACCGTTCCATCCTCAGCCGCCGTTCGGTGACGGGAAGCGGGCAGCGCCCAAGCGTCTTCACGGCGAACGGGATCGGCTTTCACGCCGATACGCCGGAGGTCGATTTCATCGGCTGGTACTGCTTCCATCAGGATGATGACGATGGCGCGCTGCTGATGGTCGATCTGGGGGATCTCGATGCCTGGTTCTCGCCGGAGGAGCTGGAACTGCTCGGGAGGATCACGGTGCAGTGGACCACGCAGGAGAACGGAGCGGAGAAGGCGCACCGCCAGCCGATCGTTGCGCGGGAGGGAGGGATCAACAAATTCTACTACGCCCCGTGGCTCCTGGATCATCCCGTGGGTGAGGCGGAGAAGCTGGCCCTGGAGAGGTTCGTCGGGCATCTGAAGATGCTCGAGGATTCCCGCACGATCACCGTGCGGCTGCACGAGGGGGAGAGCCTCTTTATCGATAACCGGCGGATGCTGCACGCGCGGCATGCCATCTCCCCGGACAGCCGGCGGCATATCGTCCGCCTGCGAATGCGGGGACGGTAGATGCCGCGCGCCGATCATCAATCTCATGGAGCAACGTGACGGAGACGCCGAGGCTCGATACTGACGCCGATGTCGACGAGGGGGCCATCTCCTGCGCGCTCCTCACCCGGCCCAGCGATATCGCCGCGATCGCCGGTGAGTGGGACCGGCTGCTGGATGCCTCCGATTGCAACCGGGCATTCTCCTCGCATGCGTGGTACAGCGCGGCCTGCGCGGTCTATCCCGGCATCGAGCCGTGTGTTGTCACCGCGCGCGTGGATGGCCGTCTCGTTGGCCTTCTTCCGCTCGTTCTGGATACCGTGGCCGGCAAGGGTCGCTTCCCCACACCGCTCGCGGACTACAGCGATGCCATCGGGGGCGCCACGGGGGGGCTGCTCCGGTACGCGCTGTCGGCGGGGATGCCGTGGGACGGGCTGCTGCTGAATTTCGTTCGCGAGGATTCCGGCGTGATCTGCGGGATGATGGCGACGGGGTTGCCGCACCGGATTGAATGGCATGCGAACGAGCGATGGACCTGCGCGTACCAGGAGCTTCCGGCGCGCTACGATGACTTCCTGGCGGCGCGGAGCAGGAATTTCCGGAAGGGAATCGGCAGGGCGCGCCGTGCTGCCGAGACGGCGGGGCTGACGGTGGATGAGCTGACGCCTGACCTTCTGAACCCGGAGGATCTGCCGGGGATATTCATGCGGCTGCATGGCGATCGTTTCCCGTCGTCATCGCTTCTGTCGGGGAGTCACCGGCCCTTTCTGGAGGCGGTGCTTCCATCTCTTTTCGCCGAGCGGCGGCTGGTGGTCTTCGCGATCAGGAAGGGGCACGTGATACTTGCCATCGATCTCTGCATGGTGGGGGCGCGGAGCCTCTGCACATGGAACGGCGGGTTCGATTCCGCGCTGGAGGAATTATCTCCCGGTCGCCTGATCATCGACGCCGGAATGCGAAGCGCGTGCGGGCGCGGCTGCGCGGAGTATGACATGATGCGCGGGCTGGAGCCGTACAAGCTGGAGTGGGCCGGCTCCCGCAGGCTTCTGGGAAACCTGACGATGGCGGCGGGGGTCTGAACATGGCCCATCATTCCAGTGAGATCGAGGAGCGATCCCACCGAACATTATCGAACCGGCAGGGCATGATCGAGACCGACCTGAGTGACACATCGAATATCGCAATCGGGCGCAATCGCCCCAGAGAGTGGTCGATCGGCATTTATCTCGGCGATTCCCCGCTCGCCATGCGCGATTCGGCCGCCGTGCGGAATCCCGTGATCACCCGCGATGACGTTACCGACCGCCCCGCGCGGTTTGTCGCCGATCCGTTCATGCTGCGGGATGACGGCATCTGGTATATGTTCTTCGAGGTGTTGGATGACGAGACGAATCGCGGGGAGATAGCCCTTGCGACCAGCCTTAACGGCCTGGAGTGGCGGTATCGTGGCGTGGTTCTTTCGGAGCCGTTCCATCTCTCCTATCCGTATGTGTTTGCCTGGGAGGGTGAGCATTACATGGTGCCGGAGTCGCTGAAGCCAAATGCCGCGCGACTCTACAGGGCCGCCAATTTTCCATCGACGTGGGAGCACGTTGCCGATCTGATCCCCGGCTGGTGCGCCGATTCATCGCTGATGCGCCACGGCGGGCTGTGGTGGATCTTCACCTGTCCCAATCCATCGGGCCGGGATATCCTCCGGCTGTATTATGCGGATGATCTGAGGGGCTCATGGACGGAGCACCCTGCCAGCCCTATCGTTCAGGGAAACGCCGCGGCCGGGCGACCCGGAGGGCGGGTGATAGAGTACGCTGGGCGGCTGATACGGTACAGCCAGGACTGTTCCAGGATCTACGGCGAGGCGGTGCTTGCGTTCGAGATTCTGGTGCTCGATCGCGATCGATACAGCGAGCGGGCGTATGGCGGGAATCCCGTGCTGGCGCCAACGGGCCACGGCTGGAACGGCGCGTGCATGCACACGATCGATCCTCATCCCCTGGAGGGGGGTGGGTGGATAGCCTGTGTGGACGGGCATTATCTCGGCGGCGGGGAATGAGCGCGATCATCCGTGTCCGCTCCGCCATGCCGGCGCACCCGGAATGCACCGGGGGTTGTGAATTATGATGCGTATCAATGTCTATGCTGAAAACCACGGCTGGCTGTTCGAGGATATGAAGTCATGGTTCCGTCGCCTGACGGTGGAGGGAACCATCATCTCCGTGAGCGACCTTCCCGATCCCGCCGCCGATGCCTGGGTGGCGTTGCGGACCAGGGAGGCCGGCCTTTCCCCCGTTGCGGGGCGGACGGTTGCCTGCGTCCACGATCTCTATGACTATCCGGGCCTCTATCATCCGGCGGGGGGACGGGGAGCCGTTCACATGGTGGGGGGCCTGGTGCTCTGCAACCCGCTGCAACGCCCGCTGCTTGTCGATGCGGGGATCAATGTGGAGGGGAAGCGGGTGCTGGAACGTCCGCTCGGCGCGCTCTCCATCTTCACGCTTCGCGAGTCGATGCCTGAGAAGTTCACCATAGGCTGGGTGGGGCGGAAGGACGCGCGGAAGCGGACCGAGTGGCTGATCGAGACGCTGCGGCTTGTCGATATCCCGCGCGATGCCCTGCGCGTGCTGCTTGCGGGAGAGGATCTGGAGGGGCTTGCACGGGAGCTTGGCGATGACGGGATCGATCACGAGCTGATCGACCGGCGCGTGCATCCGATCGAGTCATGTCCGCCGCTCTATCATGCGATGGACGCCCTCCTGATCACCAGCATGACCGAGGCCGGCCCGCTGACGCTGTTCGAGGCGCTGGCCTCCGGGCTTCCGGTGGTTTCCACGCCGGTGGGATGGGCTCCCTATTTCGCGGGAAAATCTCCCGGTCATGTCCTGCTCGCCGACAGTCCCGCGATGATGGCGGCTCACCTGTGCGATATCCGTCATCAGCGAGCCATCCTCTTCGGTGACCGGCATGCCATCGCGGGGCTGGTGCGGCGATGGCGGCTCGATGACTGGTACCCGGAGGTGATCCGCCTTGCCGCCTCTCTGGTTTCCGATTCCGGTCGTGACGGAGCCGGGGGGAACGAATCATTTCATACAGAGCATCATGCAATCCATTCTCTCCGATAACCAGCTCGATACCTACAACGCCGATGGGCTGCTGGCGCCCCTTACCGTTCTCTCCCCCGATGACGTGGCGGAGTACCGTCGATCGTTCGAGGAGTTCGAACGGTTTGTGGGGGGAAGAGTGCGGGGAAATCAGACCAAGCAGCTCCATCTCTACGCGTCGTGGGCATACGATCTGGCGCTTCACTCGAATATCCTCGATGTGGTGGAGGGGATTCTGGGGCCCGATATCCTGGTTCACGACACGGCGTTCTTCTGCAAATATCCGGAGGACCCCAGCTTCGTCTCGTGGCATCAGGACGGCTACTATATGAAGCTGAGCGGCGCGCGGTTTACCACCGCATGGATTGCGCTTACCGACAGCACGCCGGAGAACGGCTGCATGCGGGTCATCACCGGATCGCATGCAGCCGTCCTGCCGCATATCGAGCGGCCGGCGGCGAACAACATGCTCGGCAGCGGAATGACGCTGGCGACGGAGGTCGATGAATCGCGGCAGCGCGATGTGATGCTCCGGGCGGGGGAGATGTCGCTCCATCATGTCAACCTTGTCCACTCCTCGGGGGAGAACCGGGCGCGGGAGAAGCGGATAGGGTTTGCCGTCCGGTACATAGCCGCGGAGATCAGCCAGGAGCTGCCGCACCATCCTGTGGTGGTGGCGCGCGGCGTGGACAACCACCGGCATTTCGAGCATCTGCCGGAACGTCCCGCCTGGCCGATGGCGGAGATGATCGAGCGGCAGCGCGAGGGGCACGCGGAGTATCTCCGGGCGCGCGGGTTCTCGGCCCCCGTCATATCGTAGCACGCATCGCACATTATCGTTTCGCATGAATCCGGCCGGGGAGAGAGAACATGGGACTGATATACATCAACAGAATGCAGATCGAACGGACGGGGGCGGAGGCCGCCGATGTGGCGCGTATCGGCGCCCACAGGGAGTGGCTTGCGTTCGAGGATCTGCTTATCGACTGCCTTCGCGAGCTGGGGCATGAGCTTGTGCTCCAGACCTATCATCCCGATATCCCCGAGGATCGGGAGGGAGCGGAGTTTGCGATCTACGCGCACGTGACGCGGCGCGATCTGGAGGGGGATCTCTTCTACAAGCAGATGCACCTTCGGGAGCTTTTCACGATCGACCGGCTGGGATGGGGGGCCGATCACTCGGCATCGGGGCGGATGCCGGATCTCAGCCATATCGATTCAGTCGCGGCGCGGGATTTCTGCCTGGAGCTGCGCGAATCATTTATCGCCACCGGGCGCTCGAAACATCCGCAACCCCCGGTCGCATCGGGAACGCGATATCCGGAGGGATATGTCTTCGTTCCTGTTCAGCGACCCAATGATTATGTAAGCGTTCACCATTCCGGGATCGGCGTGCCTGATTTTATCAGGATGATATCGGCATGGGGAAATTCCGTCGGCAGGAATATCGTGTTCAAACTTCATCCCGATAATCGATTCGATCCCGAAGTGATTGCCGTTGCACGGGAATGCGCGTCCCAATACGAACGCGTCCATCTGATGGATGGAAATATTCACGATCTGGTGGCGAACGCGGCTGGAATATTCACGATCAATTCCGGCGTCGGCTTCGAGAGCCTTATTCACGGCCGTCCGGTGGCGACGTTCGGTAATTGCGATTATCGATGGGCCACGTTCAACGCAACCCCCGGAACGATCGACGCGGCGCTGAAATATCTTCTCGATTTCTCCGATGCCGACCGGGATCACCAGTGGAGATTTATCTATCACTACTGGCATCATCACGGCTACAGCATCGCTCCCGGCTATCTCGATCAATCGCGCGGGCGGCTGCTGAAATACCTGGAGGAGGCCACGGCCGCGCTGCATGGTCATGAGGTATCATGATTCCACCGGCTCGAATATCGCCGGCGATATCACCCTGTTTTCGCGCGCAATTTCATGATCGATAAATACGGGTTTTTCAAAGAGCACGATCGGATCGATTATCTCTGGGGGGAAAACTCCCCGGAGCTGGGATATATTTATGAGATTTTTCAGCACCTCCTCCGATATCCGATCGCGCGGAATTACCGGTACTATATCAGAAACCGCGAGCCGATACCGGAGGTCGGTGATGATGTGATCGTGATTCAGATCGGCAACGAGGATCATGCGCTCCCATCGTTCGCCAACGATGTCTTCATGGTCTTTACCCCGTATCCGCCGGAGGGGCTGCTGCCGCCGAATGTGCGGAGCATTCCTCTGGGATATAACGGCGATGTGGGATTTCCTCCCTGGATTCCATTCGACCGGCGTGAGCACGATATCTTTTTCAGCGGCCAGCTGTCGGAGTCGCGGTATGGGTTTGCCGGAGCGCTGGCGCGCGCGCTGGAAATGCCGGAAATGGCGGACCTGAAATTCGCAGTCAATTTCACTCGGAAATTCAGGACGGGGATCGATCCTTCGGAGTATGCATCGCAATTGATGAACTCGAAAATCGCGCTGGCCCCGCCGGGAACATTTTCTCCCGTGACGTTCAGATTTTTCGAGGCGTCGCGATTCGGCAATGTGATCATCTCCCCTCCGCTCCCGGACACGTGGTATTACCGGGAATCGCCCGCAATCCGGCTTGCGGACTGGGATCATCTGCCCGGCCTGCTTGTGGCGCTGATGCGGGATCGGGATCATCTGCGCGAGCTTCATCACCGGACGGTGCGCTACTATGAAGGCTGCTGCGCGGAGCCGGCCGTTGCCCGTTACATGGCCGATGCGATCGGGGAGGTGGCGGTGCTTCTCCGCGGTTGACGGTTGATCGGCATCAGCCGGTTGCGAACATCTTTTTCGATGACCACACTATCCAGTCATATCGATGCGAGCCGTGGCGCCATGCGGGATGAGATCCCACCGGGGCTGCTCCTCCGTTCACCCGAGGCATTGAAGGGGCCGGGATTGAAGGAGGAGACGGTGCTCGGGCTGGAGGGGGCGCGCGTCCTGTACGCGAACTACGATCTCCTCCGTCACGATTTTCCTCAGCTCGGCACCGGGCGGATGATGGCTCGCTTTCCGGAACTGGCGGGCCTTGCCGGTGAGAAGCTGCGCCGCGCGATGGAGAGGCGGATCGATTTCTGGGTTGTCAGAAACTGCGCGTATATCTCCGGGCAGCAGGCGGGGCAGACGGAGGTCAACACGCCGATTCCCTGTTCATCGCGGCGCGTGCGCGCCTACCGGCCGCTGAAATACGGTCGCGCGCTGGTCCTCTCGCTCGCGAATAATCGCGCCGGGGATTCCAGGCCGGTCATCATCGAACGCGGGCACGAGGATGGGCTGATCGACGTGAAGGGAACCGGTTGCGCGCCGGGGATAGCCCCCGCCGCCGGCGCCCACCGCGACGGGCTGCTGAAGCTGAGCGATGCGCTGATCGAGCTGCTGAATCAACGATTGATCCAGCGGATTTTCCGGCACAGCGGATCGGAGTTCCAGACCATACCGATCTACGCGATCATCGATCCCGGCTTTCGCATCACCGAGGAGAACAACGCCGCCGCCATTCTCGTCCGCCGCGCGCATCGCCGCCAGCCCGGCTCCGGCGGGCTGGCGCGGTACGGATCGGTTGAGCAGATCATTCAGTTGGAGATCGAGCTGCTGCTGCGCCGATATGGTATTTCCTCATGCAATCCGATCACGCGGGTGAAGATGTGGAGGGAGAGCGACGGGCTGAAGATCGAATATGGCCGGACGCCGATCACATTCCTTACCGATGCTCAGCTTGCGACGCTGGAACGGGTCGGCTTTTATGATGGCGGAACCGTGCTGTACGATGGCGTCAATGTGCAGCATACGCGGGAGGTGGGGCTTCATCCGAGCAGGGCGCACGTTGTGGACTTCGGGACATACCGGGTGTTCGAGCGTTTCGACAATCCGGTGCTGAGCCTTGTGTGGGATCGTCTGCTCCGGTGGGGAGGGACCATCCGTCCGGGGACATCGCGCTGGCCCGATCCCGATCCGGCAATTCGCATATCGTATGAGATGTGGGGTGCTCCGGGAGGGGTGCGTGGATATCCCGCGCATTCGAACCACGGCCGGCTGGATGTGCTCTGCAACGGCCTGGCTGAAGATTATATGCTGGGAAGGCTGAGCGCCGCGGATGTGATGGCGGTTGTCGATGATTTTCTGGATGAATCCACCGCGCACTGGTTGAATGGTGCATGATGTGATAATCAGCGCCTGAGAAAATATCGATAAAAAAAACTCCATGAGAGAGCATGGAGTTTTTTCAGATCAGCACTGTTTGCCATGTGTGTAGGCGTTGACGCTCATCGTTATCCGTTGGGTGGATTTTCCGGGGCATCCTCGGCGCCCGGAGCAGCTTCGGCTCCATCCTCGGCACCCGGTGGATTTTCCGATACGTCCTCGGCTCCGTCCTCGGCACCCGGTGAATATTCCGATTCGGCTACATCTTCAGCGCCCGGTGGATTTTCGCTTGTCGGTGGATTTTCCGGCGTCTCTTCGGCGCCCATCGTGGCTTCGGCATTTGGAGCGTATCCGCTCTCTGCATCATCGTTCATGGGTATGAAATGGATTGGAGGTTGTTGAAAATGCCTGTTGCTGGTGAATAAGAGCCTGTTCGATACAGCCCTGGAAAGGCATCGGCCGATGAATCGACCGATTACTCTGTTGCCGGCGACAAGCGAAAAATTACAGCGCAAATATAAAGATAAATGCGGTCATTCCGGCGGCATCAGCCCGGATATTTCAGCATTGTTCGATCGTAATAAAAAATATGCGCGGGGAATTTCATGCAACGGTCTGTTCCGTTGCGCCGTGATGGAATATGCGGATGGGGATGGCGTTCACGCGACCCATGATTCATGGGATGGCCGCGCTGTCGGAAAAAAATATCGATGGTTTGTCCCTCCATCCGGCGAAATGCGATTCCGGTATTTGCGGAGCCTGTTTCGATTGCCCGATGATTTCTCATAATTTCCCGATCCGGTCGGCGATGGCCGCACGATCGCATCCCGATATCCGGCATCCCGATATTCCGCGGCTATGGGAACGCGGGCCGGCGGATGGTCATAATCAAGTAGTGACTCAGTTTGAGATACGGTTCATGCTGTTTGGACTCATGGAGGGCATTCGACATCTCTCCTTCCAGCCCCATCGGGGCGTACCGGTTGTAGCATCGCCATGCCCCCATGATTCCAAGCTCCATCGGAGCGTACCATTCGGCACGGATGCGGGGATGGTTCGCTCCG
>JAQBOZ010000013.1 GCA_028287785.1 Chlorobiota bacterium
CGTTGGGCCGCCGGGTGCGAAGCGCCATCACGATTGCCAGCCGTGTCAAGCGCTGGTCGATCCGCTTGCTCATCGACCAGCCGATCACGCGCCGGCTGAACAGATCGATGATCACCGCCCGGTACAGCCAGCCTTCAGCGGTGGGCACATACATGATGTCGCCAGCCCACTTCCTGTTCGGCTGTGATGCGGTGAACTCCCGGTTCAACACATTGCTAGCGACCGGTAACGCATGCCCTGCATCGGTGGTCCGCACCCATTTGCGTCGTCGTACGGCGTTCAATCCGCGCTGGCGCATCAAGCGTGCAACGCGCTTCTTCGAGCACTTCCGGCCTCGTTGGCGCAGTTCCTGCCAGATACGCACCGCACCGTACCGCCGGCGCTTCTCAGCGTGGATTTGCTCGATCTGCTCACCGAGCTCCGCATCACCGATGCCCCGAGCACTCTGTGGCCTCGTGCGCCACGCATAGTATCCGCTACGGCTGACGCCGAACACACCACAGATGACATCGACCGGGAACTGCTCAGCATGCATGTCGATGAATCTGAAGATCGCCTCCGCAGCCGTCGAGATGGTCGCCTCGGCGGTCGAGTCAGCACCTACTTCTAGGGAGGCTGGGCGAAGTAGGCCATGGCTTTTTTTAGGATGTCCCGCTCCTGCTTCAACAGCTCATTCTCCTTCTGCAACCGCTTGAGCTGTTGCTCCGCCGTCTCGTGCTCCGGCACTGGGAGACGATTGTCATAGTGCGCCTGGCGCCGCCAGTCATGAAGTGTGCCGACCGAGATGCCGAGATCGCGCGCTATCTGCGCAACCGGCTTGCCGCTGGAGACTGTTAGGCGAATTTGGAATTACCCCGATAAAGTAGACGAGTGTTGAGTAACCAGGCTGACGATCGTTACGCAGCCTGCTGGGTCGTTAAAGACGATCGAATGCTCTGATCGGGAGCAGTTGCCAGTGCGGACACTTTGGCATCGCGGTCTCGGCATTCGATCCAGTGGCGTTCGAAGTCCACTGGCGAGATATACTCCAGATATGAGTGCCGACGCGTTCGGTTGTAGAAGACTTCGATATACTCGAAGATGCTGGCCCGAGCCTCATCGCGCGCCTGATAGCGCGGGCAACGATAAACGTGCTCCTTCTTCAGCGTCGCGAAGAAGCTCTCGACGGGCGCATTGTCCCAGCAGTTGCCCGTGCGGCTCATGCTCGGGATGATCGACCAGTCGGCAAGCAACTGCCGATACTCTCCGGCGGCGTACTGCACACCACGATCCGAGTGAACGATCAGCCCGGCGGCCGGCCGACGAACGCGAAGCGCCATCAAGATCGCCGAGCAGCTCAGGTGCCGATCAATCCGATCGCTCATCGCCCATCTGATCACCCGGCGACTGAACAGATCGAGCACAACCGCGAGGTAGAGAAATCCCTCCGTCGTCTCGATATAGGTGATATCTCCGGCCCACTTCTGATTGGGCGTGGTTGCCGTGAAGCCCCGATCAAGCACGTTCGGAGCAATCGGGTGATCATGCCGGGCATCGGTCGTGCGCACCCATCGGCGAGGTGCGCCGCGCGCAAGCCTTGCTGCCGCATGATGCGCGCCACACGCTTGCGAGCAACGCACTGTCCATCGGCCCGCAGCTGCCGATGCACCCGCGGCGCACCGTAGCTGTGACGATGCTCATCGAAGATCCTGGTGATCGTCTCGCCCAATCTGTGGTCATCCTGTGTGCGTACACTCTCACCCCGTGCGCGGGCAGCATAATAGCCGCTGACGGTGATGCCGAACACCCAGCACATCGCCGTGATCGAGAACTCCCCCTGATGCTCCGTGATGAACGCCTGTCGCTCGGCCGCACCTACTTCTTCGGGGGCTGCGCAAAGTAGGCGATCGTTTTTTTTATGATATCGTGCTCTTCAGTCATCAGCGCCAGTTCCTGGCGCAGACGCTTGTTCTCCGCCTCCAAGGACTCGTTCTCTGGCACCGGCATGCGACGTGTGCTCATCGCCTCGCGTCGCCAGGTGTGCAATGTGTTGACGTTAATCCCCAGATCCTTCGCCACCTGCGCGACGTTCTTGCCGCTGCTCACGCTCTGGCGAACGGCCGCATCGCGAAACTCTTGCGTTTAGATCTTCTGTGCTGCCATGACATACCTCCGCGGGAAAGATACTCCCGTTGATCGATGTCTACTATATCGGGGCAGGTCCAACTGCCCGATCCCCGTCGCCGCGTACTGGCTCCCTTGATCGGAGTGCAGCAGCAGATCGCAATTTGTCGGTTTACCTGACAGCGCCATCGCGATTGCCTGTCGAACGAGCACTTCATCGATCTGCTGGCTCATCGACCAGCCTACCACGCGGCGACTGAACAGATCGATCACCACCGCCAGGTACAGCCACCCCTCGTGGGTCGCGATATAGGTGATATCGCTCGTCCATTTCTGATGCGCCGCGCTCGCGGTGAACTGCCGATCAAGCAGATTCCTCGCCACCGAATGCCGGTGGTTCGAGTCGGTCGTACGGACGCGCCGACAAGGCGTCCGTGCCCGTAGCGAACACTGCCGCATCAAGCGGGCAACGCGTTTGCGGGCGATGCGTATCCCGTTGCGACGCAGAGCCTGATGCACGCGTGGTGCGCCATACCGCCCGCGGCTCGTCGTGAATATCTTGACAATGCGTTCTTTCAATGCTGCATCACCGCACTCGCGGTCACTAACGGGCCGTTTCCGCCACGCATAATATCCCGACGGGCTCACCTCCAACACGCGGCACATCAGCTCTACGGGGAACTGCTCACAATGAGCAGCAATAAAGCTGAAGCACTCCTCAGGCGCTACTTCTGCGGAGGCTGTGCGAAGTAGCCCACCGCCTTTTTTAGGATATCGCGCTCCTGCTTCAGCAGCTCGTCCTCCTTCTGCAATCGCTTGATCTGCTGCTCAGGCGTCTCCGACTCCGCCACCGGCAGGCGATGGGCATACCGTGCCTTGCGCCGCCACTCGTACAGCCTGTGGCTGCCAAGCCCGAGATCGCGGGCGATCTGCGCTACTGATTTGCCGCTGGTCACTGTCAGGCGTACCGCTTCATCGCGGAACTCCTGCGTGTAGCTCTGGCGTCCTTCCGACGTCGTCGTTTTCTTGTTGCTCATGAACACCTCCACAGGGAATCTAACCCTCTTTTTTGTGTCCACTCTATCGGGGTAAGATCATTTTGAAGTTCCCCCGCTTTGGTAGAGCGGTGAGTTACGAGTCAGCAGCATGCTGACGTTCAAACTGGTCGGGGCTGAGGTAGCCCAGTGTCGAGTGCCGACGCTCACGATTGTAGAAGCCCTCGATGTACTCGAAGATGCTGGCACGTGCCTCGGCGCGGCTGCGATACCGCTGGCGATAGACCAACTCCACCTTCAAGGTGCGGTGCCAGGATTCAATCACCACATTGTCCCAGCAGTTGCCGTTGCGGCTCATGCTCGGGATCATCCCCCAGTCTGAGAGCATCTGCCGGTATGCTGTCGCGCAATACTGGCTCCCGCGATCGGAGTGATGCAGAAGCCCGTCAGCCGGTTGTCGCCGTTGCACGGCCATCTGTAAGGCGGCAAGCGTCAGATGCTGATCAATCCGATCGCTCATCGACCAGCCGACGACACGGCGACTGAACAGATCGATTACGCTCGCCAGATACAGCCAGCCCTCGCTGGTCCAGATATAGGTTATATCGCTCGTCCACTTCTGGTTGGCCCCGGCAGCCGTGAAGTCCCGGTCCAGCACATTGTCAGCGATCGGATGCTCATGCCGCGAGTCGGTCGTCACGACACGTCGTCGTTTCGGCATCAGTCCAACGATCCGATGCTCGTGCATCAATCGCTCGACCCGCTTGCGTCCAACAGCCATGCCCGACTGCCGAAGCTGCTGATGGATGCTTGGCGAGCCGTAGGTCTGGCGACTCGCCGCATGCAGATCTCGGACCGTCTCGACAAGCCGGCGATCGCTCTCGGATCGCGTTGAGGATGCCCGCTTCCTGAAGCGGTAATATCCGCTCTCGGAGACGCCCAATGCCGAGGTCATCGCGGCAATCGAGTAGATGCCTGGCGACTCCCGATCAAGCCTCGCGATCTGCTGATACCGCTCGGCTACGGTTGCGAGACAATGCCCAGGACTTTTTTAAAATTGCTCGCTCCTGCTTCAGCCGCTCGACTTCGCGCTCCAACTGCCGGATACGTTCCTGCTCAGCGGTGCGCTTGCCGTTGCCGCGAAAGGCCTCAGTCACATCGGCCGCCGCCTCGGCACGCCACCGGGTTAACCTGCTGCGCGGTACACCAAGCTCCACAGCCACCCGATTGATATGTTTGCCCGACTCATTACTCAGGCGGACGGCTTCCTGTTTGAACTCCTTGGTAAAGACCCTGCGTTGTTCTGCCATGTTCATCTCCTTGGGTCCCAAATAGACCCTTATCAGGTGCTCTACCATAGCGGGGGAGGTTCATACCCGCAGAACAGCGTAAAAACCCGGATTTTCATCCGGGCTTTTACTTTATCGGTACAACAATCGGAACGTTGCTGACCAGCGAAGATTCGGGTGGGCAATCCGGTATAATCCGGTATCTTTTCCGGTATGATGAATCCCGAATCTATCCGGATCACGCTGGAAATGCTCGCCCTGATTGCAGAGATTGACGAGTTCAAAGGCGCATGGCGCGCTCTTGGCACCCTCGCCCCTGAACGCCTGAAGGCGTTGCGCCATGTGGCGACCATCGAGAGCATTGGTTCATCCACGCGCATCGAAGGAAACAGGCTCACAGACCGCGAAGTCGAGCGGCTCTTGACCAGCCTGGAGATCGGCACATTCCGCAGCCGCGACGAGCAGGAAATCGCAGGATATGCCATGCATGGAAACCATCTTCCATGCATGGCAGGACATCCGTATCACCGAAAACCATATCAAGCAGCTTCACCGCGATCTTCTACGCCATAGCGACAAGGACCAGCGACATCGAGGCCAATACAAAACCCTTCGCAATGATGCCGGCGCGTTTGACGCGCAAGGCAAGATGATCGGCGTGATGTTTGAAACGGCCACACCATTCGACACACCGCGTCGCATGAAGGAACTGGTTGCCTGGCTGGTGGAAGCCCGCGAGGTGGGACGGCTCCACCCTTTGCTGATCGTTGCCGTCTTTATCGTGGTCTTCCTTGAAATCCACCCTTTCCAGGATGGCAATGGCCGATTGAGCCGCGTTCTGACCATGCTCTTATTGTTGCAGGCTGGCTATGCCTATGTGCCCTATTCATCTCTTGAGAGCGTGATCGAGAACAGCAAGGAAGGCTATTATCTGGCCTTGCGCCAGACCCAGGGCACGACCCGCAGCGAAGCCCCGGACTGGCAGCCGTGGCTGATGTTTTTTTGCGGGCCCTGCAACCGCAAAAACGCCGTCTGGAGGTCAAGGTAGAGAGCGAGAAGAACGCTCTGACCGAACTGCCGGAACTGGCGATCCACATTCTGGACCATGTGCGCGATCATGGCCGCGTGACCACCCGAGACATGGTGCGCGAGGCCGGCGCAAGCCCGAATACGCTCAAGGCAATGTTCCGGTCAATGGTCGGGAAAGGCCTGCTGGTCCGGCACGGTGCGGGAAGATCCATCTGGCATGGATTGCCCTGAACGGGTTCCCCGCACTGTGGAAGCCCTTCGCTCGTTTTGAACCGCAACCTGCAATTGAAAACACAACTCTTATGCAGAATCCCCGGCCAGTTCCAGGGCAGCGTTGGGTAAGTGACAGTGAACCGGAGTTGGGACTCGGGATTGTCCTGAGGGCCGAGACCCGGCGGGTGGAGATCAGGTTCCCGGCAGTCGGTGAGCAGCGACTCTACTCCCTCCCGTTGTCGCAGTTACGTCGCGTGGCGTTCAGGGAGAACGATCGAATCAGGCTGCACGACGGCCTGGAACTGGTCGTCGTGCATGTGCTGGAGCACGATGGACTGCTCATGTATCGGACGGCCGACCGTACGGTGCACGAGGGAGAGCTTGCCGATACCATCAGCTTCAGCAGCCCGAAGGATCGCCTGCTGGCCGGGCAGGCCGGCGATCTTCAAACGTACGCGCTGCGCGTTGAAGCGCTCGAGCACTGGAGCGCGATGCTGGGATCGCCCGTTCGCGGATATTCCGGGGGCCGCATCGATCTGATTCCACACCAATTGTCCATTGCGGTGGAAGTCTGCTCGCGACTGGTGCCGCGCGTGTTGCTGGCCGATGAAGTAGGGCTCGGCAAGACGATTGAAGCCGGGCTTATTCTTCATCGCCTGCATCTGACCGGACGGGCCGACAGGATACTCATCCTCGTCCCGGAGCCCCTCATCCATCAATGGTTCGTCGAGATGCTGCGGCGGTTCAATCTTTCGTTCAGCATTTTCAATGAAGAGCGATGCAGGTCGATCGAGGAGCATCAACCGGGAACCAATCCCTTCCTCGAAAATCAACTCGTTCTTTGCAGCATCGATCTCCTGGCCCGAAACCACCGCCGCGCCGCGCAGGTTCTGGAGGCGGGATGGAATATGGTGGTGGTCGATGAAGCCCACCATCTGGAATGGACGCAACGGAGCTCGGGAACCGCATACAAACTGGTGGAGGCGTTGGCCGCGAGAATACCCGGTGTGCTCATGCTGACCGCCACTCCGCAGCAGTTGGGACCGGAAGGACATTTTGCCCGTCTGCGTTTGCTCGATCCGGATCGCTATGTCGATCTGGATACATTCCTGGAAGAGACTGCCAACTACGAGAGAGTGGCAAAAACGGTGGAACATATTCTGGACGGTCAGAGGTTGACCGACAATGACTATGCGTTTTTCGCCGGGAGCTCCGAGCGTATTCGGCATCGCTCCGATGAGTTGGCGGCGGGGGTCGAGGGGGCGGGCGAGCGGCTGATCGCGGATCTGCTGGACAGCTTCGGGAGTGGTCGCGTGATGTTCCGGAATACGCGGGCGGCGCTTGCGGGCTTCCCCGAGCGCAAGGCATTGCTCGCGCCGCTCCCGGCAAGGCCCGAAAGCGATGCGACGGGCACGAAGATGAAATGGCTCGTCGATCTGCTCAAGGATCTGGGCAACGAAAAGGTCCTGCTGATATGCAGTACCCGGCAGATGGCCGAGGAAATCCACAAGCGCCTGCCGCTGGAGACGAGCGTGAAGACCGCCCTTTTTCATGAAGGGCTGACGTTGATTCAACGCGACCGAAATGCCGCCTACTTTGCCGAGAGTGACGGCGCGCGCATTCTCGTCTGTTCCGAGATCGGCAGCGAAGGACGCAATTTCCAATTCGCCCACCACCTCGTTCTGTTCGATCTGCCGGTCGATCCCGATGTGCTGGAACAACGCATCGGCCGTCTGGACCGCATCGGCCAGAAGGCGACGGTTAATATTCATGTCCCCTATGTCCCGGGGACGGAGTCGGAAGTCCTGGCGCGCTGGTATCACGAGGGCCTCAACGCCTTCGAAGAGAATCTGCACGGCGCTGCCGAAATAGCGCGTGCGTTGGAAAGCGACCTGCGCCCGCTCCTCACGACATTCGATGAAGAGCAATTGGCGGCGCTGATCGATCGTTCCGTCGTCGAACGCGCGCACATTACCGGCAAGCTGGCGCATGGCTACGACCGCCTGCTGGCGCTCAACTCGAACAGGCCGGAACGCGCGGCCGAGACGGCCCGGCAGATTCGCGCGGCCGACGCGGATCGTTCGTTCGAACGATTCTTCCTTCGACTGCTCGAATATTTCGGCGTCTACGTGGAGGAACTGGACTATCGCACCTACCTGTTCCGCCCCGATTATCTGCTGACCGACGAATTCCCCTCCCTCCCCGACGACGGGATGTGGGTTACGTTCGACCGCACCCGCGCGTTGAATCGGGAGGATGTCAATTTCATGACGGGGGACCACCCCTTTATCCTGAACGTCATGGAATTGCTCCTGAAGGGAGAGCATGGCAACGCCTCATTCGGCGTGTGGGAAACCGCGGGCGACGAGATGCTGTTGCTGGAGGCCCTGCTGGTTGTGGAGTGTATTGCTCCACCGGGACTGCACGTCGATCGCTTCCTCAATCCCCGGCCGGTGCGGGTGGTTGTGGATCAATATCTGAACGATCGTACCAATGATCCCCTGCCTGGGGCCGCGCACCTCAGGAACGGCGACATCCACGCTCTCCTCCACGAGGAGGGAGTGACAGGCGATCTGCTGCCCGCGATGCTGGATGCCGCACTCGACCTGGCAACCTGGAAAACCGAAGCGATTGTCGGGAGTGCCATGAACGCCATGACCGCACAGCTTCAGCGGGAGATTGAACGTCTGGAAGATCTCAATCAGATCAACAGTCACGTCACATTGGAAGAGATCGCTGCGGCCAGGGAGCAGGAATCGGCCCTTCGCGCTGCAATCGGCACCGCACGGCCCCGGATCGGCGGGCTACGGCTGATATTGCGCAGGCCAAAGGGGAAGTAATCGTACATCCCCTGCTCCCGTTTCAAATGATTCAGTGCCCGGAACTGCGGTGCGGATATAATCCGCTTACTCCCACCATGCATATACGTCAATGTGCTAACTTCAGCCTGAAACGGATTATTACAGATGAGTCCGTTCCAGATGGGCCGTTCCAGCAGATTCCCGCGACGGCATTCAATCACTGTCGGCAGGCCGGCATCACATAGGAAGGATATCAGCATGGCTGCGAAAAAACCAACGAGCAAGTCTAAAAAGCAGAAGTCGGCAAAGGGTTCGGCTCCCGACGGGGACTCGCACCAGGCCGCCGGGGGAGAGCTGCACCAGACCGCTGGTGGAGAGCATCCCGCGCTCACCACGAATCAGGGGCTGCCGATTTCCGACAACCAGAACTCGCTCCGGGCCAACCCGCACGGCCCTACGTTGCTGGAGGATTTTATCCTTCGCGAAAAGATCATGCATTTCGATCACGAGCGCATCCCCGAGCGTATCGTTCACGCGCGCGGGACGGGCGTTCATGGATTTTTCGAGCTGACCGCCTCATTGGAACAATACACCACCGCCCGGATATTGACCGAGGTGGGAGAGAGAACGCCGGTGTTTACCCGTATATCGACTGTCGCCGGCGGCGCGGGCTCGGTCGATACCCCTCGTGATGTGCGGGGATTCGCCGTCAAGTTTTACACGAAGGAAGGCAACTGGGATCTGGTCGGCAACAACATCCCGGTGTTCTTCATCCAGGATGCCATCAAATTCCCCGATCTCATCCATGCCGTAAAGATGGAACCCGACCGCGGCTTTCCGCAATCGGCAACCGCTCACGACACCTTCTGGGATTTTATTTCGCTTACGCCCGAATCGATGCATATGGTGATGTGGATCATGTCCGACCGCACCCTGCCACGTTCGCTGCGGATGATCGAAGCCTTTGGCGTGCATAGTTTCCGGCTTGTCAACGCCGCCGGCGAATCGACCTTCGTGAAATTTCACTGGCGTCCCAAACTGGGCCTGCAGTCCACCATCTGGGATGAGGCCGTCAAGACGGCGGGCGCCGATCCGGATTTCCACCGCCGCGAGATGTTCGAGGCCGTCGAGGCAGGGAATTTCCCCGAGTGGGAGTTCGCGGTTCAGCTTTTCACGCAGGATGAAGCCGACAGTTTTCCGTTCGATCATCTGGACGCAACCAAGTTGATCCCCGAAGAACTGGTCCCCTTGAAAGTGATCGGCCGCATGGTGCTGGATCGCTGGCCGGACAATTTCTTTGCTGAGACCGAACAGGTCGCCTACTGCCCTTCTCATATCGTACAGGGCATCGATTTTTCGAATGACCCGCTGCTGCAGGGCCGTCTGTTCTCGTATGACGACACGCAGCTTCTGCGCCTTGGCTCGCCTAATTTTCATCAGATTCCGATCAATGCGCCACAGTGTCCATTCGCAAACCTGCAGCGTGACGGACGAATGCAGATGACGCAGCCGGTGGGCCGGGTTGCCTATGAGCCCAACTCGCTCTCGGGCGACTCGCCCCGGGAAACGCCGGCCAGGGGCTTTCGCAGCGCGACTGTGACTGAAACCGGCGACAAGGGCCGCATCCGTGCTGAAAGCTTCGCCGACCACTACAGTCAGGCGCGGCAGTTCTTTCTCAGCCAGACAGCATACGAGCAGGCGCACATCGCCTCGGCGCTGGTGTTCGAGCTTTCCAAGGTCGAACATGTGCACGTGCGTGAGGCGATGGTCGGCCACCTGCAGCACATCGACCCGGCCCTCGCCGATCGGGTTGCCGCGGGCCTCGGGTTCGACAAGCTTCCCGCTCCCCCGAGGGCCGCTGCGCCCGTGCAGGACCTGGCGCCCTCGCCCGCATTGCAGATTATCGGCAAGATGAAGAACACGCTCGAGGGGCGCTCGGTCGGTATCCTGATCGCGGATGGTTCAGACGGCGCTGTTATCGACAGGATCAAGAAGGCCGCGACGGATGCCGGGGCCACCGTGAAAATCGTCGCGCCCAAAGTGGGAGGCGCGAAGCTTGCCTCCGGCCTGATACAGGCCGCCGACGGGCAGTTGGCGGGCACGCCTTCGGTACTGTTCGATGCCGTCGCGGTCATCCTCTCCGATGCGGGGGCAAAGACGCTCTCCTCCGAAAGCGCCGCTATCGATTTCGTGCGCGATGCGTTCGGCCATCTCAAGGCAATCGCCGTGGATAGCGGCGGCCGGACACTGTTGAAAAAGGCACAGGTCAAACAGGATGCGGGGGTCGTGGATGCCGGCGATCAAGGCGCATTTATCGATGCCGCAAAAACGCGCCGGTGGGATCGGGAGAAGTCCGTTCGGACGTTGGCATAACCGGTGCGGTAAATCGGGACCAACGTCGATCCTTTTGATGGACGGTCTCGGAACCGTGCGCCGGCGACGGTTCCATGAGTCGAATCTCGCCCTCTCCGTAAGACCCTGAATTTCAATGAAATTCAGGGTCTTACATTTCTGGGGGAAGGATTGGGATTTTCACCCACACCTTTATGCAAGGATTCCGGCATTGTGTAGTCTGAGTCGGAGAGATTGAATAGCCTCTATCACACGACACATTTGCACCAGTTAGCCGCAACATGTAAGCCCTGCCGGTAACCTGATCTTGCCCGGGTCATGAGGACAGGTAAAAGGAACACTAACGTTACCTGAGAGGTATACCCATGAGTCAACCGAAGTACAGTCAAGAGTTCAAGGATAAGGCCGTTCGCTTGAGCTGTCAGCCCGGCAAGAGCATCCGGATCGTGTGTGCAGAGCTGGGGATCTCACGTGCAAGCCTGCATCACTGGCGTCACGAGCATCGCGTGCAGCAGCCCAAGGACACTCGCAGCCAGCGGGGTAGCGGTGCCGAGCAGGCCGAGTTCCTCAGCGACAGTCCGAACGCTCTTGCCCGATTGTCCGCGGCGGCTTGGTATCGATTGCCCTGTCACAAATCGCTTATCACCTGACCGGCAAATAGACTGCAACAAATGCCCCATATATCAATCCGTACACGTTAGTACGTAAACCGTATCGGTGCCTTGCGCACGCGTTTCTGCTGTCCCCCCGCGCCCCTGGCTCTCGCTCCGCGCTTGTTGTTGGTGCGGTGATGCAGGAGCCGCAGGTTTTTGTAGGAGCTGTCCTTCGACCGCGCATATGGCCGGATATGGTCGGCCTGTGTCTGCCATTCCCTCAGCATCAGCCCAAGATTATAAGTGTCCTCCGCCATCAGCAGTCCGTCATTTAAATATCTGTTGTGCAGCATCATCAGGATTCGCTGAACGGGGAGAACTCTTCCCTTTTTCTGTTTCGGCCCGATCCCACCGGAAGGATACGTCGCCAGAATAGGTATCCGGCGGAGTCTGGTGCGTATATTCTGCACTCTGGTGATGATATTCTGATCCTGATGACGGATACGATCCACCACGTCGAGCCGCGCATGGGGATTTGTGTCCTCGATATTCAGATCCTCGGCCAGCTCCTTTATGTCGGAGAAAATCCCCTTGATATTGGGAGTGAGAATATTGGTGACATCATTTGGAGGACGGAGCGCGGTGTTGACGGTTGTCGCGTTGAAGCCGCCACGAATTGTTCCGTTCACGCGTGCCGGAATTCTGGGATCGAGATTATTGTCGTAGCTGAGCACCAGATCGACTGAGGCGGTCCCCCCGTTCATGCCGATGATGGTCCTGATCTGCTGCTCGATCTGCCCCCAGGTTCCGCTGCCGCAGTTGGAGCCCTTGCTCATCGGCGCGATATTACATGGATGATCCGGCCCGCCAAGTGCCAACCCGATGATGTGCCCTCCCTCGAAACTCCCCTCCTTGTAGTTGCCCCACAACTCATCGTCCTGCACTGAAAGAGGGAGCAGCGATGTGTCGCGATGTGGTGAAGGCTTGATGATGACAACGCCGCCTCGGACTCTCGTCGGCCTGGAAAATTCCCCCCGGAAATCTTCGTGATCGATGATAATGGTGCGGGCGCCCGTATAGTTCCAGGTGGCCGATGTTCCGGTGATTGCGTTTGGTATGTCCATGAACCGTCATGATTTGCGTTGGACGAAAGCCCGTTGTCATGCGCTGACCAGCCGGATATCTGGATGGTGCAGCGGAACGTCATTGAGCCGTGGCGACTATCCCGCGCCGGTTGCGCGGTAAACCAGGGACCGCGCAGGCTCCCGAGCATGGAGGGGCGTAACTGTCGTGGGATAGTACGATGCAATCCCGGATGGCGTTCTGGAATCGCGAGGGCAAATCTACATCATATCATTCACCGCGTCAAATGGAATACGCTCGCGGGCGTGGATTTATCGACAACGATATCACCCGTGAGTTTCCTCCGACGATTTCAATATCCGATCGAACATCACCATCCCGAATGGGATAAATGCCGTGCCGAACACCCGGAAAAGACGGCGTCCAGACCAGCCATACTCGATTTTCGCCTGAATAACGGTGATGGTGAACAGGACGAACAGAAGCCCGTGAACCATGCCGGTGGAACGGACCAGGGCCGGCTGGCCGCCGAAATATTTCATCGGCATTGCCACAAATAATAAAAAGAGAAATAAGAGACCTTCGATCCACGCAACTACGCGAAGCTTCTTCAGACGATTATCGAAAAGGCTCATGACGATCGGAATTGATGTGACGAAGGAAGGGAAGGAAGTAACTGATTGAATAGATCTGGAGCCGGGTTGCCTCGAAACGATAGTCCGGAGGAACATCAACCAAAAACGATCCCGGTAAATCGTCGAGAGAATTGATGGTGACAAGCTGCTTCCATGATATGCCCATATAGTGATTTTATCGAAAATATTCCGGCAACGACAACGATTTCAGCACGATGCGCCGGCTGGCGACAGTGTCCGGAAATTCATCTGTTTAATTGTGATAATAGCGCAATCGGAAATCAGGATAATTATCGCGGATGAAACCGGATGAGAGTCGAACAGCGGAAGCTCCTTCAATTTGTCATTTTTATCGACATAATATGCGAATTTTGGCATAATTCGGCGATTTTCGTTTAAAAATATACAGCCAGTGCATCCTCGTGACTTCATGTCGCAACATGAAGCAGGCTCTGCGTGCGCCAGCTCTACGCCACCAGATCAACGGTTTTCAACGTCGATTGTGGTGCTCATCGCTCCGACAGGGTCGCTCCGTGCGGGCTCATCATCTCCCAGGAAAATTCATCAGCCCGCATGGCGCTTTCAATAATTCTCTTCCATATCAGGCCAGACTCTTGACTTAATCGCATCGAATACACTAACTTGTAAAAGCTCATGCTCACATACTCTGTGGTCCCCTCACCACTCGGCATCTCTATAATACCATGAGGATTCACCCGGATCCGCCAGCGACTTATATCTGATCACAAATAATTTAGAATTCCCGGTTCACATCGAATCGGAAATTGCGTGCCCAATTCAAGGGCGCTGATCGATGTTGCCCGGAATGGCGCCTGCCCATTCCAATCCCCCACAGCTCCATCCATCGACACGGAACCCGCGGCGTTCTGTCCGGCAATCAGTGCATCACACATAGCAGTCTTGCAAGGAGTAACCATGCCAAGCACACTCTCTTATCCCGGCGTCTACGTTGAGGAGATTCCCAGCGGCGTGCGGACAATTACAGGGGTTGCGACCTCGATCACGGCGTTCGTGGGCCGCGCGTTGCGCGGACCGGTTGATGAGCCCGTCATTATCAACAATTTCGGCGATTTCGAGCGGACCTTCGGCGGCCTCTGGAATGACAGCACGCTCAGCTTCGCCGTAAAACAGTACTTCGCCAACGGCGGCGGGGTCGCCATCATCGTGCGTGTCTATAAGGCAAGTACAACCGGCGTCATCAAGGAATCGGCGGAAATCGTTCTTACCACGCTCGATCCCGACGGTGGAGGCACCCCCGGCACGGCTGGGACGATGACACTCATCGCGGCCGGCAAGGGGGCCTGGGGAAACAACCTTCAGGTCATCATCGACCGCTCGAAGTATGACGCGACGGATCTTTCTTCGTTCGATATGACGGTGCAGGAGGTCGTGGGAGGCACTGTCGTGGCGCAGGAAGTGTACTTCAATCTCACTGTCGCATCCAGCGACAGCAGATATGTCGGCCGTGTGCTCAGCAACCAGTCGGCACTGGTAAGCCTGAAATCGCTGACGGCGGATACCGGATCGCCCGTGCAGGCGCTCACGCCGGTGAAGGTTACAGCGGGCGTGCCCGGCGGTGAAGCCTCCGATGGCATCGCAATCGACACGAACGCGGTACATGGATCGGAGGGATCAAAGACCGGGATGTACGCCCTCGATAAGACCGATCTGTTCAACATCCTCTGTCTCCCCCCGATCGTTCCCCTGGATGTCGCAACCTCCTCCGACGATTACAGCAACACGTTCTGGGCCGATGCAACCGCGTTCTGCCACAGACGGCGGGCCATCGTGATCGTGAACCCGAAAATCGACTGGAACACCGTCGCGGAAGTCTCAAACAGCACCACCGGATTCGCTTCGCTGGACGCGGATGAGAACTCGGTCTTCTATTTCCCGAACGTGCTTGCCGGGAACCCGCTTCGCAAAAACAGCATCGAGACCTTCTCACCCTGCGGCATCGCGGCCGGCATCATGGCCCGCACCGACGCCAATCGCGGAGTCTGGAAAGCCCCGGCCGGCATCGACGCCAACATCCTCGGCATTCAGGCGCTGGAAGTGAGGATGACCGACAGCGAAAACGGCCAGCTCAACCCGCTCGGCGTCAACTGCCTCCGCACCATGCCGGGAGCCGGTCATGTGGTCTGGGGCGCCCGCACGATGAAGGGGGCCGACCGTCTCTCGTCGGAATGGAAATACCTCCCGGTCCGCCGTCTGGCGCTCTATATCGAGGAGAGCCTTTATCGCGGAACGCAGTGGGTGGTGTTCGAGCCGAACGATGAGCCGCTCTGGTCGCAGATCCGCCTGAACGTTGGAGCGTTCATGCACAACCTCTTCCGCCAGGGAGCGTTTCAGGGGACCACCCCGCGCGATGCCTACTTCGTTCAGTGCGACAAGACCACCACGCCGCAGAGCGATATCAACCTGGGCATCGTGAACATCATGGTCGGCTTCGCCCCCCTCAAGCCGGCGGAATTCGTCGTCATCAAACTTCAGCAAATGGCCGGTCAGATCGAAATATAGGAGTGAAACATGGCACAGTTCAGCGTCAACGCGCAACGGTTCGATCCTTACAAGAATTTCAAATTCCGTGTCAAGTGGGATGGCCGGTATGTGGCGGGCATCAGCAAGGTGGGGGCTCTGAAGCGGACCACCGAAGTGGTGGAACATCGCGAGGGGGGGGACCCGAGCAGCGGCCGCAAATCGCCGGGGCGGACGAAGTACGAGGCGATCACCCTGGAACGTGGAGTAACCCACGATCCAGAGTTCGAGAAGTGGGCCAACAAGGTCTGGAACTTCGGCTCCGGGCTTGGCTCCGAGGTATCGCTCAAGGACTTCCGGAAGGATATCATCATCGAGGTCTATAACGAGGCGGGACAGCTTGTCCTGGCCTACAAGATCTATCGATGCTGGGTATCGGAATTCCAGGCCCAGGCCGATCTGGACGCCAACGCCAACGCGGTCCTGATCCAGACGATCAAGCTGGAAAACGAGGGCTGGGAGCGCGATCAGGAGGTTGCCGAGCCGACCGAGCCAAGCTTCAGCAACCCGGCGTAACGCCCCGGAGAAACGCACTGGAAGAGCTTCGATTCACGGGCTGAACGCCCATTCCGTTACGCCGTTTCAGGAACCCACAGGTCATGCGAGCGCTTTCGGCTGAGGATATCATCATCGTCTGGGAACGGGGGGAACACCGCCATCCGGTGGACAGGGCGCTTACGATGCTCGCGGCCGCCCATCCACGGATGACGGCCGGCGAGCTGGCGGAGTTGAGCATCGGCGAGCGGGATGCGCGGCTGCTGGGGCTCAGGGAGGCGACGTTCGGCCCGACTCTTCAGAGCTTCGCCGAATGCCCCGCATGCCGCGAACGCCTGACGTTCACCCTGGACACCCGCACGATCCGCGTTCCAAAGCCCGATCGCGGCGATGGCGGCATGGAACTGGTCGCCGGCGATCACACGCTCAGGTTCCGCCTCCCGAACAGCCACGATCTTGCGGCCCTCGCTCTCTGCGGAGATCCCGAAACGGGACATCGAATCCTTGTGGAACGATGTCTCCTGGAGGCAACCCGCGACGGCATCGCCATCGGCGGCGATAGCCTGCCTGATGAAACCGTGGCGAAGCTGGCCGGGGCGATGGCTGAACTCGATCCGCAGGCGGAGGTGCTGATCGGCATGGACTGCCTCTCCTGCGGGCATCGCTGGCAGCTTCTCTTCGACATCGCGGCGTTTCTCTGGACGGAGATCGCTCTCCAGGCGAAACGCCTCCTGCGGGAGGTTCATATCCTGGCGCGGGCCTACGGCTGGCGTGAGGCCGACATCCTCTCCCTGAGCGCGACGCGGCGGGAGTTCTATATCGACATGGTGATATGATGGGTGATTTTCTCAGTCGACTGGCCGAACGGACGCTGGATATGGCCCCGGTGGCAAAACCGCTCGTGGCCCCGGCATTCGCCCGGATGAGCGGACGGCGGGAGAACGGGCTTTCCTCCGATGACGCCGACAACCCGCCGGAGAGGGAGATAACGCGGGAGGAGCATCGGATCACGACGTATCCGCCGCCCGCCGTCGGCGCCGTTGAACGGCCGGAAGCTCCGGCACCGCCGCCCGCGATGCCTACAACCGTTGCGTGGACGGGGCTTCGGACCGATCGCGAGATATCGTCGCCGATCGAGTCGCGGGAAAGAGCAGCGGGCCATACGGAGCTTCCCGTGGAACCGATCAGGCGCGCGCGCCGTGAAGCGGAACAGGTCGATGATATCGCATATGATGATCGCGCCGGCATCGAGCAACCATCCCCCATTGCCGCGCGTCGCCACGATGCGATACGCGATACGCCCGCCCCTGCACTTCCTCCCCTCGTTCCCGAACAGCGTCAGGTTGTGACGGGACATGCCGGCGTTGATGATGGCATCGTTGCGGGCGACAGCCATGAAAGCGTTGAACGCCGGCGGAAGGAGAAGGATGATGACCCGCGTGATGCTGCGGACACCGGCATCCGAACCGAGCGCGAGCAGGTCACCGAGCCGATTCGCACGATTGCGGTGATGCAGCCGCTGGTCCCCGTGGAGCCGCAGAGAACAAACCCGCGCATCGATCGGCTGGAGCAGAGGATGGCCGAGGAACGTGGTCGCAGGGAGGAGCCCGCCGCCGCGCCGGCGCCGACGATCCAGGTGACGATCGGCAGAATCGAGGTCCGCGCGACCACGACGCCCGCGCCGGCTCCACGACGGGAGCGGGCCGGGGCACAGATCATGAGCATCGATGACTATCTACGCCAGCGAACCGGAGGAGGTGGACGATGAGCACATCACTTGCAATCGCGGCGGTTACCATCGCTCTGCGGAACCTCCTCTTCAAGGAGGTCAACGCGGAGCCGGGTCTGGCCGGCACGCTCGTCTCCACGCAGCCGCCGGACCGGGCGCGGGTCACGAACAACACCGGCAACCTGATCAACATCTTTCTCTACCAGACCGTGCCCAACGCGGCGTGGCGGAATATGGATCTTCAGGGGGTCGTCAAGCCGGGGGAGACCGGCCAGCCCCCGCTTGCGCTGAACCTTCATTACCTGATCACCGCCTACACCGATAACGACGACGAGAAGAGCCACCGCCTTCTCGGCAAGGCGATGAGCACCTTTCACGACCACCCGGTGCTGGACTCCGTCGAGATCAAGGATGCCCTTGCCGACAGCCTTCTGCAGGATCAGGTGGAACGTGTCAGGGTGGTGCCGGAGTCGGTATCGATCGAGGATATCTCCAAGCTCTGGGCCACCTTCTCGGCCCCTTACAGGATCTCCGCGGCCTATCAGGCATCGGTTGTGCTGATCGAAAGCACCCGCGCGGTGAAGGCGCCGCTTCCGGTGCTCAAGCGCGGGCCGGCCGATCAGGGGGCAATCGCCCTGGCATCCCCATCGCCCACGCTGACCGGGGTCCGGCCGCCGGCGCCGCAGCCGGGAGCACAGCCGGGCGATATCCTCTCCATCATCGGACAGAATCTGGATAGCGATGGTCTGACGGTCAGGTTGACGAATCCCTATCTCGTCGCTCCGATCGAACTGCTCCCCGCGCCGGGAGGAACGGCGGAGGCGATCAGCGTGAAGATCCCCGATGCCGCCGATGATCCTCTGTCGCCGTCGAAATGGGCGGCCGGCATGTACACCGCGGCGGGGGTGGTCCACAAGGCCGGGTTGCCGTCCTGGACCACCAACGAGATCCCGTTTGCGCTCTCCCCGCGACTTGTCGGCATCTCCCCCGGAACCGCCCCGCGCGATATCTCCGGCAATGTCGCACTGACGCTCACATGTATCCCGCAGATCAGGCCGGGCCAGCGGGTGGCGCTCCTGATCGGCGATCGGCAGATCGCGGTGACGACGATCCCCGCGCCGGCCGGCCCCACCGCGCCGACGGTGCTTGCAGTCACCGTTCCCGATGCCGTTCCCGGCACCTACGTCCTCCGTCTCCGCGTGGATGGCGCGGACAGCCTTCCGATCATCCGGACCGGCACGCCGCCGACGCTTGCATTCGATCCCAACCAGGAGGTGATAATCATATGAGCGATCTCTCGACCTGGCAGGAAGGGAACGAACGGTATCTGGCCGCGATGCTCGCATGGTTCCGTCTCCGTCTGGAGCGCATCATCCCCGCGACACCAGCGCCAACGCTGACGGCATCGCCATCCACTCCCCCCGCCCCGCTCTCGCTGCGGGAGCGGCTGCTCCGCCGCAATACTCCAACGACGATCATCACATCGATCGGCGCGCTGCCGGCTTCGTCGGCGGTTTCGGATGAGGCGATACGGCAGGCGGCGGAGGCTCTGGCGCAGGCCGAATCGATCGATCCCCCTCCAGCCGCCGTCACGCTGAGTCGCAGGTTCGGGTTATCGCGATTCGAGCTCGATCTCCTCCTCCTCTGCGCCGCGATGGAGCTGGATACCCGCATCGCCTCCCTCTGTGCCCGCGCGCAGGACAACCCCGGCCGGCCCTATCCGACATTCGCGCTCGCGCTGGCGCTGTTCGACGAGCCTGCATGGGACGCGATCTCCCCCGAGCGACCGCTCCGCTACTGGCGGCTGATCGAGATCCACCAGCCCGGAACGCAGCCGCTGACCACAAGCCCGCTCCGCGCCGATGAGCGGATCGTCAGCTTTATCAAGGGATTGAACTATCTGGATGATCGCCTCGATCCGCTGATAGCTCCGCTCGATGCCGCCCCCCCGGTATCGCCGTCGCAGATGGAAGCCGTGGAGTTGATCACCAGCCGTCTGCGCTCCACCGATGGCGATGGCCCCCCCGTTATTCAGCTTGTGGGCGCCGACTCCCCGAGCAAGCAGGGAGTGGCAGCGAGCGTGGCGGCGGCGTTCAACATCCATCTCTACAAGCTCCCGGTTGGCCTTCTTCCAACGCAGGCCGCCGAACTGGAAACCCTTGCCAGGCTCTGGCAGCGGGAGAGCACCCTGCTGCCGATCGCTCTCTATCTCGACGCCGGGGATATGGAGCCGGGCGCGCCATCCGATGGAAAGACGCCGCCGGTCAACAGGTTCATTGCCCGCGCCGGCACGCTGATCTTCCTCGATACCCGCGATCTCATCTCCAGCCTCCCCCGCACCACCGTTACGCTGGATATCGCCAGGCCGACCCCGCCGGAGCAGAGGGCCGCGTGGCTCTCCGCTCTCGGACCGGATGGCGAGGAGCTGGCCGATAGCCTGGCCGGACAGTTCAACCTGAACCTTGGGGAGATCGACCAGATCATCGCCGGGATCGGCAATGAAACGCCGGCCGCCGAACGAAACGATCGCGTCTGGGGATCGTGCCTGATCAGAACGCGCCCCCGGCTCGACGCGCTGGCGCAACGGATCGATGCCCGCGCCACATGGGATGATATCGTGATCCCCGAAACCGAGGCGCTGATGCTCCGGCAGATCGCCGCGCAGGTCGGGCAGCGGAGCAAGGTGTACGATGAATGGGGATTCCGCGGAAAGATGAACCGGGGGCTTGGCATCAACGCCCTCTTCGCCGGCGAAAGCGGCACCGGCAAGACGATGGCGGCCGAGGTGATCGCCAACGATCTCCGGCTCAATCTCTATCGCATCGATCTCTCCGCGGTGGTCAGCAAGTATATCGGCGAGACCGAGAAGAACCTCCGCCGCCTCTTCGATGCCGCCGAGGATGGTGGCGCCATCCTCTTCTTCGATGAGGCCGATGCGCTGTTCGGCAAGCGGAGCGAGGTAAAGGACAGCCACGACCGCTACGCGAATATCGAGATCAACTATCTCCTCCAGCGTATAGAATCGTACGGCGGGCTGGCGATCCTGGCAACGAACATGAAGAGCGCCCTGGACGCGGCGTTCATGCGCCGGCTCCGCTTTATCATCAGCTTCCCCTTTCCCGGCCAGCCGGAGCGAAGGGAGATGTGGCGAAAGATCCTCCCCGCGGAAACCCCGACCGATGGGCTCGATTTCGAGCGGCTCGCAAAGCTGAACCTGACCGGCGGCAGCATCAGCAACGTGGCGATCAACGCCGCGTTCCTCGCCGCGCGGGATAACTCCCCGGTGACGATGCCGCATATCCTGAGCTCCGCGCGCGCGGAGTTCCGCAAGCTGGATCGCCCGGCCAGCGAGGCCGATTTCCGCTGGGCTCCGCCGGGGGCCGCCGTATGAATATCACCATCCATATCGAACGGTTGATCCTGGATGGGATCGATATCAACCACGCCGATCGCCCCGCGCTGCAGGCAGCGATTGAAACCGAACTGGCGCGGCTGATGGCCGATGGAGGAATCGAGGGACTCCGCTCGGGAGGCGCCACGCCGGTGCTGCGAGCCCCGGCGATCGATCTGGTCAGGGGAAGCACGCCGGCCCGGATGGGAGAGCAGATCGCCGGAGCCGTGCATGGCGGATTGGGAAAGCAATCGCGATGACCGCAAGGGTTGCAGGGGGATGATGAAGAAAACGGAGCCGTGAACGCATGACCCGCGAAACTTCGCCGGTGAACCAGAGGACGAGAATCGACCAGGGCATGGTCGCGGAGCACGGCGGAATTCTCCGGCGAAAATGCGACTGCGGCGGAACCGGGGCGGACGGCTGCGCTCCATGCAGGGCGCGCGATGAATCCACGCTTCGCCGGAAGACGCCGGAAGCATCCTCCCCCCCATCGGTGGTTCCGGATATCGTCCATGATGTCCTGGGCTCCGACGGCGAGCCGCTGGACGGCGATATCCGAACCTCCCTGGAACCCCGGTTCGGCCACGATTTCAGCGGCGACAACCGCAAGACGCTGATCGGTCTGATCGACACGGAGGCGGAGAACATCGGCCTGACCCGTGGCGAAAAATGGACGATGCAGGGGGTGATGGAGATCCTCAACCGGCAGGGGGATGAGGCCGCGCTCGGCACGGTCATCAGCCAGGGATACAGGATCTTCAGCGTGGAAGCCGCGTTCGACAAGTGGAAGAACAATTCGGATGGGACGATCGTGGAGGAGAGGCTGAGGGGATTCCGCGGGAACACCTGCATCAGCGTCGAGGATGGCTGCCCGAAGCCGAAGGAGATCAGGATACGCGCGGCACTGAGCGATATCGAGGGGGCCTCCGCGCTCTTCCACGAGATCCAGCACGTGGTCCGTGGAGAAACGGCCACGCACGAGGAGGAGCTGAAGGAGGAGGTGGATGTCCGCGTGGATACCGAGGAGTTCCGCACACGGCACGGGATGGGCCCGTTCAAGAAATCGTACCGCAACCCCGATGGTTCGGTGAACAAAGCCGCGATCGACAAGGAAGTCCACGGCTCCGGTCACTACAATCCCAACGACCGCGAACGGGTCGGCCGACGGTATCAGGGGGAGAAGGAGATAACGGGCTGGCGGAGCCCGGCGAAGAAGAGCCCGTGAGCGATGGGAGATGGTGATATGAATCCCCGGAACACCGAAAGGGATTCCCGACGTACGGGCCGGCGGCCCATTTCGACAGGCATTTCAAGGACTTGGCATGAGCACGTTTCCAAACACTCCGCGAACGCTCAAGGGAGGCATCGTCCTGCTCGATCCCGAGACATCGGCCCTGCAGCGGATCATCGCGTTGCAGTACAACCCGGACACCCTCTCCCGCACATTGCAGGCGCAGGGGACCGGCGAGAACGGCGACCGATCGGAGGCATTGCGGCTGAAGGCGCCGCCGGTGGAGACGCTCAAGCTGGAGGCGGAGATCGACGCGACCGATCAGCTCGAATTCCCCGACAGCAACCCGAACGCCGTGCAGGCGGGCATCCACCCGCAACTGGCCGCGCTGGAGACGATCATCTACCCCACCAGCAGCCAGCTTCTGGCGAACAACGGGCTGGCTCAGGGGGGAACGCTGGAGATCATCCCGATGCAGGCCCCGCTCACCCTCTTCATCTGGAGCAAGAACCGGGTGATCCCGGTGAGGATCACCGAGTTCTCGATCACCGAGGAGGCGTTCGATATCGCGCTGAACCCGATACGCGCCAAGGTGAGCCTGGGGATGCGGGTTCTGAACGTGAACGACCTCGGCTTCACCAGCAAGGGAGGAAGCCTTTACATGATTTATCAGCAGCAGAAGGAACGGCTGGCGGCGCTTGCCCCCGGCGGCACCTTCGGCGCACTCGGCATAGGAGGAATTCCATGACGGATCAACTACAGGCGATGCTCGGGCTTGGCTCGGCCGCTCCCAGAAGCTTCCCGCCGACCAGCCGCTACAGCGGCGTGGATACCGCCACGCTGGAGGCGGAGGGAAAGACCATCATCTATCTCCGCCGCCGGTTTGTTCCGGCACCGGAGCGCTTCGCGCTTCTGCAGGAGCATGTGGTCTCCGACGGCGATCGGCTGGATAACATCGCCGCCCATTACCTGGGCGATCCCGAGATGTTCTGGCGGATCTGCGATGCCAACGGGGTGATGCGCCCGGAGGAGGCGACCGGGACAATCGGGCGGCGGCTGAGAATCACATTGCCGGAAGGGATTCCGGGAGGGATCGATGGTTAAAGGGGTCACCATGACGCTGATGATCGGGCCGGCCGTGCCGATCCCCGTCCCGCAGTCGGTGCTGGACGCGCTGGTGAGCGTGGAAGTGACCAACAGCACGACGGGGCCGAGCGTCTTCCAGCTTACGTTCAACCTCAGCAACAACTCGCCGTTGCAGACCATCTTCCTCCTTTCCGGCGGCAGCCCCATCCCGCTGATCCGCGTGGTGATCGTCGCCACGATCAACGGAACGCCGGAGGTGCTGATCGATGGCGTGATGACGAACCATCAGCTTACCCCCGGCGGCGACGGCGGGCACTCCACGCTGACAGTGACCGGAGAGGATCTGACGAAGGTGATGGGCTACATCGATTTCAGCGGCATCCCCTACCCGGCGATGCCCAGAGAGGCGCGCGTGGCGATCATCCTGGCGAAGTACGCCGTGTTCGGCGTGATCCCGCTGGTGATCCCGAGCATCATGATCGATATCCCCCTCCCCACCGAGAGGATACCGCGGCAGCAGGGGAACGATCTTGCCTACGTCACGCAGCTCGCCGACGATGTGGGCTATGTCTTCTATATCGAGCCGGGCCCGGTGCCGGGGACCAGCGTGGCCTACTGGGGGCCGGCGATCAAGGTCGGGATTCCGCAGCCGGCGCTGAACCTGAACATGGACGCGCATACCAACGTCCAGTCGCTGAACTTCACCTACAACTCGGAGAAGGCGGAGCTTCCGATCGTCTTCATCCAGAACCAGCAGACGAAAGTGCCGATCCCGATCCCGATACCGGCCATCAACCCGCTCAATCCCCCGCTCGGCCTGATCCCCCCCATCCCGAAGATCATCGAGGCCATCGCGGGGGCCGCCAAGGTCTCTCCCATCGAGGCCGTGATCATGGGGCTGCGAAAGGCGGCACAATCGGCCGACGTGGTGGAGGGAACCGGCGATCTTGACGTGGTCCGCTACGGGCGGATACTCAAGGCCCGCAGACTGGTTGGGGTCCGCGGGGTCGGGATGGCGTTCGATGGCCTCTACTACGTGACCAGCGTCAAGCACAGCATCAAACGCGGCGAGTACAAGCAGCACTTTACGCTGAGCCGCAACGGACTTATTTCCACCCTGCCAAAGGTGCCCGCATGAGCGCAGCGACCAAGTATTACGGGAAGTACCGCGGGACGGTGCTCAACAATATCGACCCGATGCAGATAGGGCGGATTCAGGTGATCGTCCCCGATGTCTCCACCATCCTCCCGTCGAGCTGGGCCATGCCCTGCGTGCCGATTGCCGGCAAGCAGATGGGGACATATGTGGTCCCGCAGGTCGGGGCCGGCGTCTGGATCGAGTTCGAGCAGGGGGATCCCGATTACCCGATCTGGGTGGGAGGCTTCTGGGGAATCGTCGCCGAGGTGCCGGTGCTGGCGCTCGCGGGGGTCCCGGCAAGCCCGAGCATCGTGCTCCAGACCACCGCGCAGAACGCGATCGTGGTCAGCGATCTTCCGGGGCCGACCGGCGGCATCATGCTCAAGAGCACGACCGGCGCGTCGATCATCGTGAACGATACCGGCATCTACATTCAGAACGGCAAGGGAGCCAGCATCGTGATGGCCGGCCCGTCGGTCACCATCAACAATGGCGCGCTGGTGGTGGTCTGAGATCCGCCGCGCAATGATCACCAGAAGGAGAAGCAACGCATGCCAGGATTTCTACTTCATGTGGGAGCTCAGGTGCTCTGCTCGCACGGCGGACAGGCACAGCCCACCGCTCCGAACCCACGCGTCATGGTGAGCGGACAACCCACCGTGACCATGGCAGCCCCGTACGTGGTGGCCGGCTGCGCGCTCCCGCCGCCAACCGCCGGAAACGGCCCCTGCGTAACCGCGCAGTGGATCACGGCGGCGGCCAGGATCACGTCGAACGGACAGCCGCTGCTGCTGCTCGACAGCCAGGCCATATGCGCCCCGACCGGCACACCACTCATCATCGTGGCGACGCAGACGCGCGCTACCGGAACCTGAGCCATGAATATCGATTTCCCTTTCCATATCGACGGACGCGGACAAACCGCGGGCGCCGGCGACGATGATCATATCCGTGAGATGATCGAGCAGATCCTCTTCACCAACCCCGGCGAACGGGTCAACCGGCCGGACTTCGGCGGAGGACTTCTGGCGCTGATCTTCGCCCCCAACAGCCCGGAACTGGCGGCCGCCCTTCAGTTCACCACCCAGGCCGCCCTCCAGCGCTGGCTTGGCGATGTGATCGAGCTTGCGGGGCTGGAGGTGACAAGCGAGGATTCCACGCTCCGCGTGGTGGTCCAGTACGTGGTGCGGCGCACCGGCGAGATCCGCACCGACACCATTGAACGGAGCGCGGCATGATGAACAACTCAACGCCCGACTGCGCCATCGAGGAACGCCGCGGCAAGGTTCGCGAGCGGGGACTCAACGGCATCGATTACCTGGAGGTGAGCGATGACCAGCGCACGCTGACCGTCTACTTCCTCGGCAAGGCGCCCGAGTATATCGACCGCCGGAACGTCGTGATCAGCGGCGGCAGAAGGATCACCGGCATCAGGGTGATCGATCTCTCCCTCTGCATCCTGGTCGATGAGGATCGGGATGACTGCATGAAGGTGGTGGTGGATCGCCCCGGCGACTTCTCGGCCTACACCCTCTGCGTGGTGGAGATCGATGAGAGCGGCCATCCCACCGGCAGGCCGCTTCACGGCTTCGATCCCCGCTATTCCTGCGTGGAGTTCAGCTTCAAGGCCGGCTGCCCCAGCGATCTCGATTGCGCCCCCTCCGTGTGCCCCCCCGTGGAACCGGAGGAGCCGGAGATAGATTATCTGGCGAAGGACTACGCCAGCTTCCGCCGCCTGATGCTGGACCGCCTTGCGCTGATCATGCCCGACTGGCGCGAACGGCATATCCCCGATATCGGCATCACCCTCGTGGAACTGCTGGCCTATGTGGGAGATCACCTCAGCTACTATCAGGACGCGGTCGCAACGGAGGCCTATCTGGGAACGGCGCGGCAGCGCATATCCCTCCGCCGCCACGCGCGGCTGGTCGATTACCTGATTCATGAGGGATGCAACGCCCGCGCCTGGGTTGCCCTCCACACATCGCTGGACAGGGCGATCGATCCGCGGGAGATATACTTTATCACCCCGAGCCCGCCCCACAATATCTCCGGCGGCAGCACCCTCACGGCCGATAATCTCAGGAATATCCCAACGGAGCACTACGAGGTGTTCGAGCCGCTGCTGGAACATCCCGCCGATCCCATTCATCTCTTCCGGTCGCACAACCGGATCGAGATCTACACCTGGGGCGATGCCGGCTGCTGCCTCCCGAAAGGGACCACCTCCTGCACGCTGAAGGACTGGAACCGCGATACCATCAAGGTTGTGACGGAGGCCGGAGGGGGCCATGTGTTCGATTCGAAACGGCCCGAGCGAACGCTCCATCTGAAGGTCGGCGATGTGCTGATCTTCGAGGAAGTGATCGGCCCGAGAACCGGCAACCACGCCGATGCCGATCAACGACACCGGCAGGCGGTGCGGCTCACCAGCGTTGAACCGGGAGTGGATGAGCTCTACAACCGCCCGGTGCTCGAAATCGCGTGGGATGATGCCGATGCCCTTCCCTTCCCCCTCTGCATCTCCACGATCAGCTCGGCCGAGGATGGGTGCGATCTGATTGAAAACATCAGCGTGGCGCGCGGCAACGTGCTGCTGGTGGATCATGGCGCAACGCTCGCGCCGGAGCATCTCGGCGCCGTCCCGCTGGAGAAATCCCGCGCCGTCTGCGATGGAATCGGCAGGCTCTCGGAGATAGCTCTCACATCCGGGATCTTCCGCCCGCGGCTCTCGGAGACGCCCATCACCTTCAGCGCGCCGCTCGTGCCGGCCCTCCCCGCCTCCCTGACGTTGATGCAGTCCCCCGCCGGGGCGCTGCCGCGGATCGATCTTCGCGCCATTCCCGGCGCCCCCGACGGAAGCCGCCCTCTCTACAGATATGGCGATATCGCCGATCCGCGCGCGATCCTCACGACCCTGATCGATCCCCATGATCCGATCGCCGCCGCCCTGCGCGGGCTGCTGGCAACGGGAACGCGCGCGTTGCTGAACGAGTATCACGATACGGGAAAGCTCACCGATGCGCTTCTATCGGCTCTCCAGAACGATCTCGGACAGCTCGTCAGACGCTGGCGCCCGCGCCCCGATCTGCTGGAGAGCTTCGGGGATGACGCGGATTTTGTGGCCGAGATCGACAATGACGGGATAGCTCATCTCCGCTTTGGCGATGGCGAGCTTGGAGAGCAGCCGGAGGCCGGAACGGGATTCGACGCGATCTACCGGACAGGAAACGGCCCGGCCGGAAACGTCGGCGCCGAGTCGATATCCTGCCTGGTCTATCGCGGCTCCGCGCCCGACGGGATCACCATCACGGCGCGCAACCCGATGCCCGCGGCCGGTGGCACGGCGCAGGAGTCGATGCAGGATGCGCGGCTCAACGCGCCGCACGCATTCAGGAGCGAGCTGCGGCGCGCGATCACCGCCGATGACTATGCGGCAATCGCGGGAAGGAACCGCAATATCCAGCGCGCCGCCGGGCTGCTCCGGTGGACCGGAAGCTGGTACGAGATGGAGGTTGCCGTGGACCCGCGCGGCACCGACGAACCGGTGCCGGGGCTCCTCGATCAGATCGAGGGGGGGCTCTATCCCTTCGGGCGCATGGGCTACGATCTCAACGCACGGCAGGGACGCTATGTCCCGCTGGATATCGAGCTGACCATCTGCGTGCTCCCTCACTATCTCCGGGGCCACGTAAAGGCGGCCCTCCTCTCCACCTTCAACAATCGTCGCGGCCCCGACGGCCGCCCTGGGTTCTTCCATCCCGACAACCTCAGCTTCGGCGACGGCATCTATCTGAGCAGACTGGTCGCGGCGGCGCAGGGAGTTGCGGGGGTGGAGAGCGTACGCGTCACCAGGCTGGAACGGCTCTTCGTGGGGCCGAACGATGAGATCGCGAATGGAGTGCTGGAGCTTGCGCCGCTGGAGATAGCGCGGCTGGACAACGATCCGGGCAATCCCGAAAACGGCAAACTCACACTGATCATGCGAGGTGGACGATGAAAGCACCCTGCGGCTGCTGCGGCGGCACTGAAGCAACGACCCCGGCATCGGTCGTCAATCGCCCCGGCCTTCCCGCCCTCGTCTATCGGGTCGGCACGCACGGGAGTTTCCTCGAAACGATGATGGCCCGCCTCTCCTCGAATGCCCTGCCGCAACTGGCCGGGCTTACCACGAGGGAGCTGGACGATCCGGCGATTGCCCTGATGGATGCCTGGTCCACCGTTGGGGATGTCCTCACATTCTACCAGGAGCGGATTGCCAACGAGGGATTTCTCCGCACCGCCACCGAGCGCCGTTCCGTCCTGGAGCTTGCGCGGCTGGTGGGCTACAGGCTTCGTCCGGGAGTGGCATCCTCTGTCTATCTGGCCTATACGCTGGAGAAGGGGAACAGGGCCACGATACCGGCGGGAGCCAGGGCGCAGAGCGTTCCGGGGCCGGGGGAACTTCCACAATCGTTCGAGACATCGGATGATCTGGATGCCCGTGGTGACTGGAATCTGCTCGGCATACGGCGGATGCGGCCACAGGCGCCGACGAACGCCGATCTGGCCGCCGGTGGCGCGCTCTACTTCACCGGCATATCCACCAACCTGAAGCCCAACGATCCCCTGCTGGCGGACTTCGGGGGGATGCAGGAGGTCTACCGCGCGATGACCGTCACCGCCGACCCCGTCGCCGATCTGACGACGGTAACGGTGCAGCCCTGGATATCGACCGCGAAGAAGGCGGCCGCGAAGACGCTCGACGTCATCAACCAGTTCAGCAATCTGGATCTGTTCAAGGTCTCCGCCTCCAGCCAGATCACAAAGCGGGTGCTGGACCATCTGGACGATGTGAAAAGCAGGATCGATCCCGCCATGAGCGATACCGATCTCCAGGCGCTGCTGGATGAGGAGACGCACGCAAGGCTGGAGGAAGAGGCGGCAGCGGCCGCCAAAAGCCGTTCCACACACCTCACCCCCTGGCTTTCCGCAATGCGGAGCCAGCTGGCGGCGGCGGCAGGCGGAACAGCTTCGGGGCCGTGCGGATCGATCGCCGACACCACGACGCATGCCACCACCAGCGTGACCAGCGTCTTCACGGCGCTGACGGCCCCCCCTTCGATCCCCCCCAGGAACAGCCTCGCGCTTGGCAGGAGCACCAAGCAGGCGTTCGCGGCGAAATCGGATATCACACCGCAGTTGCTCACGGCAATCCGGCCGGAGCTTGCGGCAAATCTGTACGGCACGTGGAAGAACATCCCCGTGACCCCGCAGCCGGTCATCGCGGTCTACGCGCTCCGGGCGCGCGCCTCGGTCTTCGGCCACAATGCCCCGCTCAAGGCGATCACCAACAAGGATGGCGCGGTGACCGGCACGCAGGAATGGACGTTGAGGCGGGATACCGGAAGCGCCACCGACCCGTTCAGAATCGATGTCGCGATCACCAGAAACCCACCACCGCCGGAAGCGCCCTCCATCGTCGGCGGGACGGCCGGGACGGTGGCAAGGGCATCGATCAACGCGACGGCGGTGACGCTGACCACGAAGGTGACGATCGACGGGCATTACAGAACCAACACGAGGCCGCTCCTCGCCGGCAGCTTCACGATGAAGATCGATACCATTGCAGATCCCGTGAAGGTCACGATCGCAATGCCGGCCACCGGCGGGCTGACCATCACGTTCGCCCTTGTGAAGCCCGCCATCACCGTCGAACTCCATCCCGATCTGGTGAAGGGAACCTATACCGTCGACAGCACGGGGAGCGATCTCAAGACGGTAACGATCACCCCTCCCTCCAACACGACCACGAACGAGGGGAACGACAGTCTCTCGACATCCATCATCGGAACGGCGCGCGGAACGGGCCTGGAGCCGACGGAGGAGCCGACAGTGGTATCGCTCGACGCCACGTATCAGGGGATTGTGCCCTGTAGCTGGATTGTGCTGGAGCGCCCGGACCCGCCGCAGGGCTCCTCCTCGCCGCTGATCATCAGCAGAGTTCTCCGCGCCGGCGAGCGTTCCCGATCCGATTACGGCATCACCGCAAAGGGAACGCGCGTGGAGATGGAAAAGGCGTGGATCGATCCCGATGCCGACAGCTTCAGGACGATCCGCGGCACCGCCGTCTTCGCGCAGAGCGAGGCGCTGCCGCTGGCCCAGGTGCCGGTCGACACGCCGGTCTGCGGAACCAGAATCGAGCTGGATGCCCTGTACGACGGCCTTCAGACGGGACGATGGGTGATCGTCAGCGGCGAACGCTCCGACGTGGTCCCCGACCAGCCGGCGAGCGATGGCGGCTCCGATATCGCCGTGAGCGGCGTCCCCGCGCGCGAGCTGTCGATGATCACCGCCGTCGAGCAATCGTTCAATCCCGATATTCCCGGCGATGTAACCCACACCACCATCGTCCTCTCGACCAAACTGGCCTACTGCTACAAGCGGGAGTCGATCGCGATCTACGGCAATGTGACCAAGGCGACACACGGCGAAACGAGGAACGAGGTGCTCGGCTCCGGCGATGGCGGCAGGGCGTCGCAGGCGTTCGCGCTGAAACAGCCACCGCTCACCTACGTCGCGGCGGCGACCGTTTCCGGCGTCGAGAGCACGCTCCAGATCCGCGTGAACGATATCCTCTGGCACGAGGCGGAGAGCGTTCTCGATCTTACCCCGACCAGCCGCGGCTACACGACGACCACCGACGACGATGATATCGTGACGGTCAGGTTCGGCAACGGGCTTCAGGGATTGCGCCTCCCGACCGGCGCGGAGAATATCAGGGCGGCCTACCGGAACGGCATCGGCAAACCGGGGAATGTGAAGGAGAATCAGATCAGCATGCTGGCGACACGGCCGCTCGGCGTGAAGGAGGTGATCAACCCCCTGCGCGCTTCCGGCGGAGCCGATCGCGAAAGCCGGGATCAGGCGCGAGGCAACGCGCCGCTGGCGGTGATGGCGCTGGACCGTCTGGTATCGGTGCGGGACTACGCGGACTTCGCGCGGACGTTCGCGGGCATCGGCAAGGCAAGCGCGGCACGGCTCTCCGACGGGCGGCATCAGCTTGTGCATCTGACGATCGCCGGCGCCGACGATATCCCCATCGACAAGACATCGGACCTCTACGCCAACCTGACGGAGGCGCTGTTGAAGTACGGCGATCCCCATCAGGCGATCCGCGTGGAAACCCGCCAGCTCCTGCTGCTGGTGATCGGCGCCACTGTCCGGGTCCATCCCGACTATCAGTGGGAATCGGTGGAGCCGAAGATTCGCGCGGCGCTGCTGGATGCCTTCAGCTTCGGACGGCGGGAGCTTGGGCAGGACGTGCTGCTGAGTGAGGTCATCAGCACCATCCAGAGGATCGATGGCGTGGTCTATGTGGATGTCGACGCGCTCGATACGGTGGATGAGACATCGCTGACCACGGCGCTCGGCTCCGGGAAAGGCCTTAGCCCCGGCCTGAGGGAGCGCGTGGTTGCTGGCCTGGCAACAGATCGCTCGAAGGGGACCGGCGCATCGCGGACGATTCCCCCGGCGCAGCTTGCCATCCTCAGCCCGGATGTGCCGGACACGCTTATTCTTACGCAGCTATGACAAGTGTGAAGAGCGTGAAGGGTGCTGGGGACGTTTGAAACGTCCCCCGACAGGTCGTCCGTTAAGAACTTTTAAGCAATTCAAGCATGAACGCATCATCCGAACGGCTCTATCAGCTTCTTCCGGCCATCCATCGCCAGCGCGACGAGATGGAGGGATTTCCGCTCCGCTCACTGCTGCGGGTGATCGCCGAACAGGTGGACGTGGTGGAGGGGGATATCGCCCGGCTCTACGAAAACTGGTTTATTGAAACGTGCCAGGAATGGGCGGTCCCCTACATCGGCGATCTGATCGGATATCAGTTGCCGCAGCCGGCTGGGGACCCCTCCACCGCCGAGGGAAGCACGCTCAACAGGCTTTCGATACCGCGACGGGAGATCGCCAACACCATCCGCTATCGTCGTAGCAAGGGGACGCTGGCGCTGCTGGAACTGCTTGCCGGCGATGTTGCCTCATGGCCTTCGCGGGCGGTCGAGTTCTACAAGCTTCTCGGCGTGGCGCAGGGAATAGATCATCTCCACATGGAGCGCGGGCGCACGGCGGACCTGCGCCGTGGCGACGCGCTTGACCGACTGAACGGGCCGTTCGATGAGATAGCCCATACGGTCGACGTGCGCGGCATCGGATCGCATCGGGGTCGCGGGCGGCATAACATCCCGAGCGTCGGGCTGTTCGCGTGGCGGCTTCGCTCCTATCCCGTCACCCGGACGCCCGCCTACTGCATGGAGGAGATCGGGCCGCACTGCTTTACGTTCAGCGTGTTGAGCAACGATACGCAGCTCCTTGCGCGCGCCGAGCGCGAGGCCGATCCATCGAGCATCGCCGGTGAGCTGAACGTTCCGGCGCCGATCAGGAGACACGCGCTGGAGATCGACCGGGAGAGCTATTACGGAGCGGGAAAGAGCATTCAGATCTGGACCGATTCCCCCCGGCAGCTTATCCCCTCCGAACGGATCGTGGTGGCGGATCTGAGCGGGTGGACCTATGTGCCGCATCGCAACCAGGTGGCGGTTGACCCGAAGCTGGGAAGAATCGTCTTCCCGCCCCGGCAGCTCCCGAAGTCCGGGGTGTGGGTTTCCTATCAGTACGGCTTCAGCGCCGACATGGGCGGAGGGGAATATCGTCGCACCCTGCGCCAGCCCGCGTCGTGCACGGTCTATCGGGTCGGGGAACGGGAGGAGCTGAGGAGGATCAACGACGCGCTGGATCACTGGCGGAGCGCGAAACCACGCCATGCCGTGATCGAGCTGACCGACAGCGGCGTCTACGTGGAGCCGATCTATATCGACCTCGCGGCACATCAGACGCTTCAGATCCGCGCCGCGAACAGAACGCGGCCGGTGCTGCGACTTCTGGACTGGCAGACCGAGCGGCCGGACGCCATGAGCATCTCCGGCCTGAAGGGAAGCTCCCTCACGATCGACGGGCTGCTGGTCACCGGGCGCGGTCTGGAGGTTCAGGGGGATATCGCCGAGCTGACGATCCGCCACTGCACGCTGGTCCCCGGCTGGGGAATCCACAACGACTGCCGACCGCGCCGTCCGGCGGAGCCAAGCCTGGAGCTGATCAACACCTCCGTCCGGGTGACGGTGGAGCGGAGCATCATCGGCTCCATCCAGGTGACGGAGGATGAGGTCAGGGACGATCCGAGCATCATCCACGTCGGCGACAGCATCGTGGACGCCACATCGGCGGAGCGGGAGGCGATCTCCGGCCCGGCCGGTCAGATCGCGCACGCCACGCTGACAATCGCGCGGAGCACGGTGATCGGGACCATTACCACGCACGGCATCGAGCTGGCGGAGGATTCGATCTTCACCGGCGGCGTAAAGGTGGCGCGGCGGCAGGCGGGCTGCGTCCGCTTCTGCTGGGTTCCGCCGGGATCGCGCACGCCCCGGCGCTACAACTGCCAGCCCGACCTGGTGGACGGAGCAGTCATCGAATCGACGCCCGACCCCGCGGAGCGCGATGCCGCGAAGGGACGCGAGCGAAACCGCGTCCGCCCGGAGTTCAACAGCCTCCGCTACGGCGCGGCCAGCTACTGCCAGCTTGCCGAGAACTGCGCGGCGGAGATCACATCGGGCGCCAGCGACGAATCGGAGATGGGAGCATTTCACGATCTGTTCGCACCACAGCGGGCCGCCAACCTGCGCGCCCGCATCAACGAGTATGTACCCGCCGGGATGGACGCCGGCATCATCTATGCTAGCTAGGAGAAACCAATGAAAGGCGATATCACTCGCAATACCTTCGACCCGCTGAAGCATTTCACGCATGTGCTGATGCAGCAGGGACGCGTCCAGCTCGACGCCGATTTCAATGAGCAGGCATCGATCCTCCTTCACTATATCAGGACTCTGGCATCGGACATCATCGGCCCGTTCGGCGGGCCGGCGGCGAACCTGGGATTCGAGATCATCGTCGATCCCAAGAAGCTGAGCGAGGATGACCGGAAGCGGCTGAAGGCGATGAACATGGACAAGGCCGCGAGCGGGGCCGATTTCCTGATCGGCAAGGGGCGCTACTATGTGGATGGCCTCCTCTGCGAAAACGAATACTACGCCATCTACTCCAGCCAGCCGGACGCGACGCCAGGCCCTCTCAAGTCGATTGCCGGCCCGTATCTGGTCTACCTGGAGGTCCACGAGCGGCATATCACATGCGCCGAGGACGACAGCATCCGTGAGGTCGCGCTCGGCGGGCCTGACACCGCCACGCGCGCGAAACTGATATGGCAGGTGAAGGTTCTCCCGCTTGAATCGGGGACGGGCTGCGGCAATATCAAACCCGACTGGGCTACGCTGATGAACCGCTGGCAGCCGCAGAACCGCGGCCGGCTCAGCGCCCGCGCCAGAATGCCGGCCGATGCCACCGATCCCTGCACCGTCGCGCCGGAGGCAAGCTACCGGGGAGCGGAGAATCAGCTCTACAGGGTGGAGATCCACCGTGGCACGGGCGCCGCCAATATCCCCCCCACCTTCAAATGGTCGCGCGATAATGGCTCGGTCGTCTTCCCGATCCGGACGCTGGATGGCGCGTCGGTGGTGCTGGAAAGCCTTGGCCGCGACGCGCGCATGGGGCTGAAGCCGGGGGACTGGGTGGAGATCGTCGATGATGATGTGGAGTTGAACGATATCCCCGGAGAGCTGCGCCAGGTGGCCGATGTCAACGTGATGGATATGCGGATCACGCTGGATGGCCCGGTGAACAGGCATTACGACGAGAACAGCAAGGGACACCCCATCCTCCGGCGCTGGGACCATGCGGCGGGTGACCCGAAGCGCGGCGGATCGAAGCTGGACGGCGGCGCGGCGATCATCGAGGCGGGAACCGACACGTGGATCACGCTCGAGGATGGCGTGCAGGTGAGGTTCGAGCCGAACGTGGTCTATCTCCCCGGCGACTACTGGCTGATCCCCGCCCGCACCGCCACCGGCGACGTGGAATGGCCCCGCCAGAACGATCAGGCGCTCCCGCGATATCCACACGGGATCATCCGCCACTACGCGCCGCTCGGCGTCATCTCGGTTCATGCCGACAACTCCGTGACCCTGCTCGCCGACTGCCGCGCCGGGTTCGCCCCGCTCTGCTACCGGTACGGCTACTACGGCTTCGGGGCGGCCATCGGCGGGGATGAGCTGTAGATGCGGGCAGTCTGGTCCTTCTGGTCGAAGCCGTTCACCACGGGGCGCGATTCGGTGTGGCTCAGCGAGCTGCATCACCTGCTTGCGTGGGCTCTCTCCGTGGAGTCCGCGCGCAGGCACTACCCGGAAACCGCCCTCTTCACCGACGACGACGGGGCCGCGATGCTGGTGGATGGCATCGGGCTCCGGTTCGATCACGTTTCCCTCGAGCTGAACGCCCTCCGCGATCACGACCCCGAGTGGTGGGCGCTGGGAAAGATCATGACCTACCGCGCGCAGCACGAGCCCTTCATCCATATCGACAACGATGTCTTCCTCTGGAAGCGCCTGCCGGAACGGATGGAGCGGGCGCCGGTCTGCGCGCAGAACCCCGAATACTTCATGCAGGGCGCATCATACTACAAGCCGGAGTTGCTGGAAAACGCTCTGCTTGGCGATGGCGCCGGATGGCTGCCGGAGGAATGGCGATGGTATCGGTCGATGGGGGGCGTGCAGCGCGCGGAATCGTGCGGGATCGTCGGCGGCAACGATACTGGCTTCATCAGCAACTACGCCGATCAGGCGATACGGCTGGTGGAACATCCCGCCAACGCGCGCGGCTGGGAGCGGCTTGCCAATCGGAGCGAGCACAATGTGCTGATCGAACAGTATTTCCTCTCCGCCTGCATCGAGCATCGGCGTCATCACGGCACGCCGGGGGATGATATCGGCATCGAATATCTCTTCAACTCCCTGGATGATGCATTTGTCCCGATGCGCGCCTCGGAAGCCGGCTACACTCACCTGATCGCCGACTCCAAGAAAAGCGCGGAGCTGGCCGAACGCCTGGAACGAAGAGTGGCTCGGGAATATCCCGGGCTCTATGAACGATGCGTTGCCTGCGCGGCATCGGCTCTCTAACCCTGCTCGGAAACCGATCGATGCGCGGCAAGCGCCGCCGCGTACCAGAGCAGCTCATCGATGACCCCACGCGAGCGGTCGTCCAGCCGTGGATTCAGCGGAACGCCATCATCACCGAACCACTCATTGACGTTCGAGATCGGAAGCGCTCCGGGAATCGGGACGCCCCCCATTGCAAGGCAGACAAGACGAAGCTGCGACAGGCAGTTGATGCCGCCGAATCCCCCCGCCGACACCGTGCAGATAGCCACCGGCCTCCGGTTGAAGATATTCGGCGCCAGATAGTCCAGCGCGTTTTTCAAGACTGCGGGATATCCGCTCTTGTACTCCGGCGCGACGATCAGCAATCCATCGGCCCCGGCGATCGTTTCGGCAAATTCGCGCAGACCATCCGGCGGCGGGCTCATATCGACGTAGCGCTCCTCCATGATCGGAAAATCATACTCGGCCAGATCGAGGAGTCGCGTGTCAACCATCTTGCGCGACTGGAGTTTCTCCAGGAGATATCGGGCCACATGAACGCTCTTCCGTCCGTTACGGCTGCTCCCCAGGAGAATCGGAATATTCAGAACCATCAGGCAATTCCACTTCGTGATTATGGGTAGTGACTCAGGTTGAATCCGGCCTTCCATCTGCTGAACAATCATCGATCGGCGATCCCTTCTTCTCTCTTCAAGCTCCAGAGGAGCGCGCCGGTTGTAGCAACAATGCTCCCATCTCCCGCGCAAGCTCCATCGGAGCGAACCATCCCCGCATCCGTGCCGAATGGTACGCTCCGATGGAGCTTGGAATCATGGGGGCATGGCGATGCTACAACCGGTACGCCCCGATGGGGCTGGAAGGAGAGATGTC
>JAQBOZ010000010.1 GCA_028287785.1 Chlorobiota bacterium
ATTCGACATCTCTCCTTCCAGCCCCATCGGGGCGTACCGGTTGTAGCGATGCCACGTCTTCGATGATCTGAAGCTCCATCGGAGCGTACCATTCGGCACGGATGCGGGGATGGTACGCTCCGATGGAGCTGGAGCGGGAGATGGGAGCATCGTTGCTGCAACCGGCGCGCTCCTGACGGAGCTTGAAGAGAGAAGAAGGGATCGCCAATCGATGATTGTTCAGCAGACGGAAGAGTGGATTCAAACTGAGTCACTACCCTTCGATTGAACGATGCTGAACGGAAGGAGCTTCGTAGGTATATTGAGACCTACATCGTCGCCGGGAAGTAGCGGTCCCTGGTGCTCCCCGTCCCGCGATGTCCGGCATCCATTCGAATCTTGCAATGACATCTCTTTCCGAAGTCGATTTTCACGCCGTCGAGGAAAAGCTCACGCCGGCGCGTGTACGGGTTTTTCAGTTCGTTCAGGTGGCTCTTGGCGGGGGGATCATGATGTTCCTCGTGATCATCCTCTTTTTCTACGGAATGGGGAGCGAAATGGTGGAGCATCAGACGGGAGGGGCGGATACGATGGCATCGATGACGATCGCCACCGGGATTCTCTCGCTGATCGGCCTGATCCTCGCCGAGATCATCTATCGGGCCTCGTTCTCTGAAAAACGTCTGCGGCGCTATGCGGCGGCTCCGTTGCGCGATCGGGGAAGAGTGGTGAACGATCCCGCCGAGAAGATCATCACGATCGTCCAGAAGGCTGGGATTCTGCGGGCCACCATCTTCAACGCCGCCGCCTTTTTCGGGCTGACGATCTGCATCATCGGCATGACCGGCGGCATTCTCTTCCTGCGTCCCGACTATTTCGTCAACGCCATCCCCGCGTTCCTGCAACTGCTGCTGCTGGCGATCACATTTCCAACGCGCGACAGGGTTTTGCGGATCATCAGGGAGAAAATCATCATGGCGCGATAGATCCGTGGCGATGCCGCAACATCCTCCGTCGGCCATGTCTCGTAGTGTAGGGAGCGGTTTGTTGTAACACCGGGAGTTGGTGGGGTGTAATTGCAGGTGAAAAGGTTCAGGGGGTTCCGGCGGAATGGGCGTTCGGCCCGCCGATCGGTGCATGGGGCGGGGCTCATGCAATCAGCAAAACAATTCGTCATATCATGAGCAAGAATTTCGCGAAGGACAGGAGCGGGCATGCAAAGGCGGTTCTCATGGGGAAGATCACCGCGCAATTGCAGTTCGGGCTGTTGATGGCGGGGGGGAACGGCGGGACGATCGTCAGTCGCCAGGATGTGAACGATTCGGGGATGGCGCACATGGAGTTTCTCCATGAGTGCGAGGCTCTTGGGTGGATCGTCGTTACCAATGAAAGCCGGAGCATATACTGGGTGATGGAGGAATCGACCTACTATTCGATCAGCAACTGACCGGGCCACGGCCAGATCACTGGAACTATTCGCGATGCACGAACCAATTCCCATATCGGTGGCGACGCTGCACGTTGCGAAGCTCCGTCCGGAGGCGGCGGAGCAGGTTCATCGCATTCATTACGATTGCGCGGCCGATCTCCAGGAACGCTTCGGTGTCGGCCACTGGGGCATCTCCCCATCGCTCAGACAGTTGCAGCAGCTTGCATCCGTGAAGAGCCTCTTCGCCGTCCGCATGTCCACGCAGACGATCGCCACGTTTACGCTGGCCCTGATCCCCCCCTCGTTCTTCGATGTGGAGATGTTCCACAACCCGGCCGATCCCGCCGCCTATCTTACCGGGCTGGCCGTCGTGCCGGGACTCCAGCGGCAGGGAATCGGCGGCTGGTGCATGGAGCAGGTGGAATTGATTGCGATGGAATGGGGATGCGCCGCTCTCCGATTCGATGTCTTCGACAGCCCCGCCGGAGCCGCTCCGTTCTATCATAAGCTGGGCTATTCCCCGCGCGGAACCATGATGTTCAACCGCGTACCCCTTATCCTCTTCGAGAAGATCCTGCAGCCACATTCCGAGGCATCCACCTCCGATCTGACCCTCTGATCCCCGGCGATTGCCTGCTGGAGCGGACCATCCTTACGGCCTGAACTGCCGGATATTGACGGAGGCAACCAGCACTCCCTGAATCGTGACGCGCTCGGACGGATAGGTCTGCGGCTGGTAGCGCGGGTTCTCCGGGACAAGGCAGACCACTCCATCCCCCGCGGAGTAGACCCGTTTGAGCGTTCCCCCTTCACCGTCGATCCAGACGGCGCAGATGTCCCCTTCGGCCGGCGTTCCGCCGGGACGGATCACCACATACCCTCCGGGTTCCAGGCCCGCATCGATCATCGAGTCGCCATCGACAATCAGAAAGAAATCCTCCGGCCGGATATTGTGGACCAGATCCTCGATGTTCCTGATATTCCTCCGGTCATCATCCTGCGATTCCGAAAGCGGGCCGGCCGGGATCGCGCCGATCAGCGGCCAGCCGAGCGGAGAGGATGTTCTCCGCCGGGCGCGGAGAGGGCCGCCGGAGGATTTGGAGCGCCTCCCCGTATCCCGTGTTCCGGGCGCTTCCGCGAAACCGAAATGACGCGCTATCTCCAGATGGCTCGGCGCGCGTCCCGTCAGTCGCCGGAATTCGATGATATAACCGGCGACATCCCGTCGGCGTTCGGTTGCTTGCTTCATGGTCGGTCTGCCTATGCTGTTGATCTGATTCTGAGAATGGAACTTACCTGTCGCATGGCGACAGAATCAAGCGGCGGGGGATGGGGTTTGCTACAAAGCAACTTCCGAGAAACGGGGACGAACGAGAATGTTTGTCCGTGCCAACCATGTATGCATATCTCCAATCGCCATCATATGAAAGGGTTGTGGAAAATCACGTCGATAAGATGAAATGCCTTTTTGAAAATTGTACTACGGGAGAGTCGAGGATATAAAAGAATGATAATAAACAATATGCCCTGAATATTACGGGCGGATGCCTGGATCAATTGCCGTAACCGGGCTGACGAAGAGAAATTCTCCACCATAATCCATATCGTTTTTTCTGTCGAAGTCAAAGTCGTAAATTTTCAAGGAATTTCCGTGACCCTGAACCATTGGCGTGAACTGTTTTCAGGACGGCAACTCACTGACGGCAATCGCAGTAAACAATGGATAACGGACGGTGACGAAAATCGGGGATGAATGGCGGTAAGGACGCCTGTTGCCGGGCTCTGGATATGCTGTATGGTGATTAACATAATTCATCGGGCATGCGCCGGGAGAATTCGGGAGAAGAAATATTCTCCGCCGCAAATCGATTTCAATTCTTCCGGCTCGTGGTTTACCGGAATTCGAGTCGTTGTTTATCCACAATTCATCCGCCACCGAAGCAGATCAACTGCCCGAAACAATACGGTTGGTTGACGGATGGGATATCATGATTATCAATTAATGAAAATAAAACAATCGTCGGTGATGCTCCTGATGAAAACAACATTATACGATGCGATGGTGGCGCGCGATGCGTCAGGGGGAGGCAGACTAGTTGAACGGTGTTACGGCCACGGTCGCTATCACGACGCCCTGGATCTTCACCTGGGCCGCCGGGTAGATGCGCGTGGGATACCGGGGGTTGGCGGAAATAATCCTGATAAAATCCTCCTCGTGATCGAGATAGCTGATCGTTGAACCGATCCCCTCGATCCAGACGCCGCAGATATCCTCATGACCCGGAACCGTGCCCGGCCTGATCACCACCATCTGTCCCGGCGCGATGCCCGCACCGCTCATGGAATCATCCGCCACCGACATGAAGAAATCGCCCGGCTGTAGCTGGGGGATAAGATCGCTCAGGTTGCTGAGATGGCGCTCCACCTGGCAGCCGGCATCGGTCAGCGGGCCTGCGGAGATCGATCCGAGAAGGGGCCACGAGTTTGCCATCATCGGCGCGCATCGATCGGTGAGGCGGATGGCGGCGGGCCGACCGTATCCATACCGGTTGATGGTGAGATAGCCCTTCCATTCGAGCGCTTCCAGATGCTGGTATGCCGGGGAGGGGTCCTTGAAACCGAAATGGCCGGCGATCTCCGGCCCGGTTGGAAATCGTCCCTCGCGAGCATGAAATGCAATGATGTAGGCCAGAACCTCTTGCTGACGCTTTGTAAGATCTTTCATGACCGAACTTCTCCACGTGGGCAATTGCGACCTGTGCCCCGAAGGGCGGGGATGTGAGGACGATAAACGGAGCGCCGACTGCGATGCGACGACGAAGCGGGATTTCCCGATGATTTCCGGGGAGTCCATGAGGGGGCGGATAACGGGAACGGCCTTGATGGAACCCCGCACGATTGCGCCGGAAGCACGGTTCGCGCGGAGCAGCCTGTAATCGACTGAAAATTGGGGCGGGGTTTATCGCGTTTCCCTGACGGGAAGCGAGCCTGCAAATCTACGGGATGGTGGCTGTATTGCTCCGGCGGAAACCAGAGTTCCGGCGGCCTGTCATGGAACAACACCCGGAAAGTACGATGTTCGGTGGAAAATTCACAGGCTCCGGCTTCGCATGGTTTGTTTCCCGCCACGGAAAAATGTCGTGAGTGGATAAATCGCCATTGTCATATTTCCGCGACCGTGCTGAAGCATTTTGTTTTCCTCGAAAAAAAGGTTTATTTCCCTCTACCCTTCTCTCCCGTCTGGCCCCTGCCGTAATTGCAAATCAGCCCTGACCAGTGGTTGCCCCGCGTTAAATAACCATCAATCGGTATGATGAAGAATGCGCCGATCATCACGGATGTTCGATCCGCTGAGACGAAGGGCCTCCCCCGGATCGCCTCCGGTGAGCAGATCATTCCACCCACCGCCATCCGCCTTCAGTGTATGATCGATGATATCCTTCGGAGGGGCGAATATCCCGGCGGCATCGGCTCCGATCCACTGGGAATCACACGGGGTGACCGGCGACGGAAGGACGAGAGCCGATGACGCTCAATTCCGTGGTGACATGGCTGCTCATCATGCTGTTCATCGGCGTGGTGATCTATCTCCTCCGCAAACAGCGGGAGAACGACGGCGTGGAATAAGCGTGCGTGGGGCGATGCCCCGCGCAGCAGGGATTGCGCCCCGTTGGGGCTTGAGGAAGTTATTCTAAGCCCCAACGGGGCGTCATGCCGTAGCCCCATGCGCGCGACAGTGGTCGGCACTCCGCTATATCTGGACCAGATACTGAATCTTGGCGAAAAACTGCTGCCCGCTGGCCGTGAGATGCGGGTATGACTCGAACTCCTGATAATCGTGCGATGAGCCGATATAGAAGATGGTGAACGGGCTGATCTTGTAGGTCAGGAGCGGGTCCACATTCAGCGCGCGGGAGAACTGATCGTACTGGATCACCAGCCGCAGGAGAAGCTCCCTGGTGAACTGATAGTTGAATTTGCTTCTGATGAGATAGCCGCGGAAGATCTCCCCGACCTCCGGCGCGTGCAGCACGGAGTAGGAGAAGCTCGGCTGGATGTTGAACCGGGGGAGCGGTTTGATGGTGGAGGAAACGTCCAGATTGAGGCCGGTTCCCAGCAGCGGGATTGCAAGCGTCCGCGCGATGAACTGGCCGCAGGAGAGATCGACCGCGAGGCTCATCGGATCGCTGAAGTTGCTGTTCAGATTTACGTCGATATGGTTGACGGCATCGAACGCCACGTCCCGGAACAGCTCCCGCTCGAATGTGTAGGCCAGCTTCAGCCACGTCTGCGGCTTTACATTGAACTCCACCGCTCCGGTCACCCAGTCCCTCTTCCTCAGCCAGTCGTCATTCCACTGCCGCCCGATGTTGATGTTCGGCACGATCTTGTCGACCCATGCGATCTCCGGGAAGAAGGAAACCCCGTTGTACGCCGAGATCTGCCGCGAGCTGTTGCGATCCAGAAATCCGTTGGCCGAGCGGAGCCCGGCGTCCACGTCCGAATAGTCCAGGTTGAACGTCCAGTATCGCCCACCCCGCTTGACCCCCGCATAGATGCCGCGACCCCAGAATGTTTCGCCATCCAGCGCCGCGGTGTGGCGGCCGTGATCGAACGTTATCCCCTCCAGGGCCGGCTGTGATGAATCCGATGTGGTTCCCCCCTCCGCCGTCCGGCTGGCAACGGCCTGCCAGAGCAATGTGTAGTTGTCCAGAAAGCGCAGGGCGCCGTCGATGCCGAAGGTCGTCCCCGACCCGCCGTTCTCGAACCGGCGATCGGTGACCATCAGGCCGGCGAAGGAGTTCTCCGGCAATGCCAGCCGCGCGCGGACGATGTTCGAAAGACTCTTCCCTCCCCGGATGAAGATGTTCCTCTCCTCGAACGGAAGAAGCACCGGCGTGTTCCTGTCGTATGCCGAGATGGCGGCGAAGCTGGTGCTTCCCGCCCGCCCGGTCAGCTTGGCGGCGGCAAGCGGATCGTTGATCGACCGCGTGTTCACCATGCTGAACCAGGTGTTGAACAGATCGCTCCCCTCCTGGAAGAATGGCCGGCGTTCGGGATAGGTCACCGCGAACGTGCTGTTCACGTTGATCCGAGCCGCGTCCGCCTCCACCTGGCTGAAGTCGGGGTTGATCGTAGCCTCCAGGCCGATCCCCGGCGTGACCGCGTACCGGGCGCCGAGCGACGCGCTGGTGGTGATCCCGGACTGCGTGAACGGCGAACGGGGATCGTCCGCGACGCTCAGCGCGGCCGACTGATGGCCGACCAGCGAGGGGAGAAGATCGAGCGATCCCCCCGGCTTCACATTCTCGATGCCGGTGATCGCCCCGTACTGGCAGAACTCGCACGGGTTGTCGTGGTCGATCGCCGCCCACGATGATTCCTCGCGGCTTCCCCGCGGTCGAATCCGCCAGAAGGTTGCCTTCCAGTTCTGGGCCGGCCGGTCGGGGAAGCGAAGGCTGCTGAAGGGGATCGCCATCTCCACGTGATAGCCGTCGCTGGTGATCCTGCCGCGCGAGGTGAACACCATATCGAACTTCGTGTCCTCATCCCCGCCGGCGGTCCAGCGGAGATCCCCCTGCACGCCCGCCGCGTTGGTGAAGATCTCATACGTCCAGGCCGCGTCGCCGTAGGTGTCCAGAATCAGCCCGCACATATCCTCGTTCCACATCTCATCCCGGTCGTGCAGCGATGCCCTGATGGTGGAGGGATCATCGTGGGCGATGAATGCCACGTACAGGTTCTCGTCATCGTAGGTGATCATCGCCTCGGTGGGGAACGGCGGCTTTGTCCGGTCGCCGGGGGTTGTCTCGGAGAAGTTTATCGCGCGTGGGACATCGCGCCAGCCGTCGTCATCCAGATCGCCATCGATGGTGATGGGGCCCGTCGCTCTGTGAACGGCGAGGGTGGGGGAGATGTTTGGGGCGAACCCGTCGCCATCGGCTTTCCGGGAGGTCGGCTGGGCCAGGGCCGCCGCTGTCGGGAGGAGCCAGAGGAGGGCAATCAGGGCGAATCGTTTCATCGGGCAACGGCAAGTAGAGTGGGCGTCCGGTCAATCAGACCGGTTCGACGCATCGGGAAATCGTTTGTTCCGGGTTGAGACCTGTCGAATGTTGCTATGTTCCGCTCCCGCCGGCCCCCCATCCACACATGAGGGGCCTGGGAGAAATGATGCTGATACCGCCGGAGATTTGTAGTTTGGGAGGAACTATCGGTATTACTATCGGATTCATCGATCTACGGAATGATCATGGAGCATGTCTCAACTGTCAGCGAGAAAGTGCAGCCGAAATCGCGGCTGGAAGGCGTCAGCCGTGAGGAGCTGGCGCGTATCGCGTATGTAAGCGTGGAGGAGCTGCCGTTTCTCGAAATGAACGATGGCAACCGCCTTGGATTCCATGTCTATCTCTACATTAACGGCGAGATTCCCTCGCTCTCCGAAGCGATCTACGAGGCGCACGCCCGGACCTCGGTCCACCCGGCGGATCTCGAACGGATCATCGCCCAGCGTCTTTATGCCGCGGGGGTGAACGTCGAGTGAGCGTTCCGTATCGTCGCAGATTTCTCCAGGCGTTGATCGGCGGCGCCATCGCGTTGCCGGCGGTCCTTCGCTCGCAGATCCAGACCGGACCGGAATCGAAGCAGCCCGCCGATACCACGCAGACCCCGAAGCCCGCCACCGGCCACAGGACGGAGCGGAAGAAGAAGGGAAAGGAGAACGACGCCCCCCCCGCGCTTGCGCTGCTGAAACCCCCCGCCCTGGTCGCCGGTTCCACGATCGCCCTGGTCGCCCCCGCCAGCGGAGTCTCACGGGCGGAGGCGGTCGATGCCGCCGCATCGCTCAGGAACCTCGGCTTCAATGTGAAGATGGGGGAATACCTCACCGCGAGCTTCGGCTATCTGGCGGCGGAGGATTCCAAACGGGCGACCGAGTTCATGAAGTTCGTCCGCGATCCCGAGGTGAACTGCATCATGGCGGTGCGTGGCGGCTACGGCGTGATGCGAATCCTGCCGCTGCTGGACTTCGCGGCCATCCGCGCCAACCCGAAGGTGATCATGGGCTATTCCGATATCACCGCCCTGGTCAACCCGATATTCCAGCGCGCCGGCCTGGTGGCGTTCCATGGCCCGGTTGCCACCTCCACGTTCGACCCCTATACGCTCGATTCCTTCCGGCGAACGGTGATGAGCGCCGCGCCGGCCGGGCAGTTCGAGCAGAGCGGCGAGTTTCAGGGCTCGGTCTTCAGCGAGGCGCGCGCGGCCACCATCGTCCCCGGCAAGGCGCAGGGACGGCTTGTGGGGGGGAATCTCTCGCTGGTCACGGCGCTGATGGGAACCCCGTACGAGATCGACACGGCCGGGAAGATCCTCTTCATCGAGGAGGTGGAGGAGCCGCCGTATCATATCGACAGGATGCTGACCCAGCTTGCGCTGGGAGGAAAACTGCAGAGCGCCGCGGGCGTGGCGATCGGCCGGTTCAACAAGTGCGAGGGGCCGATGCGGAGCGGCGAGTTCAGAATGTCGCTGTCGATCGAGCAGATCGTCCGCGGGATTCTGGAGCCGCTGAAGATCCCGACGGTCTACGGCCTTGCCATCGGACATATCAAGAGCAAGCTGACCGTGCCGGTTGGCGCGCTCGCCACACTGGACGCCTCGGCCAAGACGATCAGGATCGACGAGGCAGCGGTTTCGTGATCATATCGTTCCCATCCGTCCGGAGATCCCGGCCGGATGCCCCCGCCGCACGATGATCGCGGCCATGTCGCCGAGCCCGGCATCGCGATCGCCGGAAATGGTTTCCCCCGATATATCCTCTGCGTGAAATCCCTTGTCTCCATATTCTCACTCGCGTTGCTGGCCGTGCTGGGGGCCGTGGCGATCCTGGCGCAGACGCGGGAGCCGGCGGTTCAGCGGGGCCGGCTGGATCAACTGCGCGCCACGATCGCGGAGTCGGAAGGGCGGCTGAAGGGGCTGGATTCGGCGGCGCGCGGATCGGAGGAGTCGCTTGGCGAGTATCGACGGCAGGCCATCGCGCTCGATACGCTGATCGACGCGCTTCAGGCGGAGGAGAGCCGGGAGGAGGCCGAGATGATGGTGTTGCGGCGGCATCACGATTCGCTCGCCGGCGAGCTGGCGGAGCTGAAGGGGCGTTACGCGCAGGCGGCCCGCGCGCTGCTGAAGCGGCGTCTTCTTGCCTCAAGCGGCTCCGTGCTTCTGATGCCGGCCGAACATCTCGAGCTGGCATTGCGGCAGCATCTGTTCGAACGATATGCCCGCGTCCGGGACGCCCGCGCGCGGGAGATCACGGCGATGGTCCGCGTTCTCGCGGCGCAGGACGCGGTGCTGGTGGCGCGCGAACGGGAACAGCAGAAGGTGATTGCCGAAAAGCGATCGCGAATCGAGCGGCTGCTGGCGTTGCAGCGCGAGGGGATGGCGACGCTTGCCGGCACCGATGCCAGACGAAACGCCCTTCGGACGCTGATCGAGCGGAAGAACGAGGAGTCCCGGCAGATCGCCGCGATGATCGAAACGATGGCGCGGCGCAGGACACAGGATGCGCCGGTCGCCGAAAGCCATTCCGCCGCAACGGCGCGCGCGAACGGCGGCGCGGTACAGTCGGAGGCAAAGCCGCGGAACACCGGGCCGCTTCATTTCTCCTGGCCCACATCCGGGCGGAGGATTGCCGAGGGATATGGCGAGCGGACCAACCCGGAAACCGGGACGGTGACGATCAACCCCGGCATCACCATCGACGCGGCGGCGGGAGCGGGCGTGACGGCGGCGGAGGATGGAACGGTATCGGCGGTATCGTGGCTGCCGAGCTTCGGGACGGTGGTGATCGTGGAGCATCGCGGAGGATATCGGACGGTCTACGGCAATCTGGAGGGGGCGTCGGTCTCGCGCGGGACAAGCGTAAGCGCGGGGGAGAGGATCGGGACGGTGGGCGGGGGATCAGGGGGGGGGCTCCACTTCGAGGTGTGGCAGGGGGAAACGCGACTGAACCCGGCCGGCGTGCTTCACTGACTGAAGAAGAGCGCGGAGCCGGCGTGGAGAAGAAAAAGATCAACAACATTATTTCCGTGCCCCTCGGGGCAACTACATACGGGGCGAATCAATACAACATGATGGATGAACAACAGGGGCAGACCCCATCGGGCGGCGGCCCGGAGCAGTTTCGCACGGGGTACGTGGCGATTGTCGGAGAGCCGAACGTGGGGAAGTCCACGCTGGTGAACAGGCTGGTGGGGGCGAAGCTCTCCATCGTCTCGAAAAAACCGCAGACCACCCGCAAGAGCGTGCTGGGGATCATGACCACCGACAGCGCGCAGATGATCTTTCTGGACACGCCGGGGGTGCTCACGCCGCACTATCTGCTTCAGCAGAAGATGCTGGGCTATGTGGAAACCGCCCTGCGCGATGCCGACGTAATCCTCCTGATGATCGACGTGAACTCCCCCGATCTGGAACGCCTTGCCCTGACCCCGCTTGGCGCCGTCAGGGAGCTTGGCAAGCCGATCATCATGGTGCTCAACAAGGTGGACTCCCTCCCGGACAGGGCGATCGTCCTCCCGATGATGGAGCAGTTCATGAATTCCGGCGCGTTCGCGGAGGTGCTGCCGATCAGCGCCCTGCATGGCGACAACGCCGAAGTGCTGCTGGAGATGATCGGCAAACGGCTTCCTCCCGGCGATCCGCTGTACGATCCCGAGCTTATCAGCCAGCAGCCGCAGCGCTTTTTCGTGAGCGAGTTGATCCGCGAGCAGATCCTCCGCCTGTACGATCAGGAGATCCCCTATTCGGTGGAGGTGTCGATCGTTGAGTTCAAGGAGCGCCCGTCGCCGCAGAAGCTCTACATCCACGCGGAGATCATCGTGGAGCGGGACACGCAGAAGGGGATCATCATCGGGAAGAAGGGGGAGGCGCTGAAGCGGCTTGGCGAGCGGGCGCGGAGGGGGATCGAGGATTTCATGGAGCAGGAGATCTACCTGGAGCTTTTCGTGAAGGTGCGGAACGACTGGCGCCAGAGCGAGAACCGCCTGCGCGGATTCGGGTACTGAGCGATGATGAGGATCGGGAGGGATCAGGGGGAACTCGATGCGATCGAGGCTCGTCTCCGGCTGGCGAACAACGACCGTGAGCGGATCGATCCCCTGCTCGGGATCTCGACCGCCCTCCGGTCATCCGATCCGTTACGGGCGCTTGAGAGTGCCGGGGAGGCGCTGGATCTTGCTCTCCGGTTGGGGGCTCCGCTTGTGATCGCCGATGCTCATCGCGCCGTGGGGCTCCGTCATCTGGAGTGCGGCCGGCATGCCGAGGCGCTGGGGCATCTCCGATCGGCGCTGGAAATCCATCGCCATCAGGACAATCTCCCCTTGCAGATCCTGATACTGAGCGATATGGGACGGGCGCTGCTGCTGGGGGATGATGTGGTGGGAGCCTTCACCATCTACATGGAACAGTTGCAGAAGAGCGAGTCGCTCGGCGATCGTCTCGCCATCGCCCGGTCGCTCCGCGATCTGGGGGAGTTCCACCGGCGGCTCGGCGATCTTGACCGGGGGATGCTCTATCTCCGTCGGGGCCTGGCGCTTGCCGGGGGCCTGGCCGATCAGGGGCTTGTGGGGGCGATTCACTATCACATCGGGTTGATTCATCTTCAGAACGGCAGACCCGTGGCCGCGGTCGACGAGCTGGAACGGAGCATCGCCATCATCGCCGGGAGCGATCCGTTGATGGAGGGGAGAGGGAGGCTTCGTCTGGGGCAGGGGCTTAGCTCTCTGGGGATGACCGAGCCGGCTCTGGACCAGGGGACGATTGGGCTTGAGCGGAGCCTTGCGGCCGGGGATGACGCCACCGCCGTGCAGTTGCTGATCCTTCTCGGTTTTCTGGAGGAGCTGCGCGGTGATGCCAGGGCGGCCATCGCCTACAGCGATCGTTCCATCCGGATCTCGGCTTCCTTCCCCGATCAATCCTACGTGGCCGCGGCATCGCTCCTCCGTGGCGATCTTCACCGCGAGCGTGGGGAGCTCGAGTCCGCCGCGGAATTCTACCGCCGTTGCGTGGCCGCGGCCGATGTTTCCGGGAACTCCTACTGGAAGGGAAAGGGATGCGCGGCGCTTGCGACGCTGCATGAACAGCGTGGGGAGTTCGAGCGCGCCGTTGGCTACTACAGGCTCTTCATCGAATGCCGGGGGGAGCGCGCCGACTATGTGCGCCAGGCGAACCTCGACGAGATGCGGGAGTTCTGGCGGTTCGGTACGGGATCGAGCCAGCGGGAGGTGCATCGCCGCGCCGCCGAGGAACTGGAACGGGAGCTGGAGCGCCGACGGGGGGAACTTCAGGGGGCGGCGCTGGAGATGGTCCGCGCCGGGGAAGTCCTCGACGCCATTTACAATGACCTGCAGGCACTCTCGGAATCGCTCCCCGCCGGAGCGCGCCCGGCCGCTGCCGCGATTGCCCGGCGGCTGGCGGCGGCAAGGGACGGGCGAAGCGAGTGGAACACGTTCGAGGGCCGGTTCGATCTGGTGAACCCCGGCTTCCTCCGCGAGATATCCTCGGCCCATCCCGAGCTTACCCCGGCGGAGCTGAAGGTCTGCTCGCTCCTCCGCGTCAGTCTCTCCTCCAAGGAGATCGCATCGGCCCTCGGCATCTCACCGGAGAGCGCCGATACCTATCGATCCCGCATCAGAAAAAAACTCCGGCTCCCCTCGCAGAAAAGTCTGGTCAGCTACCTTGCGTCGATCTGATTCCCGCCGCTTCATCTATCAGTGTTCCCCCGTTGTTCGGATTTTGTCGAGTGATGCCGTTTGGCGCCGTCTCTATCTTGATTGCCGAATCCCGCCGCGCATTGGTGGCGGCCTGTGCAATCAATCCATTATCGCGTCATGAACCATCTGCTGCCCCTCGGAATCCTTCTCATTCTCCTCTCCGGGTGCGCCTCCGCGCGCAGATTCGCGGGCGATCCGCCGGCGCGGTATCCGCTTCCGGTGGAACGGATGGCGCCGTTGATCGAGGGGAAATGGCTGATGACGATTCATGCGGCCGACCTCGGGAGTGTGCGGACGGTGATGGATGTTCAGGTTGCATCCGACGGCGCGATCGAAGCGCACTCCCGCCCCGGCGCGCTGGCCGATCTTGTCGGGGGATGGAAATCCTTCTGGGCGCGGCTTCTTTCGAGCGGATACGAGCATGGGGCGTTCCTCCATCTGTACGGGTACGCCGTTGAAGGTGGCGCCGATTCCCTGCTCGTTCGTGGCTCGATGATCTCCCCCATCGCAAATCTTCCCATGGAACTTCTTCTGCGGGACGGAACCTGGAAGGGGCGGCTCGGCGCGTGGGGGATGTTCGAGGCGCGACGTTTTACGGGAGAGCTTCCCTTGAGGGCTTACCGGAGCGTGGCCGGGGAGATCATGCGGGTGACCGGCGAGCATATCTTCAACCCGTCGATCATGGGGGAGGAGGCCTGGAAATCATTCCGGATCGATCTTCAAGCGGCGATGGAATCGGCCAGGGATGATGTGGACGCGCTCTTCGCCTTTTCGCGGCTGGCCGGGAGGCTGAACGTATCGCATTTCAACCTGACGCGCGCGTTCGATCCGGCTCCCGCCGTCGGGCTTCCTGTGGCGGCGACGGGGGAGGCCGGAGGGGGAATCGATCTGACGTTTCCGGCGGCGGGGATCGCGGTGATGCGGATACCGAATTTCAGCGGAGGGATCGCCCCGATCGACAGCGCGTTCCGGCTGGTCGATGAGCGTTCGATCCGGTCGCTGATCATCGATCTGCGCGATAATCCCGGAGGGGATTTCTCATCGATGCGGGTCGCGGCGCATCTTATCGGCGAGCCGGTGATGGCCGGAGCGCTGATCGCGCGGGAATGGTGGCGCGATCACGACGCGCTGCCGACCGGCGGATACGATACGCTTCCGACGATCTCGGGATATGACTCGGAGAGCATTCTGCGGACGCTTCATGCCGGTGGGATCATCGTGGGACGGGTGGCGCCCGTTGCTCCGCGCTTTACGGGGCGGCTTTTCGTGCTGATAAACTCCGGGACCGCCAGCGCCGCGGAGCCGCTTGCGGCGCTGCTTCAGGAGATGCATCGGGGGACGTTGATCGGCGAGCGGACACGGGGCTACATGCTTTCATCGGAAACGTACGGGTTGGCGGATGGATGGAGCCTGAGGATACCGACGGCCGATTACTACACCGCCGGCGGCCGGCGACTGGAGAACGCGGGCGTGATCCCCGATGTGCCGATCGGATCAGCCGTCGCGCTCGACGAGGCGCTGCGTGCCATCCGCCCGGCGCAGGCCCGGTGATATCCCGGCGCGTCTCAATCCGCCGGCGTCTTGAGCAATTCCTCGATCGCGTCCTGGAGCTTCCTGACGCTGACCGGCTTCGTCAGATGGTTGGAAAATCCCGCCTCGCGGCTTCGGCGGATATCCTCCTCCATTCCGTAGCCGCTCAGCGCTATCGCCCTGACCGGCCGCCCGTCGGCGCTCAGCGTTCTGATAAGATCCAGGCCGCTTCCATCAGGCAGGCCGATATCGCTGATCACCAGATCGAACGTCTCATGGCGCGCCACTTCAAACGCGGCGCGGAGGCTGCCGGCGACCGTCACAGCATAGCCATGACGCTGGAGAAGGATCTGGATCACCCGTCGCGTATCCTCGTGATCCTCCACCAGCAGAATCCGCATGCCGTGATATCCGTCGCCGTTTGCGTGATGCGCCAGGCCATCCATCATCGCCGGCGCGGATGGCCTGATGGTATCCAGCTCTAGCGTGAAGATCGAGCCGCGATCCCGGCCATCGCTCTCGGCGCCCAGGGCGCCGCCATGCAGATCCACCAGCACCTTGCTGATGGCAAGACCCAGCCCCATGCCGCCGAACCGGTGGGAGTCATTGTGTTCCCCCTGCTCGAACGCGTTGAAGATCTTCGGCAGGCTTTTCGACTCGATGCCGACGCCATCATCGCAGATCTGCACGCGGATTCTTCCGCCGGCACCGATCGGGTTGATGGTGCGGACGATGATGTTTCCCCCGTGGCTGGTGAACTTCACCGCGTTGCGGATCAGGTTCCAGAGCACCTGCTGAAGCCTTGCGGCATCGGCGCGGACGTGATGACGCGCGGCCCGCAGATCGAGCGCCACGTTGATCTCCTTCTCGCCGATATCCGCGCCGCAGTTCTCCAGCACGTGTCCTATCACCCCGTGGACATCCACATCCTGAAGATTGAGCTGGAGCTTGCCGTTTCCAACGCGGCTCAGATCCAGCAGATCATCGATCAGCCGTGCCTCCAGCTCCACGTTCCGGCGGATGATCTCGATCAGCAGACGGGTTTCGTCGGAGATATCATCCTGCGACTCGATGGCGTAGACGCTGGCGAGGACCGGCGTCAGCGGCGTGCGAAGCTCGTGACTGAGCACGGCGAGAAACTGATCCTTGGCGCGGTTTGCCGCCTCGGCGATATCTCTGGCCCGTTCCAGCTCCGCCTGCGCCTGCCTCCGTTCGGCACGTTCGGCCGCCTCCCGGAGCGCCCGCCGCACCGATGGGACCAGCCGCTCCATTCGCTGCTTCACCACATAATCGGTTGCGCCGCTCTTCAGCGTCTCGATGGCAAGCTCCTCCCCCAGCGTGCCGGATGCGAAGATAAAGGGCGTCGATGGCGATATCTCCTTCGCGATCCCGAGCGCCGAAATGCCGTCGAATGCGGGGAGCGCGTAATCGGCAAGGATCAGATCGAACTCCCCGCCCTGAAGCGCGCCCCGGAAATCATCAGCGGTTTCCACGCGCCTGATGTCGCACGGGATATCTCCGTCGGCAAGGGTTGTTGCAATCAGCTCCGCATCGAGCGGACTATCCTCCAGATGGAGGATGCGAAGTGCGTTCATACTGGTTCTGTCACCGTTCACTGTTATCGTTTCGGAGGGAAACGGACGGAAGCCGTCCGGAAATCCCCTCCGGGTTTATCATCATCATCCAAAAACTCCTCACGCCGGGAACATCGGAGCGCCGGGGGCATCATGGGGGAGGGATCGATCCGGGAGGGGGGTGATTGATCACCGCCCAGAAGAGGCCCAGCTCCTTGATCGCCGCCACGAACTCGGTGAAATCCACCGGCTTCACCACATATGCGTTCACCCCCAGATTATAGCTCCGCACCAGATCCTGCTCCTCGCGCGAGGAGGTGAGCATCACCACCGGCACCGATTTCAGCGCCGCGTCCGCCTTGATCTTCTCGAGCACTTCCAGCCCGTCGATCTTCGGGAGCTTCAGGTCCAGCAGCACCACGGCCGGCATTCCCGGCGAGCGCATCTTGAAGATCCCCTGGAGATAGAGGTAATCAAGCGCCTCCTCGCCATCGCGGACCACCACGACTTCATTTGCCAGCCTGTTTTCGGCGAGCGCCGCCAGCATCAGCTCGACGTCGTTCGGATTGTCTTCAACCAGCAGAATCCTTTTTAACTCTGCCATCCGGCTCCCTCCTTGACGATCATGAGATGATGGGCCTCCAGCCCGCGAGTCGATGCCCTTCCAGGGCATGTTGATAAGCATTACGATCCCGTCCGCGCGATCCACCGTGTAAGGTGATCTCAGCCATGTTCCGGGAATGTGAAAGAGAACGTCGCCCCCCCGTCGATAATTCCCTCGGCCCAGACCCTTCCGCCATGACGCTGAATAATGCGCTGGACATTCGCCAGCCCGATCCCCGTCCCCTCGAATTCCTCCGCGCGATGCAGCCGCTGGAACACCCCGAAGAGCTTCCCGACGTAGCGCATGTCGAACCCCACGCCGTTATCGCGCACGTGAAAAACATATTCTCCCGCCTCCCGCGCGCAGCCGATCTCGATCCTTGCCGGCGTCCTGCCGCGTGTATACTTCACGGCGTTCGCGATCAGGTTTTCCAGCGCAAGGCGGAGCATCGAGGCATCTCCCTCAACGGCCGGAAGCGAGCCGATGGACCACTCGATGGCGCGCTGCGAAATCTCCGGCTCCATATCCGCGATGGCCTCCCGAACCAGCGTCGTCATATCCACCACCTGACGCCGCAGCTCGGTTCTTCCCATTCTGGAGAATGAAAGCAGGTTATCAACTAGAGTGCCAGCATATTTCGCGGACTCCGAAATGGTGGAAAGGTAGTGCCGGCTCCGCTCGTCCAGATCGCCTCCGGCGCGTTTGCCGAGGAGATCGGAGAAGCCGACGATATGCCGGAACGGGGCGCGGAGATCGTGCGAGACGGAGTAGGAAAATGCCTCAAGCTCCTTGTTGGCGGCCTGGAGCTGCGCGGTCCGCTCCACCACGCGACGCTCAAGATCGCCGTTCAACTGGCGTATCTCCTCCTCCGCCTGCTTCCGCTCGGTGATGTCGCGGAACGCCACGATCACGCCGGTGATCCGCTCATCCTCCCGGATCGGCGCAAGCGAGCAGAGGATGGGAAACCGGGAGCCATCCTTCCTGATGAAACGATCCTCGTGATTGCGGATGGCCTCCCCGGTCCGGGCAACAGCCGCGTGGGGATCTTCATCGGGCCAGGGGGGAGCGGAGATTATCTCCAGCGCCCGCCTGCCCAGCAGCTCATCGTCGCGCCACCCCAGCATCTCCTCCGCGGCGGGGTTTATATAGGTTATCAGGCCGGCGCCATCCACGGCGTAGAGCCCCTCGGCAAGATTATCGGCGATGACGTGGGTAAACTGAAGCTGGTAGCGAAGATTTTCCTCGGCAAGCCGCCGGTTGGTGACATCCATCGTCACCCCGCGCATGCCGATGGGATTTCCGGCCTCGTCACGGATCGCCACCGAGTGCGATTCCACCCAGATCACCCGCCCGTCCTTCGCGATCCAGCGGAACTGGTTGATCCCCTCGCGATCGCTGGCGAACGTTTCGGTGGCGACGCGGGCCGCCTCGGCGCGGTCATCCGGGTGGACGATCGTCAGCCAGAAGTCCGGCGTGGCGTGCCATTCCTCCACGGAGTAGCCAAGCATCTGCTCCACGTGCGCGCTGACGAAATCGATCCAGAGTTCCTCCCCCTCCGTCCTCTTCCACGATTCCCAGACCACGCCGGGGACGTTCGCGATGATGCTCGCAAGCCGTCGGCTCTGATACTCGATCAGCGCCGAGAGCTGCTCGCTTTCCCGCTCGGCATGCTTTCGTTCTGAAATGTCGCGAATTGCGTGGATGTAATGGAGCCTGCCATCGACGTCGAATGTCCTGCCGCTGATCTCCACCGGAAACGCCTCGCCGCTTTTCCTGAGATGCTCGGTCTCGAAGAGCCTTCCCTGAGCCGTGGAGATGCTCCGCGCGTTTGCCACCGATTCCTCGCGGAGATTCTCCGGCGACAGCGTGCCGACGTGCATCCCGACAAGCTCGCTCTCGGCATAGCCGTACAGATCGAGCGCGGTGCTGTTGCAGGCATGGATGATGAGGTTCTCGTCCAGGAGGAGCATGCTGTCGTTGGCGGCCGAGAAGACGGTTTTCCAGAGCTGTTCCGACCCCCGGAGGGCCACCTCCGTCCGCTGGATTCTGAGCATGGACTCCACGCGCGCGCGCAATTCCCGGCTCTGAATCGGCCGGGTGATATAGCCGTCGGCGCCGGAATCGAGCCCCTCGATCTTTTTCTCCGTGGAGATATCGAGGCTGGAGAGGAGGAGGACGAACGTCCCGGTGAGAGATGGGTTGGCCTTGACGCGGCGGCAGATCTCCATGCCGGAGATATCGGGAAGGCGGACATCGAGGAGGAGCAGATCGGGCTGTTCCGATTCGGTGATGCGGAGCGCATCGGTTCCCGTGGCGGCCTCCAGCACCAGATACCCGGCATCGCGGAGCATGCGCGCGACCGCGTAGAGCATCGGGATGTTGTCATCGACTACCAGGATTTTCGGGTTCTCGTTCATCAAGTCGTTATCTCTGGACCAGGGTGCCTGGGCACAATGTCATGCTCGGGGAGCAAGGGGAACATCATGCAGGAGCCATAACGCTCCGATGGGGCTTGGAGGAATGTTGCATTATCTTCTTCAAGCCCCGGAGGGGCGCAATATCATGTGCGCGGGGCGATGCCCCGCGCACTCATATCAACCGGCAGCACAACCGTGAATGTCGATCCCGTTCCCGGCGTGCTCTCCACGGTGATTGTTCCGCGATGTCCCCGCACGATCTTCCGGGCTATCGCCAGGCCAAGGCCCGCTCCCCGCTCGCCGGCCGTGCTCCGGGTGCTTGCGGTCCTGAACGGAAGGAAGAGCTGTTCGAGCTCGCCCGCGGGGATGCCGACCCCTTTATCGGCCACGGCGATCTCCACCCTCTCCTTATCAACCACCATTCCAATTCGAATGGCGCTGTCCGGATGTGAGAATTTTATGGCGTTGCCGATAAGATTGTTGAACACCTGCTCCAGTTTCGGCGCGTCCATCATCAGGATCGGGGTCGGACCCTCGGGCTCATCGAATACAAGCGTGATCTTCTTTTTCTCGGCAAAAACGCGGTTGAGCGAAATCGTGCGCCTGATAATCCGGACAAGATCGTGCGGTTCCAGATCCAGATCGAGCGTCCCGGCCTCGATTTTCACGATATCAAGCAAATCATTGACCAAACTCAGCATGTAGTGGCTGGTGGTGTGAATCGTCGCCAGGAAGTCCGCCTCCTCCCCCTGAAGTCGATCGGGAAGGGATTCCATCAGGAACTCGCTGTAGATCATGATGGCGCCCAGCGGGGTGCGGAGATCGTGCGCCGCGATCCCGAGAAACTGATTCTTCTGCTCGTTCAGCCTTGCCAGCTCGGCATTCTTCCGCGCCAGTTCCCGTTGCGTCGTGGTCAGCTCGTTGTTCAGGCGGGAGAGCTCATCGTAGAGGTGGGCATCGGCGTTCAGGCGGTTGCGACCGGAGGCGACCTCCTTCATGGCGGTTCGCAGAGCATTGACCTGTTCGTTGTTGATCTGCATCAGATCGTCGTACAGCTCCATGATATCCGCGTGCGACCGCGCGCCCACCACCACGATCGTGCCGTTGCTGTCGGTCCCCCCGGCGAAATGGAGCGGGACGATCGCGCCGCCGATAGCGCAGTTCAGCGTCCAGTTGAACGCCGCGCCGTGTGTCCTGATCTCCTCCAGAAAGCTCAGCGCCTTGAGGGTGCTTACCGGGTCCACAGCCGCCGGAAAAAATCGTTCAGCCGCGAACCCGCTTCCCACGCCCAGCTCATCGCGCATCATGTTCACTATCCGTCCCTGCGTGTCGCAGAGAAACGCCATGCCCGCCGGTCCCGCCGGGGGCGCCATCAGGAGCCAACCCCCGCCACCATCCGCCTGGCGATAGTGACCGATTCGCGCGCGTCGTGGGCGCATGCGTCGGCGCCGATCTGCCGCCAAAGTTCGGGCTCCACGTTGAACGGATATCCTCCCACCATGATCTTCACATTGCGGCACCGGTCATCCCCCCGTAGCGTCGCGATCAACCCGGTCACTTCAGTCACGTGAAAGGTGATGGTGGCGGAAACCGCGAGGAGGGAGGCGCCGCTGGAGACCACCATCTCAACGATGCTCCGTATCGGCGTGCTGGCTCCCAGGTAGACCGTATCCCAGCCATCCATCTCGAAGAAGTCCGCGATCATCCGGACGCCGATCTCGTGCAGATCGCCACCGATGCAGGCCGCCACCATCGTAAGCCCGTTCCGTTCGGTGGAGAAGATGCGCGGGTAGAGCTGCGACATGATCAACTGCGTGGCGGCGGTGCAATAGTGTTCCTGCGCCACGGTCAGCCGGTTCATCTGCCAGAGCCGCCCTATCTGGTGCTGCGTCTGCTGGAAGACATCCAGGTAGATATCCTGGATATTGGTGCCGCTCTCCACCGCCTCCAGTACCAGCCGGCTGGCCTCGCGACGATCGGCGCGGAGGAGGGCGCTCAGGTAATCCCGGGCAAGCTCCGCCAGTGGCCCGATTCCGGTGATCGCCGTCTCCAGTTCCGAGGGGAACCCCGGCAGCCGTTCCAGCCCCCGCTCGACATATCCGACGGCCACCTCCGCCATCTCCGCGGGAAGATCCTCGTGAAGCGCATCGCGAAGGAATCCGAGATTGGCGACCAGATCCTTCGCCGGAATCCCGCGTCCCGCCAGCATCACCTTGACCCATGCAACGTAATCGGTGAAGAGGTTGGGGAGCGATGTTGCGATCGATTCGGCCAGATATGCCAGATGAAATCCGGCGTCCTCGCGGCAATGCCGGCGGCCGGTAGCACCATAGCGTATCGCCAGCTCCGGATAGGCGCTGTACTGGCGGTCGGTAATCGTATCGGCCAGCTCCTCGCGGAGCGACCCGATCATCGCGGCGACTGTCTTGTTGAAATTCTCGCCCACGCTGCTTTCCCGGTTCATGAACAGATAAACTCGAACACTCTGATCTCGGTTCCCCGAGGGTCCAGCCGCAATCCCTTCGGGATGCCGGCATGCGACCCCTTATATGTATGGCCGCCGTGCCACGTCCGATAGCTGGCCTCATCGGTCCAGTAGGTGATAAGCCAGATTTCATCAGGGTTATCCATCGGGCTGATCACATCCAGCCTGACAAATCCCGGCACATCATCCACCAGACGAGGTCGGTCGATAAACGCCTGCTTTACCTCGGCAACCATGCCATTTGCCACGACAAATCTGCTGAGCGCCACAAATCCTCCAGCTCCGGTCGCCGGAATATCCCGCGTTTCCGGCGCGGCGCCGGCCGCATGACGGCAGGGAAGAGTTGCGGGCTGCGAGCGATGACTGTCTTCTTCGAGAGGAGTATGCACCATGACCTTCATTCCATAACCATTGATGCCCATGCCCCGTTCGCGAAGCTCCGGCTGACAGGGGAGGAGGGCACGGACTGATCAATATAGTACGACGATCATGGATAACGGCAGTGGTATCACGATGGAGCCGGCGCGGAAAAGGCAGATCGTCATCGCCACGGGCGATGATGAAATCGCGTGGAGCCCGTCCGGAAATTATGGGGATCATTGATCTGCGTGCCTGCCGGCGTCGTGGTTGAATATTCCTGTCGCGTCGATGAGGGATGGCCCGCTCCTCCGCGATCCGACTGTGGTATATCGGATCGCGGAGGAGCCTGAACATCATTATCGTCTACGCCGCCGGCACCCCTTTTTCCTGCAACTTATACTGGAGATTATACAGCGTCGCGTAGATGCCGCCGAGCGCCAGAAGCTGCTCGTGCGTGCCGGACTCGCGCAGCTCGCCGTGGTGCATCACCAGAATCCTGTCGGCATTCTGAATCGTCGAGAGGCGGTGCGCCACCACGATCGATGTCCTCCCCTCCAGGAGCTTTTCGGTGGCGCGCTGGATCACCTGCTCGGTCTCCGTGTCCACGCTCGATGTGGCCTCATCCAGAATCAGGATCTTCGGGTTGTGGGCCAGGGCGCGGGCGAACGAGAGGAGCTGCCGCTGGCCGACGGAGAATGTGGAGCCGCGTTCCTGCACCGGCGTGTTATACGCATCCGGGAGCGACTCGATAAACCTGTTGACGCCGACGGTTTCCGCCGCCCGCTTTGCATCCTCGAACGAGACGCGCTCATCGCCGAGCGTGATATTATCCAGAATCGTCCCGCGGAAGAGGAAGATATCCTGCATCACCAGGGCGATATCGCGGCGGAGATCCTTTGTGTCGATCGTCCTGATATCCCGCCCGTCGATCGTCACGCCGCCGGCGGAGAACTCGTAGAAGCGGAGGAGGATATTGATGATCGATGTCTTGCCGGCGCCGGTGGCACCGACGATCGCCACGGTCTCCCCCGGACGGGCATTGAAACTGAGATCGGTGACGATCTGGTTGACGCCGTCGTAGCTGAAATCGACGTGGCTGAACTCGATGGCGCCCCCCTGCACGCCGAACGGCGCGGGGTCCTTCGCCTCCGGCGCGAACGACTGCTCGTCGAGCAGCTCGAAGATCCGCTCCGAGCTTGCCATCGTGTTCTGGAGGATGTTGTATTTGTCGGAGAGATCGCGGATGGGGCGGAAGAACATCTCGGTAAACTGGAGGAACGCGAAGAGCGTTCCGAACGTGAGCGGATCGGCGGAGGCACTGCCGAACCAGCCGCGGATCATGGCGAACAGGCCGAAGTCCGGGACCGCGGAGATCACCTCGCGGCCGCCGTACCAGATGATAAGGCCGACGGCGAGCTGCGAGAGGAGATCGACCACGGGAAAGAAGACCGCGTAGTAGAAGACCGATTTCACCTGCGCGTCGGTGTAGGCCTGGTTGATGCCGTCGAACTGCTTGAAGGTGGCATCTTCCTGATTGAAGAGCTTCACCGTCTGCGCGCCGGTGATCGTCTCGTTGATGAACGCGTTCATCCGGGAGAGCTGCGTGCGGGTATCGCGATAGACCACGCGCACCCGTTTCCGGAAGAGGGAGGTTGCCCAGAGGAGGAACGGGAGCGATACCAGCGTGACCAGCGAGAGCTTCACGGACATGCCGAACATCACGATCACGATCGAGACGATGATGAAGATGTTGGCGGCGATCATCACCAGCCCGCTGGCGAAGAACTCGTTCAGCACCTCCACGTCGCTTGTGACGCGGGTGACCAGCCGGCCGATCGGGTTGGTGTCGTAGAATCTGAGGGAGAGTTTCTGGAGCCGCTCGAAGAGATCGAGCCTGATCCTGTTGATTGTCTCCTGCCCCACATGCTGCATCACCAGCGTGAGGACATACTGGATGATCCCCTGAACCATCAGCAGGCCGAACATGACAGCCGTCAGGCGGAGGAGACCAGGGAAATCGTTTTTCAGAAGATGGTCATCGATCGCGATCTTCGAGATATACGGCCGGATGGCGCCGAGGAGCGCGGCGGCGATCGCCATGGCAATCGAGCCGATTACTGACCATTTATATGGGCTGAGGTAGACCACCAGTCGCCTGAGGAGCGTCCGGTCCACCGCTTTTCCCATCACTTCGCCATCGGTTGTCTCTGCTGCCATATGGGGATCGGGGTTATTGAGTTGGTCATCGAATCATCAGTCACGGCTCCCGCTTACATCGGGGGAGACGGGGTCCTCCCGAATCGATCGGTCAAAATACAACGGAGCCGCACACCGAACTGCAACGAACGGTTTGAGATTCATGCCGGCCGCGCCATCCCGGCCAGCCGCGCTACCGCTTTGTGATACTCCGCCATCATGCGGGCCACCACCTCGGCGGCGGGGAGGATTTCATGGACCAGCCCGGAGCTCTGGCCGGCCTCCAGCTCGCCCCCTTCAAGATCCCCCTCGAATATCCCGCGTCGTTCGCGCTTTGTTCCCAGCAGCTCCCGCATCGCCTCGACCGATGCGCCGGCGTTCTCCGCCCGGCGCGCTTCCAGCGCGAACGGGTTCTTGATGAGCCGGGCGGGGGTGAGGCTTTTCAGCGTGAGTATGGTGTCGGAATCGGCGGCGGCCACCACCGCGTTCTTGAAATGCTGATGCGCCGATGATTCCACGGTCGCCGCGAACCGCGTTCCCACCTGCACGCCGCTGGCGCCGAGGGCAAGGGCGGCCGCCATCCCGCGACCATCGGCGATGCCGCCGGCCGCGATCACCGGCACCTTCACCGCGTCCGCCACCTGCGGGACAAGGCAGAGCGTGGTGATCTCATCCAGCCCGTTGTGGCCTCCCGCCTCGAATCCCTCCGCCACCACCGCATCCACCCCGACCGACTCCGCTTTCAGCGCGTGCCGTACCGAGGCGACCACATGAATCAGCAGCGCGCCGGAGCGTTTGATCCTCTCCAGATGGAGCGCCGGGTTTCCGGCCGATGTGAAGATGATCCCCACCCCCTCCTCCAGCGCCGTCTCTATCAGGCGGACAACATCGCCGCGGATCAGCGGGATGTTGACGCCGAACGGGTTGGTGGTCTCCCGTCGGCACTCCCTGATATGCTCGGCCAGCAGCTCCGGCTTCATCGACCCGGCACCGATCAGGCCAAGGCCGCCGCTGTTGGAGACCGCCGCGGCAAGCCGGTGCCCGCTGCACCAGACCATGCCGGCCTGGATGATGGGATAGCGGATGGCGAAGAGATCGGTAATGCGCGTTGTCATTGTCACGTTAAGGGAGTTTATTGCCTCGAAATCGATATATCCCGACAAGTTACGAACGGGCCGGCCGCCGTCACCGGGGGCCTGTCCCGATTCTCCCGCATGAACTGTCTCTTCGAAGAATCAGGATTGCAATTGCCCCGGTGAAACGCCATTTTAAGGCTCTCGGCCGGATGGGCCGTTGGCCCGCTCATCCAGACCCCTCAAGGGGAGTTGCGGTGGCTCTTGAAAGGGGCCGGTTCGTCACCGAACATCCGCGAGCCCGCCATCGGGATCTTCGTTTCGGAATTGAGGGGCGAAGAGTAACAAAAGGGACAGGTGGGGTGTTGGTTGGTGGATGATGCGGCGGAGGTGGCCTGCAAGTTGCAGCCGGCAATGAAATCCTGACGGCTCGACAATCAGGGAATGCTTCAACCGTTCACTATGCGGTCCCTCTGGAATGATGATTCAGGATTACTACGGGGAAAATGCGCCTGGGAACGCCCGATCCCGGCGAATGGAACGATTTCTCCGGGGCGGGCAGAGAAAACTTCTCCCGCATGTTCGTGCGATCTCAGCGGTTTTATTTTGAAAAGGCTTGCGATGCGATTCAACCATACCACGCTGCGCCTGCTGCTGACTCCCCTTATCCTGCTTCTTGGAGTGGTGGGGGCCGGTGCCCAGCAGGCCAGAAACAGAATCGATAATCGCGGGAAGGAATTTCGGGTCGCCTTCCTTCATACCAACGGCGACGACAAGGTTCCCAACTTCATGCTGGTGATGGCCTGCGAGAAGCGGACGCATGGAACCATCACCTTCGTTCGCTCGGGGAATGTGCAGGGGTTCGATCTTGCGCCCAACGTCGCCACGGAATTTCCGCTGGATACCACGCAGCTTACGCTCCCCGATCCCCTTTCCGACAGCTCGTCGATCAGCCGATCCAGCATTCTCATCCAGGCCGATGACGAGATCACCCTCTACGGCGTCAACACCCAGCGGTGGAGCAGCGATGTCTTCCTGGGCCTTCCGAACGACGCGGTGGGGAACCATTATATCGTCCTTGCCTATCCCAACACGCTTGCCACGGACGCCACGGCGATCTACACGCATAATTCCGATTTCCCATCGCAGTTCGCGGTGATCGCCACCGAGGATAATACGGTGGTGCAGATCACGCCAAGCACGCCGATCAAGGCACGGCGGGTGATCGGGCCGTTTACCGTGAGGTTGAACGCGGGGCAGGTCTACTTCGCGCAGGCGGCCGGGAAAACCGGGATGGATCTGACCGGCACCGAAGTCCGGAGCGACAAGCCGGTGGTGGTCTACGGCAGCCATCAGCGCGCAAACGTTCCGTACGACGACGCGGTCGGGCGGGATCACCTTGTGGAGCAGCTTGCGCCGGTCGAGCGCTGGCCGCACCGGGTTATCCTCAACCCGCATTATCAGATCCCGAAGACCGTGGATGACGCGAACATCGTGAGGATCGTGGCGGCGCAGGACAGCACCAATATCTATCTGGACAGCGCCTATTACCGGACGATGAACGCGCGCGAGGTGATCGAGCTGCCGCTGGATCATACGCGGCTCGTGACATCGAACAACCCGATCGAGGTGGCGCAGTACCAGCATTCGACGGTGGTGGAGCGGTTCATCTCGATGCCGAACGACAGCATCGGCGATCCGTTTATGACGCTCGACTGGGGGCAGGAACAGTTCGATTCGGTCTACTGGTTCTCCAGCATCAACACCAAGGATTTCACCTACCATTTCATCAACATCGTGATCCCGACCGAGCGGATCGCGACGCTCAATCTGGATGGCGGGCCGGTGAGCGCGTCCGCGTTCAGCCGGGTTGCGAAGACCAGCTACAGCTTCGCACAGGTCAAGGTTCAGCCGGGCTCCCATGTGATCCGCGCGCGCGCGCCGTTCGGGCTCTATATCTATGGCTACGGCCCGTATAACTCCTACGGCAATCCCGGCGGGGTGGTGTTCGATACGCTCTTCAAGGACCAGAAGGAGCCGGATATCCGATGGCGCGATACGTGCGGCGGCATGGCCGGAGCCGCGTTCGACGACAGCACTCACGATTTCGGGATGGAGGCGCTGCGCCTGCTTTCCGGCTCCAGCAACGTCACGCTGCATACCGATCCGTTCAAGCATGGGGATGATTCCATCCACTTCCTTGCCGCGCTCGATGATCCCTATCAGGATGGATATGTCCGTCTTCAGGCGGTCGACTCGGCGGGGCTGGACCGGTTCTACAATTTCAAGGTGAAGGGCTTCACCGTATCGATGGTTGTGGGGCAGACGGGGCCGATCCTTCTCGATACGCTCGCGTCGCTGAACGGCATGGAGTTCTGCCGGAAGATCACCCTGACGAACTACGGCGAGTTCAGTCAGACGATAGCCGGGCTGCGGCTTGGCGCCAGCCCTCCGGGGCTGCGCGTGCAGGGGGAGTTCCCGGTGGAGATCGAGCCGGGGGGGATTCATGAGTTCTCCATCTGCTATCAGCATATCGGCGATACCGTCTTCACGGTCGAGGTAGGGGTCGATAACGGCTGCACCGTCCGTCCCGTGGCGCTCCTCCCGCTGTTGAGCGCCACCGATTCCACGCCGCCGGTGCTGACGCGCGAGGATGCCCCCTGCCAGCTCCAGCAGACCATCAGCGTGACCGATCTCTATGCCCGCAACGCCGGCGTGCAGTCCATCCGCTTTATCGACAGCGCCAATCTGGATGTGGTGGTCACCCCGGCCGGCCTTCCGTCGAAGAGCCTTACGCTTGAGCTTCGGCAGCGCGACCCCTATCAGGATATGATCTACAACGCGGTCATCACCGACGCGGTCGGCAACGCATCGACGATCCGCGATACCATCTCCGGCTTTACGCTGGCGGTGCGGACCGGCGATGACACCGACCCGATCGGCGTCCGGTTCGGTCGCGCCAAGCAGTTCGGCACGCTGGTCTATGGGCACGAGGACTGCGATACGTTCCTGCTGAGCAACTACGGGCACCGGCCTCTCTTGCTTGAGCGGCCCCGCATTCTGGGGAACCTGATCTATTCGATCCCGCCGGATCAGCTCCCGATCACCCTGATGCCCAACCAGACCATACCGTTCGTGATCTGCGTCCGGCCGCGAGGTTTCGGCGATCAGATTGATACGTTCGCCGTGGATTTCAAATGCGGCTATCCCACCAACCTGGTGGAGCTGAAGACGGCGGTTGATCCGCTGCTCGGCGTGGCCGGGGACCGTTGCGGCAACACGCTCCGGTTCGAGGTGAACGGTTTCGTGAAGCGGAATTTCATCGAGGCGCCGATTCCGAATCCGGCCACCGAGCGGACGAACATTCGCATCGGTCTTACCGCCGATCAGCCGGTCAGCCTGGCGATCTACAACGGTCGCGGCGACGAGGTCCGCCGGATGTTCGATCACGATCAGTTGCCGGGGGGGATCACGCAGATCGATGCCGCGGTTCACGATCTTCCCGATGGCACCTATTATCTGCGGCTTCAGACCGCCGACGGCTCCACGCTGACGGAGAAACTGGTGGTCAACAAGTAGGACGCGGGGAGTTTCCGCCTCCGCGTCTCCGGCCCGCCCCCCGCGTGCCGGAATGTTCCGGGCCGTCCCGTCATCCCTCGGGCGCTATCGCGCTCCCCGCGGAATGGCAGACGGCTCCGTCGTTTCAGTCCCAGGCCGGCGCCACCAATCCGCCGCTGCTGTAACACCATCGGGTCACGGACATTATTGAATCTGGCGGAATCGCTTGTTGATCCTTGCGAAAGCAAATCCCCCGCTCAACTTCCCTCGCCGTGTTGCCGGATAGAGTTGAATCCCGACGAAATCCGCGGTACATTCCCCAACCCGTGCAAGCATGTCAGACGCTTACTGCATCACCCCGTTCCTCCCGTCAGGGCATTCGGGAGTGTGATGGCAGTTTTTCGTGGATTTCCACCGGAGAGCTCGATTCATGATGTTGTTACCAGCTACCAGACCGCGCCCGATGCTTCGCGCTTTATTCCTCGTGCTTCTCCTGCTCACGGCGATCACGAACCTTCGCGCCCAGGGTCTCTCCTCGAAGGGAAAGGAGTTCTGGGTGACCTTCATGACCAATCTCGGCGGGGGAGGCGCGGAAACAGCGAGGCTTCGGATCTACCTGAGTTGCGATCATCCCACCAACGCCACCATTACGTATACGTTGACCGGCGCCAGTCGCCAGATTCCGATTCCAACGGCCAATACGACCGTTCAGGTGGATATCAACGCCCTGTTCGGCAACAACGTGGAGCTGGATGATCTGGACCCGTTCGGCGGGGCCAACAACAACGAGATCGTCAGCAAATCGCTCCTGGTGACGGCCGTGGATGATATCACCCTCTACGGGGTCAACATCCGCGCGAAATCGGCCGATGCGTTTCTGGGGCTTCCGCGGAACGTGCTGACCGGGAGATATATCGTGCTGGCCTATCCCAACGGATACTCGGAGCCGGGGTTCGGCCAGCAGGGCGGGTTTGATACTCCCTCGGAGTTCGCGGTGGTTGCCACGGAGGATGGCACCAACGTCACCATCTCCCCATCGCCGGGGCTTCAGTTGAACAGCCGCGGAAACAAGCCGTTTTCCGTGATGCTCAACCGCGGGCAGATCTTCTACGGGCAGGCTGATATTCTCCAGGTGGCGCAGGATGTCAGCGGCACCGAAGTCCGCGCCGACAAGCCGGTGGCGCTCTTCAGCGGGAACAAGCGGACCAGCATACCGACGCGCGTGGCAAACTATCGCGATCATCTCGTGGAGCAGCTTCCGCCGCTGGACGGATGGGGTCGCGATGCCATGCTGACGCCGCATTTCAAGGTGACGCCGCAGTCCACCGATACGGCCGTCGCCCGCATCCTGGCGGCGTTTCCCGGCACCGAGGTGACGATTGTCAAAGCCTCGGGGACGACGACCTATCAGCTTGGCCCCGGCATTTCCATCGAGATCCCGCTGCTTGAGCCGATGACCGTGACGGGCTCGCAGCCGATCATGGCAGCGCAGTACGAGCACTCGGTGAACGTCGCCAACGGATCGCTCAACGCCATCGGCGATCCCTTTATGATGCTTGTGGTTCCGCGGCAGCAGTTCGACACCGCCTACGCGTTTCAGAGCATCGTGGATAATGAGTTCGTGGTGCATTATATCAACGTGGTGGTCCCGAAATCCGGGGAGACCAGCCTGAAGCTGGATGCCGCCCCGGTGAACGCGAAATTTCTCCCGATTCCGGGAAGCACCTATCTCTACACCCAGTTGGAGGTTTCCCCCGGCTCGCATTATATCGCGTGCGACTCCGCGTTCGGGCTCTATGTCTACGGCTTCGGCCCCGCCACATCGTACGGATATCCGGGGGGAATGCTCTTCCACAAGCTGGTGAGCGATTTCGATCCTCCGGGGCTTGAGTGGAAGGAGGACTGCGGGCAGATCGAGGGCTACGCGTTCGATTCCCACATCTCCGATACCGGCATCGATTCCTGCTATGCCACGTCGGCCAGCAGGAATGTGGTGCTGAATATCGAGCCGTTTATCCCCGGCGCCGATACGGTCCGCTATACCGCAAAGCTGGTGGACCCGTACCAGGATGGCGCCGCGGTGATCAGGGCGATCGACTCCGCCGGGCATACCATCACCCAGAGCCGGCCGATTCCGGGGTTTACGCTCAGGGTGGGCGCGGCCGCCCCCGCGACGCTTGACACCTTCGTTTCCATCAACGCCAGGACATTCTGCCGCACGGTTACAATCCATAATTACGGCTCGTTCCCGCAGAACCTCGATCGCGTGGCGCTCCTCGATTCCACATCGCACGGGGCCATCACCGCCACGCTGCCGGTCATCATTCCTCCGGGGGGCGACGCGCAGCTTCAGATCTGCTTCACCGATCTTGCCGATACCAGCTTCACCACCGGCCTGACGATCGGCGGCGACTGCGCCGACAGGATGGTGGCGCTGCTTCCGGTGGTCAACGTAATTGATACAACGGGGCCGGGGATCGGTCGCGAGGGGATCGGCTGCGGCGATGATTTCACAATCAGCTATTCCAAGCGGTTCAGGACATCGGGCATCGCATCGTTCTCCAACGATACGGCGATCAACTGCACGGTGACGCCGATCACCGATCCGGCAAGCCTCCCGGCGAACCTTGTGCAGTTCAAGCTCCATCGGAACGATCCACGGCTCGATATGATCTATCAGGTGACGATCAGCGATGGCTCCGGCAACAGCGTGGTGGATCGCGACACGATCGGCGGGTTCACGCTGGCGATGCTCGATTCGGCGAGGGATACGATCGGCGTCAGGGTGGATAAGGGCTGGTTCTCCGACTCGCTGGCGCTTACCGAGGTGCGGCCCGACAGCATCACGCTGGTCAATTACGGCATCCGGCCGCTTACGCTGGCCTCCGCGTTTATGAAGTCCAATGTCCGCTACAGCATTCCGCCGCTCCAGCTTCCGCTGGTGATACCCGCGCATTCCAGCGTCGGGCTCAGGGTGAATGTGCAGGGGGCCGATGTTGGCGACCAGATCGACACGCTGGTGCTGGTGGATCTGTGCGGGCACAATGAGGAGCTGGCGATGCTGACGCCGGTGATCGCCTCGGTCAGCAACGCCGCCGTCTGCAACACGAGGATCAGCGTCAGCACATTCGCCCCGGTGAAACGGACGTTCCTGACCGCGCTTGCCCCGAACCCGAGCAACACGGGGGCTTATGTGGATGTCGGCCTGACGCATCAGCAGCCGGTGAGCCTCGCCATCTACGACGCGAACGGCAACCGTGTGATGGACCTGCTCCAGAACATCGAGCTGAATGCGGGAATCAGCCGGATCACCTTCGATGTCTCCGGCCTTGGCAACGGCGCCTATTTCTGCCGGATGACCACATCGGGCGGGGAAAGTCGCGTGGAGAAGATGATCGTCAATCGCTAGCGTAGTTCGTTTCCGGGGGAGATCGATGCTCCCCCGGAAGGGATCGCCACAATCCGCATCTCCCATGAGCATCGTACATCGTTCGGCACCCTCGGCATTCCCTCCGATGTACGCCACCATCATGCTGATCATCCCCGCAGCTCTTCTCTTCGCGATTATCGCCGGCCCGCCCGCCGCGCAGACGCCGTCACAGGGAGGTCGCAAGTTCACGGCCCTCCCGGCTCTACAAAAAGCTGCCGAAACGTAGTATCCTATCGCCATCCATCTTTATGATTCCCCGGTGTTTCTTCCAGCAGCGGAGAGCGTCGCATACGTAATACAGCGACGAAAACAAGGTTTTCAACCCCTGAATATTCCGCGCGGCACCATGACATGGAATGCCCGATTCGTAGAATCCCAAGGTTTCGGCGGGGTCCCGGGGGGATGGGGTAAATCCGCAACTTTCAATTCATTGGAGGTTATTTTCATATCGCCCTTTCTTGATGAGCTCTTTCCGGTTCGAGCGTCGTTCGGCGTTGCCGGGCATGTTTCGGGCGATCCGGCCTGACGCCTTTTTCCCGTTTGGGTGGCAGGTCGGGGAGGAGAGAACGTTTCGGTTTTTCATGAGGTGATTGACGATGATTATCAGAGGATTCCCCGACTTCAGTGCCCAATCGCGCACGGCACTTGAAGATTTCTCTCCCGCGCTCGGCTGGCCGAACGCGGTGATCCATGCGCGCAACAAGGAGCTGTACTATCCGGAGCACGAAGGGCCGCTCTCCATTCTGTGCAATTTCCGAGGGGAGGCGGAATATCATGTGCGGGGACGTTCCTTCGCGGTGAACGATTCATCGTATCTGCTGTTGAACGATGGACAGCGCTTCTCGAACATCATCCATTCGGAAACCGATGTGGAATCGCTTCACATCTGGTTCGAATCCGGTTTTGCCGGAAGAATCCTTCGCGACCTTGTCACCCCGGCCGATCGGCTGCTGGATGAACCCGAGCCGGTGAACCAGCAGCCGATCCAGTTTCTGGAGAAGACCTATCCGCACGGCGGCACGCTGACGCCGATGCTGCTGCAGATCCGCGCCGGCATCGCGAGCGAGCTTCCCGGTCCCGGCTGGCTGGAGGAGCAGTTTCATCTGCTGCTGGAACGGCTGGTGGATGTGCATCGCGGCGTGCGGACGGAGATCGACCGGCTGCCGGCAGTCCGGCGCTCCACGAGAGTGGAGTTGTACCGGCGGCTGCATATCGCCCGCGATTTCATCGATTCCAGAGCCGGCTCGCCGGTGATGTTGAACGAGATGGCGCGGACTGCCTGCCTTTCGCCGTTCCATTTCCTCCGGCTCTTCAAGCAGATATTCGGCTTGACGCCGCATCAGTATCTGACCGCACGGCGGTTGGAGATGGCGCGGCGGATGCTGGCCGGCACAACGCTGCCTGTATCGCAGATCTGCTACAATGTCGGTTTTTCCAGCCCGGCCTCCTTCAGCGGTCTGTTCCGGCGGCACATGGGCATCTCCCCCGATGCGTTCAGAAGAGAACATCAATCGGGCGATTGACCGGCAGCCTGCTTCCCCCACGGTACGGCGAGGGTTGCGATCGGACGTGGTTCGATCGCGACTCTTCCGTGGAATATTCCCATGAAGTTCTAGCCGGCCGGTTCATCGGGACGGCGTGAATGGACCATCTGCACAAGCCCCGAGTCATACCTCCTCAACTCCTCCAGCCGAAGATTCTCCTGAATGCCAGGACCGCTGAACAGCGGAATTCCCTCGCCGAGAATAATCGGATGGAACGCGATGATATAATCATCGATCAGCCGCGCGCGATATAATTGTCTGATAATATCGGCACCGCCGACAAGCCAGATTCCCGCGCCCGGTTCCTCCTTCAGCCGTCGCGTATAGTCGATGATGTCGCCGGAGACATATTCGGCAAACCGCGTGCTCTCGCGATCCGGCTGCCGTGTGAAAATGATATTCCGTTTATCGCGAAAGGGAATATCCTCGAATTTCAACGCGGTCCGATATGTGGCATTCCCCATGATGGTCGTGTCGATGCCGGACATGAATTCCGTGTAGCCGTAATCGGCGTCGGTGAAAAGCCAGTCCACATCGCCGTTGGGGCGGGCGATAAATCCGTCGAGGCTGCAGGCGATAAAGAGCTTGAGATGGCGCATGGTTTTTCCGGCAAAGAACGGCAATCCGGCGGAAGGAAAATTGTACGAAATATTCGCGGTCAGCCAAGGAGGATGCTGTTGGGGGAGATGGGGGATATCCCGCCGGCGAGCGCGGCTCGTTTATACGATGACGGGGTCATCCCGGTCGCCCGCCTGAAATGGCGGATAAAGTGCGCCTGATCGAAATATCCGTGACGATGGGCGAGCGGGGTAAGCGGACCCCGGGGATCGGCGGCAAGATCGGCGAGGACGCGGTTCAGCCGTTGAAGGTTGAGAAGCGCCAGTGGAGGGAGCCCGACATGGTTGTTGAACGCCGCGATCATCGCGGCCGTCGTGATGCCGATATCCGTCGCCAGCGCGCCGATCACCCCGATGCGCGCCGGCTCCTCCGCCAGCGAACGGACGGCGTGAGGGATATAATCCGGGAGCGTCGCGGCGCGGCATCGCGACCGGAGAAAATCCTCCAGCATGGAGAATTTTTCATTGATGATCGCCGTCCGGGCGATACGGGTCATCAGCGACTCCAGATCGTTCCCCATGATCTCCGCGCCTGAAACCGCCAGGTTTCTGAAGCCGGCGGCCGGAGCGCCGGTGAACTGGCGCAGGCCATAGGGTTTGAAGAGGACGCCGACCATCTCGTGGCGTCCCATCGTCCGGGTGATGGTGGGGATGGTATGGAGTCCGGAGATCCAGCAGCCGGCGTTGGAGACGAGCGTGGGCGTTCCCCTGCCCGCATGCACCGAGAAATGATCGGAGAAGTTGAAGATCAGCTCATGATGGAGAATCGGGATGGTGCGATGGATCGTTTGGAAATCATCATCCGCCGAGTACCAGATGGCGTCGATATAATAGTCCAGCGGGGCGGAGGGAGTGTGAATCTGAAGGAACATATCTGCCCGATTGCATCTGATCGTTGTTGAACAGCCTTTGCCTGCCAGCGGAAGAACGCGGTATCGCACGCAGATGCTTCCACCGAACTGTTGACGTGTTACCGGGCTCGACCATGCTCCGGCTTCATGCTCCCGGTCGCGTGGCCTTCACCAGCCTGCATTGCGGGCGCGGCGGCACGAGAAAGCCGTGTGCGGTGCCTGTTTCAGCGCAGGCGGAATATATCGCCCACAATCATACTTCACTTGGAGCGTAGCGCCCGGCGACATATTTTCGACAACTGATGTTGCCGGAGCCGGGCTCGGAACGCACATTTTGTGATGTGACCGCTATCCTTTCCCGTATCCGCATCGTTATGGACAGAATGGAGCCGCCCCCAGCTTCACTTCAATCGGTCGTGATCATCGAACTCAATAGATGATATCCGAATGCACTCTCTCCGAGCGATGATAATGGACAGGCAATCCGCCTGTTTGTGAGGTCCGCAAGGGCTTCAGATGATCAGCGTTGACGAGTTTAGGGCATTCCCGCCCGTGGATTATCTGAAGCATTATCCAAGGATGCAGCGGCCCGGCCTCCCCCACGCCGGCCTTGTGAATACATCGATCAAACGATCAGCACACTTCAATCAATTTGTGGGAAGGCTTATGAAACGCACACGCACATTCCTGCCATTCGTTCTGTTTATCGGTCTCAGCGCCACCGCGCTGGCTCAGGTGCCAAGGCAGATGAGCTATCAGGGGGTGGTGGCTAACGGGTCCGGCACCCCGTTGCAGGGGACTCACGCGCTCACCATCAAGATCTACGACAACACCGGCACCACGATCTACACCGAAACGCAGAACGCGGCCTTTACCAACGGGCTGTTCAACGTCGTTATCGGCGGAACATCGGCGATTCCGGGGACTATTCTCTTCAATGCCCAGTATACGATCGGCGTCGCGGTGGATGGCGGGGCGGAGCTTGTCCCCCGGACGCCGCTGACCTCCTCGCCATATTCGTTGAACGCCGCGCAGGCGATGTCGCTGGCACCGGGTGCCACGGGCGCCGTGACCAGCCTTAACACCATTGGCGGTGATATCACGCTTGTCGGCGCCGGATCGACCACGGTGAACAGGTCGGGGAACACCATCACGATCAGCTCCACGGGGGGCGGCGGCTCCACCGGCATCGGCGGAGTGCAGAGCAGCGATGGCTCGCTGACGATCACGCAGGCCAACGGCCCGATTGCGAACCTCGAAGTGACCGATGGCGGCATCACCTCCACGAAGCTCGCCAACAACTCGGTAACGGCCGCGAAGATCAGCTCACTGGGCGCGGCAAGCGGACAGGTGCTTGGGTTCAACGGCACCAATGTGGTCTGGACCACGCCGGGGACATTCGCGCTTCCGTATTCCGGCACCATCAACACCGCTGTCGACGCATTTTCCGTCACGAACAGCGGCACGGGACGCGCCGGATTCTTCAAGAATTCCAACGGCACTCCTCTTACAAGCGCGCTCTATGGTGAGAGCAATGCAACATCATCCAGCCTTACCGTGGCTGGCGTGGAAGGAAAGAGCACCAACGGGTTCGGCATCATCGGCACTGGCGGAGGGGCCAGCTCGGGCATCTTCGGTCGCGTGATCACCGGACCGACCGCCGGCGCCTTCTTTGCGGGAACCGGCGTTACCGGCTTCTCCGACGCGGGACATGGCGTCGCGGGCATCACCTATAACGCCACCAACTCCGGCGTATTTGGTACGGCAACCGGAACCGGCTGGGGCGTTCGTGGAGCCAGCACCGCCGGCGTCGCCGGTCTGTTCGAGATTACGACCGCCGCCAACACCAACAACGCGCTTGAGGGTGCCACAAACGGCAGCGGCAACGGCATCTATGGAAAGAATACCGCGGCCACCGGGTCAACGTCCGGCGTTCTCGGCGAGGTCTTCTCGAGTGCCAACGGCATCGGCGCAAATGGCGGCGTGACCGGCGTTCTGGGAAGGGTAAACCCGACCTCGCCCGGCGGCTATTCCGCGGGCGTTCGCGGCGTCAATAATGGCACGGGCGGCACCGGCATCGGCGTGATCGGCTATCAGGCCGGCAGCGGCTGGGGCGTCTACGGCGAAACCCCGAGCGGCTTCGGCGTCTACGGTCTGACCACCAATACCACCGCCGTATCGAGCGGTGTCCGGGGCGAGACCTTCTCGACCAACGGCATCGGCGTTGAGGCGAAGTACTCCGGCGCGGGAGTAGGCATCGCGCTTGAAGTTGATAACGGCGCCATTCGTGTTGCCGGCGTCAACAAGGCGGCGTTCGTCCACACGACGACCGCGGCAAACAAGCTGAGCGCCAACGGCACGGATGTCGATAATCCTCTCTGCAACGGCGATCCCAACGCCCTCCTTTTCGTCACGCAGAAGCTGAACCCTTCGGGCATCATCTACAACAACAGCCCGATCGGCGTCTATTACAACACGATCCGGAACAAGTGGGAGATTTTCAACGAGGCCAACACGGCCGTTCCGGTCGGCGCGCAGTTCAATGTTCTGGTGATCAAGCAGTAACCAGCCGGCCATCCGGTCCGCGATTCGTTTCAGGAGGCGCCTTCGGGCGCCTCCGTTGTTTCCACCGCGCGCGAAATATTATCTTCCCGGTGAACCTTTTTCAGCCCCGCGTGTACAGCCCTCAGACGAGCGTACGTACCTCCGTTCAGACATCCGATCGTAAAACAATTCAGGATAGAGAGATGAAAAGCATTGCAATGGCGGGGCTTGCCGCCACAATCCTTCTTGCCACGGCGGGAGTCGGACACGCGCAGGAGAAGGCGGAACGGATCTACGGCTTCGCCCAGATTCAGCGGGCTCCCGAATGGTACGCGACGCAGTTGAAACTCTGGCGGGAGGAGGTGGAGAAAAACAGATCCAACGCCGACGCGTGGCTCAATTACTACAGAGCGGCCCGGTATGTCGGTTTCTCCGATACCTCGGACTGGAGGGTGAAGCGGGAGAACATGGAGAAGCTGATCGGCGATATGGGAAAGGCCATTCCAAACACGTTCGAATATCATTTCGTCAGGTGGTGGGACGGCGGAAACGATAGCGAAAGGTTCCCCGATCTTCAGAAGGCATACGAGCTGCGCCAGGATTACGGGCTCCTCTCCGATGGTTTTATCACCTATTACGAGATGAACGGCGATGAGGAGAAAATGCATTTCTTCTGCCGGAAATGGTATGAGACAAAGGAGATATCCCCGGCGCTCCTCAATTACAACTACAACGTGCTGATGTCGCTGGAGAAAAACGCGATCCTCTTCACCGTGGGAGATAACGATACCTATCCGATCTGGATTCTCCAGTATGCGCTCGGCATTCGTCCGGATGTGACGGTGATGAATGCCAGCCTGGAATCGGCGCCGGAATATCGGGAGCGGATGTTGAAACAGCACGGAATTCAGTGCGATTATGCAAAGCTGAAGGCCGACAGCATGATGGCTGATGGATTTGATGCATGGGCTTCCCGGTTTTTCCAGAATATCGCCGTGAGCAACACGAAACGTCCGGTGTATTTCGGGCTGACGGTGGACCCATCGTACCTCGATTCCATCAGAAAGGATCTCTATACCGTGGGGCTTGCCACCCGCTACAGCCCGAAGCGACTGGATAATGTGGCGCTGCTGAAGAAGAACTGGGAGAATTTTCACCTCGATTATCTGGACCATGGTTTCTACGACGAATCGTATGTGATCGAGAAGGGAACCATGCCGATGCTCAATATGAATTATGTGGCGCCGATGATGATTCTCTATGAACATTACATGCTCTCGGGGGAGTCCGGCAAGGCGGAGAAATTCAGAAATCTGGCGCTCCGGATCGGTCGCGACGGGGATCAGGAAAAGGAAGTGCTGGCGTATATCGATGGCGTGACGAAGCCGGAAGCGGACCGGCAGGATGAATCGCCGGAGCAGAAAACCGCGGATACGGACCAGTCCGGAAGCGCGCTGGAGCGTGATGTGACGATCTTCCCGAACCCCGCCTACAGCGCGCTGACCCTGAAACTCCCGGAAGCAATGGATGCCGATATCCAGCTTGTCGATCTTCAGGGGCATGTGCTCAGGACACTGAAGGGGAGCGGGAGGGAGGTTCGAATCGATATCGAGGGGATTGCAGCGGGGACATATCTGGTGAATATCCGGACATCGAAGGGAAATATCAGCAAAAAGGTGCAGGTGGTTCGATAACCGGAAGGGACTTGTGCCATGTGTCCTCCATCATTGCGATGGCGGGCGCATGGTATTTTATTGACATTGAATGCAGCGTCCGGAATTTCGAGAGCAGCCGACGGAGACAGGTCAGCATTTTCGCCTATTGGCATCATGGGATTATTTCGCAGAGAACATATCAGGTCATCGAGCGATGAAAAGCTCATGGGACTCCTCGGTCGGGGCGATATCGCCGCGTTCGATGAGCTGTATGATCGCTACGGTGGCAGGCTGCTCCGCTATTTTCACAGGATGCTTGGACGCGATGAGGAAAAAGCGCAGGATTTTCTCCAGGATATTTTTCTCAGGATCGTTGAACGTCCCGAATTATTCTCCCCCGACCGGCGATTTTCCACCTGGATATTTTCCGTGGCGCATAATATGTGCAAGAATGAATATCGTCGCGCGATGGTCCGTCAGTCGGTCGATATCGATCTTGACGATATTCCCCTGGAAGGCGGGGAAATCATCGAGGAAATCGATCGGGAGCAGTTTCTGAAAATGCTCTCGCTGGAGCTTGATACGCTGGATGATGACCGGCGCACGACATTTATCCTCCGTCATCAGGAGGGGCTTTCGATTCGCGAGATCAGCGAGATCGTCGGATGCCCGGAGGGGACGGTGAAATCGCGCCTGTTCAACACGGCGAGAAAGCTGGCGGAGCGCCTTGATCGATTCAATCCACACAGTTCGACGATAGATTATGAACAGACCCGATGAATTCCGTCGCGACGATATAGAGTCGCTTGCCGTGGGCCGGCGTTTCGAGGATCTTACCGGGGAGGAGCGGGAGCTTGTCCTGCGTGAGTGCGGTTCCCGGGATGTCTACGATCGGATGCGGGGGGCGCTGCTGCTGACGCGCCGGGAGCTTTCGGTCGCGGAACCGGGGCCTGTTCCGCGTCCTGATATCCGCTCGGAGCTTCATGCGGCTCTCCGCTCCCGCGCCGCCCGTACACCTTCCCGATTCTCCGCCGGGCTGGTGAGGATCTTCGCTCACAGGGTCCCCGCCTATCAGGTGGCAGTGGCCGCCATGACAATCGCCGGGCTGGTGATCATGTTCGGCCGGAACGGGCGCATGGCGGTGCCACGCGATAGAATCGTCTATGTGCGGACCACCGACACGGCGGCACGAAACAATGAACTGGAGGCGACGCTGGAGAACGTTGTGGACAGCCTGCGCGACGAACTTCGCAGATCGCGCGAATCGGATAATAAAGCTGTCCGGCTCGCATCCGCCACTTCGATTTCGCCACGACGCGCGCGTCAGGAAGGTGGTGCGCCGGAGCGCGTGCCGATGGCGCAGCGGCAGGTTATCATGTCGAGCAACCGGGTGCTGGAACATCAGCCCGGCCGGAATCAGTACGTCGGTCTCGATAATCTCCCAGGGCTGGAAATCCAGAAGCGGGGGAGAACACTGGCCGAGGATAGCTCGCTCTCCTCGTTCACCGCGACATCGGACGGGCGGCGTTTCTGAATCATTGAAATGTGAGTGGCTGGATCATCGGCGGAATGAGCATCGCCATGCGCGGCATGTTCCGCCGATATCTTTTCGAGCCGATGAGCGCTCCGGGGTTTGGCCCGCGATGCATCGGCCAAGGCACTGCTAGTGAATCGTATCGCTGTCGATCACGCCGGCGGCGGCGGCCATCAGTCGGCGCACCCGCTCACGATCCACCGGACGGCGTACCTCTCCCTGTTCCTTCAGCCAGCTCCCCACGATCACACCATCGCTCTCCTGCAGAAGCTCACCGATCGTATCCAGATCGGCGCCGCTGCCGACAAGCACCGGCGCCTGCACCGACCGCCGTACCATCCTCAGCTCATCGATATCGACGCCATCGCCGGTGCGGTTTCCCGTGATGATAATTGCGTCGGCAAGGCCGCGCTCCACGGCGTCGGCGGCCGCCTCATCGATGGGAATCGGGGCGAGCGCCGCCGCATGTTTTACGTGAACGTCGGCCAGGATCTTTATTTCCGAGCCGAGCTTCGCCATGTAATCGAGCGTGGCGTTGGCGTTCCCCTCGATAATCCCCTGATCGGTAAGCATGGCGCCGGTATGAACGTTGACGCGAATCATACCGGCACCGCAGACCATGGCAATGCCGATCGCCGCAATCGGATCATTCCGCAGAACATTGATCCCGAGCGGCTTTCGCGTCACCCTCCGTATCTCCGCCGCGATCATCGTCATCGCGGCGATCGTATGCGGCTCCACGCCGGATTTTCGGAAGGGAACATCGCCATAATTCTCGATGAACATCGCGTCGATTCCCTCCTCATCAAGCACGCGCGCATCGGCCAGAGCCGCGTCCAGCACAGCCTGGAAGGAGCCGCCGTAGCCGGGCGTGCCGGGGAGGGGCTTCAGGTGGACCATGCCGATGATGGGACGGAGCGCTCCCGGAACCAGAATGCGATCTGCTGCTATCATGATTTCAGATGATCGGTTGGAATAAGCCGAGACGTTGATGCCGCGGCAGCCGGATCGATTCGATCGGGGCGCGCGGCATCCGCGAGTTCAATGGCCCGATTCATATGGGAAGATCGAGCCCTGGGATGTTGGGCATCAGCCCGTTGGTGGCATCGCCGATATCCTGGTTTGCGATCTCCTTCGCCTCATCCACCGCATGATTGATCGTGGTGATCAGGAGATCCTCCAGCGTATCCTTGTCCTCGGCAGTCATCGCCTCGGGGCTGATCGTGATTCCAATGATCTTTCCAAGCCCGCTCACGGTTACCTGAACCAGGCCATCCCCGCCCGAGCGCGTGATCCGCTTCTGTTCGAGCGCCGCCTGCGCTTCCGCCATCTTCTCCTGCATCAGTTGAAGCTGCTGCATTGCCTGCATCATCGGGTTCGACATTGTCCAATCTCCAGATATTGAGTGTACTTCCATTGAGCCTGCAAACTACGATTGTGGGGGAGAGTTTTCCCAATGATGAAATCGGTCGGCAGCCGTGACGAAGGATCGTCCGGATCGTATTTCCGCCCGGCTCACCGAATATCAGTCATGAATCCGCACGAAGCCGAAAAGCCATCCCCGGAGTCTGTACCTCCAGGGATGGCTTTCGGATAATGCGGGGCCGGCGCGCTGTCCATGCCGACCGTAACGGATCAGTGCGGGAACACTATCGGCGTACCGTCAGGGGAATTGTCGATGTGGTATTGCTGTTTACGATCGAGATGAAATATTCGCCCGCCGCGAGCGATGCGGTGTTCATCTCGTAGTTCCGCGCGTCCCCCGCCAGGTCGCTGGAGAGAATGGTATTGCCGAGCAGATCCGACAACGCGATCCGTGTATTTCCCGTTGTCGCCGGAAATTCGACATGGACATTTGAAGCCGATGGGTTGGGATATATCCGGAATTTCACCGAGCTGTTTACCGCCGTCGGCACTCCGGCGGCCGAACTATTCACGTCGACGATAAATTTCCCGATGGTCCCGATATCGGGCTGATCCTTGTACGATGCCATGACAACGACGGGATATTTTCCCTGAGCTGGTGGCATCCAGTTGATGGAGCCGCTGTTCATGTCGATATGCATTCCGTCAGGCGCGGAGAGAAGCTCGAACGTAATCGGCCTGGTCGAATGATTGTGCGCTCCAAGATCGATGTTCACACCGCTGGTGCTGCCGCTGATACTGTTGTCATCCCGGCACGCTGCGATATCGATGGTGTCGGGGATGGTGGTTCCGGGAATGGTGTTCATGCCGCGCACCGTCACGGTAACGAAATTGCTTGGATCGCTTTCGCCGCTTCCGCCGAATGCGGTTACATAGAATGAATATGTTCCGGGGGAAAGCTGGATAATCTGAAATCCTCCGATCGATGTTTTCAAGGCCGGGTCTTCCAGAGAATTATCCGGCGGCACCATGCTGAACATCGCGGGATCGGTTGTCTGACCGTTTGCCTGATGCAGCAGATACCGGTACCACGTATTCGGCTGGCGTTTCAGCGACCAGCGGAGAAATACAAAGCCTCCGTGAGGTGTGTTCGCGACGCGCGCGGTAAGATCAACCGGCGCATCGGTTCCCTGCGCCAGCAGGTTTCCGCCGGATGTTCCCGCCGACAGCATCAACGTGGCAATACATGCGAGCAATGACGTACCTGTCCTGATGTTCATGGTTCCTCATCCTGATTGGTTGGAATAAAATGCGAGCGGAAAATCATTCTCGATTGAATGGTTGCCCTCTCACATGGAACCAACAATCCGGCGGCGGAATAATTACATGTATTTCTCAATATGTCGCTGAAATAATTCCGTCCATTGTCAACTGACTCTGGTTCTGCGTTCCATAGCGACAGCTCGCGGACATAAGGCAGCGTATCTCCCGTGCCTGACCGTCGTTTCCCGCGCTGAGCGATACCCGATTGCCGGTGTTGTCGGAGTAGATCGTGTATTGTGATCCCACGGTTCCACCAATGCCGTTTGCCCGTGTCACCATTTTCGTCCCGCTTCCAAGATCGGGATGGTTGGTGATATCGACCTGGGTTCCGTCGGTCGTCAGCGAATCGCAGCGGAGCACAAAATCGGAAAGGATGGTAAGGTCGGCGGGGTTGGAGGCCGCGTGCAGATTCCGGATGATAAGCCGCGGCGATCCACCGGTTGTGTCGATCACCACATCGGGTTGCGCGACGAGCGATTGATTCCAGGTTGCGGAGTTGACCGTCGCCGTAAATGTGACGGCGGTCGCGGGGATCAGCGCCTGCACGTGGTGGATCGAATCCTCGTACACCTTGTTTCTGGGCGTATCGACGCTCAGCGGGGATTTGCATGAGGCAAGGAGCACAACGCCGAGAATTGCAGGAAATAACAATGATATGCATCGCATGATGATTCCATCAGAATTTGAGTGATGTGCCTATTGTCCATCCCGCTTTTCGCGTGGAATAGATCGTTGAGCCAAGCTGATACAGGAGAATTCCGCCGTCGATTCCGCCGAAGAACTCCACCCGCCGCTCCGGGAGATATGCCAGCCCGATGCTTCCCTGCCCGATTCCGCCAATTGGGGAAACTCCGGCCGAAGCCTGCACGAACGGGCGTATGCCGAACGGGAGGCCGATATCGCCGGGATCGAATCGATAAGCCGCGGCAATCCACCACGTTGTGGGGTTCTGTTCATAGCGCACGCGTCGCGTCCCCTCCGTGTCCCCGAAAATCTGCGAAAATGTCTCCCGTCCCGCCTCGATCCCGAAGCGATGGTGTTCCGATGGCGCGTAGAAGAGCCCGAGGCCGACATCATCCAGCCAGTTGGGCGCCCCCTGCTCCACACGCGGAGCGGGGAATGATTTATCGTTTATTCCGCGAAGCTGGAGAACAAACCGCTCGGTTGGGTCGCTCGTATCGGTGACGATGCTCACGGGGGGGAGCGATCGTGACGGGGTTGCCGGGGAGAATGAGGGGGGCGTGAATTTCCGGGCAACCGAGTGGAGTGGAGCAGGGATGATCCGTGCCATGGCTGGAACGCTGTCGGCTGCCGCGCGATCGGTGAGCATGTTTTCGCTTGCGACGTGGTCTGCGGAGCCGGAATTGTTCGTTGTTGAATGTGATTTCTCACGTGCCGGCCGGTCGGATTGTGCTTTCCGGTATGCTTCGGAATAATGGTTCCCGGAGGAGATGGCTTGACGAGAAATGTTGTTTATCGCCGGCTTATTCTCTGTCTTCGTTGTATCGCCTGGAATTGCCTTTGCGATATTATCATTCCGCGAATCGGCCGGTGTTGCCCCGTGAGCAATAATGCTGTTCAATATTCCGCCGCCTGAATATTCCCGGAGATATTGTTGCGAGGGATTATCCGGCCACAGCAGCAATGCTGTCAGGAGCGATGCCAGCAGCGCCGTGAGGAGAGGAAGCGCGCTTCGCTGGAGAAGGAGAGGAATTCCACCACGCCGCCGTGCATTGCCTGATCCGACCGCTGTTTCCGGTGCGATCGCCGCCATCAGCGATTGCGTCAGGCGATTCGGCGGGTAAAGCCCGACCGAATCCCGATGAAATACCGAGCGGACCGCCAGCATCTCCCGAAGTTCGGCGCGCAGTTCATGATCCTCGGCGACGGAATGGAACAGCCCCGTTTCCAGGAATGGTTCAAGCTCGCCATCCAGATAAAGATGGAGCATTTCCGCCGGCGATATATTAAATCGTTCACCCATGTCGGTGTCTCCTCGCTTCAGTCATGATCCAGTAAATCCGTCAGATAGGGGGTGAGCATCCCGCGGAGTTTTCGTTTCGCCCGGAATATTCTGATCCGCACCGTCGCCACCGATGCTCCCACCACATTGGAGATTTCGCTGTAGGAGAGCCCGTTGTATTCGCGAAGCACCAGCGCCTCCCGATAATCGGCCGGAAGGGAATCGAGCGCGGCAACCACCAGTTGATCGGTTTCCTTCCGTTCGTAGGAGAACTCGTCGGCGGGCGGGTCGAACTGTTCGATTGGGAGCGTATCGTTGTGTTTGCTTTTTTTCGCGTTCAGCGAAAGATTGCGCGCGATGCGAAGGAGGTACGCCTCCACATTGATCATGACCCGCTCGCCGCGCGCGCTTTCGTAGAAATTGATGAACGTTTCCTGGAAGACATCCTCCGCCATGCGCTGATTGCCGATAACGCGGTAGCAGTAGCGATAGACTCCCGGCCCGAACCGGTGATAGAGCTCCTCGAACGCTAGTTTCGCGACATGCGGATCGGCGCCCATACGGTAGTAGAGCTCGACATCGCTTGGCCGCGATTCACTATGGTTCGTTCGTGCCGGCATGGTTATGCCGTTCTGGCTGGAGGATTTTTTTCTGCCATGGATCGGCGTGTAAGGGTTGATCGCGAGGCGTTCCCGTGGGATGGGTTCCTGTGTTCTGCCGGCAGTTCCACCACCGGCGCGGGTTTGCGTACGTTGTCCGGGCGGCATTCCGGATTGACGGTTCGGGAGCCGGGGGCATCACCGGCCGGTTGTGCCGGAGGCGCGCATTCGGCTGAAACGACGGGCCGCCCGGATATCCCTTCATTCCACCTTCGATATCCGGGACGGCCCATGTAGAGAGCCACGTCTCTCAGCGGGAATAACATGGAGCCTCCCGAATCATTACACCCCGCGGAAATTTTGTTTTCATCTCCATTGCCGGGCATGGAGATTGCGTGCTCCACCTTCTGCAACGGGCTATTCATGAATGGAGATTGTCATGGGAAATGAGTCGCGTCAGGTGGCGTCACAAACAGAACGTCGGCCGGATAATGATGGACGGGGAGCGAAACTCCCATTCGATATCGATCTTGCCGTCGAGCTGATGCGGGTCGCGGTAAAGGGCTTTGCCGACGCCGCGATGTTCGAGTTATATGATCAGGGATATGTTTCGCCGTTCGAGCAGCTTGTGGCGTGCATCATATCGATCCGCACGCGCGACGAAACCACGCTGCCGACCGCGCGCAGGCTCTTTGCGCGCGCGCGAACCGCGGCCGAGGTGGCGGAGCTTTCCGTGGAACAGATCGATGAGCTGATTGGCGAGAGCACATTCCATGAGGGGAAGGCGATACAGATCCGTGAGATTGCGCGTCGGGTGGTGGCGGAGTTCGGCGGCGAGCTGCCGTGCGATCGGGATACGATGCTCTCGCTGAAGGGCGTGGGGCCGAAGTGCAGCAATCTCGTGCTCGGGATCGCATGCGGACAGCCGAGGATCGGGGTGGATATCCATGTTCATCGCGTCACCAATCGCTGGGGATATGTGGCGGCCTCCACGCCGGAGCGGACCACGCTGGAGCTGGAGAAGGTGCTGCCGCAGCGATACTGGATCGAGATCAACCGGCTGCTGGTGCCGTTTGGAAAGCATGTCTGCACCGGGACGCTGCCGCGTTGCTCCACGTGTCCGCTGCTCGGCATGTGTCGGCAGGTCGGCGTGGAAGCGCATCGGTAGATGGTCGTGTTGGTGTCGATATCTGTATCAGTAGCTGTCGGGGCGGGTTTCAAACCCGCCCCGACGACTTCGACGACATTGACGACATCCACTGCTCCGGATTACGCTCAATATACCGGCGGATGCGATTGAGCGATTGTTCACTGCGGATGATATGTTCGTAGTAATTCCGCTCCCACACACGAAAACCGGCGGTGCCGCGCGACTTGTTGATAGCGCGCGCCGAAAATGTCTTGAGCGCGCGGACGATTTCGGATAGTGCGTGGCGTGGCGATTTCGATGTATGCGTTATTGTCGGGGCGGGTTTGAAACCCGCCCCGACGCCGACAATGACGTTGCCGGCCGTACAATCATCCATCAACAGAATGATTCCATGAATATGGTCCGGCATGATGATGAACGCATCCAGATGCACATGATGATAATGATCCGGCAATCCCTCCCAGATGCTCCGGACGATCAGACCGCGGTCATTCAAACACATCGTCCGTCCGTGGATACTGCCGAACAGGCGTTGGCGATTGTGGGTACATGTAGTGATGAAGTACGCGCCCTCGCGCGAATAGTCGTATCCCTTCAGTCTGATGGAACGTCGGTGATGTCGCGCCGGATCGAATTGGTGCTTCATGGTGGTTGTGATGGTATGTCGGTTATCCGTTGGTGCGTGTCGGTGTCGGGGCGGGTTTTCAAACCCGCCCCGACTCTCAACAGATAACGAACAGGAAGCCCCGTTCTCCTCAAATGAAAGTTGATAATGGTTGTAAGGGATGGTAAGTTGATGCGGTTTTCAGGCGATCGCCTTCGCCTCAGTCCGCACGCACTTATCACCAATCTTGAGGGCTTGATGGATACGACTCTCGAAGTCCTGGACCAGGTAGTGATACGGTTTGCCGGTGATTCCGGTGACGGTATGCAGCTAACTGGCGGGCAGTTCACCCAGACCTCGGCAATTGTCGGCAACGACCTCGCTACGCTTCCCGACTTTCCGGCGGAGATTCGCGCTCCAGCCGGTACTACGTACGGCGTCTCCGCGTATCAGCTCAACTTCTCCTCGCTTGACATCCACACGCCTGGTGATGCTCCCGACGTGCTCGTGGCAATGAACCCCGCCGCGATGATCACCAACCTGGGAATGCTCAAGCGCGGCGGGACCATCATCGTGAACTCCGATGCCTTCGATAAGAAGAATCTGGATCTTGCCGGCTATACCTCCAATCCACTCGATGACGGTTCGCTCAGCGGCTATCAGGTCTTTTCACTCCCCCTCTCCAAGGGAACGCTTGCCGCGGTTGAAGGGCTGGGGCTTTCCACGAAGGAGGCCGGGCGGTGCAAGAACTTCTATACGCTCGGGCTTCTCTACTGGATATATAATCGCCCTCTCGATACAACGATGAAATGGATCGATGAGAAGTTCGGCAAGAAGCCGCAGTTCGCCGAGGCGAACAGAAAGGCGCTGATTGCCGGATATAATCTCGGCGAGACGGTGGATCTGTTCACCACGCGCTACGATGTAAAGCCGGCGAAGCTGACCCCCGGCAAGTACCGCAACATCATGGGAAATCAGGCGGTGGCGCTCGGCATGGTGGCCGCCTGCCAGAAAACCGGGCTTCAGGGATTTCTCGGCAGCTACCCCATCACCCCGGCATCCGATATCCTCCACGAGATGTCCCGCTTCAAACAGTTCGGCTTTGTGACGTTCCAGGCGGAGGATGAGATCGCGGCGATAACCTCGGCGATCGGCGCGGCCTACGGCGGCGCGCTGGCGTTTACCACCACAAGCGGCCCGGGCGTGGCGCTGAAGGGGGAGGCAATCGGCCTGGCGGTGATGACCGAAACGCCGATCGTGATCTGCAATATCCAGCGCGGCGGACCATCAACCGGGCTCCCCACGAAAACCGAACAGGCCGATCTTCTTCAGGCGCTCTACGGTCGCAACGGTGAGTGTCCCGTCCCCGTGGTTGCGGCGCAGACCCCCGGCGACTGTTTCTACGCGCTGCTGGAGGCGGCCCGTATCGCCACGAAGTTCATGACGCCGGTCTTCCTCCTCACCGACGGCTATCTGGCGAATGGCGCCGAGCCGTGGAGAATCCCGGCGGCCGCGGATCTTCCCGATATGAAAGTGCAGTTCCATACCGACCCGGACACATTCCATCCGTACGATCGAAACGAGTGGAACGCGCGCCCGTGGGCGGTTCCCGGAACGCCGGGGCTGGAGCACAGGATCGGCGGACTGGAGAAGGAGAATATCACCGGCAATATCAATTACGGATCGGAGAATCATGAAGCGATGGTGAAGCTGCGGGCCGCGAAGGTCGCCGGCATCGCCAACGATATCCCCGAGCTGGAGATTCTGGGAGATCAGGAGGGGGGCGATCTGCTGATCCTTGGCTGGGGTTCCACCTACGGCGCCATTCGCGCGGCCGTGGAGCGGAAGCGCGAGCAGGGATACAGCGTTTCGCAGGCGCATCTGCGCCATCTGAACCCGCTGCCGCGCAACACCGCGGAAGTGCTCTGGAAATTCAAGCATGTGGCGATTCCCGAGATGAACATGGGCCAGCTTCTGAAAGTGATCCGCGCGGAATTCCTCGTGGATGCGGAAGGATGGAACAAGGTTCAGGGCCTTCCGTTTTTCGCCAGCGAGATCGAGGCGCGTATCGCCCAGACGCTCTCTCCCCGGAACTGACGCACGCCGCCGGTTGCTCCGCGATTCTCAACTTCAGTCACAGAACTATTCAGCATATATCAACATGGACACAGAACAGATAGCGAACGGGGTCGCCCTCGATATTCCCGTTCCAGTGCTTCCGAAGCAGTCCGCCAGGGATTTCGCCTCCACGGCGGATGTCCGATGGTGCCCGGGCTGCGGCGATTACGCGATCCTGGCGCAGGTCCAGCGAACGCTCCCGGATTTCGACCGGAAGAAGGAGGATTATGTCTTTGTCTCCGGCATCGGCTGCTCCAGCCGGTTTCCCTATTACATGAACTGCTACGGCATTCACTCCATCCACGGTCGCGCGCCCGCGGTTGCCTCCGGCCTGAAAGTGATGCGCCCGGATCTCTCCGTCTGGATCGTCACCGGCGATGGCGACGGGCTTTCGATCGGTGGTAATCATCTGATGCACCTGCTGCGGAGAAATTTCGACTGCAATCTCCTCCTCTTCAACAACAGGATCTACGGCCTGACCAAGGGGCAGTATTCGCCGACATCGGAGGAGGGGAAGAAGACGAAATCGACGCCGTTCGGGTCGGTCGATCATCCCATCAACCCGGTCCTCCTCGCCCTCGGCTGCGAAACCACGTTCGTCTCCCGGACGATCGATCGCGAGGGGAAACATCAGCAGGAGATGTATCGCCGCGCCTATCATCACAAGGGCTCGTCGTTCGTGGAGATCTATCAGAACTGCAACATCTTCAACGATGGCGCTTTCGAGAACCTGACCGACAAGAAGGTGAAGAGCGATAATGTGATCGCGATCGAGCATGGAAAGCCGCTGGTGTTCGGCCTGAACGATGACAAGGGGATCAAGCTGGATGGCTTCCGTCCGGTGGTGGTTTCCCTGACCGATGGATCGCATACCGTGGATGATCTGCTGGTCTACGACGAGACCAACCACGAGCTTGCCTATATCATCGCCCGCCTGACCGACAACCCCGGATTCCCCGTGCCGATCGGGATTTTCCTCGCGGTTCATCGTGAGACGTACGAGGATCTCGCGCAGAGACAGCTTGCCTATGCAAAGGAGAAGCTTGGGCCGGGCGATCTTGATGAGATTCTCAACGAAGGAGATACATGGGTGGTCTCCTGAGCACCTGGCATCGATAAATTGTATACATTGCACGGGGTAGAGGTGATCAATTGATGACCTTCTACCCCGTTCGATGAGCGGCAACCTGAATGGAGATCGGCACGAATGGTGCTGATTTCCGAGCGGAAGAACATTCAGATCATCAATCTCGAACGAGGACGACTATGACAGACGGCAATGTAATGAAGCATATCGAGGACCTTGTCGCCGAGGAGCAGAGGCTCTATTCGGCGGGGCACCTCACCGAGGATGAGAAGCAGCAGCTCCTGCAGATGCAGGTGGAGCTGGACCAGTACTGGGATCTGCTCCGCCAGCGGCGCGCGCTGCGCGATGCCGGACAGAATCCCAATGACGCGGAGCTTCGCGGGCCGGATGTGGTGGAGAATTACGTGGAATAGAGCCACGCGATTTCAGCAGGATTTAACACGTCTTGCGCGATATCGTGCTCCGTATCGGGCGTAATTTGCGACCGGGCCCATCCGCTCTCCCTGACCGTTTCCTTCCTTCCTTCGGCATCTCAGTGCTCTCCTACTGAAATACGGGGGAGGGAATTTCAATAATGTTCATTCGATCAGGAGAATTTCACAATGGCTATTGTCAACGATCACGCGCCCGGAACGTTCTGCTGGTGGGAACTTGGCACCACCGATCAGAATGCGGCAAAGCAGTTCTATGGCGAGCTTTTCGGCTGGAACCACGTGGATATGCCGATGGGGCCGGACTCCGTCTACACGATGCTTCAGCGGGAGGGCCACAATATTGGCGCGCTCTATCAGCTCGGGGCGCAGCAGGCCGGCGCTCCCGCGCACTGGCTTCCCTATGTCTCCGTCGCCAACGCCGATGAAGCAATCGGCAAGGTCGATTCCCTGGGGGGAACCACCATGCAGCCGGCGTTCGATGTGATGGACGTGGGGCGCATGGGGCTTCTTCAGGACCCTGATGGTGCCGTGCTCGCGGTCTGGGAGCCGAAGCTCCACAAGGGCGCGTCGATGGTCGGCTCCACCGGCTCGGTGATCTGGACGGAGCTTCACGCCACCGATGCGAAGAAGGCGGGAGATTTTCACGCCGGGTTGTTCAACTGGGGAAGGCACGATCAGGATTTCGGCGGGGCCACCTATACAAGCTTCCTCAACGGCGAAAAGCCGGTCGGCGGGCTTTTCGGAATGCCGGCGGAGGGGAACCCAGCGCACTGGCTCACCTTCTTCGGTGTCGATAATTGCGGGGAGAGCGTGGCGAAGGCAACGGAGCTTGGCGCAAACGTGATGCTGCCGCCGACGAGCGCCGATGGGGTCGGCATCTTTGCGGTTCTGGCCGATCCGCAGGGTGCGATGTTCGGAATCCTGGAGCCGTCGATGCCGCCATCGAATAACTGATTTGTCGTTGTACCTTTAGATGTTGTTTCGCGATATGGGCGGTCCTCGGATCGCCCTTCGCATATCAGCCTCTGCGTCGTATACAGGCCCATATACCGGATCGATATGAAAAAGATTATTCCCGCGCTCCTCCTGGCATTGTCAGTGGCTGCGTGCAACAGGTCCGGCAAGGCACCGGCGGCAAACAGCACGGTTTCCGCCGACTCCACATTCCAGGCCTGCGCGAAGGAGTATATCGCCGGCTATCTGGCCTGGCGACCGCTGACAGCCACCGGCCTGGGACTCCACGAATACGACGGCCGGTTTACCGATTACAGTCGCTCGTCGATCGATTCCGAGCTGGCGCGGCTGAAGGGGTTCCGCGCGAAGCTCGCTGGGCTCGATACCACACGGCTCGGCCGGAAGATGTTTTATGATTATCGGATTCTCCGCTCGGCGGTCGAAAGCGAAATATTCAGCTTCGATGATATGGGGAGCTACACCAGCAACCCGATGACCTATGCCGGCGCCATCGATGTGAATATCTATATAAAACGGGATTTTGCGCCGCTGGAGGATCGCATCCGTTCCATCATCGCCATCGAACGCCATGCGCCGGCCCTGTTTGCCGCCGCCCGTTCCAATCTGGCCGATACGCTCCCACGCCCGTTTGTCGAAACCGCGATCGAGGTGGCGAGCGGCAACGCCGATTTTCTGAAAAAGGACCTCGTCACCGCGCTTGCCAATGTGACGAATGACTCACTGATGAAGACATTTCGAAGAGTCAACGATTCCGCGATCTCCGAGCTGAATAATTATGTGGAATATCTGAAAAAGGAAAAGCTCCCGCGCTCGAATAATCGTTATGCGCTGGGTCGCGAAAAATTCTCGCGGATGCTTGCCCTGGAGGAACTGATCAATCTTCCGCCCGAGAAGATTCTTGAGATAGGGATGGCCGAACTGAAAAAGGAGCAGGAGGCATTCGCTGCTGCGGCGCATATCATCGACTCATCGAAAAAACCGGTGGATGTCTACCGGGAAATTCAGCGCGATCATCCCACGGCCGAAAGCCTGATCCCCGACACCCGTCGCGATCTGGAGATGATCGTAAAATTCATCGGCGATCACAATATCATCTCGATCCCGTCCAGCGTTCCGGCCCGCGTGGAGGAAACCCCGCAGTACGAGCGTGCCACCAGCTTCGCCTCGATGGATACTCCCGGTCCGTTCGAGAAAAAAGCGACGGAGGCATATTATTACGTTACGCCGGTGGAACCCGGTTGGTCGCCGAAGCAGAAGGAGGAGTGGCTGACCGCGTTCAATTATTATACGACCGATGTCGTATCGATCCACGAGTCCTATCCGGGCCATTACGTGCAGTTCCTTCATCTCAACGCATCGCCCGCCACCGATATCGAGAAGATTTTTGGAAGCTATGCCTACACTGAGGGCTGGGCACATTATACCGAGAAAATGATGCTGGATGAGGGCTTCGGCGCCGACTCCGGTGTGGTGCGGGGGGCGAAGTACCGGCTGGCGCAGGCTGGCGAATCCCTGTTGCGTCTTTGCAGGCTCTGCGTTTCCATCCGTACGCATTGCCAGGGAATGCTCCTCGACGAGGCTACGAAATTCTTTCAGGACAACTGCTACTACGAAGAGAAGCCATCGCACCAGGAAGCGTTGCGGGGAACATATGATCCGGGCTATCTCTATTACACGCTCGGCAAGCTGGAGATTTTGAAACTGCGCGAGGATTATAAGCGGCAGGAGGGGGCAGGATATTCGCTGAAGAAGTTCAATGAATCGATGGTGGACAACGGCATGCCGCCGGTGCGATTGCTGCGCGAAGTGCTGCTGCGCGATTCAACGAAATATGGCGAGATATTGTGAGTGACGGCGCTCCGCAAGGCTGGGTCATTGCTTGATGTTTGGAACTGCTGTAACTCTCTCCCGGTTCCCGCATTTTTGAAGATGCCTGCCAACGCAAGGTATCTGAAAACTCAAGCCGAGCTGCCAATCCCCTGGCTACGGGTCTATTCCCTTCTCGCAACGTTCAGCGCATCCCCCCGGACGATATCGCCGTGTATCCGGTTGCCCATGCCGGGACGAGCATATCTCACATCTCACACTGACGCATATGAATAATCGTAGAGACTTTCTGAAGCTGACAGGTTTGGCCGGAGCCGCGGCGCTGGTTCCAATCGGCAGTCTTTCCGCGGCTGCAAAAAAATCCGAAAGCAGCCAGAGCTGTGTATTGATTCCAAATGAAACGGCCGGCCCGTATCCGCTGGATCTGAGCAAGAACTCGGCGATATTCCGGCAGGATATTCGGGAGAGCCAGGCGGGACTTCAGCTCAACCTGCGGCTGAAATTCGTGGGGGTGGATAACTGCCTTCCCATTCCGAATGCGCGGATCGACGTATGGCATTGCAACGCAAATGGGAATTATTCCGGTTATACCACCAATGGTCACAGCGGTGGCTCGCAGAATTTTGCGGGGCAGACATGGTTGCGCGGCATTCAGATGACCGATGCCAACGGCGAGGTGGAGTTTGTAACGATAGTCCCCATCTGGTACAGTGGGCGGGTGGTCCATATACATTTTCAGGTCTATCTGAGCTCCGTGTTGCAGGCGACATCGCAGTTGACGTTTCCCGTTGCAACCGCGAACCACATCTTCACCACTGTCGCGCCGTATTCCCAGTACGGCGCCGATCCCTCCTCGCTTTCCTCCGATAATGTCTTCTCTGATGGCTATGCCCTTCAGATGGCAACCCTGACGCCGAACGCGACAACGGGGGGATACGATTCCTATCTGGAAGTGGGAGTCAAGGGGGCTGGAACCTCCGGGCTGAGAAATGTGGAGCCGGAAACCGGTGGACAGTTCAAGCTCGGCCAGAATTTCCCGAATCCTTATAAAAACAGGACCACGATACCATTTACGCTGGCAAATACATCGGATGTGACTGTCGAGATCTGGGATCTTTCAGGAATAAAGGTGGGCGAGGTCAGGAAGAATGAGCTGAGCGCCGGTGAACAGAATGTGCTTGTCGATCTTGGATCGCTTGGCCTTCCCAATGGAAATTATGTCTACCAGTTGCGGGTTGTGAACCAGATCGGCGAGTTTGTGCAGTGCCGGATGATGACATCGGCGAAATAATCGAGCTGGAATATCGATCCCATTGCCGGAATTTTTCGATTCTGTCAAGAGCTTTAAGCGTCCATCTGCGATAGCCCGCATGATGGACGTTTTTTTTATTGCGGAATATCCGGGCAGCCCGCCAACCGATGATTCAGCAGATCGTCCCATTAATCGATTTCAGATATCCGGGCCGGCAGGAAGGATGATTCGCTTTGCGTGGAAGGGGAGCGATGAGAATCAAGGATTCGCTGACGTGTCTATATTGTATCCATGATGAACAAGACGACGCGAGATGTTGAGGCTGGATGCGATAATCCGGGTGATCATCCATGGATCGGGGTTGTTTCCGACACACACGGGCTTATGCGCCGGGAAGCACTTGATGCTCTTGCCGGATCGGCGTTGATTCTGCACGCCGGGGATATCGGCAAACCCTCGGTGCTGGAGGAATTGCGGGAGATGGCGCCTGTGGTTGCCATTCGTGGGAACGTCGATCGCGGCGTATGGGCCAATAGCCTGCCCGAGCACGAGTGGGTGGATTTTCAGGGGATCATCATGCATATGCTGCATGATATCGCCGGGCTGTCCATTGCCTCGGTTGCTACGAGCGCGCGCGTGGTTATCAGCGGCCACTCGCACCAACCATCGATCGCGGAGCGCGACGGTATTCTGTTCCTGAACCCGGGGAGTGCCGGGCCGCGTCGCTTTTCGCTGCCGGTTACGATTGCGCGTCTTTGGGTTGTTGAAGAAGTGATCAATGCCGGACTTATCTATCTCCGCGTGTCATGATGACCACGACTGTAATTCCTGATTCATGCCGGGCGCGCTGGTGTGTTGGAAAGCCCATATCCGTCATTGATTTTTCATAATCTCCATATCACGATCATATATTCTCTGACCCAGTATGTTCTCATTGTTTAGAATTACTCCATCGATGATGGTATCGATTCCTGAGATGCTGATCTGGATAACCGGCATGGCGTTCGCGTGGCATGAACGGCGTAGCTATCCGGTTCGTTCGCGTCTGGCGATTATCGGATTTGCTGTTCTGCTTCTGACCGGACCGATATTCTCCATTATCAATGTTGTGGTGAGCGATGCCATCCGTACCCAGCCATTCGGATCATTCGATGTTTCCACCATCTTCATGATCATCGGGCTTGCCAGGGGAGTCGCCATCGTTATCGGCGGGGCATTTCTTATTGCGGCGTTGTTCGGAGTTCGGGCCAATAAACGAAAGGAAATCGATCGAAGTGAAATGGAATAGATCGATAAAATAAAGCGACGTCACCAGGTTCATTCGGTGATGTCGCTTCCAATCAATCAATCAATCAACCAACACACAACCAATATTCTTCTCGGTTTCGGGCCTGGTGGGTCAGCACCGGGCAGCTCATTTCCTACGATCAGTTCGAGTACGCCGCGCTCACGGTGAACGTGCCGGTGTAGTTCCCGCGCTGCTGCGTCGCCGTCGGGCTGACCGAGCCGCCGATCCAGAGATACACCTGCCCAAGCCCGTCGCTGTTGG
>JAQBOZ010000031.1 GCA_028287785.1 Chlorobiota bacterium
GAACATCTACACCGAGCAGGGAACGCCGTTCCTCTTCACGCGGAAGATTCCCGGAACCAGCCTGATCTGGGGCTCGCAGGGCGTTGCACAGGGACAGGATCATTACCTCCAGGGAAAGAACGGCGCCAAGTTCGCCGGCTTTGTCTATGGCACCTATACCGGTGGCGAGGAGTATCGTCCCGGACGCACGAAGAAGAAGGGTGATGATGTCTCCATCCTTGGTGGCGGCGGCGAGAATGATTCGGCCGACGCTCTCCATCCGTGCGAGTACGAGGAGTACAATGCGCTCTCCTACGGTTACCCGCTTGCTCCTCAGCGTCGCGTCCTCAGGCCGGCAGACAGCCTGAAGATCGATACGGTGATGGAGTGCACCGCGCTTCATGTCGTGATCAGGGCGCTCAACCCAAGCCCGGTCGGCCTCCGTTCGATCTCGCTCGATCCGACCTCGGTGATCAACGCCAGGCTCAATCCGATCGACCCGTCCCGTCTTTCCGATATCATCGGCAAGAGCGTGGCGAAGGTGGATATCGTACCGATCAACCCGCTGAAGGATGCACAGGCAACGCTTGTGGTGAAGGATCGTACCGGCAAGGTCTGGTACATCTACTACACCTATCAGGCAGAGCGCCTCGATATGGATAAGGATTCGGTCAACTTCGGCGAGGTGACCAAGGGTCTGTCGCTGTCGACGACGATTACCTATACCAACCCGCTCAAGCGTGATGTCAAGGTCGTTGACATGAAACTGACATCCGGTCTGGATGGCTTTACCATCGTCAGCACCGACCCTGCAATTCCGACCACGCTGAAGCCCGGCCAGACGCTCAAGGTTGTGGTGCGTGTCGATCCGAACATCGACAACAAGCTCTACCAGGATTCGTTGAAGGCCATTCTCGGATGCGTGAACATCGCGATCCCGCTCAGCGCCGAGACCGTGCAGCCGATCATCACCATCAATGACGCCGAGTTCGGAGTCATGGTCGAAGGCGACCCGGTCAAGGGTAAACTGATCGATCTCTGCAACAACGGGCGCGGCTTTATTCGCTTCGCTCCGGACACCAGCAAGGATGCCTCGCCGGATGTGCTGACGTGGCTGGACAAGAACTTCAACGTTCCGCAGTCCACGCTCGACAGCCTGAAGAGCATGCAGCTCGGCCCGAACGAGTGCGTCCATTTCTATGTCTACTTCGATCCGTCGAAGAGCGGCCTCGGTAGCTTTGAGACCGTGGCTCGTGCATGGGCAAATACCCGGACCATCAAGGACCTTTCGAAGTGGACGGCAATCGTCACCAAGCCGGGTCCTCAGATCACCGGGTACCCATGGGGTGAGCAGTGGATTGTCCCCGCGGCTGTCAACTGCACCCAGGATAAGGCAACCAGCTATGAGAGCTTTATCTATGCGTTCAACAACGGCACCGCAGATGTCGACATCCAGTCGATCCAGCTGACCGGTGCTGATGCCCCTTACTTCGAGCTTGTCCGGGAAAAGGCGGGCGAGCAGATCGATCCGGGGATGCGTATTCCTGGAACCAAGCGTATCAGCGCGACTGAGATCGATACGGCCGGCATGCTTGCAAATCGCCTTCCGCAGAAGGTGCGGTTCAGGCCGACCGAGGAGCGGAGCTATTCATGCAATGTGGTTCTGACCACGGTTGCTGATCCGACTCATCCGATCCAGGCGTTCCTCAGCGGTACTGGTATCGAATCGCATGCTCAGATCACGGGTCAGACCTACGGCCCCGCCCTCTTCGTCTCGTCGGGAGCGCTGATCGGTACGTCGAAGACGATCACGATCACGTCGAGCCCCGTCAAGGTGACGGAGAACCGTCGCGACCTTCACGTGACGAACGTGAGGATCACCGGACCGGACGCGAATGACTTCAAGATTACGACTGCTCCGCTCAACTTCACGATGAAGCCGAACGAGCAGAAGTTGATCGATGTCGAGTTCCGTCCGCAGACGTCTGGCAAGAAGTACGCATTCATCCAGCTCGATGGCGATCAGTCGCTCTGCGACGTCGTTATCGACTCGCTCTACGGCTATACCTTCACGGTTGGTCTGGAGACTGAAGGCTACAACTTCAACATGAACCTCACCTGCAACCGTCCGGTTGGCACGGTCAAGGTGAAGAACACCGGCAGCGAGCCTATCACGGTCAACAACGTGAAGCTCATTGATTCGACGGACGCCTTTGAAATCGCGGTTGATCAGCTTCCGTTTACGCTGGCACCGAATGAAGTCAAGGAGATCCCTGCTACCTTCCACTCTCCGAACAACCGGACCGGCAGCTTCAGCGCGACGGTCGAGTTCGAAGCTGTCGACAAGGATGGCAAGGTCGTCAACGTTCCGTCGGCGAGCCTGACGGGTCAGATGCGAATCCTCACGGTGGGAGCGCATATCGACACCACGTATCGCGCATATCCGGGCAATCCGCTTTCGATCCCGGTCGTGCTCGACGACAATGCTGATCAGGCTCAGGTTACGACCCTCTTCATCAGCATTCGCTACGACAACCGCGTCCTCCGCATGTCCAACGGCTCGGCGGATTCGGCGGCCATGGCAAAGCTGCTCAAGAACACGATCCTCGAAGGATGGACTGTTCGCATCGTCGAGGCAGATCATCCCGAGGGCGAGTACCTGGCGATCTTCACGGCGCCTCCGGGCAAGTTCCTCAAGGGTTCGGGCAACCTCCTGAATCTGAACTTCCTCACGTACCTTGGTGCAATCGACTTCTCGAAGCTCAACCTGAGCATCCTGCAGGTCGGTGATCAGCAGTGCGTGAAGGTCAACTCGAAGCCGGGTCTGGTGCGAATCGATTCTGTCTGCGGCCTCAACCTCCGCCTGATCGAGTCGACTGGATTCAACTACAAGCTGGGTCAGAACGCTCCGAATCCGTTCAACCCGACAACCGACATCACCTTCTCGCTCGGCCTCGACGGTCAGACGACCCTCGAAATCTACGACGCGAGCGGCAAGCAGGTCGGTACGCTGCTGAACGGCTACATGAAGCCGGGAACCTACACGATTACCTGGGACGCAAAGAATCAGGCATCTGGTCTTTACTACTACAGGTTGCAGTCGGGTGACTGGACTCAGACGAACACGATGATCCTCCGTAAGTAATCATCGCTTGTTCGCCCGGATTGTTGGGCGCCCCGGAAATTTCCGGGGCGCCCTTTTTTTTGGATTTTTTTGTTCCGGATATATTCCCCGCCATCCGCGCGCGCAAAAAAAAACGCGAAGCCCGCGATGGGCTCCGCGCCGTTATATATCCCATCCTCATCGTCTCATCGGACAATCATCAGACGAAACGAAATCTCCTCCCCCCCCGATGAGAGCGTCGAGAAATACATTCCGGAAGGGAGATCGGAAAGATCGAGATCGATTGCATGCACGCCGACCGATTCATGAGGACGAATCACACGCCGGACCTCCATGCCCGCCGCATCGTACAACAGCAATCGAAGTTCTCCCGGCCGCGACATCGCATACCGGATCGTGCCGTTGCCGGATGCGGGATCAACCGCATGCTCCAGAAGCGTAAACGCTCCGGGAACCGGCGGCAGATCGACTGAAGCCACGCCACACAGCAGCGTCTGGCGCGAACAGCAGAGCGGAAGATCTCCGCCGGATGTGCAGATCTCGATCGTCACCGGAGCGGAAGCGGCGGAATCGATCATCAGACGAAATCCCGCGAGCGAATCCCCCGATGCCACACTCGCTCCCCTGAACGCCACGCGTGTCCGCGTAAGACTGGCAAGCGACCATCCTCCCGCCCCGTTCACCGTCGCGTTGCGGATAACGCCGGGGCCGCCGACAATCCGCGCCTGCACGCCATCGAAACCGCCGGGGGGCAGATGAAGATTGCGGATGGAGAAATCATAGACGCATGTGCCGGGACCGGTTGCGGAAATCGCGGACGTGCTGACCGAATCGCACGGCTGCACCGTCGCCGGCGCAATGATGATATCCGCCGTGTCGATGCAGATGCGGCCGCCGCCGCCGAACGTCGACCAGATCAGCGGAACGTGAACGGGTGCGGCCAGCCGCCGTGCATCGATGCAGAAGGAAAATGGTGGCGTGGATGCCCCGGCGGGAATCGCTCCGCCGGAAAACGAAATCGCGCGCGATGGCAATGTTCCGCCGGCGTGCCACGGCGCAACGTCCGTCGCGGAAATGAAGAACAACCCGCCGCCGATGCTCAGTTGCACGCTGTCCAGCACCGCCGATGATCCCGACGGATTGGCAAGCGAAATCGAAAAGCAGGAACGGGATGAATCGGCCGATGGGATTCCCGCGACGCGCGCGGAATCGCAGCCGGTTGCGATGATAAGATCGAGATCGACGGTGTCCGAGCAGAGCGCGCCGCGCACGTCGGATGTCAGCCACGCGATTCGCAGTGGATCGCGCGTGGATGCGCCGCCGGCGGAAACGCAGAATGAAAACGCCGCCGAGCCGCCGGCCGAAAGCGAGCCACCGCTGAAGATCGCGGAATCCCCCCCGAAATTCTCGACATGCCAGCCGGGCGGCGCGCTCGCTGACAACACCGTCCGCGCGGTTCCGGCGTTGGAAATGTGCGCCGTAAACCGCGTGATGGAAGTTGCGCGGGAATTCCGGTTGAACAGACGGAGCGCAACACAACGCCCGCCCCCCGGAGCCGATGCTTCCGCGCTCGCCGCGACGGAATCGCACGCGGTCAGCGGTCGCAGGCAGAAAACCGCTCCGGTTCCGGCATCCACGGGAACGCCGCGCGAAAAACTTTTCCAGCGATAGCGGATCGTGTCGCTGGCGGCGGCGGAATTATCCAGGCAGATCGATTCAAAGAGCGCGGAATCGCCGGTGGAAAGGCCCGCGATCGATGTAAAGAAGACGGAATCGCGGGCCGGCGAAAGCGGATGCGCGTTCCATCCGTCAGGCGCGTCGGGATTGGCGCGAATCGCGGCGCCAGGCGTGAGCAACGCAAACGAAACCAGATCGATTGCCGAGCCTGCGACGTGAAGATTTTTGAACGAAAGATCGAAGCAGCAGGAATCGCCGGCTCCGCGCCCGATAAATCGCGCCGAATCGCCGCGCGTGAGCGAGGGAAACCGGAGCGTGATGGTATCGCGACAAATAACATCGCCGCCGCTTGTGGACCACCATGCGATGCGGATCGCCGCGTCTCTCGGCGCCGAGAACTCGACGCGAAATCCCTCGGCGAAACGATCGCGCGTAAGCCCGCCGTTCTGCGCGCCGAAGCTGAGCGTATCGGGACGCGCTCGAAGTTTGATCCATCCGGCCGGAACCGCGCCGCCGGTTGTGACAAAGGAAGCGCCCGCGGTCAGGGAATGGAGATGAAAATCATCGATGACGCGATTGGGAGTATTGCCGGCGATCAGATCGAAATCCGCAAGCTCGGTCAAACTGCTGGGCCGAACCTGGGCAAACGCCTGATCGCAGTCGACGCCGCGGCAGGCCAGCAGCAGCGTATCGGAGCTGAGGACGCCATCCACCGTTCGCGTTTCCCAGAGCACGCGGACGATGCCGGTATCGCGCGCGCAGATATGAAATCCTCCAAGCGATCGGCCGGAGCGGATGTCCGCCGTCGCCGCGCTGCTGGTCCAGGTTGCGCTGGTCGTCGTCTGAAAAATCGTCCAGTTGGCCGGCGTCCCCGATGCGCCCGCCACAAAGGCGCCATGCCCGGAAAGGATCTGAAGACGCACCTCCGAAATCGTCACCGAAGTATCGTGGCGGTTATAGACCGTCAGATCGAAACAGCAGAGATATGGCGATCCGCCGGACGCAGCGGCAACTCCCACCGAATCGATCACAGCGGCCTCCGCCCGCCCGCCCGCGCCGTGCGCCAGCAGCAGCATCGCGGCGGCCATCGCCCCTTTTTTTACCGAATCACGCATGAAATCCTCCCGATTGAATCACCACCACGAACATCTGGTTCCATCGGCGGCAATATCCAACAGCGTGCCCGCTTATGAAACAGGATTCTGCGGTGAGATGTGGCGTGAGGAGATTTCATCCGCGTCCGAGCGAACGATCAGCAAAAAAAAGTCCCGCGATCGGTAGTGACTCAGTTTGAATCCAGTCTTCCGTCTACTCAACAATCATCGAGCGGCGATCCCTCCTTCACTCTTCAAGCTCCGTGGGAGCGCGCCGGTTGTAGCAACAATGCTCCCAGCTCCCGCTCAAGCTCCATCGGAGCGAACCATCCCCGCATCCGTGCCAAATGGTACGCTCCGATGGAGCTTCAGATCATCGAAGACGTGGCATCGCTACAACCGGTACGCCCCGATGGGGCTGGAAGGAGAGATGCCGAATGCCCTCGATGAGTCCGAACAGCATGAGCCGTATCCCAAACTGAGTCACTACCAGTCGCTCGGTGTTGTTGGTGCGGATTGCAAGCGGAGTATTGTCGATCGAGCCGAGAAATGTTTTCGTCGGATCGATATTGCTGCTTCCCTTCAGCGACCAGAACATCGTGTCGCCGATAGTCCTGATCCTGCCGATAAATCCGCTGCCGCCGGTGAGCGTATTGATAAACGTTGCGTTCACCGCGAGCAGCGTATCGATCTGCGGAAGGAGAAGCGGGGCGATATAATTCCGAATGGCGAGAGCACATTGCGTTCGATCGTCTGCGATCGCAGCGATCCGCCCGCGATGATAACTACCGCAATCGGCACAAATCGATATCCCCTCATGGCAGTTCCTCCCTGTTGCAAAATCCGTTGAACGTGCGCTGTGCGCCGATGAAAAATACGTTGTGATGATATTTGATGTTCGTTCTCAGTCGGCGATGCGTGTCGCCATAGAAGAATGAGTTCGAAAAAAAAGCTTCTTTGTTTTGATTGATGGTGGAGGGGAAAAATCGTGACGATCGAGAAAAATAACGCGAAAATAATCGATCAAAAATAAACGATGATTTTAATATTCGAAAGGGTTCGGCGCTGTTGAATCCGGCGTGATAAAATTGTGCGCTGTTGTCCATGATTTGCAATTACGTTGCGGGGTGGTATGATAGCGGGCCGGAATGTGATGGTCGGTCGATGGCGGCGGAACGGTATGTGCGGATATTTATTCCTGCCAACTAATCCGAAGGAGTTGCGTTGCTCACAGCGAAATAAGGTGATCGCTCCGGCGGGAGCCCCAACTATGAAAATGAAAATCTCCCCGCTCCGGGAGCAATCAGCGGCCTGCGCCGACCGCCCCGCTCGTCGAGGTTTTCCCAGGCGCAGCCCATCGGCCGTCCTGCCTGTAGTAATCCGATCCGGGGAATCGTGATCGAACGATGGGCTGCATGGACCTGATACGTTCAGTGCAGGGATGCCATCATTGGGTCGGGGTTGGAGAGTACATCTTTATGTACCCCTCCCGTCGGGGCGTCGATTCTCCCCTTCGATCGATGAAGAGATGCATCCGGACTGTATATTATCGGTTCCTGTCGCGTCGCGCCGGTGGTTTCTGGCAATGCGTCAGTTCCGCCGTTCCGGCGCCGATCAATCCCCTGATGCCAGTCTCTCCGTCGCCTATCATGATCCGTATCGTCAGCTTCCCGTTGTTCCTCCTTCTGTTGCTCGGCTGGCCCACGGCTGTTTCGTTATCCGCCGGGCAGCGCCCATCCCGTATCCTTCAGCCCCGCTCCGAGGCTGACAGTGCGCTCGATCTCTATATGAACGTCCTTGGCGCGAGCCTGCATCAGAAGGCTCGTGGCGCGCTTGCGGGGATTCCATCGCGCCCGCGTCGGCTTCTGGCGCTGAAATATTATCTCAACAGGACAGCGGAGGAGATTGAACGGAAGTGGGCGTGGTCGCAGGCGGAGGCATCGGCGTATCGATCGTCGGGAGAATATCAGGATGCGTTGCGGGAGCTGGTGGCCGTCCGGAGTTATTTCGCGATGCTGAGTCCGGGATACCGTCTGGAGGCGAAAGTGGAGATACGGAGCTTCGGGGCGCAGCTCGGCAAATGGAACAGCGTCGGCTCGATCGGCTCGGCGGGAGGGGAGCTGATCACGGCGGCTCTCACATTTCTTGCCGACAGCAGCCTTGTCGTCACCGACAGCAGTTCAAACCGCCTGTCGCGATTTATCGGTTTCCTTCACGACTTCGAACCGAAGCAGATGCCGACCGTTGCGCTTCCCGGCCTTTCGCAGCACGGGCAGTTCCGCGCGTTCGATTTTCGGGTGATGAAAGGGGGGCGCGTGGTGGCCGGAACCGTGGCAAGGACGATTCCGGCGGTCTGGGATCGTGCGGGATGGACCGAAAAGCTCCGCGAAGCAATCTGCACCGCCAGCCGGAAGTTCGATGGCCCGCTCCCGGAGCCGTACGAGCCGTGGCATTACGCGTATCATCCCTGAGCGCGGCGGGCGGAATGCCCTGGGATGCCGCTGATCGAAGGAGAGATCATATGGGTCTGGGAGGATCGCGTGGAGGCATAAGAGCGCTACAATTGAGAACGGGATGATTCAGTCCGACGATGTATTTTCCTCCGATTATGTCATGGTACGATATGGTATTGGGGAGATGTGATTGATGGAGCCTTCCGAACCGGATCAGTCCCAACCGGGATTTCATTCCCGGCCCGACCGTTTTCTGATCTTCCTGCGCGGGCTGTTTCCCGGCAGTATTCCTCGATCCGACTCAATCATCCTGACCACGCTGGCGCTTTGCGTCGGTGTCATCGCCGGATTTGGCGCCCACCTCTTTCATCTCCTTCTCGAACATACCGATGAGCTTCTCCGCTGGTCCGCTCGCGCTGTTGGGTCGGGCAACGGCGGATGGGTGGTGATTGCCCCGGTGATTGGAGCGCTGGCGGCGCTCGGGCTGATCCGGCTGTTTGCCAGGGATGACCAGAGCCACGGAACATCGGCGGTGATAGAATCGGTGGCGTTGCGGGGGGGGCGGCTTCCGGGGAGGGCGCTGCTGACGAAGGTGGTGGCGGCGGCGGTCTTCATCGGCTCTGGCGGATCGGCGGGGCCGGAGGACCCCAGCGTGCAGCTTGGCGGCGTTGCGGGATCGAAGATGGGGCAGTTGCTCAGGCTTTCCGAGCAGCGGACGCGGACGCTGGTTGCCAGCGGCGTTGCGGGAGCGGTGGCCGCGGCGTTCAACGCCCCGATTGCCGGCGTCTTCTTCGCGCTGGAGGTGGTGGTCGGGGAATTGCAGGCGGCGCTGTTTCCTCCCGTGGTTCTGGCCTCGGTCACGGCGTCCGCGGTCAGCCGGTGGCTCAACGGCAACACCCCCGCGTTCACTGTTCCCGCGTACGGGCTGAACAGCGCGCTCCTCGAGCTTCCGATGTACGCGGTCCTTGGCGTGCTCACCGCGATTATCGGCGTGATGTTTATACGCCTCGTGTTCGGCATCGAGGATCTGGTGGCGAAGTTCAGGCTCTCCCGCCTGGTGCGTGGGATTTCCGTCGGGCTGGCTGTGGGTCTGGTGGGGCTGTGGCTGCCGGATGTGCTGGGCGTGGGGTACGGAACGGTGGGGAATGTGCTTGCCGGCAGAATGATCGATCCGCTTCACATCTCACTGCTCCTGTTCTTCAAGCTGACCCTCACGGCGCTCTGCATCGCGGTTATCGGTGTCGGCGGCACGTTTGCGCCATCGCTCTATCTGGGGGCGATGGCCGGTTCGCTCGTCGGCATGGTGGCGCATATGATGTTTCCGGGAACGCCGCCCGCCGCCTACGCTCTCGTCGGGATGGGAGGGGTGCTGGTGGCCGTGGTTCGCGCGCCGATCACCGCCGTTCTTCTCCTCTTCGAGATCACCAACGACTACCGCATCATCCTTCCGATCATGCTCTGCGTGGCGGTAAGCAATCTGATCGCGCGGATGCTTTCCGAGGAATCGGTCTACACTGAGCGGTTGGCGCGGCATGGCATCCGGCTGCGCGGGGGGATCGATCAGAACGTGATGGAGCGGATGAAGGTGGGGGAGGCGATGTCGAAGCGGTTCGATACGGTAAATGCCGATGTTTCCATTCGAACGGCGCTCGATCTGATGACGGCCCATCATTACTACGGGCTTCCGGTGATCGATGGGGACCTGCTCTCCGGCATCATCACCACAAGCGATATCGCCCGCGCTCTGGAAAACGGCACATCGGAGGAGACGCCGGTGCTGGCGGTTGCGACCAGGGACCCGCTGGTGGCGTTTCCCGATCAAACGCTCCACGATGTGATCGCGCTCTTCGCCGTCCGCGATATCAGACAGGTTCCGGTGGTTGAACGGAGCAACTTGCATCACGTGGTGGGAATGCTCCGCCGCACCGACGTGATGCGCTCGTATTACGCCGGCGTTGTCGGAAGCGGAGAGGGGGAAATCGTGGCGGCGCAAAATCATCACTCATAGGTGATGCGATTCGTTCGCAGTGAGATGGCCCTGATCACCTCCCAGAGCAGGCAGGTGATATGTGCAGTGCCTGATCCGCCTGCAGATCCATTCCCGCGGGATTTCCCGCTCACCCCGGTATGGAAAGCTCCATAATCCTCCGTATGTTATCGCCGGTTTTTCACCCTCCCCCGGATCATATCTCCGTTGTTCAATATTGGTGAGCCGTGTATGCGTTACGCGATCATTCTCATCATTTTCCAGATGGCCGTGGTTCCGTGGCTTCGGGCGCAGGACACGCTGAAGCCGGCCTGGGTTATCACTCGCCGCAGCCCGGTGTCCACCGCAAACGCGGAGGCATGGGGGATCAATGCCGCGCGCGATGGCTCGCTCTACTGGGCCACCAATCAGACCGGCACGGGAATCCTGAGCGGCTACGATGTCTATCTCTACCGGCTGGACGCCGATGGGCACGAGCTGTGGCCCAGGCCGTTCGTGTACGTGGGGGATTTCGCGCAGCAGTCCTACAACGTCATCGCGGGTGACACGGCGGTGTACGTCCAGCTCGAAGGCCAAGGGAACCAGCACGGATGGGCCAAGCTCCACCGATATCGGCATCGCCGGCCCGATCCGCATCTCGCTCGGCATCGGATTCTAGGAATTGTCGGTGAGCAGGGATGCCGCGCCTGGGATCGCGGCACCCCGTGCTATCACAAGGCGCTCTTCATGCGTCTCCGCGATCAATATATCGTGGGGGCGCATGTCGTTTCCGCCACGCTCGGCCCCGGCTATCGCATCACCATCATCACTTTGGTCTCCATCCAATCGCCCGATGCAAGCCGGTAGTAGTAGATGCCGGACGGCATCGCCGATGCATCCCACACGACCGAATACGTGCCGGGCTTCATATACCCGTCGATCAGCGTCGCCACGGCATTGCCGCGTTCATTGGTGACTGTCAGGGTCGTGGGCCCATCAAGGCCGAGCGAGAAAATGATGGTGGTGGCGGGCGAGAACGGGTTTGGAGAATTCTGCTTTAACGCGTACGCGCCGGTGATCGGCTCGATAAGACGCTGACTGAGGCCGCAGATGGAGTCGATATGAACCAGTCCGGGGGTGGTTTCCACGAATGTACAGGAGCTGTCGCCAAGGCGGAGAGTGAACGGCAGACGGCTGTAGACCGTATCGCCCACGAACCCGTCGATCTGAAACAGCAGAAGGGTGTCGCTGGCTTCAGCCGGCATGCCGGGCGGGCGGATTCCGTGAATGGAGATGATGCCCGCGCTGTCGGCCAGCGTATCGATTCGCCATCCGTCAGTTGCGGTGCGCGAGGTCACGAACCCACGATGCCGGATGATGCTGGTTCGATAACCGAGCCGCAGCACGAAGTCGCTGAACGTCGCCAGTGCCAGGGGATCATCGATCAGTATGGGGACGGTCAGCCTGTCGCCGGGAAGCAGGTGAAGATCGCGGGGGATATGGGCGTGCAGCAGCCTGGAGGGATGGGTGAAGACCGTGATGGAATCGATCCCCTCGCATCCGTTGAAGCTGGCGCTTGTGACCACATATGTCGTGGTCCGTCCGGGGCTTGCGATCGGGTCGGGGCAATCGGCGCAGCTTAAACCGAGCCGCGGGCTCCAGCGATAACTGATCCCGCCCGACGCATGAAGCTGTATGGTATCGCTTTCGCAGATGGCCGTGTCATGGCCGGCATCGACGACGGGGGCGGGGAGCACCGATACGAACACGGAATCGGCCGAGCTGCATCCTCCGGCGCCGATGGCGGTGAGATGATATCTGGTCGATATCGCCGGCGAAGCGACCGGATCGGCGCAGTCGGTGCAGCTTAGCCCTGCGGCCGGGCTCCAGCGGTAGGATGCGCCGCCGGTTGCGTGAAGTACCGCTCCGGTGCCGGCGCAGATCGTGGTGTCGGCCCCCGCGCCGGCGATCGGAGGGGGAACCACCATTACGGTGACGGAGTCCATCGCCGAACATCCGGCGCCGCCGAACACCTCCAGATGATAGGTGGTTGTTCCGCTCGGGGAGGCTGTCGGCCGCCGGCAGTCGACACAGCTCAACCCGGCCGCGGGGCTCCATCGCCACGCCGTTCCATCCGATGCGTTGAGCGCGACGTTTCCTCCGATGCAGATGGTGGTATCGCGACCGGCATCGGCGACCGGATGCGGCGCCACGGTCACGAGGATCGAGTCGATCGACGGGCAACCGCCCGCGTTCATGACCTCCAGGCGGTAGATGGTGGTCACGGCGGGCGAGGCCACCGGGTCGCGGCAATCGGCGCAGCTCAGCCCGAGTGATGGGCTCCATTGCCAGGATATTCCATCGGATGCGTGGAGCCTGATGGATGTTCCGGCGCAGATGGTCGTGTCCGAGCCCGCATCGGCGGCGGGTGTGGGGATCACCGTGACCGTCACCGAATCGGTGGCAGTGCAGCCACCGCTGCCGCCGATCTCCAGATGGTACGTGGTTGTCTGGAGCGGCGTGGCGACCGGATCGGCGCAATCGACGCAGCTCAATCCCGTGGCCGGGCTCCATCGCCACGATCTTCCATTCGATGCGTGAAGCATGGCGGATGCTCCCCGGCATATGGATGTATCATTCCCCGCGTCGGCTGTCAGCGGAGGCGCCACGATCACCTTGATCGAGTCGGTTCCGGTGCAGCCGCCGGAATCCGTTACCATCACCGTATAGGTTGTGGTCTGCGCGGGCGAAGCCGTCGGGTTCCGGCAATTGGTGCAGCTCAGCCCCGCCGCGGGGGTCCATGTCCATGCTGTTCCGCGCGAAGCGTGGAGCTGAACGCTGTTCCCGGAGCAGATCGTGGTGTCGTTCCCGAGCGCGTGCGGAGTTGGCCCATGCACGTCCACGCGGACGCTGTCGGTTGCGGAACATCCATTTGCGTCGGTGATCGTGACGGTATAGGTCGTTGACGTTGCAGGGGTTGCTTTCGGGGACCGGCAGTCGGTGCAGCTCAGCCCCGCGGCGGGGCTCCAGAGATATGTTGCTCCGGGGGTGGAGGTGAGCGTGGTGCTGCCGCCGGTGCAGATCGACCGATCCGCTCCCGCGTCGACGATCGCGGCGGGACGGACGAACACCGTCACCGAATCGACAAACGGGCAGGCCCCGCCGTTGGAGATCGTCACCGTGTAGGTGGTCGTCACCGTCGGTCGCGCGATCGGGTCGGGGCAGGTGGCGCAGTTCAGCCCCGCCGTCGGGCTCCACTGGTAGGAGCTGCCGCCGGACGCGTGAAGCACGACGATCCCGCCTCCGCAGACCGTGAGGTCAGGGCCGGCCGTGGCGCCGTTGAGCTCCGGCGAATAGGCATCGATCAGGTTTGGAAGCCCGAGGCTCGACCGACCGTAGGTAAGCGGGAAACCGCCGTAGGTGAAGACCGCCGCCGCGCCCAGCCCGTTCGGGTTGGAGATGATCCCGAGCGCATCCTGATTATAGACCGAGCAGTAGATCCTTCCATCAGGCCCGAGTTGAAGGGCGCCGATGCTGTTATCGGGATCGCGCGGCATCGTCTCGAATCGGGATGCAACGATTGCCGCCTGATTGCCGGATGTAAGATCGTACTGGAAAATCCCCTGAAAATACTCTCCGATATAGAGCTTTGAATCATCGGGAGAGAAACAGAGCCCGTAGCAGATCGTGCTGGCAACGGGGGACTGGATGGTGATCGGGTTGGAAACGGTGCCGGTGGAGGCATCGAAGTCGAAAAGCTGGACGAGCGATGTGCTCGCCACCGCCAGCCTCTTTCCATCGGGGGATGCCTTCATATAGCCGATGGCGAAGTTCTGCGATGGCCCGTCAACGATGCCGGTCGCCGACACAACCGGTGGATCGACGCCGAGCGATGTAATTCTATATGCATAAAATCTGTTGTCGCCGAATCCATGCGCCAGCACCCAGTAATATCTCCCGTTGCAGCTCGGTATCGCCGTCTGCCGCTCTGTTACCGGCGTGATCAGCGGGGTGTTCCGCGCGGTGACATCACCAAATCCGCTGTTCAGCCGCATGTCGACGATGGAATAGCGGAGGCCGTTTCCAAGGTTGTTGTCGATGGCATCGGTGGTGAAGACGTAGTATTTCGTGGAATCGCCCGGCGTCGGGACGATCAGCGCGGACTGCGTGCTGCTGTTATGGCCGAGAAGAGGCTGGCCGGGGGACATCGGGATGTTGTTGCGATTCCATATCGTCACACCATCCGTGTAGAAGAGGAGTTTGCCGGTGCGATGATCCGCAATGCTGGCGCAGCCCTCGTACGTGTTGATCAACCCGCCGGCGATCGACACCGGAACCGGGCCGTTGAAGTCGATTCCCGCGCCGTAGCCGAAATACCAGACGTTGTTCTGCTTCTGCGCCCGAAGCGCCGAAGGGAGCAGCAGCAGGGCCAGTATCAGGCATCCATAGCGGAGGAAATTCATATCGGCTCCTGAGATTGATCGGGGAGATCCCGCCCGAATCGCAACGGGACAAGGTAATGCTCACAGGCTCCACGCGCAATTGTTCCGGCCAACCTGGTAGTGACTCAGGTTGAGATGCTGTGGATGATGCTCAGCATATCCGACATCCGTCTTCCCAGCCCCATCGGGGCGTGCCGGTTGTAGCATCACCACGCCCTCAATGATTTCAAGCTCCAGAGGAGCGTACCATTCTGCCGACATGCGGGGATGGGGAGGTATCGTTACTACAACCGGCACGCTCCTGACGGAGCTTGAAGCGTGAAGAGAGGATCGTCGATGGCTCATTGCGCTATCAACCGGAGGGTGGAATTAAATTGAGTCACTACCGGCCAACCACCCGTTCCAACGTCGCGGTCGCTCGTCACCGCACCAGCAGCATCACCCTGGTGGCACTCCAGTCCCCCGATGAAAGGCGGCAGTAATAGAGTCCCGATGGTATCGCGGAGGCATCCCACGCTACCGAATAATTTCCCGATGGCATCGGCCCGTCCAGCAGCGTTGCCACCGCGTTTCCACGTTCATCCACGATGATCAGCCGTGTAGGCCCGTCGAGGCCGAGCGAGAACTCTATGGAGGTTGAAGGGGAGAATGGATTGGGGGTGTTCTGCCGGAGAGCATACTTCCCCGTGATCGGCTCGATAAGGCGCTGGCTGAGGCCGCAGATCGAGTCGAGCGTGACAAGGCCGGGGATCGCATCGACGGAGGCGCAGCCAAGCTCCAGCGTGAATTGAAGCTCGCTTGCAATGCTGTCACCGACGAACACCCGCAACCCGAACATCAGCAGCGTATCGCTGATCGAGGTAATGGCGCCGGCCGGCCGCGTCATCCGGAGCGTCACCCTGCCGATGGTATCCAGCCGGGAATCGACCATCCAGCCGCTCGAAGCGGTGCGATCGGTGATCACGTCTCTGACGCGGATGATTCCGGGGCGGTAGGCCAGCCGGATGGTGTAGGAATTGCCGTTGGTGATCGCGGCCGGATCATCCACGATGACCGGCACGTCGATCGATGTGCCGGGGAGCAGGTGGAGATCGCGCGGGATATGCGCGTGGATGACCTCGCGCGGAAGAACGGTGATCCGCACCGAATCGATCGCCGGGCAGCCCGTGGTGGTCGCGGAGCGTACGATATACACAGTCGTCCGCGACGGTGTTGCAATCGGATCGGAGCAGTCGGTGCAGCTCAGCCCCGCGGCGGGGCTCCAGTGATAACCGCCGCCGCCGGAGGCATGGAGCGCCGCCGATCCATCGGCGCAGATGATGGTGTCGGAACCGGCATCGATAGGAGGGGGGATGATGACGCCCAGTGTGACCGAGTCGCTGGCGGTGCAACCGCCTGCGTTCGCCACCGTGAGGATGTAGGTGGTGGTTTCGCCGGGGGTCGCAATCGGATCGGAGCAATCCGCGCAATTCAGTCCGGCCGACGGGCTCCAGCGATATGTTCCGGCGATGCCCGCATGAAGCGCGATCGAGCTTCCGGTGCAGATCGTCGTGTCGCGACCGGCAGCCGCGATGGGGAGAGGATTCACCGTCACCGTAAGCGAGTCCTCGCCGATGCAGCCGTTGGCGCCGGTGACGAGCAGATGGTATGTCGTGGTGATTGCCGGCGATGCGAGCGGCGAGCGGCAGTCCGCGCAGCTCAACCCGGCGGCAGGGCTCCACTGCCAGGCCGTTCCATCCGACGCATGGAGTCCCACGTTTCCACCGGCGCAGATCGCGGCATCGTTTCCAGCATCAACAAACGGGAGCGATGTGACGTTGACGGTGATCGAATCGGTCGCGACGCAGCCTTCCGGGCTGGTGATCGCCAGGTGATATGTCGTGGTTGCCGATGGCGAGGCCACCGGATCGGGGCAGTCGGCGCAGCTCAGAGTTGTCGCGGGGGTCCATTGCCATGCCGCTCCGCCGGACGCATGGAGGGAAATCGCGGCTCCGCGACAGATCGCGGCGTCGGGTCCGGCATTGGCGGTGAACGATGGAAGCACTGTTACGCGCACACTGTCGGTTGCTGTGCATCCGCCGGAGTCGGTAACGATGACATGGTAGAGCGTGCTGGTCGCCGGCATGGCCCTGGGGGATCGGCAATCGGCGCAGCTCAATCCGTCTGACGGGCTCCACAGATAGACGGCTCCGGCTGTTGCGGCAAGCGTGGCGGAATCTCCCCGGCATATCGCCACATCATCTCCCGCATCGATGTCCGCCGGCTGGTGCACCAGCACCGTCACCGAATCGACGGCAGGGCAGTCCGCGTCGGTGTAGACGTTCACCGTATACGTGGTGGTGACGGTTGGCGATGCCGTCGGCGACGGGCAATCGGCGCAGCTCAATCCCCGGGCCGGGCTCCACTGGTAGACTGTCCCGCCGGACGCATGCAGTTGCGTTGTCCCGCCCGGACAGATCGACCGTGCGGAATCGATCTGAATCTTCAGCACATCGTGAGCATCCCCCTCGATCATGTTGGGGAGGCCGAGCGAACCGGATGCCGTGCCGAGATCAAACCCCGATGGCCGAAAGTCCGCCCCGGCCCCCCGGACATTCGGGCTTTCGATAACGCCAAGGCTGCTCTGGCCGTTCATGACGTAGTAGATCCTGCCGTCCGGCCCAAGCTGGAGCGCCCCGAAACTGGTGTTCCGGGTCGGGCTGTTCAGCATGAAGCGCGACGTTCTGATCGCATCCGCATCGCCGGAGGTGATATCGTACTGGTAGATCACGTTCTTGAATCCCGACACATAGAGAAGCGAGTTATCGGGGGAGAACGCGACCCCGTAGGTAAACGTTGTATCAGGGAGCGGGAGGTCAATCGGGTTGGTGATATTTCCCGTTCGCGTGTCGAAATCGAAAAGCTGGGTCACGTTGGCGCCGGTGATCGCCACGGCCAGCTTCCGTCCGTTCGGCGAGAGCTTCATATACCCGACCGCGTAGGTCTGATAGGCCTTGTGGCCGATTCCCACGGCTGAAATCACCGGGCTCGAAATCCCATTTAGGGTGATTTTATACGCGCGAAACGCATTGCTCCCCCATTCATGGGCTATCACCCAGTAATAGCGTCCGTCGCAGCCGAGCATGCCGGTCACCTTTTCGGCGGCGGGAGCCATCAGCGGGACATTTTTTCTGGCGATATCTCCACGGCCGCCATCGAGTCGCATATCGACGATCGAATACTGTAGCCCGTTGGCGAGATTGTTTTCGGCGGCATCGATGGTGAAGAGATAATACTTCATCGAATCGCCGGGCATCGGCACAATCAGCGAGGACTGCGTGCTGCTGCTGTTGCCATGGAGGCCGGTTCCGCCGGGCATCGGCTGGCGGTTGCGGTTCATTGCCCTTTCGCCATCCGTGTAGAAGAGGAGCGCGCCGGTGTTCCGATCCGATATCACCGCCGATCCCTCGAAATTGCTCGCAAGGCCGCCGGGGATATTGACGGGCGTGGGGCCGTTGAAATCGATCCCCGCTCTGAATCCGAAGAACCAGATGTTGTTCCGCTTCTGCGCCTGAAGCGCGAAGGGGACAAGGAGGATGGCGATTGCCGTGTACCAGCAGCGGAATGTGAGCATTCAAGCCCCCGAAGTTGGATGGATCAGCAGCACCACATGCGGAAACCTGCGTGATTGCATCCGCGCGCGCATGGTGGTGACTGGATGGGGGAGCTGTGGAATCATGGCGATGAATGTACTACTCCATCCACCGCCGGTCAACTCCATATTCGGGGCGATGGGGATTTCATTGAAGCTCTTGACGCAATGACCCGCCCGCCCGCGACGATGCCGTCTATTTCGGCATCGTGAACTTGGTCACCCTGGTACGGGCCACCGCGTACAGTTCATCCCTGTTGTTGAAGGCGATGGCATCGGCGGAGCCACTGATCTGGATCGAGCCGAGATAGCGGCCCTCGCCGTCGAACTCCCGCACTCCCCTGAAGCCGGTCACGAACACCCTGCCACGGCCGTCCACGGCGATCCCCTCAGCTCCTCCAGCCGCGCCGCTTTCATCGGTCGCCGACCCGAATTTGTCCACATATTTTCCCTGCGGGTTGAAATGGTAGATGGCGCTTCCCGACTCATCGATCACATAGACGTTGCCAAGCCCGTCGGCGGCGGCCTTCGGGTGGAATACGACCCCGCGGCTGATGGAGCTGATCGGATGCCGTATCGTCCGCACGGCCTTCATCGATGCGTCGAACACGACCACATTCTCATTGCTCACCGGGTTGATCATCAGCCCTCCGCGCCACAGCCCATCCCATCCGGCCACTAGCCCGCCGTCGGCAGTCATGGAAACGCTGACAAAGCCCGGCCCGCCGGAGTATCGGAGATCGCCGAGAGGTTTTCCGGTGACGCCGTCGTAGCGGGAGATGCGGCCGGAGTGGGCAACGAAGACCGTTCCGGTTCTGCCGACCGCCAGCCCCTGGACATAGACATCCTCGCCGATCGTCCACTGGCGCAGAAAATTTCCGAGCGAATCGAACACCTGAACCCGCCCGCTGCTGTATTCGGCCACGTAGACCTGGCCCGCGCCGTCGACGGCGATGGCGCGCGCATCGGTGAAGAGGCCGGCACCGGTTCCCTCCCTGCCGAATGTGAGGAGGACATCCGCGATTCCCGCCGCTGCGGGAGTTGCCACAGGGTCATACCTCGGCTTGCGCGGCAACGGGGCTGGAGGGGGCGTCTGCGGGGTCGGCTGGGAGATCGTGCGGGGCTGCGGTTTCGGGCCGCCGCCGCTTGAGAGGGCTATCACCATCACCACAATGGCGGCAACGGCGATCAGCACGGCGATCAGCCGCGCCCGCCGGTTGCTGCCGGACTGCGGCGGAGTTCCCACCTCTTTCGCCAGCAGATCCGTTTGTCTGGTCTGAAGCGCGCTGACGATGCGGAGCGCCGTGTCGTTCCGGGAGTCGATCTGCAGAACACGTTCCGCCGCGCTCCGGGCATGCTCGGCATCGGCCTTGTTGCCCGCGTTCTGCCAGCGACCGGCGTACGCGGTGGCAAGGGCATTGAGCGCCGTCACGTTATTGGGGGCCAGCGCCCGCGCCTGCTCCAGCTCCTGGATCGCATCGTTCCAGTTGCGATAGCGGATAAATCCATTGCCGCGGTTCAGGCAGTCATCGATGCGCTGGCGGACGAGGGCCAGATCGGCATCGGTCATCCCCGCATCCAGCGCAACCTGCTCAAGCTCCTTGTCGCTGAGCGCCGTCCGGTCACTCTCCTGCTGAACGCGGAGAACGTTCTCTATATAGGTCCGAAGGATTTCGTCGGAAGAATCGGGCATGAGGAAACCGGCTGATAAAGGGAGTCTGAAGATGTTGGGAGGTGGCAATATAGCGAGCGGAGAGGGACGGGCGTAACCGGGTTGTCCCGGGATATGATCCGGCGGTGGATTGTTCGGCGGGGATTGCGTGGGGATTCTCATCGGAATGTACCGGAAGGCCCTGAAAGGCAGGCCCGACGGCTCGTTCCGTCATCAGCATCGGCCTCTGTTCAGGCCATCGTCGGCGTTCCGGCGCGGGCATGCTCGATCACCTGCCGGATGATGGTCTCCAGCCCCAGCTCCGGCCTGTAGCCGATTGCGCGCTCGATTCTGCGGAGATCGGGAACCCTCCCCATGATCTCCTCGAACCCGTCGGGATAGGCATCGCGGTAGGGGACGAAGGTGATCGGCGAGCTGCTCCCGGCCAGCTTCCTTACTCTGACGGCGAGCTGCGCCATCGTGATGGTGCCATGGCCGCCGATATTGAATATCTCGCCGTGGGCCTCCGGCGATCTGAGGAGCCGGATCATCGCCCGCGCCACATCGAGCACATGGCTGAAGCATCGGGTCTGTCTGCCGGTGCCGTAGACGGTGATCGGCGTGCCGCGAAGCGCCTGTTCCACGAATGACGGGATCACCATTCCGCCATGTGCGCTCTGTCGCGGTCCGGCGACGTTGAAGAGACGGGCGACCACCGCCGGCAGGCGTTCCCGCCGGTGATATGCCAGCGCAAGCGATTCGCCCATCGCCTTTGCTCCGGCGTAGGCCCATCGAAACGTGGCGGTGCTTCCATACTGGCGCGGATCATCCTCGGCGAGCGGCTCGCGCGTGGCATGGCCGTAGACTTCGGATGATGAGGCAATCAACACCGGCCTGCCCCGCGCCGCCGCGATCCCGAGCATCGCCGCCGTCCCCTCCATGTTGGTTCGCATGGCGTCCAGCGGGCGTTCCAGAATCAGTTTTACCCCAACCATCGCGGCCAGATGATAGATCTCATCGCAGCCGGCGATTGCCTGCTCCAGCATCGGAGTATCCAGCAGATCCCCCTCGATCAGCTCGAACAGGGGATTGTCGATGATATCGCGCAGGTTCTCCCGGCTCCCCGTGCTCATATTGTCGAACACGGTGACGAAGTTTCCGGTCGCAATCAGCTCCTGCGCCAGATGGGACCCGATAAAGCCGGCCCCCCCGGTGATCAGACACTTCATAGGCGTACACCACCCTTCTGATTGTTGAATGATTATGGAGCATCAGCATGGCCGGCTCCGGGATATGTTCTCAACGTCCGCCGAACCCCGTGAGAAGGGCGCCGACCGTTTTCAGGACGATCAGCAGATCGAGCCGGGGAGAGATGTTGATGATATAGTGAAAATCATGTTTCAGCTTGATTCCGATCTCATCCAGCTCCGCCGTATGCCCCTGCGTTACCTGTGCCCAGCCGGTCAGACCGGGCCTGACCATATATCGCAGGGCATATAGCGGATATGATTGCTCATAGCGAACGGCAAGCGGGAAGGGCTCGGGGCGAGGCCCTATCAGGCTCATATCCCCCTTCAGAATATTCCAGAGCTGGGGAAGTTCATCGATGCGACGGCGTCTGATAAAATGGCCGAACGGCGTGACGCGAGGGTCGGCGTGCGCGGTTGGAAGCGCCCCCGAGTCATCGCCAACGTACATGCTTCGAAATTTAATAATCCTGAATATCTCTCCTCCCTTGCCTTTTCGGTTCTGTCGAAAGAGCACCGGTCCGGGCGAGCCGATCGCAATTGCAGCGGCGGTGATGGCGCAGATCGCGAGCGTGATGGGAAGTGTCGACACAATCAGCAGGATTTCGAGAACCCGTCGAAACGCCAGATATCCCACGGGAAGCCGGAGTTGTTCCGGGCGTTTCTCAAGCACAATCGCCGGGGGGGCAGAGGGGGGGAGCCTCTGTTGCAGCGATCCGCGAATTGAAGTAAATCGAAAATCGCGCAGCAGCATGGTTATTTTTCTCTCCACGCTCTCCAGATTCTGGTAATGACGGAACCGATCCATGCGGCCCGAGGCAATGCGTGGCTGGCGCGGATCGAGTTCCCACGGGTGGATATAGAACATTACGCCGCGACCATCGCGATGGCAGGCATCGATCAATCGCCTTGTCATGAAATAGGGCATGATCCGGAAATATCCACCGCCGCCGCAGGGGATGCGCCGACCGGCCACCACGGCGCAGCTCATCGGAATCTCGATGATTCCATTGTCATGGCTGTGAATATCGAGCGGCGCGTCCACGATGCCATAATCGGGATGGCCCGCGTACGGGAACACCGAGGAGTCGTAGCGGATGCCCATCTCCCGCAGGATATCGATGGACCAGAGCGTATCGCGAATAACGGAAAATCTGGGGGCGCGAAATCCTTCGATCGTCGTTCCGGCCGCCCGTTCGGTTGCCTTCAACGCCCGCTCAAGATCGCGCCGGAACTGATCCGGCGTCATCTGTGTAAGCATCGCGTGAGAGTAGCCGTGTGTGGCAATCTCGTGGCCGGCCTCCGCTACTTCACGTATCAGATCGGGATGCCGTTGTGCAACCCACCCCAGCACGAAAAATGTCGCCTCGATCCTATGCTCGGCCAGGATTTTGAGAATTGTTCTGGTGCCTATCTCCACGCGCGATTCATGACGTTCCCAATCCCGATAATTCGGGATTCCCCGATCGCGAAAGCAGAACCATTCCTCAAGATCGACGGTGAAGATGTTGGGGATTTCAGGTTGCGCGACATGTTCAGGCATATCCCGGTCTCCGGGTTATGAAACAGGGCTTGTGCATGAACGATAATTCGTGATCGCGAAAGGCCATATCGTGAACAATGCAGTGATTATCCCGGCCGGCCGATAATGCGGTTCACCATTCCGGCTGGCGTTCAATGGCTGCGAATCTAGACAAAGCAATCGACCACAAAAGGGTAGAAATGAAGGGACTATTGCGGCACATGGCGGTGACGGCATAGTGGTCGGGGGGAGAAGTGAGTGTGATGCCTCCGCAATGAAAGGCTCGTCGCGGTGTGGAACAGCATTTCCGGTTGGGACGGTTGGCCGGGATTGCTTCAGTATATTGAAGCGATTATCGTGAATCAGTTGAATATTTTTTCAAAAATTCACATCAACGTATGCGCGTTGCATTTTTCGCATTCTGTCTGATATGTATGGCGGCATGTCCCCGATCCAGGGGAGAACTGATTGCGGTCGATTTCACCACCCGGCACGAGAACCGATTGGTCAACGGAACACTGACGGTGTTCAAAGGTGTTCCCGAGTCGATGTGGACGGTCCAGAATATGGATGGCTCGAATTTACGCCGCTGGAGTGGCTCGTCGGAAGAAGTTCAGGAATCGTGGGAAACGATCGCGAACGATGCCGACCTCGACAAATATGCTGTCAGGAATGATACAATGCTGTCATTTCACCATGACTATATTGATAATAGGGCGGTTGCTGTCGGACAGCATAAGAACCCGGACCTATTGTGTTCCTCATGGTGACAGTCTGACAAATATCGGTGTATTGATTCGACGGGTGGAATCGCTGTGCGTGAAGTAATGGCCTTCCGGCGGGTTGCGGAACGGTTCGATTTCTCCATCGGTATTCCGGCCCGACGGGCTTTTGACAAGCGATGTTTCCCGTGGAAATATCGATCATTTCATTGACCGGAATTATTCTTTCCGCATCGGTTTGATAAATGTCGGCGCTACAACCGCCGTGTAATCGGTTGCCTTCGACGATAATCGCGTGAAAACCCCGGCGGCTTCGCCACCGATCAGGTAAAGCCCGTAATTCGGGATCATATCACGTTCAATCGGCGCGGCATCGAAATACTGCTGGAGTATCCAGCGTTCCGGGATGGCGGCGGCAAGCGATTGCGCCCAGATCTCATCGGTGACGGCGCGGCCAAGAATCACTTCATCCCCTTCGCATCCGTAATCGGATTTCAACACCCATTCATCCTTCGGCAATACGCCGGCATCGATATCGGTCAGACGATGGGTCGGCGGCATATATCGCCGGATTGCCTCGCGGGATTCCGCAGAAAATCGCTCGATATTATTCCAGAGAAATGCCATCGTCAGCTTGTTCTGCGTTATCACCGCGCCAAACGGGTTGACAATCGATACGGTGCCGGCCGCATCGGCATCCAGGGCAAGGCGGAGGGGGACATCGAGCGGATCGGGATCATTATATGGGGTGCCGTCGTTCCAGGCGGGGAAACGCTCCCCCCACCAGTCTGTTTTGTAGTGGCGGATCATGATGTCGATCGGCGTTTCGAACAGCGCTATCCCGCCGGATTCCAGCGGGTGGATATTGAACGGCGAGCCGAGCACATACGGCATCCCGCGCGATTCCAGCCATTGCTGGTAGATGGCGATCATCGAAAGATCCTCCGGCAGATCGGTCGGATAGAGTATCCCGACCGATGGGACCGAGCCCGCGCGTTCAGGCGATGCCGCGTCGCGCGACTGGATCAGCATCTCCATAAACCGTTCCTCGAACAATCCGTTCGGATCGGTCAGTTCAGGATGGTCGGGATGGAGCATCCTGTTGATCAGCACCGTCTCGGCCTCGCCGCTCGGCGTATCGGAGTTCATCTCGCAGACGCGAATGGTTCCATCGGAAAGAATGAAGAGATCGAGCCGGGCGATGCCATGCCAGCGCCCCCGCGACGCAAGCCACATCAGCTTCTGCCACGGGGTGAGATGGAAATATTCATCGAGGAGGGACGGCTCGTTCCATACGATCTCCGCCAGCTCCTCATATGCGCTACCGATTGCCTCGCCTGCCGCGCAGAGTCCGGCATATGTCTCTTCGCTCAGGACCACGGGTTCCAGCCTGAACCGTTCCTGGCCCGCAATCCAGGGATCGCTGATGATATTGGTGGCATACAGCTCACGGGCAAACGCGGCATAATCTTCCGGCGTCGATATGTGCTGGTCTGCATGAGGCATGGTCGCGTATGATTATTGTCGGCAACGTGAGGGATATTCCGGCGGGCTTCGCGTCAGATTTTTCGTACGATACGGATTGCGTAGATATTGCTGTTATATCTCGAAAGCGAATCGAGCCTTGTGCCATCGCCCAGCGGGTCCTTGATAAGGTATTCCGTTCCCTCCTTGCCGACAACCAGCACCCAGTGGTTGAACGTGCCGCGGATCATCACTCGCGCCAGCAGGGGAATTCCCTGGCGCAGAACCGAGTCGATCGTCGCATGGGTGAGCGGAAGATCGGTCTCCACGGAGATCCTGCCATCGGTGATATCGGTAATCGCATCCCACTTTATCCAGCCCTGGCGTGTAAAGCCGGAGGCCGCCTGCAATATGGCGTTCAGGCTGTCCGGGCGCATTCCGATATTATAATGATTCATCGCCATGCTCATGCAGCAGATAGCGCAGCCCGTGGCGCCGAACCGCTCGCCGCTGCCCCCCAGCCTGCTATCCTTCCATCGTGGATCGGTCTGTAGAACGATTGGCGTCTGATCCAGCGCAAACCGGGGCAGGGGGGTGCCGCCGCGTGGAGAAATCGATGCCATGTCCGACTGCCCTTTCAGCCAGGCGTAGCGTGCCACCATTCCGCCGCATGTCAGGATAATGATGCCAAGGAACGCCGTGATGAATTTCATCTTATGCCGAGCGAGCGCGATCACCATAGACCTCATAGCTGATGGAATAAATGCCGATAGCCGGTATTCCCGGATGGGAATTGTGCACGCGCCGGAACCCCCGTTGTTACGCGATCATCGGAATTGGGGATCAATTGGTTCGATATTCCGCTGCCGGTGTCGCAAAATCAATTGCCGTAACGATATTTCTCTCCCGGCGGAAGGGGAGTGGCAAATCGGAAATCGCCGAAGCCGCTCTCATCGAGGAATACCAGCTTGAGGCCCCGATGATAATACTGCCATGTCTCCACCGCCTTTCCGTCGCTGTGAAACGGGTCGTTCATGGTATTGTCCGGCTGGCCGTAGATCACATAGGCGCGCCCCATATCGGTCAGCCATCCCTGCGCGTAGCTGCGGTAATGCGCGTCGGCATATTCGATTCTCCTGAAATATTCGTCCATCGCCTCGTTTTCCGCGGTGCCCGGCGTCGGGTCCAGGCGTGACCAGAAATCATCGTAGCGATGCTGCCGTTCGGCGAGAGATCCGGCGTTTCTGATGTTGTCGATATCGCTCTGCATTGCCACGTAACGAAGCTGTCCCATCTTCTCCTCCAGCTCTTCCTCGCTCAGCGAGACCGCGTTGCCGCTCCCCTCGATCCTCACCGTCCGTTGCGATGTGGCAAGGGCGCGCGCCGTATCATCGGCGGCGGCGATCCGCAGCTCGACGGTATAGATGCCGCGCGCGATCGTGGCAATCGGCATCCGCACCCATTGCTGCGAGCGTCCGGCGGGGATCGCCTTCTCGAACAGGCTCCGCGTTCCGACCGGCTTCCCTCCGTTGCGATATATCGCCTCGATCCTGAATTTTTCCCGGCCGGTGGAGTTATAGGTTTCGAAGAAGAGGAAGTACGCCTCGTCGTCAGGTCGGATGCTCTCCGAGAGCATCGGTGTGATGGCATAGGTTCCGTGCTCCTCGCGGATCTTCCTCACCAGCAGCAGGCTGCTCATGCCGAACTGCGATGCCCGATAATCGACGGCGATCACGTTCTGCCTGAGCGGCACCAGGATGTTGGTGCGGAGATCGAGAAGATCGATGCTGGCGGAATAGGTGCCGGCGGGGAGGACCACCTGACGCTGATAGAACTCGTAGGATGGCTCGCGGCCGATGGTGGCGCCGTATGATGGCGTTTTCAGCGTCCGCGTGAAGGTGGAATCGTACCACTTCCTGCCATTTCCCTCCACAAGAATACGCGCCTGGTAGCGGGCCACGTAGATGCCGTTGTTCCGCTCGAAGTTGATGGCGCTGTAGGGGATGGTGAGATAGAGATCGAGCCGTGTGGAGTCGAGCGATCGTGCGGCAAATGCCAGCGCCTCAAACGAGGGATGCCCCGCTTCCCGCGCCTGCGCGCGCGCAAGGAGAGGGGCCAGAACAAGGAGAGCGATGATGGAAAATCGTTTCATGCGGTCGTTGTCTCTGCCGGCCACCGAGGATGTTCAGGGCCGGGCTGAATCTCGGAAGTGATTGGAGATTCCAACGGAGTTGCCGGGGAACTCCGGGGAGAGTACGATATCCCGCGCCACCGGCCGCGCATGGCGGCCCGTTCCGTCGGGAGCGTTCAGAGCAGGCCGGTCGGGGGGATCAGCTCGGCGAAGAGATCATAATCCACGGCATCGGTGATCTCCACATCGACGAACTCCCCCGGAAGCAGGCGCACCGGGGATGTGACGTATACCTCGCCATCCACTTCGGGCGCGTCGCGATAACTCCGGCAGATGTATTCCCCCCCGGATTCGCTTTCAACGAACACCCGCTCGCGACCGCCGATCAGCGACTCGTTCCTGCGGGCGGAAATCGTCCGCTGCAGTTCCATCACACGCTCGATCCTCTCCTGCTTCACCTCGGCCGGGATCGGGTCCTCCAGCGGGTGGGCCGTGGTATTCTCCTCCTGCGAATAGGCAAACACCCCGAGGCGTTCAAACTCCGCCTCGGCCACGAAATCGAGCAGCTCCCGGAATTCCGTTTCCCCCTCGTTCGGATAGCCGATGATCAGCGTGGTCCTGAGCGCGATATTCGGAACGCCGGCGCGGATTTTTCCGATCAGCTCCATCATCGCGCGGCGCGTGATGCCCCGGCGCATCGATTTGAGGACCGGATCGGAGACATGCTGGATCGGCATGTCGATATACTTGCAGATCGTCGGCTGCTCCGCGATCACCGGCAGGATATCCAGCGGGAACTTCGCCGGATAGGCGTACATCAGCCGGACCCATTCTATGCCGCGGACCTGCGCCACTTTTTCGAGCAGGGTCGCCAGCTTCCGCTCGCCGTAGAGATCCAGCCCGTAGTAGGTGGAATCCTGCGCCACCAGCACCAGTTCCTTCACTCCCTCGCTCGCCAGATAGGTTGCTTCCAGGAGGATATCCTCGACCGGACGCGAGACGTGTCCGCCGCGCATCAGCGGGATGGCGCAGAAGGAGCAGGGGTTGTCGCACCCCTCGGAGATCTTGATGTAGGCCGATTTCGAGCCCTCCGGCACAAACCGCTCGCTGATCAGATCGTGCTTCAGATTCGGGTTGATCGTCTTCAGGATGTTGCCGAAATCGGTCACCCCGAAGTATGCGTCCACCTCCGGGATCTCCTCTTCAAGATCGTTCATGTAGCGCTGCGAGAGGCAGCCGGCCACATAGAGCTGCCCGATCCTCCCCTCGCGCTTCATCGCCGCGGCGGCCAGGATGGCGTTGACAGATTCCTCCTTGGCAAGGTCGATAAAGCCGCAGGTGTTGATGATCACGGCATCGGCCCCGTCAGCTTCGTCGGCAAGCTGGATGTTGTTCTTCCGCAGAAGGCCCATCAGCGCCTCGGAGTCCACGGTGTTTTTCGAGCAGCCGAGCGTTACCACGTTGACGCGCTTGGTGGGAAGGGCAATGGAAATTGGATTCATGAGCACAATCTATCCGCCGAAATGAGGAATAAACGAATGACGAATGCAGGAGCTTCCGGGGGCGCGAAACGGAGCACTTACCGGAGTATGATCACCTCGCGACGGTCCCGCTGCGTGGGCGTTCGAAGCTCAAGATAGTAGACTCCGCTCGGAAAATCGGTTCCGGAGAGCGTCACAATGTATGAGCGCGCCATCAGGCCGGCCTCGACCAGCACCGCCGCCTCCCGTCCAAGCTGGTCGAACAGGGTCAGCCGGGCGGGGCCATCCTCCACGGTCGTGAACTCGATCTGCGACCGGCCCGCGATGGGGTTCGGGGTTACGCTCTTCAGGCCGAAGCCATCGTTGATCCGTATCAGCCTCCCGGTTCCCCCCGCCAGGCAATACCCGTTGAGCATGAACAGGCCGGGCGCCACCGAAAGGGTGGCCCGCTTGCTGTCGGTGCCGGATGTATCGCCGGCCGAAATGAGCGTTGTCACCGAATCGCCCAGCATCACCTCCGCCTCCAGATAGGCCAGGATGCCGGTTCCCGTCAATGGAACGGTGCCGGTCACGGAGAAGGAAACGCTGCCGGGAGAGAAGTTCTGCGATGCCACGGTCCAGCCGCCGGAAAGGGTGTTCTCCAGCACGATACGGCGGGGAATGAGCATCGAGGGGTTGAACCGCGCGCTCGCGGTGTAGCCAGTGACGGCCGCCTCGGTCAGATCATTGTTCAGCAGCAGCGGAACATTCACCGTTTCCCCCGGCGCGCCGGAGACGCGACCCCACATCACCACCCCCTGAATGATCCCCAGATCGAACCCGGTGGCGGCAACCGGCAGGAAGCTGGAATCGCAGAACACCGGCGATCCGATGGTGATGCTGTCGATATAATCACCCGGCGTGAGCGGGGCGAATGTGATATCCGCCTCCAGCGAATCCCCCGGCGCAAGCGTGACCGGCAGCGCCGGACGGATTCCGCTCACGGTGAACGGCCCGCCGATCGTAAGCTGGTCGATCGTGACCGGAGCGGACCCGGTATTGACGATCCATCGCGTGGAGCTTCCGGTTTTCCCCGCCTCCACCTGCACGAACTGCGGCCCGGCGAGCGCAAGCCGCTGCGATACCCGCGACCCGAGCAGGGTGATCTTCACCGGCGGGTTGATCGGGTCGTTTGTATAGAGCGTCAGCACGCCGGTGATCGAGGCATCCGGCCCGTTCCCCGGAACAAATCTGATGATGATCGTATCGGATGCGCCGGCCGGGATCGAGGTTGTCGGCGTCGGGCCCTGAAGGATGGCGAAGGCGGCCGTCGGGTCCTGCGTGCTGATATCCATGTGCTGCACCACCAGCGGGGCCGTGCCGATATTCCTGATGAAGATCGTATCGCGCGCATCCTGGCAGCGCAGAAGGGCCCCGAACTGGACCGAAAGCGGCGATACATCGATCCCCCCCGCCGTTCCCGTTCCGGTGATGCCCGCCTCCAGCGTGGACGGGCAGGTGGAGTCGGCGGCCAGGACAAGTCTGGTTCCGGCGGGGATATCGCCGATCGCCGACGGCGTGAACCTGAGGCCGATCTGCGTGGATGCCCCTGCCGCGATAAACTGCGGGATCTGTCCCGGATCGATCGTGATGGTGCCGTTCGGCGGCGCGATCTGCGCGTCGGTGATCCAGACGCCGACGCTGTTTCTGTTGGTCAGCGTGGCGCTGCCGGCCGTGGAGCCGCCCACCGATACAAGGCCGAAATCGACATTGGTGATATCGTATCGCGCCGACGATCGCTCCGCGGTCACCAGCACGGAGTCGCGGATGTTGCAGGGGGATATCTCGTAGATCAGCCACGCCGAATAGACGCCGTCGGCAATCGGCGCGAATGTCAGATCCACCGCGACCGAGTCCCCCGGCGGGATCGGCGTCTTTCCCGGCGGGACGAAGGAGTAGGGGGATGTTATGTACACGGCGTCCAGCGTCGCCGTCGCCGTGCCGATATTCCTCAGCCAGAGCTTTCCCTTGCTCGATTTACGGCAGGAGAAGATCTGCGGCAGGATCAGATTTCTGGTGGCGGGAACGATGTTCACCGAATCGAGCACCCCCGTCAGGCTTACCTCGAACGTTTCGCGGTTCGGATCGGTGGTCGTGAAGTCCAGCGTGCCGCTCGATTCCCCCGCATCGAAGGCCGAGTAACGGACGCGGACCGGCCTGGCGCCGCCGGGGGGGAGCGTAAACTTTGGGGGGATCGGGGAGAGGAGCGTGAAGATGCCATCCCCCGCGGTCGTGATGTTGGTGATATCGATCGGCGCGGTCCCCGCGTTGAAGACCACCAGCGAATCATCCACCCAGTTCGGCTGCGAACACGCGGCGATCGTAAACGCGATCTCCGTTCTGGAAACCCCGATGTTGGCGTTGGTGCCGCTTCCGGTGATGACGTAGCGCGAGCTGTCGGCGCAGGGGGCATCGACGACGATTGCCATCGCGGTCTTCGGGAGCTTGCCGGCCGCGCCCGGCGTGTACTCGATCGTCACGCGAAGCGTATCGCCGGGGGCCAGCGTTCTGGCGGGCGGAATGGCGGGCTGGATGATCGTCACCTCGGACGATGCCGGCGCTATCACGATCCTGGAGATCGTCACCGGCACGGCGCCCGGAGCGCCCGGGTTGGTGATGATGACGGTTTTCCGGGATGACTTGCCGATCTGCACCTCGCCGAACTCCACGTTCGCCGGCGCCAGCGCCAGCCCTGCGCGGACCACCTGCCCGCGCAGGATCAGCCGGATACGGCGGTTGCAGGGCTGGTAGAGGAGGGAGAGCGTATCGAGAAACGCCCCCGGCAGGCCGGCATCGAGACGGATCGAAAGATCGCTGGCGGAGGCGGGAGGAAGCTCGCCCGGAAACTCCGCCGGTATCACCACGGAGAATGGGGAGGCGGAATCCGAATGCGTCACGCCCACGATTGTCCTGGTTGCCCGCTGCGCGTCATTGCGGATCGGGATCGTCCGGAAGCCATCCTTTCCGATGCAGATGGTCCCGAACTCCAGAACGCTGTCCGCAACGCTCAACCCCGCCGGGTCCTTGTCGGCGAACAGGTCGATCGCATACGGGTTCTTTCCCCGAAAGCCGTCGTTGTTCGCGAAGATCAGTTGCGCGGCCGGAACCGTTCCGGCTCCCGCGTAGATCACGCGAACCGTGATGCCGACGGAATCCCCGGCCCGCACCTGCAACGGAAATCCGAACGCGGCCGGGGTGATCACCGTATAGTTTGCTGCGCCCGGCCCTGAAAGCGTCGGGTTCTGGAGAACGAGCGGCGCGTTCCCGCTGTTCTTTACGAAGAACTGTCCGGTGGCCGTATCTCCGCAGGCCAGCCCCGCCAGCTCCCAGGTTTTCCTGGCGCTGATGATCGGCGAGCGGGCGTAGCCCCTGATGATCAGCGTGTCCAGTTGATCGCACGGATCGGAGTAGACCCTGTAGCGGATTTCGAATCTCCCGGTATCGACCGGCGTGTAGGTGAACCCGATGATGGCGGAGTCCAGCCCCTTCTGGATCGATATAAGAGATGGAGCCGTGCGGACCATCGTCCCCGGCCCGATGGAGAAGAAGGGGACGATCGCGTTCAGCGTATCGCGATAGCTGTTCAGGTTTCGGTAGACCGCCACTGTGTCGCGCGAGGTCCCCACGTAGACATCACCCAGATCGATGATCTTCTCCCGAAGGGCGCGGAGCCTCGGCTCCTTTACCACGTCGATGGCGATATCCTTCTGCGGGCTGGCCGGATCGTTGGTCGCCAGACGGAGCGTGGCGCCGGTCGATCCCGCCGGGGCGGCGACGCCGTTGAAGCTGATCACAAGCCTGCCGGTGCTGTCCGGACGGATGGTATCGGGAAGCGCCGGGGAGACGATCCTGTAGAACCCTCCGTTCGGGCCGATGAAGCCGGAGCCGGTGCCGATGATCAGCAGGCCGGTGCCGATGTTTCTGATCGGAATGGTGTCATAAAGTATAGTCGGGCAGGTGACGGTGTCCAGCCGATGGGCCAGCGGCGCCGAGATCACCGGGATCAGATTGAGCCTGACGATGTTGGCGGCCGACTGCGAGAAGATATGGGAGGGGACGCGGGTGGCCTGGGTCGATGCCGTGATATCGGCGGCGGGGGTAAGCTGCACGGCGCAGACGTAGGCGATCGAATCGTACGGGAACGCGATTCTGGCGCTCCAGGTGCTGTCCGCCTCAACGATCGCGCGGAACGGCGCGGCGAAGTTCCAGCCGGAATTCTCCCCCCTGACGAATACGTAGATCGAGTCGCCGCCGTTGCCCGGCAGATATCTCCCCGTCCCCCGTATCGTCCAGTTCATGGAGTCCGCGTAGGTCAGCGTGTCGGTGGTCGGCCCGGTAAAGCTGCTGGCGCCCGTGGTCAGCGAAAACGCGCCGGCGGTGCGCCCATCATGGCGGAAGCGTCCAATGCCACCATCGCCCGCCACGGGAACTCCCACCGCCGATGCCGCCGCCGTGCCATGCAGCCCGCCGCTTACGTTGATCGTGCCGATCTGCACGCCACGTTTTCCGCCGACCGTGATTCCGCCGCCCGAGCCGCCACCGGAAGGATCGCCGCTCAACGCGCCGTTGAATCCGTTCTTTCCATCCCCGCCCCGCGCCTCGGCGCTGGAGAGGAGCACGCCCGTTGCGGAGTAGAGCGCAAGCGCGCCGCCGCCGCCGCCACCGACGCTGTCATTCGGGCCGCCGCTTGCGCCGCCGGCGCCGCCGTGCAGCGGCACGAGCTGAATGTTCCCGATGATCTGGCCGTTGACCGCGTCCGGCGTTCCCGGAGGAAGGCCGCTCCCCTTGGTCGCGTTGCCACCGCCGCCGAAATGCTGCCCGAAGGCGAGGCCCACGCCAAGGCCTATCTCACCGGCACCGCCGCTCTGGCCGTTGTCGTCGAACGGATGTCCCGGCGCGCCGGCGTAGAGGCGTTGCGGGCTGAAGATGGCGCTTGCCTTTACATCGTTGATGCCTGCGGCGTTCGCCCCGGTTCCCTCGCCGAAATTCCCCGCGATTGCCGGGAACAGGGGAACGGCGCTCGATCCCCCCGCGAACCCGCTGCCGAGCGGGATATCGCGTTCCGCCGGCACCGCGGGGAGGGGGAAGAATGCTCCCCGTCCGCCGTAACCGCCGCCGCCGCCGCCGCCGGGCCCGCCGTTTTTCGACAGAACGCCCGTGGGCGCGCTTGCCACGATCGTTGCTCCGGGGCCTATCACGATCCTTCCCCTGCTCAGGATGATCAACGGGAGATATCCCTGGTTGCCGTTGACCGCGGCGTCGGGATCGCGGGTGTCGATGGTGTAAACGCCGTTGTTGAGGATCATGCTGTCAACGATCATCGCCCCTCTGCGGGACCGATTGCCCCAGCCGCCGCCGCTTCCTATCACGCCGCCGCCATCCTTCACGCCGAACGTCTGCGTCGGCTCGATATGAAAGCTGCCGATATCGAACGTGGAGGTGTTCACCCGTACCTGCATCGGCACATCGCCGAGCGGAGAATTGGGGGAGATGAAGAACTGAAAGGAGATCATCCGCCTGTCCCAGCTTATCACGCCGGGGGATACCCTGATCCTGAGAGAGTCGGCCGGGTTGGTGAACGTTATCGAAAGAAATGCCGGCGAGACAAGGCCATCGGCCAGCACGAATTTTCCGAGCTGGCCGACCGGGGCGATCACCTCGACATACGTGTTCATCCCCGGCGTGCCGACATCGGGGATCATATAGATCATCGGCTGCGCCCCGAGCGGCAGGGCCAGCAGAAAGAGCATCGCCAGAAGCGGAAACGTCTGAACTCGTTTCATGAAGAGATTGTTGGATAAGACTGGGGAGGCCGTGCCATCCGGCCCATCGTACGGCTCGGATGGCGGCGGGCGCTCCGTTGCGTGACGCGCTCGCCGCCGAACCGGTCCGTCTCACGGCGGAAATTGTGCGCGTGGGAATCCGGCCGCCGGTGGGGAATGGCGCGGCCTGAATCACCACGAAGGCCATCACGACCGGGCCTGTGGTCGATCTCCGGGGATGCTGGAATGCTCGAAGGAATAATGTAGCTTGGCACCACGTTCAATCCCGTTCCCTGAACATAGCGATAAACGATCATGAGCGAAGCGCTGCCGGTGCATATCGCGGTACGGCAATTCCTGGAATATCTGGAAAATGACCGAAACTATTCGCCGAAAACGATCGAGGCGTATCAGGCCGATCTGTTCGGGTCGGAGAGTTTCGGGCACGGGAACGCCGCTCCGGGGTTCTGCCAGCACCTTGTGCGGGCGCTCGGCATCGACGCGCCGATGCTGAACGATGTAACCCAGCGGGAGGTTCGCGGGTATCTTGCCGAGCTTCACCGCCGGGGGATGGCTCGCCGGAGCGTTGCCCGGAAACTGGCGGCGGTGAAATCGTTTATGAAGTTTCTGATGGCGCGGGATCTTATCGAGGCGAACCCCGCGCGGCTGGTGCAGACCCCGAAGCTGGAAAAGCGCCTGCCGACAGTCCTGAGCGCCGACGAGGCGCGCGACCTGATGGAGATTCCCGACAGGACGACGGCGGAGGGATGGCGCGACACGGCGATACTGGAGCTGCTCTATTCCACCGGCATCCGCCGCGCGGAGGTCTGCGGCGCCGAGATGCGGGATCTGGATCTTCGGAGCCACACGCTGAAGGTGATGGGAAAGGGGGGGAAGGAGCGTATCGTGCCGTTCGGCGATCATGCCTGCGATGCGCTCGGCCAGTATGTTGCGCGGCGCGATGAGCTGCTGCCGGCCGGATCGAAAAGCGGCAGGGTCTTTATCGGCAATCGCGGCGGGGAGATGTCCGGGGGGGATATCTACCGGATCGTCAGGAAGTATATGTCGCGCGTGACCGAACAGAAGAAGCGGAGCCCGCATGTGTTGCGGCATTCGTTCGCGACCCATCTGCTCGACGAGGGGGCGGGGCTGCGGGAGGTTGGAGAGCTGCTGGGACACGCATCGCTTTCCAGCACGCAGGTCTACACGCATGTGACCATCGAGCGCCTGAAGGAGGCATACTCCAGGGCGCATCCGAGAGCCGGCGGGGATGATACCCGCACGGAATGAAACGAGCCGGAATACCAATGATTACCGATCGCGCACGTAGAAGAGATCATCACCTCCTCCGCTCCGGAGCCATCCGATGACATCATCAACCATCATCCCGGCCGATGCGCGCGCGCGCGCCACATCCCCGTCGCCGTTCCTCCGTGTCGCAATGCTTCTGGCCGTGCTGATGCTTCCATGTCAGGCGCGGAGCCTGCGCGCGCAGATGACTGCCGGCAGGACCGCGGTGCTGACCGACAGCACATCGTCATCGGCGAGAACGCGCGATCTCGATGTCCTCTCCATCGGGCTGGAATATGTGCCATCGCCGGGGCTCGGCTCCTTCTTCGAACAGTATGCCATGCTGGGGGGGAGGGTCAACAGCCTGGACCCTTTCATCATGCCGACCGCCACGTTCCGTCTTGCATCGCACGGGCCCGTCAGGATCGTGTTGACCGGCTCCTATGCGTACGGATCGTTCACCGACGTTTTCGGATTGCGCGATACCTCGGAGACGGCGGGAGGGACGGCATCGCTGGTGGAGCAGTTCGACGCGATCGCGGTGCCGTTGATGGGGGGCATTGAGTATACGCCGGTCGCCGCGCAGTTCTCGTCATATGTCGGCGCGGTGGGGGGGCTCTCGGTCAACAACGTTACCTGGACAACGAACGTCCGGGAGCAGACGTTTGCCCTGTTTTATCGTCCCATGACGAACCTGAAGGGGCTTGGGCTTGGGCCGGCGTTCAGGATCTACGCCGGCATCGATCTGCGGTTCGATGGATACTTTTCCGAGGGGTCTCCGTTTCGTGGCATATTTCTGGAAGGCAGCTATCTTGCCCTGCCGGTACGGCGCAACTATTTTGCCGCCGTACGACTTGGAGGGAAGGGATTGCCGACCGTCCCATCCGAGGATGGTGCGACGATGAATCTTGGAGGATTGACCCTGACGCTTGGGCTCAATCTCCAGTTCGTCCGACGGTAGGTTGTTCGTTTTACAAACAACGGAGCTAACGTTATGAACATCCAGTTCACCGCGCGGCATTTCAAGGCGCCGAGCGAGCTTCAGCGTTTCGCTGAGGATTCGATTCAAGGACTAAGCCATTTGTACGAGGGGATCGTCAACGCTGAGATCGTGTTGGAGGACAGGCCGCATGGGGGCGATGACAAGATGGCCGAGGTGATCATCTCGGTGTACAAGGAGCAGCTTTTCGCCAAGGAGAAGTCCGACGATCATCGAAAGAGCATCCAGGCGTGCGTTGATAAACTTGAACGCCAACTGGTCAAGTATAAATCCAGGCTCCACGACGGGCAGCGTCCGCACGAGAAACCGGAGTTTATCGATATCACGGGCATCACGCCCGATATCACGGATCTGACGCCCGATATAACCGACCTGCCATAGAATAGTAACGCGGGATCGATGATCCGGCGGTGAAATCGAGGGTGGAAGTCTGCGAGTGCTCCCTATATTGGCGGCATCGCGGGCGATCCACCCTTCTTTGTAACCGGGTCGCCCGATGCCTTCACGTTATCGATTCAGCTTATGGGCGCTCTCGACACCATCCAGGAAGTGAGGAAGAAAAGCATCACCGTTGGATTTCTCGCCGACGAGTGCCGCGACCGTTTCGATCTCCGGCCGATCAACGCCGGGATCGGACGGGAGAAACTGATCACCGATAAGAACCTTCACCGCCCGCAGCTTGCGCTGACCGGCTATACCAAGCTCTTCACGTATCACCGTATCCAGGTGCTGGGGAATACGGAGTTCTTCTATCTTCAGGGGCTTTCGCACGACCGGCGGATCAGCGTCTTTCGCAATCTGATCAGCTTCGATGTCCCATGCCTGATCACCACCAGCGGCAACCAGCTTGATGATGAGCTGGTGGAGATCGCCACGGCGCGCGATATCGGCGTCTTCGCCATCCCGCATGAAACCACCAAGGCCGTCTACTTCCTGAGCGATTTTCTGGACGATCAGTTCTCCGCGTATGCTCCCATCCACGGGGCCTTCGTCGATGTCTACGGCGTCGGCGTGCTGTTTATCGGGCGGTCCGGGATCGGCAAGAGCGAGGTGGCGCTGGACCTGATCGAGCGGGGGCACCGTCTGGTTGCCGACGATGTTGTGCTGGTGACGCGGAAGGGGGAGGGGATTCTGATAGGCGCCGGAACCGCCCTGGCACCCCACTTCATGGAGGTTCGGGGGCTGGGGCTTCTGGATGTCCGGCAGATGTTCGGCATCCGGGCGATCCGTTTTCAGAAGAGGGTGGAGATCGTGGTGGAGCTTGAGGACTGGGACCCATCGGCGGATTATACAAGGACGGGGCTCGACGATCCGATGGCGGCGCTCCTGGAAGTGGAGATCCCCTATGTCCGGCTGCCGATCTTCCCGGGGAAGAATATCACCGTGATCGCGGAGGTGATCGCTCTCAACTATCTGTTGAAGCACTACGGCTATAACGCCGCGAAGGTCTTCGCCGATAAACTGAACACGGCAATATCCCGCCGCAGTTCAAGCCATGATCGCTCGTCGGACCGTTCCACTCCGTACTTCGAGCACGACTTCGAGTAGGGGGCCCGCTAACCTGGGGGGTGGTTGGTACGTTACTCCATCTCAAGCTTCGATTCAGGTTACAAGCTTTTAATGCGCTACTTGCGTAGGAAACAAGGTCCGTCTGTGTATATTTGTGCCCGGTCGAGGTACATTTCACCAATTGGGGAGCCATCCTCAATCATTTCCGATACCCCCGACTATCTCTGAAAAACGGAACTCAGTTCCTCCGTTCCCTCTCGTATCGCAGACAATTCTCTTCGCTGTTCAACCGTACCATACTACACGAGCCGTTATGAGCGCTGTTGATTTTACCCGCCGTCTTTCCTATGCCTTGGTCTGGGGAAGCGTCCTGGCCGCGCTGATCTTCGCGATCACGAGCTGATTCCCAGCCACTTTCACCCCTCCTCCAGGTCGGTATCCCTCACCGATCGACTATCACGATTCACATCCCTTCAGGATCGTTGTCGGAGTCCATTCGATAACGAACTCGCTTATGTCTTGCCGGAAGCAACCCTTTCAACGGTTACTTTAAGTCCCTGATGTTCCCTCCGGAAATGCCGCGGAATTTCGTCGGTTAATGCCTATCACTATCGCCAAAATCTTATCTTGGGTCTTCCGAACGCCGGTAACAGCCGCACGTTGCGCCCCGTTCCGGGCGTTTTGTGGGCGGCCCTTCAAGTAGTTGTGTAACGTCGTGCCGTCGTGCGAGTGCAATGGATCGATCCTTGAATGCGCTCGTGTCGCCGGTATTATAGATCGTGGAGTCGTTTGCAGGTGACCATAGCAACTAACTCACCGACAATCGTCGAACCATCGGCGGAGAGCGATCCCCGGAATGGTTCCGGGGAGACCCCGCAGCCGGAGCAGCAGGCCGATGGCGCCGGTCCGGCTTCGGTTACCCCGGCGGCGCAGCCCCTGCACGATATCGGCAATGAGCTTATGATGGCATTGCAGCGTGGCGACCGCGCGGCGCTCCGCCGTCTGCACGCGCTCTATAACCCGAAGCTCTACAGTTTCATCTGTCGCATCGTTGTCGATCCCTCCACGGCCGAGGATATCGTGCAGGAGACATGGATGACGCTGTATGAGCGGCGCCAGGGGTATCAGCCGACGTTCAAGTTTTCCACCTGGCTCTTCACGATCGCGCGGCGGAAGGCGCTGAGCGAGCTTCGCCGGCGAAGTGTCCGCTCCATCGTCCGGTCGCTGACGCATAGCGGCCGATCGGGGGAGACGGAGGATCTCGAGTTCCGTCAGAACGTGTTCTGCGACCCCGATGCCTCGGCCGACGGGGCGCTTGTGGCGAAGATCGTGGAGCGGGCGCTGGGGTCTCTTTCCCCGCAGCAGCGGGAGATCGTGGTGCTGAGGGATATCGAGGGGTTTGAGAACGATGAGATTGCGATGATTCTGCAGTGGACCCTGAAGCCCGGAGCGCTCCGCAAGCGGATCTTCGATGCGCGGGAGGCGTTCCGGCGGGCGATGCACGGACAGGGATACAGGGATTGAGGATGGCCTGTCGAGGCCGCGGCGCAGACGAACCGCGGCCGATGACCGGGATGATTACGAACAGCCGAGATCAATGATTTCCGATTATGACCGAACATAACCTACATACTGCCGACGATACTCCCGGTGATTGGGAGAAGTACCACGCGCTTCTCGCGAAACAGCCCGATCTCCCCATGCCGGTGAGTTCGCTCGCGATGATGTCCCGTATCGACTCCGCGATCGATCGCCGTCCGGGCGCTCTCCGTCGCTGGGTTGCGGCCCCCGCCATCGCCCTGTCGACGCTCCTGGTCGTCTTCTGGTTCGGCATCTCCGGCACGCCGTCCGGCAATTCCGGGCCGGCCATGCCCGCCGAAGTATCGGCCAGAACCAGCCCGCAGGCTCCGCGACTGGTGCATCGCCCGCGCAGGCACCTTCAGCCCCCGACGCTGCCGGATGTTGACGAGGCCGAGACGCCGAACACCGATACGGCTGTGATCCCGCAGCGCTACGAGCCGCAGATTCCGCAGAAGGAGCCGGGGCCCGGAGAGATTCATTTCGGCCCGTCGCCCGGACCCGGTCGCGACCTTCGCTTTGCTCCCTGAAATGATTGTCGGCACAATGGAATAGGGGAGATTTCCGTTACTTTAGTGCCATGCCACGTCCCGTGAACCCGGTGGCGCACTATCGAGACTCAACTTCCATGCAATCATTATGAAGCATTTCAGCCGTTCAATCCTTCGCAGCGGAGCGTATTTCGGGGTCCTGACCCTGACCGTGCTCTCGCTTGCCTCGTGCGGGAAGCCGACAGTAAGAGAGAAGATCGTGGCCAACGGTCCGCCGGTGGAAGGGGACTGGGTGGTGATTCACGATCTTGCCGATCCCGAGAGCCTGAATGTGCTTACTTCGAGCGATGCCAGCGCCAGCGAGATCGACGCGTATATCTACGAGACGCTGATCAACACCGATCCGATAACGCTGAAGGATGTCCCCTGGATTGCCGATTCCCTCCCGAAGATCAGCGATGACCGCTTGAGCTATGATTTCCATATCCGGAAGGATGTGAAGTTCAGCGATGGCGTTCCGGTGACCGGCGCCGATTTCATCTTCTATCTGAAGACGCTGAAAAACCCGATGATCATCGATGCCGCCCCGACACGCGGATACTACGAACGTGTCGATAGCGCCATCCTCGTCGACGGCGATCCATACCACCTCCGCGTGATCATGAACAAGCCGTATTATCTGGGCGATCAGTTCGCGGGCGGGTTGTACGCGCTTCCCAAGCATGTCTGGGACCCGAAGGGGCTTACCGACAAGATGAGCTTCGCGGAGCTGAACAGCAACGATACCAACAATACAAACCCCTATATCAAGCAGTTTGCCGACTCGTTCACGGTGGTGGAGAAGGGGATGTCGCGGGAGTACCTCATCGGCTCGGGGCCGTACAAGTTCGACGAGTGGCGGAGGAACGAGAGGGTTTCGCTGGTGCGCGATCCCAACTACTGGAACAAGGGGGATTCGCTCGCGCTTTCGTATCCCGAGAAGCTGGTCTGGAGCTCGATCAATGACTTCAACGCCGCGCTGGTCTCGCTCCGTGGCGGCGATCTCGACGTGATGCCGAAGCTGGAGAAGATCCAGTACATGCGCGTGAAGGATGTGATGCCGTCGCTCGGCCTGAAGCCCGCCGTCTACGATTATCCCGGCTACACCTATGTGGGCTACAACGCCCTCCACCCGATGTTCGCCGATAAGAAGGTGCGTCAGGCGCTGGCGCATCTGATCAACCGCGATGCCATCATCGAGAAGATCTACTTCGGCATGGCCCGGCCGGTGCAGTCGCCGCTGTTCTACAAGCGGCCCGAGTGCGATACCGCGCTGCCGACCATGAAGTACGATCCGGCGCTTGCCAAGAAGATGCTTGCCGAGGCGGGATGGACCGACAGCGATGGTGATGGCATTCTGGATAAGGTGATCAACGGGGTGAGGACTCCCTTCAAGTTCGATATCATGCTCAACTCCGGCAATCAGGCGCGCCAGCAGATGGCGATCCTCTTCGTGAGCGAGCTGAAAAAAGCGGGCATCGATGCTCATACGCTTACGCTCGACTGGGCCACATATCTGAAGAAGACGCGCAGCAAGGATTTCGATGCCTGCATCGCCGGGTGGGCGATGGAGGTGCGGGAGGGGGATCTGAGCCAGATCTGGGCCTCCAAATCGGCGGATGAGGGGGGCTCCAACAGCGTTTCGTTCAAGAACAAGCGGGTGGATGAGCTGCTGGATGCCATCAGGAGCGAGTTCGATTATTCGAAGCGGCTTCCTCTCTACACGGAGCTTCAGGAGATCATTCACGACGAGCAGCCGTACAACTTCCTCGTGGCCGAGCAGGTGACCGGCGCCTTCAGCGATCGGTTCCAGAACACGAAGTTCTACGCTCCGCGCCCCTGCTACAACGCCGGCTGGTGGTGGTCGCCAAAGGGAGCGCAGCGTTACGGAAACAAGGCCGTGGCGATGAACTGAGCCGGCGACGACGCCCGCTGTCAAAAGCAATCAAGGGAACCCGGCCTCCGGGTTCCCTTTTTTTTGCCGGAGGGGCTGTTTATGGGCCGATGAATCTCCCCCGAACGAAGTTCGTGTTGGTATCTCCATCTTTCCATCCGTATTTTCCCGTTGATTCGCCTCTCCATGCTCGATCATCGTCAGGAATCTCTTATGCGGAGCCGGCCCGATGATGTCTTCGAGCGCGGAATGGGCTTCCCATGAAGCGTTCATTCACTCGATGTACCGCGCCGATGCTTACCTATATCTTCAAGCGAATCTTCCTGTTCATCCCCACGCTGCTGCTTGTCACTGTTATCACGTTTGCGATCGGCCAGCTTGCGCCGGGCGATCCCGCCGAGCTGAAGGCGGGGGGATTATCGGAGAGGGCGGACCGCGGGGTTACCAAGAAGATGATCGAAAATATACGAAAGCAGTGGCATATGGATGAGCCTATTCCGGTGCAGTACGGATACTGGGTCGGTAATCTGGTAAGGCTCGATTTCGGTAAATCGTTGAAGGATGAGCGGCCGGTGATCGACAAGATCTGGGAGCGGATCCCGATCACGCTGCTGATGAGCTTCATATCGATATTGCTGGCCTACCTGATAGCTGTGCCGCTCGGCATCTATTCAGCCACGCATCCGGGGACAAAGACCGACAAGATATCCACCGCCATCCTCTTCATGCTCTACTCGCTCCCGTCGTTCTGGGTGGCGACGCTTGGCATCATCTATCTCTGCCGGGGGAGCGGGTTTATCGAGCTGTTCCCATCAGCCAAACTTCATTCGGTGGATTATTCACCGGCGTGGCCGTTCGCGGACAAGGCGCTGGATCTTCTCTGGCATATCGCGCTGCCGATGATCATCTATACCTACGGCAGCTTCGCCTATATATCGCGGCAGATGCGCGGGGCGATGCTTGAAACCATCCGCCAGGATTATATCCGCACCGCGCGCGCCAAGGGGCTTTCCGAGCGGGTGGTGGTCTACAAGCACGCCCTCAGGAACTCGCTTATCCCGATCATCACCCTGCTGGCCGGCCTGCTTCCGTCGCTCATCGGCGGCTCGGTGATCGTGGAGCAGATCTTCTCGATCCCCGGCATGGGGCAGCTTGCCATTCAGGCGCTCAACGAGCGAGACTATCCGCTGATCATGGGTGAGCTTACCTTCAGCGCCATCCTGACGCTCTTCGGGGTTCTTCTCGCCGATCTCCTCTACTCCGTTGCCGATCCCCGGATCTCGCTCACGAAGAAGGGGTGATCCCGAGGATCGCTCCGCATGGGAGTTCCCGGCGGCATGGGCTTTCGGCCCGTTGATCGATGCCCTTCGGTGGCATCCCGTTACACGCTTTGAACGCAATCAATTTCTCAATCATAGAACGCATGGCCGACGAAACAGCAATTGCAACCCCGGTGACGACCGAGACGAACGGCGTTGCGATCGACCCGAAGAATGCGAAGAAACGCCCCGATCAGAGCTACTGGAGCCTTGTCAAGCATCAGTTCAAGAAGAACCGCGCGGCGGTCTGGGCGCTCTATTTCATCTACTTCCTGGTGGCGGTTGCCCTGCTGGCCGATGTTCTCGCCAATGACAAGCCCATTTTCTGCTCCTACCACAAGACGTTCTACGCGCCGGTGTTCAAGGATTACGCGGTCGGCCTGGGGCTTTCGAAGTATGCTCCCGAGCTTGCCAACGCCGATTGGAAATCGCTGAAATATGATTGGGCGGTGTTCCCGCCGGTCAGGTACGCGGCCAGCTCCACCGATATCATGGCCTCCTTCCAGCCGCCGTTCCAGTCCGGCAGCGATCACTATTTCGGGACGGATCAGCCGGGCCGCGATGTCCTCTCCGGCCTGATTCACGGCTCGCGGATATCGCTCTCGATCGGGTTGATATCGATGGGCATCGCCACGTTTATCGGGGTGATTCTGGGGGCTCTGGCGGGCTATTTCGGGGGATGGGTGGATAACGTGATCTCGCGTGTGACCGAGGTGTTCCTGAACTTCCCGACGCTCTTTCTGATTCTGGCGATCGTCGCCTTCTATGGAGCCAGCGTCTTTCTGGTCATGGTCGTGATCGGCATCACCGGCTGGATGGGGATAGCGCGCCTTGTGCGTGGCGAGGTGCTCCGGGTGCGGAATCTGGAGTATGTCACGGCCGCCAACTCGGTCGGGTTTACAGCGACGCGCGTCATCTTCCGCCATGTGCTTCCGAACTCGATTGCCCCGGTGCTGGTGTCGATCGCGTTCGGCATCGCGGGCGCCATTCTTACCGAATCGGCGCTGTCGTTCCTCGGCTTCGGCGTCCCGATCGAGACGGTGACGTGGGGGTCCGCGCTGAACCAGTCGCGCACGGCCACGTTCGCCTGGTGGCTCGCCGTGTTTCCGGGGCTGATGATCTTCCTGACGGCGTACTGCTATAACATGGTCGGCGACGGTCTTCGCGATGCCACCGATCCAAGGCTGCGCGATTAAGAGTGCCCCACGATATGCCCGGTAAGGGCATGGTACAACAGGGGATCGCCCGGTTTCGCGCATGACGCGGCTTCGGGCGATCCCCTCGTCGTTTTGCCACCGTCGTTCAGAATACCTGATTGAGCCGGATGATCAGCCGTGGATCGCGGAAGATATCGGTGCGGAACGCATAGCCGATTCTGAACTGTCCCGCCGGCGTCCCGACGTAGATGCCGGGAGAATAAAGGAAGAGCGCCGGGTCGGTGGGGATGCCGGCCAAGGGGCCCGCTGCGCTGTCGGCGGTGGTTACCGCGCCGAAGTCGTTTGAAAAGATTACCCGGAGATTGTGCAGAAACCTGCTGTCGGCGAACGGCGCGATCAGCAGATCGGTCTGCAACAGCGCCATCCGATTCCCCTGGTAGGCGTTCTGCGGATATCCCGGAAGCGTTCCCCATCCACCGATCGTAAAGAGCTTCTGCAGCGGCGCCGCGCCGGTCGCGCTCCCCACGCGACCGTGAACGGCGAGGGAGAGCCATGGGTCGATCGCCACGGTCTTCAATCGGAGATCGAGCACGTACTGTGCAAACCTTCCATCCAGCGATCCCCATTCCGCCTCGGTTTCAAGGCCGAACTCCGTTTCGCTCCAGCTTCTCAGGCTCATAAAGTCCATCACCAGCCCCACGGCAGCGGAGGTCAGGCGCCCTTCCTGAATTCCCTGAACGTCGCGGAACGGTTGTTTCGGGCCGAAGAGCGACCAACCCACCTCGCGCCGCGAGTTTATATAACGATCGCTCCGGAATTCCCCCCTGACGCCGATTCTGGGGCTCAGGAACTGCTCGATCGAAAGTGAGTAGCCCTTCCGCTGATAGTAATCGCGGGAATCCACGCCGGCCAGCAGCGCGTCCAGACTGTTCTCGAAACGCTCCACCTTCCAGGCATCGCGCGTGTCGGTCAGGATATGCCCCTCACCGCCGATCCTGAGCGGCGTGGTGGTGGAGAGGAAATCCCTGCTCAACCCGCCATAGACCTGCCAGTAATGCGAGCCGAACGCGTAGCCGAACCCGAAATATCCCTGAATCCGCTTTTCCAGGAACTGCGTCGCCGGCAGATTATCTCCCACGCCCAGAAAAAAACCGTCGGCCCTGTCGTAGTTGAGGAGAAATGGGGGGGAGTCCTCCATTTTGAGCAGCGGGCGCCGGGCAAAATTCGTTGGAAACTCCGGCGACCAGCTTCCGGGAAGATGCTCGGGGAGCGGATGTGTCTCGTCGCGACGAAATGTGGTGTCCCGTCTGATCGCGATGCTGTCGAAAAGCCGTTTATCGCGGAGAACGAGGCGTTTCGCTGCGGAATCGACCGATGGCTGGGCGCGTAGAAGGGAGGCCGCAGTAAGAATGAAAAGCGTCGCGAGCAGTGAAATCCGGTATCGATTGTTCATGCTGATCAACAATGTTCGTGAACGGGGAGACCACCGGGAGTGGCGTATCGGGGGCTGGCGGAGGGAATTTGTCCGTGTAAACGCCCGTGGCCGGCGCCGGTTTAACCTCACGGCAACAATTCTTCACCCGCGCAATGACGATCGATCCCCCCGTTTTATCCGAAATATCACTATTTCCAGCTCTTCACCGAAAGGACCCGACCTCCACGCAACTGTTTACAACTCATAACTTGCGGAGATGGACCGCCATTCCTATGTTCGTACTGTTCGGTCGGAAAATGACTCGCTGGTCAGTATGTGAACCATGAGTGAAAAACAAAGGCTCGACAGCTTTTACCCCTCCAATGGATAACAATATCACGCAGATCTCGCGAAGAGATAGAGAGAAACTGGCTCGTCGGCGGGAGATAATCCAGGCGGCGCGGACGGTGTTTGCCCGCAAGGGTTTCAACGATACAAAGCTGGAAGACGTTGCCGAGCTGGCGGAGTTCGGCAAGGGAACGCTGTACAACTATTTCACGAACAAGGAAGCGCTCTTCCAGGTTGTGCTGGAGGATTCCTTCGAGGCGCTGAAGCTGATTGCCGAGCGGACGTTGCAGAGCGACGCGCCGTTTCCGGAGAAGATCGACAGGTTTATCCGCGAGGAGCTGACCCTGTTCTTCAACAATCTGGAGGCCGTGCAGCTGTTCATCAGGGAGTCCCACCACCTGCGTGGGGGAAACCCTTTGATGCATTTGATGCCGCAACTTCTCGGAATCGTGGCCGATACGATCGCTGCCGAACAGACCAGGGGGACGGTGATGAACGATGTCCAGCCGATGGCGCTGGCGATCATCCTGATCAACATGCTGATGGGGCAGTTCAACTGCCGCGTGCTCGGCCGGCTCTCCGATCCCCGAAGCTGCGTTCAGGCGGACAGCGCGAACGACCCGCACATGAGCCTTTCAAAGATCTTCGCGGACCTCACCCCTCAGGATATCGAACGCGAAGTAGCCGATGCCACCAGATTGATTCATGCCGTTTTCTTCAACGGTATAGCACGATAACAGAACCATACTTATCGGCTGGAGGGAAATCTTCCGCCGTACATCAGCCCGAGAGTCCGTCTCATGAAGAAGATACTCATCACGTTAGCAGCATTCTTAACGCTACCGGTGCTTGCCTCCGCGCAGGACACCACCCGCCTCTCGCTTGGAGACGCGATCAATGCGGCCATCAAGACCAATCGCGATCTGCAGATCGCGCGGATCATGATCGCCAACTCTGAGGCGCAGATCGACGAAGCGTATGCGACGGCCTATCCATCGCTGACGCTCACCTCCAGCTACCAGCGGAATCTTCAGCGCCAGGTGTTCTATTTCCCCGGCGCCGATGGGATCACCCGGCCGATCAAGATCGGATCGGATAATGTGCTGGGGGCCGACGCCACCGTGAATCAGATCGTCTACAACGGCGCGCTTTCCACGGCGGTTGAGGCGGCCAAGGAATATGGCAAGATCTCGCGGCAGTCACTTCGCACGCAGGCCGGACAGACCGTGCTCGATGTGAAACGCGCGTACTACACCGCCCTGTTTGCCCGCGAGGCACTGCGGGTGAACGAGACGTTGCTGGCAAACGCCGAGGAGAACCTGAAGAACGCGCAGTTGCAGTTCAAGGTGGGGCTCCGTCCGGAGTTCGACGCGATCCGCGCGGAAGTTCAGGCGGCGAACCAGCGCCCGGTGGTGATACAGTCCCGCGATAACTATCAGCAGGCGATCGACAATCTGAGGCTGGTGGTCGGCATTACCGGCGACAACCCGATTGCGCTCACCGAGAGCCTTACGCGGCCGGTATCGCTTGACAAGGTGGAGCCGTCGGTGGCGGAGGCCAGGACGATTCTCGACAGGAACAACGCGCAGCTCCAGACGCTGAAGCTGAACGAGAAGGTGAACGAGCTGCTTGTGAAAATCAAGAAGGCCGATTATCTCCCCTCGGTCTCCTTCATCGGCCGCTACAGCCTCTCCACGCAGTTCGATAACGTGTCGGACATCAGCTTTCAGCCGACATCCTTTGTGGGGCTGAACCTGAGCTACAACCTCTTCAGCGGCTGGAGGACAGACGCGCAGGTGAAGGAGGCGCAGTTTCAGGTGGAGCAGAGCAAGCTGCGGTACGATCAGGCAGCGCAGGCGCTCTCCACGCAGCTTGGAATCGTGCTGAGGAAGGTGGACTACGCGCGCCAGAGGATCTCCACGGGCGATCTCACGATCAACCAGGCACAGCGCGCCTATACCATCGCCACAACCTCCTACAGGGCGGGGACCGGCACGCAGCTTGCCATCAACGACGCCGATCTGGCGCTGGCGCAGGCAAAGCTCAATCAGCTCAACGCCGTATACGATTTCGATATGGCGCTCTCGGAAGTGGAAGGGTTGCTCGGTGATCATTATCAGCTTACCGACGACAACGCCAACATCAAATACGAGGCCGTGCCCGGACAGTAGTTCCGGTGCGGGCCGATCACCCTGATAGATTGAAGAACGTTCAACACAGACAACAATACCAGAGAGATAGTCACCATGAAGAAGGTGCTTGCAGTAATTATCACGATTGTGATCGTCGGCACGATGGTCTTTATCCTTCGCAACAACAAGGCGAAGAGCAACGAGAAGTCCAAAGTTCCGCCCCCCAAGGCATTTGCCGTCACGGTTGCGCCGATCACGGTTGAAACCGTCAGCGACGATCTTTCGCTGGTGGGGACGATCGTCGCCAATCGCGAGGTATCCGTTACCTCCGAAACCCAGGGTCGCGTCAGGGCCGTGGGGCCGCGCGTGGGGGACCATGTCTCCGCCGGCGCAACGATTGCCCGCGTCGACGACGAATTGAAGTCCGCCGCCGTGGCGAACGCGCAGATCAACTACGACAAGGCCAAGACCGATCTGGACCGCTACAAGCTCCTCCAGAGCGAGAGCCAGGGGGGCGTTGCCGATATCCAGGTGCAGAACATGTACCAGGCGATGAAGGGGGCTGAGACACAGTTGACGATAGCGCGTCGCCAGCTTCGCGATACCCGCATCACCTCGCCGATCTCCGGCGTCGTGACCGCGCGGCCGATCGAGATCGGGACCTCGCTTGCGCCGGGAACGCCCGTGATCACGATCGTCGATATCTCCCAGCTCAAGGTGAAGGTGAATGTGCCGGAGGAGGATGTCTTCAAGCTGAAGGATGGCGATCGCGTGGAGATCTCCACCGATGTCTATCCCGGCGTGACATTCAACGCCCGCGTGACGATGATCGGCGCCAAGGCGGACGAGGCGCATACCTATCCGGTGGAGGTGACCCTTTCCAACACCTCGGAGCATCCGCTGCGGGCGGGGATGTTCGGTCGCGTTCACTTTATCTCCATCCCCAGCCATAGCGCGCAGTTCCTGCCGCGCGAGGCGCTCCTCGGCAGCATCAAGAACGCCCAGGTCTACGTTGTGGAGAACGGCGTGGCGAAGGTGCGGAACATCGAGGTGGGACAGGAAGTCGGGACGAAGATCGAGGTGCTGAAGGGTCTGTTGCAGGGTGACAAGGTGGTCGTCAGCGGCCAGAACAACATCCGCGACGGAGCACAGGTCACCGTGACGAACCAGAATCCGTAAGCCCGATATCCGCGACCGGGAGCGGGGCGTCCCGTGCGGGATGCTTCTCCGGCCTTGGCCGGGGAGAACCCCGATCATCCCTCCCGGTCTCGTGCGCTACACAGTGAACAAAGAACGCTCAAATAGATAGAGTCATGACACTTACCGAATTATCAATCAAGCGCCCCACGCTGGTCGTCGTGATCTTCGCGGCGCTTGGAGTGCTCGGCCTCTTCAGTTTCGCGCAGCTCAAGTACGAGCTGCTGCCGAAGATCAGCCCGCCGGTCGTGACCATTGCGACGGTCTATCCCGGTGCTTCCCCGAGCGAGGTCGAGGCATCCGTCACGAAGGTGATCGAGGACGCAGTATCGGGGCTGGACAAGATTCAGGACGTCCGGTCGAGCTCCCGCGAGGGAGTATCGTTCGTGACCATCCAGTATCTCCAGTCCGCCAATATCGATTTCGCGTTGCAGGACGCGCAGCGGAAGGTGGGAGAGGTGCTTGGCCGCCTTCCCGAGGGAGTCAAGAGCCCCACGCTCTCCAAGTTCGCCCTGGATGAGATCCCCGTGCTTCGCATGGGCGTCACCAGCACGATGCCGGAGAAGGAGTTCTACCAGTTCCTGAAGGACCGGATCAAGCCGCAGATCTCCAAGGTGCCCGGCGTTGGAAATGTGACGCTGGTGGGCGGAAACGAGCGGGAGATCCAGGTGAATCTTCATGAGGATGCTCTCATCGGCTACGGGCTTTCCCTGGCCGCGGTGACGCAGACGATCAAGGCATCGAACCTGGATTTCCCGACCGGCAACATCAAGGATGCCGATGGGCAGTTCGTGGTCCGTATCGCCGGCAAGATCGCATCGATCTCGGAGCTCAGGAATCTTGTCGTCGGCAAGTCGCGCGCCGGGGGCGATGTCAAGCTGAGCGATGTGGCCGATGTGCAGGACGGGCAGAAGGAGGATCAGACGATGAGCCGCATCAACAATGTGAGCGCCATCGGTATCCTTGTGCAGAAGCAGTCGGACGCCAACTCGGTGGATGTCAGCAAGCTGGTGCGCGTGGAGCTGAAGAAGCTGGAGCTTTCCAACAAGAGCGCGAATCTGAAGTTCGACGTGGCGCAGGATGGTTCACTCTTCACGGTGGACGCGGCCGACGCGGTGACGCACGATCTGTTTATCGCGGTCATCCTGGTGGCCTGCGTGATGCTCCTGTTCCTCCACAGCCTGCGGAACTCGGTGATCGTGATGGTCGCCATTCCGGCGTCGCTCATCTCCACGTTTATCGCGATGTATGCGTTCGGGCTGACGCTCAACCTGATGACGCTGCTGGCGTTGTCGCTGGTGGTCGGCATCCTGGTGGATGATTCGATCGTGGTGCTGGAGAACATCTACCGGCGGCTTGAGCTTGGCGATGACCAGCGGACGGCGGCGCTTCGCGGTCGTAACGAGATCGGCTTTGCGGCCCTTTCGATCACGCTGGTGGACGTTGTCGTGTTCCTTCCACTTACGCTTGTGCAGGGGCTTGTGGGGAATATCCTTCGGGATTTCGCGCTGGTCGTCGTGGTCAGCACGCTCCTCAGCCTCTTCGTCTCCTTCACGGTCACGCCGATGCTCGCCTCCCGGTTCTCCAGGCTTCAGCATCTCACCAAAGAGACGCTGATGGGACGCTTCGGGCTCTGGTTCGAGGGGCAGTACGACAAACTCACGGCGTTCTATGTGGGCATCCTCGGCTGGTGCCTGCGGCATCGCTGGGTGGTGTTTGTCTCGACGCTCGTCCTGTTGTTCGGCTCGTTCGCGCTGGTGGGATTCGGCTTCGTCGGCGGTGAGTTCATCACGCAGTCCGATCGTGGCGAGTTCGCCGTATCGATCGAGCTGCCGCCGGGCGCGACGCTTGCACAGACGAACCGGATCACGCAGCAGGTGGAGCGGACGGTGCTGGAAATGCCCGAGGTCAACAAGGCGTTCGTGAACGTCGGTGCGTCGAGCGAGGGGCTGGTGGGGCAGACCTCGAACAACAACGCGGAGTTGAACGTCGCTCTGGTCCCGAAGGAGCAGCGCGTCAAGTCCACCGATGATGTTGCCGAGGCGATCAAGCAGAAGGTGGGAGATATCCCCGGAGTGAAGGTGCGTGTCAACCCGATCGGCATCTTCGGCACGGCCAACCAGACGCCGATTCAGATCGGCGTGGTGGGAGCAAACCTCGACTCCGTCCGTTTCGCCGCGAATGTCGTGGCGGATCTGGTCAGGAAGATCCCCGGCGCGGCCGATGTCCGTCTCTCGTCCGAGGATGGAAAGCCTGAGACGCGCGTCCAGATCGATCGCGAGAAGATGGCCTCGTTCGGGCTTTCGCTCGCCGAGGTGGGCGCAACGCTCCGGCTGGCACTCAGCGGCGACGACGACGCGAAGTTCCGCGACGCGGGGAACGAGTACGATATCAGGATCATGCTTGATGAGGCGGATCGTTCCCATACGGCCGATGTATCGAACCTCAGCTTTATCACGAGGACCGGCGCGCAGGTGCAGTTGAAGCAGTTTGCGTCGATCATCCAGACCACCGGGCCGACGATTCTTCAGCGGAAGGATCGCAATCCGACGGTCAACGTGCTGTCGCAGGTGATCGGCCGGCCCACCGGCACGGTCGGCGGTGAAATCCAGAAGGCGATTGCCGCCACGAAGCTGCCTGCCGGCGTCGAGATCGCCTACGACGGTGATCTGAAGAACCAGGGAGATGCCTTCGGGAGCCTTGGTGCTGCGCTCATGGCGGCCATCCTCTTCGTCTATATGGTGATGGTGGCGCTCTATAACTCCTATCGCTATCCGTTCGTGGTGCTCTTCTCGATCCCGGTGGCGATCATCGGAGCATTGCTGGCGCTGGCGTTGACGGCCAAGACGCTCAACCTCTTCTCCATCCTTGGGGTGATCATGCTTATCGGGCTGGTGACGAAGAACGCGATCCTGATCGTCGACTTCACCAACCGGCTGCGGGAGGAGGGGGCAAGCGTTCGCGATGCGCTCATGGAAGCCGGGCGCGAGCGTCTCCGTCCAATTATCATGACCACGGCGACGATGATCTTCGGCATGTTCCCGATCGCCCTTTCGACAAGCGCGGGTGCAGAATGGAAATCCGGCCTTGCGTGGGTGCTGATCGGCGGTCTTACCAGCTCGCTCCTTCTGACGCTGGTGCTGGTTCCGGTTGTCTATTCTACACTTGACCAGACGCTGGACTGGATCGGGAGCACGTCCCGCCGCGCTATTTCCGGGCTCTCCGGAGGGAAGAAAAGCGCTGTGGATGAGGCGAAGCCGGTTGCCGCCGCGCTCGATCTGAAGCCGCAGAACAACTGATCGCACACAGCTCAGGTTGAATTAAACAAATGCCACGAGGAGTTAATTCTCGTGGCATTTGTTTTGCTGCTTATTCCAATGTCCTCGATCATCCATTCGTTACGTCATTGTCTATTGGAAATCTGCCGTCCCTCGGGATTTGAATTGTCAGGTATTGTTGGAATTATGGCGGCAACATTCCAAACTGGCAGGCCTTGCATTTCGAATTGTTTGATCAGAAGAAAAATTGTGGGCACCACTATTGCAATAGCTTGGATGCTGGTGTAACTTAGCTGGCGTAGAAGAGTTAACAGACAGGCCACGATAGATATGCGAGGGTTTGTCGGTGTCCAGAGTGTAATCGGGCCCGATCCGATGTCGCTTACTCCATACCACCAGGCGCATTCCAGATGCGTCTCGTGTTCACAGGCTTCCCCCCAAGCCGTAATCTCCCCATTCGACATTCTCAATTTCTCATAGCACGGCCGTGCCGTGGCGTTTCGGTTATGAACGCATGCACGGGGGTTTGTACAGGTCGGCGAAAACGCGGAGGTCCAATTCCGGTCCTATGGCTGTCCAGCTATATTGACCTCACTTCCCGCGAATTTCAATCATTTATCAGGAGGTTACGAATGCAACACCGTGCCCCGTTTACTGCGGTGATGTGCGCTGTAGCGGTGTCGTCGTTCGGGCTGCTGGCTACCGTGCCGGCAAATGCCCAGAACGCTCTGATTCCCTGGTCCGTCGTTGGGACGGGAGGAGTCATTGGCGCCAGCGATGGTAGTACGGTACTATCCGCTACCATCGGACAGCCGATCATCGGGCCGGCCTCGGATGGCCCGCTTCAATTGCAACAGGGTTTCTGGCTCCCTATTCAGTCAGTCGCCGATGTCGAGCAGGATGTCGCCCTTGCCTCTGAAGAGGGGATGTTCAGGCTCCATAACTTCCCCAATCCCGTCTCCACCTCGACCACTATTCGCTACACTCTTCCAGAGATGAGCCATGTGACCTTGGAGATAGTCGATCTCGTCGGCAAGCGCGTGACTCGCCTTGTCGATGATTGGCAGAACCAAGGCGAGCAGCAGACCGTCTGGAACGGAATGAATGCATCGGGGGAGCCCGCAAGCGGCGGGATGTATCTCTACATCCTTACCGTGGAACCGGCCGGAAGCAGTGGCAGGCTTACCGGTGGTGGCGTCCGGACGGAACGCCGGAAGATGCTCATCGTGCGGTAATACACGCTTGAGCCTAATACGCGACAGCACATCCCTTCATAATAGTTATCGATATGAAAAAAACTCTATCAACCTGCACTGGTTCCGCGCTCGGCCTGGTCCTGCTGAGCGGAATCGCGGCAGCGCAGATACCGCAACAGATCAGCTACCAGGGACTGGCGACCAACCCTCAGGGAATACCTCTTCCCAACAGCACCAGTAACACGTTTACGTTCAAGATCTATGATCAGGCGAATTCCACGACGCCGATCTGGACAGAGACGCAATCGAATGTCGTCATCAACAAGGGTCTCTTCAATGTGATCCTTGGAAGCGTCAACCCTCTGACGATCCCGTTTACCAAGCCTTATTATCTCGGCACCACCATCAATGGCGGCAACGAGGTGGCTCCCCGCACGCAGTTCACTACCGCCCCCTATAGCTTTCGGTCGCTCTGGGCGGATAGCGCGGCGGCAGTCGCTGTAAACGCGATCTCCAGCGAGAACATCAAAAATGGCGCGGTCACTCTCTCCAAGCTCGATCCCACCGGCTCCACCGCCGGCCAGGTGCTTACGTCGACGGGAACCGGGCTTGCCTGGCAGACTCCGTCGCCCTCCGGCGGTGCCGGTGTCGCGAGCATCAACGGTCAGAGCGGTGTTCTGACCTTCAGCGGTGCCGGCGGCGCTACGATCACCCACACGGGGAACAATTTCACGATCTGGGCGCCGAGCGGTGTCAGCTCCATCAACAGCGCCGACGGCGCGATAGCCGTCACAAACCCGACCGGACCGGGAGTAACCCTCTCGCTGGTCCCCTTCGGCATCACCGAGCCGCTGCTCGGGGATGAGGCCGTGACAACCAGAAAAATCAAGGATGGCGCGGTGACGGGCGCGAAGATCGCCGACGGAACCATCAGCGGCCTTGATATCGCGGATAACTCCATCACGTCGCCGAAGATTCTGGATGGATCGATTCAGAATGTCGATCTCGCAAATTCCACGATCACCATCAATACCGGCTCCGGCCTGTCGGGCGGGGGAGTTGTTCCACTCGGTGGGACGCTGAACCTTGCCAACACCGGTGTTCTCTCGGTGACGGGCACGCCGAATCAGATCAATGTGTCGGGCGCCACGGGGAATGTGACCATCTCGACACCGCAGAATATCGCGCCGACCTCATCGCCCACGTTTCAGGGATTGACGCTTACCGGCAAGGCGACTTCGGCCTCGACCGCCGCCGCCGATCCGGGGAACACGCTGGTAACGAAGGACTTTCTGACCAGCGGCAACGTGACGGTGGTAACCAACGCTTCGCTGATCGGCAACGGCACCAATGCCACCCCGCTGGGCATCAACCTCGGTAATGCCAACACCTATACGGCAACGCAGACGTTTCCGGTAACGGCGGCGCAGGGTGATGCGCTTATCGGAGCCACCAACGCCGGCACGGCCTTCATCAATCCCGTTCGTATCGGCAACGGCATTACCGACGCACAGGTAAATGATAACCTGACGATCGCCGCGGGTGTGATCAACAACACGCCGATTGGAGGTACCACGCCGAACACCGGTGCCTTCACCGCAATCACGGGCGCCTCGCTCGCTCTGTCGGGGAAGGGGACATCAGCATCGACGATCGCTGCTGATCCAGGCACCACGCTGGTGACGAAGGACTTTGTGACGGCGGCCGGTAATGTGGCCGTGAGCACGAACGCCTCGCTGGTCGGTAACGGCACAACCGCCAGCCCGCTTGGGATCAACCTTGCGAACGCCAACACGTTCACCGCGACCCAGACGCTTCCAGCGTCGGCGCCACAGGGCGATGCGTTGATTACATCGACGAACGCCGGTACAACCACGGTGAATGCGGTCCGCATCGGCAACGGCCTGACCGACACGCAGGTAAATGATAACCTGACGATCGCCGGCGGCACGGTCAACAACACACCGATCGGTGCAACGACGCCGAACACCGGCGCCTTCACGACGATCAACGGAGCAAGCCTCGCGTTGACGGCAAAGGGAACATCGGCTTCGACAGCGGCGGCGGATGCCGGCAACACGCTGGTGACGAAGGACTTCGTGACGGCAGCTGGTAATGTGGCGGTCAGCACGAACGCATCGCTGGTTGGCAACGGCACGACGGCGACTCCGCTGGGCCTGAACCTTGCGAATGCCAACACGTTCACCGCAACGCAGACGCTACCGACGACGGCGGCTCAGGGCGATGCGCTGATCGCATCGACGAACTCCGGTACGACGACGATCACCGACGCTCGCGTGGCGGACAATCTGACGGTCAACGGCGGCACGGTCAACAACACACCGATCGGCGCAACGACGCCGAACACGGGTGCCTTCACAACGGTCAACGGCACGAGCCTGGCGTTGACAGCGAAGGGCACATCGGCATCGACGATCGCTGCTGATCCGGGAACCACCTTGGTCACCAAGGACTTCGTGACGGCAGCCGGTAATGTGGCGGTCAGCACGAACGCATCGCTGGTTGGCAATGGTACGACGGCGACTCCGCTGGGTATCAACCTCGCGAACGCCAACGCGTTCACCGCAACGCAGACGCTTCCAACGACGGCGGCCCAGGGTGATGCTCTTATCGCCTCGACGAACGCGGGCACAACAACGATCACCGACGCTCGCGTGGCGGACAATCTGACGGTCAACGGCGGCACGGTCAACAACACACCGATCGGAGCAACGACGCCGAACACCGGCGCCTTCACGACGATCAACGGAGCCAGCCTCGCGTTGACCGCGAAGGGAACCTCGGCATCGACGGTTGTCGCTGATCCAGGCACCACGCTGGTGACGAAGGACTTCGTCACCACGGCCGGTAATGTGGCCGTGAGCACCAACGCTTCTCTGATTGGTAACGGCACGACAGCCACTCCGCTGGGCATCAACCTTGCGAACGCCAACACATTCACCGCAACGCAGACGCTACCGACAACGGCGGCCCAGGGCGATGCGCTGATCGCATCGACGAACTCCGGCACGACGACTGTCAATGCGGTTCGCATCGGCAACGGCCTGACGGACGCACAGGTGAACGATAACCTGACGATCGCCGGCGGCACGGTCAACA
>JAQBOZ010000011.1 GCA_028287785.1 Chlorobiota bacterium
CGCCCTTGGTGATGGTTCCGAAGGCGAGTGGGGCGGTGGCCGACGCGGAGATGGGCGTGACGATGGTCGCGGTGCTGGTAACCGAGGCCGACTGAGCCGAGGCAAGCAGCGTGGTTGCAACGAAGGCGATGACGAATGCGATCGAGAAGGCAATGAGGAATGAGATATTCTTTTTCATGATGTCGGTCTGGAAGAGGTTTGACGACTGAGTTTGTTATTGAGAACTGCAGGAGGGATGTATCAAGACCGTGCCATCAGCCAAAAACGCTGAAAACAGAGAGGAAATGAGGATTGGAGGGATTGGGTAGTGACCGCCATCCGGACAGTGGGCGTGGTTTGGTCCGGTTTCCGTACAACATCCCCCTTCACGGAAGGGGGGCCTGGGGCTACTTCTCGCGCTGGTTTCTGTCGGCCAGCCTGAAGCTGACCGGAACGTCAACCCAGACCGGGGTTTCCTGGGCCATCGCCGTCAGGAACCGCGTTTCCCGCACGGCTTTCAACGCCGCGTCGTCCAGGAGCGAGTCATCAGTCTTCGCCACGGTTGCCTCCACGACACGACCTCCCGGATCAACGCGTGCATGGATCATCACCGTCCCCTCGATTCCGCGGCTGAGCGCCTCCGGAGGATAGACCAGCCGTGAGGCCAGATCCACCTGGTTCCATATCGGCCCTCTGTTTGCCGTGGGGGGCGCGGCGGTGGTATCATCCGAAGCAGTATGCATGGATGGGGCGCCGGTGGTGATCGATGGCCCCTGATTGTTCTGGGCCGGCGGTGGCGCCAGTCGCGCGAGCTGTTCAGCCGTGGGATGCACCACGATCTCATCGGACGATCCCACGGCGGTAACCGGGGAGGCGGGGTCGAGATCGAACCGGACGCGCATCTTGATCATCTGCATCGCCGGGCGTCCCTTCTTGACGGCCGGGGCAAACCGCGTCGCCTGGATCACATCGCGAACGTGGGAGGCAAGTATCTTCGTATCGCCGAACTGCTCCGACATCACCGTAGCCCTGCCGGTATCGCTTACCATCACGCTGAGCGTCACCATGCCGCTGATGCCGGCCGAGACTGCCTCATCGGGATAATGGAGTTGATGCTCGAACTTGATTCTGTCGAAGGATGGCAATGCCTCGGCTCCGAAGAACCCGCCGGAAGCCGGCTGCGCCTGAAGGTTGAGGGCAAGGAGGAGGAAGGCAAAAAGAGGGATAAGTTGCCGCATAGCTGATCTATATGAATGCAGTTCCCACCACGGGAACGGGACGCTCATCGACAATATAGCGTCTGTGGGGAAGAGCGCAAGGATGGGACGCCCCGGCATTCCACCGGAGCACCGGACACAGCATCCGTCGCCGAGCCGGCCTGTGATGCGGTTCCCGTGGCATCTTTCCCGGCGTTCATGCTATCGGACATCATTCAAACCGGAATATCCAGTGTTTCTCTTCAGCCAGCCCTCCGTTGAGACCATGTGCGACTTTATCGCGGGGCAGCGTTCGCTCCCCTTCACCTACCCGGAGGCGGGGGCATCGTTCAATGGAGCGCCGGCGGGATACAGGGCGGTTCATCAGAGAACCCGCATCGGAACCGGAGAGGAGGATTTCGAGCGCGGCATGCGCGCCATCGAGAGGTGGACGATGTACAGCCTCGGCTGGGGAAGCGTCTTCCCGGCCGACGCGCCGATCGAGCCGGGGGAAACGGTGGGGCTGGTGATACGAAGCTGGTTCCTCTGGTCGCTCAACGCATGCAGGATCATCTATGTGATGGATGTGGAGGATGGCCCGATGCGGCGGTACGGCTTCGGGTTCGGCACGACGCCGGAGCACGCGGTGATCGGCGAGGAGCGCTTCATGGTGGAATGGGACAGGTCCGACGATTCGGTCTGGTACGATATCTTCTCATTCTCGCGCCCCGGCCATCCGCTCACGCGGATCGGATATCCCCTGCTGCGCCATATGCAGAAGCGTTTCGCGAGGGATTCCGCGGCGGCGATGATCCGCGCTGTGTCGGATGATCGCCGCCTGCATGATGGGGCGTCTACGCCGTGACGGAGGCAATCGAGCGGATCGCCTCGGAGATCTGCGCCGGGATTGACTCCATCGCCTCATCGATCGTGTCCATGCGGACCGTGACCCTGAGCGCCTTCAACCCCTGCACGCCCTGAAGATCCTCCAGATCCACCTCCTCGACCCCTTCGGCCAGATATCCCGACGCGACCAGGAACTCGATGTACTCCGTGTATTCCTGCGCCTCGCGCCCCTGCGAGTAGACGATGGCGATCTTCCCCGGCTGCGTCAGCCGCTCCGATGTCCCCTTGATCGTCGCCTTGTCGATCCGCTTCTTGATGATCTCGTAGCGGATGTTGTACGCGCCATCCACATCGAACTGCTTCTCATCCAGTCGGAACCGGATGGAGAGGGGGGTGTGCTGCACCAGCACCAGATGCGTGGTATCGAGCGGCACGGAGAGGCGGGGCTTGATCTTCTCGCCGGCGCGGGCCAGGCCGCACATCACCATCAACTGCCAGAGTCGCAGCTCCCGCAGGTAGAGAGGATCGAACGTCCCGTGTTCCACCAGCGGCGCACCCACGTAGATGCTCATATCAATCCCGTCGGTCTCGTGCTTCTCGAAATAGTGCGGGAAGATATTCTGCGCGCGATCCTCCTCCGCCTCGATATACGCGGCGCATGTGCGGTTGATCTGCGCCATGCTCTCCTCGTACTGCCGTCTCCGGTCGTAGAGGATGCCAAGCCCCGGCTCGATCGCCGCGCGATAGGCCGCAACGCCCCGCGCCGCGCCGTCGCCGAAGGTCTCCAGATGATCGAACAGCGGCTCCACCTCCTCCTGAAGGAACGCCAGCACGTTCGCCTCATCCCCCGCGCCAAGCCCCTTCTCGATGGCGGTGATATGCCGCTCGATGCGGAAGGCAAGATGGGAGAGGATGGAGAGGGCTCTGTCCCGCCGCGCCGAACGCATCACCTCCCGGGCCAGCTTCAACTGGCTTACAAGATCCTGCTGGATGGCAAGGTTCCGTTGCGTGGAGGAGCCGCGGACATCCGTGACGTTGTAGAGCGGATAGACGCCGTTGAAGAGGATCGGCTCCAGCGTTACCTCCGCGCCGCTGTCCTGCCGCGCGATGATGTTCAGCGCCGCCTTGCGGAACCGCCATTCCACCGATGGGTGAATCGCCGTGTATTCCTCACGGATGATCCGCTGCACCCGGTTGTTCAATTCCTCGATGCTCCGCTTCACCGCGATCGCGAAGAGGGGGAGCACCTCATTCAGGCGGAGGGCGTTGATCCTGTTGATATCCCCCGGCACCGGCGAGAGGATGTAGAGCAGGCCGACCACGGAATCCCGATCGCGCAGCGGCGCCACGCACATGTTCGCATATCCCTTCGCCAGCGTGTTCTCCTCCATCTCCGTCCGGTCCGGCCACGTCCTCAGATCGTCGATAAACTGAATCTGCCCGCTCCGCAACGCGCGTTCGTAGATCGATCCGTTGAAATCGGCCAGCCGGTAGCGGACCGAATCGGTGAAGATGCAGCGGTTGTCGCTCTTGCGATGCGTGTTGAGCAGCAGGACCTGATCGCCATGAACGGCGCTGAGCCCGAGCGAGATCTCCGGCTTCCCGAGGATGGTCCGCACGCGGGTCTGCAGCTCGGTAAACCGTTCGCGCGAGGAGAGTGAATCGTTCTCCACAAGATCGCGACGGAGGATGGAGAGCGCCTCCTGCTCGGTGACATCGACCGCGTTGATGATCATAAACCCGTGGAACTGAAATCTCTCCGGCGGCAGCAGCGTTCTCCAGAGCGCGTTGTTGTTCGGCTCCGCCAGCAGCCGCGCCCGTTCCTCCGGCGAGAGGGCCGGGAGATCGCCGATGACGACCACATCGAGAAAGCGTGAGTCGAAGGAGACCTTGTAGTAGCGATCGAGCCCCGTTCCGGCATCGGCCAGGCCGATGACAAGCGAGTAATCGGTGTCGATATCGAAGCCGTAGAGCTTCTTCGCGATCATGAAGTACGCGCTGGTCCCCCTGTCCATGCCGCGATTCCTCTTGCTCTCCTCCATGCGGGGGGCAAACGTCCCGTCGATATCCTCGAACAGCCTGTCGAACGCCGGCGTCGCGTAGAATTTTCTGAAGCCGTACGGGTGGAACGCCGCGGAGATATCTCGCTCCCAGAACGTCGGCGGGAAGACGATGCTCATCAGCTTCTCCACCGTCTCGCGGTGCCGGTCCAGCACTGTCGCGTCGATGATCGGCTCCAGAAGTTCCGGCGCGCCCTGAAGATCCTTCCGCAGCGCCCGGAGCACCTCCGGACGGACGGCACCGGGGCCTGTTCCTCCCTGATCCCAGAAGCGGATGAGAGGGGCAAGGCTGAGCGCCGTGATAAAGGGGAATGCCTCCACCTGCTGTTCCATCAGAACATCCCCCATCGCGTCCATGGATTCACCCGAAACAATCCCGCCGCCGTTGGTAGCCATGTGTCAGTTCCTCATCGAGATATTGATCAAATCAGACAGCGCGAAAGATAGCACGCCGACGGGAGAGTTGCGCGTGCCGGAGCGCGCCGATCGATCGGGCGTACACGGGGATGCGCGGGAAGAGTTTCGGGGAGCCTACTTCAGAATGTACTCCGTCAGCGTCGTCCTCTGGCGGGCTATTCCGCCGATGTCGTCGGAAACCGACGTGCTGATCTGCGCGGGGAACTTGAGCTTCGGCGCGTAGCAGATGGTGTCGAGCTGGAGCGTGAAGGATGTGGTGTTGGCAGTGAACGCCCGTGCCGTGCGGACCACGAACACCTCAACCGGGACCACCTCCGTTCCCACCGTCAGGTTGTCCGGCCGCAGATACGATACCGTACGGGTCAGCGTATATCGTGTGGCGTTCGCCCCGGCTCCGAATGCCGTATCGATGGCGTAGACGCCGGTGGTGGCCGGCTTCGCGGAGATGGAAAGGGGGGTCCAGACGATCCCCGTGTAGAACTCGTGGCCGTTGCCGGCGTAGAAGTAACTCCACGGTATCTCGAAATCCCCGTTCGGATCGTAGAAGTAGCCGACGCTGTCGGCGCCGAATATGCCGGGGATCTCGAAGATCGTCACACCGTTCCTGCCGTGATAGGGAGCCTTCTGCGCGACCACTGTCATCGCGTAATCGGTGCTTTCGGAGGGTGCTGTCCCCGTTGAATCGAACACGTCGTACTGTAGAAGGTATCTGCTCCCGATTCCCGGCGGCTGAATCGGGGTGCCCGGATCAGAGGATGAGCCGCAGGCGGCGAGGAATAACGTCATGAGGAGCAACGCCGCGAACGAGAGATATGAATGCATCGGGAGGGTTCCGAGATGACTGACTGGAATGTTCATCGGGCGCGATCGTATGGTCGCGCCATGGGAAAAGACCTGAATATATGACCGATGTCACACCTGGGCGATCGCCGGAGACCGGCCATCCGTATGGCACGGCGGGCACATCCTGTGTATATTCCCCCGCATCGCGCCGGTCACAAGCCCCCACGAACCGGAACAGGCCGATGTCTTCAACCCAACAATCTACACTGTCGCCATGCCGAACAACGAAGCCAGAACCCGGTTTCCGCTTGCGCCGTACTATCGCTACATGTTCATTCCGGGGCTGCTCCTGCTGATGATTCCGGGGATGCTGAAAACGTATCTGCTGATGCCGTTTCCCGGCAGTCAGGATCTTGAATCCATCCGGCTGGTCTACTACCTGCTCCCCTGGGTGATGCCGCTCCACATCCTGGGATTTCTTCTGGTGATCCTTCCCATCCTGAACACGATCATCAACGGGAGGGTCTGGAAGAAGATCGGCATGCTCCTTCTCTGCCTGGTCTGCGGGGCGATCATCTGGTTTACCGAGGTGAAATTCTCGGCCGGAAATATCTTCAGGGAGCCCGCGACGGTCGCGTTCGTAAAGGCTTCGACGAGCGGTCTTCCGTTGGAGACGGTGGTGATGGGGGTGGAGCATGGCGGCGTTGCCAAGGCATATCCGATAGATTATCTGGCGTATCACCACAAGGTGCAGGATACCATCGGCGGGCTTCCGGTGCTGGTTACCTACTGCACCATGTGCAGGACCGGCGCCACGTTCCAGCCCGTGGTCGATAACCAGCCGCTGAGCTTCCGGCTGATCGGCGCCAACCACTATAACGCGATCTTTCAGGATCGGGGGACCGGGACGCTCTGGTATCAGGCAACGGGGGAGGCGGCGGTCGGCCCGCTGAAGGGAAAGCGCATGCCGCTGGTTCCGTCGCAGCAGGTGACGCTCGGCGTCTGGCTGCGGGAGCATCCCGAGAGCCTGGTCTTCGTGGCGGACACAGCCAGCCGGCAGGGATACGACATGACCGAGGGGTTTGCCGACATCCGTCCGGGGAAGGAATATTATGCCACCGCCGACAGCAACTGGAGGATGCGGAGCTGGGTGGTTGGCGTGGAGATCGGCCGCGAGGCGCGGGCGTATCCGTGGCCGGCGCTGGTGCGGCATCGGGTGATCAATGACTCGGTCGGCGGCGTGCCGGTGGTGATAGCCCTGGAGAACGATTCGATCTCCTACCACGTCTGGAAGCGCGATCTGAACGGTCGCACCCTCCAGTTCGCCCCTGATCCCACCGGAAAGAATCTGCTGGAGATGACCGATGGATCGCTCTGGAACTGGGATGGATACTGCGTCGAGGGGGCTTCCGTCGGAACCAGGCTGGAGCCGGTGACGGCATCGCAGGAGTTCTGGCATGCATGGAGCCGGTTTCATCCGGGGACGCTCAGATGGGAGGAGACTCGGTAGCGCGGGGCGATGCCCCGCGCACCAGGGATTGCGCCCCTCCGGGGCTTGAGGAACATACATCAGGGTTTCTTAAGCCCCAACGGGGCGCCATAGCTTCTGCGTGGGGGCAACCCCATGCAGAATGCCCGCCGGGGCTGTTGTCTTCAAGCCCCGGCTTCTCAGCCCCGGCGGGGTGTCATATATCATCCCTTGCAGAATTGGAGATTATTTCGCCTTCAGCTTCTTCAGCATGTCGGTCGCGTTGGTGTTCTGCGGGTTCAACTCCAGCGATTTTCTGTAGTTCGCCGTTGCCAGTTTCGCATTTCCCCCCGCCATGAATGCCTCCCCCAGACTGTCGTACACGTTCGCCGATTTCGGAAATGCATCGGCGTTGAGCTGAAGGATCGCGATCGCCTCCTTGATCCTCTTGGCGTTGAGGAGCTTGTAGCCGAGGGAGTTCATCTGCGCCTCGCTCAGATAGGAATCCTTCGATCGTTTCTCCTTGCCGAACGCCGCGCGTGCCCCATCGATCCCCTTCGCCTCCAGCGCCTTTTCCACCTCATCCGCCACCGACCTGCTTTTCAGATCGACCAGTTCCACATCGAATATGAGGGTGGAGTTGGCGGGGATCGGCCCGCGATCCATGTTGCCGTAGGCCAGCCCCGGCGGGATGATCAGTGTGGCCCTGTCCCCAACGCGGAGCAGCCCGAACCCCTCGTCCCAGCCCCGGATCACCTGATGCCTTCCGAGCGTGAAGGCGAACGGCTCGTTCCTCTCGCGCGAGCTGTCGAAGACCTTCCCGTCGAGGAACGTCCCGGTATAGTGAGCCAGCACCACATTCCCCTCCGCGGCCTTCGTCCCGGCGCCATGATGGGTGATGATGTACTTCAGCCCGGAGGCGGTGGTGATGGTATCGCCATCGGCCAGTCCACCGGCGCGGGCGGTAAGCGCAAGCAGCCCGAGAGCCAGCGTGAGAAGGGCAAGTCGTTTCATGGGTTTCCTGGATTATGGCTCCGTGGAGCGGTTGATAGCGTCGTGAATGCCCGGCGCGATATCATCGCACCACCACCAGCCTTCGTGTTTCCACGCGCCCGCCGGTTTCCAGACGGCAGAGGTAGATGCCCGATGGGAGCCCGCGAAGATCGGCCGGCAGGGCTCGCGCGCCCGGCTCCATCGTGCCATCGAACAGCGTGGCAAGCTCACGGCCGGCGGCATCGGCCATCGTAATACGCACGCCCGCTTCCCGACGAAGAGTAAGGCGGAGCGATACAGCGTCGCGCGCGGGGTTCGGTCCCTCCAGCACAAAGCCCGTCAGCGCCGTCGCCGCTTCCTCGACTCCGCCGGCCGCGCCGGTCGTGAAATAGAATGTGGGTGAGGCCGGCCCGTCGCCGATCGTATCGCTGCCGGTCACGCGCCAGTAATAGCGTTTGTTCGGCTCCAGCCCCTGAGCCAGATAGGTCGTGTCGGCGATCCCGGTTTTATCGAGGACGGGCGTTGTGAGGGAGGCGAGCGTGGAGATCCTGAGATGATAGGTGCTGGCACCTCCGGCGCTGTGCCACGCGAGCGGCGCGTTGACCGGGATCGATTTCGCGTTGTTGATCGGCGCGAGCAGGGATGGAGCGGCCAGCCCCGTCGTCAGGCTTCTGACCTCGGCGAACGGGCCCCGTTCGCCGCCGTTCGATGCCCTGACGCGCCAGTAGTAGCGCTGTCCCCCCTGCGCCAGCAGAGAAGTCTTCGTCTTGCCGAGCGGCGTGAAATCGCTGGTGTCGATCGTGCTGAAATCGGCGGCATGGGAGAATTGAACCTCGTACATCACCGCGCCGGATACCGTATCCCACGTCACCGATTTCGTTGTGTCGATCCGCGTGGCGCCGTCGGTCGGGGCCAGAAGGGCAGGTGCCATCGGAGCAGGATCGGTGGAGAAGCCATCGGCGGCAATCATCATGATCACCTTCTCCAGCGGGCGATCGTTGGATGGGTCGCGCGGTGAAGCGACCACGGAGTCTGCCACATTCATCCCCGCGATCACATGGCCGTAGGCGGTATAGTTTCCATCGAGATAGGTGGGGTTGGCGACGCAGATGAAGAACTGCGATGTCGCGCTGTTCGGGTCGCTCGATCGCGCCGCCGAGAGGATACCGCGACGATGCGAGAGCTTGCTGAACTCCGCCGGCACCGTCGCCTGGTCGGGATCGCCAAAGCCCCATGTCGATTCCGGTTTATCTTTTGTGTTCGGATCGCCCCCCTGGATCATAAAGCCGGGGATCACCCGGTGGAACGCCGTGCTGTCGAAGAATCTGATCGCCACAAGGCTGTCGAAATTCCTGACATGTTTCGGCGCGATATCGGGGTACAGCTCGACCCTGATGGTGCCGAGCGGCTTTCCGGCACGGAACACCGAGATGGCATAGCGTGGCTTTCCGGTGGCCGGCGTCATCTGCGCCACCAGGCCGAGCGGGAGAAGAAACAGGGCTGCGAAAAGGAGTATGGTTTGTCTCATGGGCATGGGAAGATGTCGTCGTGACGCCACCGGACGCGGTCGGTACGGCGGGAATCGAACGACAAACATGGGGAACTGGCGGGAGACTGTCAAGCGTGGGGCGGATGAGCGGCCCGATTTACCGCCGGGGGCTCGGGGGGGATCTGCATTGTAATCGCGCCGATCCATCCTTCCAGCAGATCGCGCAGCCGGGCATCCGCCGGTTCCTGACCGGAGCCGGCCATCAGCTCGTACATCCTGCGGCGCCCGGCGAGCAGGTGAAGCGCGCCATCGAGATGGTGTGTGTCGCGATCGCCGTCCCGATGATATCCCTCCAGCGTTTCCACGGCGTTATCGATCGCATCGAGAAGGCGGGGGGGACACAGGGGGGCCAGCAGGCGGATGGCCGCGCGAATCTCCGCCAGCAGTTGCGCCTGGCGATCGTGGGAAGCATCGTCCGGCGGTGGGGGGTCTGCCTGTCGGTTCTTCATGATGCTCACTCGGGTTCCGCTTTCCGCGCGGTTCGAGAAATGGCGGGGATGGGCCAGCCCGATCCCCGCCGCCTGTTCATAGCGTCCTGTTCATCATCATATCGTATCGGCCATTGGCCCTGCCACTTACTGGACGGTCAGCTTGTAGGTGACTTCCTGGTAGATGCCATCGCTTGTCCTGCCGAGGAAGTGAATCGTGTGCGCGCCGGACGCGAGGGGGGCCACCATCAGCCAGTGGCCATCCGAGAGGTACGGCATGACTGTTCCGGCCGGGATCGGGTTTCCCCAGTACTGATAGAAATTGTGGTCCGGGAGCGTGGCGCTGAAAAGCGCCGAGCGGACATGGTAGTTCGCCGGGGTTGCGACCGCCTGGCCGTCGATTTCGGCGGAGACACCGGTGATGTTCTTCACGGCCGCGTCAAGCGCCACGCGCATCGAATCGGGCGTCCAGCCGCCGGTGGTATCGGTGAAGGTGTTGAGCATCGGGAAGAAGAGCGCCTTGCCGGAAGGAATGGTGATGGTACGGGTGAACGGGCTTCCGGGCGCCAGCGATCCTCCCAGAAAAATGACCGAGCCCGATGTTGCCTGCGTCGCGTTGAAGTTCGCGCCGGTGGAATCGAACAGCGGATGAATCACCTTGCCGGAGGCATCGGTCACAGGCTGGCTGAAGACCCACTGCCACCACGTTGCCGACCATTCGGCGTAGGTCTTTCCGTATGGCTTGGAGTCGGGTTTGTAGATGCCCCCCACGACATCGCTCTGCGACGAAACCGGGTCGCTGGCGCAGCCGGTGGAGAACGTGGCCGCCAGTATCGCGAAACCTGCGAGCAGAGCCGGGAGCAGCCGGCTGGTGACGTTGCTGTTCATGGTCGATATCCTCATCGAGATTGGTATGAATGGGAACGTTATTCGTGTGCGGGATGCCGGTGGCGTGATATCCGCCCGCCCGGTTCCCGTTGTTCATGGTGGCAACATAGCGGGCGGCGATGGCGGCGGTATCACTCAATAATCACTCACTGCGCAGAATGGCATGCGCTGACGATCCATGCCGGAAGGCTTCCGTTCGGTGAGCTATCGCAGGCCTTGCTGGCCGGGATTGCGGTTGCGGCCGATTGCTCCAGCGAGGGCATGGGGGCTCAGAGCGCGGCGAAATGTGTGGTAAGGTTCACATCCTCGTTCAAGCCAAGTTTCTTCCTGATGCGGTAGCGGTGGTTGCCGATCGTTCTATCGGACGACGCCAGCATCGCCGCGATCTCCTTCGTCGAAAGGTTGATCTTCAGCAGCGCGCAGACCTTCAGTTCCGCGCGCGACAGATCGGGGGAGCGCGCCGCCAGCCGCTTCAGAAAATCGTTATGGACCTTCTCGAACTGCGCCTCGAATGCCCGCCACTCCTCGCCGCCGCCGATGTTCCCGTCCACCTGCCGCATCAGCCCCTTCACTTTCGGGCGCGCGGCCCCGTCGAGCGATTGTACCACATCGGACATCTCCTTCCGCAGCCCGTCGAGAAACTGGTTCTTCTCCACCAGGTGGAGCGCCATCGAGGTAAGCTCCCTGGTCCGATGTTCCATCTCCACCTCCAGCTTCTCCTTTTCCCGGCGAAGGATTTCCCGCTCTCCCGCCGCGCGCTCCATCTCCTCCCGCACCCGGAGCCGTGCCACCATCCGCTGCTGGTCCCGTCCCCAGAGCCTCTCCTTCAGCTCCGCCATCAGCTTGAAATGTTCGAGCGATTTCGCCACATCCCCCAGCGCCTCGTGGCTGATTGAAAGCGTCTCGTGAACCCGTACCTCCGTCTCCGGCTGATCGAACCGGCGCGAGCCTTCCAGCGCGTTCCCGAGCCACTCGAACGCCGCCGGGTACTCCTTCAGCTCGGCATGGCACCGGCCGATTCCGAACACGATCCGCCATGTTGCCGCATTGTCCAACTCCCTGGCGATCGGCAGCGCCTCACGAAGAACCTGAAGCGCCATATCGTGCGCTCCGGTATCGAGGTAAAGGAAGCCGATGTTCATCAGCGCGTAGAGATCCTTCCCGCCATCGCCCAGCCCGGCCGAAAGTTCAAGCGCGTGCCGGTAATGCTCCAGCGCCCCGGCGGAATCCCCCTGCTCGAACAGGATATTGCCGAGGTTCGTCAGCGGGCTGATCTGAAGGGCCCTGCTGCCGGCCGACCGCGCCATGTCGAGCGCCTCCCGGTAGTGCTCGCACGCCTTCTCCCGGTCGCCAAGCTCGGCATAGACGATGCCGGTGTTCATGGCGATATCGCACGCTATCACCGGCTCATCGCTTCCCGCCAGTATCTCTCCCGCGCGCAGGAAATGTTCAAGCGCGCGGCCGTAGTTGCCGGACTCCAGGTAGATGCATCCCAGGGCGCTCAACCCGTTCGCCTCCTTGCTTCGGGCGCCGATGATGTGCGCCAGCTCAACTGAGCGCTCGAAGCACTCGATTGCCCGCGCGTGCTCGCCATCGGCGCCATGCACCATCCCCATCCCGTGCGCGGCCACGCGCATGCCGTCGTCCGAACCGCACTCCCTTGCAACCTCTTCCGCCCGCTGATGCCATTTGTAGGAGGAGCGTTTGTCCCCCATCTGGAACTCGCAGATGCCCACGCAGTTCATGCTTCTTGCCACGCGCGCACCATCGCCGAGCGATCTGGCAATCCGGAGCGCCTTTGCCGCCAGTTTCCGCGCGTCGCCGGGGGCCTCATGGCTGGTTTTCGCGATGATCCCGATCATAAGGTCGATCCGCTCGGCCGGATCGGTGGCTTCGGCAAGCCTGCGTTGAAGTTCGTCGACGATCTCATTCATGGACGGGCCTGGGCATGTGCGCGAGTCTCTACTCCGCATAAGTGGAAGGGGGAAGCATTCGTGGTTTCTCCGCGATTGCCGGGACACGCAAGTTACGCGATGGGCGTCAATGCGGCGGGCATCGCGCGATCCGGAGATGACATCCCCGCCGCCGATGAAACCGTCCGGGCCGATTTGCGTCGATTCGGCGGGCCGGGCCGGTTCGGAAATTATTCCGGTCGCGCCGTATCTTTATGGCTTCCCGCACGGTCAATAATTCAATACTCACATATTCGGAGATCAGATCAGGATGAAGAAAATCGTAATCGCGGCCATCGCGCTCCTCTTTACCGGCCTGGTCGCGCACGCGCAGGTGACGCCATCGCACATGAAGGCGGCCGAGGATCTTTTCGCGGTGATGCACATGGACAAGGTGATGGCGGAATCGCTGGATAACATGCTGGCGATGCAGATCAAGGCAAACCCGTCGCTGGCGCAGTTCAGCGATGTGATGAAGGAGTTCCTGGGCAAGTACATGAGCTGGAGCAGCCTGAAGGGGGATCTTGCCAAGGTTTACACGGACGCCTTCTCCGAGCAGGAGCTTCGCGATCTTACCACCTTCTACAAGACCGAGCTGGGACAGAAGACCGCCGCGCTTACCCCGGTGCTGATGACCAAGGGTGCCGCGATCGGGCAGCAGCGCGTTCAGGAGCATATCTCCGAGCTGCAGCAGCTTATCATGGCGAAGATGGGGAGTGAGAAGAAGTCGAAGTAAGACCCATCGTGATATCAGCTGATGACGACCGGGGCGCTCGTAAAACGGGCGCCTTTTTTTTATCGCATCACCACCATCCTGCGCGTTGCGCTCAGATCTCCGCAACGGAGCCGGCAGGTATAAACGCCGCTCGGCATCCGTGATGGCGGGATGGTGGAGAGATCCAGCACGATGCTCCCCTCGCCGGCGGGGAGGCCCCCCGCAAACGGTGTCGCCACGATCATGCCGAGCGGATCGATCACCTCAAGCGTCACATTCCTTGTACCGTTCTCCGGGATCTCGAAGCGGATCTCGGTGGCGGTTCCGAAAGGATTGGGGAAGTTCTGCTCCAGCCGGAGCGCCGCCCGCGCCGGAGGGGTTACGCCCGCCACCAGATCGGGAATTCGGGCCGTGAAGATGCCATGTCCCCACGTCGCCACCGCCACCATTCCATCGCTCGCTCTGGCCTGAATCATATCGACCCTCACGCTGCCGATCGTCGAGGCTCCCTCCAGGCTCCAGATGGTGCCGCTCCCCGCCAGCTTCGTGGTGGAGTAGAGCCCCGTCGTGGTGGCGACGAAGTAGACGATCCCGTTCCGGCGATGAATCATCGTTGCCCACCGGCAGGAGGGGCCGTTGCCCGTCCCATCCTCGAACTGCTCCAGGTTGCCGCCGACGGGCGTCCAGCTTTCGCCGGCATCGCTGGTGAGGAAGAGGCTTCTCACGTTGTAGTTCGTGAAGACGACGATGGCGCTGTTCCCATTCTCCGGGTCCACCGCGATGCAGTTGACATACGCGCCGTCCGGGAACGCGCCGCTGGTGATATCCTGCGGCGGGTTGTGCGCCGATGTCGCATTATCGAGACGATATACTCTGCCGTCCGAGGTGCCATAGTAGAGGCGGTTGCCGGGGTTGCTCCGCGAGATGCCGAGCGCGGTGATCGTCGAATCGGTGCGCGTCTCCGTCAGCTCGATCCAGTTCCGCTGGGCGGGGTCCTGCGATGGGTTGTCGATGCCGGTGATATCCGTGCACTGCCATATCGTGTGCCCGCCGGCATCGTAAAGGATGTTCGGGTCGGCCGGGTCCAGCGCGAACGGGTTGACGAAGAGAACCTGGTCTTCGACGGGCGGATCGACCCGGATATACTCTCCGGGGGTGCTGTCGCCGTTCATGAACACCATGTAGATGGGGCCGTTCTGCGGCGACATGAACCAGGTGGTTCCGCCTGGGGCGATGGCGCAGAATCCGCCATCGCCGCCGAAATCCGTGCGCCACGGCTCGGAGGGGTTATCGGTGGATGTGGTCCATGTGCCGTTGTCCTGCGCCCCCGCCAGCAGAATCCGGCTGCCGGGGGTTCCGGGGTCGAGCGCCACGGTGTAGAACTGGGAGGTGAGATAGTTGTTGTTCAACGCAACCCATGTCGGCGCCGCGTTGGTTGCGTCGTCGGTGCGGAAGATGCCGCCATCGCACGCGGCATAGAGCATATCCGGGCTGGTCGGCGAGAAGAGAACCTCGTGGATATCCGGGTGGAGCATCCCGACGTCACCCCAGCCGAAGTCCTGATGATATCCCCCCATCCAGATCGTTCTGGAGTCGTTCCGGAACGCGTCAGGCGATTGAAAGAGGCATGATCCGCCAACGAAGACGGCGTTCGCGTCGCGGGGGTCGGTTCGGAGCGTCAGGGCATACGATGCCAGCCCGTTGAAGTCCCAGGCATCGCCGAAGTGCGGGAGGTTGGCCGATCGATCGTCCCAGCTTCCGCCGGAGCCGGTGCCATTGCCGCCGAGATAGGAATACTGGAGGAAGGAGTAGTATTCCGGGACGCCGTACAGGCCGTTGATGGTGAGGCCGTTTCCCGGCGTTTCCGCCAGAACATACGCGATGTGGGGGTCGGTCTTCGGGATATCGATCACGATCCGGCGACAGGAGTCGGCCCAGCCGCCCGGGGTGATATCGGACCAGTCGACCCCATTGGAGGAGCGCCAGATCCCTCTTGGAGATCCCCCGGCGCCAAAGCCGGCGTAGAGCGAGCCATCGGTCCCCATCGTCACCGTGGTGTAGATGGTGCCGTTGCCGGCCGATCCAAGAACCGCCTTCCAGCTTCCGCCGCCGTCGGTGCTTCGCATGATTGCGCCGTGCGTTGCGGCATACAGAATATCCTTCCCCTTCTGGATCGTATCGACCACGATATTCCAGACGATATCGAACGGCCCGTCGAGCGTCTGCGGCGTTCCGGTGATGGTGGAGGGGAGCTGGCTCCAGCTTTTACCGCTGTCGATGGAGCGGAATATCCCATCGCCGAGAAGGGCCGTGTTGCCGAACCTGTTGCTGTTGGTGCGCCCCTCGCCGGTTCCGTAGTACCAGATGTTTCTCCGTCCCGGCCGCGTATCCTGCGTGATGCAGGTCACCGTCGGGTGCTGCGCCAGGGTTGTGGTTCTGGTCCATGATGTTCCGTCATTGTCGGAGCGCCACATGCCTCCGCTTGCCCCGCCGGCCAGGATAACGCCGGGATGGGCGGCATCGAGCGCCATGGCTCTGGTCCTTCCTCCAACGTTGGCCGGTCCCCGCTCCAGCCATGTGTAGTCGGGGATTGTCGCGGCGGGATCGCGCCGGGCGATGACCCTTTCGTCGCGTGAGGGGATCATGGCGGCAAACGCCATCTCCTTCCGCCCGATGCCGTCCGGAATCCTCCCGGTCGCCGGATCGCGCAGCCGCATCCATTCCCACTCCTCCCTGGCCTGCGGGTTCTGTTCCGCCGCCTCGGTGCGCGGTGGGGAGCCCGCGGCAAATTGTCGCGGGATCATCAGGCGCGCAGCGGCCGCAACAATTCCCGTAACGACAAGCGCGATGGCGATGGTTGAGAATACCTTCATGGCGGTCCAGTGATCGGTGAGATGTCCTGCTTCGGGCTTCCGATCGGGAAGTTTACGATGATAGCAATTCGAGATGAAACGTGACAGGGGAAAGAGCTCAACCACCCCGTGGCGGATGATGGGGATATATCGTCCCGACGTATCTTACGGTTTCTCCCTGCCGATTTCGATACCGGCCCGGCGGGGGAGATGCTGCCGCATTGATCGGACAGCCATCGTCAGCGGTCAGCCCCTCCGAAAAGATTGCCATGATTTATCGCTTTTCAAACTGAATATGGAGATTCTGCAACGCTCCCCGTTGAAGCGCTACGGCATTGCCGTGCTTGCCAGCCTGACCGCTCTCACGCTTACGCTGGTCTTCGGCAACGCCGTCGATAAATCCGTCTTCGCCTTCTTTTTCGTCGCCGTGGTTGCCACGGCGTATTACTCCGGCTTTGCGCCAAGCCTGCTGGTGATCGGCATGGCCGTCGCGTTCGCGGGGTATTTCATCATCTTCCCGGCAGGCACATTTCTCAACCATCCCCCCGCGCCGCTGCAGCTTGGGATCTTCACGACCATGGCATTCGGAATTTCGCTCCTCTCCTCGTTGCGGGAGCGGAACGCGGTGAAGCTTCGGGAGAGCGAGCGGTTTCTGGCGACCACGCTCAGGAGCATCGGGGATGCGGTGATTGCAACCGACGGGACGGGGCGGGTGAGCTTTATGAATCCCGTGGCGGAGACGTTGACAGGCTGGACGGAGCGGGAAGCCGCCGGCCGGCCGCTGGCCGATATCTTCATCATCGTCAACGAGGATACGCGCGCGCCGGTGGAGAGCCCCGTGGAAAAGGTGATCCAGGAGGGGAGGATCGTCGGGCTGGCGAACCACACGGTGCTGATCGCGAAGGACGGACGGGAAATCCCCATCGAGGACAGCGCGGCGCCGATCAAGGACCGGGAGGGGCGTCTCCTTGGCGTGATCATGGTCTTCCATGATGTCACGGAACGGCGGCGGCTGGAGATCGAGCAGAATTATCTCTTCCAGTCGAGCGAGCTGCTGGCATCCTCGCTCGATTACGAGATGACCCTCAAGCGGCTGGCTGATCTCTCCGTTCCCCACATCGCCGACTGGTGCGCTGTTGATATCATCAACGACGATGGAATCGTGGAGCGGCTGGCGGTGGCGCATGTCGATCCGGAGAAAGTGAAATGGGCGCACGAGCTGGAGGAGAAATACCCGGCCGATCCGAACGCGCCGACCGGCGTCTATCAGGTTATCCGCACCGGGAAATCGGAGTTCTATCCCTTCATCCCGGAGGAGATGCTGATGGCCGGGGCGGTCAACGACGAGCATCGTGAGATCATCCACCAGATCGGCTTTACATCGGCGATCGTCGTTCCGCTGATGACGCGCGACCGCACGTTCGGGGCGGTTACGCTGGTAACGACGCTGTCCGGTTCCAACCGGCGCTATACCGATCGCGATCTGGCGCTGGCCCAGGATATCGCCCGGCATGCCGGGATGGCGATCGAGAACGCACGGCTCTACCGGAACGTTCGGCGGGATGCCGAGGAGATCGGCCGCCAGGCCGCGAGGTTCTCCTCGCTGGCGGAGATCGGCGAGGATCTGACCGCCGCCCGTCTCGACTACCGGGCCGTGCTCGATACCATCACCCGCCGCCTTGCCGATGTCATCGGCGATGGTTGCGTGCTCCGTCTGATCGAAGGGGATATGCTCCCCGCCGCTGCCTTCCACCATCGCGATCCCGCGGGGCTGGAGGCCCTCCACGCATTTATCGAGGGGACTCCCCACGGGCGCTATCACGGCCTTCCCGGTGAGGTTGCCAGAACCGGTGAGGGAAAAATCCTTCATGCGGTGGATGAGCCGGAACTGATCGCGGGGCTGCCGAAGGATGAGTATGTGGAGCGTTTCGGGTTGCAGAGCCTTGCCATTGCGCCGCTCAAGATTCGGGGAGAGGTGATCGGGACGATCTCCCTCACGCGCGATTGGGGCGGGGCTGAATACACTCCGAGCGATCAACTGCTTCTGCAGGGGCTTGCCGACCGCGCGGCGCTGGCGATCGAGAACGCGCAGCTTTTCCGCAACGCCGAGGAGCAGCGGGAGTGGTTCGAAGTAACGCTCTCCTCGATCGGCGACGCGGTGATCGCCACCGATACGGAGGGCCATATCACCTTTATGAACCCGGTGGCCGAACGGCTGACACGCTGGTCGGAGGAAGAGGCGATGGCGAAGCCTCTGGACACCGTCTTCAATATCGTGAACGAGGACACGAGGCAGATCGTGGAGAGCCCGGTTGCCAAGGTGCTGCGCGATGGAATGGTGGTCGGGCTGGCTAACCATACCGTGCTGATCGGAAAGGATGGGCACGAGGTGCCGATCGACGACAGCGCCGCGCCGATCCGGGCGGTGGAAGGGGAGATGCGCGGCGTGGTCCTCGTGTTCCACGATATCTCCGAACGAAAGGTGATCGAGGATGAGCGGGCACGCCTCTTCAGCGAGGTTGCAAGCGGGCGGGAGCGTCTGAACAGCCTGATTGCCAGCATCCCGGGCGTTGTCTGGGAGGCCTGGGGGGAGCCCGATCAGGGCTCGCAGAAGATCGATTTCGTGAGCGATTATGTTGAACAGATGCTTGGCTACACGAAGGAGGAATGGCTTGCCACTCCCAACTTCTGGCTGACCATCGTTCATCCCGATGACCGCGAGCGCGCCGCCCGGGAAGCCCTGGCGAAGTACGAGAGCGGCGAGGTTGGAGACAACCAGTTCCGATGGATGACCAGGGACGGCCAGGTGCTCTGGGTGGTGGCGCGTTCGATCGCCGTGCTGGATGGCGACGGGAAGCCGATCGGAATGCGCGGCGTGACGATGGATATCTCCGAGCGGAAGCGGGCCGAGAACGCGTTGATCGAGGGGGAACGGCGTTTCCGCACCCTGGCCGACAGCGCCCCGGTCCTTATCTGGATGGCCGGGCCGGACGGGGTCTATAATTACTTCAACAGGACGTGGCTGGAGTTTACCGGAAAGACCGAGCAGCAGGAGCTTGAGGAGGGATGGACTTCAGGCATTCATCGGGATGATGTGGAGCAGTGCATCGGCATCTTCCAGGCCGCATTCGCCGGACACAGGATGTTCCGCATGGAATATCGCTTCCGCCGCGCCGACGGCGAATACCGCTGGGTGCTTGATACCGGCACGCCCCGCCTCTCAAGCTCCGGGGAGTTCCTCGGCTATATCGGGTCGTGCGTCGATATCACCGATCTGAAAATGGTGGAGAGCGAGTTGATGGGGGCCAAGGAGATCGCCGAGGCCGCGAACGCCGCGAAGGACCATTTCCTGGCCGTGCTGAGCCACGAGCTGCGGACGCCGCTGACGCCGGTGCTGGCGATCGCGGAATCGCTGGAGGCCGAAAGCGTGCCGGAGGATCTGCGGCCGATGATCGAGGTGATCCGCCGCAATGTGGAGCTCGAGGTTCATCTGATCGATGATCTTCTCGATCTGGTCCGCGTGGCCCGCGGGAAGATCGCGCTGGAGAGCCGTCCGGTCGATCTCCACAAGTCCGTGATGAATGCCCTGGAGATCTGCCGCGGCGAAATAGACGAGAAGGGGCTGCATGTGACGATGGATCTGACCGCCCGCCAGGCCGGCGCCAGTGGCGATCCCGCCCGTCTCCAGCAGGTGTTCTGGAACCTGATCAAGAACAGCGTGAAGTTTACGCAGGCCGGGGGAAATCTTACGATACGATCCTCCAACCCATCTCCCGGCAGGGTTGCGATCGCCGTCATCGACAACGGCATCGGCATCGAGACGGAGCATCTTCCCAGGATCTTCAACGCGTTCGAGCAGGGGGAACAGACCATCACGCGCAGATTCGGCGGGCTGGGGCTTGGGCTGTCGATCAGCAAGGCGCTTATCGATCTCCACGACGGTACGATCACCGCCAGCAGCGACGGGACCAATCACGGGGCTGCCTTCGTCGTGGAGCTTCCGCTTGCTGTTGAAGTGCCCATAATCGAGCGCCCATCAGTGGTTGCCGGTGAGCAGAAGGGGGAGAAGAAGCGGATTCTGATCGTGGATGACCACAAGGATACCAACATGGTGATGCGGCTTCTGCTGGAGCGCAGGGGGTACGATGTGCTTGCCGCCGGCACCATGAACGAGGCGCTGGAGATTGCCAGCAACAACCAGTTCGATCTGCTGGTAAGCGATATCGGCCTCCCCGACGGCAGCGGGCTTGAGCTGATACGACTTCTCAGGGAACGGGGGCCGGTCAAGGCCGTGGCGCTGAGCGGCTTCGGCATGGAGGGAGATGTTCAGAAGAGCCTGGAGGCGGGGTTCAGCGAGCATCTCACCAAGCCCGTCACATTCCAGAAACTCCAGGAAATCATCGATCGGCTGCTGTAGAGCCGTGACCGCCCGGCGTTGAGGTCAACCCGGCTGATGGACTTTTCAATCAACACGAATGCTTTCCTCGACCATGAATCGTTTCAACATCATGATTCCCACGGCCGCAACGGCGCTCCTGGCGCTCGGCATGTTTTCGGCCGGCTGTTCGCAGGGGCCATCCACCGCCGAAAGCATCGTTCATCCAAAAGTGGGAAGCGGTTATACCTATACGCGCTCCGACCTCGATTCGGCCGGCCGCCCGGTTCCCGGAACCGATACCACAGTCACGGCAACCGTGGTTGCCGCCGATACCGCGATCTACGGCAAAACGGAGGTTCAGAAAATCCTTGAATCGAATAATTTCTGGTATCTCCATTATGAGCCGAATGGTGATGTGTCGATGTGCTTCGACTGGAAGAACAATGGCCCGTTCGCGCCACGCTGGGTGATCCTTCCGTTCGCCAGCGGGATTCCGCAGAACACGGTGCTGGCGGATACCACGTTGCAGGTTGCCAACGACCACACCATCGATACGGTGAAAATCAAATTTGTCGCGGAAGTCAAAAAAACCGGGGTCGATACTGTCGTCATCGGCTCGCAGAAACTGCTCTCCGAGAAAGTGCAGTTGACGATCAGGACGTCCGATAACGGCACCTCCAACACAACGACGCTGGACCTCGAATTTGCTCCGAAGGTGGGATTCTTCTCGCGGAAGGATGATGGCTTTGTCGATCAGGTAACCGGCAAACATGGGACGCGCATGCAGATGCTGAAATCGTTCACGCTGAAATAATCGATTCTGCGCGGGGCATCGCCCCGCGCTATGGGATTCCGGTGCCGGTTACCATGCCGATGCTGTCGATAAACCCGATCCCCTGAATCTTCGCCACGATCTCCGCCTGAAAAATCCTTGCCGAGTCCGGAGAGAACCGTACGGATATCCTCGACGGTGGCGCGAGGAGAGTCATGGCGAGCAGAACTCGGAGATGATTATTCATGTGACTACAATCCAATATCAGAAGCGTACCGATATCCCCACGCCCCGCGCCCGATGGGAGGGAAAAGGGAGCATCATTGCTACAACCGGCGCGCTCCTGACGGAGCTTGAAGAGAGAAGAAGGGATCGTTGAGCGATGATCGTTCAGGGGGCCGGCGGCTGGATTCAACCTGATTCACGACCGAACGTGAAAGCCAACGCCGCGGATGATATTGTTCAACAGTCCGCCATATCGACCTATAACACCAGCACATAGCTTACGAGCGGGGCTATCGGGAGCGATGGCGCCGTGCCGCCGTCGGTGGTGAGGCCGATGTATCCCACGCCGAAATCGAGCGCGTAGCCGTCGCCGAAGAACCTTGCTCCCACGATGATCGGAACGTAGCCGAGCGTCTGCATCGTGATCACCTCCATCTCCGCCTTCCATCGCCGCGCAAACCGGTAGTCGCCGCCGAAGGTTCCCACCATCGCGTTCCGGTCGAACTCCCCGACGCCGATCGCTGTATGATGCTTCAGCGCGTAGCCCCCCGTCGCGGAGACGCGGGCATCGTCGGTGCCGTAGCTGGCCGAAAGGTATCCGGCGCCGAATGATATCCGCGACTCCACCTGATCGGTGCTCTGTTCATCGTACATGCTCCGCCCCGCCTGCAACCCGAGCGCCACGTTGAGCCGCTTCGTCAGCGGCGCCGCGAATTTGAATCCCAGGGAGAACGCGCCGAACATGTTCCCCTTGACGCCTCCCCAGTCATCAGGCAGCGGCGGCGCCCCCCCCACCAGCACCATAAGGTGGTCGCTGACGGCGTAGCCGGCCATCAGCCCGAGAAGGTCGTACGTCCCGGCCACGAACGTCCCCTTCTTCGGGATGATCGCGTTGGGTGCAAGGATCGTTCTGAAGGTGGTGGGATCGCTGTAGGGGATCGCCGGGAGGTCATCGCCATCGGTAACGCCGTGGCCGTACAACTGCGTGGCCACCGAGCCGCCGGGGCCGTCGTGGAAGAACGCCAGACGGGTCGATGTCCTTCCGCGAGCCGTTGGGGCAAACCGCACCGTGATGCCTTTCGATCCCCCGGCCGGGATGGTGAACGGGCCCATGCCGTCGGCCATCGAGAACTGCGTGGTGTCCGGGCCGACAAACGCGGCGCGCGTGATCTCCAGCGGCGCGGACCCGCTGTTCCGCAACACCACGCGGATGGCGGTATCGCGCGATGCCCCCACCATCACCGTATCGAAATCGATGGCCTCCGTCTCCAGCCGGAGCCGCGCCTGAACCCCCTCGCCGGCGAGCCGCTGATGGAGCGTCCTTCCGCCGGCGATGATATCGGCCGTCGCGCTTCGCATGCCGGCGCTGGCCGGAAAGAACCGGAACTCCACGCTTCGGGCATCCCCCGCCGCCACATCGAACGGCGGGATGCCGGAGACCAGCGAGAAGTCGCGCGGGTTGGTCCCCGCAATCGTGATGGCGTCCACCTTCAGCGGTGCGGAGCCATCGTTTCTGATGTATCGCGTGATCACCGAATCGGTCTTCGTGCCGACAAGGCGCCTGCCGAAATCGACATCGGACGATGCCGCCCTGGCGTCCATGATGGACCAGACCGCGTCAGACTGGTCATGCTGCGATGGAATCGCGCTGATGTTCCATATCGCCGCGCGCTGGTTCAGCCCCGAGGCAATCCGTTCGCCGTCCGGGCTGAAGATGGAGTGGGACATCTGCCCGTCCCACGGGAATCGTTCCACCAGCGCTCCGGTGGTGGCATCCCAGATCTGCACATCGCCGGACATGGCCGCCACGCGGGAGCCGTCCGGGCTGAACGTTGCATACCCGATCGCCGACTGCCCCATGCTCCTGCCGTTGTCATCGAGTTCCTCCAGCCGCTGCGTCTCCCGGCCGCTCCGGAAATCGTAAAGCGTCGGGGGCATTTCGCTTCCCGCCCATACCAGAAGGTTGGTCCCGTCAGGGCTGAAGAGCGCGCGAAGGCTGGTTCCTCCGAATTTCTTTTCATGGATCGCGCTTGCCTCGGCCCCCGTCGCGGCATCGAAAACGTGGATGGTGTCCCGCACGATGGCGGTGATATATCGTCCGTCGATGGAGAACATGGCGCTGCTGACGGGGGAGGGGAATGGTCCGAACCGGCGCACCGTGCTGCCGCTGCTCCCATCATAGATCCTGACGGTGCTGTCCCGGCCGGCCGATACGATCTGCTTCCCGTCGGGGCTGAAGACGGCGGTGTTCACCCATCCGGTGTGGCCGGTCAGCTCGAACCGCTTCCGCCCGCTGACGGCGTCCCATACGGTCGGGACTTTCGCCGTCAGCAGCAGAATGCGCGTGCCGTCCGGCGTCATGATGGGGTCGGGGGTGGTTTCCCCCTCCGTCCCGACGGTGTGCGTGGCGTCCGCCTTGTTGAAGGGGCTTCCCTTGAATGTCTGGAGAAGGCGACCGCTTGCCACATCCCAGATCTGCGCGGCGTAGTTGTCGCTCGCGGTCAGCAACCTGGAGCCATCGTGGCTGAACTCCGTATAGAACACCCTGCTCGGCCAGCCGCCGTCGGCGGGCTTTGGTGAGACCACCAGCGTCCGGATGGGCGCGCCGGTACGGGCATCCCAGAGCTTCGCCTTTCCATCCCAGCTCGCGCTTGCCAGCGTTCCTCCGTCGGGGCTGAAGGCGGTGGTGACCACCCAGTCGGTATGTCCCGAAAGCTCCAGCCCGTTCTTCTTCCCGTCACCACCAACTCCGCCGACCAGCCCGACCCGTGCCAGGCATCGGGTGCTCGGGGTTGGCGGAACGGTCCACTGGTAGCTCAGTCCCCGCGCCCTGCTGGAGATCGATCGCCACGACGCCCCCTCGTCAGTGCTGTAGTCCAGGCGCACGGTGTCGGTGGGGAGCAGCCCCTCCCAGCGGATGGTTGCCTGCTCTCCCGGCCGGAAGCTCTCGCCGCCGTTCGGCGCAAGCAGATGAAGCGTCGATTGCCCCCGCCCGCCGGCCCCGCCCGATGCGTAGATCACCGCGCCGGAGCATGCGTCCGAGGCGATCGACCAGCGCATGAACGCGAAGTTGGTATCGGCGGGAGCGTAGCGGATGGTGATCGATTTCCGTTCGCCGGCGCGGATGGCAAGCGGCAGTGGAAGATCGGACAGGGTGAACGCGGACGCGCGCGATGTGGGTGTGATGGCGGTGATGGTGACCGGGCGACCCGTTGCGGCCAGATATATCTGCTGCTCCCTTGTGGTCCCCGGCGTCACCACGCCGAACGCCACGGCCTGCGGGGTGAGCGTGATCGATCCGATGGAGTTCTTCGGCGCCGTGTATCCGGCCGATGCCCGAAGCCCGCGCGCGGGGATCTCGATCGAGGCCCTGCGATCGGTGGAGCATCCCGATTCGCTCGTCCAGCTCAACTCGCATGGCTCACCCCCCTGCGCGCGATAGAGAATGGCGCGATAGATATCGGCCGCCTCCTCCACGGTGGTCACGTTTTCGAAGCACTCGCCGCCGGTTCGCGCCGCTATCCGTTTCAGGATGGGAGGGGCGGGCATCCCGAGCGTGACGCAGAAGATCGTCGCGTTGATCTTCGCCGCGGCATCCACGATCGCGCTCTCGTCGCCGCGTCCCTGCCCGTCGGTCAGGAATATCACCACGCGGCGGTTGCGACCCCCCGCGGCAATCGACAGGGCGCCGGCCGGAAGGGCTATCAGCCCCGCGTTGTAGTCGGTTCCTCCCTGCGGTCGCAGCCCATCGATCGCGGCGCGGAGCCGGCTTCTGTCGGCCGTGAAGTCCAGGTTCACCATGCTCCCGTCGTCGAACGTGGAGAGCGCGCACTCCGATTCTCCCGACGGCAGCCCGTCCACCCACGCGGCGGCGGCGGCCTTCGCCAGGGCGATATTGGGCGCCTTGGATGATGAGCTGCCGTAGGCCATCGAGCTGGATATGTCGATCGTCAGGACGGAGGAGAGCGCCTGGCTGCTTCCGGGCGAGGGGCATCGGAGGGAGAGGATATCGCGCGCGGCGCCCCCTTCGTGCACGGTGAAATCCTTCTCCGAGAGGCTGGTCATGGGTGACCCCGATCCATCCAGCACATAGACTTTTGCGCGGATGGTGGGGTAATCGCTTGAATCGATCCGGGAGATCAGCAGATGTTGCGCGACGGCCGGGGGAGCCAGCATAAGCAACAGAAGGGGGAGCAGGAAGGCGATAGATTTTGTGGTCATAACGCAGCGAGTGTTCGGTGTCCTTTGAACGTGCGGCAAAGATGCACCGATTTCAACTGTTGCGAAAGCATGGTAGTGACTCAGGTTGAGATACGGTTCATGCTGTTTGGACTCATGGTGGGAATTCGACATCTGTCCTTCCAGCCCCATCGGGGCGTACCGGTTGTAGCATCGCCATGCCCCCATGATTCCAGGCTCCATCGGAGCGTACCATTCGGCACGGATACGGGGATGGTTCGCTCCGATGGAGCTTGAGCGGGAGATGGGAGCATTGTTGCTACAACCGGCGCGCTCCTGACGGAGCTTGAAGAGCGAAGAAGGGATCGCCGATCGATGATTGTTCAGCAGACGGAAGACTGGATTCAAACTGAGTCATTACCGAAAGCATCGGGGATATTCCGATATCAGGCTGTCAGATAACGTCATCCGCCGCGTTGACAGAATCCTCGCCTCAGCCCCTGAGGGGCGCAATCCCCTGTGCGCGGGGCATCGCCCCGCGCACTCTTTCAGGATGATCCGGTGAAATCGGCTAATGCTGCGGGATCACCAGCCGCTGCACCGCGTGCTCTCCCTTGTCGCTGCTGATCGAGATCAGGTAGACGCCGGCGGGGAGATTGCCAAGCTCGATATTGAGCGATTCATCGCCTTCCCCCACGGTGTGTTCCGCGATCAACTGGCGAATCCTGGCGCCGCGGATATCGTGGAGTGTCACGCTTATCGTGCGGGACTGCGCCAGCCGGTAGTGGAGCGTTGCGCGGTCGAGCGCCGGGTTCGGGAAGATGGACGTGTTCAGAATCGCGCCGGATGTGGTTCTGAGGATATCCAGATAGGGCTGCTCGCCCGTGACCGACGGGACCGCGGCGATATGGAGGAGGGAGTCATCGAGCTTGTGCGCCGCGATCAGCTCCTTCTCGATCTTCGTCCGGATCGGCTCGGGAAGAGCGGCCAGAAGCTCGGGCGTGGGGCGTATCCAGAGGATGCAGTCAGGGCGCCAGTGGCCGCTCAGGCTGTCGGCCTTCGTAAACGGATGGCCGGTGCGGACGATGATCGGCATCAGCGTGTTGAGGCTCTTCTCCACCCCCTCTTCTCCCTCTTTCAGCAGCTCCATCTGGAGGTCATACCGTTCCGGGGCGTCCGCCGGGAGCGCCGCGATCCGTGCCGAGAGGGCGGAATCCACAGCATCGCCATCGAACGACATTCCCCGCCACGCCCCGTGATCGTCGGTGACCAGCGTTGGCGGTATTGAGAGAGGAGTCACCCCCATCGATTTCGCGGTGACGTGCTCCGGGCTGAGAAGCGTGCCGTACATCGAGTACTGCGTGGCGCTGGCAGCGGCCCCCTGGTTCACGAAGATCCATACGCCGGCGGTGTCCGCCTTCGCGCCCAGGTGCGCCAGCTCCTCCGGCGTCAACTCGATCAGCTTTACGCCGGAGATATCGACCGGCGTCACCGGCTTCGTCTTGCCTGATCCATGCATTACCGTGTCGGCGGGGTCGGTGTTCCCAGGGATGCCCTTGGCGGCCGGCGTGCCCGAAAATGTGGTCAGGATGGGGCTTGCGGGGAGGGTATACTCTCCGTGGCCGGCGGGAGTGGAGACCGCGCTTCCCCGTATCGCTGGCGCGTTGGACGGAGCGGGGGCGGCCGTGTGTGCCGGTGCCGGCCGATAGGCGGCCTGCGGCGCGCCGGTGAAATTGAAGATTCCGATGCCGGTGATCGTTGCCACGATTGCTGCAGCTGTCATCATCATGATGCGTCCTCGATGAGTTTTTTGTTCGGTTGCGTCGGGGAGGGATTCCCCGGCCGCCGCTCTGCCATCATCCAGAAGCTGCTCGATCCGTTCGGCTGGAATTGCGCGTTGACGGGATCGTGCCTGAGCGAAATGTTCGTCGAGGTTATTCATGACATTGCTCGTTGAAGGTCGATGGGAAGTGAGGGATCGATATCGTCGGGTTCGGGACTGCGCCCGGCGGGAAGGCCACGATCATCGCGGCCGCCGCTTTGCAGGCGTACGCCGAGGATCGCGGCCAGATCCCGCCGTGCCCGCCACAGCCGCACCTTCACCGCGGAGAGGGAGCCCCCCTGGATGGCCTGGATTTCCTTGAGGGGAAACCCCGCGATCTCATGGAGGACCACCGTCTCCCGCTGCTTCTCCGGGAGCCGTGCCAGCGCCTCGTAGAGCAGGGTGATATCGGCCGAAACATCGGGGAGCGGATCGGACGAACGGATCATCTCCGCGCGTTCGGCCTGATACGGTTCAAACCGTTTTCCCCGCTGCCGGCGTCGCTGGTGCAGCCGTGTCGCTATCGAGAAGATGTAGCTGGGGAAGGCTTTCGGGTCCCTGATCTCCTCGAAATGTTCGAAGGCCAGGAGGATCGTTTCGCCCACCAGATCGCATCCCTCATCACTATCCCGCGTCATCGCAAACGCGAACCCCTCCAGCCGGTCGTGGACCGGTTCGAGCAATGCCAGGAAGCGCTCTTTCTTTCGCTGCCGTTCCTGGGCATGTATGGCTTGGCTGGATGTCATTGTCGTCGATAGTTCCGTGTGATCATCATTCACGTCATCGGGAGGTGATCGTCCGGACGATCCAACCCGCGTTCCGCTCACCGGTGAGCTGCATTGGATAGGAGACAGAGCCAGCGGGATGGTTACATCGGCCGGGATAATCGGGTTGCCTGGAAGGCTCGTGGTCGCCGAACTTATGAAACATGCCGCGTGCATCGCGCGGGCCGCAACCTCTCGCCGGCGATTTCGTTCACGGCGGGGCGCTGTGTTCCGCATCGCTCGAACCCTCTCCGCTTATCCGAAACCAATGGAACAGATGATGAACATCCCGACCGTGGAAACCGACCGCATCCTTCTCCGCGCATTCACCCCCGATGATCTGGACGATCTGGCACCGATCCTCGCCGATCCCGATGTGGTCCGCCATCTGGCGGGGGGAAAGCCGTTTACGCGGGATCAGGTCGCCGGGGCCATCGAGCGGATCAACGCCTATTGGGGGAAGCATGGCTTCGGGTTGATGGCGCTTGTGCTGAAGGAGAGCGGTCGCGTTGCGGGCTGGTGCGGGCTGACGCTGCTGGATGCCACGCCGGAGATCGAGCTGGTGTACATGCTGGCGAAGCAGGAGTGGGGGAAGGGGCTGGCGGCGGAGGCCGCGCGGGCGATGCTCCGCCTGGGGTTCGGGATGCCCGGCATGGAGCGGATCGTTGCCGTGGCGCGGCACGAAAACCCGGCGTCGTATCGCGTGATGGAGAAGATCGGCATGCGGTACGAACGGGATGTGCGGTTCTACGATCTGGACATGGTCTGTTATGCCATCACGCCGGAGACGATGCCGGGGTATCAGGGAGCATATATCGTCCATGATGATCCCGGAACGGCGGGCCGGGCCGGTGGGCGATGAGGGATGCGGAAGGATCGGTAATTTCGCGATCGATCGGATCATCGACGTATCCATCAACCATACTTCCTGAACAGGAGAGAGACCTATGCTGACCGAACAGGAGCGGGCCGAGCGGATCGGCCGGATCGAACATCTGCCGGCGCTGGCGGAGGCCGCCGTGCGCGATCTGAACGACAGCCAGCTTGACACGCCGTATCGCGATGGCGGCTGGAACATCAGGCAGGTGATCCATCATCTCGCCGACTCCCATATGAACGCGATCATCCGCATGAAGCTGCTTCTGACCGAGGATAATCCCACCATCAAGCCGTACGATCAGGATTCCTGGGTGGCCCTGGCCGACAGCGCCGCCCACCCCGTCGATGCATCGCTCGCCATCCTGCGGGGGCTGCACGATCGCTGGGGAGCGCTTCTCCGCTCCATGCCGGAATCCGCCTGGAGCCGGCCCGGCACGCACCCGGAGATCGGGGCGATAACGATGGATGATCTGCTGGTGAACTATTCCGATCACGGCACAAATCACGTCGGGCAGATAACGGGGCTCAGGGAACGGAACGGCTGGTAGGGCTCGCGGCAGGCACACGGGTGCCGTCCGATCGGTTCCCGGAGTGCGTTCGGCATGGGCAATCCCTTCCTACCATTGCGATATCAAGTGACCGTGATATCAATCAACAATGGAGGAATGGATGATGGGCAGGCAATCCGCGCGGCTGCTGGCAATGGGGGTGTTCACTGTCATGGCGACCATCTATCTGACGCTCTGGGAATACGTTGCGGACATGAGGAGGATGGAGGCGATCCCGTGGCTTCTTCTGGTTGTGGCATTGCCGGCGCTGATCGCCGGATATCTCCTCGGCGGAAGGATGCTGGAGAGCGCACGCAAACACAAACCGACGTTCGGGCTTCTGGTGGGAATGGGGGTAACGGTGCTTGCCTATGCCTTCTGCTGGGTGATGGAGCTTCTTCTCGGCGGCCCGCTGGGTCCGTTTCACACGGAACTCAGGGGCTTTGATTATTTCGTAAGAGCGATTCTGCTTGGCATCCCTCTCTGCCTTCTCCCCGCCATCCCCTTCGGCATGATCGCCGGGTTTGTCTTCTATATGATCGTGCGCCGGAGAGAATCGCCCGAGGGGACATAGGGGAGGGAATCCTTATCTTCCCGGACAATGTTATTGACCATTACCAACACCCGGCAGCCGGCGACCGATCTCGGTTACCTGCTTCACAAGCATCCCGCAAGGGCACAGACCTTCGACCTCACGTTCGGAAGCGTCCATCTGTTCTATCCCGAGGCGACCGAGGAGCGCTGCACCTGCTCGCTCCTCCTCGATGTCGACCCGATCAAGCTGGTTCGCGGGCGGAGGAAACCCGCCGGCGGGTTTGCGCTTGAGCAGTATGTCAACGACCGGCCGTACGTGGCGTCATCGTTTATGAGCGTGGGGATCGCGGAGGTGCTTACCTCGGCGCTGAACGGGAAGTGCAGGGATCGGCCGGAGCTGGTGGATGAGCTTCTTCCGCTGATCGCGGGTATCCATTCGCTGCCGTGCCGGGGAGGGGAGCGGATTGTCCGCGGGCTGTTCGAGCCGCTTGGCTACGCTGTTACGGTGGAGCGGCTGCCGCTTGACCCAGCCTTCCCGGAATGGGGGGAGAGCGGTATCTACAACCTGACGCTTTCCGGCACGGTCCGTCTGCGCGATCTCCTGGCCCACCTCTACGTTCTGATTCCCGTCCTGGATGACGAGAAACATTACTGGGTGGGAGATGACGAGGTGGAGAAGCTCCTGCATCGCGGCGAAGGGTGGCTGGCCGGGCATCCCGAGCGCGATCTGATAGCGCGGCGCTATCTGCGCCATCAGGGCTCGCTGGCACGGAACGCCGTGGCGCGGCTTGCCGAGGGGGATACGGCCGATCCCGATGAGTCGGCGCGGGAGAAGGATAAGGAAGAGGCTGATGTGGAGGTGAGGATCGGCCTGCACCAGCAGCGGCTGGAGAAGGTGGTGGAGGTGCTGAAGGAGAGCGGCGCGGCCCGCGTGCTGGATGCCGGATGCGGGGAAGGGAAGCTGCTGAGGATGCTGGTCGGGGAGAAGGAGTTTACGGAGATCCTCGGGATGGATGTCTCCTCGCGCGCTCTGGAGATGGCCTCGGCCAGGATGGAGAAGCTGCCGGAGAAGCAGCGGGAGCGGGTGAAGCTGATCCAGGGGGCGCTGACCTATCGCGACCGGAGGATTGCCGGGTACGATGCCGCGGCGATCGTCGAGGTGATCGAGCACCTCGATGCCGATCGGCTTGTGACGTTCGAGCAGGCGATCTTCAAGCATGCGCGTCCCGGAACCGTGGTCATCACCACGCCGAACAGCGAGTACAATGTGATGTGGCCGTCACTCTCCGCCGGGCGCATGCGCCATCGCGATCACCGGTTCGAGTGGACCAGAGGGGAGTTCGAGGCGTGGGCTACGCGTGTTGCCGGCGCCTATGGCTATTCGGTCCGGTTCCTCCCCGTGGGGCCGGAGGATGCCGCGGTGGGCGCGCCGACGCAGATGGGAGTGTTCAGCCGCTGAGCCGCGGGTGCGATATACATCCCGTGCTGGAACATATGGCGCGGCGTGACGAGCAGGGTATCTTTCGATTTCTGATTTCCACCGTCTTCAGCGGAGCCGATCGGCCAGGCGCGCAATGGCGGACCAACGTGGTCAAGCAGTAAATGATGAGCGACAACGCACTCGAATCGTCTGAGAGCGATTTCATGGAATCGCGGATGGATCTTCTCCAGGGACAGATCTCGGCCTTTGAAATGGCCGAGGCAATTGCCGATGCCCTTATCGTCTTCGATCAGGATTGGCATATCGTCTATATCAACCGGCAGGCGGAGACGCTCTACGGCGTTACCCGCGACCGGGTTATCGGCAGTATCTACTGGGATCTGGTCCCGGCGCGGGGAACGGCGATCGGCGATGCGCTGGAGAAATGCATGAGCGAACGGGTCACCGTCCGGCTGGAAACGATCTCGGCATTTCAGAGGGATAAGTGGGTCGATATCAGGGTGCATCCCACATCGAACGGAGTGGCCGCCTATGCGCTGGATATCACCGCGCGCAAGCTCGCCGAACAGACGATGCGGACCAACGAGGAGCAGTTGCGCCTTGTGATCGATACGATCCCGGCGTTGATATCCTACCTCGATGGCGACGGTCGCTACAGATTCGTCAATCGCGTCTACCAGGAATGGCTCTCCAAGCCCTTGGAGCAGATCGTGGGGATGACCATCCGGGAAGCCGTTGGAGAGAAGGCGTTCGGCATGGTGTCGGAGCGGGTGGAGCGGGCGATGAAGGGGGAGAACGTCCGATTCGAGGCGCGCATCCCGTATCCCGACGGCATCATGCGGGATGTCGAGGTCAACTACGTACCGCACCGCGACGCCGAGGGCGATATCCAGGGGATGGTGGCGCTGGTGACCGATATCACGCAGTGGAAGGATACGCAGCGGCAGGTCGAGGAGGCACGCGTGCGCGCGGAGCGGATTCTGGAGAACATGAGCGACGCCTATATCCGCCTGGATACCGAATGGCGCGTGACCTATATGAATGAGCGGGCCCTGCGCCTGGGCGATGTCGATCCGATCATGATACTGGGGAAAACCATCTGGGAGATCTTCCCGCGGATGCTCGGGACGGAGTTCGAGACGCTGCACCGTCGCGCGGTGGCTTCCGGCCAGCCGCTCCACGCCGAGGTTCGGAACGCCTGGGGCGAGAGGTGGACCGAGTTTCATGACTATCCATCGAGCGATGGGCTCGGGATCTACTTCCGCGATATCACCGAACGGAAGAGCGCGGAGGCAAAGCTCCGAAGGCACGAGGAGCAGTTGCGGCTGGCCCTGGACGCCGCGCATCTCGGCTTCTGGCAGCGGAATATCCTCACCGGCGAGCTTGAGATGTCGGATCGTGGCAGGGCCATCCTCGGCCTCTCCCCGGATCGGCCCATGCACTACGCCACGTTTATCGAGGCGGTCCATCCGGACGATCGCGAGCAGGTGATGGCTTCCGTGCTCAGGTCGATCGAGAACCACACGCTCTACGAAAGCCAGTACCGCGTGGTGATGCCGGGGGGGGAGATTCGATGGGTGGGGGCGTTGGGGCAGGTGGCGTATGATGATGCGGGAGTGCCCGTCGAGATGATCGGCGTTGTGCAGGACATCACCGAGCGGAGAGCCACGGAGGAGGAGCGGGATCAACTCCTGACCGCCGAACGTTCCGCCCGCGCCGAGGCGGAGCGCGCAAATCGTCTGAAGGATGAGTTCCTCTCCACGCTGTCGCACGAGCTGCGGACGCCGCTGAACGCAATCCTCGGGTGGTCGCAGCTTCTCAACTCCGGCGAGATGGGGGAGCCGGATATCATCAAGGGGATGGAGGTGATCGAGCGGAACGCGCGGATGCAGACGCAGATCATCGACGATCTTCTGGACATGAGCCGGATCATCAGCGGCAAGATCAGGCTGGATGTGCAGCGGGTGGATCTGCCGCAGATCATCGACCAGTCGCTGGATTCGATCCGCCCCGCGGCTGATGGGAAGGAGATACGCCTCCAGAAAATCGTCGACCCTCTTGCCGGGCCTGTCTCCGGCGACCCCGCCCGGTTGCAGCAGATCGTCTGGAACCTGTTGACAAACGCCATCAAGTTTACCCCGAAGGGGGGGCGCGTACAGGTGATTCTGGAACGTGTGAATTCCCATATCGAGATATCCATTGTCGACAGCGGCGAGGGGATCAGGCCGGAGTTCCTGCCGTATATCTTCGAGCGGTTCCGTCAGGCCGATGCCACCACCACCCGGAATCATGGCGGGCTTGGGCTTGGGCTGGCGATCGTCAAGAGCCTGGTGGAGCTGCACGGCGGCTCCGTCCGCGCGAAGAGCCCCGGCGTGGGAAAGGGGACCACCTTCGTGGTTGCGCTGCCGCCAACGGTGATCAGGGACGGGGAGGAGATTCGCGATCGTCCGATGACAGCGCGATCGGCCGGCACCGACGGCGCGCCGCCGATGCTGAACGGGGTAAAGGTGCTGGTGGTGGATGACGAGCCGGACGCGCGGGATCTGGTGCGGCGCTTCCTTGAGCAGAGCGGCGCTCAGGTGATCACCGCATCATCGGCCCGTGAGGCGCTGGCCGCCGTGCCGGAACATCGCCCCGACGTGGTGATCAGCGATATCGGGATGCCGGATCAGGACGGATATACGCTTATCAGGTCGATCCGCGCGCTCCCTCACGATCAGGGGGGCGCCACCCCGGCGCTTGCGCTGACGGCGTTCGCGCGCTCCGAGGATCGGCGGCGGGCCGTCATGTCGGGGTTCCAGATGCATATCGCGAAGCCCGTGGAGCCCTCGGAACTTCTGACGATGGTGGCAAGCCTCTCGGGGCGGATCGAGCTGAACCGATAGACGATGGCGCGGGAGCCGGCATGCCCCGTTGCAGCAACTTCAACCTTCCCCATGAACATCACCATACCCGAGCTTTCGCTGGTGGTCCTGATCGGCGCTTCCGGCTCAGGCAAGTCCACCTTTGCCCGAAAGCACTTCAAACCCACGGAGACGATCTCCTCCGATTACTGCCGCGCGCTTGCATCGGACGATGAGAATGATCTCTCCGCCACCGATGATGCCTTCGGCATCCTCAACCATATCGCCGGAACCCGGCTGCGTCGCGGGAACTTCACGGTGATCGACGCAACCAGCGTCCAGCCCGAGGCACGACGGCCGCTGGTTGCGCTGGCGCGCGAACATGACGTGCAGCCGGTGGCGATCGTCCTCAATATTTCCGAGCGGGTCTGCCAGGACCGGCACGCGGCCAGGACCGACCGGAGTTTCGGCGCGCATGTGATCCGGCGCCAGCGGCAGAACCTGAAGCGCTCCCTCCGCGATCTTCGCCGCGAGGGATTCCGCCACATCCATATCCTTTCCACCCCTGAAGAGGTGGAGGCCGCCACCATCACGCGGGCGCCGCTCTGGAATGACCGGCGGAGCGAGCATGGCCCGTTCGATATCATCGGTGATATCCACGGCTGCTGCGATGAGCTGGAGATGCTGCTGGAGAACCTTGGCTACGGGTGGCGTCCCGAGGAGATCGGCGATGAGGCCGGGCGCGCCGCAAGCCGCTACGGCAGGATCTATGCCCATCCGGAGGGACGGAAGGCGGTCTTCGTGGGGGATATCGTCGATCGTGGCCCGCGTATCCTGGACAGCTACGAGCTTGTGCGTAACATGGTCCGTGATGGCGGCGGCATCTGCGTTCCGGGGAATCACGATACGAAGCTGGTGAAAAAGCTCCGCGGGAGAAATGTGATGGTGCGTCATGGGCTGGAGCAGACCGTGGCGGAGCTCGACGCGCTTCCCGAGGAGATCCGCGCCCCATATTCCGAGGCGATGGCCGCCTTCTTCGATTCGCTGGTGAGCCACTATCTGCTCGATGATGGTGGGCTGGTGGTTGCCCACGCGGGGATGAAGGAGAGCTTTCAGGGGCGCGCGTCGGGGCGGGTGCGGGAGTTTGCGCTCTATGGCGAGACCACCGGCGAGACCGACGAGTTCGGGCTGCCGGTCCGCTACAACTGGGCTGCCGATTATCGCGGGCGGGCGCGGGTTGTCTACGGCCATACGCCGGTCCCCGATCCCGAGTGGCTGAACGGCACCATCAACATCGATACCGGTTGCGTCTTCGGCGGGCGGCTGACCGCGCTTCGCTATCCCGAGCTTGTCACCCTGGCGGTGCCGGCGGCGCGGGTCCATGCCGAGCCATCGCGACCGTTCCTCCCGGAGAAGGGTGCCACGGTGGAGGAGCCTGATGAGATGCTCGATCTTGCCGATATCTTCGGCAAACGGCAGATCACGACCAGGCTGCACCAGGGGATCACGATCCGTGAGGAGAACAGCCGCGCCGCGCTGGAGGTGATGAGCCGTTTCGCGCTCGACCCGCGCTGGCTGATCTATCTCCCCCCCACGATGTCCCCGACAACCACCAGCACGGAGCCGGGCCTTCTGGAACATCCCGCCGACGCGTTTGCCTACTACCGCCGCCACGGCGTGACGCGGCTGGTCTGCGAGGAGAAGCATATGGGCTCGCGCGCGGTGGTGGTCCTCTGTCGCGATGGCGATGCCGCCGCCCGTCGGTTCGGCGTTTCCGGCACGGTTGCCGGCGTCTGCTACACGCGCACCGGGCGGGCGTTCTTCGAGGGCGCCGGTGAGCACGAGCTGCTTGCGCGTCTCCGCGCCGCGCTTGATGATGTCGGATTCTGGGAGGAGTTCTCCACCGACTGGGTCTGCCTGGATTGCGAGTTGATGCCCTGGTCGGCGAAAGCTCAGGATCTTCTCCAGCGCCAGTACGCCTCCGTCGGCGCCGCCGCGCGCGAGGGGTTTGCCGCGACGCTCGCCTCGATGCGGCAGACGGCGGGTCGCGGCGTGGAGATGGGGCATCTGATCGAGCGGTTCGAGAGCCGCGCCGGGATGGCCGGGCGGTACATCGATTCCTACCGTCGCTACTGCTGGCCGGTCAACTCGGTCGATGATCTGAAGCTGGCACCGTTTCATATCCTTGCCACCGAGGGGGCCGTCCACACCGACAAGCCGCACACATGGCACATGGAGACGATTCATCGCATCGTGGGCGAACGGGCATCGCTGAAGGCGACCGCGTACAGGCTGGTGGATCTTGGGGACGAGGAGAGCGAGGCGGCGGGGATTGCATGGTGGGAGGGGATGACAGGGGAGGGGGGTGAGGGGATGGTGGTGAAGCCGATCGATTTCATCGCGAATGGAACCGATAATCGCGTGCAGCCGGCCGTGAAATGCCGTGGCCGGGAATATCTGCGGATCATCTACGGCCCCGAATACACGGCGCCGGAAAACCTGGAGCTGCTGCGGAAGCGGAGCGTTGGGGCGAAGCGGGCGCTGGCGTTGCAGGAGTTCGCGCTCGGGGTGGAAGGGCTGGAGCGATTCGTGCGGAGGGAGTCGTTACGGAAGGTGCATGAATGCGCGTTCGCGGTGCTGGCGCTGGAGAGCGAGCCGGTCGATCCAAGGCTGTAGCAGACTGTTGAAGGACGTCATCTGCTGTGTTGTCCTTCACCGTTCGCTCACTGCGGCGTCCGGGAGGACGCCTCATTCGCTCAGGTTCGGCCGCCCTGCATCTGATCGTCCTTGAACAGTCTGAGCCCCGGAAGTACTTCAACAGGCTGTAGGAGATGAGAAACACAGGCGATGTGATGATGCGGCGCTGAACGTGGCATCGAAAACAGGCGGGCCGGAACTCCCTCGCGCGGAGCTCCGGCCCTGCCTTTTCGCGCGGGATTAACCCGGCATCAACACCGTGTCGATGACATGGATCACGCCGTTCGACTGATAGACATCGCCGATCGTGACATGGGCTTTTCCACCCTTGGCGTCGGTCAAAAGAATCCTGTCGCCGTCCATGGTGGCCGTGATCATGCCGCCGTTGACCGTCTTGAGCATCGCCTTGCCGTTGCCGTCCTTGATCTGCTTCATAAGCCCGGCACCGTCGATCTTCCCCGCCACCACATGGTACGTCAGGATCTTCGTCAGCTTCTCCTTGTTCTCGGGCTTTACAAGCGTCTCCACCGTTCCCTTCGGGAGCTTGTCGAATGCCTCGTTCGTCGGCGCGAAGACGGTGAACGGGCCGGCGCCCTTCAACGTCGCCACCAGATCCGCTGCCTTCACTGCCGCCACCAGCGTGGTGTGATCCTTGGAGTTGACGGCGTTATCGACGATATCCTTGTTGGCATACATCGCGGCGCCGCCCACCATCGGGTTCTCCTTCGCGGGCATCGCCGCCATGGTGTCGGCGGTTTTCGCCGCGACCGTATCCATCGGCTTGGCCGGGGTGGATGCCATGGAGGTATCGGTCATCGCGCCATCCTTGGGCGCCCCGCTCTTGGAACATGCCGTGATGGAGAATGCGAGCGACGCTGAAATGGTCAGCGTCATAAGAAGATTCGAGCGCATGATGTGCATCCTTAATGGTTGGCAGCAGATCGGGCTCCGGCCCGCAGCCGGAGTCCCCACCGGGCGTCCGGCTGGTATCTCTGCATGAGGAATTAAACTGTTTGATGCTAGATACGGGAGAACGGCCGGGATGGATTGCGGAGGCGCGAAAAAGTGCGGAGTGATGGTAATGGCTCATGTTGAGACTGGATGCATTGTGCCCGGCATCATGGAAAGTATTCTTCTCCACAGCCCCATGGGGGCGAGCCGGTTGTAGCGATGCCATGTCTATCATGATCTCAAGCTCCGTCGGAGCGTACCTTTCCACCTGCGTACGGGGATGGTACGCTCCCATGCAGCTTGAGTGAGAAAAAGAGAACGTTGGTGCTACAACCGGCGCGCTCCTCTGGAGCTTGAAGAGAGATGGCCGGCGGGTTGACGCCGAACGTTATCTTCGAGGCTCGTTGCCGGAACGATCAACAAAACGACATCTGTCATGGGTTCGCTCGAAAAAGTCGATATCGCCGGGAAACTGGACCGGATTACCGAGTATTATCATCCTCATATCGCCGGGGAGTTGAACGGCCAGCATGTAAAGCTGGCGAAGCTGAAGGGGCCGTTCGTCTGGCACAGCCACCAGCATGAGGATGAGATGTTCCTGGTGGTGAAGGGGGAGCTGCGCGATGGGGATATCACCCTGCGCGCCGGGGAGTTCCTGATTGTCCCCCGCGGCGTGGAGCATATGCCGGTTGCCGATGAGGAAGTCCATCTGATGCTCTTCGAGCCCGCCGGCACGCTCAACACCGGCGATGTGCGGAATGAGCTGACGGTGGATGATCCCGGGCGCATCTGAGCCCCATCTTCCGTGATCTGGCGCGTACCGTTGTTCATGACTGCGGGGCTAGTACGCTCCGATGGAGCTGGGGCGGGGCATGGGATCATCGTCGCCATAACCGGCGCGCTTCTCTGGAGCCTGAAGAGCGATGAAGGGATCGATGATCGTTCAGGGTGCCGGATGATGGATGCAGACTGATCCCTTCCCGATGAAATTTCGTGCGGCGTAACGGCCGATTTTCTTAAACTTGGCGATGCGCTCCCCGGAGCCGCCGTGAACGATCAACATGTTCGGGAGGAGTAATGCTGGAAAGCTTCGATGATCAGTCGCTACAGTTCAACGTGCTTGCCGCCACGCTCAGGATGGAGGGAGGGGAGGCGTCCGACATGCTGGAGCTTCTCGCGGGAAAGCTGGAGGCGGCCATCCCGTCGCACACGGAGGTGAAGCGGAGCGGCGGGCTTTTCTCCCGTCGGCAGACCGTTCAGGAGATCGCCGTTGATTTCGATGATCAGACCTACAGGATCGTGCGGGGAAAGCACGGCGCGCCGTCGGCGACGATAGCGCGGAAGGTGCGGGGGATTGTGCTGAGGACCACGGAGACGCCGCTGGCCGCGTGGACCGACGAGCTGGCCGGGGAGCTTTTCCGGATGGCCGAGCGGAGCATCGAAACGAAGGAAGCACTACAGAAACTTATCCTGGGATAACCGCATGCTCTTCGGACGGAAGAATGACAATGCCGATCCGGTCGCCGAGGGGCTGGCCGAACTGCGCCACAAGCGGGGGCTGGATGCCCTGGAGAAGGGAGTTGTTTCTCCCGATACGCTCGAACGGTTCAGATCCGGGCCGGCGCACGGCGATCTGACCTGCAATGAATTTCTCCTGACGCGCGAGGCGGGAGGGGAGCAGCTCGGCATGGTGATGGGAAGCTCCTTCTACAAGTTCAACTATCTCGGGCTGCGGGGAGGATCGCGCCCCACCTCATCGGGGGAGCTTTCCGGCCTTACCGGGGCCATGATCGAGGCCCGCCGGCTGGCGCTTCACCGGATGAAGCAGGAGGCGGCGGCGCTGGGCGCCAACGGCGTGATCGGCGTCCGCCTGACGGTGAAGCGGAAGGCGTGGGACAGAAGTCATCTGGAGTTCACCGCCATCGGCACGGCGATCCGGCTCCCCGATTATCCGCCGATGGCCGATCCCTTTACAAGCGATCTCTCCGGGCAGGACTTCTGGAAGCTCCAGAAGGCTGGCTATCTTCCGCGCGGCCTTGTGTTCGGCCTGAGCTGCTACTATGTCGCCACCCGCTCCAGCACGATGCAGGTGCTGACCAATGTGTGGGCCGCAGGGCAGGCCAATCAGGAGATCACTCAGTTTACGGCGGGGCTGAGCAAGGCGCGGGATATCGCCGTCAAGCGGCTTCGGGCGGAGACGGAGCATATCATGGGTGAGGGGACCGTGGGGATGGAGATCGATTACGAGGTGGAGGAGAACGAATACGAGTATGGCAATACCAAGTACATCGATCTGATCATCACCTTCTCCGCGCTTGGAACCGCGATCATCCGCAACCCGCACGTAACCCCGGACCCCGCGCCATCGTCGCTGATCATCATCGATCTGGCGAGCGGCGGAAGCGGCCCGCTCCGGAACGCGGCCGCAAAGGAGACGCATCAGTAGCGGGGGGAATCCATGCATTCCCCTCCCGGCCCCAAACCTCAACATCCTATCGGAACCAGAAGAGGAATCCTATGGCGGATAACAAGACCCAAAGCGATCTGCCGGCCCATGCCGGCGAACGTCTCAACCTTCTACGCGGCTGCTTCACCAGCGATCTCTCGGTCAACGAGTTCCTGCTGGTGAAGGAGGCGGGCTTCGAGCCGCTTGGAATGGTGGTCGGCAGCTCGATCTATCACACCGGATACCAGGCGCGCCAGTGGAGCCGGAACGAGGAGATGGTGGTGCTGACCCAGGCGATGTACCACGCGCGCGAGCTGGCGATGGAGCGGATGGAGGAGGAGGCGAAGATGCTCGGCGCCGATGGCGTGGTCGGGGTGCGGCTGGAGACGAAGCATCTCGGGTTCGGCGAGCATCTGATGGAGTTCGTGGCGATCGGCACGGCCGTGCGCGCGACCGATACATCGGTCAGCTACCGCGCCGTCGGGGATAACCCGTTCACGAGCGATCTCTCCGGCCAGGATTTCTGGACGCTGCTGAAGGCCGGCTACCGTCCGGTCGGCCTGGTGATGGGGAACTGCGTCTTCCATGTGGCGCATCAGAGCATCGGGCAGTGGTTCAGCAGCGCGGGGCAGAACACGGAGATGGTGAATTTCACGCAGGCGCTCTACGAGGCCCGCGAGCTGGCGATGGAGCGGATGCAGATGGAGGCGAGGACGCTGGAGGCGGCCGGCATCGTTGGCGTGCAGTTGCACGAGGGGAGCTATCAATGGCATTCCCATGTGATCGAGTTCTTTTCGATCGGCACGGCGATCGTTCCGATCAGGGAAAACCATCATATACCGGCCCCGCAACTTGTGCTTTCACTTAACACATGATCGATATGAATGACCAGCATGATGCCCCGGAGCGCGGGGACGGGATTTCGAGGAGGACGTTCGTGATGACGACGCTCGCGGCGGGGTTCGCGCTTGCGGTGCAGCCGATTGCCGAGGGGCACATCATCACCGACGACAAGGCCCTCGTGGCCGGAGAGGTGCGGATTCCGGTGGGGGAGGAGATGATACCGGCCTACAGGGCGATGCCGGAGGGGAAGGGGCCGTTTCCGGTGGTGCTGGTGGTTCAGGAGATCTTCGGCGTGCACGAGCATATCCGCGATGTCTGCCGCCGGTTTGCGCGGGTAGGCTACATGGCCGTGGCTACCGAGCTGTTCGCGCGGCAGGGGGATGTCTCGAAGATGAGCGATATGCAGGATATCATGAAGGTGGTGGCGCAGGTGCCGGACGCGCAGGTGCTGGGCGATCTTGACGCCACAGTCGCGTGGGCGGCGAACAACGGCGGCGATACCGGACGGCTCGGGATCACCGGCTTCTGCTGGGGCGGGCGGATCGTCTGGCTCTACGCCGCGCACAACCCGAACGTGAAGGCCGGCGGCGCATGGTACGGTCGCCTGACCGGGGCCACAACGCCGTTGCAGCCGCAGCATCCGCTGGATATCGCCTCAACGCTGAAGACCCCCGTGCTGGGGCTCTACGGCGGAAAGGATCAGGGCATTCCGGTGGATACCGTGGAGCAGATGCGGGCGGCGCTGAAGAGGACCGGCAACCCATCGGAGATCATGGTCTATCCCGATGCCGGACACGCATTCTTCGCCGACTACCGTCCGAGCTATAACGAGAAGGCGGCGAAGGACGGATGGCGACGGCTCCTGGAATGGTTCAGGAAATGCGGCGTGGCGTGAAAGGCGTCGCTGAACAACCGAAGCCCCGCGATAAACGCCCTGTACCGGCGCTCCACCGCGGGGCTTCGCTGTCTGATGGGGAGGCTGTTTCAGCCCGTTCTGCGCGGCATCCTGGCGGAGCATATCAAGGATATGCTCCAGCTTTGCACGTTCGGCCGCGTCGGTCGTCGTGGAGATCGATTTCATCAGGTCCGCCTCCACGTTCTTCCGCACGCTCACGGGCATTGTTTCGCCGGCGTTGCCGTGGTCCGGGGGATGGTATCATATGTCACCTTCATCTGCATCTCCTCGAACTTCGGGTTCGTTTCGGTCACGAAGTTCAACTGGCGCTGATCGGTGCTCACCTGCAATGCCGGTTCGAACCGTTTCAGCACAATCCGATGCCCGATGGAATCGCCGCCGATCGTGAGCGTCACGATCCCATCCCCGCTCTTCATCTTCCGGTTCCCATCCTTCACGATGACATCGCGCAATGAAAACCAGATGCTGGCGAAGTCCTCGCGTTCCCGCCTCGGCATGCTCTCCAGGAACTCCTGCCCGCGCTCGATGACGAACCCGGTCCGCCATTCCCCGTGATCCGCATCCACGCCGGATGCCGACGATGGAATCCCCCCTGTCCGGGAGACGGAGCCGAACCACATGCCGGGCTTGTCGCCGGCGGCAATGAACATATCCTCCGCGTCCGGTGTGTTCTCCCCGGAGAAGGTCGGGATGGCGCGGTAGAGCACATGACTGGTATCCTCCCCCCAGCATTTCACGATCCTCCCGTTTTCGAACATCGCCATGATCCACCATGTTCCGCCGCCGGATGTGCGACCGCAACTGTAGCGGTAGTCGGGCGTTGCGCCCGCGACCGTGGCGGATATCAGCAACAGGGCGATAAGTGCCGGGATGCACCGATTGTTCCTCATGGTATTCGATAATATGTGAAAGGGATGTTGCAAAGGCGGGGCAACCATACGGCATTCCTCCGGGGATTACACCGGAAAAATCCGGTGTGAAGAAATTTCCGCACTCTCCGGCAATTCCCGGTCGGCAGCATCGTCGTGACGGGCGCGCGATTTCACGGGCCGATGCCGTCGGGGGCGCCGTCGCGGTCGTGACTCAGTTATAATGCCTGGAATTCCGGGCGGCCCCAGCCCTGCCGGCCCCATCGGGGCGTACCGGTTGTAGAAACGCCGCCCCCATGATTCCAAGCTCCATAGGAGCGTGCCATCCTGTCGGCATGTGAGGATGGTACGCTCCTATGGAGCTTGAGTGGGACGTGGATGTATCGATGCTACAACCGGCACGCTCCTGACGGAGCTTGAAGAGTGATCGGAGGATCATCGGTAGAGCATTGCGCTGTCAACCGGAGGGCTGGATTCAAATCGAGCCACTACGCGCCGTCGCGGTCGCTTGGTTCTCGATTCGCGCGGTGCTATGTTTCTGGCTTCACGCGCGCAGGAGCCGGCCTTCAGGCTCTTCGTTCGTAACACTCCCGCTCCGTCCGCGGCCCCGATCCAATTATCGTGGCGATGCGTTTCAATCAATCATCTATTCCACTCCGGCGATCCATGAGATCCTTGAGAACGACGTACACGGTTTCGCTCAGCCTCGCAATGGCCCTCATCACGGTGGGCGTCCTCCTTCTCGGCGCCGTCTCCGCGTCCGCGAAGCCGGGGGATACCACCAGGGTGAAGGTGTTCGATCAATATCTCTGGACCTATTACGGAAGCCAGAACCGGTGGGGGATATTCCCCGGCAGGGACCATCGGTACGAGAAGATCCTGATGCATTATCATCTGAAGTGCCCGACGGGAACCTGCGGACAGTGGGATTACACCACCAATGTCTTTCTTGATCGCCATACCGGAAGGATCGATTCATCCATTCAGAAAGCTCCCAGCTTCACGGTCGATGGCGGCACCAGGGATTCGCTCCCCTTCCGTCGCGATACCACGCGGACCTACACATACAACAGCAAGACCAAGCTGACCGATTCCGCCGTGAACAAGCCGGTGAAGGTGATCTTCTTCCGCGATCCGGCCCATCCGTTCAAGGCCACCGATTCGATGAACGTCTGGCCCGCCGGATATTACAACCGTCGCTACAACGCCACCGGCGCCGTCATCGATTCCTTTTACGTGCGGGGGGATTCGGTTCTGCATCTGGCCTACAGGGATGTCTACGTGCCGTTCGAGGTGCTGGAGGAGTTCGAGATGGGGCGGCTGATCACCCCGTACGGCCAGTGGTTCCCGCAGGGGCAGGAGTTCGTCTGGACGTTCGATGTCACCGATTACGCCTACCTGCTGCACGACTCCGTCGATATCCGCTCGTTCTACGACGGATATTCGCAGGGATCGCTCTTCTCGCTCGATTTCGAGATGGTGGAGGGGACGCCGGCGAAGGATGTCTTCAGGATCGAGAATCTGTACGATGGCTATTTCGCCTACGGCAACCCGAACGATCCGATCGAGAACCATCTGCCGCCGAAGACCGTCGCGATCGATCCGGCATCGACCTCCACATCGTTGAAGATCACGACCACCGGGCATGGGTTCGGCGGCACTGATGACGCGGCGGAGTTCTCCAACAAGACGCACACGGTGGATGTGAACGGCACCCTGCGCTTCACCCAGCATCTCTGGCGCGATGACTGCGGCCAGAACCCCGTCTATCCGCAGGCGGGCACCTGGTACTTCCAGCGCGGCGGCTGGTGCCCCGGCTCCGATGTCCGGCCGGATGTATACGATCTTACACCGTTTGTCACCCCCGGAAAGGATGCGGTGATCGACTACAACATGGAGCCGTTCGTCAACGAGGATCTCTCGCACGGGGCAACCTATATCGTCCACGCGCAGGTGATGTACGCCACCGGGCCGAACTTCCAGAACGACGCGACGATCGATGAGATCAGGACGCCGAGCCAGGATTTCCGCTATCGCAGGATGAACCCGATATGCAGCGATGCAAACCCGCTGATCGTGATCCGGAACACCGGCGCAAAGCCGCTCACCGATCTGACGATCAACTATGGCGTCAGCGGCGGGGCATCCGGCAGCTACAAGTGGAAGGGGAAGCTGGCGTTCATGGAGGCCACGGAGGTGAGCCTTCCCGGCATCGATCTGGGGAGCGGCGACGGTCGGTTTACGGCGACCGTGGAGAGCCCGAACGGCGTGGCCGATGAATATCCATCGAACAACTCGATGACATCGGCCTACACGGTTCCGCATACCTACTCCAGTACCGTCTACCTGACGCTGAAGACCGATGATGTCCCGGCGATCGGCGGGACCACCAACGGCATCGCCTACGAGGTGCGCGCGCTCGACGGAACGGTCCTCTACCAGCGGGATGGCTTCGACGACAACAAGCTGATTCGCGATACGTTCAAGCTGGCCGATGGCTGCTACCAGTTTGTGATCACCGACCTTCAGATCGGCGACGGGCTCTATCCCATCTACCAGGGCTCGACGCCCGGCTACTATCTTATGAAGGACAGTCGGAACCAGACGATCGTCAACGCCAACGCCACCAATCATCTGGCGAACTTCGGCGATCGCGAGATCATCCCCTTCTCCGTTTCCTCGGCCCTCTCCTCGGTCGATGAGAAGAACGCCGGTTCCGATAATGCCTTCGCCGTCTTTCCAAACCCGACCACGGGGGAACTGACGGTCGATCTTCCCTCGTCGGCCATCGTCGCGGGGAAGCAGGCCAGCATCCGCGTCATGACGCTGCTGGGAACGCAGGTGACTGCCACTGCACTTCAGGGGGGGGCGCGGAGCCTGAGCGTCGATCTGGGCGGCCAGCCGTCCGGCGTCTACATCGTGCAGTATATCGCCGGAGAGAAGCTCCTTTCCCGTCGTGTCCTTCTGATGCGCCCGTAAGGCCGGTTCCGTCTGGCGGGCCATGTCGCCGGTGGCGATGATGACCGGCTCTCCCCATGATGGGCTATGGGGAGGGCCATCCACGTCCTATATTGCCTTATCACCGTGAGCCGTTACGCTCCACACCCCAGGCTGTCCGGCACATCATGAGCTGAATGAGTGATCGATACATCGGCGATCGTGAGCCGTGGATCGATCCACGATAACCATACATTATCATCAGGAACGGAGAATTGGTGGAGAACCATGTGGCGCGCATACTGATGGTTGCCGCGGGGGGAGAATCTGACGGAATAGGGCGCGCCCTTGACGGGCTGGGCGATATCCAGATCGTTGCCGGCCCGGAAGCGATGCCCGTTGCCGTGCGCCGCTTCCAGCCGGATCTTGTCATCACCGTTGCATCGGACGGCGCCGATGCGCTGGAGCATGTCCGGGCAATAAAGGATACAGCCGATGTGCCGGTGGTGGTGATGGGGGTGGAGGATGAGGGAGCGCGGATAGATGCGCTGGAGGCGGGGGCCAGCGATGCTCTGGCCGGATCGATATCGCTCCGCGAGATGCGGGCGCGGGTCGCGGCATGGCTCAGGGCCTCCGTTGCGCCGCGCGATATCCCGCGGCCGACGGGCGTTCCCGATCCGATCCCATCCGAACAGATATTCCGGGAGCAGGAGGAGCGGTTGCGCGTTGCGCTCCTGGCGTCCGGCACCGGCACCTACCGATGGGATATCGGCAACGATGTCATCGTCTGGGACGAGGGGATGGACCGGCTGTTCGGCGCGGCCGCCGGTGAGGATGCCCATGCCATCGCCGACTTTATCGCCCATGTCCATCCCGACGACCGCGAACGGGTGCAACTGGCAATGGAGTGCTCGGTTCGTGAGCGGACCAACCTGGACGTGGAGTTCCGGGTTCTCCGTTCCGATGGCGGCGTCATCTGGCTGGCGGACAAGGGAAGGCTGATGGAGGTGACGCCGGGCATCATGACCGGCGCCTGTGTCGATATCACGGAGCGCCGCAGCGGGGAGGTGGATCGGGCGGAGCTGCTGGTGCTGGAACGTGAGGCGCGCGCAAAGGCGGAGCGGACGGGGGACCGGATCGCGCGGCTCCAGGCGGTGACCTCGGCCCTCTCGGTCGCGCTTACGCCATTGCAGGTTGCCGATGTGATCATCGATCTTGGAATCGGCGCGTTCGGCGCCGCCGCCGGATCGGTCTCCATGCTGACGGACGATGGGGAGATGCTGGAGGTGGTGCGCGCCAAGGGATATTCCAAGATCATGCTGAGCAGCTGGCGGCGAATGCCGATGAACAGATCGGTGCCGCTCACCGATTGCATCCGCACCCGGCAGGTGATCATCGTTTCCGGTCGGACCGAGCGGACAAGGCTCTTCCCGGATGTCTTCAGGTCGGAGCATCTTCAGGCCCACCACGGCATCGCCGCGATCCCGCTGATGCTGGCTGATCGTCCCGTGGGGGCAATCGGCCTGAGCTTCTCCGACGGGTGGGAGTTCACCGACGAGGATCATGCGTTCATGCGGGCGCTGGCGCAGCAGTGCGTGCAGGCGCTGGAGCGCGCGCGACTCTACGAGGCCGAACGGCATGCCCATCTCGCGGCGGAGATGCGCTGGCGCGAGAGCGTTCGCCTGGCGGATATCAACCGCGATCTGGCCGCTTCCATCGAGTTGAGCGAGGTGATCTCCACCATCTGCCGGGCGGCCCGCGAGCTGACCGGCGCGGACGGGGCCGCCTTCATCATCAGGGAGGGAAATCTGGTCTATTACGCCGATGAGAACGCCGTGGCGCCGCTCTGGAAGGGAAGCCGTTTCCCGATCACCGCGTGCGTCTCCGGCTGGTCCATTCTGAACCGGCAGGCGGTCGCGATGGAGGATGTCTTCAACGATGCGCGCGTTCCCAAGGAGCTGTACCGCTCCACATTTGTCCGAAGCCTTGCGATGGTCCCGGTTCGGGCCAACGATCCGCTTGGCGCCATCGGGGTTTACTGGGGGGGGAACCACCGGACCACCGATCACGAGGTGATACTCCTCAATGCACTGGCGGACGCCGCCACGATCGCGCTGATCAACGCGCAGCTCTACGAGCAGACGCGGAACGCGAAGATCGAGGCGGAGGCGGCCAACAGGATGAAGGATGAGTTCCTTGCCACCGTCTCGCACGAGATACGAACCCCGCTGAACGCCATCCTCGGCTGGGCGCAGATTCTCCGCACGGGGGATCTTGACGCGGAGACAACCGAGCGGGCGCTGGAGACGGTGGAACGGAACGCGAAGGCCCAGGCGCAGCTTATCGATGATATCCTCGATATCTCCAGGATCATCACCGGCAAGATCCATCTGGAGGCCCGGCCCGTCGATCTCGATCCGATCATCGGCGCCACGGTGGAATCGATGCGCCCGGCGGCGGCGGCGAAATCGATCCATATCAGGATGGTCGCCGACAGGCTTGCCGGCCCGGTGATGGGCGATCCGAACAGGCTCCAGCAGGTGATCTGGAATCTTCTCTCCAACGCCATCAAGTTCACCCCGGCCGGTGGCGAGGTGGAGGTGCGGCTGGAGAGGGACGGGGGGAGGGCGCTGATCGTGGTAAGCGATACGGGGCAGGGGATCAGCCCGGAGTTCATGCCGTATGTCTTCGACCGGTTCAGGCAGGCCGACGGGACGATCACGCGGAAGCATGGCGGGCTTGGCCTGGGGCTTGCGATCGTCCGCCATCTGCTTGACCTGCACGGCGGCACTGTTCGCGCGGAAAGCGCGGGGCCGGGGGAGGGCTCAACCTTTACCGTGGCGCTGCCGATCGTGCGGCTGCCGGAGCGAGCGGACCCGGCGGGGGCCGCGCCGGATATCCATCTGGCTGAGGCATCCACGCTGCATGGTGTCAGAATCGTGGTGGTTGATGACGAGCCGGATACGCTGGAGATGCTCAGCACCACGCTGCGGCAGTCGGGGGCCACGGTCAGCGCGGTTTCCTCCGCGGCAAGGGCGCTCATGGCGATCGAGCACTCGATGCCGGACCTGCTTGTCTCCGATATCGGCATGCCGGACGAGGATGGTTATTCGCTTATCCGTAAAGTTCGAGGGCTCTCCGGCGTTAGGTGGAAGGACCTTCCAGCCGTTGCGCTGACGGCCTACGCGGGAGCGGAGGACCGGCGGCGAGCGATCGAGGCGGGCTATCAGCGGCATGTTACCAAGCCGGTGGAACCGGCGGAGCTGATTACCGTGATAGCCAGTCTGATCAACGGCAGGGGATAACCGGACCTGGGGAACATCACTTCCCTTCGGCTCCATCGGCATGACATCTCTCCGGTGTTCCAGCCCTTGAGTCTCCGGTTGTCCGGGTTCAATTCCCTCGATCGATTCGTTCTGATTTCATATCCTGCCGAATCGGTATCGATTCTCCTTACCCGTGCTCATCGTCATACGCCATGATTGTATTTGGTTATCGCACCAAGGTGCTCGCCACGTTCGTATTGTCCGGTCTCACCTGCCGCAGATGCGGCAGCGGCAATGAAGTGCTCTGCATTGCCCGGAGATATTATCATATAAGCTGGATTCTCAGGTTCCCCGGAAAAAAGACCGGCCTGCTGATCTGCGCCGACTGCAAGGTGACGCAGGAAGAGGAGGATATGAGCTCCTCGCTCCTCGATACGGTGGACGAGAAGAAGAAGGAGGTGAAGACCCCGTGGCACTACTATACCGGCCTTGCGGGCATCGCGATCGTCGTTGTCGCGGCCCTCTTCGCGCATCCCAATCAGCAGACGACCCCGGCGGCGGAACGGTCGGGCTCATCCGGCTATCAGGCCGCGCCGGGTAGTGGAGGAGCCCTTACAGGAACCTATTATCTTGTCGCCGCGTTTCCCTACACGCAGACGATCGCCTATCAGATCGTGAAGGTATCGCCAGGAAGGGATTCATTGGAGACGAGGTTGGGGCAGACATCATACCATACCCGCGACAAGGCGGAGGATGCGATCAGGGACCATACGGTCGATCGCCCGGATTATTCCTGGACCGCGGTGATGCCAACCGGGTTTCTGGATAATTTGATCAAGGAAGGGAGAGTACGGGAGCCTGGGGAATAGGCGTTCCCGCGTGCTTCCTGCCAGCCAACGTGGCGGCCCGCCGCCCATCATCCAGACAGGGAGATCGCATACGTGACCGATTCAGCAGGCAGACCGCATACCGGGACGGCGTTCGGCGCCCCCGGAATAGAGCCGCGATGGACAGGAAGCGCCAAGGAGGGGGTGGGGACCGCGTACTCCATCGCCAGCACGCTCTGGTATTCGATATCGCTCGGGATCATCAACGAAGTCTACTACCCCACGATCGACCGCCCGCAGGTCCGCGATCTCCAGTATCTCATCACCGATGGCGAGACGTTCGTGCATGAGGAGCGGCGGCACTGCACCACGACGATGGAATGCATCGCGCCGTATGCCCTCGGCTTCACGATCAGGAATACCTCCCCGGATGGACGGTATACGGTGGTGAAGGAGGTGATCGGCGACCCGCATCAGGACTGCCTGCTGATCAGAACTACTCTGGAGGGGGATGAGGATCTTCTCCCGCGGTTGAAACTCTACGCCCTGCTTGCGCCGCACATGGAGATCAGCGGCTGGGGGAACAGCGGTCGCGTGGTGACGGTGGCGGGGCGGAGGATTCTGACCGCGACCAAGGACGGCACCTGGCTGGCGATGGGCGCCACGGTCCCGTTCAGCCGGCTCTCATGCGGCTATGTGGGGGCCAGCGACGGCTGGACCGATCTGTTCGACAATTTCGAGATGGACTGGGAGTTCGATTCCGCTCCCGACGGCAATATCGCCCTCACCGGCCAGATCGATCTCTCCGGCGGGCGGGAGTTCGTCCTCGCGCTCAGCTTTGGCGATTCCCTTCACAACGCCGCCACCGGCCTTTTCCAGTCGCTCGATGTCCCGTTCGATCGGCAGAAGATCAGGTTTATCGAGCAGTGGCAGCGGATCGAAAAATGGAATCTGCCGCTTGGCGATGGCGCGCACGATGATGGAAAGCTCTATCGCACCAGCCACAGCCTCCTTCTGGCGCATGAGGACAAGAGTTTTCAGGGGGCGCTGATCGCGTCGCTGAGCATACCGTGGGGTGAGGCGAAGGGGGATGAGGATCTTGGGGGATATCATCTCGTCTGGACGCGCGATCTCTACAACAGCGCCACCGCCCTGCTTGCGCTTGGACATGCGGAGACCCCGTTGCGCGCCCTGATCTACCTGGCCTGCGCCCAGAACGAGGCGGGGGGATTCTACCAGAATTTCTGGATCAACGGCGAACCCTACTGGCATGGCGTGCAGCTGGATGAGACGGCGTTCCCGATCATCCTGGCGTGGAAGCTTCATCTCGCCGGCGCCCTCCGCGGGTTCGACCCACAGGCGATGATCCTCCGTGCCGCCCGCTATCTGATCGTGGAGGGGCCGGCCACGCAGCAGGAACGCTGGGAGGAGAACAGCGGATATTCCCCCTCCACGCTGGCGGCCCATATCGCCGGCCTGACCTGCGCCGCAATGTTTGTGCGGCTTCGCGGGGATGAGGGGTGCGCCAGGTTTATCCAGGAGTACGCGGACTTCCTGGAACAGCATGTGGAACGGTGGACCGTCACCACGCGGGGAACGCTGCTTGCGGATGTTCCCAGGCACTACATCAGAATCCATCCGGTCGATCTCTCCGATCCGCACGCCTCGGAGGACCCGGACTGCGGCATCCTCTCGATGAGGAATCGCCCTCCCGGTCGTCAGGTCGATTTTCCGGCGAAGGATATCGTCGATGCGGGGTTCCTTCAGCTTGTCCGGTTCGGCATCCGCGCGCCGGGCGATCCGCTGATCGAGGATTCCCTCCGCGTGATCGACGCGATGCTGAAGGTGGAAACCCCGTTCGGGCCATGCTGGCGACGCTACAACAACGACGGTTACGGACAGCGGGAGGATGGGGGGCCGTTTCTGACATACGGCAGGGGCCGGCCCTGGCCGCTGCTGGCGGGGGAGCGGGCGCACTATGAGTTCGCGGCCGGCCGTGACATCACCGACTTCGTCAGGACGATGGAGGCATTCGCCAACTCCCACGGGCTGCTGCCGGAGCAGATCTGGGATGAGGCCGATCTGCCCGAGCATTTCCTCCGGTTCGGGCGCTCCACCGGCTCCGCGATGCCGCTGATGTGGGCGCACGCGGAGTATGTAAAGCTCCTCCGCTCGATTCGCGATGGCGCCGTCTTCGATCTGATCCCCGCGGTTGCCGAGCGGTATATCGGGAATCGCGCAACCACGCCGATCGAGATCTGGAAGGTGAACCGGCAGCCCCGTACGGTCCTTCCCGGCTCCACGCTTCGGATTCTCTCCACCAGCCCCTTCCGGCTCCACTGGTCATCCAGCGAGTGGGCCGCCGCCGCCGATACCCCTTCCACCTCCACATCGCTTGGCGTCGAGTATGTCGATATCGCGGTTTCCCCGGAACAGCGCGCGCCGGTCCGCTTCACATTCTACTGGACCGCGCTGGGCAAATGGGAGGGGAAGGATTACGATGTGGCGATGGAGCGATGACCTCCACGATGGCGCCCGTTCCGGCTCTGTTCCGGCGGCTTCATGCGAACAGAAAAACTCCGGTGGAAGCTCCTGACGGAACTGGCCTCCGGCTGGTTACAGAAGGCCCTTCCGGAACATATTGCTCAAGGCTCCCATGCTGAATATTACCAATGGCGACAGCGCGGTTCAGGTGATGCGGATGGCCGGCATCGAGGGGGAATATCTCCCCTGGCGCGATCTCCTTCATGAAGGCCCCGTCCCCTCGGGGCTGACGCTGGAGGAGCTTTCGGACGTGCGGGCCGGGTTTATCGCCGCCTGCGGCTGGGGGGACCCCAGGGGGGCCTTCCGCGAGCGCGACGGGGTGCTGCGCGATTTCCGGGAGCGGGGGCGGACACTTCTCTGGTTCGAGCACGATCTCTACGATCAGACGCAGCTTCTGCAACTGCTGGCGTGGTTTGCCGGTCAGGATCTGAGCGGCGCCGATCTTCGCCTGATCTGTACCGATCATTATCTGGGCCGGCTCTCCCCCGATCAGTTTGCGGCGCTTGCCGACCGGGAGCAGGTCGTGACCGGCGCGATGCTCGATCTGGCGCGTCGTGGCTGGGAGGCGTTTACCTCCGCCGATCCCACGGATATCGAGCGGCTGATCGGGAGCGATACCGGCGCGCTCCCCTTCCTTGCCGGGGCGCTCCTCAGGCACCTCGAGCAGTTTCCCTCGGTAGCGAACGGGCTTTCCCGAACCGAGCGCCAGATTCTGGACGCCGTGACCTCCGGCGCCGGGACATTCGGCCAGGTGTTCGCGGCCACGCAGAGGATGGAGGAGCGGGTCTTCATGGGAGATACCACGCTCTGGCGGTATGTCGAGGGGCTGGCGGGTGGGCCGCTGCCGCTGCTGACGATCGGCGGGCGCCTGGGGGATGACTTCTCCCGCGCGGTTGCGCCAACTCCGGCCGCCGCCGAAGTGCTGGCCGGCACGGCGGACTGGATAGCGTTGAACGGCATCGATCGCTGGCTGGGGGGAGCGCATCTCCGCGATGGCTCCGTCTATCGCTGGGATGCCGCCGCGCGGCATCTGACGCCGCCCGCCTGATCCGGGGCCGGCACTCCCCGGCACTGGCGGGATTCGGGATATCGTTCAGCGCGATCACCATCGCATCGGCATTGAATATATCATGGCATATGCCGGTGGGAATGTTCTGGTTTCTTTAATGACCCGCCACAACATCGATTCGTATATCTGCCGGGGCCGGTTTTATCCGATTGTAGAGCGATGCCGGGCCGCGGGACACCATTCATGGATATTTCCTCCAGCCCGCGGTCGGCCTTTTCATCATCACGGTGATCAAATGATGAACCTGGACGTGCTGTGGTGCTCACGGAGCGATTTTTTTTTCCTGCCGACAAAAAATAGTTGAGAAAATTGCTCGCTACAATTGTACATTTGAATTCTTTCGTGAACGGACGGGCTTTGGATCGGCTCGTCAACGTCCACGGAAGGTTTTACGGATATACCCTTGAATTTTCCCGATGAATGAGCCTGGCTCGTTACGTCGGGAAATTTCGAAACCATGCCGATCGTTTCCGCTCCCCATATGGCACGATCGGCTTCAACATATCTTCCTCGGCCCGACATGACGAAATCGGGCCGGGAGATCAATTCCATTCCCCTCGAAATGCCATATGGAGCGAACATATCATCTCTGCCATTATCGCCTTGACAACCGTGACGGCTACCTTATATGGTACGCCGATGACACCGACGGGATCGTGACCGATGCCGAACGGAATGTCATTGAATATTCAGGGCCGGATATCGCCGACATCTATGCTGACTACCATCAATTCCGCATCGCCAACATCGATGAGCCGGCGCATTATGATTTCGACCGGATAGAGCGGTGGTTGACGCATGGCGAAGGGGACGCGGTTTCGTGCGAGGATTTTCTGGACGCGTGGAATCTCTTTACCGATATCTCGTTTTCGGTCGGCGGAGATTTCGATAACGATGTCGATCGGACGGCCGTGGTGTACGACAAGCTGTTCTTCGGAAATAATCTGCCGAGCGTCTCTCCTCCCGGCGAGATCTACGTGCCGGAGTGGGCTGATGATGAGCTGATGCTGCTGCGGGGTGTTCTTGCCGACGGGCTGCGAATGTTCCGGGAAAACGTGGTGCGTCTGGAATAAGCAGTGATCCCGGCGATCTGCTTCGCCTCCCGAATATTCCCATGCGGCCATAAAGCACGCGCCCCCGGCGATAGTGAACGCCAGGGGCGCAGCGGCAAACCGGGGGAGAACAATTGCCGGGGCTGGGGGTGGTCGCATGGATCGATCTTCGAGCCTGTCACGGTGCTTCCAGCAGGAAATCCGTGCCAGAATCGGTGGATCGGGTTGAATGGTTTCGCGAACGCATCTGTTCCGCGCCCGAACGATGTATCACTTCCCAGTCGATGTTCATCATTGCCGCATCCGTGCCTTTATTTCCGTGCGAGATATTTCCGGAGGCCCGCCGGTCGCGAGCCTCCGGTCTCACGTGAACTCCCTTCGTATGTGGTGGCCGGGAGCTTCATCAATCGTGCTGAATTTTCCGGGCGTCATATCAACGCCGTAAGCTGAAAAGCCCTGCCCGCGGCCCGAACGCCCATGCCATCGGCAGGCCGCCAAACCACGTCATCCACCATGATCGCGAAACACCTTCTCAAGCCCCGGAGGGGCGCAATCCCTGGTGCGCGGGGCATCGCCCTGCGCGGCGATGAGCATCACATCCACATGCGTTTCCTGCCCGTCCACCACTCCGACATTGGCGCAGTGTATATCATGATATCCTCGGGCCGTCACCAACAGTTCGTATATGCCGGGGGAGAGATCGCCGATATAGTACGATCCGGTTCCCCACGCTCGCGAGCTGTGATGCGTGTCGTTGCCGGAGATCGTGACCACGGCTCCGAGCACCGTTTCTCCGAGCGCTCCGGTCACGCGTCCGGCCACCGAGCCGGTAGCGTGCGATGCCAGCAGGATTGGTATGAGGGCGGCCAGAAGAGCCAGCGCCAGCGCTATCAGGATCATCATGAGGGCTCCTGATGATTGCGGTTCCAATGAAGAGGGGATACGCGGAAAGCCTTGCGTGCGAAGGGTTGCGGGGCGGCCGGCTGTCTGGATCATGAGGAGATGCCGGCTATTGACGCACTCCCCACAACATACACGGCGGGCGTCGGGAAAGTTACTTTGCGCGGATGTGCCTGGTGGTTCCGGGCGTTGGTGAAGTATCCTGGACGGGCATCAACGAGTCGATCGGCGCCATTTCATTCTCCTCATATGGCGATGCCTCTTCTGTGACAGCAGAAGCCATATATCGCACTGGCGATTTCCTCCATCGGAGATCATGCGCCCGATGGGGTGTGAACGGCGGACCTGTGGCCCGCCCTGTATCACCTTTAGAACATCTTGCCAAGGAGCCAGTAGATCAGAATGAAGACGACGATCGTGCCGAAGCATCCAAGGCCCGCCTTCTTTGCTCCCCAGCCGGCGAGCAGTGTGCGAAAAAGATCACGCATGATAGTATCTCCCGAATATTGAAATGCCTGACATCACTTTGATGGTCCGCAAAAGAGGAACAGGCAAAGAGCGCGCCGTTTTTTTCGGTGGGTGCAATGGGGATGCGGGATGTCGCCGGCCACCGCCGTATTGCCGGGAGGTAGTGACTCAATTTGAATCCAGCCCTCCGGTTGACAGCGCAATGATCCATCGACGCTCCTCTCTTCATTCTTCAAGCTCCGTCAGGAGCGCCCCGGTTGTAGTACTACCACACCTCCCATGATTCCAAGCTCCAGAGGAGCGTACCATCTTTGTATGCCGGCGGAATGGTACGCTCCTCTGGAGCTTGAGCGGAGAACGGAGGGATTGTTGCTACAACCGGCACGCCCCGATGGGGCTGGGAAGACCGATGCCGGATATGACTCTGAGCATCATCCACAGCATCCCAAACTGAGTCACGACCCGCCGGGAGACAGGCTTGTCCGTATCGGCGATCGGTGGTATACTTGACGCGGTTTTTCCACGATCGTCTCTTCCGGCCGCAACGCCATTTCCGTTCGGGTGAGGGGCATTCCTCTTTCCTTCCGCCCGCGTGGCGTTCGAATTGTCATCGGGCAATGAGGGCCATCTTCCATGGGACGATCAGATTGTTCGATCACTATTCCTCAGGAGCATCGTCAATGCAGGAGCCCCCGTACAACCCGGACGAGAGCAGATCGCTGTATCAGGATGAAGAGGCGTCCCCCGTGCGCCGGAAGATGTCGTCGGATGTATGGATCGGGCTGGCGATGATCGTGGCGGGGCTGGTGGTAACGATGGTAAGCTACGCCGCCGCAAGCTCGGGCTCCGGCGGTGGGAGATATATGATAACGTTCGGCCTCTTCATCTTCGGCATCATCAGGGTGGTGCGGGGTTTGTCCTCGCGCTGATCCTCCTTCCATCGCGACGGCATGGTGCCCGAGAGAGCCTCCGCCGCGTGACTTATCCCGCAATCATACTGTCGCGCGCGCGATCGGGGTTATCCATGCCGATAGTCCGCTCGCATATCGCTTCGTCCCGCCGTAGCTCACACCTCGAACGATGAACATCGATACCCCTTCCGAACCGCGATTCCTCTCCGCCGAATGGAGATATCTGGCGATGCTCAATTACGAGATCGATCCGGCGCTCCTCCGGTCGCATGTGCCATATGGTTGCGAGCTCGACTCGTGGAACGGGCGGACATTCGCCAGCATGGTCGGGTTCCGCTTTGTCCGCACCCGCGTGCTGGGGATACCCATTCCCGGCCACACCGATTTCGACGAGGTCAATCTCCGGTTCTACGTCCGGCGGAAGGGGGAGGAGGGATGGCGGCGCGGCGTGGTGTTTATCAGGGAGATCGTCCCGAGGTTCGCGATTGCCCGGCTGGCGCGGCTTCTCTACAACGAGCAGTATGTCTCGATGCCGATGCGTCACCGGATCGATATCGAGAATGGAACGCTGGTCCCGGAGGGGAGCGCGGAATACTCCTGGCGCTTCCAGGGCGCGTGGAACCGGCTCGCGGTGAAGAGCACGGGGCCCGCCCGTCCGGCGGAACCGGGATCGGAGGAGGAGTTTATCACCGAGCATTACTGGGGTTATTCGGCGCAGCGGGATGGCGGATCGGTGGAGTACAGGGTGATGCATCCCTCCTGGAATATCTGGCAGGTATCGCGGGCCGAACTCGAATGCGATATCCCCGCCATCTACGGCGATGAATTCCGCGAGGCGCTCTCCGGCACCCCCAGTTCCGCCTTCCTTGCCGATGGCTCCGCTATCTCCGTCCATATGGGGAAGCGCATCAGGCGCCCATAGGAACGCCTGTTCCCGGAGCGGCCGGATATCGGACCGTTACGGGGCATTCTTTGGGAAGCTCTTATATTCCGGCTGGTCTACCGGCGATTGGGGGAACTCCCTCGCATGCCGGCTCTCTTTCTGGATTACCGATATCATCAATGAAAAAATCGATCGCGCGATTCGTCCGGCCGCTCCTCAGGAGCTACGGGCTCGATATCGTACGTTTTGATCAGCGGAAGCAGGGGCTTCCCATAGATTTCTCCGAGGAGGATGCCGTTATCGTCGCGGCCGTGCAGCCGTACACGATGACCGGCGCCGAGCGGGTCTACGCGCTTGTGCAGGCCGTCCGTTACGTGGTGGCGAACAATATCCCGGGGGCCATTGTGGAATGTGGCGTCTGGAAGGGAGGATCGATGATGGCGGTCGCGATGGCCCTTGTAAAGCTTGGCGTTTCCGACCGCGATCTCTATCTCTACGATACGTTCGAGGGGATGACCGCGCCGGGCGATGTCGACGTTTCCCATCAGGGGAACAGGGCGACCGAGATGTTCGAGGGGAAGAAGACGGGGGAGGATTCCTCGGACTGGTGCAATGCCTCGATCGAGGAGGTGAAAGGGACGCTCCTTTCCACCGGCTATCCGGCGGAGCGCATCCATTTCGTGAAGGGGAAGGTGGAGGATACGATCCCCGAGGTGGCGCCGGAGACGATCGCGATTCTGCGGCTGGATACCGACTGGTATGAGTCCACCCGGCACGAGCTTCAGCATCTCTATCCCAGAATAAGCCGGGGAGGGGCGCTGGTTCTTGACGATTACGGCCACTGGCTTGGATCGCGCCAGGCAACCGATGAATATATCGCGCAGCACAGCCTTCCCATCCTCCTCAATCGCATCGATTATTCGGGTCGCATCGGGCTGAAGCTGTAGATGCCGGTGAAGATGCGGCGCCGCGGGCGTTATCACCGTGTCCCGCGGCCGGCGCGCGTTTCCCGATCGCGCGCCGGCCGGAATGGGCAGTTGGCCCATAAGCGCGATGTTCGATTCCGTCGCGTTCCATGACCGTTCAATCGAGTTCGATGATTCCCCGTGATATCTCGGTCGCCGGCATCTCACACCTGATATTTCCTTATGACCATGATCCGCTTCCATTGCTCCTCTCTGTCGCGATCCGGCCCCCTGCTCCTTCTTATCGCCATGGTTCTCCTGCCGCTCCACGCGCTCCATGCCCAGGACGCGCATCGCCGGGAGGTGCGGACCCTTCACGATGAGCGGCTCAACAGGGAGGATGACGCGGAGTTCCGGGAGGGGCGGGAGGCGTGGATACGCTCCATGCATCGCGCCGAGCCGGGATTGAACTGGGAGGTTGTGAACAGGGAAGTTCGGATGGCGCGGCAGGCGGAGCTTGCGCGGATGCGGGATGAGAAGTACAGGTCAGGGGAGATGCGGCCCAGCCTGCTGGAGGCCGATACGGTCGGCGGCATCCTTCGCGGTCACTGGGTGGAGCGGGGGAGCAACAACCTGGCCGGGAGCATGGCAACGGCCGATGTCGATTTCGAGCGCGGCCAGATCTACGCAGCCTCCGCCGGAGGAAATATCTGGCGCGGGACGCTGGACGGGAAGAACTGGACATGCCTCAACAACGCCATGAACTTCCCCGGCGTCAGGCTGGTCAGGATCATGAAGAACGATTCGCTCCGCCGCATTCTGGTGGTCACCGGGGGCTCCGCCATCTACTATTCCGACAACGACGGCTCCACCTGGAACCGCTCCGACAGCCTGACGACGATAGCGCAGTGGGGATGGTTCACCCGTAGCGTGGTCGCCAGTGATCCCGGCCATACCATCTATGCGCTCGGCGTCGAATGGGACTACAAGCAGTGGAAATCGGTCTCCACGCTCTACCGCTCCACCGATCTGGGGCGCAGCTTCAGGAACATCGCCCGGTTCGATGACAACCGGGCCGATCTCTGGGGAGGCATCACCCCGGACTGCCCCATCTACCTCCTCTACGGCGATACGCTGGCGCGGGTCATGCCGAACGATTCCATCGTCACCATCTCCCCGAAGCTCGCCATCCCCGGCGGCAACGACGCCATCGACAACTACATCCTGCTGGGACGCGATTCCCGCACGCTGATCCTCGACGTGATCCGGCACAACGTGTCGGAGATCTTCGCTTCCGGCGATGGCGGGAAAAGCTGGAGCAAACGTGGCTCGGTCGATGTCGTTCCCAACAAGAACGCGTTCGCCCTCTCCCTTTCCGATCCGAACGTGATGATCGCCGGCGGGGTGGAGGCGAAACGGACCAGCGATGGCGGCGCGACGTGGGAATCGGTCAACGGATGGGGGGAATATTATGGCGATCCCGGCACGAAGCTCCACGCCGATATCCAGGCCGTGACGGTCTTCCGGACGCCGGCCAACGGCGAGCTGATGCTGATCTCCAACGACGGCGGCATCTACCGGTCCGATGATATCGCCATGAGCGTAAACAATATCTCGCTGGAGGGGCTTGGCGTCAGCCAGTACTACAGCACCTACACCTGCCGGGCGGACACGAACTTCATCTACGTGGGGAGCCAGGATCAGGGCTTCCAGCGTTCGCTGAGCCTTGGCGCGGGGCGGTTCGATTTCGAGCAGACGATCAGCGGCGATTACGGCCATATCACCAGCGGCAACGGCGGCCAGAGCATCTGGACGGTCTATCCCGGCTTCGCGATGTACTACGATTCGCTGACCATCAGCACGCGCGCGAAGTTCTGGCAGTTCACCTGCAAGGGGCAGCTCTGGATGCCGCCGATCCTTGCCGATACCAGAAGCCCGAACGTGGCGTATCTGGCCGGCGGGAGCAACGACAGCGGCGCGTACATCTATCGCCTGGTCGCGGGGGATGATTCGATCACGCCGGGGCGGTTGCCGCACGATTTCTCCGGCGGCATGCCGAACGTCAACATCACCTCCCTGGGGATCTCCCCGATCGACCCGAACCACCGCTACGTCATGACCAGCGACGGCGGCTTTCACCATACCAGCGGCGGTGTCGATGGCGTCTGGCAGCGCACCGACTCCTTCAACGTTCCGGGATCGCACTACTTCTACGGGGCCTGCATCCTTCCGTCGCCGGTGAAGAAGGGGCGCGTCTACATCGCCGGCAGCGGCTACTCCAACCCCGCCGTCTACGTCACGAACGATGACGGCGTCACCTTCGACACGATGAACGTGGGGCTGCCGAAGACGCTTGTCCTGGAGCTGGCCGGAACCCCGGATGATCGATTTCTTTTTGCCGCCACCGATGCCGGGCCGTATGTCTATATCGCATCGCGCGGCCGCTGGTATTCCGCCGCCGGCCTCGATGCGCCGGCGCAGACCTACTGGTGCGTCGATTATGTGCCGGAGTTGAAGACCGCGCGGTTCGGCACCTACGGGCGCGGCCTCTGGGATTTTACGATCGATGAGTTCCCGGCCGGCGTGGAGACTGCATCGGCCCCGCTCGGGCTTCAGCTTTCGGCCGAGCCGAACATCGTTACCGATGGGACCACGATCTCCCTGACGATGCCGCGTTCCGGCCATGCCACGCTCCGCGTCTACGATATCACCGGCCGCGTGGTCTCCGAGTTGAACGACGGCGATCTCCCCGGCGGGACGCACCGGTTCCAGTGGGACGGGACCGCGCACGGCCACCGTCTCCCCGCCGGGACATATCTCTGCAGCGCGGGGGCGTTCGGCAGCGCGACATTTACCCGGCTTACGCTGGTCCGTTGAGCGGCGGCCGCCGGGGGTAACTTCCGGGGGTCGTTCTGCATTGGAACTGATGGCGGCACGGAAGGTTCGCCTGCGGGAGACCTGCCGGCGCCTGTAATGACCGACACCACGGGAGACTGGATGACCGAGCCCGATTACACCGGCTATACGTTCGAAGAGCTTCACGATGTGGCGAGACGCATCAACCGCTCGGAATTTCCGGAGAGGTACGCGAGGATCGAGGAGGAGATTGCCCGGCGATATCGCCTGCGCGATGAGCTTCCGCCGCCATCGGGTCGCAGGCCGGCGCGGGGCGAGCCGGGCCCCGTTTCCTCGAAAGCGCTTCCTCCCGAGAATTCCGGTGCTCCGGTCAGGCGGCGCAGCGGGGAGCTGGTGATTCGAATGATCGCGGGGGTCGAGATCGCGATAGGGTGTATCGATATTCTCAGGCTGCTGATCGGAGGATCCAATCCGCTCCTTGCCAATGTCATGGTATCGGTCACGGCCATCGCGGCGGCTGCCTCCATCCTTGCCGGCGCCCTGCTCTGGGGATATCGCCGGGCCGGAGTCATGGTGAGCATCATGGTGCTTCTCCTTCAGATCCCGTTCTTCTACACCCGCTCGATGGGGCTGTATGTCATCGATACCATCTTCAGTGTTCCGCTCCGGCTTGGGAGGCTGGCGGGTGGCGGTCAGGATGTCGGCGGTTTTCTCGGCATGAACGTTCTGGCCGCCGGAACCCTGTTTCTGATCTTCAGATTCGGGCGGAACCTTGATGAAATCCGTCACCGGGCGGCCCCTGATGGTGACGATGATGACGCGGCGGCGGCTGTATGATCATTCGATAATTCCCATCGCGCTCATTTTTTTCCGTGGAAGTGAGCGCTATCGGGGCGATATTCCCCAATCAGCCCATGCTCCATCGGCCATCCCGGCCATATCGCGGGACCATGATGGGCCTGGCGCTGTCCACGGCGGCGTTTCCGGGGGGCAATCCGAAGCGCTGCATGACCGTGGCGCCTTCCGGTCAGGAGAGTCTGTCAACCACCGGGAGCCATCCCGAGCCAATTCCCGCATCTCCTCTGTAGCGTCCCGCTACATGTACAAATCGGTTCCAATTCGAACTCCTCACTTTTTACCAGGAGCAATTACATGGCCTATGATGCCACAAATCCGATCGTGCCGAAAAAACCGGGAATCGAATCTCGCTACCGCAGCAGGCAGGTACCGATAACGACTTTCATCGAAGATTATATCGACGGACGGGTCGATCTTTCGGTCGACTTCCGCGATTTTCTCAACCAGAGAAATAAATTCATCAAGTATGCTCTGGTCGCCGACCATCTGAAGTTCATCGTTACGCGCTTCATCCCCGAGATCACCATTCACTCGAAAGAGCAGGATGAGCGTATCGTGCGCGATCACTACGATCGCGGCAACGATTTCTTCGCCAGCTTCCTTGGCGACCGGATGGTGTATACATCGGCATTTTTCAAGACCGGTGAGGAGGATCTGGAGACGGCGCAGGATCAGAAGATGGATCTGGTCTGCCGGAAAATCCAGATGGAGCGTGGCGAGCGCCACCTCGATATCGGCTGCGGATGGGGAACGCTGGTGATGCACGCCGCGCGCGATTTCGGCACCGACAGCACCGGCGTCACGCTGGCGCAGGACGGCACCGATTATGGCAACGCGCAGATAGCCCGTGCCGGCGTCTCCGATCACGCGCGGATTATCCGCTCCGATTATCGCGATATCCCGAACACGAAATTCGACAAGATCACATGCCTCGAAATGGCGGAGCATGTCGGCATCAAGAACTTTCTGAAATTCATGAAGCAGATCAGCGGTCTGCTGGAGGATGACGGGCTGTTCTATCTTCAGATCGCGGGCCTCCGCGCCAGGACCGGAATGTTCTCCGGCCTGAACATGGAGGATATCGTCTGGGGTCTGTTCATGAGCAAGTATATTTTCCCCGGCGCCGATGCCAGCATGCCGCTCAGCTTCGTCGTGAAAAATCTCGAGAAGGCCGGCTTCGAAATTCACAGCGTGGAAAATGTCGGCATTCATTATTCCCGCACCATCGATCTCTGGTACGACAACTGGATGCGGAACAAGAGCGTCATCGTCAACAAGTACGGCGAGCGCTGGTTCCGTCTCTGGCAGGTATTCCTTGGCTGGTCCGTGCATATCGCGGCCCAGGGCGCATCCACCTGCTTCCAGCTTGTCTGCAACAAGAATCTTGATGAGTTCAACCGGAAGCGCTGGTTCTCCGGCGTTGCCCTGGGCGAGCGGGAAATGGAGCTGGTCGATTGATCGGCACATGATGAAGCGCGCTCCGATGCGGGCCGCGGGTGAATGCCCGTCCGCATGATGGGTTGATAATCCTCCGGGATATCCCGATGGTCGCCAACCGCGGCATCGGAATATTCCGGAGGTTCTGTTTGATGGGGCGTCGCGCATCATGAACGCCGGTTTCCTTCGTTCGAAACTCCCGCAATTCCCCGCCGTATCCCCCGCGCAAATTTTTTTAACGGCATATCATGCAGCACGATCACGACGCCCATCTGGCTCCGGTGGATACCGATCAGGTTTTCTCGCTGACGCGACCTGATAAGAATCTCCTGACCCTCTATATCATTTATGCTGTCATCGCAAACGTTGCCGGCATCGTCGCCTTTCTGCCATTATATTTTCACTACAAAACGCTTCGCTACCGTTTCGACAAGGAAGGGGTCGCGGTTTCGTATGGGATTTTCTGGCGGAGGGAGTCGTATCTGACCTATCAGCGGATTCAGGATATTCACGTCACGCGGAATATTTTCGAGCGATGGCTCGGCATAGGCACCGTGCAGATTCAGACCGCCGCCGGAAGCGCCACCGCCGCCGAATCGATCGTCGGGGTGCGGGAGTTCAACGAGGTGCGGAATTTTCTCTACGCCAGGATGCGCGGGCACAAACTGGTGACGGCCGTGGATGCCGGGAAGCCGAAGCTGGACACGATGCTGGAGGGAATCAGGGATGAACTGCGCGGGATAAGGACGATCGTGGAGGGGAGAAGCGATGTATGAATTTCTGAAGCGGATATTTTTTCCGCTGCTGAAGGTCGAGCCTACGGAGCCGGTGCCACCCGCCGGGCATGAGAATGATGAGCGGGTGATCGTCATGCGCGCCTCACCGGATTACCTCCGCTACAGGATGTTCTACTGGAAGCTCTACTGCGCCATCTGGTGCATCAGCGTGATAGCCGAAAGCACGGCCCTGCTCATCTTCGATATCCACTTCCTCTGGCTTGTGATTCCCGTCGCCATCGTCGCCGCGTTCAAGGCGGCGGTCCTCTACGTCGTCTCCCGCGCCGATTACGAGATGCGGTGGTACACGCTCACCGACAGAAGCCTGCTGATCCGCGAGGGGGTCTGGGTTGTGCGGGAGATCACCCTGACGTTTGCCAACGCGCAGAATGTCCGGGTGACGCAGGGGCCGTTGCAGCGGTATTTCGGCTTCGCCAATGTGGAGGTGGAAACCGCGGGCGGCTCGCAGTCGCCCGAGAAGAAGGGACAGCAGCATCAGGCAGTGCTTCGCGGGCTGGCGGACGCCAACAGCGTGCGCGATCAGATCCTCGATATCCTCCATCATCATAATAATGCCGGCCTCGGCGATCCCGACGATCATCGGGGCGGGTCCGCGCATCAGGATGCGCTGAACCCGGAACTGGTTCAGGCGATATGGGATGAGGCGAGGGAGCTTCACGTCGCGGTTGATCGGTCGTGGCGCGGCTGATGGGCTCCGCGATGCCGGGAATATTTTTTTCGTTCCCCTGTCGATTTCAGCCGGTGCCGTTCGTTGTTGGGATGCCGCCGGAGAAATCGGCCGGCGCGATATCAACCAATCTTCAGGAGCTGTTCATGCGCTATATGATGTTGATCTATATCCCGGAATCGGCGGAGAGCACCGCCACCGTCGCGGACCGCGAGGCGATGTATGCCGAGTATGGAACGTTTGCCCAGGAGGCGATCGATAAGGGGATGATGAAGGGGGGAGATGAGCTGAAGCCGAGCAGCGTGGCCACCACCGTGCGGGTCCGCGCCGGCGAAGTGCTGAAGACCGACGGGCCGTTCGCCGAAACCAAGGAGCAGCTTGGAGGATACTTCGTCATGGATTGCAGCGATCTGGATCAGGCAATCGAGATGGCGGCGAAGATCCCCGGCGCGCGCCACGGCTCCATCGAGATCCGGCCCATCGCCACGCGGGATTGATCATCCCGATGCGGCTGGTTGCGCCATATGATGCAGCGAACGTTGTCGCGGCCCGGAATGCTCCGGGTCGCGACATCGGCATGGAGCGCCCATGAACACCGCCTACGGCGCCATCGAACGTATTTTTCGCGAGGAGGCCGGGCGCGTCACCGCCTCGCTGATCGCGGTCTTCGGCGATTTCGATCTGGCGGAGGACGCCCTTCAGGATGCGTTCGCGGTGGCGCTGGAACGATGGCCGGCGGCGGGAGTGCCGGAGCGGCCGGGCGCGTGGATCATGACCACCGCAAAACGGAAGGCGCTCGATCGCGTCCGCCGTGTCTCCCTGCTGGCGCGGAAACAGATCGAGCGGGAGGCGCCGAGAAATTTCGAGCGATGGGATCTGGAGGATGAGCCGGAGAGTTCCATCCCGGACGAACGCCTCAAGCTGATCTTCACCTGCTGCCATCCCGCCCTCTCGATCGACGCGCGCGTGGCCCTGACGCTTCGAACGCTCGGCGGCCTCCAGACGCCGGAGATCGCCGCGGCCTTTCTCCTCCCGGTTGCCACCCTGGCGCAGCGTCTGGTCCGCGCAAAGCGGAAGATCCGCGACGCGCGCATCCCCTATCGCGTCCCGCCTGATCATCTGCTGGCGGAACGGATCGGCTCCGTGCTGACGGTTCTCTATCTGATCTTCAACGAGGGATACTCCGCCGCCGCCGGCGATGATCTGCTCCGGCCCGATCTTGCCCGCGAGGCGATACGTCTTGCCCGCGTCATCGCGCTGCTGATGCCGGAGGATGCCGAGGTGCTTGGCCTGCTGGCACTGATGCTTGCCCACCACTCACGACGTGACGCGCGCAGCGGGCCGGAGGGAGAGCTTCGCACGCTTGAGGAGCAGGACCGTGCGCTCTGGGATCGTGATGAGATTGCCGAGGCGGAGGGGCTGCTCGACCGCGCCATCGGCGTGGGGTGTCCGGGGCCGTATCAGATTCAGGCGGCAATCGCATTGCTCCATGCGGGCGCGCGCACGGCGGCGGAGACGGACTGGGGGGAGATAGCGCAGCTCTACGGTGCGCTGGCGCGCATGCATCCCTCGCCGGTGATCGAGTTGAACCACGCCGTCGCCATCGCGATGGCGGAAGGGCCGGAGCATGGCCTGATGCTGCTGGACAAGCTTGCGGAGGAACTGCGCGACTATCATTATCTCCCCGCCGCAAGGGCCGATCTTCTTCGCCGGCTTGGTCGCGCGGCGGAGGCGGAAACGGCGTATGTCCAGGCGCTCAGGCTGGTCCGCAACGGCGCCGAGCAGGCATATCTCGAGCGGAGACTTGCGGAGATGCGCGGTCCCGTCTGACATTTGCAAGCGATTCGAGACCATTTCCACCCACTTGCTCCCATTGACTTCATCCTCCACGTGATTATCTTCGTGTGCCCGCCGCCATCGCTAGCAAAGCGTTACGGCCTGGCCGGAAGCATGCCGCCGTACCGTGCATCTCCCGAAGCCAGATCCCCCGATTCCTCGGTTCGCAATCGTTCCATCAAGCGCTCGCCGCGCGGCGGGCTCCTACTATCATCGTAATCCCATGAATCAATCCGAAGAGCAGCTTCAGGTGATCATCGTCGATCAGGAGCATATGCAGGACGGGAGCGGGGCGGATACTCCGGCATACATGATCGGCCCGGCTGAGGGCATCGTGCTGGATGCATCGGACTATGTCATCAGGATACCATCGCATCTCAAGGGGCGCCGGCCGAACATGATTCAGCTTATCGTCGGGAAGAACGAGATGTACGGCGCCGACTGGCGTGGGGAGGGAGGCCGGTACGTTCTGGATCGGGGGACGCTCCGGCCGCTGTATCAATCGAAGCCGTTCGCGGGCTTCATCTCCGGCCAGCATATCGTGCTTGCGATTGTCCAGGAAAATCCGGGCGGCGCGGATGGGCGGATCGAGGTTTACCCGATGTGGTACTCCATGGTAAATGTCCAGTAATCGCCCCGACATCGATAAATATATTGCCCGATGGATTTTTCAGACGCCGGTGAATGGCGGGATAATGGCACCGGCGATTTTGGAAATTCGGTATCGAAATAAACACGAACTACGGATCAATGTCATGCTGGGAATTATCGTCACGGTGGTGGTGCTGCTGGCCGGCGTGGCGTTCACGATCGCAAGTTGTGTAAAGCTCTTTCTCCTGAGCGGGAAATCGAAAAAAATGGGAGATGTACGCTGCGCCCGCTGCGGCCACGTCGGCCTGCTCCGATGGTGGAAATCGTACAGCCTTACATGCGCCGAATGCGGCACAAATCGATGGAAATGAATTTCGATTGCCGGAATAATCCGGAGGGGATTTTGCCATGATGAAGGGGCTCAAGCTGGAACGGACGGGAGAGCCGGTACTATCTGTGGGGAATTTTCTGCTGCGGATGCTCAGAACGCTGCTGATAGCCTTTCTGTTTATCGGCATTTTTCTGGTCCTCGGGATTTTCGGTTATCATTATTTTCAGGGCCTTGGCTGGCTCGATTCCCTTCTCAACGCCTCGATGATTCTCTCCGGAATGGGCCCGGTGGATGCTCCGAAGGAGGCCGCGGGAAAATTGTTCGCATCGTTTTATGCGCTGATGAGCGGCGTGGTATTTATCTCCACCGCCGGGATCATCATCGCTCCGATCGCGCATCGGGTGCTCCATTTATTTCATGCGGAGGATGAAACCGATGAACTGGAGGAGGAGGGAGGAGGTGTATGATCACCATGTCCCACCATCTCGATATTTCAGGATATGACGGCCAGGCGGTTCCCTGTACGTTTTTTTCGCATTCCGCCCAGGCCGATCATCTCGCCATAATTCTACCGGGCCTTGGTTATACCTCCACCATGCCGCTTCTTTATTACGCAACCAGCCTGATGGTGAACCGGCGCGCCGATGTGCTTCGTCTGGAATATGATTACAGCAGTTCGGATTTCCGGTCGCTGTCGCCGGAGGTGAAGGGGGATCATATCGCCGCTGATATCTCGGCGGCGGGAACCGCGGCGCTTGCGGTAAAGGAATATCGCCGGATCACTCTCATCGGAAAATCGCTCGGGACACAGGGGATTGCGCGGCTCCTCGGCTCGGACCCGCGATTCAGAGATGCCGTCTGCATCTGGCTGACCCCCGTGCTTGTCAGCGATGATCTCCGCGCCGCCACCGCTTACGCGCGCGACCGATCGCTCTTCGTTATCGGGACGGCCGATCCATTCTACCGTGAGGATTATCTGGCGGAGGTACTGAAAAATTCGAACGGGAAACTTCTGACGATCGATGGCGCGGATCATGCCCTGGAGATCGATGGCGATGTGATCGGCTCGATAGAAATTCTGAGGAAGGTGATCGGGGCGATGGCGGAGTTTATCGATGGCAATGGGGAGCGGCGCGGATAATTTCTACGGTATATCCCGCTCGCCGCGCCGCAGCGCGTTTACCAGATGGTGCGCTTTTCGCGTCGGCTCCGGCTGGCGATAGCCGCCATCGCAGGCCAGCGTAAGGGCGATCGCTTCATCGAGGGTGATCATTGTCCCCACCGACACGAATATCGGCGAGACACGGTTTTTCGTTCTGAGCGCGGCTCCCACAACCTCTCCGCGATCGATCAACGGCGTCCAGCTTCCGCGATCGGGGGCCGGTTCCTGATACGCTCCCACCAGCACGGATTTTCCGCAGCCCAGCGTCGGCCGCCCCGTCAGCAGGCCAACGTGCGATGCTATTCCAAACCGGCGGGGATGCGCCAGCCCGTGTCCGTCCAGCATCACCGCATCCGGCTCGGTCTTCAGCTTTTTCCATGCTTCCAGAACCGGGGGGATTTCCCGGAACGAGAGGAGGCCGGGAACGTACGGGAAGTGGGTTTCGGTAACGGCGCCCGCCTCTTCGACGACCTCAAGCGTCTCCAGATCGAGCACGACGATGCCGGCGTAGATGATCGGGGAATATCTGTTGAAGGAGATATCGGCCCCGGCAATCGTCCTGACCGGCCGTTCGAGCGGCGTCACCCGCACGCTGCCGCGCAGGCTTTTCTGCATCTCCACCGCCTCGCGCGGGGTTATCGTCCAGTCGTGCAATGTCTTGAAGCGTGCCATCGTTCATCCCGCCGGAAGTTGATATTTCTGCTCTCCCGTATTGCCAATAATCGCGCCATCGAGCGTTGCCGGCCCATCGCCCTGGCGCATTTCCCGCTCCCGCGCAAACGAGAACGGCCCCGGAACTATCTTCCCGAGGCCGTTTGCTCAATGATGGAGGCGGGCGCTGTCAGAGCCCCGTGGAGCCGAAGAGCTTTGCCGAGATGCTGATCGTCTCGCCGACCTTGCTGCCGACAACTCCCTTGGAGCCGGCGACGTTGAAGTCCTTCAGGGCGACCTTGAAGTCCGCCGTAAGCATCACCAGATCGCCCGGTGCGCGCTCGCGGGTTCTGGCCGATGCATCAAGATAGGTGAGCGTTACCGGGACGGTGACCTGTTTGGTGACGCCGTGCATGGTGAAGTTGCCGACCACGCTTGCGGTAAAGGCATTTCCCTTGACCACGACGCCGGAGACCGAGGTCGCGGTGAAGGTGATCGTCGGGAACGCGGCGGCATTCAGCCACTGATCGCTCTGGATATGGCTGTCGCGCATTCCATTGCCGCTCTTCATGGTGGCGACCTGCGCGGAGAGCGTTCCACGGAGCGAGGCCGGTTTCTTCGGATCGAGCGTGAAGGCGCCGGTGATCCCCTCGGCGGTGCCGTTGATCGTCTCAAGCGGTGCCGTGCTCACCCAGGTGAACTGGTTTTTGCCGACCTTATCGCTGATCGTGACCTTCTTCGGTCCCGAGGCCGTGACCGCAAGGCCCTGCGCCCGCGTCTCGATGCCGGTTGCAAGCAGCCCGACCATCAGCGCAAGGGCGGCGATTGTCAATGTTTTCATCTCTGATACTCCTCTGGGAATGAACATGTATGAGATTCTGATAGGTATTTTCGGGAGGCATCGGGCTCCGTGTGGCACCACACGATTGCGCGGCACTGGAGCGTGGCCGCTGCCATAATGATGCATTGGTCCCGCCTGCCGCCGAATCGTTTAATCGGACGGCAATATCGAGAAGAGATAATTGTGTCGTAACACGTATTCGGTCAAAAAAAATCAGCGGTCGGCGTACAGATCCTCGCAGATACGGGAAAGGAGCACCTGATCGGCCTCGGAGATCTTCCCGGCAAAATAGCCGTGCGCGTTGTGGAGTTCCGGCTGGATTCTGTCCAGGAGGAGGAGCCCCTTCTCCGTGATCCTGGTGATCGAGAGCCGCCTGTCCTCATCGGAGCGGTCGCGCACCACAAGCTCCTGCTGTTCCAGCCGATCGATCAACCGGGTAACGTCCGGCGCGCGTTCCAGCATGCGGTCGGCGATCTCGCTGCGGGAATATCCGTTCGGCTGGCCTCCGCGGAGGATGCGGAGCACATTGTACTGCGGATGGGTGATGCCGAACTCGGCCGCCATCTTTTCAAATCGCTCGCGGACATGACCCGCCGCCACGAGGAGGTTCAACAACGACTCGTGGAGCGGACTCTCGAACTTTGTCTGTCTGATGCGTTTTCTAAGTGCGTCACCCATAACGCGACAAATATACAACGAAATCGATGTTTGTTGCGACAACTATCTCAAAAAGATCAGCTTGATGCCGGCGACCGCGTGATCTGTTTGGAAAGATATCCCGGAGCGGGCTATTATCCCTCTTCATTTCCGGTTCCTCCCGCATCCATCAAGAGATCGATATCCTTCCATGATCGCCGATATTCTTCGTCCGCTTGCTCGCGTTGTTGCCGCTGCCGTGGCCGCTGGGTGTATCGCCTGCGCGGGCACCGGACGCTCCGAGGTGACGCCGGTCCGGGATGCCCGGCAGGCCCTTCTGGTCACTACGGATGGCTGGAACGCCACCACCGGGGTGATGCGGCGTTTTATCCGCGAGAAGCCCGGTGGGGCCTGGCGGCAGGTTGGTGATTCCATGCCGGTGGTGGTTGGAAGGAACGGTCTGGCGTGGGGAAGGGGGATCAACCCGGCGCCCGGCGCAGGCCCACGGAAGCACGAGGGAGATGGTCGCGCCCCGGCCGGCATCTTCCGGCTCCGTTCGGCATTCGGATACGCTCCACGGAGCGCCGCCGACGGCATACGGCTCCCCTATACCGAGCTTACCGCCTCGATCGAGTGCGTGGATGATTCGGCATCGCGCAGCTACAATCGGATCACCGACGCGGGGAGCGTGGCGAAGGACTGGTCGAGCTCCGAGAAGATGGCGCGGGCCGGAGTCTTCTATCGATGGGGGATCACGGTCGATCATAACACCGATCCGGCGGTTCCCGGCGGCGGGTCATGTATCTTCATCCATATCTGGGGCGGCCCGTCCGTGGCTACATCGGGCTGTACGGCGCTGGACAGCGCGAACGTGGTTTCCCTCCTCGGCTGGCTCGATCCCACGCTTTCGCCGGTGCTGGTTCAGCTTCCGGCCGACGAGCTTCCAGCCCTGCGAACCGTATGGGATCTGCCGTAGCGGCGGTTCAACAGTCGAAGTAATTCAACAGCCCCCAGCACAGTGAACCTTACCTTCCTCGGCACAGGAGCCGGCGCCCCATCGCGCCATCGCAACGTTTCGAGCATGGCCCTCCGGCTCCCCGAGCGGGGCGATCTCTGGCTCTTCGACTGCGGCGAGGGGACGCAGCACCAGTTCATCAGGAGCGATCTGCGGATAAGCCGCGTCAGCAGGATCTTCATCACGCATCTTCATGGCGATCATCTCTTCGGCCTGATCGGCCTTCTCTCCACCTGTAGCCTTGCCGGCGACCCGAAACGGATCGACATTCATGGTCCCGAGGGGCTTGAGGAATATATCGAGGTCTCCCTTCGTCTCTCCGGGACCACGCTCGGGTTTCCATATGCCGTGCATGAGGTTCGCGAGGGGATGATCGTGGAGGATGGCGGGTTTACGGTACGCTGCCGGCGTCTCCTGCACAGGATGGAGACATTCGGATACCGGGTGGATGAGCCAGAGCGCGCCGGCAGGTTCGATACCGCCGCCGCCGCCGCGCTCGGCATACCGCCGGGACCGATCTACGGGCAACTGAAGCATGGGGAGAAGGTTGTGCTGGAGGATGGGCGGGAGATCGACGGCGCGGGCCTCTGCGGGCCGGTTGAACGCGGGCGCTCCGTGGTCTATGCTACCGATACCATCTATACGCCGGAGGCGGTGGAGCTTGCGCGCGGGGCCGACCTGCTGATTCACGAGGCGACATTTTCGGAGGCGGATCGGGAGATCGCGGAGCTGAGCCTTCACTCAACCGCGGCGATGGCCGCGCGGGTGGCACGGGAGGCGGATGTGGGGCGTCTGCTCCTGACCCACATCAGCGTTCGTTATCCGGGGACGAACGGCGGAGGGACAAACCCACTGCTCGATGAGGCTCGCGCGATATTTCCCGCAACCGACATGGCCGCCGATTTCATGAACGTCGAGCTTCCCCGGCACGCTTGAGGATGCACTGTCATGAACTATCTGATCTGGGATTTCGATGGGACGCTCGGCTATCGCTCCGGCATGTGGAGCGGCACGCTGCTCGATATACTGGAGAGCCGGATGCCGGGGCACGGCCGTACCATCGACGATATCAGGCCGCATCTGCGGAGCGGATTTCCGTGGCACAATCATCACCTGATCAATCCTCCAGACCGTCCCGCCGATGAATGGTGGGGTGGCTGCCACGCTCTGTTCACAAAGGCATTTCTCGCGCTTGGCGTGCCGCCGGCGGAGGCTCCGCGCCTGGCCGGGCTTGTCCGCCACGCCTACACCGACGTTACGCGATGGCGTCTGTATGATGACACGCTTTCCATCCTCGATGCGCTCTCCGCGCTCGGCTGGCGCCATATCCTCCTCTCCAATCACGTTCCCGAACTGCCGCTGATTCTTCATCATCTCGGGCTGGAGCCGCGGTTTCTCAGCGTCTTTAATTCCGCGACCACCGGCTGTGAGAAGCCACATCCTTCCGCATTTCGCGGCGTGCTGGATGTGATGGAGCCGGGGGCGAACGTCTGGATGATCGGCGACAGCATGGTTGCCGATATCCGGGGCGCGGAGGCGGCCGGCATTCCCGCGATTCTCGTTCGAGGGGAGGACAAAGGAGGGGTTATCGCGATCGTGGAAGGATCGCGCCGCTGATGCCCACACTCCCCGATCATCATATTGCGTCCTCCGATGCCGATCATTACACTGACAACGCATATCTCCGCGCCGATCGAGCGCGTGTTCGATCTTTCTCTCAGCGTCGATCTCCACGTTGCCTCGATGGGGCATACCGGCGAGTCGGCGATCGGCGAAATCACCACGGGGCTTTTGAAGCTGGGCGATGCCGTTACGTGGCGGGCACGCCATCTGGGCGTGCGGCAGCATCTCACATCGAAAATCACGGCGTTCGATCGCCCGATATATTTCCGTGATTCGATGGTGCGCGGGGCATTCCGCCGGTTCGATCACGATCATTATTTCGAGCACTCCGATGCCGGGACGATTATGCGGGATCATTTCGACTACACATCTCCTCTTGGCCTGCTCGGTCATATGGCCGACGCGCTTTTTTTGAGACGCTATCTCACAAACCTCCTCATCGAACGGAACAGAACGATTCGGGAGATCGCGGAGACCGGGCGGTGGCGGCAATTCCTCCACGAATGATTTCGCTGTTCCATCAGCGCGGATGAGCTGCCGTGCCGGGTTCTTTATCTATATCATTTGTTCTATTTGCGATTAATCGATGAATTTCAAGAGGATTCTATTTCTATCCGGTATCTCCGGAATAATTCTGAACCTTGGCCTGGCGGGATGCGGTGGCCGTCGCGATACGCCGATCACGCGGGATACGATGCGCGATGAAGTGCTGATGTACCTGGCGCAACCGACGTTCGGTGGTCGTGAGCTGGAGAAGCAGGTTCTTGGAAACGCGCATTTCGAGCTGATCGATCTGGACAGCATGCAGGTCTACATTTCGATTCCCGACAGCCTTGCCGTTGATGGAAAACGCGAGAAGGCCATCGCCGGGTTCGCGCTCGATCCGAAACGGATTGTCCAGGCAAAAGAGGAGGGAGGGCTTCTGAAAATCGGAGAGACCAGTTGGGTGCATGGCGGAAAACGGGGAATGATATTCCGCTGTCCGGTCGATAATATTCGGATCGATACCGCCGCGATGCTCTCATTTCCGTTCGAACGCGGAACCTATCGGGTTTCCGTGGCTGAGCTTGCGGCGCTCGGCGGAAATAAGAATATCTACGGCGGACATCTCGATGCCTACATGGATAATGCCGAACATGGAAGGCCGGTGGTGATCGCAAATCATGGAGCGTTTGTCGCGACGCCGGCGGAGCCGTCGATGAAGCGGTTTGTGGCGGAGGTGACGAAGGGAATCGGGCCGGGCGATCCGCTTATGCGCGAGGACAGGATTCAGGCACTTCTCAATGTTGTCACCAACGAGATCGCGTATGATGACGTGGAAGCATCCAATGACTACGAAACATTGAAGCGGCCGAATGAAGTGCTGATGAGCCGTACGTCCGATTGCAGCAACAAGACGATTTTATTCGCCTCGCTGATGGAACAACTCGGCGAGGATTATCTGCTCGTCTACTGGGAACACCATATCTCCGTCGCGGTGCTGAAGGGGAAATTCCCGGAGGGGAATGGGGATGCGTTTCAATGGGATGATAAATCGTGGGTTGTCGCCGAAACCACGGCGAAGGATTTTCGAATCGGCCAGGATCGGCTGACGAAGGATTTCACATTCGACAGGATTTATTACGTGCAGCGGCCGAGCGTTCCGGATCAGATCATCAACCCGCACACCGGAAAGGTGCTGGTGTTCAGGTGATTTTACTATGCATCGATTCCATTATTCTCGTCCGGCCGATCCGATTTCCCGCAATGCCACGCCGTAGCGGACGCCGCGCGTGCTTACGGTGATGGCCGGGAGATCGTAGTGACGCATGAATTCCTCCAGGATAATCCCGCCTCCCGGAAGGAGATCGGCCCTGTCGGGGTGAACGCCGGGAATTGAAGCTATCCGCTCCACCGGCATCGCAAGCAGCTCGGCGACGATGCGTGATACCTCCGCGATGGGAAGCCGGAGCCCGTTGAGCTCCTCCGCGTCGAACCGGCGCATGCCGGTGAGGATTGCCCCGAATGTGGTGACTGTTCCGGCGACCCCAACCACGTCGATATCGGCAGGAAGCTCGAACGCGCGGCCGATCGCCCGGCGTGCCATCTCCCGCGCGGATCTGACGGCATCGGCGGATGGCGGAAGCGTTGAAAGGAACCGTTCGCTGATGCGGACCGCGCCGATATCCAGGCTTATCGCGTCCTTCAGTCGCCCATCCACACCGGCGGCTATCTCCGTGCTCCCGCCGCCGATATCGATCACCGCGTGGGCCGAGCCCACCATGTCGAGCTTGAACAGGGCTCCGCGATAGGTCAGCTCCGCCTCTTCGCTTCCGCTCAACAGCGTGATCTCGATCCCGGTCCGTTCCCGCATCGCCCTGATAAAATCCTCCCGATTATTCGCATCCCGAAGCGCGCTGGTCCCGAACGCAACGATCCGCTCGGCTCCCAGCCGCTCGGCGACCGCCCGATATCGGCTCAGATATCCCGCAACGCGATCGAACGTTTCCGGAAGAATCCTTCGCGTTGCGTCCACCCCCTTGCCAAGCCGCGCAATTTCATGCTCGTCTCCCAGAATGGTTATGCCACCGCCGGCATCCACGGCAAGCGTCGCCATCAATATCGTGTTGGTGCCGATGTCGATAACCGAGAATATCATTTCCAGTCCGGGTACTTGATGTGATTCAACAGGCTGTCATTGATTATTCCGGATAATGCGCGGAAAATGATTTCCGGATTGGACAAATAATTCGAATATCGTTTCCCCGTTTCAGCCCCGCTGGAATTTCGTGGCGATCCACTCATTCTCCCGCTCCTCGGCAACCGGCTTCAGGCCATGTTCCGCGACGGCTTCCACCAGGCTGTCGTAGTCGGCGTAGAGGACGCCGGAGGTGAGGATGCAGGCTTCGCTGCCGGCGTGCAATCGCTTCACCATTTCCGGCAGCAATTCGATGATGATATTACGATGGATATTCGCCAGGATGATATCGAAATCATCTTCCCGCACGGCATCCAGCTCGCCGAGCGTCAGGAGGATTTCAGGGGCATCATTCATCGCGATATTCTCCCGCGAGTTCTCCACCGCCCACTCGTTGTTGTCGATTGCCACCACATGCCCGGCGCCATACTTCGCCGCGATGATCGCGAGCACGCCCGTTCCGGTCCCGATATCGAGAACACGCTTGCCGCGAAAATCGATCCCCGGCATCAGCCGCGCAATCAACCTGGTCGATTCATGATGTCCCGTTCCGAACGACATCTTGGGATCGATCGTGACGATAAGGTCATCCGGCCCCTCCGGCTCCACCGGGTTCCAGCTCTGCGTGATCACCAGCCGGTCGGTCAGGCGAACCGGCTGAAGCGATTGCTCGAACTCGGCGTTCCAGTTCTGCTCCTCCACGGTTCCCCGCTCCACGCGCAACTCCGCCCCTTCCGGCATCCACGACCTGAGCGTTTCGATCATTGTTTCGTCGTACGCCCCCTCATCGAAATAGAGCGTTATGCTGGCGTCGTTATCCACGATGCCGGTGATGGGAAGCGTGCTGGCGACGGCGGTCAGAATATCGAGCGCGTCGCGGTGGGCGTGGCAGGTCAGTGCTTCGTATTGTTTCATGCTGCTGAATGCGTGTAAGGGAATGGGCTCATCGAACAGGTCGGTTCGATGCGGCGCGGGGAGCGCATTGCGTCATCAGATTTCCGCTGCGGCGGCATCGCGCGTCCGCCAGAAGGGGCGAAGATAATATCCCCAGAGCCCCAGCACCTCACGACCGATGTAGATCGGGATGGCGAGGAGCGTTTGACTTTCATGTGCCGGCACCGTGAACACCTTCCACCGTTCCTGCTGATAGGTCATCTTGATGCGGGGGAGGTGATAGGAGTTGCTGACCGCCATGACGCGCCGCGCGCCGATCCGGCGGAGTATCGGGATGGTGTTGTCGATCGTCGCCTGGGTGTTGACGCCCCTGGGATCGAGGATGATGGCGCTGTCCGGGACGCCCAGGCTCACCGCCAGCCGCCGCATCGATTCCGGCTCGCTGATGGCGCCGTCACCATCGCCGCCGGAGAATATCAGCACGGGCGCCAGATGCTGCCGATAGAGCTCGCACGCGGTCCTGACGCGGTCGGCAAGGGGGATGGAGGGGCGCCCATCGGCATATGCCCTGGCGCCGAGCACCACGACGGCATCGGCGGGGCGACGGTAATCGGTGCGGCCGAAGCAGAGGATCTGCATCAACGGAAATGCGATCAGGGAGACGAAGACGGTGGCGGCAATCGGCAGCACCTGCGCGGTCGCCGCGTCCGCGATCCTGCCGATGATGGCTGCCACGATGGCGCCGAGCATGGCGGTCATGAAGAGGGAGAAGGGAATCGGAAACGCCGACGGGAGATCGCCCCGTGCAAGGAGGATATAGAAGCCCACCGTGTTGCCGAGCGTGATGATGCCGGTGATGCCCGCAACCCCGATGGTGGTCCAGCGGCGCCACGGCCGCATCCGGGGACGGAGAGCGCAGGAGATCAGCGCGACGGAGAGAATCGCAAGGAGGATCAGCCCGAGCTGCCAGGGGATCGGATGCAGATCGATCCACCATGTGTTGCCGTCGAAGTTCGTTACCAGACTCCCAACGATGTTCAGCAGCGTGAAGGCTCCGAGAAACAGGGCAAGCCCACGGATGATGCCGCCGGTCGCCCGCAGGCGCATGCCCGATACGGAACCGGGGAGATCGTGATTCCGGGGGGAAAAAAGCGCGGGCGCCGAGGCGCGAGTGAATCCATTCATGATATGATGCGATAGAGCAGCCTGGTAAACAGCGTCATCTGCGGCGTTGGCCTTCGCGTCTGGCCGCCCTGCATCCGATCGTTGTTGAACAGGCTGGGGATCTGAAGTACTTCAATAACCCGACAGGTTCATCGGTCGCAGGCTGTTGACACGCATCTCTCACCGAAAGTTACCGATTGTGCCCGGCCCGGCATCGCCCGGCGGGCCATGTATCGCAGGGAGCGCGGGGAAGATACGCCGGGGAGGGTGGGGCGAGCTCGTGTATTTACCTCTTGGGATATTTCCATGAGAATGCGACCTTTTCCTTTGGCATCGTTATTGCCGTTCGCTAAAGAAAATGTGCGATAGCACCGTTGCGGTAATACATCAAATTTCAGTGGAGAAGAACCATGGCACAGTATGAATCAGGGGAAACCAGTGGGCTCAGCAAGGGCCTTCTGATCGGTCTGCTTACGGGCGGAGCGGTTGGTGCGGCGCTTGCTCTGCTGTTCGCGCCAAAGGCGGGACGGGAGCTTCGCTCCGATATCTCCGATATGACGAACGATTACATCGACAAGGCCGGTGATATCCTGAACAATGCCAGCGAGCGTTCCAAGGAGATCATCAACGAGGGACGGACCCGTGCCGAGAGCATCATCGATGATGCCCGTGAGAAGGCCTCCACGCTTCTCACCGACGCAGAACGGATCGTCACCGACGCCCGTGCCAAGGCCACTTCCAGCGGCGGCAAAGTGGTATCGGATGTGAAGGACGGCGCCGGTCGTCTCGCCGATGCCGCCAAGGCCGGCACCGAGGCCTTCAAGGAAGAGCTTCGCGCCTGACCCCCGGCCCCTTATCGAACAACTTCCGATCATGACAGCCGGATCGCGCGCCCATTGCGTGCGCGTGATCCGGCAATCGGATCAACATCATGGTGGGCCACCGTGGCGCACTGCCGTCAGCATATCGATCCTTATGGAAATATTACTCTACATCGCCGGGGCGATCGCGCTTCTCGCACTTGCCGGGCTCTTCGTCTTTCTCATCTTCTTCCTGAACGGCACCAAGGGGCTCCTCAACGGCGTGACCGTGGCGCTCAAGGATCTGGTGGGTGAGATCACCGCGCTCCGCGGAAGCCTGCAGGGGACAATCGGAAAGCTGAATGATTCCGTGGGGCGCATCAACGCCCAGCTCGACCAGGTGGAGGGGATTATCGGCAGCGTGCGGGAGATGACCAACGATGTGGCCCGCCTGACCAGCGATGCCACCGATGTGGTCCACGATGCGAAAAATATCGTGGTGAGCGTTATCGGCTTCGTGGATAATGTGCAGGCGCAGGTTCAGAAGCCGATCACCGAGGTGGCGACGATCTTCTCGGCGCTTGGCGCCGGCATCAGGAAGTTTCGTCGGAAGCTCGGCGGTCACGAGCCGCAGACGGCCCACACGCTGGAGCAGAGCGTCAGCGGCGAACGGCATGTAACCTCCGGGATCTGACCGGGGGCTGCCGTATGATGATGCGACCCTGATGACAGCGCGATGCCTGCATCGGACGGCATCGCGCCCGTGGCGCCAGCGACTGATACACACGCCCACTTCGCTTCGGCGATCCTCCTTCCCTGCCATACTCATGACCTTACTGGAGATCGGCAACAGCACGATCAAGCTGGCCTTTCCCACCGGCACCTCCTTCGCGATCGAGCGATTCGATCCCGCGGGCATCCATGCCCTGGTGCGGCGATGCGCCGGTCTCTCCGGCCCCATCGTCTGCGCGCCGGTCGGATCTTCGCCCGTCGGCGATCCGCTTGGGCGTCTGCGCGACGCGGGAATCGACATCCGCGTGATCGAACGCCGGGAGCTGGCCGATGTCGTGGGGAACAGCTACGATACGCCCGATACGCTCGGGCTGGACAGGATCTTCAATGTGATGGGGCTGGAGGGGGATGGCGTGGTGATCTCCTGCGGCACCGCCATCACGATCGACGCGATTGCCGGCGGGAAGCCACTCTGGGGAGCCATCCTTCCAGGCTTCAGAACCGCCGCCGAGGGGCTTCATCTCCGCATCCCGGCGCTCCCGGTTGCTGAACTCGACAGCATGACGATGATGCCGGCGCGGAGCACCATCTCCTCGGTCGCCAACGGCGTTCTGCTCGGCACCATGCACGCGGTGCGGGGAATCGTCGGCGAGCTTGCGCTGCGGGCCCTCGGTGGCGATGCCCAGCGCATCCTCATCACCGGCGGCGATGCCGCGACGCTTCAACGGCTCTGGCCTCCGGGATCGCTTCCGGAAATCGATGAGGCTCTCCTCTTCCGGGGAATGCTCCGGCTTGTCCGGAACTGGTGATGGTCTATGCCGATGGTTCGCCCGTCAGCGCCGCCAGCGCGTCGCCGGTGCTTCGCGCATCGGGGAAGAAGGAGACGATCCTCTCGATAACCTCATCGACAAGCGCGTCGGGGCAGGAGGCGCCGCTGGTCAGCACGATCTCCAGCGGGCGATCGTGATCCGGCAGCCAGTTCATGGCCCGCCGCGTTGCCTTTGCATGAAGATCGAAGTGGACGATCTCATCCCTTGAAACGATCTCCCCCGCGTCCTTGATAAAATAGGTCGGCATCCGCTTCTCGCACAGCTCCACGAGATGGGAGGTGTTGGAGCTGTTGTATCCGCCAACCACCACCGCGATATCCCCCCCCGATTCAATCAGCGCGATTGTCGCCGTCTGGTTCTCGTTCGTCGCGTAGCAGAGGGTATCCCGCGTATCGGCGAAGTGGTCGGCGATGGCATCGGCGCCATATCGCTCAATCATCGCGACCCTGAGCCGGTCGGCGATCGCCTGCGTTTCGGAGGCGAGCATCGTGGTCTGGTTCACCACGCCGACGCGCGCCAGATGGACCGCGGGATCGAAGCCATCGGAGCACTGCCCGCCGAACCATTCCGCGAATCTCCCGACCGGCTCGCGCCCGGTGATGATATCCGCCAGCCGCTCCGTTTCCGCCATGTTCTGCACGATCACCGTGGGCGCCTCCGCGCTGCTGTGGGAGAAGGTGGCGCGCGTCTCCTCATGCGTCCGTTTGCCGTGAATCACCACCGTGCATTCCTTCTCACCCAGCGTCCCCGTCCGGTTCCAGACCTTCTCGACGAAGGGGCAGGTGGTATCCCATCGATATGGGTCGATTCCCCGCGCGGCCAGCCGCTCCTGAAGCTCCAGCGTGGTCCCGAACGCCGGCACGATCACGATATCCTCCGGCGTCAGCTCATCCCAGCCGAACAGATCATCCCCGGACGGCGTCATGATAAAGCGGACGCCGCGCGCCAGCAGGTCATCGTTGACATGCGGGTTATGGATCATCTCGGAGAGGAGAAAGATTCGTCTGCCGGGGTTTTCCTCCAGCGCGCGGTAGGCGATCTCGATCGCGTTCTCCACCCCGTAACAGAACCCGAAGTGGCGCGCGATCCTGAAGCGGACCGGCCCGAAGTCGAGAATGGATGGGGTCAGGTCGCGACGACGGGGATCGCCCGCCTTGCGCGCCGCCTTCACCGCGGAGATGATCGGCGATCGGAAGTATATCGGGATGTCGAATGTTCGTGCCATATCGGAATTGCTGCTGTCGAGACGTGACGATATCGGATGCAAAGCTACGATATAGCAACGTTTCTGTCCGGGTCGGGGCCGGCTTTAAACCGGCCCCGACGGTTGCATGGCAACGCTCCGAAGCTGCCGGAACCGTCCCAGCCGCTGGTGCCTGAAATGTCCGCGAACGTGTTCCTGAAAATAATTCCCCTTCGATGCCGATGCGCGGAAGCCCGCGAATACATGCGGCGGGACGTTGCTGAACTGGTAGATTCCGCCGCCGGTGAAGATCACCTCCATCATCCGGTGCCCGGCATCGTAACCGATGGCGTGAATCGCGCTGGATCGGACTGTTTCCAATGTCATGATCATGCTCCTGGTGAAGTGGTACCAATGTCCCTGGTTCGTCCCACGGAAAGGGGACATTACGATGACGATCCAGCGGGGGCCGAAATGTGGAATCGACCCCGCGAAACCACTTTCCCGGAAGTAAAAAACCGCGTTTTCAGGGCATGGTGGCCGATTTTTGATTGATACGATTCGTTGCAACGATCGGCTGCTGGTGGCTCCATCTCCGGCAATGGCCGGCCGTGGCGGGAGGGCGCCGGGAGGCCCGTCGATCGGTGACAAACCGTTAATATCGGCGGCGGCGGCGGCGGTAAACCTTGGATTACCGAGGCAGTTTGCTATTTTCGAAGAATTAAATCTTCCTGATTTTACTCATGCCATCTCTGTCCCCGACGGGAACCTTATAGATGATTGCTGTCCCTTCGCACATCGCCTCTCTCAAGCCGTATCAACCGGGAAAATCGATTGCCGAAGTCGAGCGTGAGCTTGGCATCACCGGCTCGATCAAGCTCGCCTCCAACGAGAACCCGCTCGGCTCATCTCCGATGGCAATTGAAGCCATCGCGAACTCCCTCCATGACCTCACCTATTATCCCGATGCCGGCTGGTCATTGCGCCACGCCCTGGCCGATCGCTTTGTGATCAAGCCGGAGAACGTGATCTGCGGTTCCGGCTCGGAGTCGATCATCTCGACTGCGCTCCATACATTTCTGGAGCCGGGGAATGAGATGATCACCAGCGAGGGGACATTTGTCGGGTTTCAGGTGCTGGCGCATGCGTCGGGCGTCAAAACACATTTCACGCCGCTGAAGAAGTATGCGTACGATCTGAACGCGATGGCCGCGAAGATCAACGACAAGACCAAGATCATCTACATCGCCAACCCGAACAATCCCACCGGGACCGCCGTCACGACCGACGCGCTGGAGCGCTTTATCGCGCGGGTTCCGGATACGGTGCTGGTGATCATGGATGAGGCGTATTTCGAGTATGCCGACGGATGGCCGGACTATCCCGACTCGATGCACTACCGCTGGGATAACGTCCTGACCTGCCGCACCTTCTCCAAGGCTCATGGCCTGGCGGGGATCAGGATCGGCTACGGGATGGCGCACTCCGATATCATCGGCAAGATGCTCAAGGTGAAGTTGCCGTTCGAGCCGAGCACTCCGGCCGCGGCCGCCGGCCTGGGGGCGATGCGCGACGGGGATTTCCTGCGTCGCACGGTGGAGCTGAACCGCGAGTCGCTCCTCTACTTCCATACCGAGCTGGAGCGCCTGAACCTCAACTTCGTCCCATCGCTCGCGAACTACGTGATGATCGATTTCCAGAATGCCGACCGCGTTGAGCGGGTCTTCAACGGCCTTCTGCAGCGTGGCGTGATCACGCGTCCTCTCCGTGCCTTCGGGCTTCCGCAATGCCTCCGCATCTCGACCGGCACGATGGAGCAGAACCGTCGCTGCATCGATGCGCTGCAGGGGGTTCTAAGCGCCGAAGTGAGCGCCTGAGCGCTCCGATTCCGGCGACCCTCCAGAATATTTGTCCGGTTCAGCTCCTCACGATTCCGACCATCCCCTTCCGGGTATCCCCCCGTGGAGCAGTGAAAGGGAGATCCGCGCCGATCCTCGGCCGCATGGTGATGCTGGGCCTCTTTCGATCAGGAATTCCGGGTAACAACTATGGAAACAGCAGAACAACTCCGCTCCGCGGATCAGGGCCAGGATCTTTTCAAGATTCATGGGACCCACCATGTGGAGCTTTACGTTGGAAACGCCAAGCAGGCCGCCTACTACTATCGCCGCGCTCTCGGCTTCCGCATTACCGGCTATCTGGGGCCGGAGACCGGTGTCAAGGACCGCGCCTCCTACCTGGTCGAGCAGGGGAAGATCCGTTTCGTCCTTACCACGGCGCTTCATCCCGATTCACCGATTGCCGCCCATGTTCATGAGCATGGCGATGGCGTCCGCGATATCGCGCTGCAGGTGGAGAACGCGGAGGAGGCCTACAGGATCACCACCGAGCGGGGAGCCCGCGGGGTGATGGAGCCGGTGGAGACCAGCGATCATTTCGGCACGATCAAGACCGCCACCATCGCCACCTACGGTGATACTGTCCACTCCTTCGTGGAGCGCGGGAGCTACAGCGGCTTCTTCCTTCCGAACTTCGAGCCGCGCGAGGACAATCTCTCCACGCCATGCGGCCTGAAGCACGTTGACCATATCGTCGGCAATGTGGACTGGAACAAGATGGAGGAGACGGTGAACTTCTACGCCAACGTCTTCGGCTTCACGAAGTTCGTCTCGTTCGACGACAAGGATATCTCCACCGAATACAGCGCGCTCCGCTCGACCGTGGTTGCCAACGAGAACAAGTGGGTGAAGTTCCCGATCAACGAGCCGGCCGAGGGATTGAAGCGCTCGCAGATCGAGGAGTATGTGAACTTCTACAAGGGCGCCGGCGTCCAGCATATCGCGATGGAGTCGGAGAACATCCTGGAGACCATCGCCAAGATGCGCGCCAACGGCGTGGAGTTCATCAACGTGCCGCACTCGTATTACGATGAGCTTGCCAAGCGGATGAGCGAGATCAGCGAATCGATCGAGGAGCTGAAGGCGTTGAACATCCTTGTCGATTTCGACGACAAGGGATACATGCTCCAGATCTTCACCAAGCCGATCGAGGACCGTCCGACGCTCTTCTTCGAGATCATCCAGCGTCGCGGCGGCGAATCCTTCGGCAAGGGAAATTTCAAGGCGCTCTTCGAGGCGATCGAGCGCGATCAGGCAGCGCGAGGAAATCTCTAGAGATTTTCTCACGCTGCCGTCGGGGCGCGTTTCAAACGCGCCCGTTTTGCAGGGGGATGGGCGCGTTTCAAACGCGTCCCGACGTGACGAATCGTGCTTTATCTTTCGAGAATAAATGTCGGCATCTCGTCCATTGCTTCTTCTTCACGGCGCTCTCGGCGCGGCATCGCAGTTCGATGAGCTGCTGCCGCTGCTCCGCGGGCGGTTTGACGTTCACGCGTTGAACTTCGCGGGGCATGGCGGCGGGGAGCAGACGGAGGAGCCCTTCAGCATCGCGGGTTTTTCGGCCGGGCTGGAGCGATGGCTGGACGATCGGGAAATGGATGGGGCCGATATCTTCGGCTACAGCATGGGTGGATATGTTGCGCTCCACCTTGCCAGGCGATCGCCCCGGCACGTGGGGCGGATCTTTACCCTTGCGACAAAATTTGCATGGGATGAGGCGACCTCGGCGAAGGAGGCGGGGATGCTGAACCCGGTTGCAATAGAAGAGAAGGTGCCGCGTTATGCGGGGCAGCTTCAAGAGCGGCACGCGCCGCACGATTGGAAAACTGTGCTTTCGAAGACAGCGGAAATGATGCTCGCACTCGGGAGGGAGCCCGAGCTGCCGATCGAGGATCTGGCGGGGGTGGAGCATCGGGTGATGATCGGTGTGGGGGACAGCGATCGGATGGTGAGCATCGAGGAGAGCGTCGCCGCATACCGGCGTCTGCCGAACGGACGGTTCATTGTGATGCCGGGGACACCGCATCCTCTGGAGAAGGTCTCCTCCGGCAGGCTGGTGGGCGAGATCGATGGTTTCTTTCTGCCGAATGAATCGTGACAGCATAATCAACAACAATCATTAATCGAAATGGCATCAGAGAAAAAGGGGACAGCGCGCAGCAATGCGACGAAGGCCTCCACCAACGGCAATGGTAAGGCTACCGTCAGCAGGACCTCCAAGCACCAGGCGGTGACAACCGGTGATCCTCCCACGCCGGTAAAGGGGGTCAACAAGCTCACGAACATGATCTCGCCGGAGCCGTCGTTCTATCAGACCGTGGAGCACAATTTCGAGAAGGCCGCCGTTGCCGTCGATTATCCGCGCGGCATCCTTGATCAGATCAAGGTGTGCAACTCGGTCTACATGGTCCGTTTCCCGGTCCGTATCAAGAACGATATCCACGTCTTCACCGGCTGGCGCGTGCAGCACTCGCACCACCGTCTCCCGACCAAGGGGGGCATCCGCTATGCCGAGCATGTGACGCAGGATGAGGTGATGGCGCTGGCCGCGCTGATGACCTACAAGTGCGCCATCGTTGATGTTCCGTTCGGCGGCGCCAAGGGGGGAATCCAGTTCGATCCGAAGCAGTATACCGAGGAGGAGATCGAGCGGATCACCCGTCGGTACACGATGGAGTTGATCAAGCGGAACTGCATCGGACCCGCCGTTGACGTTCCGGCGCCCGACTATCAGACCGGCCCGCGCGAGATGGCATGGATCGCCGACACCTATCAGTCGGTGACATCCAACCAGATCGACGCGCTTGCATGCGTCACCGGCAAGCCCCTCTCGCAGGGTGGAATCGATGGCCGTACCCAGGCCACCGGACGCGGCATCTACTTCGGCATCCGCGAGGCTCTTTCAAGCACCGAGAACGCCGGCATCTTCGGCCTGGCGCCGGGCCTGGAAGGGAAGCGCATCATCGTGCAGGGCCTTGGCAACGTGGGCTACTGGGCGGCGAAGAACCTTCAGGAAGGGGGCGCCGTCATCACCGGCATCGCCGAGTACGAGGGGGGCATCTTCGACAAGAACGGCCTCGATGTCGATGAGGTCTTCCGTCATCGGAAGGAGACCGGCTCCATCCTCGGCTTCAAGAGCGCCAGGGATTACAAGAAGGGGAACGCGCTTCTCGAACTGGACTGCGACATCCTTGTCCCGGCCGCGCTCGAGAATCAGATCAACGTGGGAAATGCCGAGAAGATCAAGGCCAGGATGGTTGCCGAGGGGGCCAATGGACCGGTGACCGCCGGGGCCGAGGATATCCTCCTGCAGCGCGGCATCCACATCATCCCTGATGCGTACCTGAACGCCGGCGGCGTGACGGTCAGCTACTTCGAGTGGCTGAAGAACCTCTCGCACGTCCGCTTCGGACGCCTCGGCAAGCGTGCCGACGAGAGCTCGTACACGCGCATCGTCTCAATGGTGGAGCGGGCCACCGGCACCGCGCTGACGCAGGCGGAGCGCTCGGTGCTGGTTCATGGCGCCGATGAGGCTGATTACGTGGATTCCGGCCTTGAGGAGACGATGATCAACGCGTTCTACCAGCTCAAGCTGGCCTACGACACCAACAAGAAGGTGAACGATCTCCGCACCGCCGCGTTTGTGGTGGCGATCGACAAGATCGCGAAGTCGTACATGGAGCTGGGCATCTTCCCGTAATTCGGGATGCTCCAGGAAGTGTCTATCGGGAAGGCCCCGGCGTTCATGCGCCGGGGCCTTCGCCGTTAAGGTGAGATAGGTTGCGGGATGATGTGTTTGTATGGCATCGAAGCACATTATCAACCGACTAACCGCCATGACCAGATTATCTCTCCTCACTGCATTTCTTCTCTCTCTGGCCTGCATCGCCGCCGGCGCGCAGGAGATTGATTCATCGTTGCAGTATCGCCCGATGGCGATCGGCGACAAGTGGTATTACCAGCGGGTTCACCACGCCCCGCGCTCCGATACGAGTTACGCAACCGTAGAGATCACCGGCGACACGCTCATGCCGAACGGGCAGAGGTATTTCATCGTTGAACAGCACGGGCGCATCCTGGCCGCTAGCCCCGACAATCGACGGTACTTCCGGCGGATCGATTCGGCATCCGGCGTGGTGTACGACTACAACAGCAGGGATATGCTGGTGGACAGTCTCCGGTGCTGGGATAATGACCTCTTCTCCAGCCCGCATCCCCACTTCTGTGGAATGCATGATTATAACACCAGCCCGCCAAGACGGTGGTTCTACGGTGACCCGGATGGCAGCCCCAGCGCCAGCTTTCCCTATATCGCCACCCGGGGGGAGGCGTTCCTTTACGGCCTGGGGCTAATCTATGCGTTAGAGGACGACCCCCTTCACGAGGAGGAGTGGGTGACGAGCCTGACGCATGCCCGTATCAATGGCAGGGAGATCACGGAGCTTGCGGTCGATGAACCCACGGCGGCATCGGCCGGCCTTCAGGTAATGGCAAATGTTCCCGAGCCGTTTACCACCGGCACCGATATCCGTTTCCTGCTCGGCACACGCTCCCATGCCACCGCGATGCTCGTGGATCTCACCGGAAGAACCATCGCAACGCTCGCCGACGGCGTGATGGACGCCGGAGAACATCACGTATGGTTGAACGGCGCCGGGCTTGCCGGCGGAAGCTACCTCTGCGTGCTTCGCTCGGGTGGGCGGCAGGTTTCGCGGGTGATTCATCTCCGCCGGTAAGGGCGCCGGAATTCAGGTCGTTCGGGGGCCGCTGGAGTCGAATTCACGGCCCTCAGCTTTTTTTGCCATATGTTTTTGGTACAAGCATCTGATTCATCATCACGCATATTATCGATCCTTCACAAATCCAGCCATATCGTGAAAAATCGATTAACACGATCCAAAAAATCGCGTTAATTCCCCAATTATCATCATCATCTCCGGAATATCCGCCGGTCATCAAGGGTACACAAAGATGTACTCCTTTTCGGTCCTGTTAATGCCGTAGTTTTGCACCTGTTCAATGAGCCCGCACGCGGTCCATAATGCCGGGCTCATCGTTCGCCTGGTTCCGTTGCCGTGGTAATCGCGGTTACGTTTCCGGGGCGCGTATCTGCCGGCGTCATCTGCCTGGCAGCCGCATGGGCGCCGGAAAAGCTGGTGTTGCCGGTCGCGTTGTCCACCTTCTCCCCCTCGATTCACCCTGCTTGGAATCCATCCGTGCCGGTTTGGCCGCGGATGAAATCGCGCGCGCTTTTTTTTGACGGGATATCGTGGGCGGTTTCGAGAAAAATCGCTCATGTGTCGTTTCGATAAACATGTTTCGAATATTTCAGAAATAGATAAAGGAATTTCAACGGCATTGTTCCGATTATCGCGCCGGCAGTTGAAACGTCCGAAATTATTCGTGGCTTTTTGCTGATGATCGGATAATGCCACGGACACTACAGGTATTCAACATAACAAGCGGAGGGTGACATGAATGCGAATAACAGACGCGTTACGTCGTTCCTTTTCTCCCTGCTGGGAGCGGTCTGCGTGCTTCTCGCGGCGGGAGGCGGGACAGCCCGTGCCCAGACATTTCAGTATGTCTTTGGCGGGCCTCAGGCCGAGGCGGGAAGAGGAGGGGTGCGCCCCGTGAAGGAGGGGGGCTATGTGGCGGCGGGAGAATCGTTCAGCCAGAATCAGAACGCCGATATCTATGTGGTCCGCACCGATAACACCGGTGCGCTGGCGTGGTCCTTTACCTACGATATCGGCGGCAACGATTCCGCCACCGATATCGAGGAGCTTGTCGACAATACCACCACCATCGGCTTCGTGGTCTGCGGCGTCACCCAGAACACCAGGGCAAACCCGATGTGCACCATCCCGAGCCGGGATATCTTCATCATGCGGATCGATCGCTGTGGCAATGTGATGTGGGTGAAGACCTATGGAGATTCGTTGAGGGATGAGATTGCGTGGGATGTGCTGGTGACCGCGACCGGCGATCCGATGAAGGGGACGGCTCCGGGGGATTTCGTGGTGGCCGGTTCAACAACGAAGGTCAGGATTGTCGGCACGGGGCCGCGCGACGCCTATCTGCTCCGCGTGGACGGGCTGAACGGGAATATCCGGTGGGACAGGACCTACGACGCCGATTCGATCGGCCGGGATGATTACTTCTATTCGCTCGATGAAGCGCTGATCACCGCGCCCCCGGACTCCACCACGACGCATGATATCGTGGCTGTCGGCGGAACAAACGCGTTCGGGCCGGGAGATGTCGGCGGGCTGATGGTGCGGGTGAACGGCAACACTGGGCTTATCGGTGCCGCGCCGGAGAATATCGCCATCTACGACGCCCCCGGAAATGACGATGAGGATTTCCGGTCGGTGCAGGAGCTTCGGTATCGCACGTTCGCCGGGGATTTCATCATGACCGGGCGGACCAGAAGCGCGGGCGCGGGTGACTGGGACATCTGGGTGGTGCGGACCTTCCCCGATCCGATGAATGTCGCCGTGGAGCGGGCATTTGGCGATGTGGATGACAACGACGAGGAGGGATACTGCGTCCGCGAGGTCCGGCAGCCGGCGCCGTACATGGTGGACAGCAACCTGATCGTCACCGGCTACGCCACCCCCGATCCGCCCCCCTTCATGGGGCACGGCGGTCGCGGGTTGAAGGATGTCTTCCTTCAGGAGATCGAGCCCCTGAACCTGAATCTGGTGGGGGAGATGCATGTCTACGGCGACTCCGGCGTGGACTGGGGATGGTCGGTTTCGACGGTGCCGGATGATCGCCCCAGGTCCACGGTGGGATATGTGGTGGCGGGGTTCACGCAGAGCAAACAGATCATCGGCAACGCCGCCGATCCGCAGCAGCTCTATCTGATCAAGACCGATCAGGCGAAGGTCAGCGGCTGCTACGAGGACAGCATCCCGATCGCGCATGTCGAGACCCCGTGGCTGCCGGAGAAGCCGAAGGTGGCCTATGGAACCATCCGCAAGGTCTGCACGCCGCCCATCACGCAGGTCTGCCAGCGGTGGCAGCGTCGCGTCTGCTACAACGCGCTGGGCCTGCTCCAGCGGAAGATTCCTCCATGCCCGAACTGCATGGTCGATTCGATCCCGAGGGATACCATGCCGCGCGATACGATCATCATGCCGCATGATACCGTGCATCCGGGGCTTGGCAAGCTGGGGCTTGGGCCGGTTCCCGGCGGCGCGGTGCTCTCCTATCCGAACCCGGTGCGGAGCGGCAGCATTCTGAACATCGAGTACACGCTTGAGGCGGCGGGGCGCGCCAGCGTATCGGTATACGATATTACCGGCGCCGTCCTCTATCGCCATCTCTCCGATTCCCCCGCCGGGTCGAGCAGGTTCAACCTGGAAACCGACGGATGGCCCACGGGCGTATACCTGATCCAGGTGAATGCCGGTGAGCGAAGCGAGACGCGGCGGATAGTGGTGGGAGCGCCGTAGCGGTATCGTGAAATATCGATAAGGCAACGCCTCCGGTGGATGATCCGCCGGAGGCGTTCTGGTATGATTCAGCCTCGAAGAGACGCGATCCCATCACTTCCTTTTCTTCCGCTCCTCGGCAGGCGAAGTCGCAAATGCGTTCAGGAGATTTCCCGCGTTCCGGTCGCGCGCGGTGAGCGGCGCCAGCCCCCAGCGTTTCTCGATAAAGGCGAGGATGGAGACGGTTTCGTAGTGGGTGGTATCCACGTAGCCGAGCCGCGCGAACGGGGAGATGATGATCATCGGTATTCTGGTTGCCGGCCCGTATTCGTCCACCGGCTGCGGCGGCACATGGTCCCATCGCCCGCCGAACTCGTCGAACGTGATGATGATCGCGCAGTCGGCCCAGATGGCGGGATGGCTCTGGATGTCGCGCACCAGCGTTGCCACGGCAGAATCGCCGGTCCTGATATCGGCATCGTCGGGGTGCTGGTCGTTCAGGTTGGTGAGCTTGATGAAGGAGACGGCGGGGAGCGTGTTGCGATCGAGATCGGAATGGAACGATGCGTCCAGATCGGCCAGATGCCTCAGCCGGTTGGCCGCCCCCTCCCTTGTGGATGGGTTGAAGTTCTGATAGTAGTTGAACGGCTGATGGTGGACCTGAAACGCGCCTTCCACATCGCCCGGCGTCTTCATCGCCTCATTCCACCCCTGCGCGTACCACTTCCACGAGACGTTCGCCGCGCTCATCCTGTCGCCGATGGTGGTGTCGGTGAGCGGCGGGATCATCAGGCCGTGCTTTGGGTTGCTGTCGGTTGGCGGGAACGGGGGGAAGACCGTGTTGATGGCGTAGCGATAGCCCGGACGATCCCTGGCCGGTGTGGCGGAGAGCTTGTTGTCCCATTTCCCCGGCAGGGGGTTGGCGGGGTCGGAGATGTAGTTGCCCGCGTTCTTTATCGTCTCCGGGCAGACCGGCATCCGTGCCGAGACAAGCCACTGGTGGTTGATGAAGGAGCCGCCGTAGACCGACTGAAAGCAGCGATCGCACATGGTGTATTTCTGCGCCAGCTTCCCCACCTGAAGGTTGGATGCGTCCACCGCGCCGAATGTCAGGGCGTTCATGTTTTCCCGGCCGTTGGGAATCGCGGTGGAGCTGTCGCTCCAGTAGAGAAAGCGATCGTTCCGCCCCGCGTCGATCTGCTTCGGGTGATGATAGAATCGGTGGGTGATATCGCGCGTGTGCGATCGGTTGGTGTAGGGGTTTGCGCCGCTGTTGAAGCTGTCGAGCGAGTAGAAGATCACCGGCATTGTTCCCTTCCACGCCGAGCCGGTGAAGGGGCGTCCCTCGTTGTCGCACGGGATGTTCATCGAATCGATCGGCCTTCCCGAGCCATCGAACTGCGGGATGCGCGTGCCGAACGGCGTCCTGTCGGTGCCGGGGAACTGGCTGTACAGCCCGTCGAAGCTCCAGTTCTCCTGATAGATCACGATGACATGTTTGATCCTGCCGATATCGAAGCCCCCGCTCCGGGGCGGCGGATGCGCGCCGGGCGTGCCGCCGCTGGCGCTGTTGCAGTGCTCGAACAGAAGCGTGCAGAGCATGATGATGACGACGGCGCGAAACATTGCGACTCCGGTTAGAGTGAATCGGTGCGCGTATCGATGGGGGAGATTATCGGGGGAGAGGGGGAATATCGAAGGCGCTCCCCGGAGTCGGAGAACGCCTTCACATGATTGCGACGGGCCGGCTTCCGGCTACGATTCCGCGGTTATCTCCCGGTGCGGCATCGTATCATCCCTCAGCTCACCATCGATCGGCGACGGGGTGGAGCCGGACTGGAGGACATGCTTCTTCGAAGGGTAGAAGATCAGCAGCAGCACCACGCCGATCGAAACCGCGGCATCCGCGATATTGAAGACATAGAAGCGCCGCAGCTCATTGCCGAAGAGCTTGATATCGGGGATATCGATATCCACGAAATCAACCACCTTGCCGTAGAACAGAGGGGCGTAATCGAAGATGACGCCGTAGAAGGCGCGGTCGACCAGGTTGCCGACCGCGCCGCCGAGAATCAGCGCCAGCGCGATCCGCAGGCCGCTCATCCCATCGCTCTCCGTCCGTTTCAGAAGATAGACCAGAAAGACCGCCGCGGCGATCGAGAAGATGCTCAGGATCACCGGCATCCCGAAGTTCAGGCCGAACGCCATGCCGGGGTTCTCGACGTACGTCAGCCGGAAGAAATCGCCGAAGACTTCCTTGCTTTCGTACATCTGCATCCCGGCATGATGAATGCCGAAGAGATCGAAGCCTCTGATTGCCAGCTTTGCAGCCTGGTCGATCAGGACGATCAGAGCGGAGAGGGAGAGGAGTTTTCGCATTGTCTGCTACTCGTTCTCCTCGCCAGGAGTGCCGACCGCTTCCATCTGAATCTTCCCCGGCTCGCACGGCTTCGATGTGTTCTTGTAGATGGTGCAGACCTGCGTTACCGGCACGGCCAGCAGGCGCTTGCTGTCCAGGCGGAGGCCGCAGACGCGGCAGAGCCCGAAGGTTCCAACCTGAATGCGACGGATGGCCTCATCCAGCTTCTTGATGTAATCGTTGGTCCGCTGTGCCTGAAGGAACGTCTTTTCCCGCTCCATGGCGTCGGTGCCCTGCTCGGCCATATGGAGCGAGTAGGCGGAGTTGTCGTCAGTGTTCTCGCTGGATGTCATCTCGCGAAGCTGTTCGGTGAGCACTTCCAGCTCATCCTGGTTATCCACGCGGAGGTTCTGGATCAGCACGCGGAATTTCTCGAGCTCCTTCTCCGGGAACGGATCGCTGGAAGCGGTGCCGGTTGCCGGGGAGAAGATCCCCTTGGGAAATTTCACGGCCGCGGGCTTCTTGCCGGACGATGCGCTTTTCTTCGAGGGGGTTTTAGTCACCGGGGCCTCCGCGACGGGGGTCGGGGTTGGGGTTTCCGGCTCTGATTGTTTTGCTGCCATTGGTTTTGTCTTGGTTGCCGTCTTCTGTGAGCTCGCCGTCGAAGGGGCGGGGGCCGCCTTCGATGACGTTGCGGGAGCGCTGCCGCCACCCTTCTGCGGTGCGGATTTGGTAGCCTTTGTTGCCGAGGCTTTCGGCTGTTCGGGAGCAGGGGCCGGTTTTTTCGGCGTCGCGCTCTTCGATGATGTGCCGGCCCTGGAGACGGCGGGTTTTGCGGCTGGAGCCTTGGCCCCGCCGGCATTCGAGGCAGCGGTTTTGGAGCCGACCGTTTTGGAGCCGCCTGCCCTGGATGCACCTGTGCTGGAGATGCCCGACTTGGCGCTCCCCGCCTTTAAACTGTTTTTCGATGAACTATCGGTCTTTGAAGCGCCCTTCGATGAGCCGCTCGCTTTGGAGCCGCTGGGTTTGGAGGCACCTGATTTCGAGCTGCTGGTGCTCTTCGCGGCGGGCTTCGATGTGTTCTTGTCTGCCATAGTGCGTGTCGCCTCGATGTACAGTGCTCAGTCGATGAAGCGTTGATAAGTCTCCAACCCGCCATCAGCCGTTGATTACCGGCCGTAGTCGCGCCCATGCCGGGCACTTCGGTTCCCACCGCACGCCTGCTGCCTCATCTCTCACAACTGACGTATTAATTGATTGATATTCGGAATATCGAACCGCAACATCCCCATAACCCGCTGGGGGTCCGGGAGGGGAACTTCGTTTCAAGCACAATGTGCATAAAACTAATGCCAGAGATCAGCTCGCGGGGATCTCGGCGGCCCGTTCAAGCGCGATGCGGCACGGCTTTCCGTTCAGCGTCACATCGAGCATCGTCTCCTTCTCCTGGGGGCCGAACTCCACCGCCAGCGTTTCATCCATGATGTACGCCCGTTGTGCTTCCAGCGCCGCGGTCAGCTCGGGATCGGACGCAAAGCCAAGCCTGATCCGATCGGTGAGCTCCAGGCCGGAATCCTTGCGGAGATTCTGCACGCGGTTGACAAACTCCCGCGCAATCCCCTCGTTCAGAAGATCCTCATCAAGCTCGGTGTCGAGTGCAACGGTGACGGTCCCCTCGGAGGCGACAAGCCATCCCTCGATATCCTCGTGGATTACCTCGATATCCTCCGAAAGGAGCGCAAACGTATCATTCCCCGACGTGAGAGTCAAGCTCCCGCTGCGTTGCAGTTCGATGATCTGCCCGGCGGACATCCCCACCACGGCGGCGGCCACGCTCTTCATCTGCTTGCCGTACTTCGGTCCAAGCGTCTTGAAGTTCGCCTTGGCCTTCATCTTTACGATGTCGGAGCCCTCCTCGGCCGATACATACTCTATCTGTTTGATGTTCAGCTCGTCCTTGATGATCTCCTCCATCGCCCGGTAATCCTCACGCTCGGCGTCGTTCAGGACGGGGATCAGGAGCCTGCGGAGCGGCTGCCGCACCTTCAGGTTGGACTTCTGCCGGAGCATCAGCGCCAGCGCCACGATCCGCTGCCCGCGCGCCATCCGGCGCTCCAGGTCGCGGTCGATCGCCACGGTCTCCACCTCGTCGATCAGCGCCAGATGGACCGATTCGGAGGGATCGCGACCGGTTACGCCGTTCAGCGACCGGAAGATGCGGTCGGAGAGAAACGGCGCCAGCGGGGCCATCATCTTCGTGACCGCGGCAAGGCACTCATACAACGTCTGGTAGGCTGCCACCTTGTCGGCCGAAAGCTCCCCCTTCCAGAAACGGCGCCGGTTGCGGCGGACATACCAGTTGGAGAGCTGCTCCACGGTGAACTCCGACACCAGACGCATGGCGCGCGTCGGGTCGAACTCATCCATCAGCTTCAGATATTCGGCGATCGTCGAGTTGAGGACCGAGAGAATCCAGCGGTCCAGCTCCGCCCGTTCGGCCACCGGGATGCGCTCCTCCGCGTAGGTGAAGCCGTCGATGTTGGCGTAGAGCGTGAAGAAGTTGTACGACTGCGTCAGCGCCCTGAAGAAATCGGCGATGACGGTCGGGAGGATATCCTCCTCGTTGAAGAGCATCGATTTCCACGGCGGGGAGTTGGTCACCATGTACCAGCGGACCGCGTCGGCGCCGTACTTCCGCATCATCTCGAACGGATCGACGGTGTTGCCGAGTCGCTTGGACATCTTCCGGCCTTCCTTGTCCAGAACATGGCCGTTCACCAGAATGTTCCTGGCGGCCGGCTGGCCGAACATCGGCGTGGCGATGGCGTGCAGTGTATAAAACCACCCGCGCGTCTGGTCGATCCCCTCGCCGATGAAATCGGCCGGGAAGAGCTTCTCCAGGCGTTCGCGGTTCTCGAACGGGTAGTGCCACTGCGCGAACGGCATGGCGCCGGAATCGAACCAGACATCGATCAGCTCCGGCGTGCGACGATAGACCTTGCCGTCGCGACGGAAGATCACATGATCCACGAACGGCTTGTGAAGATCGACCTGATCGGCGACGGTTTCCATCGGCACGATCGTCCCATCCTCCCGCTCGTACTCGCCGCTCATCAGCCCGTGGATCGAGCCGACGGCGAGGGTATCGGAGGGATCATCCTGGTTTACCCAGATCGGAAGCGGCGTTCCCCAGTAGCGATCGCGCGAAAGCGACCAGTCCTTGTTCTCCTCCAGCCAGTTGCCGAAGCGCCCCACGCCTATCTCCGGCGGCTGCCAGTTGATGTTCCGGTTCTGCTGGATCATCTCCGCGGCGTACTGCGTGGTCCTGATATACCAGGAATCGCGCGCGTAGTAGATCAGCGGGTTATCGCACCGCCAGCAGTGGGGATAGCTGTGGAGATAGTCGTTGGTGGACTTCAGGACCCGCCCTCGCTTCTTCAGCGCGATCACGATATCCTTGTCCACCCCTTCCTCCACGCGATCCTCGAACCGGATCGTCTTGACGGCGCGCCCGGCGAAATCGGTCACATCATCGGTGAAGTGTCCGCCGGGGGTTACGGGCTGGAGCACGGGGAGATCGTACCGCCGCGCCACCTCGTAATCGTCCTGGCCGAACGCCGGGGCGATATGGACGATGCCCGTGCCGTCCTCGGTCGATACGAAGTCGCCGATCGTCACGTAGAAGGCATCGCGGTCCACCGGGACGTAATCGAAGAGGCGGACGTAGTGGAGGCGCGCAAGATCGCTCCCCTTGAACATCGTCACCACGCTCCACTTCCCGTCGGGATCGAGCGCGGCGCGGCGGGCATCGGCAAGGATGAAATGCTCGCCGGTTTCAGCGTCGTGCACCAGCGCGTAATCGATATCCATCCCGACCGCCAGCGCCACATTGGAGATCAGCGTCCAGGGGGTTGTTGTCCAGACCAGGAAGAGCGTGTTTTCAGGAAGCGGCGTTCCGTTGACCGACTGGCCCGGCTCCAGCGGCAGCTTCACGTAGAGGGAGGGATCGCGCACCTCCGCGTAGCCCTGCGCCAGCTCGTGCGAGGAGAGGGGGGTTTCGCAATGCGGGCACTGCGGGACGATCTTGAACCCGCGGTAGATCAGCCCTTTCTTATAGAACTCCGAGAGCGACCACCAGACCGACTCGATATACTCGTTCGTGCAGGTGATATAGGGATCATCCAGATCGACCCAGTAGCCCATCATCTCGGTAAGCTCGTTCCAGCCTCCCGGCTTGTTGATATGTTCGTACACGAACTCCCGCGCCATCCTGTTGAAGTTGGCGACGCCGACCTTCGTCTCGATCTCCTTCTTCTCCTTCAGGCCAAGCTGCTTTTCCAGCGCGATCTCCACCGGCAGGCCGTGCGTATCCCAGCCCCCCTTGCGGGCCACGCGGTAGCCCCGCATGGTCCTGTAGCGGCAGAAGATATCCTTGAGCGCGCGGCCGAAGACGTGATGAATGCCTGGGTTGCCGTTGACCGTGGGAGGGCCCTCGTTGAAGATCCATGCCTTCTCCTCGGGACGTGATTCCACGGAACGCTTGAAGATGTTCGACTCCTTCCAGAAGTCGAGGATCTCGCGTTCGAGCGCGCTGTAATTGGGCCTGTCCGGAAACTGCGGAAACATGATATGCTCTCTTGATCGGGGATCGGTGGCTCGGCGCGTCCTGCGTTTGGACCGGGGTCCCGGGCCGTTTGCATCCGGAAACGCACCGGGCTCCGCGCCTGGCGATTACTGGTTACGTTAAAGAGGACAAGTCTACACAATGCGCGGGAGATAGGCAACCGTTAATCGGGGAACGGCAAGGGCCGCCGGCTTGTACCGGCGGCCCTTGCCATGACTACCGTTGAGCGATCCCGCGCGTTACCGCACGATGCTCAGCGGTATCATCGATACCGAACCGTTCGCGCTCAGACGGGCGAAGTAGCGTCCGGCAGGAAGCCCGGTCAGATCAACGGGGATGTCGTGCTCGCCCCCCTCGACAGCGCCATCGATCACCTCCCGTATCTCCCGACCGAGCAGGTCGATGATGTTCAGGCGAACGCGGGCGCCTTCCTTCAACGCGATGCGGATGGTTGCAGCGGTGGTTGCCGGGTTCGGAACGATGCCGCGTAGCCCGCCATCGGTTGCCGCCGGTGTCTTCTCATCCCTGATCCCCAGATAGATCCTCTCCGGTGGGATGGTGCCGTCCAGAATGGCGAGGCCGCCGTCGTAGGTTCCGATCCAGATGCTTGTATCGTTCTTCACCCTGAGCGTGGCGACGCTGTTGCTCGGAATTGCCGAGTTGCCGATGGTATAGAACCACCTGTTCGTTCCATCATACCGGGTTACGCCGCCAAAATTCCCGTTGACGTTGGGCACCCACGCGATCCCGCGCGTATCAAACTCTATGGTGAATGGATTCGTTCCGGGAAACATCCGTGGATCGCGTATGTTGTCGGAGCTTCTGTATGTGGTCCACGTGGTTCCCGCCAGTTCCGCCAGACCGTAGGTTCCCCCCACCCACACATGGCCCCGGCTATCGATCGATAGCCAGCTTGCGTTGAACAGCGCGGGGAACGAAGGATCGGTATCGTGGGAATAGATGGTCTGGTATGTGCCGTCGAACTTCATCAGGCCGGCGCCGTATGTTGCCCAGATGATGCCGGATGTATCGATGGCGATATGCCGCAGCGGCAGCTTGGCGGCGTCGTGCGACCGCCAGGTGCCGTTATGGTACTGATAGAACTGCTCCCCGGTCACCACCCAGACATCCCCGTTCGGCGCCGTAGCTACATCGGGGTAGATGTATCCATAGGTCTGCAACGTGAGGTTGTGCCGGCGCCATTCTCCCTGCCGGTAGCTTGCGACTCCACTTCCGGTGGTTACCCAGACTCCGCCGCTGCTGTCGATGCAAAGGCCCGATACCGTGTTGATGTTGTTCGGGAAACTTTCATGGAACGGATAGCCGGGGATGAGCGTCCAGTTCGCGCCGTCGAAACGCACCAGCCCCTTGTCGGTGCCGATCCACCCGGTGCCCTCGCGATCGAAGGCGATCTTCGAGATGCTGTTGCTGGGGATCGCCGAGTTGTCGGTGTTGAACACTTTCCATGTCGTCTGTGCGGGGATCACGATGGTGACTGTGTCCCGTGCCTCGGCCAGCCCGTTCTTCCCAACGATGATCACATTGTGAACCCCGCTGATCTTTTCCCCCTTTACCAACACCTTCAGCGTTGCCGGCTGGTTGCTCGACGGGTTGAGCGTCGTCGGGCTGAGAATGATATCCGCATTCGGGAGGGATGGAACCGAGGCGCTCAGAAAGACGCTCGCCGCGAAGCCGTTGTGTGGAACAATCGTTATCGAGAAGGTGGCGGTGGCAAAGCTGAGCTCCGTTGATCGGGGAAAGGTGGCGATCGAGAACGGTTCCTGGGCCGCCGCGGGGAGGACCACGGCCAGAACGAGGAGCGCGCGAAGAAGATGTTTGAGCATCATCGTCAAGTGAATTGGTGAATCAGGGGGTTGAATGTCAATGCATTGCTGGTAACGACAGTGGGAAAGACACATGGGGTGGAGTTCTGTCACGGGCTGCGCGATCAGTTCCCGGATGTTCCGGGATGGCGCTCTCAGCCCCACGCTGTAATGACAGGAAGGGGTTGCCGGCACTGAACCGGCAACCCCCGCCACATTGATGCGCGATGCCCATTGCGCGCGATGGTATCTGATGACGATCAGCGAACGATTGCCAGGGGGATTGCCGAGACTGTTCCCCCTACACCGTCACCTCCTCGAACAGCCTCCTGTGAACGGCGCTCAGCGCCTCGTTCGCCCGCGATTCCGGCACGCCTATCAGCATGATATGCTCGCTGGTTCCGGCGGCGACCAGCGCAACGGTGATCCCGTCCAGCGCGGCAAGCGGCTCGGAGAGCGCGGCCGGCACGTCGTGGAGTGCGGCGCCGGTCATGCAGAGGAGGGCAATCTCCTCATCCACCGTGACGCGGCAGGTGGATTCCACGGCCGCCAGGAGAATGTCGTTGAAGGCTGAGCTCTGCGTGATCGCCAGCCCGCGCGACTCCGCCAGGAGGCCGCAGTACAACGGCACTCCGTGTTCGGCGAAGAGGGAGAGGGCGCGTTCCACCGGGGCGGAGCCATCGCGCGGATCGCGCGGGGAGAGCTTCAGGGCGGTCATCCCCTTCTTCATCGTGATGGAGTGGATGCCGGAGGGGATCGGCGTTCCATCGGGCATGATCCGGGTACCGGGATCGGCCGGGGCCATGGAGTTGCGGATCACCACCGGGATGTTGCGGGCCACGGCGGGGAGAATCGTATCGGGATGGATCACCTTCGCGCCGAAGTATGCCAGCTCCCGCGCCTCGGTAAACGTCACCTCCGGCACAACCCGCGCGTTCGGCACCAGGCGGGGATCGGCGGTGAGGATGCCGCTTACGTCGGTCCAGATCTGAATCTCCCTGGCGCCGAGCGCGGCCCCGATCAGCGCGCCGCTGTAGTCGCCGCCGCCACGCCCGATGGTGGTCGTGATCCCGTCGATCGTGGAGCCGATAAACCCCTGCGCCACCACCACATCGTGCTCCGCCATCAGCGGGTCCACCATCCGGTGCGCCCGGCGGTCGATCTCCGCCATCAGCGGCGCGGCGCGGATGAAGGTGTCGTCGGTGATGATAAACTCCCGGCTGTCGGCAAGCGCGGCCCGGAATCCGGCAGCCCTGAACGCGGCGGTCAGCAGAAGCGAGGAGAGTCGTTCGCCGTACGACGCGAAAAGATCGGTGGTGCGCGGCGTCAACTCCCCCAGCATCGCGACGCCGCGGACCAGACGCTCGATCTCATCGAGCATCGTCCGGAGATCGGCGCGGCCCTCGTGATCGTCGTCGGGATCGAGATCATGCAGGATGCCGAGATGCCGCTCGCGGAGCGTTGCAACCAGGGCGAGCGCCTCTTCCGGCCGTTCTCCGCCGCAGCCGCGCGCGCACTCCAGAAGCATGTCCGTGACGCCGGCGCACGCGGAGGTGACCACGACCATCGGGGCGCGCGGCCCCGGAGCCGACCTGCCAAGGGCGATCTCTCCGGCGACGATCGCAACGACGCGCCGCATCGCCCCGGCATCGCGGACGGAGGTTCCGCCGAACTTGAGGACGAGGGGAGATGTGCTGATATCGATGGAAGGATCGCTCATTGTGCCTCGGAGCCGGGCTCCTCCTCCAGTTCCTGGGTCGGCTGGCGGAGTATCCCCTCATCGAGGAGCCATCGCACCATGTTCTTTACCTCATCGAGCGGTTGTTTGTAGATATAGGCGAAGCGCCAGAGATCGATCGGCGCGCGCCAGACCTCCACCACAAACGCCTGATCCATCGAAAGGCGCCCCTCGTTCTTCACGATCGCGAGGGCCGCGTCGAGGAACGGGGAACCATCCTCGGGGGCGATTTCGTTGGTCGTAAAGTAAAAGTTCTCATGTTCGAGCAGATCGCAGACCGGAAAGCCGCGTTTGTTCGGGAGGAGATCGGGAAGCAATCCCAGGCCCACCCGGTAGGGGATCTCGTCATCCCCCCAGAGATCGTTCCAGATCGGCTCATCGCGCTCCCTCAGCCATTCGAAGAACGTGCGTTCCTTTCGTGGAAGCGTGATCAGGGAGTTCGATCCGTAGAGCGCCACGATCTGCTCCGCCTGTTCGCGCGTCAGCGTGGCTATCTCCTCCTCGGTGATCTGGACCGAATGAAGCTGTTCTCCGACGGGGCGGAGCCGCTCAACCAGTTCTTGAAATTCCTCGTTGGTCATTATCGTCAGGGTTTCATATTGTCACGCGCCGCCGGCCATTGAATCTTCCGGCGATTCGGATCGTCCTCTCGATGCCGCGAACGACGAAGCCTCGAGAGAATATACGGACTCCATCCGCCCGGCACCGGCGACACCAGCCGAACAACCCGCGCCAGGAGGCGCGGCATCCATCCGACCTAGTCAAGGCCATGAAATTACTACGAACATTCGCGGCAATTCTTTTTTTACTGTTACCGGCCGTTTCAACGCTCCACGCGGACAATGTGGACCGTTTCGTGACGCAGGGGGTGGAGTATCTCTATTCCGTCCGGTTCGATGACGCGGCAAGGAGTTTCGATCAGGCGATCGCCGCCGACAGGTCCGATCCACGCGGTTATTTCTATCGCGCCAACGTGCATCTCTGGAGCTACATCTTCGACAAGCGTCCGGCCCAGCTCGATCTGTTCTTTCAGACGAGCGACCAGGCGATCAGCACCGCCGAGGAGCGGATCAAGGCCAACCCCGCCGATTTCCGCTCGAAGCTCTTTCTCGGGATGTGCTACGGTTACAGGGCGATCGCCAATGCCCGCGCCGAGAACATCATGGCCGCGGCGCTCTCGGCGCGCTCCTGCTACGACAAGCTGAACGATCTGGTGAAGGACAACCCGAAATACTACGACGCCTACCTCGGGCTCGGCATCTTCCATTTCGTGATCGGCTCGGTGCCGAAGGCAGCGCAGTTCATGGCCGGCCTCAGCGGGTTGAAGGGGGACGCGAAGCTGGGGGTGAGGGAGATCGAGGCGGTGGCGGCGCAGGGAAGCTATTTCCGGAACGACGCGCAGATGATCGTCGCCCTGATGAACATCTATTATCAGAACGATTTCACGAAGGGGATCGTGGCGCTCGAATCGATCTCCCGGCGCTACCCGCAGAACGTGGCGTTTCTCTACGCGCTTGGCACCGCGTATCTGAACCAGAACCAGCCGGACCGGGCGATCGACTATTTCCAGCGGGTGATTGCCCAGAGCAACAATGATTTCAAGGTCTTTACCGATCTGAGCTACGGCCGTACGGGCATCGCGCTCTGCCAGAAGAATGAATTCGAAAAGGCGAAGCCATACCTTCAGAAATATATCAAGGTCTCCGGCGAAACCACCTACAAGGCCTATGCATGGTATCTGCTGGGCCTCAGCTTCGAGATAGGCGGAAGCAGGGCGAACGCGGTCAAGGCGTACGAGTATGCCACGAAGAGCGCCGGGAATACATCGCCCGAGGATCAGGCATCGCGGCGGAAGGCGAAGCTCCTGCTGGAGAAGCCGCTCGATCCCGTCGGCGTGGCGATCATCAAGGCGCTCAATGCCGATGCGGGAGGTCGATACGATGACGCCATCCGGCTCAGCAACGGCGCGGCCGGGCTGCCGAACCTTTCGTCGGCGCAGCGGGCGCAGCTCAACTATGCCTATGGGCGTGGCCTGCAGGGGAAGGAGGAGTACCAGCGGGCGATCAACGCCTACAAGGTGGCGCTCTCAACATTTCAGAAGGAGGAAACCTGGGTTGCGCCGTTCAGTTGTTTCCATACGGCCGAATGTTTTCTGAAGCTGGGGGACAAGGAACAGTGGCGTTCCAACATCCAGCTTGCAAAAGGGTATCACTCCTACGATAATGAGATGCTCCTCCGCTTTCTCATCGAGCGTGATGTGACGTTGATCGATTGATCGCGCGGGATTGCGGCGGCGATCCCCAAATGGGGAAACGGCTGCTCCGGTATTATCATTTCGGAGCAGTTGGGATTTAACTTGGCGGTGCGATTTGACGGTGCGTAGGTTGCCACCGTAATTGGTCCTTCACGCCATCGTGTATCCGCCGCTCGGGCCTGCCGATGTCCATTGGTTCTTCGGGCACGCGTTGTCCATGCGTGCTGTTTTCGGTTGAATGAGGTCCGGTCCAGGGATGTTCATCGATGGTTCGCGCTGTCGCATCGAAGCAGGATGTCAGCTTCGTTCGCCGCGCGATCATCATGTTCCGCCACCCTTTCAGCGGCCGACGCACTCCTCCTGATGATTCCGAGGCCCGGTGCCATCCCCTTCTTCGTTTCGAACGGTCGGTCGCGCGCGTGAATATCGTGCAACCCTTCATCGAGGTCCAGCTCATGAACCGTACTGCCATCATCCGCGGCGCGCTCATGCTCTCCGCACTTCTCGTCATGCCCGTGTACGCGCAGGAAAGTCTCCATCAACGCGACCATCTCACGACCACCGCGCTTCCCATCGCTTCAACCGTTCATCCCCCGGACCTTCACATATGCCATTTATCCGAATTACGCCGTCGGCATGGGAATTGATCCCGGTCGGCGGCGTTCGTGCATGGCGCCATTTATTTTTTCGCCGATCATTTCAGGTACGTGGTTTGCCATTATGGAAATCATGATGCGGGAGATGGTAATGCCATCGGGATTTCCGCGATGATGCGATGAAGGATGCAATGGTAGATGATTTTTATCCGGGGGATACGATAATGAAACGATCAGGAACAATGATGATGGCGCTGGCGATTCTCGCGGGAGGTGTTCTCGCCTCCTGCTCCGACAGCCCCGTGGACGGCACCTCGACGGTTCAGCCCGGGCCGTCGTCAACGCAGGCCGCCGTGACGATGCAGGCGGAACTGGTCGCCAGCGGCGTGGGCGATCCCGCGTACAGGCGCTGGACCATTCTGAGCGGGTCCAATGTCGATTCGCTGACGGTATCGCGCGTCCGCATTCTGGTCTCCAACCTGAAGCTCCACCGCGTGGATGATGAGGGCTTCGAGGATGGCGGGCATGATGAGCAGGAACGAGGCGAGCACACGCTGAAGCTTGGGCCGATGATGATCACGATTGACTCGGTGGGAACGCGTCAGTTTGCGGTGGGGACGATTCCCGCGGGGACGTACGATCGCGTCAAATTCGAGGTCCATCGCCTCGATCGCGGTGATGTCTCCACGTTCCTTGCCGATCCGGTCTTCGCCGATTTCGTTACCGACGATCGCTATACGGTGCTCATTGACGGGCGTGTCTTCCGCGACGGCCAGGCATTTCCCTACACATATCGGAGCGATGTGACCGCGAACCTTGAGTTCCGTCAGGAGCCGTTGCTGGCCTTCGCCGGCGGGAGCAATGCAACCATCATGGTTCATGTTGATCCCGCCTCGATATTCGCCCGCAAGAGCGGTATTCTTGATCCGCGCGATAAATCGAACAGAAATGAGATCGATAATGCGATACGAAGCGCCTTCCGTGCGTTCCGGAGATAAATGCGAAAATATGAAGCGATGGATATGACGGCCCCGCCGGCGGTTCGGCGGGGCCGCGCTGTAATCGTTATCTTCGCCTGGGGGGATTTCCTGTTCCGCCCCATATCGTATCTCTGATCCAGGCGAATGGACTATGATCTCCGAAGCATCTCAGCAATCAGATAATCCGCTGTACACGGTCCGCATTTTCTGCGATTTCGACGGCACGATTTCCGGGAAGGATATCGGCTTTGATTTCTTCAATCGCTTCAGCGTGCAGGAGCCGTGGAATGGAATGATGCTGAACCACGAGATTTCCGTGACCGACTACTGGCGACGGATGGCCTCCGGGCTCCGCGACCCGCTCACCACTGAATTCCTTGATGATTATCTCCGCTCCATTCCCGTCGATCCCGGCCTCGATGATCTTCTCACGCTGATCCGCGAGCGGTCTGTTCCGTTCACGGTCGTCAGCGATGGATTCGATCTCTACATCAGGCGTTTTCTTGCCATCCACGGAGTCCACCATCTCGACATCTACGCCAATCATGCCGGGCTGACCGCGGACGGACGGATGGAGGTGAGCTTCCCCCACGCCGCCGAGGGGTGCGCGTGCTTCTGCGCCACGTGCAAGCGCAATCTGGTCCTCTCCCTTTCGTCGCCGGATGATCGTATCGTCTACATCGGCGATGGCGTGAGCGACTACTGTCCCGCCGAGCATGCGGATGTGATTTTCGCGAAGGGGTCGCTTGCCGCGTACTGCAACGCTCACCGCCTGCCGCACTATCCTTTCAAGACACTTGCCGATGTTGCCCTCCAGCTCCGAACGCTGCTGGAGCGCCGTCGCCTGCGGCCACGGCATCAGGCGGCGCTGAAGCGAAAAGGGGTGTGGGAAGGGGAGTAGAGCATCATGGTCCTGAACGTGGGCCAGCAGGTTGCCATTACATGGCAGAGCAGCGGCGCGGATTCGCACGCCGTGAAGCTCTCCATCGATGGGGGACATCGGCGACGTTGATTCGCAGACGGTGGCGATTCTTCCGGTGGACGGCATCACCTTCATGGGAATGGAGATGAGGCTCGATGCCACTGTACGCAGCCAGCAGTTTATCCTTCCCAAAATCCCGGCGGGGCAACCGGTACCGTGGTCGGCGGCATCGCGCGGGTGACGGTGCGCTACAAATCAGGGGGGAGCCTGATGGCCGACCTTCCCTTCCGTCTCGCGTTCACCAGCGGACCCGATGTCAGGGGAGTGAGCCCCAATTTCAGTGTTCAGAACACGCCGTCTCCCGGGCCGGAGCAGGGCGCGCCTCGCATCTCCACCTTCTCGCCGTTGCGCGAAGCCGGCGGCACGCACATCGAGATCAGCGGTGGCGAATTCATTCAGGTGACGGGGGCAGCTTCAACGGCGTTCCGGCGCAGTACAATGTCCTCTCCCCGATGGCGATCGATGCCATTGTTCCGGCGGGAGCGCGCAGTGGCCCTGTCATCGTCACGATCGCGGTCGGCGAAGCACCGACTCCCTCCAGGTGGCGATCGGGACTCGCCCGACGGGGGATATTCCGATGGGCAGGCTGCCGGGGAGTAGCAAGGAAGCATCCTGATGCAACGGGTTCTTCCGATATAACGGATGAACAAGGCTATCCCGGTGTGTCCGGATAGCCTTGTTCATCCGGATTTCCTATATTTGCGGCCGGCCAAACCCGCCGCACGGGCCCTTAGCTCAATGGTTAGAGCAGTGGACTCATAATCCATTGGTTGGGGGTTCAAGTCCCTCAGGGCCCACCCGAAACCCCGATTTCGATAAGATTTCGGGGTTTTTTAGTGTCCGGGTAAGAATTCGGGTAAGAATCGAAGCTGTTTCAGATCTGTTTCCAGCCTTGTTTTTGATCACCATTCCCATCACATTCTCCTCCGAGGATAGATCTGAATCGGCGTCATTGTGCTTCCGCCGATTGTGTTGCAGGCACCCCGGCAACTTCCCGGAGTTCACTGATGATAGTTACCACGCTCTCCCATGATCCAGCATCGCCGCGCTACCGCGTTGAGTATGCGAACGGACAGATTGATGATCAGGCAGATCAACTCCCTGACAAGTTCTTCTCGGTCGGAACCCGCAAGTTCGAACTCACTGATCCGGATTACTCCCCGGAATACCGAGCACTCACCAGACATCTCCATCTTGTTCTCAACAGCCTCCAGGCCTTCGAGTCGCTCATGGACTCTGATGAGTTCCAATCGCTCGATCTCCCCATCACCCCTCGACGAGATTTCGCACTCTCTGTTCTCAAACGTATCCGTCCTGCCCTCAAACATTATGCTCCCTGCAATGACAGCAACGGCCGCGATATCGCCAGAGCCTGGATCAATGACTACTGCTCGAATGCCCTGGCCGACTACTGGACAGAGTTCCATTCCTGCGATCTGCCGCAGTTCGATTTCGACGGCATTCGTCGCTATCTTGAATCGCTCGACAGCATCGAGGATCGCCACGCATTCATGAACCAGATTCTTTGCGAGATGGCCCAGCCGGTTGCCTGCGCCTTGATTGATCGCAAGCAGGAGCGCCATAACCGCTTCTCGGGACACGACTGGCAGATCGTCCTCTTTCATCGGCACGCAATCTCCCTTGACGAAGAGACCCATCTTCAGGACATCCAGCATGATCTGCGATTGCAGCGGGATATGAATGTTCAGCGTGCGATGAGGGGAGAGGAGGCTGGCACCGTTGGGGCCAGCGCTCACTCTTCCATAGCCACAGCACCTCAGCTTATTGAATGGATGGCACAGCAGGTTGATCTGGTGTTTATCATCGATGCCTTGAAGGAAGCCGGATACTGCCGGGCAACCCATGCGATAATCGTCGATCACTTCGATTATCGGAGCCAGTCGAAGGACAAAGCCAAGACCTACCGCGATATGCGGAAGAAGCTTCGTGAGGGAGCGTCCTATGCCGATCGTGCTCGGCTCGATCATCTCATTCGAATCTTGACCGAAGGATTGCGGTAGTGGATAGATAAGCAATGCGCCGTATGGAATCGCAGAAGTATGCCCCTACCGCGCGCCTACTGATTTTGACCTATCGTATTCTCCATGTTGCATCCGTATCTCTCACGATTAATGGATGAACACTTATGGACACGATTGGCTTTCTCTCCCTCTCGATCGATGAACTTCGCGATCTGATCTATCGCACCGTTGGTGATGCCCTTGACGCCAGCAAGAAGAATTCGCCACCACCGGCCGAACCTGCCGGCAATGAACTCCTCACACGCAAGGAAGCGGCCGAGATGCTGCACGTCTCCGTTCTCACGCTCAGCAATTGGGAACGTCGGAATATCCTCCATCCGCGCCGTATCTCGCGGCGGGTTCTCTACATGAAAGCTGATCTCCTTGCAGCGCTTGCGCGGGCGGACCGGCAGAGATAAAATCAATGCCTTCCGTGGCTTTTTACGACCGCGGATTTCAGCAGGTGTACTAGTCGCAGTATGTCCTGCTGCGGATGGTTTACACAACCAACCCGCAGCAGGACATTAACCATCAGGTACGGAAGGCAACGAGGAACCGCTCACCGCTGCCGCGCTTCAACATTGCATTGCGTCTGCTGACTCTACGGCTGGGGCAATGATGTCGCATCATAGGTGAACGTAACCGACATCAACTGCTATCACCCATCTTAGGAACAACACAATGACCACTCCATCTCCTCCACTATCGAGAGAATCCCTTCAGACTCCTGACGGTGATCTCAACGTCTTTGATATGGCAAGTCGGAAACCTTTTGTGCCGTTGCGCGGCGAGGTGGTGATGTATGAATACCTGCCTTGGCACGAGTCCGATCCCACGATGTATCCAACCATTCTCGATCTCATGGTTCGTATAACGCTCACAACTGTGACACCTCCGTACTGGGATCGGAACTCGGAACCCAGGAAGGGAAGAGTGCTGTTTGTATCTCCCTTCGCTCAGCTTGTCCGTGTGGTCGAGCAGCATCTCAAGGCAGCGGGTGCGGATTGTAGCCGCGTTTGGGAGTACCCATGCAACGACCGTTCAGGGAATGCCATGTCTGTGATGCGGTTGCCCAATCATGCCGTGCGGCTCCGCGACGACATCATTGAAACTGGGGCAGACCTTGTCGTGATTGATCCCCTGAACGGAATGCTCGCCGAGGATGCCGGCAGATTGCAACGCGAGACGATCGAGCGAGTACGTTCAGCCCTCAGACCCATTGCCACCGAGACCCATGCCGCGATCGTGGTTGGATTCGTTCGTACAGACTTGGACCCTCCCGATAGCCCCGATGACCACGCAATCCGGTCGTCAACCGGTGGGGCGACGACACAATCATCCTCGGCCGCTATCTACCGCTCGGCAGAGAAGTCCGGTCCGGTAGACGGCAGTAGCGTGGTGAGCACCGCTGCTCATGGGGACGTGCCGAAGGCCATAGAATTCCTGCAACGGACGTTGGCGCGTGGACCGTGTTCGAGTCGAGAGGTGGAATCCCTTGCGTCTCAACATGGCCTGAAGCAGCGAACGTTGCGAACAGCTCGTGAGAATCTTGGTATTCGCGTGTGGAAGAAGCAAGGCGCGAGTGGGCAATGGATGTGGGAGCTTCCCGTCAGATGAGGCGAGAGACTGAGAGCATCGCTGATCGTGAGGAGCCAAACTGAAGCCGTCGACGCATGAAGAACGTGCGTCGGCGGCTTCGTCGTTTCATCGACTCGACTGGATGAACCTGTGTACATACCCTCTGCTTCGCATGCACGGCTCCTTCACCGGATCTGATTCGTTGTCGGCAGGTTGTTGCTGCACAGATATCCATCGGCCAGCTTCCTGTCGACATTCATGAACCCCTGTGGCCCCGTGGGAGATGCCAGGCCCTGGAGGCTTTCTGATAACACTGCTGCGAACGACGACAATCCCTTAGGAGAGAATCGATCCCACCTCCTCCAAATTCTCACGGCTCCTCCCAATGACTGCAACGATCGCCACATGGTGGATGATTGAACTTGACGCGCGCAGGAAGTCGTGCGTCAAGTTCCCACTCGTATATCGGCAACTTGGTTGCTCTGTCGTGACATGTTTGAATCCTGTCTAAGAGGCGGGGTAGAGGCGACATAGAGGCGAGGGAAGTTTGACGCGAAGCTGCTCCGTTCTTGACCTGATTTCACCAGATGAACTTGACGTCATCTTAAAACGGCGCGCGTCATCTTCGATAGAATAAATAAATTTCGACGTTTTTTGTGTCGAGCTTGACGCAAAACGCGCGCGGATTTCTGCATTTCTGTCGGTATAAGAATGAGTGCAACGGATTTTTGTACAATTGGCAATGCGGCTAGTTGACATTGCCTCGTTATGGTGGAAACGAGTTCGTGATTGTGTGAGCTCGATCGAGCTAGATCGCCTAATGCTGAGGCAGCTGCTCATGGTTTAAAACACGCCGACGTATTAGAATATTGCTGTACGAGTCCCGCTTGACTTGCGTAGACATGGCCATTGATCGGCTCTTGTTTCAGCGTAGCGAAGAAGCTCTTGCTCGGCGCATTATCCCAACAGTTGCCCCGACGGCTTATGCTCTCCTCAGCCGCGTTGCTGCGGCACTATTGCCCGATTCCCGCGGTTGCATACTGACTCCTCTGATCGGAGTACAGCATATCGTGATTGATCAGCTTATCCTACAGTGCCATGACGATTGCTTGGCAAAGGTCACGCATTGACGATCAGCATCTGGCCAATGCCGTCACGTAATGAGCTTCATATCGTGCGGCGCGGAGGTCTGAGAGGATACCGTCACAATTTGTTCATGATCCACTGGGACATGAAATTGCTTCTGGTTCTGTTAAGTCGTGGCACGGCGAAGCGCTATGGAATTGTACTGACGTGCCAGCTGGCGTATATGGGCTGAGCATCTTTGCTGCTGCTGAAACATCGCTACAAACTGTCCACCTGCTGAAAGAGTAATGTGAAGCTCAGTCCGTTAGCGTCAACGCATCCAATGAAGCGACTGAAGCAAGCGCATGTGAAGGATCGTTTCTCGGCCTTGAGCGAATCGGAGATGCACGCGCTGGGATTGATCGCTGACACAATCCGAGAGGATTAGAAGAGGGGGGAGGAGGCCGGGACGGAGGTATCCGATTGGCCCGGGTAATACGGGTAACGATTTGGCACCTTCAGCTATCGGATCGCAGACGGCGGTTAGCATTATGAGCTGACGCCGAATATCGATGCGAACACCACCCTTGGTGTAGCTAGCGCGTAACAGAGAGGAAGACATAGGGGGATTCGGCATTCTTCACTGGCCGGAAAGAGGATCGGAATGTATGCCACGAAATCAAATCGGTCCTGTACTTACCAATGCCGGCAAGAACTATCTCCCCTTCCACTTTGCCCACGCGTCGATGTATATTAGGCAGATATCCGTTCCTCTCTGTTCGAGAACCACATCCTATTGAACCTATATTCTGATACGGAAGAGATATGTCTAAAATCAACCAGATCCAGTCCGCACTGAAGGCAATCGACCAAGCTCGGTTTCAACAACTCTGCGATCACTACCTTCACAAGCAAGGGTACGTCAATATTAATTCGATTGGTTTGGTTATCGGGAAGGATAAGACAAAGACTGGGACTCCTGACACTTATATATCTCTTACTAGTGGTAAATATCTCTTTGCTGAATATACAACTCAGCAAGAGGGTGTCGTATCGAAGTTCGAAGATGACCTTGCTAAATGCTTCGATTCAACGAAGACAGGCTTGTCGGATAGCGAAATCGAAAAAGTCTTTCTCTGTTACAACGGACAGATGGATGTTCGTGGTGATCAAAGACTAAAGGCACTTGGAGCCAAACACGGCTGCATTGTTGAGATAATTGGAATTGGTCGTCTGTCGCACGATTTGAAAGACAAATATCCCGATCTAGCGAAGGAACATTTAAACGTTGATGTTGATTCCGGTCAAATCCTCGATGAGGAACGGTTCATTGCGATGTACCAGAAGCACCCCAACGCCACGCGAATCGATACTGTATTCCTGGGGCGCGAATCGGATCTTGAGCTTGCGCATGAGTTCTTGCTGAGTAACAATGTGTTGCTCATCTCCGGGCGTCCGGGCGTCGGCAAAACACGATTCGCGTTGGAATGTTGTCGCCGATTTGCCGGATCGCATAGTGAATATCGTGCCTCTTACGTGTTCAACCGTTCCGCCGACGTTTACGACGATGTCCGAACCTATTTCAGCCAACCTGGCAAATACCTGATAATGATCGATGATGCGAACCGGCGGACGGGTCTTACATATTTCCTGGAATTACTTCAAGAGCAAAGTAATGATCGCGAGTTCAAGATCGTTTGCACTGTCCGTGACTACGCAGCGGAGAAGATCAGAAGTGATATAGGAAAATATGCTCGGCCGGACGAGCTTGAAATCAACCCGTTCAGCAACGACGAGATCAAGGAACTTGTCCGGGTATCCTATAACATCCAGAATGGTGATTATCTCCGCCGGATCGAGCGACTCGCCCAGGGAAACCCACGGCTTGCCATGATGGCTGCAAAAGTTGCGACTGAACATAATTCACTTGGCAGTATCGACGACGTTTCGGCCCTCTACGATGAATATTTCAAATCCATTCGTGGTGATATGGAAGGCGACGACTTCCCGGGTCTTCTGCGGGCGGCTGCTGCGGTAACTTTTTTTCGTGGTATTGACCGCGATAACGATGAACAGAAACATCTTATTCTCGATGCCTTTGGTCTAGACAACGATTCTTTCTGGAGTTATCTCGAACGGCTACATGAGTTGGAAATAGTGGATTTATGGGAAGATCATTCCATCGCTCGAATAGCAGATCAGGTATTGGCGACGTATCTGTTCTATCGGGCCGTGTTCGTTGATAAGGTTATTGATCTAACATTCGTTCTCACGAAGTTATTCCCGCGCTTTCGATCCCGTCTGATGGATGCCGTTAGTCCGGTATACTCAGCATTTGATGTGACACTCATTGAGAAAGTATTGAAACCAAGCATTCTAAATGTCTGGGGCCAATTCACAGATCAGAAGAGATGGGATGAACTGTGGGAACTGATGGAGGCATTCTGGTGGGTGAATGAGAATCAGACTTTGATAATAGTCCGTGACTCTATCCGCTCAATGGAAAGTGAGTTGATTGATGTAGCAAGCATCGAATGGAAGACGAACTCCTTTGTGCCTCGATCAACTCCACTTAGTGTGCTTTCGCAGTTTCGAGGGTCCGTCTACCAACAGAACGCAGCTAAACTTATTCTCGACTATGCAGCCAAGCAACCAAGTGCATATCCCTATGTCATTCATATTTTGACAGACGATTACGGTTTTCGCACCAATTCACATCGGTATGGATATGCAACTGAAAAGATGGTTCTCGATGTCATATGGGCGGAGTGGGAATCAACAAAGCGGTTTGAGAGCGCATGGCTCTACGTCGCCGTGGTAAATGAATTCATCAAAACTCATCATATGGCAACTGAACCGCTAAATCGCAGGGCGCTCACGATAATGCAGTTCGATCTCTTACCCACTGAAGAGATGCAGGCAATGCGGCGGATGATGCTGAAGCAATTGTTGGAATTGTACGAGCGTCCGGAGTTGGTAGGCTCCGTGACTGCACTGCTCCACCAATACCCTCGTATGGGATGTGACATTAGTGGTAAGGGTATCATAGGATGGGACATGGAAATACTATTGCCGTTTGTCCGAAGTCATCTTGATCCTGCTAAGTATAGCGATTGCCGATATGTGCAGAGTTTATTGGCACATTGCCGGCGCAACGATGTTGAGTATGACCAAGATTTGAAAACGATATTCACAAATCAGACCTACGAACTGAGCATTCTCCTGACGGATGATTATGAGGAATTGCAAGAGTACGGACATGACCACTATCGAGAGCGGAAACGGGATGCTATCCGCCAGCAGTTTAGCCTGTATACGGCTCATGAGTATCGCGTTCTTCTGCAGCAATGTCAGGAGGTCCTTGCCGCGACGAGCCGGCAATATCAAATCCTTGAGGGGATAGGCCAGATTTTACTCGATCTGTTGAATCGTGACCCCACTCTGTTCGAAATTGTGATGGCGAAGTATCTGGATGACGGCGACAGTCTCACTATTCATCCAGATCAATTTGTGGGTGCGATGATGACTGCGTTCGGTGCCAAACGCACTCATGATGTTGTTGAATATGCTACCAGTAATGTTAAGGATAAATGGCTGTTCTCCTATTTTAGCTTGTTACCTGAGACATCCATTACAGCATCCGAGGCAGAACAGCTAAAGAATCTCTACGCGGTGGCTGACGTACAGGTCATGCCCTATCGCCTCGCTTACCTTGAGCGATTTAGTAGGGCATCTCCAACCATCGCAAATGATATTGTAACCACTTTGCTCCGGCGATCAAAAGAGGACAAGCGGTACATCTTTTGCTTCTCAAAGCTATTTTTACTCGCTGGTGAAAATCAGGAGGCAATGCTCCTACGTACTCTCGATATCGACAACATCGAGACGGCATATATTGAGGTCGCGAGTATCGAACGGCACCTCGACTATCAGTGTCGAGCGATGTCTCTGATCCTCGACCGCGATCCGGCTTTTCTCAATAAGTACATTCACGAACGTCATCAAGTTCGTAAAGATCATTACTGGCCCGAGGAGCGTGATTACAGTCTGTTATGGGAGCGTGATGATTATCGTGCAATAATAAAATCGGCTTTGGATGAGGCATTTGGCCTCGATAAGAAAGATCGATTTTTTCTGAGCGATACGCGAGATCGGCTTTTGACGGTTTCTCGATTGGGAAACGATGAACGTCGTAAACCATGTGAGAGAGTGATCTCGCTTCTCGAAGAAATCATCGAGGAGCACTACTCCAATCGGGAGTACATGGAGTTCTTATCTGACGGTATTGCCCGCTTCGACGAAGACACACACAGGCGTTTGCTCGCATTCTTCCTTCTGCACAATAAGAACCCGGAGGACTTTCAAAAGTTGTGGCTGGAACCGAGCAGTGGATCGGCCTCTGGGAGTTGGGTTCCGGTGTACACCAGACAGAAGGAATTCCTTCAATCGTTGTTTTCGCTCGTGGCGGATATCGACTTGCTCGATCATCGTGCGTACTTGGAACACCGAATTGAGATACTGGAGCAGCAGATTGAACGGGAAAAGCGGAGCGACTTTTTAGAAGAATAGAGGTGGCTGGCTTGTGGGCCAGAACTATAACCAGGCTTCTTTAAGCCAATCACTGGTGTGGGCACTCACGAAGTTGTAGCTCCAGACATGGTTGGCAGGTTCCGGTCATTAGATGCTCGCGATGGGTGCGGGCATGCCGCGATCGCTTCTTTTGCTTGGCCGGTATGCGCAGTTCTTCCCATCATCAGATCCGCTCGGTGCACTTGCGGTTGACAGCTCATCCGTCGACTCGCAGTTCTGCGTGGGCACGGCGATAGCCCTAGTGCCGATGTTGGGGGAACCTTCCACATCGACTGCCGCAACGGCTCACCGCGTTGGCTTCTGTGCCGCTGTTAGTGTTACGTTGCTTGAGTTTGCCTCAGCAACTACAGGCACGGCGCTGGCTGATTGTAATCTTCTGCTGAACATGGTCGACCGACCGCTGACGGGCTTACCATGTTCCCTTAGCCACCTCCTTCAGTATGCTTGACTCGATCGCTTGGTCGGCGGTGATCTTTCGAATGCGTTGGTTCTCCTTCTCCGGCTCAGGCAAACGATATCTCCGACGGTTGCATCCCGCCGTACTTCTGCTTCCAGCGATAATTGCTCTTTGATCCGATGCTGAGCTGCCACAGGCTTCGTTGGCGGTAGCTTCGTCGACGAACATGCGTTCGATCTTTTGTAGCAGTCTGATGATCTAGTCGGTTGTATGACGCTTCTTCATGAGAATCTCCTCTCTGGATGGGATGGTTGACTCCCATAACGTATGGATTACTTCTTGGGGGCAGGTCACAGCCAGTATCTTATCGCCTAACTAATGGAGTAACCCAAGACGACCACAAGGATATTACTCAGATCCGACCCTTAGTCACAGAGGCTGGGAACCGGAAATTGATGTGATATGCCGCTGATTTCCACAAATTTCTCAAAAATCGATGAAAATTACCTATGGTTGTTATTGCTGACAGTTTTGTAGATTGAGCGCGCCAAATTGTGCCTCCTGCGATATGGCTAGTCCGTTCTGCCAGATGTCGCATCGACTCTTTCTTTCACGCACCGGGAGTCCCGATCACCGCAAGGCTCGGGAGCGCTTGGCATAAGCGCGGCAGCTCCCGGTGTACTTTTCTGCCATCTTATGCCAAAGACCAAGAAAATTCCATCAGCTACTGAAGCCGATCAGCAGGGTGCCTTTGTTCCGTGGAGGATGATTGATGACATCGATATCGGTCTGTCGACCCTGTTCGTAACTATCGAAGCCGTTCGCCATTTCATGGATGAGTCCGATGATGGTTCGCTGGAATGGCAATTGCTCCGCAACGCATTGCCGGAAACGTTCTACGATCTTCTGGGCGTGCTGGATCGCGCCGGAGTTCTGGAGACAACGTCGCGATATCCCATTGCGGCACGTGCCGCCAATCGAAGCAAAAATCAGCATACTCCGCCATCATCGTCGGATGATCTTGAGAAGCCGCAGCCTCATCTGGCACCGCCGTATGCCGTCGACACATGGGCAGAGATGGTAGTGATGGGACGGCAATTGATGATACGGTTCCTGCTGGAAAAGGCCCTTGCCGAGAATAACGAGCGCAGGGTAACGCTGCTTCAAGGTGCCACGGAGGTTGCGCGGCGTGGAGTGGTGGAAGCAGGGTAGTCCTATCTCCGCGACGTGTAGTCCAAACCGGAATGGCGGTTCAGAATGGAATATCTGAACCGTCGTTTATATCAATGACGATAGCGTCTTCATCGAATCCGGGTTCGATGCAGGCGTAACCATCTGATCCGCTGTATATTCGCCACGTCTCACATGCGATCCCAATGACGCAATCCCGAATCCATCCTGTGAACACAAGCATCGATCATCTTCCAGAACACAAGCAGGAACAACTCCGTCGCGTGGTGGAAATTATCCGCGAGGAGACGGAGGTGGAGATGATCATCCTCTTCGGGAGCTATGCCGCCGGCACATGGGTGGAGGAGCCCGGTCCCGACCCGCGCACCTTCGAGTACCAGAGCGATTTCGATATCTATGTGCTTGTGGAGGATAAGAAAGTCGCCCGCAAGGGATCGCTCTGGGCGCGTGTGGAAAACCGGCTTCGCCGTCAAGTCCCGACGCCGGTGGGATTGCTGGTTGATGCCATCGCCGCATTCGATAGCTACATTCGTGAGGGACGATACTTCTACACCGATATCCGAACGCTCGGGATTCTGCTGTACGACTCGGAGAAGTTCGCGCTGGCAGAGCCGCGTGAGCTGAGCCCGGAGCAGCGTTTGGTATTGGCGACGGAGGATTTTGAATACTGGTTCGATAGCGCGAATGGTTTTCTATTGAACACACAGTTTGCCATCGATCGTGCTGATTATATCAACGCGGTGTTCCAGCTTCATCAGGCAACCGAGCGGTTGTATTCCGCTCTTCTCCTGACCTTTACCAACTACAAGCCGAAACTCCACGATATCGAGAAGCTCGGTAATCTTGCGGCGGGACAGGCACCGGAGCTGGTTCCCGTCTTTCCAATCGGGACTGAAGAGGAACGACGGTTATTCTCACTCCTTCGCCGGGCGTATATCGAGGCCCGGTATGATAAGAAGTACAGGATAGAGCGGCAGGAGCTGGAGTGGCTGCTGGAGCGGGTGATCGCGCTGAAAGGGATTGTGGAGGATGTCTGCCGGGCCAGAATCGCGAAGTACTCGGGAGTGCGTTGATATTTGTGTAATAGGCAGAGCGTGAGTTGTCAATTTACGATCGTGGTCCCCATTGATTTGGCAGCGCCGCCACGAAGTGGATGTGCAGCTCTCGCACGATTGCCGTCCAATCTGGACGCGCTCGTTCCCAGCTCAGCGATCGCTCGTTGATATCGCGCAGCACCAGTGTCAACAGACGCATCGCGCTGTCGATGCTCGGCATCTGCGCGCGGTTCTTCGTCAGATTCCGCACCTGACGGTTGATGTTCTCCTGCGGGTTGGTCGTGTACACCATCCGCCGCAGTCCCGGCGAGTAGTTCCACATCGAAGCGATCCGCGGCAGGAACACCTCCGACTGATGCACGATCTCAGGATACCGCGACTGGTACTCCTGGCGGAACTCCGCAAGCGCCAGCTCGGCCGATTCATAGCTAGGCGTCTGGTCGATCCCCTTCATCACCCGAGCGACCGCCGCGCGATGGATCCACGGAACGTGCTGAAGACTGGAACGGATTTGATGGACGACACACGGCAGATGCTCGGCCGATGGGTAGTTCACCGCAAGCGCCTGATCGATCCCCGTAAGGTTGTCCGAGCAGACGATCAGCATCTGCTTCAGACCGCGTTTCTGAAGCTCGACGAACACCGTCTGCCAGAACCCCTCCTGCTTCAGGCTGTGCTCGACGAACGCACCCGACCATCCGACCGAGCGGCGAGCCGGACGCCATCGACAGCGGCTTGCCGGCTGCTTCCTTGACAGCGGCGGTAAGTTCAGATCCTCGATGCTTTTACCTCGTTGTTTGCCGTCGCCGACGGCTGACGGTTGTATCAACATGCTTCCTCCGTGTTGTGTACCGCCGTCATGCCGCGGCGGAAAGGTGCTGGCTGAAATGCCTATCCCTATTACACAAACTTCGGCGCACTCTCTTGCCGGAGTATCCGTTGCGCTTCGGCAGCCTGCAGGATGCGCGATCATTCTGTGGAGGCGGGCTTTGTCAGGTACAACACCGAGCACCGTTATAGTGGGATCGCGACGTTACCGCTGATATCGCTACATCGCGGTCATGACAACAGGATGCTGGTGCGGTGAAACCCGTTCCTTGCTGAGGCGTACTGGTGCCATCCTGGGCAATTTGTCAAAGGAGGGCCGAAGGTCGCTGTAGTACTGGCAGCGGTGCAGGTAAACAAGCTATGGGTAATTATCTCGACGGCGGGCAATCAGAGTGTCAATGTTGTCGCATTCCTATCGGCAGGTTTCGTCGCTGCTTTTTCATTTGAGCCCATTACTGTCAGGGTTTTATGGTCGTTACACTACATAAATAGTGATAGACACCGCTGAATCGATTATAAGCCATACCCGGCGAATCAATCCGACCTTCACGATCCTTTGAAAAAAAATCGATGATAGTGAATATACACTTGACAATATGACAAGGACAGTATACCTTCATCCCTATAAGACAACGTTTGTAAATACGGGCGGGATAGACATTGACGAGGAGCTAATCCGATGATAAGCGAAATATCAAGAGAAACAGGTTCGATAAGAAGAATAACAGCGCATGAAGGTCGGCTTGACCAATAATGATTCAGTCTTCTAGCTTCGTTTAGAGAGGTTGACTGTTTAGGATTTATCGCCTTTAATGGTGATCATTTGCCTCTCTTCCGTTCTATTTTAGTTGCAGTTGAAAGTTATTTATAGTCTCGGATGTAACTTTCCATAAAACGAAGTTATAGCCAAATTGCGCAAAAATGGCTGAGAAGATAACCTGGCGAGCTTTGAGGCGTTTCTATTTTCAGGAAGTTAAATTCGAGATTTAGTTGCATATATGATTGTGTAGATCGATTATGAAATGCATCTATCCAATATATTTCGAAAAGGTTGAAAAATAGACATTCTGTCTCAATGAATCGTTTCGGATGCTGTCTATAACGTTACTATACGTGCGGCTTCTTTTGCACTACTGAGGTGCACTTAACAAGCTAAACATCCTATCTTTGCCACGGGGTGACACAATGGCAAAGAACCTAGCGCAGAAGCGCGATTGGCGCGAAGAGCGCCGCTTTCGAGCATGGGATCTGCATCAGCAGGGCTGGAAACAGATCGATATCACAACGGCACTTGGAGTTACCACCGGAGCCGTCAGCCAGTGGCTGTCGCGTGCTTGTAGTGGCGGAGTCGATGATCTTCACAATCGCCCGAGGCGTGGTGCTCCACGCCGATTAACCGACGAGCAGCATCAACGTATTCCAGGCCTACTGGCACTCGGAGCCGAGCATTTTGGCTTTCAGGGCGATGTCTGGACGAGCCAGCGTATTGCCGAGGTGATTCAAAGGACTTTTCATGTCCGCTATCATCCGGCACACGTCCGGCGGCTGTTGCATGCGTTGGGCTTCTCGGTACAGAAGCCCAATGTCAAGGCCACGCAACGCGATGAAGCGGCAATCGCCGCTTGGGTGCAGGACACGTTGCCAGCAATCAAAAAAAAGCGGTAGACGAACAGCGTATTCCGACGAATCGGGCTTCTATCTGCTCCCGGCAGTTGCTCGGACATGGGCACCGAGCGGTCAAACACCGGTTCTGCGCTCGAAATTGACCCGAGATCATCTGTCGGTCATCAGTGGCATCACTGCTGACGGCGAGTTGCTGATGCAGGTCTACGCGCATGCGATCAGTAGTACAGAATGCGTGCGATTCCTGAAGCACCTCGTCCGACATCTTGGGACAATCCTGGTCGTGTGGGACGGAGCGCCGATCCATCGATCAAAGGTTGTCAAAGAGTATTTGAGCACCGACGCTGAAGGTTTGGTGCATCTGGAACGATTACCGGCATATGCACCGGAGGTCAGTCCGGACGAGGGTGTCTGGCATTATTTGAAGAATGTCGAGTTGCGCAATATCTGCTGCGACAGCCTGCGAACGCTTCGCTATGAATTACGCTGCGCAACAAAGCGTCTACGCCATAAATGCAATGTCTTACTTGGATGTTTGCGACAAATTGAGTCCGTTTAGATACCAATGCGCACTTCAGTAAATCGATCATCACCGGCGCGTTACGCAGAAGTCTTCTGGAGAAGGATGGGGTGCTGATCCGGCGGGTGAAGTAATGGATGCCATGAAGCGCCGCGAGGAATTGGTTGTCGTATAACCATAGCCGCATTTAAGCAACATGAGATAACGGATAAGTTCAGCCCAAGCGCTCGATTTGTTTTGTGTTGTTCTGTATGATTGTCAAGGACAATTACAGGACGGTCGTAGATTTGCCACCTGATAGCCTCCCAAGATATCCTGACTCACTTATCGATTCTGTTCTCGAAGATTGAGCTTTGAGATTTTTTTCATTAGCAACAGAAATTGTCGTTATGAATTAAACTGCGCAACAAAGCGTCTACGCCATAAATGCAATGTCTTGCTTGGATGTTTGCGACAAATTGAGTCCGTTTAGATACTAATGCGCACTTCAGTAACATCATCACAACCACGTGACAGGAATGCACCATGGCCGATATTCATGTGTTTGCCGACATAGATCAGATCAGGGGACAGGACGATAATAACCCGATGCAGACGATCGATGAGGCATATGGGCCGACTCGCACAAATGTGAATGACCGTTATCGTCTTACCAGTCGGTTCAAGTTCGACGATGAAGCAGTGGCGTATGCCATGTTCGATGGCATCGCGATTGTGCAGGATGTCCCCGATCCAAATTTTCCAGGCTTGGTCAATTTGGCGCTCTATAACATTGGAATTAGTCGCCGTTTTCCTAATCCGAAGGTTGTGATTTACCGCGGATTAGTTCGGGATGATTTCTTCCGAGATACCGGTATCGAATCGAAGATGCAAATTGCGAATCGACCAGGTTTTAACTCTGATTTAATTGTCAATATGTGGCAACACTTTGACGATTGGAAAAACAAGATTTTACCCATTGGACAGACCACATCTCTCGTCGAGCCTCCCTATGATATGGTCGGTTATATGAATTATGACCCAAATGGACATGAACTTGATTCGGATGGGCGAGAGATCAAAAGGAAAGAATACGGAGATGACGATGACGTCATTGGATGGTTCCTGAGACACTCAACCGGACTAAATTATTATCCGTTTCCCATAAAAAAAGGTTGGACAATCGGTCGATTTAAGCGCTATACTGAACTGCACCAAGTCGGAGGGGGAATCGATATACTTCTTCAGGAAGAAAGTCATGGGTTGACGTTCGGTGTAATGCGGAAGTTTCAGAATACTGTGGAATTTACACAGCCTTCGACGGGCGTTGCGGGAGCCGAGGATGTTGACAAAATGAGATCTCGTGAACGTGTGCTTGATTACATCGACCCGGCAGCATTCTATAATCATTTTCGCGATTCCGGTGTAGACTATAAAGCTGAAACAATCATTGGGGATGCCGTCTATGATCGAATTGTCAGCAAATTTTATACAAAAAATCGCATTTATGTGGAAATACGGAATCAAAGTGACAATTCGCTGAATATGGGCCTGGATAACATGGACGAGACCACCATGACTGATCATTTTAAGATCGGATTCAATGGTGCTCCCGGATCGGAACTGCCCGCAAATTATTATGTGAATTTCTGGCCCATATATTATACGGAACTCAGCACGGCATCGGGCGATATGAATACGATGCAGATAGCGTTTCGCAAGAAGTATAATCCTGTTCCGGTTATCTACATGGATCAGGCGATGTCCGTAAAAGAAGTGGGGAGTGAGCGTTTTATTAGGGATTTTGCGGCGGAAAGTGCCATATGGTCAAACACCTTTCAATTCCTCACCCCCAATCTGCCGCGCCTTGTCAATGATCATGGGGCAGGGGCGAAGACAGGTACGGCATGGATGACACGGATCTATCTGATACGAAAGAAGCTCCCTGCGATCCAACTACCCGCTCGCACCATTCCGTCCGATAATTATGCGGATCTTATTTTTGGACCAGTAGTAAACCTGAGTTCATTCTATCCGGCAGGTAATAATAGCAAATGGATATTGGGCGGAGCAAAGCGATATGTAAATGGAGATGTCGAATTTGGCGGTAAAGGAGACTTTATGGTGCTTACCGGAAAGTATATCGATCAATCGTCGATTGTATTTTTCGCGACACTGCTCGATAAGAACGGTCGTATTACTCCCATGCCTGTCGTTTCTACAAGGCCGATCCAAGCCGTCGATTACGGGCCGTTGTCGGGTCAGTTCTTCGAGGCGATTAAAAGCTGGTCTTCGCAGTTCGATAAATTTAAAAATTTTCCAATCCTCCCTATGGGAGGCACAAAGAAAGAACTTCCGACATATCAACGTGAATACGAGTACTTCCCGGAATATGGTATGCTGACCTTACGTGTGTCACATTCGGAGTACGATGTCCATCTTCTTCCTGCGGTTGCATTGTTCGACCCATCTCTGCTTCCAATATATTTCAGCCTGGATAGCTTTCAGCATGCCAAGGATCAGAACGGCAAGTACTTTCATCAGGCTCAGTTAATGCTCAGCGGCTTGAATAACTCCAGCGTTTATACGCGCGAGTTCCCCATGAATGGAAATGTTATCGTTCGATCAGTGGACCGCTTCAATTTTACCTCGGATAATTCGGTCGTTGGAGAGGGCTTGATCGAGGCGACGACTGATCCCAAAGCTTACTTTGTTGCTAATAGTAGTGATAAGGCGAATCTGATAGCATTTGTTGAAGCGATTGAAGATACATATGCTGATTGGGATTTGCGGCCGGAGGATACAGTGTCAAGGTTCAGGCAGGAATACTATGGAAGCAATTATCGTGCATCTGCTCAGGGGGCGACCAAAGAGCACATAATGGCTATAGGAAAAGGTCTCTTGTTTCAAATATCTATTCCAGCGGATAATAATTTGGAAGCTGACGGTATTACGCCGCGAATTTTAATCAGGTGGCGAGCGAGGGTCGCTTCTCCAGATAAGGTAGATCTGGTGCGACGCTATGAGGATGCAATCGATCACTTGTGGGCTTTGGCTGATGAAAACAGCTTCCGTGATAATCCAAGCCCTCTTGTCCAGGATCCTGAACACGCTGGCAGTCTTCCAAGATATAGATGGGATCTTGGGCATGCAACGTATGGCCTAATGGCGTTGATTAACAATGGCCTGATCGATTATCCATATACAAAGGGATTTGGAATTGACAACAGCATCGATCTCGCCAGCTACGTCGGTGATCTCGGTGGGGTGCCAGCCGACTATTTTGGACATATTGTCAATGGTGCGCCACCTTCTGGTCGGGCCGAATTTCCTGAAACTCCGGATCGGGATCGCTATTGGGAGATTGAAGCTCCAGATAATGATTTGATCGGAGATGCAGAGTCGTTTGGCTGGTGGAGAGCATGGAAATCAGTGCGGGATGATGCGGCGGCGGCGCATGACACCTTTAAATTCAGTGATGTCTTAAAGCATTACTATAACCCCAATGTCGTCACCAATGCACATTACACAAAACGCTGGCATATCTTCTGTGAAGACAACGGTTATATCGATGCCACTGGCAATTGGCTTATTACTGGCCCGACACATCCTGTGTATCAGCAACTTGTGGGGCGGGTACGAAGGTCGGGCGTGCTTCTGGCATGTGTTGCGTATGAGACTAGAGCAACGGGAATTTACCTGCTCAACTCTAAAAAAATTCTGGATTCTCCCGCGGAGAAATATCTGAGGCCTCCAGTAGAGAAGTATAGTGCCGTGCTGACCGATACTGAAATTGTATATTATACTATCGATAGATGGTTGAACAAGGTACAGGGATGGCTGGCGGCTGAATGATTTCGATTTACACATTATCGATAAAAGCAATGAGATCTTATACGGCATATCGCATAGTGGCGCTGCTTCCGTTGACTGCAGTGATTATCGGTATAGTGCTGTTCTTTTCTCCTGTCGGTCATTACGATGTGATCATGAATTGGTTCTGGTTAGCTCAGATAATCACCCTTCTGACGGGAATAGCTACTTATACTCTCGGGGTTCGTCGTGGTATGCCGCATTCCGTGATTATCATGTTGTCCCAGTGCGTCGCGATGGTGTTTATCGTGGCTATCGGCTTGTTTATTCTATTTTCCACTGGCTTCTCACTGGGATTGTCCGATCTCTTGGCCGTCAGACCTCACCGGATTTTCAGTTAGAGAGCAGAGCTCCTTACCCGCTCTCTGATAAGTCGATTTTGAAGCCCCCGTTAGGGAAGTACAGTGATCTGGTGACTGATACGGATACAGTATGCTGTATCATTAGAAGCTATCTCATAAATCATATTCGGCGTAAATTTGGCGAAAAAGCCAAAAGGAACGCTGGTTATGGATCTGACCGATGCTCAATGGGAGTATATCTCCGCGCTCATTCCTGATCCACCTCGCCGTGATGACGGTAAAGGTAGACCGTGGCGACCAGCACGCGATGTCCTTAATGGTGTGCTTTGGATTCTCCGCACCGGCGCACCGTGGAAAGATCTGCCGGAGCGTTATCCTCCCTACCAAACCGTGCATCGACGCTTCCAGCACTGGGTCCGCTCCGGTACACTTGAAGTCGTACTGAAGGCCCTGGCCGAAGACCTCCGAGACCGAGGCGACATTGATCTGTCCGAGTGCTATATCGACGGAACGTTCATTGTCGCCAAAAAAGGGGGCCGTGTGTTGGCCCCACCAAGCGGGGCAAGGGCACGAAGCTCATGGCAGTGGCAGACGCTGCTGGCCTTGTCATCGCCGTTGACATTGAGTCTGCTTCGCCGCATGAAGTCAGACTTGTTGCATCAACTCTCGAAGCTCGATTCATCGAGGAACTTCCCGAACGACTGATCGGAGATCGTGCCTATGACTCCGATCCGTTGGATGCGCAGCTGGCCGACCTCGGCGTTGAGATGATCGCGCCGCATCGGAAGAACCGGAGGAAGCCACCGACTCAGGATGGACGGGTGTTACGGCGCTACAAGCGACGCTGGAAGATCGAGCGGTTGTTCGCCTGGCTTCAGAATTTCCGCAGAATTACGGTTCGGTATGAATATCATGCTGATAATTATCTCGGCTTTGTTCATCTCGGATGCATTCTTCTTCTGCTCAGACATTTATGAGATAGCTTCTAGTCATTGGCTGAACAAGGGCAAGAATGGCTGGCAGCAGAATAATCTCGATTTACACATTGTCAACTAAAGCCATGAATTCGTATACAGGATATCGCATAGTGGCACTGCTCCCGGTGATTGCGGTGATTGTCGGGATAGTGCTGTTCTTTTCTCCTGTCGGACGCCATAAAGCGATTTTGGATTGGTTCTGGGTAGCTCAAGTAGTCACTCTCCTGGCAGGAACGGCTACTTATATTCTAGCGGTTCGTCGCGGCATGCCACATTCCATGCTTATCATGTTGTCTCTGTGTGTCGCGACAATGTGTATTACCGCTATTGGCCTTTCCCTTATTTTTCTTGTCGGAAATTTCTTTAGAGAAACCTGATCCTTTTTGCGTCAGGCTTCACCGGATTTTCAGCTGGAGGATATCGCTACGGCTTCTTATGTGTTCTCCGGCCAGGAGGTTTTGAATGGTTTTGATGAATATTTTCATCGCTGATGAAGCCTATTCGGCTTAAGATGTAACATACGTTCCTACCAGTTCGGCTGGCGGCTGTAAACTATTTTTTACTGCAATCCTACCATAACCGAATGAACGATTTTTTCTACCCGAAGCTGTCGGGCCTTATATCGCTGGATGCTCTTCCTGAACAGCTCAATTTCGTCAAGGATGGGTTTGAGGCAATACTGGATAGTATTTATTTCAAGGATTTTCGTGCAAGCCACGACCTGTCAGGTGGGGTTATTGTTTATAACCTCGATCTTGTGGCCTATAAGCAGGTCGGTTTTGAGATTCCCGGCACCGAGATTGATATTGTCCTCAATCCTGCATTTACGACAGCCGATCCCATTACTGTCATTCCGCTGTCTGTCGTCTACAACTGGCCGATACGGCGTCTGCTCTCTAGCTTCGATATCGCGACATTTTCAGGCGCGCCGAGCGAATTGTTTTCTATTGCGTTTAACGTTTCGGGAATCGCGGAGGAGGAACTCCTGCGTCTGACCGTGGCCCTGTTGGTCGTTGGCACTGATCCGCTCACCACCTTCGCCAATCATGTTAATACTCAGTATTCTGCAAATATATCGTTGCCGTTGGACTCGGATGTGACGACTGCCATCCAAAGCATTGTCGATGGCATCGCGGATAACAGCACCAAACGTCTCGACGCGATTGTCTTCGATGATTACGTACTGGATGCTCAGAGCGTTGCGAACTCCCTTGACAATATAGAGTCGCTATTCAGGTTTGACCTTGGCGAGCAGCCACTCGCCAGACTGCGCGAGTTGCTGATTCCTCGTATCGACGCCAGACTTGGTATCGACGTGGGAATAAAATTCCCTCCATCCGTGCTGGGGCCTGTTACCGGCGGCAACCAGATCATAACGACTCCCGGTGGACGATTTCAACTGGTCTTCGATGGCGGTGTGCTGGAGTTCAGTACCGATGGTGGTATCGGCTATTCCTCCGACATCACCGTCCATTGCGCTCCCTACCCGAAAGCCCAGATCGGTCATACCGGCATTATCATAGGCTTCGATACCGCCCGGCTCGATCTCAGCCGCACCACCAATATTCCCGAGGCCGATGCCGAGGGACGGCCGAGTGATTTCGTGGGACTTTTCGTTGCCAGCGCCAGCGTCATTCTTCCGGCGTTCTGGCATCACGACGACGGCAACTCCTCGGGAGTGATCACGGGGAAGAACCTTCTGGTTGGTACCGGCGGTTTCAGCGGCACTCTCTCGATGGAGGCAAAGGACCAGAACAATGCCGCCGAGCCTATTCTCAAGGCAAAGCTCGGCGAAGGCTTCGAGCTCGATCTGAACGCATTTACACTCGCCTTCCGCCAGAATAGCATCGTCGGCTCCGAGGTGAAGGGGAGTATGAAGGTGCCCGGCTTCAAGGATGCCAACGGCACCGATCTGAAGCTCGATGTCGACATCCACATCCGCGACAACGAGTTTACGCTCACGGCCGGCAACACCGCCGGTATCAACGTCATCAGGCTTCCCGAGGTCTTTTCCATCACCGTGCGCGAGTTGAGCCTCGGCACAAGGGGAGATGATTTCTTCATCGGCGTCAGCGGAACGATCAAGTTCGACGAGCTTCCGGGGGTGATCGGGGATTTTCTCCCGAAGGAGATCGATATCAGCAAGCTCGTCATCTGGTCTAACGGTGAGTTTGAGTTTGAAGGGGGGGGGCTCACACTTCCGAAATCGGTCGGGTTGAAGGTCGGGCCGGTAGAGCTTTCGGTGAGCGCTCTTCATATGGGGTCGGTTGAGCAGTCGCTCGGCATCACGATGCGCCGCTACAAGTACTTCGGGTTCGACGGCGGCATCAAGAGCGGTCTGGGAGGAGTGGATGCTCACGGAAAAGGGATCAAATACTACTTCACGGTCGATGACGACTCCAACGATGGGCGCCCCCACAACGCGTTCATGAAGATCGAATCGCTTGAGATCGACATCATGCTTCCGGGGAACGTGTCCGAAGCCGACGCTGCGGTAATCCTGAAGGGATGGCTGGCAATGACCAATCACGATGATCAGGGACCTGAAGCGACCGCGTCACTCACCGAATATGCCGGCGGCATCACGCTGAAGCTTCCGAAGCTCGATATCGAGGGGGGAGCCGCGATGCGTATCACCCCATCCACCGGTGCCTTTCTGGTCGATGCGGACCTTGAACTCTCCTCGCCTATCCTCGTCGGCAATACAGGGCTTGGTATCTATGGCTTCCGTGGCACGATCGGCAACAAGTACGTTCTTTCGAAGAAGGCTGCGCACGTCGCCGAGGATGCCACATGGTGGGAGGCATATCGCGCGCCGAAGCTCGGGATCAACGTGGACAAGTTCGAGCCGCGCGATGGGTTCTCCTTCGGCGCCGGCCTTACGCTCGCCACCGTGGCCGACAGTGGCCAAGCGTTCAGCAGCCGTCTCTTCTTTCTTCTCTCGCTCCCGCGCGTCTTCCTGCTCGAAGGGCAGGCGGCCATCCTCAGCAAGCGACTCGGGTTTGACACTCCGGGCGATCCGCCGTTCTATGCGGCGATCATCATCAGCGATGAATCGATCGAGGCGGGATTCGGCGTCCATATGATGGTTCCTTCCAGCGGTGACTTTGCCGGGAAGATCCTCGACCTGAGCGCGAACCTGGAACTTGCCTTCTACTGGCGTCAGGCATCGGCGTGGCATCTTTATGTAGGGCGCAACGCCCCCGCGGAGAAGCGTGTTTCAGCTCTCCTGTTCAATATCTTCAATGCCTACGCCTATCTGATGATTTCCTCGAAGGGGATCAGCGCCGGTGCCGGCGTGGAGTGGCATGTGGAGAAGAGCTTTGGTGGCATCGCCAAAGTGGGGCTTGGAGCCTCGCTCGACATGGCCGGAAGCTTGAGCTTCAAGCCGGTGCAGATCGGCGGCTATATCAAGCTTTCGGGCTACGCCGAACTCAAGGTGTTTGGCATCGGCTTCCGGCTCGATGTCGGAGCGACACTCGGAGCGGAGGCACCGAAGCCGTTTACCATCTACGGCGAGTTCTATTTGAAAATCAAGACGCCGTGGCCGCTTCCCGACATCAACATCAGCGCAAGTCTCTCCTGGAACATCAACCCGAATGTCGACGATGATCCAATCGGGTTCGTCGAGGTTGCTTATTACACTGGCAATGCCGGTGAGCGCCTGGTCGGCTACCTGACCGAAGGACGTCACGCGGCGAAGGCGCTTCATATGGTGACGCAGGAGCCGTTCGTGCTGAACTTCGTCAACAGTGGCGATCCCCATATCGCACTTCTTCCCGACATCGGGGATACGACCGACGGCAAGTGGATCGGCGATTTCGGCAGTTTCCTCATCCCGCTCGACTGCTTTGTCGACATCGATTTCAGCAAGGGAGTAAAGGGGGGTGATGGTGCTTCCATCGCTCTGCTGGGACCGATGGCTCTGGCAGAGAACTCGGAGAAGATCCCGCCGCAGCCGGGGAGGTCCCGGCAGGTAGAGCATAAGTATACCGTGCGGAACGTATCGGTCAAGTACTGGGATAGTGGGTGGCATGATTACGAGATGTGGGTTGCCAACACACCGCTTATCGATGTGCTGGCGCGCTCGGCCGGCGGTAATGCGGTTCTCGCCGATCTCCAGAAAACCATCCACGACAACGTGAAGTATGGGTGGTGGCAGATGACCGAGGCGGGGAAGTACAGCAAGCTTCGGTTGCTTGCCAGGACACCGCTCTCGCAGTCGGTGAACATCCGTCCGGCTGATGCCGGATTTCCCAAGGGGGTTATCCTCTGCCCCGACGATCCTCTGCCGATGCAGTGCCAGAACTGGAGCCCCGTGACGTTCGGTGCATCCTATGCTGCTGGGGGGAGCGTGACCGACAGGAAGCTCCATTATCGGATCACCGGCACCAATGGTGTGATTGCTTCGTTTCCGAATCTCTACGAGCTTCCCCACTCGCTCGCGATGGCGGGGAGTAATCGTATCGAGATCGATCTTCCCAGCGCCTGCACGAAGTTTTCGTTGAAGCTCTCCACATTCGGCGACAAGGTCACTATTTCCTACTATCGCGGCCAGGCGTATACGCCGGCGGTGGGCAACGGAGGAGGGGGAGGAGCAGTTGGGCCTGACGGCGTGATGGTGGCGCGTTGGGAGGCTGCTCCCGTTGAGCCAGCGACGCCCGCCGCGAAGACGACGATCTGGAGCCGGCTGCGGAGCTTCGGCGCCATGACTCGCCTTCTCTGTACGGGAGGGGAGCCGGTTGCCGCCGAGGTGGCTGATATCACTGCCGCGCTCGATCGCTTCGCCTACATCGACGTTTATCTGCGACAGTACAGCTACATGACCGATCCGGAGTTGCTCGATCCGCAGGCGCAACGCACCTTCTGCTGGCGGCTCTGTGAAACGCTCCGTACACTTATCACAGCTTACACGGGGAAGGATGGGATACCTGAATACCTGGCCGAGGATGTGGCGCATTTCTACGACGAGCTGAATGGCTACGTGGCGGATTACCGTCTCGCCAAGCAGGGGATGACACTTCCGGCCCCCTCGCTGCTTGCAAACTCCTTCTACGAGAAGTGGATGGAACTCCTCACCTGCCTGGGTGACCTCTGCGATAGGCAATGGACGCTCCCGGCGCATATCAACCGCCTGCGACAGGGGCTTGTCGATGGCAGGATCAACGAGTTGTATGTGTACATCATCGCCAACGTGGTTACCGCCAATATGGAACTCGACGCTTGGGCGAACCTGACCTCGCCGTGCGATCAACTCCGTTATCTCGCGGCTGTATTCGCATGGATTACGGTTGATCTCTCGCTTGTGACACAGTCTCTTTTCGACAAGGTTGATCCCTACTTCCGAGGTCTTGAGGACGCCTATATCACGATCAAGCGGGCAATGGCCTCCGATGGTAGCCCGCTCTGTTCGGATGCGAGCTGCTGGCGCGCGAGTCAGTTCGTGGAGATCGCACAGCTTCTCTGCAGGACGGCGCCGGCAACACCTCTGACAGCCACCCTCACGGCGATCGAGTCGTTGGTGAATGGATTCGAGGGGACGCTTGGATCGCTGGCGATCCATCTGAACTACACGCTCCCCGCGCCCGGGACGACATTCTGTGGCAGGCTGCGCCGCGCACTTGTGGTGGTGATCGCCGGATACGCCGTGCTTGACCTTTTGCCATTCGATCTCCGCTATCCCACGGTGCAATTTTACAAGAGCTTCTCCGAATTGGCCGACCGGCATCGCGTCGATATCCGGGGTCATGAGGTGGCTCCTCCCAATCCCGATCCATTGGCGGCATCCGACACCTTCATCGCGGAGTGGAACGATATCATTGCCTGTCTCTGCAATCTCTGCACGCTTTCACTTACTGCCGGGCAGGCTGCGCAGGTGGCCTCGACATTTGATGCGCAACTCGATCTTGCCTATGGCGAGGTGGTGAAGAGAGCAAGGACTGAAGGCCTTCCGGTGTTCGGATACAAACGAGCGAGTAACATCGGGGCGTATCTCCAGGCGATCATGAACTTCTTCGTGCAGGCCGCGCTCCAGTGTGGTGGCCCGATTGATACGGTCGTGACAGGCCTGGCTGCCGACTACACGGCGCTGAATGGAGCATTCACGGCGCCGGGTGCGCTTCGTGATGCCATCAATGCCAATGGCCTTACCTACTGTGCCGCCGGACCCCAGGCGCTGCCGACTCCCTGCGGCGAGTGGCTGGAGATTACCGATGCTATCCTGCAGATACTGGACCGGCGGGTGAGTGCTGGGGCATCGGTGCTGGCTGCTCTCGATACCGATAACATGTATAGCGCGCTTAAGGATCTCTACTTCCTTCTCTACGGGTTCAACAGTTCCATTCCGCCGACGGAGAGGATCGATAAGATCTGGTACCTGAACATGCAGATACATGCCTGGCTGCTGCAAAACTGCCTGACGAACGCGGGGATATCCCCCTCGACACAGAGTCAGTTCGCTCAGGTGCATGATGTCGTGCGGGGCGCTGTCGATAATGCCCTGTCACTGCTCGACGACGCGGGGATGAACTTCATCCATGGCGTCGGCGCCGACGGGGTGGGGACTGATGAATGCGCGCGCCGCCTGGGCCTTGTCGATATCGGGCGCACGCTCTGCGCCACGACGCCGAACCTGGCTCTTGCGCCCATTGCCGCCATCATCTCACTCGTCAACCAGAACGCCGAGCTGTTCGAGCAATTGGCCGACGAGATGGACATGCCACGGCTTGCCACGCCGGTGGCGGCGACGACTGCCGCCGAATTCTGCGCGATGATGGGGCAGGTGATCGGCATGCTCTCGGTCGGCTACGGTTTCCAGAGGACACTGGCGCTTCGGACGCTGGCGTTGATGAAGACATTCTATGCCGATCTGAAGACCCAGGCGGGACTGTATCTGGCGGCCTGTGGTGTGACCGTGCTGGCCAGTGCATGCAAGACATCGTGCGACAGTTGGCTCGACCTGCTGAAGTGTCTCTGTGAGACGCAACGCTATCGTTACGACCTGACGCCGACGATCGAGGTGGAATTGGAGCTTCTAAGCCCGCAGGTGGAGACGATCTATAACAAGGTGATGGATATTGCCATCGAGCGAGGGATCCAGATAGAGCCACGTCAACGCGCGGGAGATCGTTGCTGGAAGATCCGCGCGATGGGAACGTACATCGCGATGAAGTCGCTCAGTTATGCCGACGTCGCATCGGTGCTGATTCCGATGCTGAATGATCCCGCCAGTGTTCCGAATCTCACGGGATTGAAGACTGCCTACACTACACTAAAGGGACAGATTTCCGGCATGTGTCCGGTGAAGCAGGATACCCCGTACGACCCTCTCCGCAAGCGGGAGGTAAGACAACAGTTCGATCTTCTGCGAGAGGTAAAGTACGAGAATCCCGACGAGCCGATCGACCGAGTCGTGATCGAGTCGTCGGTATCGTGCAATCCCACTGCCCAACCCCCGAACTGGCAGCAGACGTATTGGGGGAATGTGCAGGGATATCTCCTCACCAGCCTTATCCCGGCTCTCCAGCAAATGTACAACGACGCCGTCGTGGAGGTTCAGGTTCAGGAGGTCATCAACAGGGAGTCGGCTGCGGCGTATGATGCACGTGACGCGCGCGACGCGGCCCAGGCCGAGCTTGCGCGAGCGCAGCGTTTCCTGGCGACGCTTCCGCATCCCAACGACTCCTCGCTCCTTCCATGTGGGACGTACCTGCACGAGATCTGCTGGCTGTCGCCGGCGGTATATCGCTACAACAAAAACCTCCCGAAACCGCACGAAACCCGTTCCGGCGCCACGAGCCTTGATCTATCACTGAAAAACCTTACTCAGCCCATCTGGCGACCGAACACCACGTTCGCCATTCAGATCGAGACACTGGAGGAAATCTCCGGCCGTGGTCCCGATCACCGCTTCTATACCTTCGGTTTCCGTACTGCTGGCCCGGTGGGGCATTTTCACAAGATCGGTGACGGGCCGGGCACTGTCACGCGCCCGGAGTATGCAGTGTTGGAGGCGGCCAGCAAGGAGGGAGTCTATCCCTATGCCACGCTACGGAGCTATATCGATTATCAACGCTCCTATCCGCGCCCTGACGGGAATGTGATCAATGCCAAGCCTCTCTACTATCGCGTACCGAAGCTGACGCTCTACTACGAGCAGAACTACTTGCAGTCGATGTATGGTCAGTGGAGGCGATACAACGGTCTGAAGTATGTCTATTCCGATATCGAGATCGTGATCAAGGATCCGGCGAAAACAGGGGCCGGCTCTTCGATCGTGCTCGGCACGTCGTGGGAGAAAGACCCGCATCCACGGTTGGCGAAGGATGTGCTGATGTTCAACCGTCTTATCAGCAACGTGACGGTACGAGGGAAACATTGCGTGCAGTTTACACCAATACAGAAGGGAGATCCGCCTGCTTCCAGGACTGTGAATAAGCTGGTGAGCCTGGAGCCGGAGAAGATGTATACCGCAGTGTTCAACGCGCTGTTCGGCGAGCTCAATTACGATCCGGAGAACCAGCCCAATAATGATCCAGCCAATGATCCACACGTGGTGCATCGCGAGGTGCATAAATATGTATTCAAGACTTCGCGCTATGCGGACTTTGCCGAGCATATCGGAAGCTATCACCTGGGAGGGGAGGGGGTGGCAGCACGGCATGCGGTCCATGCCCTCTCCGTCGACGAGGCGCAGGCCGACCTGGCTGCGGCAGCCAACATTATCGCCCGGCAGGATCAACTGGTGCCGGCAGAACTGATCCGTGATTACGCCGATCGATTCGATCGGTTAATCACCGGGGCGCTCCGGCTCGATGGGCTGGATGCCGCTGCGACCCTGGAGTTTAACGCTGTCAAGAAGGGGAACGGGACGATCATAGGCCTCTTGGTGCGCAGCCCGGAACCGATTAACGACCCGCAGATTCCGGACAACATCATCCAGAACACTGTGACTATGCAGAGCGGCGCCACCAGCCCTGTGATGATCTGGTCTAAGGACCGGACATCATTCTTTGTGACCAGCAGCCCTCCTTTCACGACCGGTAGCTCGGTCACATTCCGCTTCGAGTACTGGGAGTACAACGGCGATGATTATGCTCCCGGGCGCCAGCCGACGCAGGGGGGGGACGAGCCGGTCAGTCCTGTGACGGTAACGATCACGATACCATAGACGATCTCATGTAGTGTGTGGGGAGAATTTCCTAATACATGGGGGAGTGCCCTGATTGCCGATGGCCTGCTCTCTGGAGGAAGTCCTGTCGCTGAGGCGGGTTCGTGATATATAGGAATTACCATTCCCAGAAGCGCGCAATGTAGCCGCGAACTCCGCAATTATTTCGAGAATTCTTTCACGACTCTATTCTAGTGTAATATCATGGATCAGCAAGCGGCCGTACTCACCCTCACAGGTATCACCTATGTAGGCTCTCCCCAGCCTCTTCAGTTCAATATCCAGCTCACGAGCTTCAGTGACACCACGATTCTGCAGCGGTCGCTTACTCCCAATGTGCTGTCGTCGGCTAATGAGATGGTGACAGCGCAGACAGCCCCACCGAACCAGGATTTCTCCATGCAGGTATCGGCCAATGTCTTCACGGCCGGAGGGGGACAGATTCATGGACAGAAGACGCAGACGTTGACCGCACAGCAGAATGCCGGATCGCAGCTCTTTCAGATAAATGTGCCACTGACCTCGTCGAGCGGTCCATCGAGCGTGATGCAGCTTCGTTTTGAGGTAAGCTTTCGAGCCGTGCCATACTGCTGGCCTTATACCGATTGTCTCTGCAATCGACATTACTATCTGCCAATCTATTACAACTGGCTCTGCGCTGCGCGCGACTATCCTTCGTTCTCTGCCCTGACGCCGGTATCGAACATCGATGCACTGATGGTCTCGAAGACATCAGTATTCCAGTCGGTCACGGCCGATCTTGGTCTTACCTATCCAATTCATACGGATTTCTTCTCCAGACTTGGTTCTGGTCTCGATGTGATTACAGCGGCCACCGATAAGTCGGACCAGCTCACGCTTCGCCGCGTGCTCCAGGTATCGGACATCTACGATGCGTTCGAGAGCTACATGGTGGACTATGTGGCGGCTGTTGCGCTCAATCCGTCGATTGTCCCGTACAATACACCAATCTGCAGGAAGTGGCGCGAACTGCTCGATTGCTACTGTCGCATCTGTGCCAACTGGTCAATCCTCCCGGTCTCGGTACAAAACGATTTCACGACGCAGGCCACCCCGGCAGTGGACGGTCTCTATCAGAAGGTGATAGCTGCCTGCCCAGCGGAATCGCTGCCATATTGTTACTACGATCCGAATCTCGCCAGCCAGTGCGCCAAGCTCCGGAATATCGTCAGTTTTTTCAGCTACTGGTGCCGTCGTTGTTACTATGAGCAGCCGAACTCGCTCCCGACGTTTGAGCCATACTTTCAGGTGCTCTCCCCGCTTCTCCTCTCGTTACAGGCGCAGATTGATGCGGCGCAACTCACCATCTGCAATCCACCGCTGAAGGATTTCTGCCCACGCTGGAAAAGTCTGCTCGACTGTCTCAAGAAGCTCTGTACCAACAAGGCATTCCTGTCGCAAAACACTCTGAACGATGTCGTGAGCACATTCAACGCCGTGCTGCGCGACGTCTATTCCCATATGTTCGGTGCTCCCTCCACCTACACCAATGACATCGGCGGTATATGTAGTGTGGTGTCGGATGTCTCGGCTTATTACGACCGCTATATCTGCTTCAGCAACGCGGTACCAGGGGGGATCTTGCGGCGGCAGTACTTCGAGAATCAGCTTCTTACGCTGGAGTCGCTGCTGAGCGCGTTCAAGACGAGGAACACCGATCTTTGCGCCTCATCAGTCCCCATGACCAACTGCACCGATTGGTTGCAGATTCTCGACTGTCTCGATAACCTCTGCGCGCAGAAGGAGGAGTTCACTGATCAGCTTGCCGGCAGCTTCCTCTCAACCTTCGCTGCAAGTATCGACAGTGCCTACTGGGCCGAGCGTGGCGAGAGCGCAGGGGCCGCCTCAGGCTCAATTGCCACGCTCTGTTCCCGCTTGGCCGAGGTGAGCGCGTTCATACGCTCTCATTGTCCCGGGGGTGTCGATCCGATCATCCTGCTTCGTCTGAACAGCGCGTTGACGGCGCTGCGTTCGGCATGGACGACTTTCACCGGATTGTATACCGGGATATGCTCCACAAGTGTATCTCTCCCTCCTGGATATTGCGATAACTGGTATGGGGTTCTCAAGTGTCTGCAGAGAATCTGCGCCTCACGATTCACATTGCACCAGAATGTGCTCGGCGCATTCCTTGACAAGTTCGCCGGACTAGTCTCTTATTTCCACTGGCTGATCCTTCGTCCTACGAGCACCTATTCGGGCCCTGGTTCCTACACTGCCGCGTCAATCTGCGAGAAGCTTGCCGTGATCATCGCCTATCTTGATTCTATCTGTCCGGCGGGTTCGATCAGCCCCGTTCGCAAGCTCCAGCTCGACGCAGCACTGGCACAGTGGCAATCGGGATACGAAGCGCTGCTCGCGATCTACCCCACGATATGCGTTCCGGCTACCGAGGATTTCTGTGAGGAATGGGTGGGGATGCTCGACTGCCTGACCCGACTTTGCGATCGTCGTGCCAGCCTTGCCGCTGATCCCCAAACGACCGTTGTGGTGAGCACATTATTGCCAATGTTTGCCACGGTCGCTTACGATACCTACGAGGTGGTGTTCAACGATATAGCACCCATGGGATATCAGAATGAGAATGATCGGATCTGTGCAGTGCTCCATGCTCTCCTTGATTGGTTCGTGGCTCACTGCGCATGCGGCCAGACAATCAGCCCCTCGATGCAGACCATGCTTGCTGAGCACCTTGCGACGTTCAGCGGGCTGTACCAGGCGTTACGTCCTTGTCCCTGCTCGTCGCCGCGTCCGTGCTCGGAAGAGAACGATTCCTGCCGCACCACCGATCTGCCGCTCGCCACCGGGGTAGCCGATTGGATCGTGACTGCATCGCAGAACGGGGGGACCGTTCCGCGTCCGGCTAATGTTATTACCGCCATCTCGAATCCCTATCCTGGAACTCAGTGGATAAGCGGGATCAACACCTACGACAACAACGTCGTGGGATGGACATACTTCCGGCGCTACTTCTGCCTCGACCGCGACTCCCGTGTACGGATCGATTTGACCTTTGTCGCGGATGATCATGCCGAGGTCTATCTCGATAGCGAGTTGCTGGGGCAGTCCACACTTCCTTCGAGCGGACAGATCGGCGCCGACCGGTATCTGACAGGTGGCAGGCACTACGTTGAGATACGCGTGCAGAACAATCCGGCATATAACAGCGGTTTGAACGCCACTGGTGGCCTGCACGATCCGCTGAAGGCGCTTCTTCTGGATGAGTGCTGCGACAACGATGGTACTCAGGCTCCATCCGGGAATGAAGGCTCTCTCAGTGAAGTTGGGCTGGCGTTCGTGAACGATATCTGCTGCGGAGCCGGAGTCGAGTGCGATCGACTGCGGATGCTTCCGCTTTACGCACAGCTCTTCTGCTGCCGCGCGCAGGCATCAACCACGGCATTGGATGCATGGCTTGCCGAGGCCGAAATGATCCTTCCACGGATCATGTTCGATCTGGGGCTTGATCCAAACACTATGCTACCGCTCAGCTACGAGCGCTGCGACAGGATCCGTCATCTCTTCCGCGTCTGGTTGGTGGCGTTCGCCCAGCCGTGGCGCGTGCGACCACTGCTCCGCTACAAACTGAATTGTCTCTACGACAAGCTGCAGGATGTGGCTGCTGGATATGCGATCGCCATCGCTGATCTTCCCTACCTCTGCGACCCGTACGCGGTGCCATGCGGACGATGGATCGATATGCTTGCCTGTCTCTGCAAGCTTTGCGGGAAGGGGCTTGTCACGGATAACTCCCCAATGGCCGAACAGATCAATTTACTGGGGATGTTCCTGTATACCCTTCCCGCTGAGGGGTTGGATTTTCAGTATGCCGGCGAGGTCGCCACTAAGTGTGAAATGGTTGTCTGGATGCTCCGCTACTTCGCCCTCCGCTGTCTCGACTGCCGCCCGATCACCGTGGCCTATCCCACACTCGATACGATGTATGCCCCTTTCCACGCTGCTCTCATTGCACTCAAGGGTGCACTCGGGACACAGAGCGCAGTCTGCGACGACACTTCCTGTGCCGCGTGGATACCAATGCTTGAGTGCCTGGCGAAACTTGGCCTCAGGAAGAACGATCTTCCTCAGGTCCTCCGTGACGCGCTGAACGTGAACTTCACATCGCTCATCAACAATCTCTACACAGCCGTTCAGCTTGGGGGGGGATTGGTCTACCCGCTCCCTTCTCCCAATCCCGCTTCGGCGACGCTGGATAATCTCACATGGAAGAGCCTGGAACTGGCGCGGGCATTCTACTGGCTCGGCTCTCCATACTTCCACTGGAGCGCATCGTTCCAGGGAAGCCTTCAAGGATTGCTCCCCTCATTCCAGAGTGCCTATGCCTCACTCACTGCGCTCGCCAGCAAACAAGGGGTATATGTCTGTCAGGAAACGGACGATATGTGTGGTATCCAGTCGGAGATCGCCTCGCTCCACAACCGGATCTGCGTGACAGCGCCCGATATCGCGGCCGCGCCGATCACTGCGATCAATAGCCTGCTCAACGGGTTCGCTCAGGAGCTTGTGCTTATTAAACAGCAGTTGCAGATCCCGACGGCTGCTCCCCCGATGAGCACGGCCTTCTGCACACGGCTGGCTCATACACTCCAGGTGGTGGCTGCGGCCTATGCCCGGTTCGACGAGCTGACGGCTTCGCATCGGCTCATGCTCCGCCTCTTCATGAGCGTGCTTCGTTATCAGGCGGGGCATTACTGGCCGCCGCTTGCCCAAGAAGTGCTGGACACGACGTCGGCCGGCGAGTTCCGAGCCAAGTGGATGGAGTTACTCGACTGTCTCTGCCGCATTTGCAGGACGGGGACAACGCTTCCGCAAAATGCCCAGGCTGCCTACACATCGATCACAAGCGGTGTAGGGGCGGCGGCGATCCACGCGCTCTACGCCGACGTGCTGTTGCACGCGACTGAACTCGGCATGCCTGTGGTGAACGATCCCTGCGCCGCGGGTTCGGTCTGTGCGGAGTTGAGAAGCATTATGGCCTTTTTTGCCACGTTCTGTTTCGGCTGCGGCGCCACGCCCGATGCCGCCCACACGGCGGCGATGTCGCAACTAGATACAGCACATCTGGGCGATATGCGGGTGCTGCTGGTGACGGTCCGCAGTATCCTTGAGGTCAACCAGGCCGGGATCTGCGCCGAGGAGTCGGGACGGACGATCTCGGTGCAGTCGACCCATCTCTACCTGCAGGCGGTCGGCTCCGATGGATCGGATGGAAGCACGCCAGGCGTGCATCTCCGGTGGGAACTGCTCAATTCCCTTCAGAGCCATATGCCGAAGGGAAACCTCGCGGCACCGGGGGCGACCTATTCCGCCTCCTACGGCGCCAATAAGGTGAACGACTTTGTGAAGATATCCAGGACACCCTACGATCAGTCAAAGCTTTACAAGCTTGTGCTCGATCTGGAAAACACGGCGCCAAGCAGTTTCAGCGGCGAGCGGCGGGAGTGGCGCTATGACAATCTCGTGGCCGACGCAGCCTTTCCCGCCGCGAAATCGTCTGTGGTGATCCGCTTCGAGGAGGCGCCTTACGATGCACGATGCGTCGGGTGCGATCCGCGCACGGCGTTCAAGTCAATCATTCAAGGATACACGGGGGTGATCGAGGCGCGAGTGATTGAGAAGACGATGTTCGCTGTGGAGATTACTTCAAGCGGCGCATCTCCCACGGTACAGGTGGAGGCGCGCTCGGCGATCACATCAGCCGATAGTGTTTTGCCCATTATCTCGTTCCGCAAGTCGTTTAGCGGCGTCGGGCCACATTTAGTCATGAGTGAGGGGATGAAGGTGATCCGCTTTCGCTGCCAGAACGGTGGGCCGAAAGTGCTCCGCATCCAGACCTACGAGGATTTCCACCGCGCCACGCAGAAGCGTTATGGCTGGGTGGAGCTCGGAAACTTCTCTCTTTCTCTCGACCAGACCGAGGTGTTTAAGCGGCTGGAGGATAGCGCGAACTTCGTGATCGACAACGCGTGGTCGCACTTCAAGGATGGAACCGCAGGGGGTGCTGGTAAGGTGAAGTCGGCCAACTATCGCGATCGCTGGCTCCCCGGAAGCGATTCCGCTTGCACACACACTATCGACATAGACCCCGCTGACCACGGCTTTGGCGACGCGGTGAAGTCAATCAGCGGCGCGGTGACGAAGTATCTCGATCTGAGCCGCCAGCCAGGCGGATGGGAAGGTACCGTGCGGCTTTACTCGCGCGACCACAACGTGGGGGAGAACGCCGATCACTCCGCGATCGATCTGAGCCTCCTTAAGATGCTGAAGCTGGTGGCGCGCGATTACCATGTCGCACGGATGCTCGGTCTTGGATATATCGACTGGCGGGTTGGCGCCGCCGGACAGAATCGGGGGCAACAGTATGTCTATGTTGCCGAGTATTCCACTCTCGGTGCCGGGTCCTCCCCTGATGGGAAGACAATACCGAATGTAGTGCATCGCTATCTCTCGCTGCCGACCGCGCCGCTTGATCTGCGGTTACCTGTGGAGCCGATGATCTCGGATATCCAGTATGGGCTTCCGCTGGTGGATGGGCAAATCGAGCCGACAACCGACACACAGGGATATGCCATGCATGGCGATGTACGGTTCGTGCGAATCAACAAGCACGATGCAGCCTTCGACCAGGCGACATCCTGGACCGATTCCTCCAATGTCGAAGCAGGGTTTTTCGCCGACACATCCTTCTACAGTCGAGGTGATAATACTGCGCCGATTGCGTTCGGCGTTCGGCACAAGATGCGGAGTGGCTCGGGAACTTACGGCGACTGGGAGAAGCCGGAGATCAGCAATGATCTCGGTGAATACGAGCGCGCCGGTTACGAGCCATACCGTGATGCCGGAGGCATGCCTGAGACACTGGCGATCCCTGACAAGGAAAATCCGATTCTGGTCCATAGGATCATCCCGCGCTCCGACGCCAGCCCGTTCTGGCTCCGTTACGGGATATATGGTATCAACTGGTTCTCCCGTGTTTCGGCGGTGAGGATGTTCACCGATGAGATATTCAACCGCTTTCCAAAGCGGAACACACTTATCCCGCCGTCGCGTCTTACGGCGCTTTTTGTGCAGCCGGAGACGCCGAGACTCTTCAATTCCGAGTTCGAGCAGAACACTACCGCGCTACATGACCGGAGCCGTCTGACGTTCGACTGGCATCATGCACACAACACTGCCTATCAGCCGGAGACTGCCGGCGCACCAATCAAACTGGAGTTTTTCTTCCGCTCCTCCATGCCGATGGGAGTACGAGGGCAAATCGCCACGGTGGATGAGAGCGATCCGTTTGCCACTATCACCGTTGCCTCCTATCCCGACGAGTTTGCCGAGGGAGGGACCGCGACCATCGTCCCGCATATCGACCCTTCCGATGCCTGGAGATTCATCAACAGCATGCTGGTGACTGCCGCGCATCCGTTTCCGATCGTCTCGATCGATACCACAAATCCTGATGCCCCGATCTTCACAATACGGAAAGTATACGAACAGAGTGAGGATGGCGGACCCGCCTATCTGGTAGGGCCGATCAGCGGGGAGAACTTCCTTGTGGTTGAGAATTTGGCAACCAGCACGACCTGGCAGTCGATCTCTGGTGGGACGATGCCGGTGGCGCAGCTCTCGCCGCATACGGAAACGGAAGTCATGGAGGATGGTACGTCGGTGACACGGACAATCGGCGGCATCTTCAAGGTGGCAACGATCACCGAGGAGTGGGAGCGGCAGGGGCCTGGACCGAATTACGGTCAGCCGATCCCCGGCAGGCCATCCGGCGTCTACAAGATTACCTTCGCGGCGCAGGTGCTTCCAAACTATGCCTCGATCGTCAACCCGGCCGATATCGGTGCGGCGGTGGAGCGTGTGGAGTGGTATCGCGGTGTGGTACGCATCGCCGAGGACAACCCCACCGGCCGGATGAAGGCGCTGGATGTGATCAGGATCGAGACCAGCTCCGATCCGATCACTATCTCCTCGCCGACCACGGTATACGTCTACGATCCCGATTATCTGAATGCCGATCATCTGATCATGCCGCGTGCGATCGGTGCTTCGCGCTCTGCACAAGTGAATTTCCATCCAGGCTATCGTGTCTATCTCAATCTTCCAACAGCGGGGATTGCGATCTCTTCGATAATGCCACAGGGGACTGAGACGTCGCGCGAGACATTCGTGGCCGTTCGTGCATTCGACACCAGCACGCCAAGTGCCAGTACCCCTACGCGTAACTATTCATCGCTCACTCCGCCGACAGTTCATCTGGCACGGCAGGTTCTGACGCCGCAGATGCCGGAGACGCCGCAGGGGCCGACATTCGCAACACGTCCTGATGTCTATGGGAAGTCGACATACACGTTCGATCTTAACGTGAAGGTCACTACCCATCAGCCGGCGCGTATCCCGGCGGTGCCACCGTATGGCATGATGTTCTATCGTGCCGACGACACTGCCGTGCTCCGGGCGCTCTACAGCGACGCGACGATCGAAGCAATTGAGGCGGCGCTTCCGCCACGCGCGACCGACGCGGCATTTGACGATCGGTGGAGTGGATTGGTAAATGCCGACATCGATAATGCCGGACATTTCAAGGCATACGGGATGGATTCCCAGTATCATTTCCCTGATCCTGATCGCACATCGTTCTCCTACGTGGAAGTTGACGGCAATGGCGATCCGCAGACGATCCATCCTTTCCCGTGGACCGGTGTGGTCGACGTGACGCGACGGAAGGACGAGGTGCGCCGCGCTATCAACAGTATGTTCCTCCCACTCACCGAGCAACCAGTGATGTTTGCCTTCGTGAAGGATGACACCAACGAACTCGATGCCTCAAAACGGCTTCAGACCTCCCCGAAGTTCCCGTCGATTCGTGATCATCACGGCCGGATCTATCAGCCGGGCGATCCTCTCTTTGATCCATTCCCGATGGTCAAAAGGATCGCAAGCGGGGGGGACTGGATGATGCGGTTTACCGACTACACTCTGGATGGAGCGTCGAAGAATTTCTTCTTCTACTATGCGGCCGAGCTTTCTAATACGATGGACGTGGGGCCTGGCAGCACGGTGATCGGTCCTGTGCGGCTCGTGAATACAATGCCGCCGCGTGCTCCCGAGGTGCTTCGCGTAAATGCCCGCGTTGCCATTCCTGCCCTTAATCTCGGTCCAAGAGTGGAGTTTACTGTGGCGAGCTATGCCGAAGCCGAGGGGATCACTAAACTGCGAATCTATCGCACGACCGATGTGCATGCAGCGGGCTCGGTGCGGAGCATGACGCAGCTTATCCCCGATATCAACGTACCTGCTGATGGTATCATTACTGATGCCTTCACCGATGCGCCGGCGCAGTTCGGCGTACTGATATATTACCGGGTCGTCACCCTCCGGCCAATCATCAACGAGGTTGGAGCTACCGAATATGTGGCGTCGCAGCCATCGCGTCCGATGATGGTGAGCCTGATCGACGTGCAGAATCCGGTGGCGCCGGAGCTGAGCGCAACGCTTGCCAGCAATGGTACCGTGGATACTCTTCCTGACATCACGCTCCATTGGGACAAGACGGTGGAGAAGGGGACCTACTATCTCTATAAGATGACCCCGTCAGGCACCTGGAAGCTGATCCACAAAGTGGATCGCACCAGCGCCGCCAGCATGACCTACCCAGAAAATGGTGACTTCACCATGCAGCCGGAAACCCATGCGCTGCTACGAAAGAACAATGCAGGATCGACGGTTTATTACCGCTTTAAGGTGATAGCAGAAAATGTCTCTGGTCTTCTCAGCACCGAGGAGCGGATTCTAACGATCTCAGAGTAGGCGGGGAATCGGGAGTGATAATAAAGGTTGGGCCATCAATTCGATGATTGCCCAACCTTTATTGCGCAATCTCTTTCGATCGCCAAGATAATAAGGGATATGTTATATGAGATAGCGGCGGATATGGTTCGTTCTTCTGCGGGTAATAAGTATACTGATCTTGCGGAAGGCATCATATTTACCTTCTTATAGAATCAGTCCCTCAACCCTGTCGGTGTGCCCTATTTACTCCTCATAGTATGACTGAATAAACATAGGCGGATTTGCGTGAAAACCGCTACTTGAACGCACTCTCAATCTCCCTCACCGCATCATCCTCCGTGCTGACAATATACGTCTCCAACGTCCTGCGGGAATTTCCCGTTGCCCGCATGATCGCTTCGATTGAAACGCCGCGCTGACGAAGAACCGTAATGAAGGTCCGTTTCGCACTGTGGGTTCCTATCAGCTCATGCTTAGGAACGATTTTCTCTACTCGTTCCTTACCTCGATAGTCCACAACCAGCGCTGGTGTATCGATCTTCGCCTTCTCCATCAACTCCTTCAGATTCTCGTTCTGCTTCTGATTTGAGACGATTGGCAGCTCGTAGCCATACTTCTCCAGAATTGCACGAACAGGAGGGAGGATGGGGATGACAATTGCCTTCCGGTTCTTCGATGTGACTAGACGGATAGTATCGTGGTGGATAAACTCCTTCTTGAAGCGGTGCAGGTCGCCATACCGCATGCCGGTATGGGCCTGAAAGATGAAGAGGTCGCGTGTGCGGTCCAATCTCGGATTGCCGGAGAGATCCAGCGCGATTAGTGCTTCCAGCTCATCAGTGGTGATATATGCCTTCTCAGCCTTCTGGCCGGATGGAAGGGACTTCTTAGTGAAGCGCTGGTATTCGTCGTTTGATGAATACTTGTTCTCATGAGCCCAGCGAAGAAAGACCTTGATGGTGCGAATGATCTTCCAGACAGTCTCGTTGTTCTGCTTTGCCTTCTTGACGAGATAGGCTGCGAACTGCTCGAAGAACCTGCCATCGATTCGGGCAAAGGACATGGGAGCCGCCTGCGTCTTCTCGTAGTTCTTCAGATGATTCTTCGCCGTGTGATGGATCTGCATGGTCGCATGCTGCACCTTCGGTTCGATCTCCTTGAGGAATTGCTCATAGCGATCGAAGAAGCTTATAACAACGTCCTTCCGTTTTACTGTTGTTCCTCTCAGAGCAGCATAATGTGCTCGTAAGAGGTCGGGGCTGGGAATATCTCCATTTGTCCTCATGGTGACGAAGATATTATGGAGATCTGACTCCATCTTGCCGAGTGCGGCATTTACAAGGCTCTCTTCGGCCGCGCCCCGCTTGACCCGTCGGCGATCCTGGCTCCACATTCTGGGGTGGATATGCTGGCCGGTGGCTATCTTCACTTGATGATAATCGAAGTGGATGTAGCAGTGGATTGGGACAGGTCTATCGGCTTTCGTATCTCGGAGACAGAACGTTATCTTCATGACGTCCTCCTGAGGGAGTTATGGGGCCTTGACGTCGGCAATATACAATCGGGTAAGAAAACGGGTAAGAATAATCGTCTATTCAGGTAGATTTGGTTGAGTGGCAATAGAAGATCGATTCCGAAAATCGCGCGATACTGCTGAAAATCAGCAGAAATGGAATTGCTTGATCTATATCGAAATCTATAAATTCAAGTCCCTCAGGGCCCACATGAAACCCCGATTTCGATAAGAATTCGGGGTTTTTCATGATGTGGGGGAAGGTCGGGGGAAGGGGTAATCCTGTTCTCAACGTCCAACTGCCTCGGCTGACTATTGGAGGTAATCCAATTCCTGCGATTGTCTCAATTCAGTTCCAGCGGTGTACTTCTCCACCTTGAATCCCTTCACGGCACTTGAATTTTTCAGTACCCCTATTCAGGTGCTCATTGCATCTGACGAGCAACATGTTGTGAAGAGGTTGGGTGGGGCCGGTAAAACTTCGGACGATGATAACGTTGCATCGTATGGTGCGATCAGGAACCAGTTGCCTTCATGCACACATCCTGGATTAAAAATGAGCCGGCAGGCTGATCATGAACAACTGATATTCCTCCAATGAAAATCAGCGCATTTGAAATTGCGCCGATTTTTCAAGCTTATATATAAGGTCCTACTCCGATATAGCCATATTGATAAATGACTCAAGGTAAAATTAAAGCGTAGCAAAAGGCACTGGCGAAATTTATCATGCTTGCCATCGGTCACCATGTCCTTGTCATACGCATATTTATTCGCGGGCCTGCCATCGAAGGATGGCCTGGCTTCCCATCTTCGACTGCATCCGGCGGTTGTTACACAGCTCGAAGGCGCGAAATAATTCGACAACCTGATGAATATCATCATGACGAAATTATCCCCGTTAGAGCCGTAAGTTCCCCGTCGAACAATCTTCCATTCAGAGAGCCTGTCCTTTTATGAATCTTTCCGATAAAACCATTCTCATCACCGGCGGTGGATCGGGCATCGGTCTGGCGCTGGCGCATGCATTTTCCGGCCGTGGCAGCCACGTTCTTATCTGTGGCCGTCGGGAGGAGCCGTTGCGCGCCGCGGCGGAAGCGATACCGGGTCTCGAATATTTCCTCTGCGATGTCGCCGATGACGTGGATCGTCGGCGGCTGTTCGAATGGGCCGGCGAACGCCGGTCTCCGGTAAATGTGCTGGTAAATAATGCGGGCATCCAGCGGCCGATCAATCTGCTGGAGGGGACGCGGGATCTGGCGCACGCGGAGAACGAGGTGACCACGAATCTTCTTGCCCCGATTCATCTCACCGGCCTTTTCATTCCTCACCTGATGCGCGTTGCGAGCGAAGGGGGTGAGGCCGCCATCGTCAATATCACCTCGGGACTGGCATTTGTTCCGCTGGCCGGCGTGCCGGTCTACTGCGCCACCAAGGCCGCTCTGCACAGTTATACCGAGTCGCTTCGGTGGCAGCTTCGGGATACCGGCGTTGCGGTGTTCGAGGCGGCGCCGCCGCTTGTGGAGTCGGAACTGCATATGGGGCGGCAGGTGGTTGGAATGGCGCTCTCCTCGGAGGAGGCGGCACGCGTGACGCTGGCCGGAATGGAGGAGGAGAGATACTTCATTCGGATCGGAAGGGCTGACTGGTTCTGGTCGCTTTCCCATCAGAACCCCGAAGGGGCGGTCGCGGCATTCAACGGCAACATGGGATAGATCGCACGTTGCGTTGCCTCCTTCATGAGAAGGGGCTTGAATACTATCGGCCGGGGTCCGTTTGAAAAGGGCTCCGGCTATTTTGATGATGTGCCCGCATGTGATAATTTCATCAGCGTACTATCTTCCCTCCGACTTTCTGTCTTGACGTTACCAGTTTCCGGCACTCGGCCGCATCACCGGTCGCAGTTTGTCCCGTCGTCGGACATGAGAAGGTTGCCATGCATCTGCCAATTCGATTCTTTCAGCGCGTGCTTCATTGCGCGTATTATTTATGTTCCGATATAAACGGCACGGATTGTCCCGGCGCAGATCCTGATCAGGCGCCGTTGCAAATCCCGCGCATTCCATAACCGTTGCCGCCGTCGCCGTATGCACGGAGCCGGCCGCGACCTCAACCTCAATGGAGGGTCGGCGATGTTCGATACGGGTAATACGGGTTTCATGCTGCTGGCTACAAGCCTGGTCATGCTGATGACGCCGGGCCTGGCATTCTTCTACGGGGGGCTTGTCGGGAGGAAGAATGTGCTGGCGATCATGATGCAGAGTTTTGTGTCCATGGGAATTACCACCATCCTCTGGTATACCATCGGCTATTCGCTCTGCTTCAGTGGAGGGGAGGGGGGAATTATCGGTAATCTCGACATGGCATTTCTTCACGGCATTAAAATCACGGATGCCGTGGCCGGACATTCAGGGCTGCCGGTGCTGGTTGTGGTGGCCTACCAGATGATGTTCGCCATCATCACTCCCGCGCTGATCACAGGGGCGTTCACCAACCGTGTGCGGTTCAAAGCCTACCTTATTTTCCTGGTGCTCTGGCTTCTGTTCGTCTATTTCCCGTTCGTGCATATGGTATGGGGTGGGGGAATGCTTCAGCAGTGGGGGGTGCAGGATTTCGCCGGTGGAATCGTGGTGCATGCAATCGCGGGAATGGCGGCGCTGGCATCGATTTATTATGTCGGAAAAAGAAAGGTGGCCGAAAGTGGTCCGCACAGCATTCCGCTGGTGGCGCTTGGCACCGGGCTTCTCTGGTTCGGCTGGTACGGATTTAACGCGGGGAGCCAGATGAAGGTTGATGCGGTTACCGGGCTTGCATTTCTGAACACCGATCTTGCCGCCTCATTCGCCGGCCCGACCTGGCTGCTCCTTGCATGGAAATTCGAAAAGAAGCCGAAATTCCTCGGCCTTCTTACCGGGGCGGTCGCGGGGCTGGCATGTATAACGCCGGCGGCGGGATATGTGACGCCGGCGGCGGCTTCCGTCATCGGCGTGCTGGCGGGAGTTGTCTGCTATTTCGCGGTGTATATGAAAAACAAACTCGGGTGGGATGATGCGCTCGATGTCTGGGGCGTTCACGGCGTCGGCGGCACGCTTGGGGTAATTCTTCTGGGCGTCTTCGCGAACTGGCATGTCAACCCGGCGGGCGTCAATGGCCTCCTCCACGGCAACGCCGGATTTTTCATACGGGAAACCGTCGCGGTGCTTGGCGCGTCCGCCTACGCGTTCATCTTCACCTACGTCATGCTCCGTCTTATCAATCTGGTTACGCCGGTGCGCGTTACCGACGAGGAGGAGACCCTGGGGCTCGATGAATCGCTTCATGGCGAGGTTGCCTATCTCTAGCGGACTGTTTAACAACATTATCTGCCGTGTTAGCCTTCGCCTTCACGGTCGCTCATTGAGGCGTCCGAAAGGACGCCTCACTCGCTCGCGTTCGGCCGCCTTGCATCTGATCGTTGCTGAACAGCCTGTGTCTCTGATGTACGCTGGACAGCATCATCTGCTGCATCAGTAGAACAATCTTCACGAGCCCCGGAGGGGCGTGATAACTGGTGCACAGGGCATCGCCCTGTGCACTGGTGGTTCCTATTTCCCATGCGGCGCGCTATATTGGTTCGGTGTGGTCCCCCCCGGTTTCCACTCTGTATTCGGCCCCCATCCTTCGCGATACTATTGTTCCTGTAGCATCATCTGCCCGTCAGCAATCCGGATGGCAATGGATCATGATCTTTCCATAACGGGGAATAATTTCGGCCAGATCGTCAATGGCGACAACAACGTTGTCACCATGACCATCCACGGCGATTATATCGTCAACCCGGACGGACCCACTCACCCGCGCCCTGTTCCAACCCCCGTCTATATCCGCCCGAAATCCTTTCCCGATCTCCTCGACCGCAAAGAGGAACGGGAGGAGACGCTGGGAGCGATCGCCAGGAATATGACCGTGGAATTGAGCGGCGAGCCGGGGCTGGGAAAGACCGCGATGCTGCGTTATGTCTCGCACACCTGCACCGGTGATTTCTGTGCCGATGGTGTGATCTACGTGGATGGTCACGATAAGCCGCTCGGCGATATCCTTCAGTTTATCTACGATACATTTTACGAGAGCGACGTTCGCTACCGGCCGACGGAGTCCGAGCTGCTTCGCGGGCTTCAGAAGAAGCGGGCTCTGATCGTGATCGATAATATGCTGGCGAACGATGACGCGTTCAGGGCCTTTGCCAACAAGGTCCCGGAAGCCACGTTCCTCGTCGCTTCCGATCATCGATGTCTGGTTCAGGAGGTGGATTCGGTCGATCTGCACGGGCTGCCGCTGGATGATGCCATGCTGCTGATCGAACGGGAGCTGAGGCATGCATTGACGCCGCAGGAGAGGATCGCCGCGCGCGCGCTCTGGGAGATCTGCAAGGGGAAGCCGGCGACGCTTGTAGCCATCGCCGGCGATACACGAAGCAAATCCTCCACGCTCGCCGATGCTGTCGCGGCGCTCTCACCGGCGGACCCCGCGCAATCGGCGGCCGACCGGATACTGAGCGACTCCAGCGCGGACGAGCGGAGCATTCTGACGGTGCTCGCGTTCTTCGGCGGCGCGGCGGTGGCGGGGGAGCATCTTGCCGCGATCGCCGGGCTTGCCGGCATAGGGCCGATGCTGGGATCGCTGGTGGATCGTCACCTGGCCGAGTCATCGCATGAGGGCTACATGCTGTCGGCCGATCTTGTGGAACCGCTGCGGGCCAGGCTGCCTTATACAGCGGCCGGCGATCGGGCGGTGGGATATTTCGCCGGGTATATCGCGCGTCGGCGCGCGGAGATGAGCGCCGAGCCCATGCCCGCCAACGCTTCCAGGCGAGGCGCGCGCGCATGGAACCCGCTGCTTCTCCTTCCCGACTCCGCCGCCATACTCCGCGTGGTTTCCTGGGGAGGCGAACGGGGGGACTGGAAGGATATCATCGCAATCGTTCCCGGAATCGAGGCGGCGCTTACCCTCTCCGCCCGTTGGGATGAGCGGGCACTGGTGCTCAAGGAGGGAATGAATGCCGCGCGCCGTGCCGGCGATGACGCCGCCATTGCGTGGGGGCTGCATCAGCAGGGATCGCTTGCGCTCTGTCTCGGCGATGATGCATCGGCACGGACGCTGCTGGCGCGCGCGCTCGAACTGCGACGGGGACTGGGGGATGAAGCCGGTGCGGAGGTGACCAGCCATAACCTCGCGCGGCTTGGAGGAGGCGTCGTACGCCGGACGGGCGGAAGAAATCGCGCGCTCCTGCGGGTGCTTGGCGGGCTTCTGGTGGTGGGGCTCCTCGTCTATCTGCTGTGGCCCGCATCGCCGCTGGTTGCGCCATTCAACCTGCATGGCGGTTGGGAAAGCAACCAGGGGGCGGTGCTTCTTGCATGGACGGGGCGCTCCGATCACGAGACAGGTTTTCAGATGGAGCGGCGCAACGTTGGCGGCCAGTTCAGGATGATCGCTTCGCTCCCCGCCGGCAGTGCCGGGTATATCGACAGAACCGCCAGCGCCGACTCCGCCTATATCTATCGCGTGCGCGCAATCGACGGGAGCAGGACATCGGAGTATTCGAATCTCGATACGGTCGCGGTGCTGGTGTTGCCTCGGGCCATCCATGTCGACCCCATTCCACCCGATCCGATGCCCCCCATAAAGGATAGCGTGATCGTGCCCGATACGACGAAGCCCGGTAGCGCGCTGAACAGTCCGGCCGTGGTCCTGTTGAGCGGGCTGCTGCTCGATTCCACGCAGGTATCCGGAGAGTCCAGGGTTGGCGCGACGGTCGAGTTGAGCGCGGCCGCACAGGAGGATATGACGATCGCCATCGCAGCCAGCCCCGGCGGTGTCATTCTGGTTCCCCCCGTCGTGGTCATTCCGAAGGGGGCTCGCGCGCGGCGATTCTTCCTCTCGATCGGCAACGTGAAATCCTCGTTGAAGATCCGGGTTGTCGCTTCGCATCGCGGTATCGAAAAGGATGCGTATCTCACCGTGCTGGCCGCCCCGTCCCGTCTGGTGGATCTGACGCTGACGCCCAGGGAATTCATCTACGGCGATGGATCGAAGGTGTGGGGGACTGTTCGGATCGACAGGCCGGCGCCGGATGGCGGGGTGCATATCGATCTTTCCAGCAGCTTCCCGCGTCTGGCGGGCGTGCCGGCCGACGGCGTAACGATACCCGCGGGGAGCACGGCGCAACGGTTCGATATCGCCATACCCACATCCATTTCAACACCGAACCCGATCAAGTTTTCGGTGATGCGGGTACAGGTTCAGACCGCCGTTATCACGGCCGGCGATCGGCGGTGGAATGTGTCGAAATCGGATACGCTGACGTTCAGGCCCCGGCCGAAGCCGCCCACGAACACCGATTCAACACCGAAGCCACCGCGGTTTAGGGCGCCGGTGATCAAGCCGATTACCCCGATTGTCAAGACCGTCCCGAAATAAATGATCGATATCCCGGAACCCTTGCGCCATCGGCTCGGGAGGGCCGGGGAGGGCACTATCATGGAGCAGAATATGAGCGAGCAGACATCGAACGAAGGACATCATGTTACCGTAACAGGCAACACGACGGGGCAGATCGTCATTGGAAACCAGAACACCGTGACGATGACGATCAATGCCGAGCGGGCGGGCATCACCGAGGATGATCGCGACCAGATGCGGGGGCTTCTGGATGAGTTGCGCGCAAGGATGCGCGAGGCGGTTCCGGTCGCCGAAAAGGAGACGGCGATGAAGGAGGCGCGCGCGATTTCGAAGGAGGTGGAGGCGGAGGAGCCCGATGCCTCGGTGATCAAGCGGGCGATAGAATGGATCGGCGGACAGCTTCCGTCGATGTCCGATTGGGCCGGCAAGGCGATCGTCAGCCCGTTTGTCGCCAAGGCGATGGAGGCGGCCGGGACGGCCATTACCGGAATTATCGGCGGGCTTTAACAGACTGTTGAAGCCCGCCATCGCGATCGTTGTTGAACAGCCTGCGTCTTCGAAGTACGCGGAGAACCACGCCATCCGCTGCATTGACGGAAGCATCGTCCCAAGCCCCGGAGGGGCGCAATCCCTTCTGCGCGGGGCTTCGCCCCGCGCGAACTCCCATCAGTCCACCAATTCATTGTCAAAGGAGTTTTGCATGCAGTTGCCATCAAGCGAGGAGAGCCTTCCAGCATCGGCGTCCGACCAGCAGGCCGTTCCAGCCACGGCGGGGAAGAATTATATCGTGCGGGCCGCGATTCATCCCGGCATCGGGGTGGCGCGCATAGGGGACAGCATGGAGGAGGATGGCTATTATATCGGGCCGGAGGTGACGAACCCTCCTCTGACGCCTCCCGGCACCACGCGCGATGCCACGGGGGCAATCAAGCGTCAGGCCGCCCGCTTCAGAATCTATGGCTACAATGCAGAGGGACAGGTGGTGCGGGAGCTTACCGCCGGCGATGCAAAGATCGTCTGGACCGCGCATCTCGCCAACACGAAATCCGCGTGGTACCAGTTTCAGGCGGCGCTCGATATCCCGGAGGCGGCAAGCATGTCCGTCCCTCTGCGGAACGCATCGATCAAGGGCTCCGCGCGCGAATCGCTTGCCATCGATCCGGGGCCGCGCTCCATCAGCGGGGCGGGCGTTTCCGGTCCGGGCTATCAGTTCGATACCGGCGCGTTCATGGGGACGCCGGTTCCGCTCGGCGAGGTTCGCACCGATGACGCCGGGCGATTGCTCGTGCTTGGAGGGCTTGGCGCCTCCGCCTCGCCGGAAGGAAAGCCGGTCTTCGATCCCGCCAACCCGAACAGCTTCAACAACGCGGATGGATGGTATGATGATATCTCCGATGGCCCTGTGACCGCGACCGTCTCGATCGGCGGTCGTTCGATTCCCGTGGAGCCGGCGTGGGTTGCCGTCGCCCCGCCGAACTACGCCCCCGACGTGATCGCCTGGCGCACGCTCTACGATCTCCTCTACGATTCCTGCGTACAGTGCGGATGGCTGCCGTTTCCCGAGACCGCCTCGTTTACCAGGGATGTGCTCCCGGCGCTTCGTCGCCTCTCCAATCTCCAGTGGGTCAACAAGGGCTTTGCGACGATGTTCGGAAAGGGATGCCCGATGGATTTCGATGATCCCGATTTTATCGCAAAGCTGGCCTACAGGCCGGCGAACGCCGGCGATCCCGATCCGTACGCGGAGCTGCGGCAGCAGGTGTTCAACGCGTTCCGTCCGGCCAACAACAAGGTGAATGATCCCCGCACGTGGCCCTGGATCTACGGCGATGCCTACGGTTCCTTCTCCGACGCATCTCCCCGCAACAACCTCGCGCTTCCCGATGTGCGTGCCGCCCTGCTCGAGTTCTGGGTGCGCGGCAGGTTCGTCAACGACTGGAACGGCGCCATGCTCCCCGATGGCGATATCGAAACCATGCCGGTCGCCGAGCAGCCGGGCATGCTCGATCAGGCCGCGCTTCACTTCTGCCTTGCCGACGCGTTTCACCCCGGCTGCGAGATGACCTGGCCGATGCGCCACACCACGATGTACTCCGCCCCCTTCCGCATTCGCCACCGCAAAAGCGGCGAGCCGGAGCCGAGCTACGGCACGGAGCTGACGCAGGAGATCGTGCTGCTTCCGGGCGGGCCGCTCTACGCGCAGGCTCCCGGCGATATCACGCGCTGGATGGCGCTTCCGTGGCAGGGGGATACGGCGTTCTGCCGTTCCGGCTACTCCCCTGAATACGATCCCTATCTCCCCACCTTCTGGCCGGCGAGAGTTCCAAATCAGGTGCTGACACAGGAGGATTACGAGAAGGTGATCGATCCCACGCTTCCCAGAGAGACGCGCATTGCCGCCTACAACAATCGCGAGGGCTGGCTCCGGGCGCTCTCGGGCTCCGCTCCGCAGCAGATGATGGAGATGATCGCGGAGTTCGGGAAGATGGGGATTGTGGAGGCGCGCCCCGGCGTGGCGAACGATCCGGATTTTCCCGAGATGATGATGGTGGAATGCCTGCCGCTGGAGGTTGCCCAGGCGCTCAAGGCCAGGGCTGCCACGCGACCCATGCTGGCCGCCGCCCCCGGCGAGGCGCCGGAACAACGGAGCCTGCTGGAGCGCGCCGGCTGGGAGAGCGCGGAACAGCTTGAGGAGTTCCGTCGCCTGATACGGTGGTGAGCCTGTCCGCCGTCGGCATGATGGTGCCGCCATCGGCATGAGCGTGTGTCGGCGCGGCCTCCGTCTCGGGTATTCCGATGCGGGGGCCGCAACGCTCGTGGCGGTTCCGCGAAGGATGGAATCATGCTATTTTTACCAGCCGTTCAGCATCGGTCGTAAGGCTTCGGATGAATGCCCGCCGGATAATTTCCGCATACGATCGATCAATTATCTCCGCATCAATTATCCCCGAGGATTTCCGCCATGATGGACCGTCAGACTCCGCCCCCGCGCATCCGATCCCGCATTCTGCTTAGCCTCCTTGTGCCGGGGCTTGCGTTCATTGCCGTATGGTATTTCATGACCGCATCCGGCAGGGAGCGCAGCAGGCTGATTGAGAAGGGGGTACATGTGCCGGGAAGGTTGATCGCGGTGGAGGAGACGGGGACGCTGATCAATCGATCGCCGCAGCTTCTGCTGACGATGGAGTTCAGGCGCCTGAACGGACGGCTCGACACGGCGCAGACCAAGTTCGTTCCCGGGCTTCGAAGGATCCAGTATTTTCAGCCGGGCGTGGAGATCACCGTTGCGTACGATACGGCGGAGCCGAAGAATGCCACGCTGTTCGATTTCAAGAACGGCACTGCCGATGCCTCCGCGGGCACGATCGATTCGCTGCGGCGTGCCAACGATTCGCTCAAACGGGAGATCGGGAAATCGAAATAATCTCCCGTTGGGCGGGTGAGATCAGATAAACAACCGGAACAGCAGAAAGAGCCCGCCCGCCAGGAGCATCGACACGGGGAGGGTGAGAATCCAGGCCATGGCGATCCTGCGGATCGTGCTGCTGTGAAGCCCCGTTTTGTTTGCCACCATCGTGCCGGCGATGCCGGAGGCCAGCACGTGCGTTGTGCTTACCGGAAGTCCCGCCAGCGTGGAGAGGCCGATGGTGCTCATCGCAACCAGTTCCGCCGCCGCCCCCTGAGCGTAGCTGAGATGGCTCATGCCGATCTTCTCGCCAACCGTTACCACGATTCTCTGCCAGCCGATCATCGTTCCAAGACCCAGCGCCGCGGCCACGGCAATCAGCACCCAGAGTGGGGCGTAGTCGGTGATGGCGCGGAGATCATCCCTGTTCTGCTTCATGGCCCGCGCCTGATCCGGGGAGAGCTGAAGGGCGCCGCTCTTCTCCAGCCCCGCAAGCAGGTTGTCCACCTCCAGAATGCTCTTTCGCAGCTCCCATCGCAGGCTGTCCGGCAATGCCGTGAGCGATGTCCTGTTCGCCAGCCTCTCCCGGATAGTCTCAAGCCTGTCGGAGATGGAGCCGGCCGCCGGGATGGTGGCCGAAGGGGAGCGCTGCTGCACCGGAAGGATCATTGTGCCGTTGGGAGCGTTCTGTACATGCTGGCGGAGCGTCACCTGGATGCCCGCTGCCGCCCGCGCCGTCCGCGCCATCTGCTCGGGGCTGTACTCCAGGTTCAACGCGAAATGCGCCGGCAGGATCGCGATCAGCACCAGCATGATCAGCCCGACCCCCTTCTGCCCATCGTTCGAGCCGTGCGCGAAGCTGACCCCCGTGCATGTCAGTATCAGGATCGATCTGATCCATTTGGGAGGCGCTGCTCCATCCGTGGTCGGCTCGTAGAGATATGGCTGGCGGAGAAATCGTTTGGAGAGCCAGAGGAGGAGCGCCGCGACCGAGAACCCGACCAGCGGCGAAAGGAGGAGCGAAAGCCCGACATCCTCGGCCTTCCCCCAGTTGACACCGCTCCCGAGGGTATGCCCCGGAAGGAGGGAGTTCGCCAGGCCGACGCCGAGGATGGCGCCAATCAGCGTATGCGAACTGGACGCGGGAAGCCCGTAGAACCACGTCCCCAGATTCCAGAGCACCGCCGCGACCAGAAGCGCCAGCACCGCCGCAAGGCCGCCGCTGGCGCCGTTGGAGACAAGAAGATCGATGGGAAGAAGGTGGACGATGGCAAGCGCCACCGCGATGCCGCCGACGAACACCCCGAGGAAATTGCAGATCCCCGACCATACCACCGCCACCCCCGGCTTCAACGACCGCGTGTAGATCACCGTCGCCACGGCGTTGGCCGTGTCGTGAAAGCCATTGACGACTTCGAATCCGAGCGCGATGAGAAGGCAGAGGATAAGCAGTATGAATTGTCCCGAGCCGAGAGTGCTGTCCAGAAAGCCGAAGTTCATGATGTGTGCAACAGGTTGATCGCGCCGGCTGAAAAGAGCTGATGTGCCGCCTGCGAGACGAGAGAGCTGGTGGGATGGGCCCCGGCCGGATGTGACGGCCGAGCGCGCCGGGCGCAATATGGTTATGCCCCGTGAAACTGGGAAATGGAAGTGAAGGTGATGGCGGTCCGGGCTGATGATTTCCGGAAGGAAATCAGGGAGATGCGGCCTCCGCGAGGAACTGCTCCCGCACGATTTCCGCGTACGATCGGTGATGGACCTTGCTTTCGAGCCACGCGATCAGATCGATCCCATGAAGAAAAACGCTCTCGAACGGATCATCGCGAAGCGGGGCGATTGCCTCCAGCAGCTCGCGAAACAGATCGGGAGGCGTGCCGCCGGTCCGGCTCCGAAGCGTTTTCCTGATAAATGAGATGATCGCCTCCTCCGATCCGTACCCGCCCCGGTTCGCGATGAAATAACGGTGGGCCGATCGGAGCAGATAGCCAAGCAGGTCATCATCGCCGCGCTCGAAGTGGAGGATAAGCTGGTAGGCCCGCGCCAGCCTGTATTTCTCGGGCGAAAGATCGTTCGGCCGGGCGGCGAGGACAAGGGTGAGGTAATCGATGCAGCGGGAGTAATCGCCAAGGCCGAAATGAATGGAAAGCAGCAGCAGATGGAGATATGTCTCCCGCAGGATGTCCGGCTTTTCCACGGCGGCGCTCATGGCGCGTTCCAGCTCCGCCGACGCGGCAAGCGCCGCGGAGAAATCCCCCATGTTCGCGTGAAGATCCGGCAGGAGGGCCAGCGCCAGGATGCGGGATTCGTAATGCGGGCTTTCCGGCGATGTCTCGGTCAGCTCGATAAGCAGCGGATAGTGCTCGGTGAAGCAATCGACATCGCGCGCCTTGATCGCCAGCAGGCATATGTTGTAGAGGACCGGCGAAAGGCCGACGTGCCTGGAGCGGAGCCAGATGGGGCTCGATCGGATAATCGGGAGCATGGAACGGTATGAGGCCAGGGCCCCCCTGAAATCCCCCCCGGCCTCCCGGTAGATCGCAATGCTGAAGAGATGATAGATCTCCGCCGACGGTGAGGCCGGCGGGAGAACGGCGCGGCCGGGATCGGCAGTGAGCTGGTCCCGAAAGGCGGCAAGCTGCTCCCGGTTTCTGGGCGCCCCGACCATTCTGATGCGGGTCAGCAGACGGATATAGATCGTCCAGTGCTCCACCTCGCTCCGCCATGCGTCGGCGTAACGCGCCGTCTCCAGAAGCAACTGCTCGATTGTCTCCTGCGCCCCCGCTCCCTGGCGCGTGAGCAGTTCATGCTCCAGCCGCTGCGCGCTGACCGCCAGATGCCACCGCTCGTGTTCCACCGCCATATCGCGCGCTTTTGCGATCATCTTGTCGCATTGCCGGAACAGGCTCCGCGCGAAGAGGATTTTTGCCTGATGGAGCATCGTTGTTATCTGCACATCGATCGATCGGTCGGCGGCGTAGAGGTGGAGCGAGCGGAGGATGGCATTATAGAGATAATATTTTGCTTCGGAGAAATGGCGGCCGGTGAATTGTTCGGCAAATGCGGCGCGCACCGCTTTTTCATCGTATTGCTCCCGCGCGTCGATCAGATCGAACAGGTGCATGTATTTGTTGGTGCCGGCTCCGGCCGTGGCGGACGCGGAAATCCGGAAATATCGCTTCTCCGATTTCGAGAGCGATTTGATGAGATCGAAAAGATCGCTGCTTGCGGCCATGAAATGCCTGGCAATATTCCCTGGAAGGGCCTCAGTCAACGGGCCGGCGGCCTGTTCCGCTGAGAAATAAATAATAGAAACTTCAGACGGGATGTTTTGTTGCTCGCCACCGATCCCCGCGGATAAGCAGGATCGGATAAGCCGGGCAACGGCAATGCGCGGTTCGGAGGGGTGAACATCGTCAGCGGGAGGATATTCGGGAACATCATCACCGGATAATACCCGCCGGCGGAACAAAGCAACCCGATGAAATTCATCGCTGAAACATCACATCGCGCGGAGAGATGATTGCCGGCGACCGGGCTGACCACGCATATTTATCGATACATGTAATGCGCGATTATTTCTCCGGTGAAATTCCGGGGGGAACCCGTCATCGTCGGGGAACGCGCCATCAACAATCCGATCATCATATCCAGCCCCACGATTATGCGAAGCCCAATGTATGCCCTCGCCCTCGTTTTGTTACTCTGCGGTGGCGGCGCGCTTTCCGCGCAACAGTATTATACCCCCTCCACCGGCACCGGAACCTACACCGAACTTGCCGACGCGGTTCTGGTCAGCGATATGCCCGACACGGTCGGCTACGGTGTCAGCATTCCGTTTACAATCGAAGCGTTCGGCGTGCCGCTGGATTTTCAGGGCTCGCCGGCCACCGTCTACATCTTCTCCGGCGGGTTTATCGCCATGGCTCCGGCCGACCGGATCTACAGCTTCGATGCGTTTGTATCGGTGCTTGCCTGGCGGGATAACACGTCATCGATATCCTATCGGCTTGATGGCGTCCCCGGCCAGCAGGTGCTCAAGGTCCAGTGGAAGAACATGAGGATGGTGGGGAACCCCGACGGGGATTTCGTGAACGTGCAGATGTGGCTGAATCAGAAGGACAACAGCATGGAGGTTCATGTTGGGCCCAATCATGTCACCGGCACCGCCGCCTACTACAGCTATACCGGCCCGGCGATCGGCGGCTTCGTCGCCAGCGCGGATTTTTCCGTTTACTACAACACATTCCATCTCACGGGAAATCCCGCCAAACCCGGCACCGACCGGAAACAGGGCTATTATCCGATGGGAGGGACGCCGGCCGAAGGGACGATCTATCACTTCTCCTACAAGGCCCCGTCATCGGTCGATGAGCGGGTCCGGGATGCCGCCGCGGTGGGCTTCATTCCCAACCCCTGCGCCGACCGGTCGCGCATCGAGCTGCCGGCCGATATGAGCGGAACGCACCCCACGCTTATCGTTCACGATCTGCTGGGCCGTGAACTTCTCCGGGTCGATAACGTCGCCAGCGGCGATTATATCGAGCGGGGCGGGCTGGCTCCGGGAGCCTATGTTGTGACGCTGCGCGATGGGGACCGCGTCCGCGACGGCGGGATGCTCATGGTGCGGTGACATCGTCGGGCGTTTCATTCAAACGGCGACGGCCATCCAGGATCATCCGGATGGCCGTTGCGTTACAAGAGATCATTCGGGGCCGTTCAGATCCGGGTGTGCACCTTCTGAAAGACCCACTCGCCCACCTGCACGCCGTTCTTCGAGCCGGCCAGATTGCCGGTTCTGTAGTGGATGCCGCCGTACAGACGGCTCATCCCCGCCTCGCGCGCCGCCTCCATGAAGTTCTTGAACGTGCGCGGCTGGAAGCCGATGGGGAGCGCGGTGCTGTCGGTGAAGGAGAATTCGCCGAGCAGATGGGTCAGGATGGTTGCGGCCGCCGCGGAGATCGTGGAGTGGCCGCTGGAATGCTCGGGGAACGGAGGGGTCTGGATCAACGGCTGCCACGTGCTGTCGATATAGCGGTGGATGTAGCTGATCGGCCGGATCACATTGGAGCGATATTTCTCGGTCCAGCAGGAGATGAACCCGTCGTACACCGCTATCGAAACCAGCGTATACGCTTCGAGCGATTCGATCATCCCAAGCCCCTTCTTCTCCGACACTTCGCGGGTGATATTGATCCAGTGTCCCGGCGGCGTCATCCACCGCACCGTGTACATCAGATGGCCGTAATGCCGCGTGGTGATCGGGTTGTCGTTCCAGTAGAGCGCGATATTCCGCTGCTCATCGGAGAGGTTCCTGCCGGTCTGATAGACCTCGCTGGCATTCTTGTAGAACTCCGATTTCGGATCGGCGCTGAACCTGGCGGGCGGGTCCGGCGGGAACTGGCCTGCCGCGGTAAGGGTCATCGGGCGCATCGTATTCCAGAACGGGTCCGCCGGCTCCTTGAAATCGGGCTCGGTCGGCTCCCACATGCCGGCTCCCTTGGGGATCACGTATCGGCTGCGCGCGGTGATATTGACATAGCCGTCGGTCATCAGCCATTTGATGATATGGTCTCCGACCGCCTCGCCGTACGTCCTGGAGCGGTCGATCACATCGGCCGGGACGCCGGTGGCGGCGATCTGCTGCATATGGAGCGTGTAGAGGCTGTCCGACCGATAGGAGCGCGCCAGGAGCTTCTTGGTGATCTTCTGATATGCCGCTATCGCCGACACGCGCCAGTCGTAGGTCTGCTTCAGATCGGGCTTCGGGACATCCTTCAGGCCGGCGAGCTGGCCTTCCAGCGACCGGCACATCGGGAAGCCGGGCATCGCAGCCTGGAAGGCCGCCACGTTCGCGTATGCGTAATACCGGGTTGCGATCGGCGGGGACCAGCCGTCGTCGATCATCACATCGGTGATCAGCCTGTTCCATTCGTGGATATAACGGGCGCCGCTCTGCATATAGATCGAATCGACCCTGTCGTTCATATCCTGGATATGCTTCTGCGCGCGCGCCGGCGGCGCCATCAGCATCACGACGGCGGAGCAGAGGGCGAGCATCCGCAGCAGGGGGGTGTAGAAGAGGTTACGCATAGCCATTGTCCGTGAGATTAATGTGAACTCGGTCGGTATCAGAAAACAATCTCTTTGATCACGTACCCGCCGTTGTAGAGGGTCGCTGATTTCATCCTCGGGGTTGCCTCGAATGTCGGGGAGCTGGCCGAGAGATAGCCGGAGCCCGCGGGGAACTCGTAGCGACGGACATGGCCGTCATCGAATTTGACCACCGCGTGCGTGCAGTGGAGCGCGCGATCCACCGTGAAGAGCCTTCCTCCGTTCAGGCCGCCATCCCTGGCGAACGTCTGAACCGGGCCATTGCTGTTGGTGACGACTTCATAGAGCGTGTTGCCGGTCTTGCCGGCGCGCACCGTGGCTATGGCGCGCGCGTCACCGCGCGTCATGATCCCGCTTTCGGCGATTGTCAGCGGGGTGAAACCACCCTTGCCGTCTCCCTTCAGGATCAGGCCGCATCCGGCGTCGCGTCGCGGTATCAGCGGCTCCGGGCCGTCGTAGAAATTGCCGGTCAGCAGGATATCCATTTTTCCGTCGCCGTCGAAATCCCCGGCAACGGTTCCGAACGTCGGGGAGAGCTGGGCGATGTCCGGAAGCGGGTGGACCGCGAACTTTCCGTTCCCCAGATTCTCCACCCAGCTCGTCGCGAACGTGGTCGCTGTCAGCTTGTAGGCGGAATCGAGCCTGGCCTTGGAGAACACCTGCTCCAGGCCGGCGTGACCGTAGCTGCCGTAGGAGGTGAACTTCGCCTGCATGCTCGGGATCTGGGTGATCATCCGCGGCCGGTCCGGGACCGGATAGCGCCGCTGGTCGTGCAGATCGAAGTAGGTGAGGATAAAGTCCAGGCTGCCGTTGCCGTCGAAGTCCGCGGTGTACGCCTCGATCGGGTTCTCCGGCGATGTCTTGTACCGCCAGTTCAACCCGATGTTGCCCACGATGTAGTCCATGTCACCGTCATCGTCAAGATCCACCGGCGTCAGGCTGTTCCACCACCCGGTCACC